>NZ_FOGG01000001.1:288529-297422 GCF_900111155.1 Pedobacter rhizosphaerae | reverse complement strand
AGAGTCTTGGACTCGGTTTAAGTAATGTTGAGTTATGAAACTCAACGGTATGTTCTAATCCGTAGAGGCGCTGCGCTTAACTCTACGGACAGGGTAGAGCTGGCAACTTTGGACAACTAGACTTCTGACTTTCGGACCTCGGACTTTCGGACTAAAGACTACAGACTCAAGACTATTTCTAGGCTTTCCCCAAAATATTACCTACATTTGCGCCATCATTAGGGGTGCCTTGTTTCTAAAACACGAAAACAGGCTGAGATCATACCCATTTTAAAGGTGAAAAGCATATGGTATAGGACAAAGGGTAAAACCGGATCCATAAACCACCAAGCTTCAAACCTTTAAATGCACCTGATCCGGGTAATGCCGGCGTAGGGATTGGAGTTATGGAAGTTTAACTAAAATCGGGAGTACCCCTATTTCCGATCGTTTAACGAAAAGCAAAATCAGTGAAAAAATTATTGTCTGCAGTATTTGCTGCAATGTTGCCATTCTTCGCTTTGGCACAAATAACCGTTACCGGAAAAGTTACCGATAGCCAGGGCGCTCTTGTGGGGGCTAATGTCAAAATTAAGGGCCGCAGCATCATGACTCAAACCAATGCCAGCGGAACTTATACACTGGCTAACTTAAATAATGGCACATACACCATCGTGGTAAGTTATGTGGGTTATAAAACCGCAGAAAAAACGGTAACACTTAATCAAGACACAGAAATTAATTTCGGCCTTACCGCACAAAATTTCCTTCAAGATCAGGTTATTGTAAGGGCTACCCGTGCCAATGAGAAATCGGCCACTACTTATAAAAATATAAGCAAAGAGGAGATCGAGAAAAACAACTTCGGACAAGACCTGCCTTTTATTTTGCAGAATACCCCGGGTGTGGTGGTTAACTCTGATGCCGGTGCAGGCGTAGGTTATACCGGTATACGCATCCGCGGAAGCGATAATAGCCGCATAAATGTAACCGTCAACGGTATTCCAATTAACGATAGCGAAAGTCAGGGTACATTTTACGTGAATATGCCCGATTTTGCTTCTTCAGTAGACAATATTCAGATTCAACGTGGCGTAGGTACATCTACCAATGGTGCCGGCGCATTTGGCGGAAGTCTAAATATTCAAACAACAGCAAGTGAAACTGAGCCTTATGCCGAAATCAACAATACCTACGGTAGCTTCGACACCTGGAAAAACACCATAAAAGTAGGAACAGGATTAATCAATAACCGTTTCAGTTTTGACGGTCGACTATCGAGAATCAGCTCTGATGGTTATGTTGATCGTGGGGCCTCCCTCCTAAAATCGTTTTTTGTATCTGGTGCATACCATGGCAACAAAGATTTATTGCGTGTAAATGTATTTTCTGGTGCTGAAAAAACCTATCAATCCTGGAACGGTATTCCTGAATCTCGTTTAACCAATGATTTGGCTGGGATGAATGCTTATATTGCAAGAAACGAGCTTGGTCAGGCAGATGCCGAAAATCTCTTAAGTTCTGGCAGAAGATACAACAGCTTTACCTACGAAAACCAAACAGATAATTACTGGCAAGATCATTACCAGTTAATCTATGCCCGTCAGCTTTCAGAAAAATTCACGTTCAATGGGGCCTTACATTATACTAAAGGCAAGGGCTATTACGAGGAATATCGTGTAGCTAACGATTTAAGTGATTATGGCCTTAATCCAGTTGTAGTGGGCGGAACAACCATTGAAAGTACAGATTTGATCAGAAGAAGATGGTTAGACAATGATTTTTATGGCGCAACTTATGCTTTTAACTACCAACCGAACAAAAAATTTAATTTCACACTTGGTGGTGGATACAATGAATATAAAGGGGCGCATTTCGGTCAAGTTATTTGGGCGCAATATGCATCAAATGGGAATAATGATCGCCATTACTATGATAACGACGGTTTTAAAACAGACTTCAATATTTATGGAAAAGCAAACTATAGCCCAACAGAATCTTTAAGTTTATTTGCCGATCTTCAATACCGCAGGGTTTATTATACCATTGATGGAACAGAGAATAAGTTAAATACTTTAGGAATTGTAGACAAACTAAATTTCTTTAATCCTAAAGTTGGCGCAACTTATTTCATCAACTCAGAGAGCAATATTTATGGTTCATTTAGTGTAGCCAACAAAGAACCTAACCGCGATGATTATGTTGATGCAGCTGCTGGTGCTTTCCCGAAACACGAACACCTGAACGATGTTGAATTAGGTTACCGCTTCAAAAACAGTAAACTTAATGTGGGTACAAACTTATACGGCATGTTCTACAAAAACCAGTTAGTGGTTACAGGAAAAATCAATGATGTAGGTGGCAATTTCCGTCAGAATGTAGATAAAAGCTATCGCTTAGGTATCGAACTGGATGGTTCTTACAGCATCAACAAACAATTTACCCTCAATGCCAATGCTGCTTTCAGTCGCAACAAGATCAAGAATTTCACAGAATACTACGACGATTACGATAATGGCGGGCAGGTTATAAATCAATATGAATTAACCGACATTTCTTACTCACCTAATGCTGTTCTTTTTGGCGAACTGGCCTATAACCCAATTAAAGGTTTTGCCATAGCCTTACAAAGCAAATATGTAAGCAAACAATATTTGGATAATACTCAAAATAACGACAGAACCATTAACGGTTACTGGGTAAGCAATGCGCGCCTGGGCTACGACTTTAAATTTGCCGGTGTTAAAAACATCAATTTAGGCTTACTGGTTAATAACCTGTTTGATAAACGTTATGAAAGCAATGGTTATACTTATGGCTATCAGTTAGGAGGAAGCAGAACAACAGAGAACTTCTTTTACCCACAAGCAGGAACCAACTTCTTGTTGAGCCTGAATGCGAAATTTTAATTTTTTTTGCCACGGAAACACGGATTTACACGGAAACTCTTTTTACTTCCGCGCCTTCTGTGCTTCTGTGGCAACTAATTTTACCAGCTACCCAAACACACAATAACGCAGCATCCTTTACAATAAAAGATTGAACCATATAAGCCATATAAGAAATTATAAGGCGTAACTGTACTAGGAAGCATATTCCTCCTCCTAATTTTTTTCCATGTCTTCTGTGCTTCCGTGGCAACAAATTTTACCAACTACCCAAACACACAATAACGCAGCATCCTTTACAATAAAAGATTGAACCATATAAGCCATATAAGAAATTATAAGGCGCTACTGTATTAGGAAGCATATTCCTCCTCCTAATTTCTTTCCGTGTCTTCCGTGCTTCCGTGGCAACAAATTTTACCAAGCCCTGAAATATCAAGCAACCTAACCTGAATATCTTTGTTAAGTTTGCAACACATGAAATACATAGAAAAACTCCAGTATATCACACATGACCATGCCAGCATTAGCCACATTGATCAGGTACAATGGGCCTGCGAGGCCGGGGCAAAATGGATTCAATACAGATGTTTGAGCAAAACTGATGAACAACTTTTAGCCGATATTAATGCCATCGCCGAAATCTGCGACGATTGGGGAACGACATTAATTGTTACCAACCATACACACCTACATGGCATGGCCGATATCCAAGGGTTTCACGTGGAAAACATGGATGCTGACTTGCTTTCATTACGTTTGCAGTTGGGAAATGATGTAACCTTGGGTGGCTCGGCAAATGATCTAGCTGGAATTATTCGTTTAACTGAGGCGGGAGCAGATTACGTAGGGTTAGGTCCGTTTGATGTTACCACCACCAAGCCCAACGATTATCCAGTATTGGGTATTGAAGGATATCAAAAGGCGATGCTCGAATTAAAAAAAATAGACAACAATATTCCGGTTTTAGCTGTTGGCGGTATAAAATTAGGAAACGTAGAAGACTTGATGCAAACAGGAATTTATGGTATTGCTGTTTCAGGAGCGATTTATAACGCCGATGATTTCATTGGAGCCTATCAGGATTTTTACGATGCTGTAAAAAGATAGCTTATATTTTACCTCCTGTTGTTTTTACCTACAGTCTTTTTGCCCCTATTTTTTTTATCTTCGTCCTTATGTCTTCACACCACATTGTAAAAGAAAAACAAGAACCAGCCTTATATATAGATGAGCTGGGAAATTTTAATGAGGAGCTGTTGGGCCAACTTCTAGAATGGAGCCCTACCCTTTTAGTTAATGGCGAAAACTATGACAAAATTCTTTCCCTAGGCTTAAAGGTTGATGTTTTGGTTAACGGAAACACAGCTGAAACACAAGAAAACACTAAAGTTATCCAGGGGCCGGTTGATTCGCTCATGGTTGCGGTTAACTATCTTTTCGAAGAAAAGTATCCTGCAGTAAATGTAATTACAGATAAGTTTGATTTAGAAAAATTTGCAGGTTTTTCAGATAAAATCAACATGGTTGTGTTTACCGACAGAGCAAAATATTACACTATAAAATCTGGCTTCTCAGTTTGGAAACCCTCAGGAAGTGAATTTAACATTTTAGGAAACTCCTACCTGGAAGTGACGAATCTGATGCAGAATGAAGATGGAATTTTCAACGTTGTGAATGATGGCTTTATCGAGTTTACCTTTTCCGGAGCCCCGATATTTATAAGCGAACCGATATGATTACCCTGAGAAAGGCCAAGGAAGAAGACATTGAGTTGATTCAGGCTATTGCAGAAGCTACCTGGCCCTCAACTTACCTGGATATTATCGGCCAGCAGCAGATTGATTATATGTTGGAGAAAATGTATAACAGAGGTGAGCTACTGCGCCAGCTAATGGAAGGTCATATCTTCTTAATTGCAGAAGAAGATGAAGAACAATACGGGTTTGCCGGGTATTCCATAATCGATCATGAAAACAGAATTTATAAACTCCATAAATTGTATGTTTTACCAAGTGCCCACGGAAAAGGTGCCGGAAAAATCTTAATTAATGAGGTTTTCAACCAAATTAAAGATGCCGGTGCCACTGCCCTGCAACTAAACGTAAACAAACACAATAAAGCCAAAGATTTTTACCTGAAAGCTGGGTTTAACATCAAAGAATCTGTCGCATTAGATATTGGTGGTGGCTATATTATGGATGATTATGTAATGGAATACCTGTTTTAGTTAGTGCGCGCTGAATCAAACTGAATTCATCCCTTTTTTATTTCCATTAATATAATAAAAAACCACCCCTCCTGCACACAATTCCTATATACCCCCTCCTTGAAAAAAGAAGGGGAGAGCCTTTCCGGCGGTGAGGAAAACAGAAACTACTAGGTCGTAGCGAGACGCTACAACTAGAGATTACCTTTTGAGTCTCCTCAAATCCGCATTAAGATCCCCTCCTGCGAGGGAATGACGATCGTTCTTAAAAAACTTTCCTTGCGAAGCCGGGTTGAGCGAGATTGATCCGCACAATGCTAATTCCCGTTCAAACACAACTGCTCTTTCCCAAGCACGCCCTCCGGCCTAGCAGCATTTCGCAGGATAGGACAGTCGAATGCTTGCTGTTTCAAACATTATGTATTGTCCAAGGGAATAAGCAGCGAGGGTGAGCAATAGTGCACAAAGGCCTAAGCCTCTTATTCTCGCAATAAGCATTCGGATGATCCTAGCCAAGAAAGGATGCAAGCCTTGGGTTTTGGGTACCTTTTTGCCAAGAAAAAGGTACGAGCCTTTCCGGCGGTGAGGAAAACAGAAACCACGAGGTCGTAGTGAGACGCTACCAATGCTATTATGTTAAGTAAAATGGTGTCCTGTCTGAGCTTCCCGATGTGCAATCGGGACAAGCCGTCGAAGACCTTCTTAATAAGTCGAAAACTAAAATGAATTGCCTTCAACAGGCTCAGGATGACAACATATTTTAGTTTTCTCCTTAACTTAATAGCATTGGAGGCGCTACAACTAGAAAAGCTTTACTCCTACGAGGGAATGACAACCATCCTAACCTCAAAAAAAAAGCCCTCGTTTATCATCAAACGAGGGCTTCCTATTTCATATGCTAAGTTATTTCTTTTCCAACTTTGGTATTCTGGTTGGTGTATCCGTACCATTTACAATGGTTATTGCACTTTTTGCAATAGCCTTAATGGTTGATAATATATTTTCAACATCCAATGAACTGTATTCATCCTTAACAGAATGATACAATTTATCGATATCTATTTTATCGGTACTGATCGTGTGTGCCGGAACACCCAGTGCTGCGAGTGTGGCATTATCGCTTCTGTAAAATAAGTTTTGCTCCGGATATGGATCAGGATGGAAGGTAAAAGCTGTTCCTTGTAAGTTTTTCTGTAAAATCTTACCGAAATCTGAACGCTCAAAACCTGTGATGAAAGCCGTATTCTTTCCAAACTTCGAATCTTTACCAATCATTTCAATATTGAACATGGCTACTACATCATCTGGGTTTAACTTCTCAGAAAAGTATTTAGCACCAAATCCACCAATTTCTTCGGCCGTGAAGGCCACAAAAATCAATGTACGTTCGTTATTCTTTGATGCTTTATAATATTTAGCCAAAGCGATCATCGCTGTAGTACCTGATGCATCATCATCCGCTCCATTAGCGATACTATCGCCTTCTACAGGTTTAAGAAAGCCTAAATGGTCATAATGGCCAGAAAAAATAACCATTTCCTTGGCCTTTGATTTACCTGGAATAACGCCCGCTACGTTAAAAAGAGGCATTTTATTTACTTTATTTTTAACTACCACTTCGTAATTTGTTGCAGCATCTGCACCTAAAACAAATACCTGAACTGCCGAAGGGCCTGAAACATCCTTTTCATCCAGCGTTGCCGGGCGATCAAAATAGCCTTTGTAACGATTAAACAAATCAGCAAACTTAGGATCTACCAATACCAATTGGTTTTTCTTACTTTCAACTGCCGCTCGTAGTTGTGCAACAAAAGGCTTTTCCGGATCCAGCTTCACTACACTGAGTGTAGACTGATTAAGCTTCACCTCTTCTCCGTTAGCTCCTGAAACAAGTATATTTTCGGCAGCAATATCTTTACCATCAAGCTTAACAGAGGTACTTAATCTGGTAACTTGATATTTATAAAAAGTCTGGCGGAAGGTTTTCTCTCCTGGCAAGGGCTGAAGTCCGATCTTTTTAAATTCCGACTCAATAAAAGTTGCGGCCTTATCAATACCTGGGGTAAATGTTGCGCGGCCCTGCATGTCGTCGCTACTTAGGGTCTTAATTAAATGATCTGTGTATTCCCGGGTTATTATTTTATCAATTTGCTGAGCCTTTAACTGTAAACTGGCTAGTCCCACTAAGGTGAATAGAAAAACTTTCTTCATTATATAATGCGTTGTTAAATTTATATGGCCAAGATGCGAATTTTATTGCTTTGTTAGATGCGGTAAATAGATACTTGTCTTAAAACTAGCTATCCCAATCATGACGTTCAAGATCTCTGTAGGCCTTGCCTTTAATTATTTCTTTCTTTTTAGAAGATTCTGAATCTACTCTCGTCTCGTGAATATTATCTGCCACTTCTAAATGAAAATCCTTATCCTTCTTAGATTGATAGATGGCTACTTCATCTCCATCAGCCGTTGCATAGTCATAAGGGCCTCTGGCACTCATCAACTTCACAAAAACAGGTAAACATTCAAAGAAGATAAAGAGCAAGCCTATAAAAGTAACTGCCAATGCCGTATTATTATCTCTGGTACCATCGGCATTAAACTTCAGTTGCCCCAGGGCCCAGTTACGATCAGCAAAACCTGCAATATTGGCCAAACTATCCAATTGCTTTGCGGTATAAAGCTTTTCAGTGAAGAGTCCATCAAACTGTTTACGCTGATCAACAAAAGATTCAGATTTATTTATATTGGCTTTCAGGCTATCCAATTCTGCCTCGCGTTGCTTAATCTCAGCCTCCTTCCTTTTAGCATAAGGACCATAGCCCATCACGCCAGAAGTTTCAGTAGTCTTATTCCCGAAAATCTCGAAGTTTAGTTTTTGACGATCCGATTTAATTCCTTTTTCAAGCGAGTCTCTCGTTGCCTTCTGTTGGTTAAGCCGCCCAAATTCTACCTGATACTTTTTTTCAAAAGCTTTGTTCAGGGTATCAATTTTTGAACGCTGACCATTTAGGTAGCTTACCTTTAAACGTTCCTTAATTTCCTTATCGAAGATTTTTAGCTCTATAGGCCTTGAAATTACAATACCGATCATAATGGCCAGTAAAATACGTGGCGTGGCTTGTAAAAGCTGTTTATTGGTGGTTGCGCTCTTGTTTATACTCGAAACAATATAGCGGTCCATGTTGAAAATTGCAGCTCCCCATAGAAAACCAAAAACTATCGCAAAAATTACGGCTAAATCATCTCCCTTAAAAACAAAATACATGGCATAACCGCCAGATAGTGCAGCGAAAAGGCCAGTAAAGAAGATCGTGGCACCAATTCCTGTATATTTATTCTGTTCGCTTGGGTACTTTTCTAACGTGGGAATATGAGCGCCAGAGCAAAACCAAAAGAAACGGTTCAATTTGTCCATTTTATTCGTTTATCATTAAACGCCTAAGGATGAATTATGTTACAGATTTTTGGCAAAAAGTTTAATGCGCTGTAGGTTAGGCTAAAAGCTGAAAGACTGAAGAAGCTATTTCCCTGTCTTGATACTTGATACTAGGATCTTGATACTTACTGCAGTAGTTAGTATTTAGTCGTTAGTATTTAGACATTATGCCTAACCTGCATCCGATCTTTACTCTTTGTTCCTTTTAGTCCGAAAGTCTGAGGTCAAGAAGTCAGAAGTCTAGTTGCCCAAAGTTGTCAGTCCTGAAAGCCTAACTGCATCCAGTCTTTACTCCTTGTTCCTTGCTTCTTGTTCCTTCAACACAGTTAAGCAATTAAACAGTTCATTAGTCCGAAAGTCTGAGGTCCGGAAGTCAGA
>NZ_FOGG01000001.1:0-288434 GCF_900111155.1 Pedobacter rhizosphaerae | reverse complement strand
AGTTAAGCAATTAAACAGTTCATTAGTCCGAAAGTCTGAGGTCCGGAAGTCAGAAGTCTAGTTGCCCAAAGTTGCCAGTCCTGAAAGCCTAACCTTCATCCGATCTTTACTCTTTGTTCCTTGCTCCTTGTTCCTTCGGCACAGTTAAGCAATTAAACAGTTCAATAATTAAACAATCTTGCTACTCAAATTCCCTACTCCTTCGCCAAGGGTACCTCTACCCCTACAGGCCCACTAGGTTCGCTTTCATTTTTCAGTCTGTCTAAAGCCGTAACCAGGTAACTATAACGTTTTCCGCTTTCTACAGCAGTATCGATAAAAGAAACGTAATCTTCAAAGCTAATTTTAATGATGTTCTTCGGATCGAGTACAGAGATTTTTTCCCCTTCACTAAAGCGATAAATCACATACCCGGAAGCGGTTTCTCCATCACTGGCTTTTAAGGGTTGTTGCCATTTCAAATGTACACCATCTTTTAAAGCGTCGGCTGTTAATGCTTGCGGTTGATTTGGAGAAACCTCATCTAACCAGGGCATTTGCGGTGGTAAAGCCTGATATTTATATAAATCGTTTTTTAATGAATCGCCTACTGCCCTTGCTACCGTCATCATTGATTTAGAAGAGAAAAATACACTCCCCTGAACCCGGTTACTGTTTCTGAGGTATCGAATTTGATTGGGTATTTCTGAAGGGTTTTTCCAGGCAGCTTCTGCCCTCGAATTAACCAGATAAGCACCTTGACCGATGTAAACATGCCTGCCATAGCTATTATTACTCCACCAGTCTACCAATGTGGCGTAAGGAGCAACACGCCTGCTAAAAGTGAAATAAATTTGTGGATTGATGTAATCTACCCAACCCTCCTTTACCCACTTACGGCTATCGGCATACAGCTCGGCGTAATTAGATAATCCACTGCTTGCAGAACCTTCCGGATCTTCATGCTTGTTGCGCCAGATACCAAAGGGACTAATACCAAATTTGACCCATTTTTTATAGTGATGAATACTATCTGCAAGTGTTTTAATCAGCAGGTCGACATTATTACGACGCCAATCTTTAATATCGGAGAAGTTATTGGGATTTTTATAAAAAGTATTGCCATCATCTATCCGTTGCCCTTCAATGGGATAAGGGTAGAAATAATCATCAAAATGAATCCCATCCACATCATATTCCTTAACCACATCTAAAATTACCTGAACAATGTAGGCCCTAACATCCGGAATCCCGGGATCGAACTGCTTTTTGCCGCCATAAGTAAAAAACCAATCGGGATGTTTTTTATAAGCGTGATTTTCTGCCAGGGAGGTAGTACTATTCATACTGGCACGATAAGGATTAAACCAGGCATGCAATTCCATTCCTCTAAAATGGGCCTCCTTTATCGCAAAGGCAAGCGGATCGTATCCGGGTGCTGGTGCCAGGCCTTGCTTGCCCATTAACCACTGGCTCCATGGCTCTCGCGACTTCGCATAGAAGGCATCAGCTGCTGGTCTTACCTGCAAAACAATGGCATTCATACCCTGACTTTTGTGACGTTCCAGTATCCCTATAAGTTCTTGTTTTTGCTGATCTATGGACAAGCCCGGCTTTGATGGCCAATCAATATTGGTTACAGTAGCAACCCAAACCCCACGAAACTCTCTTTTTGGTGCAATTTTTGATAATGGTTGTGCATTTAAGATATACGGTAGAACAATTAAAGATAAAAGTGCGTATACAAAGTTTTTGAACATTATAATGTCTTGTTTTTGATTCAATTGGTGTGTTAATGCTCAATTAGGCCTTAACCCAACGAACATTAGCAAGTAAACGATTTTTTTTAAAAACTCATATAAGTTTAATAAAAATTTTAATTTGCGCCCTATTTTAAAATTACTGTATAACCATTTACCTATGGAAATTCAAGAATATATTAATTGGAGAAGATACAGCTTAAATAAAAATGGAACCACAGAAGATTAACAAGGGTGATAGAAACAAAATTTACTTTTTAGTTATTGTTATTGCCGCCCTTATTGGAACCAATGCCTACTTGTTTTTTAAAGACCGACAACAAAGTGAAAGATTTGTAACCGTCAGTACTGAAAAGGACAAGTTACGTTTAGAGGTTGAAAAAATAGAGGTTGAACTGGATAAGGTTAATGCCCTTAATTTAGATCTGAACGACAAACTGGTTGAGGAGCAAAAGCTAGCGAGAGAAAAAATTGCTGAATTAAAGGTGGCTTTGGAAAAAGGACAGATTACCCAGGGAGAGCTGGACAAGGCCAATGCACAGATTGATGAGCTTAAAACTTTCGTTAAAAACTACAACGATCAGATTATTCAACTTCAAAAGGATAATACCTTTCTAAAAAACAGTAGAGATAGCCTGGAGAATGCCATTAAAAATATGGGCACCAGGGCTACAAACCTGGAAACGGAAAACACAGCGCTAAACGCTAAAGTAAAAACGGCAGCTGCCCTAAAGGTTAAAGATGCTGATATCATCGCGTTCAGAACTAAATCAAGCGGGAAAAAAGTAGAAGTAACCAAGTCATCAACTGCAGAAAAGCTAAGTGTACGCTTTAATATTATTCCTAACGAGCTGGCAGAAAAAGGTCATCACAATATTTACCTGAGGGTTTTTGACCCTGCTGGAAATTTGCTGGCTGAAGATAGCAACCGTTTCGAAGCAGATGGGCAGGATATGCAGTACAGCCACTCTATCTTCATTGATTACAATAACGATGAAACAACCTATACTATAGACTGGACTAACCCTAAGCCTTTTATTAAGGGCATTTACACCGTTATCTTATATACCGACGGAAGCACCATGGGTAAAGCTCAAATAGATTTAAGATAAACTTCCTTATTCAATTGATTAAACTAGCGGGAAACTGAGGTAGAATGTTGTTCCTACTCCGGCTACCGAAGTAAAACTTACCGTACCTCCGGCATTTTCTATCGCCTGTTTCACAAAGGCTAAGCCAAGACCTGTTCCCGATGTTTTAGTAGTAAAGTTAGGAACGAAGATCCTCTCGTGAAAATCTGCCGGAATACCCTTACCATTATCTTTCACTTCTACATAAGCGTGGCTCTTATCGTTGTATAATACAGCCGTGATACAACAAAGCGCCTCTCCGTCCATCGCCTCAATGGCATTTTTAAATAAGTTGTTAAACGTTCGCAAAAGCTGATCGTGATCGGCCATTACCAGCACATTTTTATCCGTCTTATCCGAAATATTGATCTCCACATTGGAAGTACTTTTAAAAACCTCTCTGGCCTGTGCAAGAATAGGCAATACAGAAAGCTTCTCTAAATTAGTATCTGGCATTCTTGCAAAATTCGAAAACTCTGAGGCAATTTTAGAAAGGCTCTCAATTTGCTCAATAAATGATTTACTGAATTTAATAAACTTATTCTCGAAGTTTGGATCCTTCTCCTTCCAGGATTTATCTAACAACTGCACGCCTAATTTCAAAGGCGTTAAAGGGTTCTTAATTTCATGGGCAACCTGCTTGGCCATCTCTCTCCAGGCACTCTCCCTTTCAGATCGGGCGAGCTTTCTGGCACTTTCTTCCAAAGCGGCAATCATGTTATTATACTCTTTGATCAATGAACCAATTTCGTCATGCCTCCTCCATACTATAGGCTCATTACGCTGTCCTATCTTAGTACGGCTAATGCTCTCCTGAATAAAAGTAAGCGGGTTAGTGATCTGATTGGCTAAAAATACCGCCAGCACACCAATACCCACAAACACCAGGGCATAAATATTAATCAGGTTACTAACAAATAGTGCAATCTTATCTGTATACTCTTCTTCGTTAGAGTAGTTAGGTAATCCGATATAGGCAATTGTTCTATTTTGCGCATTGCGAATAGGTGCATAAGCCGCAGCATATTTTAAACTGCCAATAACTTCCTCATTGTTGATATACTCTGAACGATGAAGCTTATTGAGAAAAGTATAAGCCTTAGCCCCCATCTTTCGCCCCACAATTTTATAGCTATAAAGTTTTGGATAGGTGGTCATAATCAGATTACCATTGATATCGTAAAGGTTTAAATCTGCATTATTGATATCGGCAAAATTGTTAAAATCGGCAATGGCATTTTCATCATTGGTGATAATACCATGGTTGAAAATCTGTTTTTCAAAATTCTGCTGTACCTTTCTAATCTTATCCTTCAAAAAGGCATCTTGCTGCCCCCTGTACTCCAAATTCATGTAATAATACGTTACCCAGCCCACAATAATCAACGTAGCTACCACCGATAGTACAATAGAAACCTGAATCCGGGTTTTATATAAAATCTTATTGGCATTAATCATCAATGACCGGTTAATGCTAAACCAGCCAATTTTGTCATCATCTAAATTTTTAACCAGCCATACCAGGCCAAAAAGAACCAGCGAGAAAATAATAAAGACCAAAAAGAAGAACGATAATGCAGCTAAACGTTCTACGTAATCTACCTTCTCCTTACTGATAATAACCATTTTACTATCACTAGGCTTATAAATTAAATGGCTATAATGCAGCAAGTCATCATTACTCACCACAAAATCATCTTTTTTACCTTTAAAACTATTCCCGTTTAAGGGATAGGTATAATTTCCCGACTGGTTAAGCAAAACATTGTTACTATACAGCGCTATAGAGTACCCCCTAAAATCCTCATCCTTCATCATCTTATGGTCGCCCAATAAATCCGGAAGCCGGTTGTTGTAATTGTACGGTTTTGAACGAAGTTCGATAACCAGTGTTCCTAAAAGGCTCCCCTTATCAACCATAGGAACAATCCCAAAATAATCCTGATAACCAAAAGTATTATTAACCTGATAGAAGTAGTTAGAGCTATCTATCTTCACAGAGCCCGACTGCACCAGGCCTTTATACTTGTTTAGCGGTTGTGTTTCCTGCAAGTTAGTAGGTTTACCTGCGGTATTGTAAGCATAAATCTGGTAGTCGTACCGGTTCAGATAACCATCTAAATAGTTTTTGATATGGTTTTTTAATACCTGATAGCTGGAGCCTTCGTCCTGACTAAAAAAACGAAGTAAAAATTCATCACCCAACAACTGTTTTTCCAGCGAGCCCAGTGCCAATACAGCATTTGGATCTTCAGAAGACTGAACTTTTCTGGCCATGGGCTCTCTCCAGCTTCTTTCGGTAATATCCTTATACTTGATATACTTAATTGAAGTATTGAAGGCCAAACAAAAGAATACAATGGCAAAAAGGCCAACAGAGAACTTCTTGTCGTTTACATAATTTGCGCGGGTTACAATAAAGAAAACAAGTGCAAAAACGATGAAGAATGCTGTAAAATCGGTGCTTAATTTATAAATAAATACACTTAAAAAACCAATCAGAAAAATGGTTATCCGCTCTGTATTGGTTACGTTTAATGGCTTGGTTATCTCGGTTGAAATAATGGTAATTAAATAAATTTGAAACCAAACCAAACACAGAATAACGATACTCACCCAGCTCGATCCACTCAGTTTAAGGATATTAATAATATCGAAGTTGATTTTTGAATTATAAATCAGTCCAAAGAAGGCATCATCTGCCAATAAGGTAATTTGCCCGATAAAGAGGAGTAATACGATATGAATAACGAGACCGATTACTTTATTGCGTTTTATCCATCCGGGAAATTGGTATTGTTCTTTATGATTGTAAACAAAAAGTAGCCACCAGGTTACCGTAATCACATTTAACAGGAAGCCGCCAAGAGAAGGCAGTAAAAAGCTTTCGGCATATATTCTTGGATCGAACAAATTAACTGCAAAACGATTAGAAAACCAGCCATAATGTAAATCTGAATATCGAAACACGAAGAAAAAGGCAAAAAGTAAGATAGTACCCCCTGCCAAATAACCGCGCTTAGCAAAATATGAGCTCAATGAATTGAAGAACATGCAAATACACAGCATACCGGCAACAAACATCCATATCTGTGTTTTAGAAGTAAAGTCGTCGGTATAGCCGGGCTTAACTTTTAGCCCAAATAAAAACCTATTGTCTAAGCTTTTAATTGTATAAACCTCCTTATCGGTAAAGGAAGCTAAGGTTAGGGCCTGATTTGTAGACAAGAGCGGGTCAATATCATTCTTAAAATACTCGGTTTCTCTAAATGGATATTGGGATTGAATGAGGATGAGAAAGATAAAGTCAAAATCGCCCTTTTTGCTCCTGATAACCTCATACCAACCATTAGAAAAGAACAATACAGAGGTGCCCATTTTGATGGTGGATGGATCTATATCGGTAACCCTGTTGCTGCTCCAAAACTTTAGAATGTTGTTTTGATAGGTTAAAATATTTATACCACTTACATCCCTGTACGTTTCTAAAAAATCTTTCGCGGTATTGGGCTTAAGATGAAGATTTTTAGCCAGGTCAACCTGCGCTGCATCTGCCAGAAATTTTTCTACTATTCGTTCTTTGGCTAATAAATTATCCTGAATTTCCTGTCCATCATGTTCCAGTAGCTGGCTTTTGGTGCTAAATCGACTTAAAGAAATTGATGTTACTATTAAACAGCAACCCAATATGAGTAAGAGGAATCTTATTTTTACACCAAAGCTCAATTTCATCGATTTTGATAAAGATATTAATTATTGATAAAAAATAACGCCATAAACAGTGATGTTCATGGCGTTGAAATGATTTTATGTTGAACGGTTTTAAGCAATAGTTGCGCTGCTGGTTTGCACTTCGCGACTTACTTTTTTAACCAATCCTTGTAAAACATTACCTGGTCCTACTTCAACAAATTCGGTAGCACCATCAGCCAACATGTGCTCAACGGTTTGAGTCCAACGTACAGCACCCGTTAATTGTTTGATTAAATTCTCTTTAATCTGTGCCGGGTCTGTATATGGCTTGGCATCTACATTTTGATATACCGGACAAACAGGGGCAGAAATTGCCGTATTTTCTATAGCTGCCTGCAATTCAATTTTAGCAGGTTCCATTAATGGAGAGTGGAATGCACCACCTACATTTAACTTTAATGCTCTTTTTGCACCTGCCTCAGTTAATTTGGCACAAGCCAGGTCAATACCTTCAATGCTTCCCGAAATAACCAATTGCCCCGGACAGTTGTAGTTTGCTGGTACTACGACAGCATCAATACCTGAACAGATTTGCTCTACAACCTCATCTGCCAAACCCAATATTGCTGCCATTGTTGATGGCTGTGCCTCACATGCCTTTTGCATGGCATTGGCACGTGCAATAACCAATCTTAATCCGTCTTCAAAGCTTAATGCATTTGCAGCAACCAAGGCAGAAAATTCTCCTAAAGAGTGCCCAGCTACCATATCAGGTTTAAAGCTATCGCCTAAAACTTTAGCTAAAATTACCGAGTGCAAAAAGATTGCAGGCTGGGTTACGTTAGTTTGCTTTAATTCTTCATCTGTTCCGCCGAACATAATATCACTAATGCGGAAACCGATAATCTCATTCGCTTTTTCAAAAAGTTCTTTCGCTAATGGGTTCTCATAAAGATCTTTACCCATGCCTACAAATTGCGCTCCCTGTCCAGGAAAAATATATGCTCTCATTATTATTGGATTAGCGTATTAAGAAAAAGAATCACACTTTACTTTCTTAATACCTGATATTTGTTTGGTTATTATTAATCTAAACTTGCTGTAATCAATCTTAAAAATTCAGCTCTTGTTTTATCATTGCTTAAGAAACTGCCTGTAAATGCTGAAGTGGTGGTAACAGAATTTTGTTTTTGAACACCACGCATGGCCATACACAAGTGACGGCATTCCATCACAACAGCTACCCCCTGAGGGTTAAGTGTATTTTGAATACAATCTCTGATTTCATTGGTTAATCGTTCCTGAACCTGTAATCTGCGGGCAAACGCATCAACCACACGGGGGATTTTACTTAAACCTACAATATGACCATTAGGGATGTAAGCTATATGTGCCTTACCAAAAAACGGGAGCATGTGGTGCTCGCACATCGAATACACTTCAATATCCTTAACTACAACCATTTGGCTGTAATCTTCTTCGAACATAGCCGACCTTAAAATCTCATCAGGTTTTAAATCGTAACCATGGGTTAAGTATTGCAAAGCTTTAGCTACACGTTCAGGTGTTTTCAGTAAGCCTTCGCGCTCAGGATTTTCACCCAATTGCCCTAAAATATCTTTGTAATGATCTGCAACGGCAGAAATTTTCAAATCGTTATAGCGGTCTATTTTTACATACCCATCTATCGATTCTTCTCTTAAAACGTCTTTATTTTCCATTAAAATATAAGGTGTGTTTTGCGGATTAGATTAACCGAAATATTCAACATAATTATTTTCGGTTTCATAAATCTTAACCGAATGGAGTATTGCGCCACTTTCTGCAATTGGAGCTATTAGCTGATTCCAGATTTCGATGGCCAAATTTTCTGTAGAAGCCAACTTACCTTTCATGAAATCAACATCAAGGTTAAGGTTTTTATGATCTACCTTGTCTACAACATAAGTATTCATCACATCCTTTAACCATTTTAAGTCTACTAAGAAACCTGTTTCCGGATTTACTTCTCCCTTTACGGTAACATATAGCCAGTAATTATGACCATGCCAGTTAGGGTTTGCGCACTTGCCATACACAGCGTCATTTTGATCCTGGTCCCAATCGGTGCGAGATAATTTATGTGCTGCGTTGAACGATGCTTTTCTCGTTATATAAATCATTATTATAAAATAAAATGCAAATATACAGATAAAGGTTTAAGCTTGGCGCTTAAAGGATAAAGCTTGACGAAAACCACATAATTTGAGGGAACGTAAAAGGAAAGAATGGAAGATGGCGGGCATGCCGGCTTCTTTAACTTCATACCCCATTAGCATTCACCACCCAAGACACGAAGCACACAACACTTATACTTTCTTATATGCCTTACATGGTAAAAAATTAACCAAAAAACTTTTACCATATAAGCCATGTAAGCTCATTTAAAGCTAAACTTACTTTTGATATCGCTCCAATCATGTTTGAAGCAGTGGAAATAAACTTTGTGCCCTTTGCGATTAAACTTAGCGCGCTCTGCGGTTAAATATTTCGCCACCAAGACACACAGGCATACTACACTTATACTTCATATATGACTTACATGGTAAAATTTAACGAAAAACTTGAACCATATAAGCCATGTAAGCACATTTAACGCTTAGATCCCAACTCCCCTACTTTTTAAGGAGGGGGTGTACAGGCCAATGTAGTGGCGGGGTGGTTTAAAGTTTATGCTCATTAGCATTCACCACGAAAACACAAATACACGCTACACTTATACTTCTTATATGTCTTACATGGTAAAGTTTAACTAAAAAACTTGAACAATATAAGCCATATAAGCTCATTTAACGCTGAGTTATTTTGTATATCGCTCAAATCATGTTTAAAGCAGTGGGAATAAACTTTGTGTCCTTTGTGATTAAACTTTGCGCGCTCTGTGGTTAAATATTTCGCCTGCTCTACGTTAAATATTTTACCCTCTCTCCCATTCAAATTACCTGCCTTGCTATTTTTAGAATAACTTATCTTTGAATATGAAAACATTAATAGTTGCCGCAACCAAAGCAGAGTTGAGTATTTTCTATCAGCATTTTAACCTTGGTGAAGGTGATTTTAGTGAGCGCAAAAATTTTGATGTACTAATTACAGGCGTGGGCATGGTAGCCACTGCCTTTTCACTTGGTAAATACTTATCGCCTAAATATAACCTGGTTATCAATCTGGGTATTGCAGGTTGTTTCGATCGCAATATCCCTCTGGGAAGCCTGGTAAGTGTTACTGCCGATACTTTTGCAGAATTGGGTGCCGAAAACGGCGATGAATTTCTAACCATTAACGACCTGGGTTTTGGCGAAAACCATTATACCGCCACAAGCATCCAAAAAACGGGACTAACAGAAGGCACTGGCGTAACAGTTAATCGGGTAAGTGGTAGCGAACAGAGCATTAAAAACCTGGTACAAAGGTTAAATCCAACTACCGAAAGTATGGAAGGTGCCGCAGTTTTTTACGCCTGTAACCAACAGCATATAGATTGTTTGCAGGTTAGAAGCATATCCAACTACGTGGAGCCCCGCAATAAAGACAATTGGAAAATGGGCTTAGCTATTAAGAACTTAAACGATTGGGCCATTTCTTTTATTGGAGAAATGAACTGAGTATGACGAAGTAATTTATCTGAGTTCCTATTTTTGACATATGAAGCTTACCCTAGGTTTTTCTCCCTGCCCCAACGATACGTTTATTTTCGACGCATTGATTCATCACAAAATCGATACTGAAGGTTTAGATTTTGAAGTGTTATTTGATGATGTAGAAACATTAAATCAAAAAGCTTTAAGGGCCGAACTGGATATTACCAAGCTAAGTTTTCATGCTTTTGCTTACGTAGCCCATCAATATGCCTTACTAGATGCTGGTAGTGCACTGGGCTTTGGTGTTGGCCCGTTGTTAATTAGTAAAAAATATACGCCAGAAACACTTCAGGCCGAATTAGCAAAAGAAAACCACAACCTCAAAATAGGAATTCCGGGAAAATACACCACTGCCAACTTCTTACTGGGTATTGCTTATCCGGGTTTACAGAATAAACAGGAAATGGTATTTTCTGAGATTGAGGATGCCTTGCTGAATGAGCAAATTGATCTGGGATTAATTATTCATGAGAACCGCTTTACCTACCAGGATAAAGGATTGACTAAAATTGTTGATTTAGGCGATTATTGGGAAAAACAAACAGGTTGTGCCATCCCTCTTGGCGGTATTGTAATTAACAGAACCTTAGACCGGGCCGTTCAACTTAAAGTGAACCGATTGATTCGCCAGTCGGTGGAATATGCCTTTGCACACCCTAAATCTGGTATTGATTTTATTAAAGCGCACGCACAGGCAATGGAAGAATCGGTGATGTATAAACACATTGAGCTCTATGTAAACCAATACAGTATTAACCTGGGTGCAGAAGGGCGCAAAGCGATAGACACCCTGTTTACATTGGCGCAGGAAAGAAATATCATCCCTGTGGTTCAGGAAAACTTATATATTTAATTAGCTTACCAGCAACTTGTAACCCTTACCGTGTACGTTGATAATTTCTACGTTAGGATCTCCTTTAAGGTATTTGCGTAGTTTACTTAAAAAAACATCCATACTTCTACCATTAAAGTAGTTGTCATCATGCCAGATGCTTAAAAGTGCCTCTTCCCTCGTTAAAACCGTGTTTTTCTTCAGGCAAAGTAACCGCAGTAATTCAGCCTCTTTGGTAGATAGTTTCTGGTTTTCTTCTCCTGCCGAGATAATCTGGGTAGTATAATCGAAAATATATTTACCGATAGAGAACTGCGTCTCCGCTTCTTCTTCTGTTTGCGTACCGCGATTAGCCACCCGTTTAAACATGGCATTAATCCGCAACAGCAATTCCTCTATACGGAAAGGCTTAGTGATATAATCATCACCACCTAAATCGTAAGCAGCAGATTTATCTTCGAGCATGGTTTTCGCTGTCGCAAAAATAATCGGAATATGTGAGTTTACCTTTCTGATGTCTTTTCCTAACGTAAATCCATCCTTTTTAGGCATCATCACATCCAGAATGCATAAATCAAAGTTTTGCTTGTTAAAAGTGCGCAAGCCTTCATCGCCATCAGTACATAGCGTAACATCAAACTTACCCTTCAACTGCAAATAGTCTTGAAGCAATAAACCTAAATTCGGATCGTCCTCTACCAGAAGTATTTTTTTCATCTTTTTTATTTTGTTCACATAAGCGGCGTAAGCAACGCCAGAGATTTGATTCTGACTTTGCAAAAGGGTTTAATTTATGGTTAAGCAATTTTAACAAATGCAATAATACCTGAATTACCCTTAGCCATTCTTTTGTATCGATAAGCCTGCTTTTGTAACGACAGCTTTATAAAGGTAAGGATATTTCAAAGGTTGTTCCTTTATCTTTTTCGCTACTTACCTTTATACTGCCGTTTAATTGTTTAATAATATCTTGTACGTAATTAAGTCCTAAACCGAAGCCTTTTACATCATGCAAATTACCCGTGGGTACTCTGTAAAACTGGTCAAATATCCGTTTAGATTGTTCTTTGGTCATTCCTATACCCTTATCGGTAACCTCTATAATAACATGTTTATTGGTGTTTCGTGTTGAAATGGTAATTTCGGGGGTATCTGCACTGTATTTATTGGCATTATCGATCAGGTTGTAAAGCACGTTGGAGAGGTGAAGCTCATCTCCAAAAACCACGGCATTTTCTGCGTCGGTATTGACATGAATTACGGCGTTGCGTTTTTGCAGCTGCAAGCTCATGCTATCCAGTACAATCAGAATCAGATCGTTCATATCCACCTCTGTATTCTCCATTTTTAGCTCGTTCTTTTCCAGCCTGGCAATGCTTAACACCCTTTCAATATGGTTACCCAAACGCACATTTTCATCATAGATTATTCCGGCCAACCGTTTCAGCCTTGCCTTGTCTTCGGTAACCTCCGAATCCTTCAACGCTTCGCTGGCAATCATAATGGTGGCCACAGGCGTTTTAAATTCGTGGGTCATATTATTGATGAAATCGGTTTTCATCTCAGAAATTTTCTTCTGCTTCAATATCGCATAAAGCGTGTAAGAAAAAATAAACACCAATACCAGCAATAAGCCTATTGATGAGGCCAGCGTAAAGCTGAGGTTAGTTAAAATGGCCGAATTTTTATAGGGAAACCTTACCATTAATGTTCCCGGATCGCGGAAAATATCGTTACTGAAAATAGGGACTTTGTAGGTTTTGTTATCTTCAAAATTCGGATTGCCACTGTTTGCCATGATATAAAGAACAGAGTCTTTTCGGGCAAGTTTAACCTGCATATCATATACCTGATCGATGTTGTGGTTTAAAAACTCTCTTTTTAACAACCGGGCCAGGTTACCCGAATCAATTCTTTTGTAAATTGGAACATTAACCTCACGCATTTCCTTTTCCACGTCCTGCAATAAGCTAGAAGCGCTGTAAGGCTTAATCCCTTTACTCAAGGCACTTAATTGCTGATCAAATTTCAACTTGGCCAGCTTATCCTCTCTTTTAAATTTCTGTACCAATTCATCAGAAAGTTTTGGCAGGGCAATTAAGAGCGGTTTGCCTGTCATGGGATCTTCGCCCAGGTACCTAATGGTATCCGGTAAAGTTCTGGCAGTTCTAAAATTAAAGGTCTTCACATCAGGCGAAGCCAATCTGGAACGCATACTGTAGGCTTTCAGGTTAAAATCTCCATCTACAACGGCGTCCATCTGCACATCCAGAAGCGACCTGCCAATTCGTGGGGCTGGCGTTGAAAGCGATTTAAAGGTGTTTTCTGAAAGGATTTGTGTTCTTCGGTACGACACCCGAATTAAACTATCCTGCTGATTTAAATAATTCTCTACCTGTACCTGCTGCTCTCCTTTTCTAATCTCCTGCTCCTGCACAAACTGCTGCTTCAAATCTTTAATATCCAACTCCCGCTGTCTAAGCTCTTCTTCGTACTGCATCTTATTTTCAGCATCTCTTTTATTGATGTGATCGGCTACATTTAAGCGCTGAACTTTATTTACCACAGTGGTGAGTGTTTGGTTCACCTGTTCATCAAAAAGTTGTGATTTTAGGCTATACGCTTCCCTGATGTAATACAATTGCATTACAAATACACCAAGGAGTGCTACTGTCATGAGGACAGTGATTAACCAAAAACTTCTTTTTTTCATTAACTGTGTGTTCGTAGCTTAAACGATTGAGATGAATATAGTGCTACAAATATCAAAATTACTTAATCTACAGGCTTTAACCTTGGTTTTAACATATTTTAACACGTAACAGTACTGTAAATGAAGCGGGTAAACTGACTGTTGGTTTTGGGTTAGTTTTTCGCCTGGAGGCATAGCTGAGAATTGTAAACTGAAAACAGGCTTGTAAAAATAAAAGGCCAAAAAAAATGCCGGGGCAAAAGCCCCGGCATTGGTTCAAAATTGTTTGCTTAAAAAAGATTCTTTATTTAGAAAGGCAAATCATCATCTTCTCCTGGTGCGCTACTAACGTCAACCGGAGCTGCATAAGCTGGGGCACCTGGTGCTGCTGCATTTCCTGCAATAGCATTGATACGCCAAATTACCAAACTGTTAAAATATGATGTTTTTCCTGTTTTATCTGTCCATGGACGGCCACGTAAATTAAAGAAAACCTCAACCTCATCGCCAGCTTTGAATGTATCTAATAAAGCAGTTTTATCCTGCAAAGCCTCAAAACGAATATATTCTGGGTATGTTGGATTTTCTGCATATTCTACTATTAAATCACGTTTTTTAAACGTTTCGCTCACTTGCTGCGTTGCACCTACTTCGTGTACTTTTCCTTTAATTTCCATAACTTGTACTATAAACCTCAAATCTCAATAATTTTATTGATAACTTCGCATACATTATGACGCAAGTTTTCCACAATAAAAGCAAGGTTATTATTACCTGCAACAAACGCCTTTCTCCCTATCTGCAAGATGAAGTAAAAGCGCTTGGATATACCATAGAAAGGGCTTTTTCTACAGGAGTAGAATTAAACATTACCCTTACAGAGTGCATTAAATTAAACTTAAACCTACGCTGTGCAAGTCAGATTTTATACGCCATAAAAAGCTTTAGTGCAAAAAATCCTGATGATTTGTACAATGAAATTAAAGCTATAGAATGGGAAGAGCTCATTGATTTTACCGGATATTTCTCGGTAACCTCGAATGTGGATAACCCGCACATTACAACACCACTTTTTGCTAACCTTAAAGTTAAGGATGCCATTGTAGATCGGATGAAAGAGAAAAAAGGGATCAGACCAAACTCTGGTTCTGATGCCAACAAAACGGTTATTCACCTGTACTGGAAAGATGCAGATGCAGATGTTTTTATAGATACTTCTGGCGAAACGCTGGCCAAACATGGTTACCGCAAAATACCTGGAAAAGCCCCAATGCTGGAGGCGCTAGCTGCGAGTGTAATTTTAGCAACCCAATGGGATAAAAAGTCTCCCTTTATTAATCCCATGTGTGGATCGGGCACTTTAGCCATTGAGGCGGCATTAATTGCAACCAATCGCGCTCCTGGTTTATATAGAATGAACTACGGCTTTATGCATATTATTGGCTACGATGAACAAGTCTTTTTTGCTGAACGCCGGATATTAAAGGATCAGGTGATTAAAAATATCGACTTTAAGATTGTGGCCTCAGATATTTCGGAAGATGCGGTAGAGGTAACGAGAAAGAATGCTAAAACAGCTGGGGTAGACACGCTTATCGACTTTCACGTTTGTGATTTTGAACAAACTCCTGTTCCGGAAACCGGAAAGGGCGCTGTAGTTTTCAATCCGGAATACGGAGAGCGTTTAGGCGTTCATAGCAAGCTGGAACTTACTTATAAACGCATGGGCGATTATATGAAGCAGCAATGCAAGGGGTATTCGGGTTACATTTTTACAGGAAACCCGGATCTGGCTAAAAAGATCGGACTTAAGGCTGCTAAGAAGATTGAATTTTACAATGGAAAATTAGATTGCCGGTTGCTCGAATACGAGCTTTACGATGGTTCTAAAAGGGCTCCATTGATTACAGAATAAATCATACGCTAAACTAACGCTCTCCATTTCTTACCTCTTCTGTAAACACATCACAGATAAAGAATGTCTTTCTAATTCCCCTATTCTTTTTTCTCCGCTAAACTGCGAAAAATAACGAAAAAGAATGCCATAAACATTTGGACTGTTTTGGTTGTTATCCTTGTTAACAATAAGTCAGGTAAGTATATAGAGGTCAATTAATTTTTTTATAAATTGAAATCTCAACCGATTTAATCATCGTATATACCCCTATAAGTTGTTTAAATACCTAAATATTGTATGGAAGATCTATTGAACGTAAAGACAAAAAACGTAGCTGGAAACATTAGAAAAATTAGAGAGTATAGGGATTATACTCAGGATTATTTGGCTGCCAAGCTAAAAATTTCTCAGAATGCTTATAGCAAAATAGAGTTGGGCTACAGTAAGCTTACAGTGGATCGGTTATTTCAGATAGCAGCTATTTTAGAGGTGCAGGTAACCCATTTTTTAACTATGAATCACAATGATTTGATTAAAATTATTGCTGAAGACGAAAACAGACAGGCCAAAGCGGTGTAGCATTGGTCTGTTGAAATCATT
This sequence comes from Pedobacter rhizosphaerae, assembly GCF_900111155.1. GTDB lineage: Bacteria > Bacteroidota > Bacteroidia > Sphingobacteriales > Sphingobacteriaceae > Pedobacter > Pedobacter rhizosphaerae. The sequence continues at coordinate 272,174 of NZ_FOGG01000001.1, read as the reverse complement.
TCTTCCCTCCTGCATATTTTTCCAATATCTTTGGCAAAAAATAGATTATGCAGGATATCATCATTTCCAAAACCATAGATTTCGTTAAGGAAACTTTAAAAAATGCAGAAGCTGGTCATGATTGGTTTCACATTGAGCGTGTTTTTAAAACTGCTCAAACCATTAATGAAACCGAAAAGGCAGACCAACTTATTGTAGCTCTTGCGGCCTTGTTGCATGATATTGCCGACCCTAAGTTTAACGGTGGAGATGAAGAATTAGGCCCTAAAGTTGCAGAAGACTTTTTGAAATCTATCGCGGTAGATCAATCCATCATTGATCAGGTGAAGCTCATTATTCAGCACATGTCGTTCAAAAATAGTTTTGACGAGGTTAAATTCAGTTCGAAAGAAATGGAGGTTGTGCAGGATGCTGACCGCTTAGATGCCATAGGTGCCATTGGTATTGCCAGGGCTTTTACCTATGGAGGCTTTAAAAACCGTGTACTTTATGATCCTGAAATTAAATTTAAGGAGTATCTGGATAAAGAAGGATATAAAAATACCACCGCCCCTACTATAAACCACTTTTACGAAAAACTACTCAAGCTTAAAGACATGATGAATACAGTAAGCGGCAAAGCCATTGCCGAAGAACGTCATCAGTTTATGCTTCAGTACCTGGATCAGTTTTATAAAGAATGGGAAGGTAAATAAGCCTATCACTCCTTTTCAGAGTATCTTCGTTAACAACAATTACTAATATTTTTAGTTTTTAAACTATATTTGTTAGCTAACTGAAGATTATGTTTGAAAGGATTCGTGAAAAGTTAAACATTCTGGCTGATGCGGCCAAGTATGATGTTTCCTGCTCATCAAGTGGTGGAACGAGAAAAAATGATAATAAAGGTTTAGGAAATTCGCATACTTCTGGCATTTGCCATACCTATACCGAAGACGGGCGTTGTGTTTCTTTGCTCAAAATCCTGCTTACCAACCATTGCATTTACGATTGTGCCTTTTGCGTTTCGAGAAAAAGCAATGACGTTAAGCGCGCAGCTTTTACTGTGGATGAGGTGGTGGAACTAACCATGAATTTTTACAGGAGAAATTACATTGAAGGTTTATTTCTCAGTTCGGGCATTTTTAAAAATGCCGATTTTACCATGGAACGCCTGCTCCTTATTGTTAAAAAATTAAGGCTGGAGCAAAGATATAATGGGTACATACACCTAAAAACCATTCCCGGAGCAAGCGACGAATTGATTAAGGAGGCTGGCCTATATGCCGATAGGATGAGTATTAACCTGGAAATGCCAACAGAGGCTGGTTTAAAGTTGTTAGCTCCCGAGAAAAGCCATGCCGATGTGATTAAGCCCTTAGCTTTTGTTCAGCAAAACATTGTTCAGTTTGGGGAGGATAAAAAGCTGATTAAGCATGTACCCAAATTTGTACCCGCCGGCCAGAGTACACAAATGGTAGTGGGTGCCACACCCGAGAGTGATAAGGACATCATGTACACCGCAAATACCTTCTATAAAAATTTTGCCCTTAAACGGGTTTATTATTCGGGATACATTCCCATTAGCAATGATAGCCGCATGCCTATTTTAGGAACACAACCTCCTTTACTGAGAGAAAACCGTTTATACCAAACAGACTGGCTGATGCGCTTTTATGGCTTCAACGTTCAGGAAATTCTGAATGATGAAAACCCAAACCTGGATGTAGACATTGATCCTAAATTGAGCTGGGCCATTCGAAATATGCAACATTTCCCGGTTGATATTAACAAGGCCGATTATCAAATGATTTTACGTGTACCAGGCATCGGTGTGATGTCGGCAAAGAAAATTGTTCAGGCCAGGAAGTTCGGCAGATTACGCATAGATCAGCTGAAGAAAATAGGCGTAGCCTATAACAGAGCGAAACATTTTATCTCCTGCGCAGATAGTCCATATCAGTTAAAAGATTATCAGGGAACGGAAATTAAGGCCTTTATTTTAGCTGACAGCCAAAGTAAGTATCTCAAAACGGCACAAAATCAGCTTCTTCTGTTTTAGTTGTATTTGTCATTAAACGCATTTCATCATGACCTATATTTTTGATGGATCCCTTACCGGGCTTTTAACAAGTGTTTTTGAATGGTTTGAGCGTAAGCCGGGAAAAGTTACCTTAAAATCTGCTGAGATTTTTCAACCCGAGGCCTTTGCAGAAAGTTTGGAAATTATTGCCGATCAGGGTAAGGCCGATCGGGTGTGGGCAGGTTTGCAAAAAAAGCTGCAGAAAGACTGGCTCCGTAAATTCTATTGTAGTTATCTATCAGAACTTCCAGATGCTTACCATCATTTGTTTCAGTTCTCCTGCTATATTTTTCAGCAACAGAAAGGGGCAGAAAATAATTATGGGAATGAGCATGTTATTGCACTATCTAAATACGCCAAAAGTGTAGAACGAGAAAAACACCGCATGGAGGCTTTTATCCGCTTTCAGCAAACTGCCGATAATATCTTTTATGCCGGCATAGATCCTGACTTTAATGTATTGCCTTTAATTTCCAATCACTTCAAAAACCGCTATGCAGACCAGCAATGGATTATTTACGATTTAAAAAGAAAATATGGCTTACACTACAACCTGGATACCGTTGAAGAAGTTAGTATCAATTTTGAAAAAGGAAGCGCGCAACAAAACTTAACCCCTGCCTTAACCGATGAAAAAGAGCAGCTTTATGCGCTCTTGTGGAAAGATTATTTTAAAAGTGCCAATATTGTAGCCCGTAAAAACACCAAACTTCATTTGCAGCACGTACCCAAAAGGTACTGGAAATATTTAACTGAAAAGCAGTTGAGTTAACACACGATTAACATAAAACTGCTAAATTGCAGCATGAAATTAAGTGTTTTGGTCCTATTTACTGCCCTTGCTGTGGCCTTATCAATTGGTTTGGTTAACTTTTATTTTCAGCACAGTTTATATTATCTGGCCATTTCATTTGGCGTTTCCTTCCTCAGCAGCTTCCTGGTTTTTTATTATTTACTGGAAAAATATATCTATACCAAGATTAAACTAATTTATAAACTCATTCACAACCTCAAATTAGGGAAAGACTTAAAAGATGCTTTGGGTGAATATGTTAGCGCCGATCCCATCAACGATGTGGAGCAAGAGGTAAAGGAATGGGCAGGAGCAAAAAAGAAGGAAATCGACTTGTTAAAAAAGCAGGAACAGTTTAGAAGAGAATTTCTTTCCAACGTATCTCACGAGTTTAAAACGCCCCTTTTTGCCATTCAGGGCTATATTGAAACCCTGCAAGATTGCATTGAGGATGATCCGGATCAGGCCATGATCTTCTTGAAAAAAGCGGGTAACAATGTGGAGCGATTAAGTTATCTCATTAACGATTTAGATGTAATTTCGAAGCTGGAAACCGGCGAATCGCCTATTAACTACCAAAAATTTGATTTTGTGCTATTGGCAAAAGAGGTGATGGACAACCTGGAAGACCGCGCAAAGGCTAAAAAAATTACCCTTTTCTTTAAGGATAAATATACTGCTGTGACCATGGTTAAGGCCGATAGGGAAAAAATCCGCCAGGTTTTAATCAATTTAATTGTAAACAGCATTAAGTATGGTGTCGAGAATGGAGAAACCGCCATTAAGATTTTTGAACTCCATGATCAGTTTTTAATTGAAGTAACTGATAATGGTATTGGGATAGAAGAAAAACACCTCCTTCGTTTATTTGAACGTTTCTACCGAATCGATACCCACAGGGCAAGAGAAGTTGGCGGAACAGGATTGGGATTAGCGATTGTAAAACACATTTTAGAAGCCCACCAACAAACTATTTCTGTTAGAAGCACACCAAATATTGGAACTACATTCGCGTTTACGTTACAAAAAGGCGGGTAAGCTGTTTAAATTTTTAACCACCTCAGGCATCTTAGAAACCTAAGATTATCACGGGCTTAATAATATGGTTCAAATCTCATCTATTTTACCATTTAAGTCATATAAGTACAACTTAGCATTAAGTTTTTTCTGTTTTTTCCGTGAATTTTGTGTTTCCGTGGCAAACTAATAAACAAAAGCTCAAGTTAAGCACCCGGAACGCCGAATGAGATACTTAGAAACCTAAGATGATCACGAGCTTAGTATTATGGTTCAAATCAAATCTATATTACCATTTAATTCATATAAGTACAACTTTACTACATTTTTTTTCTGTTTTTTCCGTGAATTTTGTGTTTCCGTGGCAAACTAATGAACAAAGGCTCAAAGCGCAATCTAGGCACCTGAAACGCCGAATGAACCAATGACTAATGAACTAATTTACCAGACCTCCTCTTGGCAAAATCTATGCTAACTTCCAAAGTGTTAAGATAATTAAGAACTTAACATTAACTTAACATTGGCCTCGTAGCTTTGCAACATATTAAAAATTAACATGAACAATATTTTTAAGTTCTTTACACCACAAGACAAGAAGTTTCATCCTCTTTTTGAGCAAGCAGGAAGCAATGCTTTAAAAATTGCAGAGACCCTTTTAGAAATGGTTAGTACCGCTGACCCAGAAAGCCGAAAAACTATCTTTAAAGAGATTGAACGTTTGGAGCACGTAGGAGATGATATTACCCATTCTATTTTTCTTGAATTGAGTAGGAACTTCATTACGCCTTTCGACAGAGAGGATATTCACCAATTGGCAACTGCCGTTGATGATGTTGCGGATTACATTTATGGCACAGCTAACCGCATGCAGATGTATAACATGCACACCATTAACGAACCTATTGTTAAAATAGCTGAGCTTTTGGTAGAAATGTGTACAGATATTGATAAAGCGATTAAAGAATTACGAAGCTTTAAAAATATCCGTGTTATTGCTGATGCTTGTATCCGTATCAATAGCGGCGAAAATCAGGCCGATTACGTATTTACACTGGCGGTTGCCCGTCTATTCGAATACGAAACGAATGCGATTGAATTAATTAAACAAAAAGAGGTTTTACAAACGATAGAGAAAGCTACAGACAAATGTGAAGATGTTGCAAATGTACTGGAGACTATCCTTGTTAAAAACGCCTAATCCAAAATAAACATGGTAACTACCTTATTGGTTGTTGTGGTAATTCTGGCTATTGCCTTCGATTACATCAATGGTTTCCACGATGCGGCAAACTCTATCGCAACAATCGTTTCTACAAAAGTACTTACGCCATTTCAGGCGGTACTTTGGGCCGCTCTATTTAATTTTGCAGCTTATTTCTATTTTACCGATCACAAAGTGGCTAATACTGTCGCCAAAACTGTTATTGAGCAATACATTACGCTAGAAGTAATTCTGGCTGGACTGGTTGCTGCAATTGTCTGGAATCTTTTAACCTGGTGGTACGGTATTCCTTCCAGTTCATCGCACACCTTAATTGGTGGTTTTGCAGGAGCTGGGATGACACATGCCATGTTAACAGGTGCCAGTGCGCTGGATGCAGTAAACATGAGTTACGTGATTAAAATCGTTTCCTTTATCGTGCTTGCGCCAGTGATTGGTATGGTGATTTCGGTGGTTTTAACTTTGATTATCATCAATATCTGCAGGCATGCCAAACCAGCAACAGCTGAAAAATGGTTTAAACGACTACAGTTATTGTCATCTGCAGCATTAAGTTTCTTCCATGGTGGTAACGATGCCCAAAAAGTAATGGGTATTATTGCTACAGCTTTAATTGCATCGAAAGTTATTCCTGATTTTGAAGCGCTACCTGCCTGGGTGCCTATTGCCTGTTATTCTGCAATTTCATTGGGAACAATGAGTGGTGGATGGAAGATTGTAAAAACGATGGGCTCTAAAATCACCAAGGTAACTGCACTGGAAGGTGTTGCTGCTGAAGGTGCAGGTGCAATCACCTTAGGTATTACAGAGCATTTTGCTATTCCTGTTTCAACTACGCATACCATTACGGGTTCAATTGTGGGTGTGGGTGTTGTGAAAAGCGTTTCTGCTGTACGTTGGGGAGTAACCATTAATTTAATCTGGGCCTGGATTTTAACTATTCCGGTTTCTGCTACTTTAGCAGCCATTATTTATAGTTTGATTTACTATTTCAAATAAAACAAAATCCTTTAATATACTCGGAAGGCTAAGACTTGATTGTTTTAGCCTTTTTTGTTTTTAGGGTTTGGTTTTTCCCGCAGATTAAAGGCGATGAGCCGATTTTACCACAGAGCGCACAGAGAGAAGGCACAAAGCAGGGCTTACATTTTCCTTATATGGCTTATATGGTTCAAAGATAAAGCGCATACTTTTACCATTTAAGACATGTAAGCGCAGGCAAGTTTGATTCTAAATGGTGTTAGGAGAGAGCCACTTCTTTACTGCATTGAAATAAAGCATAAAGAATACAAAGTGAACTTATATTTTCTCCTTCCTCATCTCCTTCGCAACCTCATTAGCCATCACATCTCCACTCCTTTCGAGATCCGCAATAATACTTTCTTTATTCTTTGCTGAATGATTTTGACTCATCTTAAATACATGATCAATATGGGTGACTTCGATTTCAAATCCGGTGATGGCCTTTAAATGCTTTTGAATGTACGCTTCATCCATTTTGTGGAATGCAGCAGGACTATCCTCATTTTCATAATGATCTGTAATATCTTTAATCACCTGATAAGTTTCTTCAGTACTGAGGAGTTTGATCATCCCCTTTGCCTGTACTGTTTTATAGTTCCACGTGGAAGCTGAAGCCGGATTTTCATATACAGAAGCACTGATATAAGCATGCGCCCCTGTAAATAAAGCCATTACCTTAGGATTTTGGGCAAATGTGCTATAGTGATCAGTCTTGGTCATGATATGCCCAACCAGCTTAATCCTTTCGCCCTTAACAACAGTTTTAACGGGCACCTGAGTTGCTACAGGATAATCGCCATCAAACCCAATAAGGGTAATAAAGCTGTGGTGATGCATGAAGGCTAAAACTTCATCCTGATTATCAGCCTGATAATACGGTAACTTATACATGTGATTAATTTAAAGGAATGAGAAAATACGAATTAACAAAGCGCGCGTTTCAGGCTTCACCACCTACGCTATTAACTTAAGCTAAATGCTGTCCTGAGCTTCCCAATGTGAAATCAGGACAAGTAGTCGAAGACCTTCTGAATCAGTCGAAAACTAAAATGGATTGTCATCCTGAGCCTGTCGAAGGGCAATTCATTTTAGTTTTCTCCTTAAGTTAATACCATATGCCTTTACCCGAGAGTGACTAGAACTTTATACTCATCTCTACCTGGTCTGTACCCGTTTTTGGCAGAACCCAATCTGGCCCAGTAGAAATTAAACGCCGGGCCTCTGCATCTGCTTTTTTATCAATGCCCTTAATTACTTTTACATCAGCAGGCCTTCCATTTTTCTTCACCTTAAAACTCACAATAACGTATTGTGCGGGGCCTTTTGGATTATAAAGCTTATTGTTATTCTCTAAGTACTGGTTGTAATCGATCGTTGAAACCGGAATGGGCTTTGTGATTTCTTCCTTCGATTTACCATCTAAATTTTGATCGGCCCTAAGTACAATTTTAGGTGCAGCTATGGCTTCTTTTCTCCTTCCGTTTGATCCGGTGATCAACGCTATTTCGTTTAAAGATTTATCTCCACTTAAGGCCATCCGGATAGCATTTGGGTCTGTTGAAACTGCTTTATCATTATACCCCTGTGCCTTTACCAGTATCTCCTTACTTTTATCGGCACTATCCAGCGGCAAGGCAAAAAAGCCATTGGCATCTGTAGCCGTTACATTTCTATCGCTTGCCGTTTTAACAACTGCTCCCGATATAGGCTTGCCGTCTTGCGCAACTACGCTTCCCATGTAAACAGGCTTGTTACTGGCCAAGGATGGTGCCGCAGCAGCCATCGCCTGAACCTTCGCCAAGGAAGCAACGGCTTTTCTTTCCTGCTCTGCCTGCACTTCAGCCTGGAGTTGTTGCCTGGCCTTTACCTCGGATTGAAAAGATTTGGTGTTTTTAGCTAAATCGCTTGTTTTGGCGTTCCTTATGGCTTTATCTATCAGTATTTTTTGTGTTTCTGTCCCGTCTATTGCTGCAGAGTCTTTAATTGTTGGTTTAGCCTCAGCTATGGCGGTAGTGGTATCCAGATTAACCATTACCCCTGCCTCCTTGCGTTTAGCCACTTCATTTCTATTGTTGGTTTCGCGCATAAAGAATAAAATACTCACTGCAATAAAAGCAACAGTTGCCGTAGCTGCAATACTTAAACGTTGTGTGGTAATGCCCCACATTTTACGTCTAACTGGTTCGTTAGCAATCCGGTGGTAGAGTTGTTTTTGTAAAAGAGAAAGGTGCTGTTTACGCTTTGGAGATTGGCGCAGACCTTCGAGTGCTTCGGCAACGAAAGGATCTTCTAAAGCCTGGCGCTCTACAAAATGCATGGCTTTAGCATCAAGCTTACCATCAAGGTAATCTTCCAGCACATCAATATCTAACCAATCCTTATTCACCACTATTTTTTTCTATACAAATCTTCAACTTTCGCTTACCATTTTGGATATAACTTTTCACCTTTAGCATATCATATCCAGTAATTTCAGCTACTTCTTTATAGCACTTTTCTTGCAGATAGAATAAATCTACGCTTTTTCGCTGTTCTTCCGTCAAAGTTTCCATGCACTTTTCCATTATGGTAAGTTGCGTTTCTTTTGTGTTGTCGATATCTAGATGCACAAAATCAGTATTTTCCACAAAAGTATCGTCTAAAGAAACATTATTCTGCCTGGCCGATTTACGAAGGGCCATGAGGCAATGATTTCTGGTTAAAACGTGGAGCCAGCTTTTAAAGTTTTGAACCTCGTGCGCCTTTAGTTTCTGCACCAGTTCTTCAAAAATTTGCATAACGGCATCCTTGCTCTGCTCTTCATCTTTAAAATAATTGAAGCAAACCCCGAAAACCAGGTGCATATACTTATTGTACAAGGTACCCAATGCATCTAAATCGCCGGTGTCTTTATACTCGGCGATAAGATCGGCATCTTCATACTGGCGTTTGCCAGCTGTATTTTTTATGAACTTCAAAAATTGGGTAGCTAACGAAAATTTATCTTTCAAGTATAAAAAATATTTTCGAGTATGTGGGCGCTAAACTAAATTATTAGGAAACAATACAGGATTATTGTTGCAGGCTAAACCAATAAAATTTAACATTTAAACAGGTTCAAAAGCCATATCTTTGTTTGAGCTAAACATCCAAACCAGATTTCTGGCCATTGTTTTGCTAAGTCAAATTAAACTCACACCAATGAAACAGTTAAATATCCTATTAACAGCCGTAGCTTTATTGCTTTTTACGCAAGAACAGGCACATAGCCAAATTAAGCTAAGCGACATCTTTAAAAAGGTTACCGACAGGCAAAGCAGCTCTGCTACGAGTGCCGGGGCACCCACCACCTCAGAAATTGGTTTAGGTATTAAGGAAGCCCTGCAATTAGGGGTTTCGGCAGGTGCCGATCGACTATCGGTAAAAGATGGCTTTTTAGGTAATTTGGCGGTTAAAATTCTCATGCCACCTGAAGCACAAAAAGTAGAGAAAACGCTTCGGGGAATTGGCCTGAATTCGCTTTGCGATAATGTAATTACGAGTTTAAACCGCGCCGCTGAAGATGCTGCTAAGGAAGCAAAACCTATCTTCATTTCTGCCATCAAACAGATGACCCTTACCGATGCCACCAACATCCTTTTAGGGAAAACTGATGCTGCAACAGAATATTTTAAAAGAGTTACTTCTGCACAACTGACCGAAAAATTTAGTCCGATTGTTACCACCAGCCTCAACAAAGTTAATGCAACCAAATACTACAGCGATTTAACTACACAGTACAACAGACTGCCCTTGGTAAAGCCTGTTAACACGAACCTAACGGCTTATGTAACACAAAAAGCCATTGATGGATTGTTTATTGAAGTAGCTAAAGAGGAACTTAAAATAAGAGGCAATATAAATGCGCGTAGTTCTACCCTTTTACAGAAAGTTTTCGGTTATGCCGATAAAAAGAAGAGTTAAGTTTACAGAATATCATAAATTAAGAGAGATTCAAGTTTCGAAAGGGCTTGAATCTTTTTGTTTAAAAACAATCCGTAAAATTGCAATATGAACTTTAATCTTAAATCCCTAAAATACTTTATCCCTTGCCTCGGATTAATGACTGCCTGCAACAGTAACAATACCGAACAAACTCCCCCAACAGCACTTTTAGATACAGTTGCGTTAAGCCAAAAAGCCATTGCCTTAGCCTATCAGGATGGACAGAAGATTGTGGCCACGAGTATTGATACTTTAAAGCAAATTTCCTTTGGTGGGGCTACTGATCCTGCGATTTCGCCCGATGGCAATAAGCTTGCTTATACCCTAACCGATTCTACCGGTGGCCGAAGCATCTGGATAGCCGATATGGAGAATAAAAGTCAGGGTAAGCTTCAGGTGAACAGCAACAATTTTTACCAGGCGGTTTGGTCGCCTAGCGGCGCAACTGTAGCCTTTAGCATCTTTAATCCTAAAAGCCTTTGGAAAATTGGCGTGATTAAAACCGATAATACGGGATACAAAACAATTGATAGTGCATCTAATATTAACGTTTATGCACCAACCTGGAAAAATGAAACCGAACTACTGGGACATGACCTGAATCATTTGTACACCTTTGATATCCAGGGTAAAATTGTTGACACAAAACTCATTGCTGATTTGATTGGTAAAGATTTTTCTGTGGCCAGCAGTAACCGCTTCTTTTATACCAGCGACGGGAAAAAATTAATCTTCAACGTTGGTAACACCGATATTCTGGAGGGCTTAACTGGCCCAAGTGAGGCTGTTTATATATTAGATCTGGCAAGTAAGAAAGTAGATCGCATTTCGCCTAAAGGAGTAAATGTACCCTATTTATTTGTTACTACAGACGACCGCATTTTTTACAGTGGGGCAGAAAAACCCTTTACTCAAAGCAAAATTTACGTTTCAGATTTATCGGGAAATATTAAAACGATTGTAGATAAAGGGACAAACCCTACCGGAACGTTGAAATAATTTCTGATTCGATTTACTTCGAAGCCCTTACGCTTTGGCTATTCCATGTCAAATTGTAGGGGCTTTTGTTTTGATTAAAAGAGATCTAAATATTTATTAAAAAAAATGAATAAAATTTAAAGTAATATTGATTTTCATTCGTCTACTGGTTTATCAAAGAACAAATAGTGCCAAAAAACGAACCTCAAAATATCATTTCTGCTGTTGCCGATTACGGTAAGCGCCTGTTTAGTTTCATTCGTGGACGGGTGAATACGGATGAGGATGCAGAAGACATTTTACAGGATGTATGGTACCAACTGAGCAACCAGCCAGAAGCCAATGCTATTGAGCAGGTAGGGAGCTGGCTTTATCGCGTTGCGCGAAACAAGATTACCGATCGATACCGAAAGCAAAAGGATCAGCTTTTGGAAGATTTAAGTTTTGAGGATGAGGATGGCGAAATCAGTTTCAGAGAGATTTTATTAGCCGAAACCTATAGCCCGGAAGAGGAAAGTTTGAAGAAATTATTTTGGGACCAGCTATTTTCAGCATTGGAGGAGCTACCAGAAAACCAGCGCTACGTGTTTATTCAGAATGAATTAGAGGAACGTACTTTTCAGGATATAGCCAATGAAACGGGCGAAAACATTAAAACATTAATATCAAGAAAGGGTTATGCGGTGAAACATCTGCGTAATCGTTTACAACATTTATATCAAGAATTTATTAACTATTAAATTGCTGTTATGAGGCGTAGAAATTTTAGTCGAGGTAAAAAACTTCTTTTTTTTATCCCAGGAGCAATTCTGATTGCTACGGCTTTGGGTTATGTGGTTAAATTTTTATGGAATTCTATCTTACCTGAAGTGGTATTTTGCAAGCCCATTAACTTCTGGCAGGCATTGGGCCTGTTGGTTTTATGTCGCTTGCTTTTTGGTAGTTTCGGTAGAGGCGGCGGACCTGGCAAATTTGGTCACAGAGGGACTGGAATGAGAGAAAAATGGCGAAATATGAGTACTGAAGATCAGGACCGATTTAGAGAAGAGTACAAAAACAGATGCCGGGATTGGAGAAGAAGAAGAGAAGAATAAATCATTTCTAGTTGTAGCGTCTCGCTACGGCTAGATCAATCATTTTTTACCGCAAAGGCCACAAAGTTATTTCACGAAGTAAGCTAATTCTCATGCAAGGCATCGAAAATCCCACACGCCTACTTTTTAAGGTAAGGGTGTGCGAGACAGTGGGTAGCCGCCAGGCAACATGAACTGGTGCGTGCGCCACGAACCAGAGACTTGATTCGTAACTCGTAACACACAACCCGTAACACATTTAACCGCAAAGGCCACAAAGTTATTTCGCGAAGCACACAGAGCTGGATGCAAAAGACTATTAAATCTAATTGTAGCATCTCACTATGACGCTAAAGAATAAAGGTCTTACTTAGCCAGAAGCATTCCTATCAATCATAGGTCATCCTCGCGCAGGCGGGATCTTAAAGCGAAGGGGTCATTGAGCAATGCGCAGCAACCACCCCCGCAACAACACAGGCTTTCGCACCCCCTCCTTGAAAAAAGGCGGGGAGTTGCATGGTGCAGAGCCAGGCATGGTGGTTAACCTAAACCTAATTGTAACGTCTCGCTACGACCACATCAATCATTTTTACCGCAGAGGCCACAAAGTTATTTCGCGAAGCACACAGAGCTGGATGCAGAAGACTATTAAACCTAGTTGTAGCATCTCACTACAACTCTAAAGAATAAAGGTCTTTCCTAGCCAACAGCATTCCTATCAATCATCGTCATCCTCGCACAGGCGGGATCTTAAAGCGAAGGGTTAATTGGGCAAGGCACAAGAACCTACAGGGTTCCTATTTGTCCGAAGCACAGTCCTGCTCCGCCTAATTTAGGAGGGGCTGGGGGTGGTTATTAGCACTGCTTATATTTTTCTTCTATGGCCCATATGGTTAGAAAGTTTTTTGACTACCAATCATTTTTACCGCAGCAGAGCGCGAGGCAAAAAAAAATAAAAATCTTTAAAGTAAAAATAAAAGTCCTGCGTCTACTTTAAAAACAAGATAGAAACATGATCAAAATATTAAGAGCTATAGGATTTGGAATAGTGCTGGGCGCTACCCTTTTCTTCGTACCATTTGTATTCAAATTTATCCTCATTGCCCTGTTCATTGGCTTAATCTTTAAGATGTACTTTAAGGCTAAACGCCGGCACTTCATGCAGTATTATAGACAGGACTTTGGTTTTTATAACGAACCTATTGTTCCTATTGACAACAGCTGGTACCGACCAAATATTCAAGGCAATGGAAAGATAACCCAAATTAACATCAACTGAAATTATGAGAGCATTTAGATTTTTTTTGGCTTTAGCGGCCGCAGCAGGAACATTTTACAGTTTAAATGTATTGGCAGTTCAGCGTGGGTATCGTGACCGGTTAGATTTTAGTAATCACCATTACCAACACGAACATTGTCAGGAACATTGGAAAAATAAAGGGTTCAACCACCATTTCAATAAAGCTTTGGATACTGCCCCAACTCAGGTTGATACCGCAAAAAGATCAACAATTTATACGCATTAAAGATGTCGAACGTACTTTTTCTATCCATCCCAGATAAGCACGAGGTTGACTCGGCGCTAGACTTAGCCTCTACCCTTGTTGATCGTGGTGAAAAAATTACCTTTTTCAGTTCAAATGGGTTTAAAAAGGCTATTGAAAAGATTGGGGCAAGCTTCAAATACTATAGAACAGATCTAGACATATTTGAACAGGATGCAAATGAAAGCCTTAATGATAAGCCAGATTCTGGCTTGATTAGCGCACTATTACATCCCATGAAGTTGATAGACGACATCATGGAAAAGGTTAGCGGTGTAAATTTTGATTATATCGTTTTCTCTGCGGCCTTTCCCTTTGCCCATTTAATTGCGCAAAAATTAAATATCCCTTCTATATCGAAGGGCTAGCATTCCAAAAGTAGCAGCTGAAGAAGCCACTACAACTATTAAACAATTAGTAAAAATTAAAAACAAAAATTATGTATAACGAACATAGATGCCATAACGGCAAAATGAATTATGGTGATTGCAGACCTAGAGAAGGTCGATTTGGAAGACATTTCAAGCATCAGCACCCATTTTTTGAAGCACATTTCAGAAAAGTTCCTGTCAATATTGAAGAAACTGATCAACACTTTATTATCCATGTATACGCGCCCAATCTGGTGAAAGAACATTTAAAGGTGATCACCAAAGATGATGTATTAACGATTTCTTACACTGCTGATGAGCAAGCTGAAGAGGCTAAAAAATTCAGCAGAAGAGAATACAGTAATGGAAACTTTGAGCGTGCATTCGCCCTAAACGGAAAAGTGCTTGCAGATCAGATTTCTGCAGCTTATGCTGATGGTATTTTAAAAGTAAATCTTCCTAAAAATCCCGAAACGAACACACCGGCAAAAAACATTGCAGTGGATTAGTTTTGTCTATCATAATGCCAGGGCCTCGATATTTGTCGGGGCTTTATTTTTGAGTAGCGAGATGTGAGTAGCAAGTATCAAGTTGCGAGTATAAAGATTATAAAAAACGATTTGATCCGAAGCTCAATGCCATGCATTAAAAAATCAACAATCAATGTATTTATTCCTTATTCACAATGTATTTGCTATTAGCGGTAATTTAAGGTACTTTTGCCTTATTTTATAAATATAACAGATTGAATTTTAACGACTTTAATTTCAACCCCGATTTATACGAAGGCCTAATGGCCATGGGATATAAAAGCGCTACTCCAATACAAGAACAAGCTATACCGGTAATCTTAGAGAATCACGATCTCATTGCCTGCGCTCAAACAGGGACTGGAAAAACAGCCAGTTATCTTTTACCTGTAATGGATAAAATTAGTCGGGCAGCCGACAGACACAACAATACCTTGATTTTAGCGCCTACGCGAGAGCTGGCTCAACAAATCGACTTACAGGTTGAGGCGCTTGCTTATTTCACCAACATCAGTTCTTTAGCTGTTTATGGTGGTGGCGATGGCATTGCTTATGAACAACAGAAGCGTTCTATGCGTGAGGGAGTGGATATCATTATTGCTACCCCGGGTAGATTAATGGCTCACCTTTCTTCCGGTGCCTTGAAGCTTCAACATTTGCAGCACCTTATTTTAGATGAGGCAGACAGAATGTTGGATATGGGCTTCTATGACGACATTATGCGGATTGTAAGCTACTTGCCTAAAAAGCGTCAAACGCTTTTATTTTCGGCTACTATGGCTCCTAAAATCCGTAAAATGGCAGGCACTATTCTCCATGAGCCTAAGCAGATTACCATCTCTATTGCCAAACCTGCAGAAGGAATTAACCAACAGGCATATAACATCCACGACCAACAGAAACAGGCTTTATTAACTGAAATTTTTAAGGCCGATCAATACAAAAGCAGTATTATTTTCGCTTCCACTAAAGAAAAAGTTAAAGCCCTTCATAAGGCTTTTAAAGGTTTAGGCATTAAAGCTGAGCCTTTCCACTCTGATCTTGGGCAGAAGGAACGGGAAGATATTTTACTGGCCTTCAAGAACAGAAGACTTCCTATTTTAATTGGAACGGATGTTTTATCCAGAGGAATAGATGTAGAGGGTATTGATCTGGTAATTAACTACGACGTACCCCATGATCCTGCAGATTATGTACACCGCATTGGCCGTACTGCGAGAGCTGCAACCACTGGTACTGCAATTACATTGGTAAATGGAAGAGATAAACGTAAGTTTGATAATATTGAGAAA
Source organism: Pedobacter rhizosphaerae (assembly GCF_900111155.1). Lineage (GTDB taxonomy): Bacteria > Bacteroidota > Bacteroidia > Sphingobacteriales > Sphingobacteriaceae > Pedobacter > Pedobacter rhizosphaerae. The sequence goes on along the minus strand of NZ_FOGG01000001.1, from coordinate 256,306 downwards.
CTAATTGAGAAAGAGGTTCCGCGAATCCCACTTCCAGAAGCCGTTGCAGCCATAGAAATTAAGCATGTAGAAGAGAAGAAAACTCATCCTAAAAACAACGGAAAGAAAAAGGTGTGGTCTAAAAAGAAAAAGCCAAAACCGTCTGTGTAACCGGCTTTATCAGGCTATTTTTTTAACACAATAATGATATTCAATTTCCATTTTCACAACCTAAAAGAGTAAATTAGGTGTATCAAAATAACAATCAAAAATGGAAGCAAAAATTGGAATCAGTACCGAAAATAGACAAGCAGTATCAGAACAATTAGCTAAATTATTAGCTGATGAATATGTTTTATATACCAAAACCCGCAATGCACACTGGAATGTAGAAGGCATTGACTTTTTAGCTAAGCACAAGTTCTTCGAAGAGCAGTACAATCAGTTGGATGAATTTATTGATAGCGTAGCAGAACGGATTCGTAAAATTGGCCACTATGCTCCTGCAACCTTAAAAAACTTTTTAGCTTTAACCCATTTAACAGAATACAGTGAGCGTCATAACGATAGCTTAGGCTATATTAAAGACTTACTTGCTGACCACGAAGCGATCATTGAATTCATCAGGGGAAACATTAACCCAATTGCGAACGACTACGGCGATGCCGGAACGAGCGACTTTATTACGGGTCTGATGGAAACACACGAAGAAATGGCCTGGTTCTTAAGAGCTCATTTGAAGTAACATTAATTTACATATATAAACGCCAATAGATCAATTTCTTATTGGCGTTTTTCTTTTATAGGCTATCTTTGCCTCATCAATGGCAAATTTTATTCTTATTGGCTTATGCATCATTGCAGGTATTCTTTTCCGCAAACGTAAAGTTTTACCCAAAGATGCACACAAAGGTATTAACGCATGGATTATCTATCTGGCATTACCTGCCACCTCATTTAAATATCTTCCTCACATAACCTGGACTAAAGATTTGCTTTTTCCGGCCCTTGCTCCCATTTTGGTATGGATGCTTGGCTGGGTATTTATTACCCTGTACAGCCGATTCAAAACAATCAGTAAAGCCACTTCTGGAGGGCTTAAACTAACCAGCTCCTTAAGCAACACTACATTTGTTGGCTTGCCCTTAATTGCAGCCTATTTTAGTGAAAAGGAATTCGGCACAGCCATTATCTGTGATCAGGTAACGTTTACCCTGTTATCTACAATTGGAATCATTGTAGCTATCCGTTCTTCGCAACAACAAAAACTAAGTGCCAAACTGGTGCTCAAAAAAGTATTGACTTTCCCCCCGTTAATCGGTTGTATCCTAGCCTTAACAGTACCCAGATTCGTCGATATTAGCGTCCTGAATCCCTTGTTCGATAAACTTGCAGGTACAGTTGGTCCACTGGCTTTATTTTCTATCGGCTTACAATTGAGGTTTGGTGGATGGTTTAGCGAATGGAAAGCCATCAGCTTTGCTTTATTGTACAAATTGATTTTAGCACCACTTGTACTGATAGTGATTGCCGTACTGTTGGCATTGAAAGGGCTGATTACCCAAGTCACCATTTTTGAGATGGCCATGCCGACTTTATTAACGGCTGGTGTAGTTGCAGACCAATATAATCTAAACCCAAAATTATCTAATCTGATTGTGGGGATCGGGATTTTGTTATCGTTTATTACAACAGGGGTATGGTGGTTTGTGCTGACGCAATTGGGGATTTTTTAGTATCAAGATGTGAGTAGCAAGTATCGAGATTGTGGGTTTGATCGTTGTTGTTTTAACCACCTAAGGCACCTTAGCAAAATTTAATGTTCAGTCTTCTTCTTAATTCTCCCGCAGATTAAAGGAGATTTGTTAATAGAAGTGATTTTGTCATTGTTCCTTGCTCCTTACTCTTTGTTCTTTTAACCACCTCAAGCACCTTACCAGATTTTAAAGTTTAGTCTTCTTCTTAATTCTCCCGCAGATTAAAGGAGATTTAGTGAATGGTAATGATTTTATCATTGTTCCTTGCTCCTTACTCTTTGTTCTTTTAACCACCTCAGGCATCTTTCTGCTTCAGTCCTCTAGCTTACCCTTAAACTAAAAAAAGCCACAGTAAATAAATTACCATGGCTTTCGAATTATTTAGCTTGTTGATTACAATCCTAATTTCTTAGAGATTGCGCCTGGAATACCAGCCTTGTTCAACAATATAGCAGTTGATTTATATTTTACATAATTTTTTGTTACATATAAATAACCTTTGTAATCGTTGGTAGCTCCCCAAGAATTTTTAACGATATAGTATTCCTTACCGGTTTGATCTTTAGCTGAACCTACAATGTGCATACCATGATCATCAGTAGTTTGGTAGTTATCGAAAGCCAACTGGCGGTTTTCCTGAGTAATCTCCATTTCTGGTTTTGGTCCATCGAACATCTCTGCCTTTTGTGCCATAGTCATATCTGCAAATGGAACTGCAGGAACGTAAGCTACACCATTTTTCCAGCTGAAAGATTTCTCGCTCACATCTGTTGCCCAGGCTACAGTGTAACCCGTTTTTAATGCATTATCGATAATATCGGTTAATTCATTAACCTTCACATTATAAACCTGATCAAACGACCAGTTATCGGGAACCAACAAAGTAAATTTGCTGTAGAAAGGATGGTCGTTAAAAGAAGAAAGTTCAACATAGTTATCTGCATTTAAACCAACTACCTCATTGGCAAATGTTTTAGGGGTATATTTTTTACCATTGTAAGTAAAATTTTCTGGAACCTGCCCTAAATAAGCATCAATTACACCTGTGTAAGCTTTAATCCAGTTAGGCGTTAACTCTCCGTTAGCATTTTTAACAACCGCTTCTAGAACACCTTTTTCAATATCACCTAACTCTCCTGTTTTGTTGGTTTTAGTGCCGTAGTTCAGTCCGGTATAAACTTCCTGAGGTACTGCACCATATTTTCTGTACATGTTAATTACATCATGCAAAGCACCTCCATCACCTAATGATACTGCTCCATGCATACGTACATAGTTCTTACCTTTTTCTACATAAGCATTGCGTGCGGTAAATAACTGAGATAAAACAACAGGCTGTTTTCCTGCTTTAATCATTTCAGATTCTAGAAAAGAGTTGGTAGAATAGCTCCAGCAAGTACCAGAAGAGCCTTGGTTCTGAACCGGCGTGTTAGCCAGGTTGATTACTTCTGTAAATTTAAATGCTGCTTTACTATTGTCGCTTTGATTGTTTTTTAAGGAGTTTACCAGATTGTCCTGACCATAAGTTACCAGGGTAGATAACGATAATGCCAAGCCAACCAAACCCAGTTTTGTGTGTTTAGTCATTTTTATGAATTAATAAGGCCGCTAATTTATTAATTTGTTAACGTTAAGTGAATGTCAAAACTGTAATAATGCTGTTCATTGGTCATGAAAATGCAAAAAAGCGGTTGAAAAGTGGAGACGGTGAGGGTGATGAGGTGGTGAGTTGATATAGGTGGGGAGATGTAAAAGGGAAAAATGGAAGATGGATTGGAAAGATTATTTTCCAAGATAACATTTCCCATTTTCACCAATTTGGTTTTTTCCATCCATTTTACATCACACCATCTTACCTAAGTGTTGTTTTACTAGCACTCCGGTAAGCTAATTGGAATATTCGTGGCTAAGCCACCATCTGAAGTTTCCTTGTATTTGGCATTCATATCGAGTGCAGTCTCCCACATGGTATTCACTACAGCATCTAAACTTACTTTTGCCTTATCGGGATTACTTTGCAAGGCCAACTGACTGGCCGTAATTGCTTTGATTGCTCCCATTGTATTTCTTTCAATACAAGGAACCTGAACCAAACCACCTATCGGATCGCAGGTTAAGCCCAGGTGGTGCTCCATTGCAATCTCTGCGGCCATTAAAACCTGACGCTGAGAGCCGCCCAAACACTCGGTTAAGGCTGCTGCCGCCATTGCGGAGGAAACACCAATCTCAGCCTGACAACCGCCCATAGCAGCCGATATTGTTGCGCCCTTTTTAAAAATGCTTCCAATCTCTGACGCGCAGGCGATAAATTGAATAATCTTCTCTTCCGAATAGCCGTCGCAGAATACCAGAAAATACTGCAATACTGCTGGGATCACCCCCGCAGCTCCATTGGTTGGCGCAGTTACCACCCTGCCAAAGGATGCATTTTCTTCGTTTACAGCTAAAGCAAAACAACTTACCCAATCCAGTATGTAATTGAATCCGTTTCCACCTTTTCTGATGGCCTGCACCCAGCTATTAAAATCGTGATATTCAGTTTGTCCGATTAATCGCTTATTGAGAGGAAAGGCTCTTCTCGCAACGTTTAATCCCCCAGGGAGAAAACCAGTGGTATGACAGCCCCGGTAAATGCAATCGCGCATAACCGCAAAGTGCTGTAGAATTCCTTTTTTAGTTTCCGACTCAGGCCTCCAGGCTGATTCATTTTCCAAAACAATCTCGCTCACCTTTAAACCGGTAGACAGGCACCAGTGTAGTAGCTCTTTTGCTTTCTCTATCGGGAAGGGCAAATCCACCTGTACTTTTTTACTATTGTCTTCTCCTTCTTTTACTACAAAGCCTCCGCCAATAGAATAATACGTTTCTGAAAAGGCTTTGCCATTTTTTAAAAAAGCCTGAAAAGTAACCGCATTTGGATGGAAAGGCAGGCTTTCCGCAAAAAGAAAAAGTAGATCGTTGGTATAATCGAAGTCGATTAGCAGCTGGTCTGCCAGTTTTAATTTTTTATCTTTTTGAATGCTTTCGAAGGTGGGTGTAACGGCATCAACATCAAAAGTTACCGGATCGGCACCAGTTAAGCCCAGTAAAATAGCAACATCAGTTCCGTGCCCCTTACCTGTTTTTGCAAGAGAACCATAAAGCAGTATTTTAACCTGCTCCACCTCATTTAAAAGGTGGTTTTGAGTAAGAGATGCGGTAAATTGTTGTGCGGCACGCCAAGGGCCTAAAGTGTGTGAACTCGAGGGGCCAATACCTATTTTAAAAATATCAAAAACGGAGATCTGTTCCTTAATCATTACGAATGTTAGCTACACAAAGCTATCATTGTTTTTTGAGATCAGAAATTAATTTTGATTCACCGTATTAATGGTCCGTGTTATTAATGGTCCTTAATGGTCCGTGGGTCACGGACCATGGGTTTAAAAATCGAACTCAATGATGTCATCGTCTTTGAGCATCCGTTCTACAAACTTTTTATGATTTTTGGGTGTTCCGGTGGCTACCCAGTTGCCGGTAATGATATTATTTACCAATTGGTGCTTACCTCTTTGTGGCTTTAACCTATTTTCTCGAAAAACCTCTTCATAACTTTCCAAATCACCATGTTTATGTTGCTTTTTAACAATGCGGTAAATTCTCTTGGTAAACCGGCGATCGCCAATCTCTTCTAAAAACGGAAAAATGATGAGGGCTAATAATACGACCGCAGTCACCCCAATAGCTTGTTCATAAAAACCAGATCCAACGGCCATTCCTATTGCAGCTACAATCCAAATGATACAGGCAGTTGTTAAGCCCTTAACCCTGTTCTCTTCTTTAAAAATTACACCCGCCCCTAAAAAACCTATTCCGGTTACAATGTTAGATGCGATCCTATCGTGGCTGCTTAGCCCTATCCTGATGGATAAAATGGTAAATAAGGCTGATCCCAGACCAATCATCATCATGGTCTTTAATCCGGCAGATTTACTCCTGTATTCTCTTTCTGCACCGATTAAGCCGCACAATAAAGTAGCCAATAGAAATTTATTTACTTCGCTTTGCGTAATAAAATGGCTGTTATCCAGGATATCGTTCATTGCCTTATCTAAGTTTTAGGCAAATTAATAAAAATCATAACATCTTAAGCCATTTGCCCTACCACCATTAGAACTATTTGGCCAATATTTTTCGTAGCCCAAACCAACTTCAGAGGTTCCTCCTGTATTGCTGTAGTTTATTTTAGAAGTTGTGGCATCATGGCTGATACCCAATCTAAATTTTTCGCCATTGGTACGGCGATTAAAAATATCGAAGATCACGGAGAAAACAACCGCATCGTTCCCATTCGAATTTCCATCATTGCGGAACCAAATCCCGGCATTAACTCCTTTATACTTAAACTGCGTACCAAAGCTGTACGACATGACATTTTTTTGCTTATAGGCCACGATGGAAGGAATCAGGTAGGAACCATCACGATCATATTGATCGGGAATCAGGGTGATCTGGTAGCTCACATTGGCCGAAATGCGCATGGGTAGCTTAGCCTGAAAACCAGAAAGCGATTCATCGGGTTTGTTCAGGTGATGTGCTGCTGCACCAATCATAAATTTACCATATACCAGGTTTGCGCCTGCGTTGGCATCAAAATAGTAACGGCTATCTACACTTGGCCTTTCTGCCCCCGAAATACTGCCGGGAATATATCCTGAAGAAATATCAATCTGATCGCCGAAAACCAACTTATCCCAATTGAGTTTTTGATTGGTAATACCACCTTGCAGACCAAAAGAAAGCGCAAAATCATCCCCTCCTATGATGTAAGAATAGCTTGCTGCAATATTATTTTTAAGTAAATAGGCTGTTCCCTCACTGCTTCTATTGAAAATTAAACCTACACCACTATTAATATTATGCAGATTCAAATCGCCAGAAGCGGTCATGTAAGAAAAATCGCTTGCCAAACCGGTCCATTGATTTCTGTACAGGGCATTGAACCTGATATCTCCTTCAAACTGCCCCGTTAAAGCAGGATTTAAATAAATCGGCGCATTGTAAAACTGCGAATAAATGTGATCCTGTGCGGCACCGATTAAGGGTAGCCACCACACGAGTATGAGTAATATTATCCTTCTCCCCATCATCTTATTAAATATATTACACCGGTTTTTCTTGGTGGTGATGAATCTAGCGACACCCCTTTCCAATCGCTTCCGTTAATAAACTTTACCTCTATTTTCCAGTAGTAAACTCCTTGCGGTTGTTCCTGACCGTTATAAGTACCATCCCAACCTTCTTGTGGAGATCCATCATCTAATTTGGTGGTTTCCCAAAGTACTTGTCCCCATTTATTAAACACCTTCATATCCCACTCCTTTATTCCACGGCCTTTGGCTTTAAAATTTTTGATTTCATTTTTAGCGCTGGCAGGCATAAAAGAATTAGGCAGGTTTAAATAACCGGGCACTCCAATAATCCTAACCGATTGAAAAACCATAGCCGGACAGCCCTCTTTATTTAATACTTTTAACGTTACATTGTATACACCCTCATTGGCATAGGTATGTGATGGATTTTGAAGTGTCGATTTAGCGCCATCGCCGAAATCCCATTCCCAGCTAACCGCGCCAACACTGGTATCTTTAAAGCCAAAAGTATAATTCGGAATGGAAAGCTCATTTCCCGGACTTACCGTAAAAGATGGCGTAGGTGGAAGTGCAATATTGATATATTCGTTTAGGGTTACGCTATTGGTACAGCCTAAAGTATTGGTTGCTGTTAGTGTAACCGAATAGTTTTTACCCGGCCCGTTAAAGATATGGGTAGGCTCTATGGCATTGGAAGTTGGTGTGCCATCTCCAAAATCCCAAACATAACCAATGGCACCTGAGCTGGTATTTTTAAACTTTACTGTTACTCCATCGCAGCCCACAGTTTTATCTCCGCTAAAGCTTACGGTAGGTTGAGCCAACACCTCAACGGTTTCGGTAGTAGAGGCATTAGAACAGCTATTTGAAGCGTATAAAGTAATGGTATATTTACCCGGCTGCGTAAAAGTATGCGATACTGTTTCCGGAGCAGCATGGGTTACAGTTGTACTTCCGTCACCAAAATCGTATACAAAAGTACTGGCACCTTTGGTATTGTTAAAAAAATCGACCTTTAACGGTGCACAACCTCTTAATTGATTGCTGTTGACTACGAGTTCTGGCGTAATATCATTAGGCGAAACCCGGATAGAATATTGTGATTCATTAGTTCCACATTCATTAGTTGCGGTCATTTTCACGATATAGTCTCTCACAGCCAAAGTAGTATAAGTATGGCTTACACTATTTTTATCGGTTACCGTTAACGGAGGTGTACCATCACCAAAATCATAGGTATAACTGGTGTAATTTCCAGGAGAGGTATTGCTGAACGTTACCGCAAGTGGCGAACACCCGGTTGTTTTATCTGGAGAGAAAACGGAAACAGGTTTACCCTTTACCAATACCGTTGAGGTTTGCGAAGTAATGCCGCATGGTGTTGTAGCTTCTAACGTGATGGTATAAGTAATATCCTTTCCCGTAGGGTCGGCCTGATAAGTAACTGCCGGAGGTTGAGCGAGATTTGAAGTAGTGCCATTACCAAAATTCCATTTAAAAGTTGCGGCCGTTAAGGAGTTTGAAATATTGGTAAAAGCAACATTTAAGGGGCCGCAACCAGCAGTAACATTTTGAGCGTATGCCGCAGTTACATTTTGCTGTGTACTAAAAATATGGCTGGTTTCATCACTATTACAGCCCAAGCTACTGGTCACAACCAATTTGATCACAACACTTTCATTGTCGGTAGCAATGGTATAACCCGGAAAAGTGATTCCAGTACCAATTTGAACATTGTTGGCAAACCAGGTATAAACCGCATTCCTATCTGGATATGGCGTAGCCGATATATTGGTAGCGGCCAAACGGAATGGTGCGCAGCCTTTATCAGCAACAAAAACCAATTCTGCTTTTGCAGGAGGGTTAACCGTAATTTTAACCGGGTTGCTGATATTACTTGCACAAGGTCCACTGCTTACCAATCGCCTGTAGTAAACAGTTGCCGTTGGAATAGGTGGGGTATAATTTGCAGATGTAGCTCCCAATATATCCGTCCAAACCGTAGCATTGGTGCTGGCTTGCCATTGAAAACTAAAGGTTCCATTTCCACCCGTTGGTGGGGTACCTACGAGCTGACTAACTGCAGCACCCAGGCAAATGGTTTGATCTGCAGAGATCTGATTATTGGCAAGGCCAGGCAGTACAGTCACCTGAACAGCATTGCTGGTTGAAGTACAAATGGTGCTGTTTACCAATCGCCTGAAAAATGCAGGTGCTGTAACCACAAGGGTTAAATCCTTATTGGTAGCCGATAGCACATTGCTCCAGGTGGTTCCATCCGGACTGCTTTGCCATTGGTAGGCAAAAGTTCCCGTTCCACCTGTGGGTACATCGCCAGTAATGGTTACATTTTGCCCCGCACAGCTTGGGGCTCCTGCGGCTGATATATTATTGGTTACCGGCGAATAATAAGTAATGGTTACCTCATCAAAAGAAGGTGGACAAGAGGCAAAACCAGAGATAGTCCACCTGAAAGTATACGTTTGCCCCGGAACAAGGCCAGTAATAGTAGTATTATACAGTGTAGCATCGGTAATGACCACCCCAGTTTGAGCCGAAACCAATGTCCACAAACCTGTATTTGGCGCTGGGTTATTGCCGCTTAAGCTGATGCCACTGCCACTGCATAAACTTTGATCGCTACCCGCATTGGCCACAACAGTTCCCGGATTAACGGTAACCGTACTCACCGATGACAAGGCTTCAGCGCAGGCACCACTTCGTACGACTGCTCTAAACTGCGTGCTAACGGTTAAGTTTGAAAAAACATAAGGGTTGGCTGTTGAAACAATTGTTGCCCATGTGGTACCGTTATCAATTGATTTTTCCCAGCGGATGATATTACCAACCTCGCCAGCCAGGAAAATGTTTCCTCCGTTCGCTCCTGCACAAACGGCCACATCGCCGGTGGTTGTTCCGCCTACACTTAATGGGTTAACGGTAATCTGTACATCATCACTGCTGTTGCTACAACCAGCATCGGCAATAGTCCACCTTAGGGTATAGGTGCTACCAGGTAGCAAACCCGAAATCTGGGTATTGTTTTGGGTATCATCGGCAAAAGTGATCGCAGTTGGGGCAGTAACAATGGTCCATTTTCCAGTGCCTACCACAGCGGCATTTCCATTTAAAGTATAAGTACTGGCATTACAAATGGCTTCATCTGCCCCTGCGTTGGCTAAAGTAGCACTTGGTAAAACCGTAATGGTAATGGTGGTTGGCGTACCCGGGCATCCACCGGCAGAAAAAGGTGTTATGGTATAAGTAACTGAGCCCGCAGTAGTCCCAGAATTCGTTAAAACATCGTTTATCTGTGTTCCGGCGCTTGCGGTAGTCCGGTTTGAATTTCCGGTTATGCTTCCCGTTATGCTACTGGTGTAAGTAAACCTTGCGCCCGTTAAATTGGAGGACAATGTAATTGCCGCAGAGTTTTTATTGCAGATAGTTAAATTTGGTGCCGCTGCAGAAGCCGTTGGGTTAGGTGTAATGGTAACCGTAAAGGTAAAAGGCGTTCCATCACAGCCATCCTTATGCGGCGTAATGATATAAGTTACAGTCGCATCTGCAGTTGCATCCGTGTTCGTAATCACCTCGGTTATATCTCCTGTTCCCGAAGCCGAATACCGTGTGGCATTGGTAGAACCAGTGGCTGTCCAGGTAAAAGTTACGCCGGTTACCGATGTAGTTGGAGTGTAAGCAACCGTATTACCTGTACAGATGATTTTAGATGGGGCGCTTTTAATGCTGATATCTGGCTGGATTTTCAAAACCACTTCGTCATCTACCTGCGCACAAACACCCGATAAACCTGTAATCGCCCTCAGCCTAAGATTTACACTTCCTGCAGTTTTTTCGGCAGCGGTTGGCGTATAAACAGCATTGAGCGTATTCCTGTTGGGGGTAAATATACCTGCGCCACCAATCCAGCTTTGACTGGTAGTGGTTCCGGTAATGCTTCCTGCCAAAGTAAACTGCGTATCGTTATAACAAATGGTTTGATCTGGTCCGGCATTTACCACGGGAGCAGATGAAAAAGTTAATTTTTGTGTTTTAGTTACTGTGCCGCAGTTATTTTTATGGGTAACAGTTACGGTATATTCATCGTAGTTATTAAACTGTATGGAGGGATATTTTGAGTTGGCATTCGTTCCTCCGGTGAAGGTAAAAGTGCCTCCCGCCGCTGCAGTAATGCTCCAGGTATAAGTATCGGCAAGTTCTTGTGAGGTTCCCGAAAAAGTAGTCCGTGTCGGCCCCGAAGTGGTATTGTTAAAATCGTAAGTAGCCAAATTACACAAAGTAATATCAGCCGAAAGCGTAGCTGCAGGTGTAGCATTTACCACTACTGTTTGCGGAGCAGAAGCCACGAAACCGCAAGAAGCAGTAGAAATATTTAAAACAATGGTATAAATTCCTGGTGCAGTAAAATTAAACTCTGGCTCCTTACTCGCAGCGATCGTTCCGTTTACAAAGGCAACTGCCGGAGAAACCCTCCAGTTATAAGTAGCATCGTTATTACAGATATTATCAATAATTGAGTTATCTGTAGGCTTCAGTATGGTTGGCGTACAAACCGTAGTGCTGGGCAATGTAAAAGCAGGCTTTGGCGGATCCTGGATACAGATCTTCATCTCCACCGGGTCTGCATTACAGGCACCGTTACTGTTAGATTCTAAGCGGATAGTGTGTTCACCATGCGTAGTAAAGGGGTAAACCAAGTTATAAGATCTTGGCTGATTAACCTTTACAGGTACCCCATCTACAAACCAATTATAAGTAACTACGTTAGGCACGCATCCTGGGGTATTGGTGTTCGGATTTTCGCCTAAAACAGAGGTATTGGTAAATGTAATATTGACATTGGTACAGCCAGGCGTGTCAAAAGAAAAAGAGTTTATAGGTTTAACCACCACCTTTGCCGATGAGGAAACCGGAGTGCCCACATTACCGCAAAAGGCATTTGAAACATTAATACTCACATCAAATGCATTGTAGATTGTACCGGCACTAGACACTGAGGTACTGCCACAGGAGGACCTGGTGTAAGTATGGCTAACCTTTCCGTTTAGCGCAACAATTTCGCAAAGCGTATAAACCGAAGTACTATTGTCTCCCCAATTAATAGTATAGCTATCGCCAGGGAAATTATTTTGAATACCCGCCGCAGAAGTAATATCCACATTGAACTCCAATTGCCCCAAAGGCAAACACACCACATTATTACCAGAAGTACCAAAAGCGGTTATCGTTTTGTTATTGATTAAAAGATAAGCTTTTGTACCTACAGATCCATCGGGCATTACAGCCTTAGCTACAATGGTATAATGCACTTGTTGGGCGGTAAAGCTCTGTATGGCTACAGGGAAATTTAATGTGGTGCTGCTGTGATTTACTTCATCGGTTATGGTTGCCATAACCGTACTCGTTGATGTAGATTGGTTTTCAATAAAAAACTGATTATCAGCTTTGCTAATACAAGTACCAAAAGTTTCGGCATTAGCTGGGTTTAGCTGACTTGAACCTAACTGAGCCTGTACAGCGGTACCAGCCTTAATTTCAAAAGCATTAGATACACTACTCACAGAAACGGGATTGGTAGATTTAACCCTCACCCTATACCCTGTTCCGGGAACAGAGGCAGCAGGAAGAATACCATTTACATAAGTACTATAAAAACCGGTGTAACTACCTATCAGTTTTTCTGCAGCAAAATTTCCATTCTCATCAGAGAGGTATAATTGAAATTGATTGCCTTGATCTGCGCAACCATTTGCAATAGAAAAAGGGGCTCCAATCGTGCTTCCAGGGGTAAATGGCCCTATATCAATGGGATTAATCGTAATTTGAGCGAAACTGGTAGATGCATAAAAAAGCACCCCAAAAAATAGGGCAATAAAGGGCCATCTCCTTATACAACAGGTCTTCTTCATCTATAACAGTAGGGAATCATTTTATTGCGTTTCCGGAAAGCAGATTAGTTTGGCAAAATCTACCTCCCCATAGTATACCTACCTGTAAGTAGCCCACTATAATACGCGCTAATAAATATCTAGCTACAAAGTACGTAATTTTTACATTACACACTTAAAACTTTACATCAACCCAAACTAAATGAACCAGTTAACTCGACCTAAAACCCTATTTTCTGCAATTTTTGGCATAAAAAAACCCTCAAAGCTTTTATACCTTGAGGGAATATTTTACACGAAAGTGTTTTAAACGGAAGGTATTACATCATACCGCCCATACCACCGCCGCCCATTGGAGGCATTGCCGGAGCACCACCTTCTTCAGGCTCGTCTGCTAAAACTACTTCAGTTGTTAATAACATCGCTGCGATAGAAGCTGCGTTCTCTAAAGCTACACGGCTCACTTTTGTAGGATCGATAACACCTGCACCGATTAAGTTTTCATAAACATCAGTACGTGCGTTATAACCGAAATCAGCTTTACCTTCTTTAACTTTTTGAACTACGATAGAACCTTCAATACCTGCGTTTTCGCAAATTTGACGCAATGGCTCTTCAATCGCTCTGCGGATAATCTGGATACCTGTGTTCTCGTCGTCATTAGCACCTTTAAGATCTGCTAAAGCTTCAACGGCACGGATGAAAGCTACACCACCACCAGCAACAATACCTTCTTCTACAGCTGCACGAGTTGCATGTAAAGCATCATCAACACGGTCTTTTTTCTCTTTCATTTCAACCTCACTCGCTGCACCTACATAAAGAACTGCAACACCGCCAGCTAATTTAGCCAAACGCTCTTGTAATTTTTCTTTATCGTAATCCGATGTAGTCGTTTCGATTTGAGATTTAATTTGGTTTACGCGTGCTTTAATGTCATCTGCATTACCAGCACCGTTAATTACTGTTGTGTTGTCTTTATCAACTACAACTTTTTCTGCCTGACCTAAATAAGATAAATCAGCATTCTCTAATTTATAACCTCTTTCTTCAGAAATTACCGTTCCACCAGTTAAGATGGCGATATCTTCTAACATCGCTTTTCTTCTATCGCCGAAACCTGGAGCTTTAACAGCAGCAACTTTCAGTGATCCACGGATTTTGTTTACTACCAAAGTAGCTAAAGCTTCACCATCTAAATCTTCTGCAATGATTAAAAGTGGTTTACCAGTTTGAACTTGTTTTTCCAATACCGGCAACAATTCTTTCATGTTGCTGATTTTCTTGTCGTAGATTAAAATGTAAGGGTTTTCTAACTCTGCTTCCATTTTATCTGCATTGGTAACAAAGTAAGGAGATAAATAACCTCTGTCGAATTGCATACCTTCTACTGTTTTCACTTCAGTTTCAGTACCTTTTGCTTCTTCAACAGTGATTACACCGTCTTTACCTACTTTACCCATTGCCTCGGCAATTAACGAACCGATTACTTCATCGTTGTTAGCAGAGATAGACGCAACTTGTTTAATTTTGTTGTTGTCTTCACCCACTGCCTGAGATTGAGATTTTAAGTTCTCAACTACTGCAGTAACTGCTTTATCGATACCACGTTTTAAATCCATTGGATTTGCACCTGCAGCAACGTTTTTAATACCTGTAGTAATAATAGCCTGAGCCAATACAGTTGCAGTTGTAGTACCATCACCAGCAATATCTGCTGTTTTAGAAGCTACTTCTTTAACCATTTGAGCACCCATGTTCTCTACTGCATCTTTTAATTCAATTTCTTTTGCAACAGAAACACCATCTTTAGTAATGGCTGGTGAACCGAATTTTTTATCGATAATTACGTTACGTCCTTTCGGGCCTAAAGTTACTTTTACTGCATTTGCAAGAATATCAACACCTCTTTTCAGGGCGTCACGTGCTTCTACGTTATATTTTACTTGTTTTGACATGTTTGTTGTTAATTTTGAATGCGTGGATGAAAGAATATAGAATGAGCAACTTTCCTAAAAGCACCCTCCCAAACCCTAATACTGCATTCAATTTGTTAATTAATTATTTTGATTGTTTTCCTTTAAGACCGAATGATATACTCATTTGAGCATTCAGTCTTCAAAACTAATTTCTATGCTTCGATTGCGTAGATATCAGTTTCACGCATGATTAAATAATCTTTACCGTTATAAGGAAGCTCGGTACCACCATATTTACCATATAAAACTACGTCACCAACTTTAACACTTGGTTTTTTCCCTTCAGAATCTTCTTCCGAAACTGAAACTACAGTTCCTTTAGATGGTTTTTCTTTAGCAGTATCAGGAATATACAAACCTGATGCAGTTTTTTCTTCTGCCGCAGCGGGTTCAACAATTACCCTGTTCGATGTGCCGGCAATTGGTTTTAGGTTTAATGCCATAACTTTTATTATTTTATATATTGTTTTAATTTTTTTTAACAGTCAGTCAAACAACACTTTTTGTGCCAAGTAGTTTTCAGGGACAAATTTTCACCCCTTCTGTCAATTTTATAAACAAATGTAGAATATAGATTAATTAAAGTGTCAGCTTGGCAGAGTAAAAATTAGATTTTGGTTCGTTGAAGTACAAAATCAGGCTTTTAAGCCCCAAAGCAAAAAGATTTAAATTTTCCGTGTATTCTGTGCTTCCGTGGCTAATCTTTTTAAACCAGAAAGTGCAATGGCGATCATAACTCGCCTGGTTTTATTCAAGGAGGTACAGGTTAATGTAAGGCGGTGAGATACTTGTCCATCTAAAGCACCAGGGATGGCATTAAGATTCCCGCATGTGCGAGAATGATGACAGCAGAACTTGTACTGTCCTCGAATCGACGGCTAATCCTTACCCACCCACCTCAGGCTGGCGATGTTACTTCCCAATGAACCAAATGAGCCAATGAGCCAATGAACTAATGAACCAACAAAAAAAGCTTTCCCTTTGGAGGAAAGCTTTTCATTTGATCAAAATAAATTGACTATTTCTTTGTTGTATCAGCAGCTGGAGCAGGTGCCGCAGGCTTACTGTTGTTTAACGCACCACCAATTGGAGATGGAGAAGGTGTTTTATCTAAACGCTCTTGAATAGCTGAATTTCCAACAGCTGTAGCACTACCACCTGTTTTTGCAACGGTAGTAATTCCTAAGGTTAACACTACAATTAGGGTTAACAAAATCCATGAGCCTTTTTCCAGAACATCACCTGTACGTTGTACACCGAACATATTGCTACTTCCAGCGCCAGCAGCTAAACCGCCACCTTTAGGGTTTTGTATCAATACAAATAAGCCTAAGGCTACACATACAATAATTAATAAAATGATTAAAAAGGTTACCATTGTAAAATATGTTTTAAAATTTCTTTTCTATAGATTGGATAAGGTCGGCAAAGTAACCACTTTTTTCTGGATATTTCAAACTTAATTTTTTATAAGTATCTATGGCCTTGTGATAAAGCATTTGCTCGATATAAATTTTGGCCAGTGTTTCCGAAACGAGGTCGTAGTGATCTTCAGCGCTTTTCTTCGCCTTATTTTCATTATCAATCTGCTCTGGCTTTGGCGGCTTTATAGTGGGGTCTTCTTTTAAGAATCTTTCTATAATTTCTGCCCCCTTAGCATCTTTTGCATCAGCAACAGGATATTCTGCCAAATGATCTGCTACTTCAAATGGGGTTTGAATATGAAAAATATGCTCTACGTATTGCTGTTGAAACTCAGCCTGATTTTGCACCTGATTATTTTCTGGTCTGCGGGCAACAGCAGGTCGCGGTTGCGCATAAGGCTGAAAAATTTGCTCATGCTCCTTACGGGTCTTGGCCAGCCACCACAAAAAAGTGTAGGGCAACTGGTCATCATCATA
The DNA here is from genome assembly GCF_900111155.1 of Pedobacter rhizosphaerae. Taxonomy (GTDB): domain Bacteria; phylum Bacteroidota; class Bacteroidia; order Sphingobacteriales; family Sphingobacteriaceae; genus Pedobacter; species Pedobacter rhizosphaerae. Next base: position 239,652 of record NZ_FOGG01000001.1, on the reverse strand, counting down.
CTTGGAAACAAAATTAACTTCCGGCTCATCAGGAACAATGGTTTCAATTAAAGGTGCTGCCGGCACGGTAATCAGCTCTTCCTTTTCTTCAAAGGCAAAGAAATCAATCGCCGCTGCGCTTTCAATAAAAGAATCATCCTGTGCAGGTAAATCAACCAGCTGGCTATCCACTCCCGGAATAGGGTTAGGCGCTTCTGTATTTACAGGCTGAGCAGTATTTTGTATTTCCGGTTGATGTTCTGTAATCTCTTCAAAAACCTCTTGCTCATCTGCCTCCTTTTCTTCAACCATTAAAGGTTCTGCTTCTACTTCCACCTCCTCAGGGGTAAATGTAGTTTGCAAAATATGGTATAAAGAAGCTCCTGTACTGTAAAGTGCTGCCTTCGGAACAAATTGTGCATCGGCCTTCGCCAATAATTGATGAATGGGTTGTGCAAATGGATATTGCTGCAGCATTTCTTGCAAAAAAGGCACATGCTCTGGCGAAACCTTGCCCGGTTGTGAGAGTAAATCTGCCAAAAGCTGTTTGTTATCCATTTTTACGGTTTGCTGCTAAGTTAAAAAATGTAGGTGGTTTTTGAAAAGTTTAGTTTCAGGTTGTGAACGGCCGAACGGAAAAATGTGCAGTTAAGCTCAAATTAATCAGCTCAATACAGCTACAACTACCACTGAGCAAATGCCCTGTTAAATATATCTTCTGTTAACTGTTTATTGATGTTTTCTATCGCCGCAGGTAAAAGCGACTGAATAGATGCCCCGTTTAAGAAATCGTAGTAACGGGTAAAGCTTTCTTCAAAACTACCTTTACTATCTAAGGTATTGGTAAACTTTACCGCAACTGTAATGGTTAAGCGGTTTCCTGCAGCGGTAGGCATACTGTTAGATTGTAGCGCAATAGGTTTAATATCGTAGCCTGTAATTCTCCCTTCAAAAACAGCTTGTCCCTCATTTGGTGTAATGCTTAAACGCGTCTGGTTCCTGATTCGGGTTTTTACCGCTTCTGTAAATTGATTGCTCAATGTAGGCACCACCAAAGGGGCATTATTTTCAAATATCCGAACGGTTACCGTTTTCATTTCTGCAGGGATGGAGGCTCCTCCGAAAGAATAAGCGCAAGAGCTTAGTGCAGCAATAATCAGTAATCCAAATAACTTAATCTTCATAAACCTAGTTGGCCAGTACTTATAAATTTAACTCTTTAATTTTTCTATAGAGCGTACGTTCTGAAATACCCAGTTCCTGCGCAGCAAATTTGCGCTTGCCCTTGTGCTTTTTCAGTGCTTTTTTAATCAAATCCGACTCTTTATCTACCAGCGACAAAGATTCTTCTACCTCCTCTGCATCATGCGCAAAGTAATCGTTGTTGCTATTGTTGTTGTTAGGTGTCGGTTGTTGAATGGTAAAGGCATGCTCCTGGCCAACCGGCAACTCTACATCCCGGTAAAGTTGGTTAATATACTGTGGATTATCGGCCAGCACCGTAGCGGTATTGCCGCCATGCTGAATAATTTCTGCCACCAGCTTTTTAAGCTCCACCATATCCTTCTTCATATCAAAAAGCACTTTATACAAAATATCTCTTTCTGTAAAATCTTCCTTTGATGTGGAATTGATCGCCATTGGCAAATTACTTCCGGCTTCGTTGGGGATATAGTTTAAAATAGCCTGACCTGTTACGTTACGGTCTTTCTCCAGCACGCAAATCTGCTCGGCAATATTTTTCAATTGGCGCACGTTACCCGGCCAGCTGTAGTTGGTTAAAATCTGAATCGCATCTGGCTCCAATTGTAAGCCCGGACTGCGGTATTTATCGCTAAAATCTGCTGCGAACTTTCTAAATAAAAGATAAATATCTTCTTTACGCTCGTGCAGAGGCGGTATACGTAAAGGAACTGTATTTAATCTGTAGTATAAATCTTCTCTGAATTTACCGTTTTTAACGCGGTTATATACATCAACGTTTGTTGCGGCAATAATCCTTACATCGGTTTTCTGCACTTTAGATGATCCTACGCGAAGGTATTCACCACTTTCTAAAATCCTCAGTAAGCGGGCTTGTGTACCCAAAGGGAGCTCGGCCACTTCATCTAAGAAAATGGTTCCGCCATTGGCTACTTCAAAATAACCTTTTCTCGCTTCGTGCGCACCGGTAAAAGAGCCTTTCTCGTGCCCAAACAATTCTGAATCTATTGTACCCTCTGGTATAGCGCCACAGTTTACGGCAATGAAAGCACCATGTTTACGGGCACTTAGCTGATGGATAATATGCGAAAAAACCTCTTTACCACTCCCACTCTCTCCGGTTATTAATACCGACATGTCTGTAGGCGCAACCTGGCTGGCAATATCAATAGCACGGTTTAATAATGGCGAGTTGCCAATAATTCCGAAACGCTGTTTTATATTTTGTGTATCCATTCCTTATTGTGTTATGGGTTGCAGTAAAGACTTATAAGTTGTAAGTTATAAGCCTAAATGCCTAAATCTGGTTTGTAGCTTTCTATTTTCGATCAAATGGTGTTAGGTACTGGCTAAGTAACTTATTACTTACCACCTGCAACTAGATGATTTTACCGATTAAAGTAGCTGAAGTACATTTCTCTATTAAAATATCTGCATATTGGCCAGGTTTAACGCCATCAATGGCAGGAAATACTACCATAGCACCGCTGTCTCCCCTACCGCAATAGTCTTTGTCAGATTTTTTAGATGTTCCTTCAATCAATACATGAATAGTTTTACCCACCCACTCTTGTAAACGCATTAAAGAATGTTCTTGTTGCTTCGCCAAAATTTCAGCTAAGCGGCGTTTTTTCACATCCTCAGGAATGTCATCTTCAAGTTTTCTGGCAGCCAAAGTACCCGGACGCTCAGAATAGGTGAAATTATACGCAAAATCATATTGCACATAATCCATCATGCTTAAAGTTTCCAGGTGTTCTTCTTCCGTTTCAGTGCAGAACCCTGCGATGATATCTGTAGAAATAGCGCAGTTAGGAATAATATTCCGAATTGCATCAATTCTGTTGATATACCACTCACGTGTATAGGTACGGTTCATCAACTCCAATACACGGGTATTTCCCGATTGTACAGGCAGGTGAATATAGTTACAAATGTTATCGTATTTGGCGATGGTGTATAAAACCTCATCGGTAATGTCTTTAGGATGTGATGTAGAGAAACGAACCCTCAACAATGGATCAACCAAAGCCACCATTTCCAACAACTGGGCGAAGTTTACCGTTTCTGTTTCATCTTCTGATTTCCAGGTGTAAGAATCGACATTTTGCCCCAGTAATGTTACTTCACGATATCCCCCTGCAAACAAGCTCTTGGCCTCTTCCACAATAGAATGTGCATCACGGCTACGCTCTCGTCCGCGGGTAAATGGCACCACACAGAATGAACACATATTATTACAACCACGGGTGATCGAAATAAAGGCAGTGATGCCATTGCTGTTTAAACGTACCGGACTAATATCTGCGTAAGTTTCCTCTCTCGACAATAAAACGTTAACCGCTTTATGGCCTTCCTCTACCTGTTCAATTAAGTTAGGAAGATCACGGTAAGCATCCGGGCCAACAACCACGTCAACCAAACGTTCTTCTTCTAAAAATTTAGATTTTAAACGCTCTGCCATACAGCCTAAAACCCCAACAATTAATTTCGGGTTACGGCGTTTTTCTACACCAAACTGCGACAGGCGATTTCTTACGCGCGTTTCTGCATTTTCGCGAATCGAGCAGGTGTTGATAAATATAACATCTGCCTGGTGATAATCGCCAGTGGTTTCAAAACCAGTTTCAGAAAGAATAGAAGCTACAATTTCGCTATCTGCAAAATTCATCGCACAACCATAACTCTCAATATATAATTTACGGGCATCTGCTTTTTGAGGCGTTTCTATAATTAAAGCCTCTCCTTGTCTAGCCTCATCGTGCGTTTTATCCTGTACTTGTAAATCTAACATTTCATAAAAAGATTTTGGGATTGCAAAAATACATAAATTTAATTAAAAGTGACAAATTGACATATTTAGTTGAAATGTTTACACTTTGATTATTTTGAATAGATTTAAGCAAATTAGTGAGCGCGGCACGTTTAACCACGGAGAACACCAAGTTTTTCACAGAGAAAAAGAGTCCATCTTCCATCAAACTATCTTACATATTTTACCACCTCATGCAGCTCAGTTATGCTTCCAGCCCCACAACCCAAAACACGCAACCCGTAACCATTTAAGCCGCCTTAGGCACCTTAGTTATTCGCCCAGACTTATAACTTATAACTTACCACTTTTCAACCACAAAGCCCACCAAGTATTTCACAGAGAAAAAGAGTCCATCTTCCATCAAACTATCTTACATATTTTACCACCTCAGGCAGCTCAGTTATGCTTCCAGCCCCACAACCCAAAACACGCAACCCGTAACCATTTAAGCCGCCTTAGGCACCTTAGTTATTCGCCCAGACTTATAACTTATAACTTACCACTTTTCAACCACAAAGCCCACCAAGTATTTCACAGAGAAACTTAAGCATCATGCCCCATAACCCGCAACCCGTAACTCACAACAAATCCAACCACCTTAGGCATCTAAGGAACCTAAGATCAGTACCAAAATTCCCCAATTTCCCCTCCGTGTATTCCGTGTTTCCGTGGCTAATTAGTTTAAACATCATGATCCGCAACACATAACTCACAACAAATAGTCACCTCCTAAGTTCATCTAAGAGAAAGCTATCCAAGAAAAACAAACCTTTACCCCCTATATCTGTTCTAAATGAAAACCAAAAAAAATGGATGTTCAGAAAAGAAACCGCATTTGGGTTTGGATTGGTTCCATATTCGGCACATTAGTATTAATTTTAGCCTTTGGAGCCATATTTATCAATGCCAAATGGAAACCTATTCTTACGGAAAAAATTAAGGAAGGCGTATATAACGGCTCCAATCATTTGTATAATATAGATTTTAAAGATGTTCGCATCAATATTCTTACCGGGAGCATGGCATTGCAAAATGTTACCCTCAGCACAAACCAAAAGGTATACGATAGTTTAAAAATCCAGCATCGTGCACCAGCGCATACCTTTGAGCTTAAACTGAAGAAGCTCCAGGTTAGTCGCGTTGGTATTTTAACGGCCTATTTTAAAAAACAGGCAATTGTAGGTGCCATTATCCTCGAAAAACCGTCCATTAATGTAACCTTTAGTAAGGTGACTAAAAAACCAGATACCACCAAAGTAGAAAAGTCCCTATACGAACAGCTATCCAAAACCCTAAAATCCATCCACATTAACACCATTAAAATTGTTGATGCCGATTTCGATTACATCAATAAAGCGGGAAGTAAAAAAGTGGTGAATTCTATAAAACACCTCAATGTATCGGTTAAAGACTTTCTTTTAGATTCTTTATCGGCCAACGATACCACCCGTTTTTATTACACCAAAGATATTGCCTTTGATATTGCTGGGTACAAATCGGTTACTAAAGATAAAATGTACAACATGCGGATAGATAGCATCAATGGATCTACAGCAAAAAAAAAAATAACCATTAAAGGTTTAAAGCTAACTCCACTTTATCCAGAACTTGCCTTCAGCAGAAAATACAATGTTCAGAAAGACCGCTACAACTTAAATTTCCAGCAGATAGAACTGAGGCAGGTAGACTTTGTAGCGCTCAATACCGATCAAAAACTCCATGCAGGGTCGCTAAGAATTGGTCCGGCACAGGTAGCGGTATTTATGAGTCGTGAATCTCCGCCATCTTCAGGATTGGATAAGGGGCGAAATTTTCCTCATGTAGCCTTAAGGAGATTAGCATTCCCCATTCGCATAGATACCGTTAGGTTAAAAAACGTGGATGTGAAATACGGGGAGTACAACCCTGCCAGTAAAAAGACAGGGTCGGTTGATTTCAAATCGCTCCATGGAGACATCCTCAACGTAACCAATGATAGTTTAAGGTTATTGAAACAAAATCATGCCATTGCCAGCCTGCACACCAGCTTAATGGGAAGCGGGGCACTGCATGTAAAAATTGATTTCAACCTGAACGATAAAAATGGGGCATTTGCTTACAGTGGCAGCATGGACAACTTCGATCTTACTCAACTTAACCCACTTTCAAAACCACTGGGGCTGGTAGAGATTGAGCGTGGCCGCGTGCAACATATAGATTTTAAGGCTAACGGGAACCAAAGAAATGCTTCGGGAACGCTGAATATGCGGTATAACAATTTAAAAGTTAAAATGCTTTCTGATAATATTGATGGCGAAGGCACCAAGGAAAAGGGATTACTCTCCTTTTTGGCCAACACCATCCTGGTGAAGGATGAAAACCCTTCCAAAGGAGAAAGCCCAAGAACGGCTACCATGACCAACACGAGAATAAAATCGGCCTCTTTCTTTAACCTGATGTGGAAAACCATTTTCGTTGGCATCAGAGATATTGTAGGCGTAGGAATTGTACCCGTTAAAGACCCGGTGAAACAACAAAAGGTGGTTGCCAAGAAAATAAGAGAACAGAAAAGGGCCGATAGAAAGGAAGCCAGAAAAGCAAGGCGAGAGAAAAATTGATTGACACTTTTCAACAAAGCAATTTAAAATGTATATTGCTATGTAAACATTTCCCATTTTTTAAATGCCGAATACTTCTAATCATCGCTTCAGACTAATAAAATGGCTTGCAGGCATATCTTTAGTGGTTTTTGCCGTTTTAGCGGCTACGGCATGGTTTTTAAATGTTAAATCGAGGCCTTTACTTACAGATAGAATTAAAACCTTGCTGTACACCTCTACTGATAGCCTCTATACCATAAACTTTACAACGGTTACTACCAATATCTTCACCGGGCACGCCACACTCAAAAATGTAATCATTACGCCAGACACCCTAAGGTATAATGAACTGATTAAACTGAAAAAAGCCCCCAATAACCTCTACAGTATAAAACTAAAAAAACTGGTGGTTAACCGGTTTCATCCCTTAACACTTTATCGCGAACATAAATTACAGCTGGAAGAAGTGGTGTTTGATAAACCAGAGGTGACCATGGTAAACAGGCAATTCGATTTCAATGAAGATCGTCCGCTTAGACCCATGAAATCGCCATACGAATACATCTCAAAAAACTTAAAGGAATTCAGCATCAAAAACATCCTTTTTAGGGACGCGAGCTTTAAATACATCAACAAAAATGCTGGTAACGAGGTTCCGTTTACCATAGACGACCTGAATATTTCTTTGATCGATTTACTGGTAGATTCTACCTCGGCCGATGATCCTAAACGATTGTATCTACTTAAAGATGTGGTGATCAACCTTAAAGATTACGTTTATCCTACACCCGATAAAATGTACCACATTAAATTGAACCAGCTGGATTTTAGGGCTTCAACAGGAAAACTGCGGATAAATAAATTTGCCTTGGAGCCTTTACATGGCGAAATGGAATTTGGCCAGGTAGCAGGTTATGCCAGAGATCGATTCAGCATTCAGATGAACGACATCATGATGAACGGAATTAATCTTCCCCTTTACATCAGCAAACAAGAGCTTCGAACCAAAGAAATGGCCATTGCCAATGGTTTTGTTTCTGTTTTCGCTAATAACGCACTTCAACCAAAACCCGATGTAAACAAAATTGGCCGCTTTCCGCATCAGCTTTTGCAAAAAATAAATGCGCCCATACTGGCAGAGAAAATACAGTTAAAGGATATTGACATTACCTACGCGGCCTATAACAAGGAGAGTAATCAACGCGGAAAAATTAGTTTTGAAAAAACTTCAGGAATTATCCGCAATGCGACCAACATTGCTAAAATTAAAGCCGGGAAGCCCATTATGGATGTAAAGCTTACGTCCTATTTACTTGGCGAAGGAAAGCTCGACGTAGATTTTAAATTCAACCTATTAGCCCGGGATGGCACTTTTGCCTACAGCGGTGTTTTACAAAACTTTAATGCCCGAGTTTTAAATTCCATTACAAAGCCGCTAGGTTTAGTTAGAATTAATCGCGGCAATGTGGAGAAGCTTAAATTCAATTTTAACGCCAACGACTTTGGTGCCAGGGGTAAAGTAGATTTCTCTTATTACGACCTCTCGGTTGCCTTAATGCGTAATGATCCGGAAAAAGACCACCTGGTTACCCGGGGGCTGCTGTCTATATTGGCCAATGCACTGATTATTAATTCCGAAAATCCATCAAGAGATGGAAAATTCATCTCCGCAGATGTAAACTATCAACGCCCTTCCAATACCTCATTCTTTAATCTCATCTGGCGTAGCCTTTACATTGGAATTAAACACAGCGTAGGCGTTACCGAAGAAAAGCAGGCAGAAATACAGCAACACATTGCCAATTTTAAGCAAATGAGAGAAAACCACCTGTTACGCAAACAAAAAAGGCTGAAAAGAAGGCAACAAAAAGAGCGTTTAGAAAAACAGCATCGCCGGTAACACCCAAACAATTGTAACCTTTTTTTATATTTATACTCTAAACCTTAAAAAAACAAACTATGATTATCGCAATTGTTATCGGTTTCCTGGTGTTAATCGGTATCTTCTTCTACAATTCTCTTATTGGTAAAAAAAACCAGGTTACCAATGCATTTTCGGCTATTGATGTTATGCTTAAGAAGCGCTTTGACCTTATCCCCAATTTGGTTGAGGTGGTAAAGCAATACACCAACTACGAGCAAGGTACGCTAACTAAAATAGTAGAACTCAGGGCTAAAGCCACCTCTGGCAACGTGAGCGATGCGGAAAGAGCGCAAATTGATACGCAGCTAGGCAGCAGCATTAATGGGCTGATGCTTAATGTAGAGAACTATCCGGATTTAAAGGCCAATACCAATTTTATTAACCTGCAAACCACCTGGACAGAAAGTGAAGAACAGATTGCAGCAGCCCGCAGAACGTATAATTCGGCAGTAACCGATTATAATAATGCCATTATGATGTTCCCGGGAAGTTTATTTGCTGGTATGCTGAATTTCCGTCCGGAAACGGTTTTAGAAACCGCAGCTGAAGAGCGTAAAAACATCAGTGCAAAAGAGCTTTTTAACAATTAATGCAATTTGACGTAAAGAACAATGTAGCCTTGCAAAATGTATTGGCTGCAATGGAAGTTGAACGCAAGAAAATTTCTGCGGCCCAAACCAAAGGCTACCTGGGCATTGGGTTAGGGGTTTTACTGCTTATTTTAGGCTTTGTTTTGGGCTTTCCAGCTGCCGGTGTGGTCGCATTAATTGCGCTTGGCCTTGTTGGGGGTATCATTCTTTACCGCATAGGTGATGAACTGCATGCCTATAAAGATGCCTATAAACAAAATGTAATTGGTGCGGCATTAAAGTTTCTGGATCCCAGCCTCACACTTAAGCCTTATGAAGGGATTTTGGCTCAGGAATTCGTGTATTCGCAACTGTTTACCAAAAATCCCGACCGTTATAAAACAGAAGATTTAGTAAGTGGCATTGCCGGAAAAACCGGATTTTACTTTGCAGAGGTACATGCCGAGTATAAAACCGTTCACCAAACCAAAAACGGTACCCGAACCGAATGGCACGACATTTTTAAAGGCATGATCTTCGTAGCCGATTTTAATAAAAACTTTAAGGGGGTTACCGTTATCCGACCGAAAGATTTTGGTGCCGCTTTGGGAGCCTGGTTTTCCAGTAACTTATTCTCTTTTGGAAATAAAGACCTGGTAAAACTGGAAAATACCGATTTTGACAAAGCCTTTGTAACGTACGCCACAGATCAGGTAGAGGCCAGGTATATTCTAACACCAGCCATGATGGAAAGGATTCTAAATCTCCACAACAGCGCCAAATATGCCATCAGTCTCTCTTTTATTGAATCGAGGATGTACATTGGATTTCCCTTAGACAGAAATTATTTCGAAGCCCCTATTTTTAAAACCTTGCTTAATCCGCAACTGCTGGATGACGATATTGCGGCAATCAAGTTTATGTACGATATTGTTCAGGAACTTGATTTGAACACCAGAATTTGGGGTGAAAATTAATCTGCCCTTTAGCTGAGGTGTTTCTTTACAATCTCTTCTAAAGTGGAAATATCAAAGGGCTTGGATAAATAACTATCTGCACCAGCTTCATTGGCCAAAGCAGAGATATCATTATTTGCAGAGAAATAAATTACCGGGATATGCTTTAAATCCGGGTTTTGTTTGATGGCCTTAGTGGCCTGAATTCCGCCCAGATCAGGAAGCCAGTTATCCATAAAAATGAGATCAGGCATGTATTCTGAAACCTGCTGCTCGATATTATTAGCCGTTTCGGATGTTCTGATCTCATAACCCGCATCCTCCAGAATGAAGGTACATAAATCGAGAATATCCTTATTATCGTCAAAAACAAATACTTTCTTCACTGCCATTAATTTTTATTATCCACGTAAACCATTTATAAATTCAGCCATCTCAAAACTATCTAAAACCAAATTGGGTTTTACCGCGATACTGGCTTGTTGCGGCATATACGGCATTATTGCGGTATTTGGATTCTGTATAACCACTCTCCCGCCGAAATTGTTTACAATTTTTAATCCTTCCACTCCATCGGCGTTAGATCCAGAAAGCAAAATGCATACCAAATCGCCCTTAAACACCTCTGCAGCAGACTGAAAGGTAACATCAATAGATGGCCTTGAATAATTTATTTTTTCAGAATAATCTAAAGAAATAGTATGATCATCTTCAACAAGCAGGTGATAATCTGCCGGAGCAATATAAACTTTTCCGCCTTCCAGCAGGGATTTTTCTTCGGCTTCCAGAACTTTTAAAGCAGTTCTACTCTGCAAAAGGTCCGTTAAAAGAGATTCGGAACTGCCCTTGCGGTGAACCACGATTATAATGGGAATGTTAAGGTCGGCCTTTAGCGCAGGGAAAACTTCTAACAGCACGTCTAAACTCCCGGCAGAGCCGCCAATAACAATGGCACCACATTTGGGTTCTTTTAAAGTTTCCGCCATATTTTCTCCGTTTTTACTCTTTTATATTCCTTAGCCCTGGGCCAAAAATCCAGACTCTCCTTACTGCCTAAGGCCAAATATCCGAGATTTTCCAGGCTATTATCAAACAAGTTAAAAACTTTATGCTGAAGGTCCTTATCGAAATAAATCAGTACATTCCGGCACATAATCAACTGGAACTCGTTAAAGGAGTGGTCTGAAACTAAATTATGCGTAGAAAATATCATTTTGCTGCTTAACCCTTCATCGAATTTTGCCAGAGAGTAATTTGCCGTATAATAAGTTGTAAAGTCTTTTGCCCCCCCAGATTGGCGGTAATTCTCAGAATAGCCCTTCAAATAATTTAAAGGGAACATACCCTTTTTTGCCTTCTCCAATACAGATGGGTTGATATCTGTAGCATAAATTAACGATTTGCTTAACAAATTAAGCTCTTTAAGTACAATGGCTAAAGAATAAGCTTCCTCACCAGTAGAACAACCCGCCACCCAAATCCTGATAAAGGGATAGGTACCCAAATTGGGGAGCACCTCATTGCGCAGGGCTTTGTAAAATCCAGGATCACGAAACATCTCGGTTACGTTAACTGTGATTTCTTCGAGGAAACGTTTAAAATACTGTTTATCTGTTCTAACAGTATAGCGAAATTCGGCAAAGCTGACAAAATTATCGAGCGCAAATAAACGGGTAATCCTCCGCTTTATTGAAGCAGGAGAATACGCTAAAAAATCATAACCATGAGTTTCCAGTACATCATTCAGCAACAGGTTAACCTGTTCATTATCTATTGCATCCACTATCACGGGTTAGGAAGTAAACTTTTCTATCTGCATTAACAACTCATCAACATTTATAGGTTTTGAAACATAGCCCGAAGCACCGGCACTTAAACAGCGCTCTCTATCGCCTACCATGGCCTGTGCAGTTACCGCCAAAACCGGAATATTTTGCATATGTCCTGATTTTTTCATCGCAGAAATAGCCTGGTAACCATCCATATCCGGCATCATCATATCCATCAATACAATGTCTACCTTTTCTTTATTCTCGATAAGGGTGAAACCTTCTTGCGCACTAGTAGCGGATAAGCAATCAAAACCTTTGGCTTTTAATACAGCTTTTAGGGCAAAAATGTTTCGGTTATCGTCATCTATTATCAATACTGTTTTTAGAGGCATAAAATAATAATTAAGCGTTGTGATGATTTTCGTATAACCAAACTCGTAAAAGAGATACCAGTTGATCCATGTCTACTGGTTTGCTGATGTAATCAGAAGCTCCGGCTGCAATACACTTTTCACGATCTCCCATCATAGCTTTGGCTGTAACGGCTAAAATAGGTAAATTCCGGTATTTAATATTCTGCCTGATGGCGGTAGTAGTTTCATAACCGTCCAATTCTGGCATCATCATATCCATCAGCACCACATCAACCACTTCATGCTCTTCCAGCATTTTAAGGGCTTCCTTGCCATCTGTAGCGGCCAAAACTTTCATTTGGTGTTGTTCCAGTATTTTGGTCAGTGAAAATATGTTACGCACATCATCATCAGCCACCAGCACCGTCTTATCCTTTAAAACATCTTGTAACTCCGAATACTTTTTAGGTGTTTTGCGTTTATCCTTATTTTTTTCTTCTACAAGATGCAGAAATAAACCGGCTTCATCTAAAATACGCTGGTAAGAATGTGCCGTTTTAACCACAATAGAATCTGCATACTGCTTAATTCTATTCTCTTCTCCCTTGGATAGGTTCTTTCCTGTAAAAATAATAATCGGCAGGTTTTCTAGTCCTGGAGTTTTCTTTACTACCTCCAGGGTTTCATAAGCATGCTTATCCGGAATACCCATATCCAGGATTACACAATTGACTTCTGGTTTATGCAGGGCAGAAACGCCTTCATTTACCTGATTTACAATTTCGGTTTGAATATTGAAATTGCTTAAGAAATAGCTCAGGGCTTTTGCATGTTGCTCATTCTCTTCTACAATCAATACCTTTTTAGGGTGACGGCTAAGGGCATGTTCCAGCTTTTGAAAAACCTCTTGCATGTGTTCAAAAGCGAATGGTTTATTGATAAAATCTACTGCCCCCTTCAACAAGCTTTCTTTTTTAACCTGTAGAGAAGACATGATGTGTACAGGAATAGGACGCGTTTCCGGATCAGATTTCAGCTCTTCCATAACCTGCCAACCATCTTTTACGGGCAACTGTATATCTAACAATATGGCCAGGGGTTTATAGGCCCTTGCTAACTCTATACCCGCATCACCACGCACGGCCACCAGCCCTTTGTAATTTCTTTTCCGGGTAAAATCAAGCAAGGTTTTGGCAAAAGGTGTATCATCCTCCACAATCAAAATCACTTTATCGTCTGGATGGATGTTATCTCTATCATCTTCCACATCCTGTGGGATATGGTGAACTGTTAGGTTACTTGTTTTTGGGGTAAGATCTGAAACTGGTGGCGCCAATTTCTCTACTGGTGTATCAAACTGCTCAATACCTTTATTTTTATCTATAGGCAAGGTTAGGGTGAATACACTTCCATCTCCTTCCTTACTTTTTAAATCGATATATCCGCCCAATAGTTTGGCTAATTCGCGGCTTATAGAAAGGCCTAAACCTGTTCCACCAAATTTGCGACGGGTAGAGCCATCTGCTTGCTGGAAAGCCTCAAACACCATGGCCTGCTTCTCTGGAGCAATCCCCACGCCTGTATCCGCTACCTTAAAAATCAGGGCATCCAGCTTCTCATTTTTGGTAATATTTAGTTTAACTGAGCCTTCGGTGGTAAACTTTATCGCATTGGAAAGCAGGTTTTTCAATATCTGTTCCAGGCGCATTCTATCGGTATGAAAAAACTCGGGTACATCTGCAGCCTGATCGATAACCAGGGCTAAATTCTTTTCTTTGGCAAGCGGATTAAAAAGTGAACGCATATTGAGTACCACCTCTTCTACTTTAATGTTTGCCCGGTCAAGCTCCATTTTACCGGCCTCAATTTTAGAAAGATCTAAAATTTCATCAATCAAACTGAGCAAACCCTGCCCCGAGCTTTGGATAACCTCGGCATATTCTTTATGCTCGCTATCAATCTCCTCATTCTCGGCCATCAATCTCGACAAAAGTAAAATGGAATTCAATGGCGTTCTCAACTCGTGAGACATATTGGCCAAAAACTCCGATTTATATCTGGTACTGAGCTCCAGCGCTTCAGCTTTTTGCTGGATTTCGATGTTTCGCTCTTCAATTAATTCATTTTTCTCTTCCAGCAAGCTGCTTCTCTCTTCCAATTCCTGGTTGCTCTGCAGTAATTCTTCCTGTTGAACCCTTAACTCTTCTTCTGATGCCTGAAGTTTCTGTGCCTGGGCCTCCAGCTCCGCATTCATCCCCTCCAGTTCATTGTGCTGAACTTGTAACTCCTCCGACTGTGCCTGGGTTTCTTCCAGCAATTGCTGTAGTTTCTGCCTGTTTTGTGCACCTAATAATGCCGTACCTACATCAGAAATAATCAGGTTTAAAAAGTGTAACTGTAAATCACTGTATGCATTTATAGTTCCGAGTTCTATCCCGCCAATGGTGATTTCATTTCTGATAATAGGCAGAATAACCAATTGAGCGGGCTTAATTTTCCCCGTGGCGTGGGTAATCGTTAATTCCGATTGAGGTACATCATCTAACAAGATTCTTTTACCCGATTTAACCACTTGACCAACCAAACCTTGCCCTATTTCCAAAACCGGGTCCAGCTGCTGTGCTTGCAAGGCATACTTCCCCTTTAAATGCAAATAGCCATCATCCTTAAACAAATAAATTGCACCGATTTGGCTTTTGGTATAGGCGGCTAAAAATTCAATAATATCATCTGCAAGATGGAAAACATCCTTCTCGCCAACCATTTTAACATTCAGATTGGCCACTCCGGTTTGCAGCCACTCATTCTCCTCCAGGGTATCGAAAGATTTTTTTAAGGATGCAGACATGTTGTTTAACGATTCGGAAAGTTCTCCGATATCATCTCTGGTCTGGCTATCCAGTGTAACACCATAGTTGCCTTCCGAAATTTGATGAGCAATTTCTTTGATGGCCACAATACGTTTCTCCATTTCGTATTTCTTCTCTTCAATTTCATGCTGGAGCTTTACGCGTTCATCAAAATCAACGGATACCTTGCGGTAAAAAAACAAGGTAATGAGCACCGCTAACAATGCAGCGATCATAATCAATATGGGAGTGAAAGCAGTTAATTTATTCAGCTCAACCGTTCTTTCTTCCAATAAGCGCTTCTCTTCGTCAGTCATCCGCTTCACAATATCCCGGGCCTGATCCATATAGGTTTTACCCTGAAATAGCACTGTTGGATCAATTTGCCCGCCCAGCGACTTAATTTCAACCGTAGACTTAATAATATCCAGGCGTTTCACTAAGATGTTCCTTAATTCCGCGACATATTTCTGCTGAAGTGCATTGTCCTTTGTCCAGGTGCTTAATCTATTTAGAATATGAGCAGCACTATCACTGGCACCAGTGTAAGGTTCTAAAAAAACCTTATTCCCGGTTAACAAGTATCCCCGTTGTCCTGTTTCCGCATCCTTCAAAGAAGAGATAAGATTTTCGACATTCAGGATAACCTCATCGCTGTGCTTAACCAGTTCGGTGCTCTTAATTAAATTTCTGATACTAACGTAAGAGGCAAGCGAACTGATAAAAAGGATAATTAACGACAAGCCCAGGCCTAAACGCAGATTGTTTTTAAGAGTTGTTTTCATTTATAAGTAATGAGATTTTAGCTTTGGGATTGGAGGATGGCTTCTTCGGTAATGGGAATGATAAAATAGAACTCAGAACCTTCATCCGGAACGCTATTTACACCAATAGTGCCGCCATGGCGATTAATAATCTCTGAACAGATGTACAATCCGATCCCTAAACCATTAAAGCGGTTGCTATTTTCTTCAACACGATAGAACTTCTCGAAAATTCTTTTTTGCTGCTCGGAAGAGATCCCGATACCGAAATCTTTTACCGCCAGATATAATTTACCATCCTTGATGTTGATGGTTACATTTACCTGGTTGGTACCGGGTGCATATTTAATTGCATTGGTGATAAAATTGATCACAACCTGTTCCAGTCGCATCTCATCTCCAAAAATCATTTCATGGGTTTTACCTAACTTGTTAATGATAAAGTTAGGATTGGATTGCTGCAACATTTCGATGGCATTATTTACCATGTTATCGGCACAAAAATGCTGCATATTGAACTTCATCTTCCCACTTTCAATCTTCGAAATATCAAGCAAGTCGACGATCAAATCATTCAGTTTTTCCAATTGAATACTGGCTTTTTCCAGGTGATTTATCGCCATAGCCTTATTATCTTTATCCAAACTGCGCTGAAGCAATTGAATGTATCCTTTTACACTGGTTAAAGGCGTTTTAAGTTCGTGGCTTGCTATACTGATAAATTCATCCTTTTTATTTTCAGCCTGTTTTCTAAACTCAATTTCTTCCAGCAATTTCTCCTGCACTTCATTCAGTTTTCGGCTCTGCTCGTAAATGCGGTAAAAAGTTTTGATTTTAAGCAAAAGCACATTAATGTCTACAGGTTTAGTGATATAATCCAATCCCCCACTCAAATATCCCTTGGTGATGAATTTAAGCTCGGTATTTACTGCAGATAGAAATATGATGGCTGTATCCTTCGCTTTGCTGAAACCAGAAATAGCTTCAGCCACTTCAAATCCATCCATATCTGGCATTTGAACATCGAGGATAATCAGGACATAGTTGTTTTTTAAGACTTTCTTCAGCGCCTCTTCTCCCGAGGAAGCGGTATCGACTTCGAAATTGTGTGCTTGTAGTACTTTCTGTAAGGAGATCAGGTTTTCAGGCCTGTCATCAACTATAAGGATCATTTATATAAAACAATTTAAGGTCGGGACAATATGCTTGGTTTAGAGACACAATGCTCATTAACTGTAAACCAACAAAAAGGTTTTAAAAATGTTTTAAATTTTATAAATTATTTGAGTTGAAGGTATCCCCTTGCCTGATGTCTCCGGTTTCAAACCCTTTTTTGAACCAATACATCCGCTGTTGAGAGGTGCCATGGGTAAAAGAATCGGGCTGAACATCTCCTGTGGCTTGCTTTTGAAGCTTATCATCACCGATGGCATTTGCCGCGGTTAGCGCCTCTTCTATATCGCCTTCTTCGAGTTTAAAGTCTTTTAAATTTTGAGCATGGTGAGCCCAGAGACCTGCAAAAAAATCGGCCTGTAATTCTAGTTTAACCGATAGGCGGTTGTATTCTTTTTCACTAACCTTTCCACGGGCCTCATCCAGTTTGGCAGATATGCCCAATATATTCTGCACGTGATGCCCCACTTCATGGGCAATAACATAAGCTTGAGCAAAATCGCCGGCAGCGCCAAAGCGATTTTTTAAATCATCGTAAAAAGAGAGATCGATATATACCTTATGGTCGCCAGGGCAATAAAAAGGTCCCACATTAGATTGCGCATAACCGCAAGCCGTTTGAACGCCGTCTCTAAAAAGTCTGAGTTTAGGATATTCATATGTTTTACCCATCGCCTGGAATTCGCGGTCCCACACCTGCTCTGTAGATTCCAATACCCCGGAAACAAATTGCGCTTGTGGATCGTTCGCCGGCACTCCTTGCTTAACTTCTGTATTTTCAGCCCCTGCAGGAAGCTGCCCTACTAAACCCGTTAAATCTTTCCCAAAGAACAAGCCTAAAACGATAACGATTAACCCGATACCACCGCCTAAAGCTGTTCTTCCTCCTCCTCCACTTCTGCCGTCTTCAACGTTTCCGCTTCCTTTACCAAACCATTGCATAGTATTAATTTTTAAGTCCAAACAAACAACCCCAATTACAGGTCAATTGTTATACTAAAATAGAAATTATTTTAATCGCTTTATTCTTAATTGTGTTGAAATCAAAAAAGGCTTTAAAAGAGGGGTAATATGGAAACTGGTTGGATGTAAAATGGCCAGCGACAACACGCGTATTTTGCCTAAAACTAAGATATATGAGCATTTTAAGGTGCTTAAAATTAAGACCCCACATTACTTAACAGGCTAGTGACGAACATTCTTGGATTGTAAATGGCCCCGGGTTCCCACTTTTCTATAATTAAAGCATCTTCGAAAGTCCCGTTTTCATGTTCCTTGATAAACCATTCGCCCCCTACCAGTCTACGAATTACTTCTCCGCAATAAATATGGATTAAGAAAGAGAAAGGTAAATCAAAAAAATCAACATTTAAGGACTGTGCTCTTTTCTTGATGTCACTACTTAATCGACACAAACTCTTTAGAGAATAGTTGAGGCTATTGGGTTTGAGTAATAAAGCCGTTTCAAGTAATTGTGTTGATTTTATAGCCATCTCATTGAAATCGGACATAGGCACAAACAAATCATTATTAATAGATTTATCATTTACCGTACGGTGAGCAGCTATAAGCTCCTGGATTTCAAGCCATTCTTGATCTTTTTTCATCATTATTAGTTTTAAGAACTAATAGGGATGATGAGGCACCAAAATAAAAAATATTTTAAGAAATAGCCGGGAATAAACGTTTATAATCGTTTAGTGTATTTTGAAGTTTTGGCAAGGTATTGCCAACGCTAGTGGCAATATTATTAAAAGCCTCCCGACAGAAATCGGAAGGCTCAAGTTATATCTTTTATTAGCTGTTAAAGGCAGTAATTGCCTGAGCAATTCTAGCTTTCGTTTCTTCAACGCCCAACAAAATAGCAATATCAAAAACACCAGGACCGAACTTACCACCCACCAGCATAATGCGGAAAGGCAACATTAATTCACCTGGCTTAAATCCTTTTTCTTCTGCCAGGGCTTTAAAAGCGCTTTCTGCTGTTGCGGCATCGGTTAAGGTTAAATTTTCGGCAAAAGTGTTAAAGAAATCGGCCTTCTCTGCTGTCCATTTTGGTTTTACCGAAGCTATATCATATTCTGTAGGAGAAGCAAAAAAGTAGCGGCTTTGTGCAACAAAATCAGGCAACAAAGTGCAACGATCTTTAATTAAATCAATTACGGTATTCAAAAAGGTATTATCGTTTACCTCAATACCTGCCTTTAACAATTCATTTTTAACGGGTAACTGCAAGCTATCTACAGGTGATTGTTTAATCCACTCGTGATTATACCATTTGGCTTTTTCAAAATCGAATTTTGCGCCTGCTTTACTAATACGCTCTACCGAGAATTTTTGTTCCAGTTCTGTTAAACTAAACAACTCCTGATCTGTACCATCGTTCCAGCCGAGTAAGGCAAGCATATTAATGAAGGCTTCAGGCAAAAATCCCATTTCCTTGAAACCTTTGGTTACATCACCGGTTTTAGGATCAGCCCAGTTCATCGCATATACCGGAAAACCTAAACGATCACCATCACGCTTACTTAATTTCCCGTGTCCATCGGGTTTTAAAATGAGTGGTAAATGTGCCCAGCTTGGCATATCACTTTCCCACCCTAAATATTTCCAAAGCAAAATATGAATCGATGCAGAAGGCAGCCATTCTTCACCACGAAAAGCATGTGAAATTTCCATTGCTTTATCATCCACCACAACGGCCAAATGATAAGTCGGCATTCCATCTGCTTTCAATAAAACCTTATCATCTACCAATGAAGTGTCAAAGCTTACATCGCCACGGATTAAATCGTTAAAGTGTACCACTTCATTTTCCGGAACTTTAATGCGGATTACATGTGGTGTTTTGGCGGCTAAAAGCGCTTCCACTTCGCTAATGGTAAGCGTAAGCGAGTTACGCATTTGCATACGAGTTGCTTGTCCGTATTGAAAATTAGGAAACTCTTTTCGCTTAGCCTCCAACTCTTCAGTTGTATCAAAAGCATAATAAGCATAACCATCACTAATGAGCTGCTCAGCAAATTTCCTGTAACTGGGTTTACGTTCACTTTGACGATACGGGCCATAGCTGCCGGGATGGCTCGGGCTTTCATCAGGCGTAATGCCACACCAGTTTAAACAATCTACAATATATTCTTCGGCACTAGCCACAAAACGGTTTTGATCGGTATCTTCTACACGAAGAACAAAGGTTCCATTGTTCTTTTTAGCGAACAGATAATTAAATAAAGCCGTGCGGACACCGCCTAAATGCAGGCCTCCTGTTGGACTAGGGGCGAATCTTACTCTAACTTTTTTATCCATGATTTTAGCAACGAGCAGGCAGTTAATAGCTTAGCGATCTGGAATATTACAGTGCTATACGTCATGCACCATGCTCGGCACAAAGATATGTTTTTTATGTTTTTTTCGTTTTGTTATCGTAATTTGCCTATCTAAAGCATGAATCCTTACGAAAAGAAACGCCGCTGGAAATTTTTCCTCCTTATTTTTGCCATCCTAATCGGCATAGCATCAGTATTTTACACCGATTCATTCGTAAAGAAAATGGAACGCGAAGAAGCCATACAGTTTAAATTATGGGTACGTGTTCAAGAAAGAGCCATGCTTCTATTTGACGATCCCCTATCGCAAAGCTTGGTGAATGATGTTCGTGAAAACATTAAAATGCCCGTAATTCTACTGAATAAAGATGGGGTAATTATTTCATCCACCGGACTAGATACCACTAAAACACCTAACCCGGGAGCAGATAAACTAGAGTTTGACAGCTTATATTTTGTTCGGCAGCTTCGAAATATGAAAAGTCAGCACGCTCCAGCCGAACTCAATATTTTTGGTGATAAATATATGGCCTACTATCGTGATTCGTTTGTTTTAACGCAATTGCGGTATTTCCCTTATATCCAAATGATTGTGATCTTCCTTTTCCTCCTCACCGCTTACGCCGCTTTCAGTTCATCAAGAAAGGCAGAGCAAGACCATGTTTGGGTAGGTTTGGCAAAAGAAACGGCACACCAGCTGGGTACGCCCATTTCGTCGCTTATGGCTTGGATAGAGCTCATGAAGTCTAAATTTGATGCGGAAGATGACCCTTTAATTGCCGAGATGGAAAACGACGTGAAGCGTTTGGAAATTATCACCGATCGTTTCTCTAAAATTGGTTCAAAGCCTATTCTGGAAGACCATACGGTTTATATTGTCATCAACAATTTCTTAGATTACTTCAAGGTTAGAACATCCGATAAGGTTAAATTTAAAATTACCGGCGATGATCAGGTTAGGGCCATGCTCAACATTCCGCTTTTTGATTGGGTGATTGAAAACCTCTTAAAAAACGCGGCGAATGCTATTGAAAATGAGGGAACAATTTCCATCAATATCATCGAAAATTTGGCCAAAGAACAGGTATTTATTGATGTCTCTGATACCGGAAGAGGGATTCCTCGATCTAAGTTTGATGCCGTTTTTCAACCAGGATACACTACCCGAAAACGGGGCTGGGGACTCGGCTTATCCTTAACCAAAAGAATTGTAGAGAACTACCACAGTGGCGAAATTTTTGTAAAAGAATCCGATCTTGGAAAAGGAACTACCTTCAGAATAATATTAAAAAGCAGTTTAACGTATGAACCGACCACAGCCTAATGAATACCCGATTTGGGGCGAAACCTATATTAGCAAAGTTGATGGAGATATTTTTGAAATCCTGAATCAGCAGGTAACCAGCATCCCCGAATTGTTTAGAAATAATGCAAGCAAGGCCAACTATGCTTATGCTGAAGGCAAGTGGACACTAAAGGAAATGTTGGGCCACATCATCGATACAGAAAGGATTTTGGTTTACAGGCTAACCTGCTTTGCCAGAAATGAACAACAAGCCCTACCCGGTTTTGATGAAGACGATTACGTGCTGCATGCCCGCTTCGCAGAACGCGACCTGGAAGATCTGATTGAAGAGTTTGCAGCCCTGCGAAAGGCCAACCTCTATCTTTTTAGAACACTCGACGAAACGGAGCTCAATAGAAAAGGAATTGCTTCCCAACGCGAAATCAATGTAAAATCGATCCTTTTTATTGTTGCCGGCCATATTATTCACCATGTTTCCATCTTAAAAGAGCGCTACCATGTGGTTTAAGAACTTTACTGTTGATGAATTGAATGATCGCCCAAAAAACCATATTGGAGCATTATTAGACATTAAATTCAGCGAGATTGGCGAAGATTTTATTGTGGCAACAATGCCCGTAGATGAACGTACCCACCAACCAGCCGGTATTTTACATGGCGGAGCATCGGTAGTATTAGCCGAAACCTTGGGGAGTATTGCTTCCTACATGTGTATTGATCCTCAAAAGTATATGGCTGTAGGTTTGGAAGTAAATGCCAATCACCTGCGTCCGGTAAAAAGTGGTTTGGTAAAAGGAATCTGTAAACCGCTTCATGTAGGAGCCAAAACGATGGTTTGGGAAATTAAAATTTATGATGAACGTGGAAAAATGAACTGCATCAGCAGATTAACAGTGGCCATCATTCCGCAGCAAAAATAGTTGGTTCAATAGTTCAGATCATTCCGTCATTCAATAATTCATTCATTCTATCATTCAACAACTCTATCATTCAATAATTCTATCTTTCAATGCACCACACCCTCAGCCGCATCCGTTCCACCTCTGCCTTAAGCGAAAATTCTTTTGCGCTTTTGAGCGATGAACTGGAACGATTGGAAGTGAAAAAGGGTACGATAATCATTAGAGAAGAAAAATTTGAAGATGCCTTCTACTTTTTAGAAAGCGGCGTAGCGAGGGCATCAATACTGATTAATGGTAAACCTATAGCCATTTGGTTCGGCATTAGTGGCGATATTTGCCTGTCATTTAACAGCTATGTTTATCAAAAACCGGGCTACGAACGCATTGATATCTTGCAGGATGCTGTAGTATATCGGATAAAATCTTCCCGCCTGCATGAACTATACCTTAAACATGCCGACCTTGCCAATTGGGGTAGAAAAATTGCAGAACATGAGTTGATTAAAACAGAAGAACGTTTTATATCCAGACAATTTAAAACGGCTACAGAAAGGTATAAAGCGCTCTTGTTTCAATACCCCGAGCTCATCAAAAACATTCCCCTGGGAATTATAGCCTCTTACCTAGGTGTAACACAAGTTACCTTAAGCCGAATCAGAGCCAGTGTGAAGTAGTTTTTAACATTTGTAAAATCCTGCGCAACAATTAGCCCCTATCTTTGCAGCATGAGTTGGATATACCTAATTATTGCAGGCTGCTTAGAAATTGGCTTCACTACCTGCTTAAATCTTTCGAAAAATTTTACGGTATTAAAATGGAGTTTAGGCTTTTTGGTTTGTGCTGTGCTTAGCTTTGTTTTCTTAAATAAGGCATTAGAAAATTTACCTATGGGTACAGCATATGCCGTTTGGACAGGCATTGGAGCCGTAGGGACGGTGATTATTGGCATTCTATATTTTAATGAACCTGCAACATTTTGGAGACTTTTCTTCATTTGCACGTTAATAGGTTCTATTGTTGGGCTTAAATTTTTTGCCTCACACTAATTTTAAACTGGTGGTAAAGCTGGTATCGGCGGTGCATTATTAATTGGATGTGAGCAAGGTTCACAACCCCTCGGCGGCCGTCATTCCCTATCGTAATGCAATATGTTTAGCCATCTTGCTTTGCCATCCAACAAGGCCAAACCACTGTTTCTCCGTTCAGCTCGGATCGGCCTGATAAAGTTTTCGGGATGCAGTTACCTCGCCAACGCACTGACTTGAACAGAAAAGTTTTAAGCCGACACTTTTGTTTCTTTTGGTGTCAAAAGAAAGGAGCCCGTCCGGCCAGGACAAAAATAAATCTTTTCCTAGTCGTAGCGTCTCCAATGCTATTAAGTTAAGCTAAATGCTGTCCTGAGGAATAATTTATTTCATACAAATCAATATAAGGGATATTTTTTTACCTTGCTAGGCAGTCTTTCCTCGGCTCGCCGCCGAAGACACTTTCATATCCTAAAACCGCATTAAGATTCCCTCCTGCGAGGAAATAACGACCTCCGAGGGTTATGCGCCAAGCTAACTGCCGTTAATACAGAACTATCAATGCCAAGTATGACCCCGGCCTAGCAGCATTTCGCAGGATAGGACAGTCGAATGATTGCAGTTTCAAACGGGTACACTGACCAAGGAAATAAGCAGCGAGGACTGGCCTAAAGTGCAAAGGCTTAAGCCTCTTATTACCGCTAATGGCATTCGGATGCTTCTAGCCAAGAAAGGATGCAAGCCTTGGGTTTTGGGTACCTTTTTGCCAAGAAAAAGGTACGAGCCCTTCCGGCGGCAAGGAAAAGAGAAAAATATTAGGTTGTAGCGAGACCCTACAACTAGAAAAGACAGGAATGCAGATTGAGTTAAATGTCTTATTAATAAATAGTTATAAAGAAACATCAATAGTGGCCTGTCGAAGACCTTTTAATAAGGAGAAGACTAAAATGGATTGCCCTTCGACAGGCTCAGGATGACAAACCATTTTAATTTTCTCCTTAAGTTAATAGCATTGGTAGCGTCTCGCTACGACTCAACAATCTCTTTCTTCTCCGCCAGAAGGGCGCTTCCCTCTTCCTGGAAAGAAAAAATCTTTAAAACAAAAAAAGGCCGCCATCGATGAGAAAGCAGCCTTCTTTGTAAATATGATAATAAATTAAATTACTTTCACATTAACGGCATTTAAGCCTTTTTTACCGTTAGCAACTTCGTACTGTACTTTGTCGTTTTCACGGATTTCGTCGATAAGACCTGTTGAATGAACAAAGATTTCGCTATCGCCGTTAGCAGGGATGATAAAGCCAAAACCTTTAGTTACATTGAAGAATTTTACTGTGCCTTCTTGCATTGTATTAAATATTAAAATTAAGTCTGCAAGGTAAGTTTTAAATTTTATAATCAAAATAAATTTTAACATTTTTTTAACGTTAAAATTTCGTAAAGATATGATTATTAAGGCTTTTTAAGAGCCTTGCCAACGAGGGTCATCGTTATTTGGCTGTTATGTGGAATTCCAAGCGTAGTTCCGGGAATAACATTAAACAGGTTTTTCAGGTAGATATCTGCCACCCCTTGCATCATTCTTTTTTTCCCCTCTGCAACATCCGGCAAAACGCCATAAACGGTAGTAATGTGTATGCCTCCCTGAAAATCTACAATGGCAGAAACTTCATAGGCAAAATCCTTATATGCCCGATCAATTACAATCCGGTATTGTGGGAACATATAGTCGTAAGATTCTGTTCTTTTATTTAACCGGTCAACCGTACTGATTTTCTCTGCCGTTACCACCTTACTTTTCGGAATAAATTGAACAGGCTCTGTTGCTGCGAAAGCGCTATCTTTAGTTGCATTAACTTCTGTAGCTCTTTTTTCAATGAAAGCGGTATCTGCCCGGCTCGGTTTCTGGAGCTTCTCTGCAATGGTTTTGAGTCTGTTTTTAATATAGCTTTGGGCGTAAAAAGTCATGTTCACATCAGAGCGAATATCTGAAGCGATCTCCTTGCCATCTACCTGTATCCGCTGAAAAACAAGGCTATCTTTACTAATGTGCTTCACCTTAAAAAATTCTGCAGCAAAGTTATATACGTTCCCATGATCATATTGCAGGTAAAATTTCTGCATAATTTGTTTCTGCGGGCTCCAGGCCATCATCGTGTCTTCAGCAGCCACTTCAATAATCCAGGAGGGTTTTTGCATAAAACCTTCCTTATTGAATGAGAGGTTATTGCTAAAGCGACGTTTTACTTCTTCATAACGAATCCCTTTTACCGGTGCAAAGGTAAATTCACGCAAAGTGGCATCAGTAGATTTTGTACGCCCGCAAGCGGTAAAAAAAAGTACAATAAAAAATAGGTAGATCAGGTTTTTAATCATTTCTGGCAAAATTCTGCGGCTAAAATAAAGAAATATTGATAAGCAAGAGACAAGTATTGAGAAGTAAGATGGCTGTAACACAAACAAAAACTTTAATTGTTGAACTGTTTAATTGCTTAATTGTCTATCAATTTAGCTACATAAAACGCTTCAAACCAAACTCCAGTTTGCGCTACCAGAACTCCAACCTGTTAAAGAAACTACTTAGCCTTAATTAGCACCACATTCGCCACTTTACGCTGCCCCTCATGGTCCCATTTCTTATTATCAGTCGGATAGTTAACCACACCATTATCTCCTGCTCCTTTTACCCACAGGGTGGAAGATCCTCCGCCATCAAAGTTGATGATGTCTTTACAACCCAGCCACTTCATTACTTTAGTTAATTCGGATAAGCTCATCCCCGCCGAATTTTCATTGCGCCCGTCAACAACCAACAAAATCACCCTCCCGTTTGGCTTAATCCCAACTGCGGTTCTGGGGTGTCTTAGCCTGGTAAAAGAAGTGGTATCCAATACTTCATCCGTATAATTTAAAGTTAAAAGCGGCCCATTCAGTAACACATTCTGTTCGCTCATTCGGCTTTCCCAATCTGCAGTGCCATCCCATTTTTGAATCGCTAATTTTCCATCACCTATCACTACTGCTGCTTGTTGATGCCGGGCTCTTTCTCCATTTTTATCCAATCTGTTGGTATTAATCACCTGCCCTGAAACTTTCACATAATCTACCGAACCACCATTCTTCACATCAAAGAAATTACCATTAATGGCCGCTATTGCGGCATTGCTTTCGGCAAAAGTACTCGTTGTTATTAACTCCTTTTCATCGGCAGCTAAAGCGAAAACAGCTTTTCTACCGGTATTTTTCACTTCTAAAAAGGAGATGTTTTCGTTCGCCTTAAATAGCTTTTGATCTGTAAAATGATACTTAAAAAGCCTGAGCTGTTTAGAAATCCGATGCTTCTGCCATTTGGCTTTTACAAGAGTTAAAGAGTCTTGATTCTGGCCAAAGCCATTAAAGCTGAAAATAGTACAGGCAAGGAGGAGAAAAAATTGATGACGCATTGGGGATTGATTTGCGATAAAAGTAAAAAAAACGGGGCAATTCATTTTACTGATTTGCCCCGTTTATGTAACAATATAAGCTGTCTTATTTCTTTGGATCTAAGATATCCTTAATGCGAATGTTAAGGTCTTCGTAGTGCGCTTTGGTAATGGCATCACCAGCAACAGCTCTCGCTTTTGTTGTGGCTAAAAGTGTTTTAAGCTCTGCTCTAACCAATGGGCGGATATCAGACAAACCAACGTTAATTGGTGTCAATCCATAGCTTGCCGCATATTCAGCGGGGAAGCCTGGAGGCATCTCATTTTCTTTGGTCATTAAATCTGCTAAACGATCAACATATGCGCGTTGTAAATTGCGTTTAAAGGCATCTGCTCTTCCCGCCGCAAACACTGTTGTTTTCAAATCTCTGAAAAGTTCTGGCAAGGTATAGGCACTTGCGCTGCCGTTCTTAACCTCATTATCTAATAAACGCGCTATCCTTGAAGGAGATAATAAGTTACCTAATGTATTGGTTTGAACAGATTTTATACGGTTTAACAACACACCATTATCAAACTTGCTTAATTCCTGATTGTTGATTAACCATAGCGGTGTAGTAAATAATTGCTGATTGAAAAAGGCGATGGCTTCTTTTTGCTTGGCTTTAGGCAAGTAAGCATAAACCGGCCCAGCCTGTTCGTAAGTTTTAAAGTTCTCACTTAAACCACCTACATTAGTGGTAACATGCCCCATGTAGCGATTATATTGACTAACGATTTCTGTGTAAATTTCCTTTAAATCACTATAATCTTTACCCTTTTGGAAAGTCCATTTTTCTACATTTGGAAGAATACGTTTCAAGTTTGCAATACCGTAAGCGCTTGCTTTCATGGCATTGTCTCCTAAGTCTTCACTTTGTAATCTAGGATCAAGAGTTGTGCCTTGTCTACCATAGAAATACGCTGGATTTCCTGCATTTTTGAGTACCCACTGATTCAGGATTTCCTTTTCCTGCTCTGCGGTTTTATTTCCTGGAATCCATGAATAACCCCATTTTACAGCCCATTTATCATATTCACCAATTTGTGGATGAAGCTTGGTTACGCCATCACCCGGCTGTGCAATGTAATTGAAACGGGCATAATCCATAATGGATGGCGCTGTTCCATGTTTATCTGTAAATGATTTTGAACGCAAAGAATCTACCGGATAAGCATAACTTGAACCAAAATTATGAGGAAGGCCTAAAGTATGGCCAATTTCATGTGAGGATACAAAACGGATTAATTCTCCCATTTGTTCGTCGGTAAATTTAGGTTTACGCACGGTTGGATCTGTAGCTGCTGTTTGTACAAAAACCCAGTTGCGCAATAAGCTCATTACGTTGTGGTACCAACCGATATGTGTTTCTAAAATCTGTCCGGTACGTGGATCGCTGATGTGCGGACCGTAAGCATTGGCAATATCCGATGCAAAATAACGTACAACAGAATATCTCGAATCTTCTACACTAAATTCAGGATCTTGTTGTGGAGTAGGTGCTTCCTTACCATAAATGGCATTTTTAAACCCTGCAGACTCAAAAGCAACCTGCCAGTCATTAATCCCCTGAATTAAATATGGCACCCATTTTTTCGGTGTTGCCGGATCGATATAAATTACAATAGGTTTTACCGGCTCTACCAACTCCCCACGCTTGTATGCGTTGGTATCTTTAGGCACTAAATTCCATCTGTGAATGTATGCTGTACGTTCAGCCTTTTGGGCATCCGTTCCGTAATCGGTTTGCGATTGACCAAAGAAACCCACACGACTATCCATAATCCTTGCTTTAACAGGTATTTTAGGGAGCAACAACATCGAAGTATTAAATTCAAAAGTTACAGCACCATTGCTATTGTCTGTTGGCGATTCTGCCGCACGATAAGTTTTAGCCGTTTTTACCTCCACGTTAATCGGGAAGGTTTTTACCGTATCTATGTAAGATCTTGCTGCATCGTACATCGTTACTTTGTAAGCTTTACGAATCTGATCTGTTGCACCAATGGCCATCACATCGCCATTATAAAAATCGGTTACATCAATCACTACACCTGTGGTATCTTTATTATAAGCCTTGATGTCAAAGCTGGCTAATATTTGAGCCAGATTGGAGTTTTGCACCGATTGGTACATATCGCTGTTTGGATCGGCTTTGGTTGAATAGCTTGGTACACGGATGTAAATCTGCTTCCCTCTGCGCTCCCATTTCCATACCTGCTCATTTAGCTGTTCGCCGCCATATTGTTGGTTGCCAACCTTAACGCCCGCAGGAACTTTTGCCAGGCGGGTTACTACTAACATTTCACGGCTAATGATAGAATCCGGGATTTCGAAATACCACTTATCCTCTAAACGGTAGGTTTTAAACAAACCATTGGTCGCTTTTGCTTTCGAAGTTATCACCTCTGAAAAAGGTTTAATTCCTTCTTTTTTCGGCGCTGCTGCTGGAGCTGCAGAAGGGGTGGTTGGTGCTCCTGCTTTACCTTTAGCAGGCTTCTTTTGAGCATAAACGGTATTTGTTCCGGCCATACCAAAAGCAACGATACCTGCAAATGCAAGTACTTTAATGTTTCTTTTCATCTGTACTGAATGATTTTTTTGTCTGGTAATTTTGGTAATAAGAGTACAAAGTTAAATCCTTGTTACATAGCGCCTCTGCATGTAACCGGAAAATTACGCACAATCAAATTCGTTTTTGCAGACGTACAACTTTATAGAGGATTTGCTGGTCACGATAAATTTCAAAAATCAAACTTCTCTCTGCTTTGGATCTGAACATTTCAGTAAGTTCATTGAGTGAGTAGAATTCTATCGATTTAAAGTTAACTCCTAAAATTTCATCGTTCGGGCACAAACCGGCCCTCTCAGCGGGCGAATCTTCATCAATCTCTCCAATAATCACCCTTTTAAATTCATTCTGATCCAGGTAAACCACCAGGCCAAGCATATCGTGTTCAAATGGCACTTTGCTAAAGCTATTGGGTTTGAGATAAATAAATTTTTCCCGGTAGTTAAACTGAACATCGAACTTTCTGAGCAGCTCTCCACCAAGGTTTCCATTTCTAAATTTCAGATCGATTTTTTTTGAAATGGCATCAAAATCCGGAAATCCCGAAACCACTTCATTAAACTCATGCTTCCCTAAAGTAATCCGGTTTATTCTACCAACGTATCCTTTTATCTGGCCACTTAAGCTCATTCCCAGGTTCGCTTTAATCCGTTTTTCAGGAAGTGGGAAAGCTTGTCCATTTAACATTTCCATTGATAAAGCATGGCTCGCACCGGTATCCATCAATAGCCTTGCAGAAACAACTCCAATTTCAGGTATTTCAATTTCCGTAGTTAAATAAGGCTTTTGATTTTCGATATCGATAGGCATCTTATTGCCCTTGTATTTTACTTTTGCATCGAAAACAGAAAAAACCACCCTATTCTGGCTGTACTTCACATCCACAATGAAACTATTGAAAAAATTATATCCAATTAAACCATAAATCTTAATTCCCAGGTGACCGGAAAGATTAAAGAAATCTTCCTTCAAAATAGCCGTTGGCATGTAATCTGCCCGGGCTCTCCCAATCTGAACATGTATATTCTGAGAAACAAAGGCCTCAACGGTTTCCACCCCCAAACCTGAAATTACAATCTTACGCAACTTGCTAAAATTGAGCGAATCTATGATGCTGGGTTCGGTAATAATCATAGGCCCCACACCCGTATCCAGCACGAAATTATAGGGGCCCTTTCCATTTACCATTACCGGGATAACGATGAGGTTTTTAATGTTTCTAAAAGTGATAGATTGTTTTTGCTGTTTGCGCGGTAAGTGGAAATCCTGACCAAAGCAAACCAAAAAAGACAATAGGAGAACTGCACAAAAAAGCATCTTGCGTAAACAGATTATTACAACTCTTCTATACTTGGTTAACATTAAATTAAATTTAATAAATTAGTTGATAATTCTCATCTCTAACTCAAAACATGATTGGTACAAAAACAAAGGCCACCTGCATACTCTTGCTCGGCATATATACGATATTGGTAACAGGCTGCTCAACTGATCACATAATTGCCAAAAAAGTAAGCAAAGAGTTCAAGAATTCGCAAGTAATAAAGCAATATCAGGTAGGCTTTGCCCTTTACAACATGGAGGCTAAAAAGATGATTTATCAGAAAGATGCCGATAAATACTTCACTCCCGCATCTAACACCAAATTATATACTTTCTTTGCCAGCTTAAAAATGCTTCCCGAAAGGTTGCCTGCATTAAAATACATTGAAAAAAACGACTCACTAATTTTTTGGGGAACCGGCGATCCGGCTTTCCTGCAGTTTGCAGTAAAAGACCAGTCGGCCTATAATTTTCTCCTGTCCAGTAATAAAAAACTGTTTTTTGCCCCGGGTAGATATTCCGGAAACTTTTTTGGCGATGGATGGGCCTGGGATGATTACGACTACTACTATCAACCAGAAATTACCGAAATGCCCATTATGGATAATATGGTAACCTCTACCTATGCGGGCCCTAATAATAAAATTAACATCTCACCTAAGGTTTTTGCTCCCTGCTTCAAGATAGATTCGACAAAAACGACAGGAAACTTTCAGGTAACGAGAGACTTTTTAACCAACCAATTTCATTATCCCGCAGTTGCGGTGAAGCCTGGCTACAACCAGCAAAACCCATATAAAACGAGCCCACAGGTTACAGTGGAAGTACTTGCAGACACGCTACACAAGCCGATTGGCTTAATAGATTTGAGGCTGCCCGCTAACGCCAAAACGCTTTACGGTGCTAAACGGGATTCGGTTTTAAAACACATGATGCTGCCCAGCGATAATTTCATTGCCGAACACCTGCTTTTAGTTTGTTCAAATGAATTGGGCGACACACTCAGCACCACCAAAGCCATCCAGCATATTGTAAAGAATTACCTTTCCTTTTTACCCGACAAAGTAAAGTGGGTAGATGGGTCGGGCTTATCTCGCCAAAATTTATTTACCCCAAGAGACATGGTATACCTTTTAGATTCCATTTACAAGCAGGTAAATGATCGGAACAGGTTATTTGATATGATGCCTGCCGGCGGAAAAACCGGAACACTGAAAAATGCCTACCCAAAAACCGACAACCCATTTGTTTTTGGTAAAACAGGCTCATTAGGAGGCGTTCATAATCAAAGTGGGTTCGTCATCACCAAAAAGGGAAAAACATACATCTACTCGTTTATGAATAACGGATTTGTAAAACCTACAGCCGAAGTAAGAGCAGAGATGGTCAGGATCATGACTTATATTCATAATAACTTTTAACTGCTCCTACCCTTATGAAAGAGCCCTTGGATTTTAAGTCGATACCGCAGCCCTTTTCCAATCGCATTGTGCTGAATGGAAATAGCTATCTTTATTTCGGTGGCACGGCTTATCTGGGGATCCCACAAAACCAGGAATTTATTGATTTTTACCTGGAAGGGATTAAAAAATTCGGATTAAACAATGGAACCAGCAGAAATAACAATATCCAGCTGGGTATTTACGACCTTGCTGAGCAAATTGCCGCAGAAAGATATAAGTCTGAAGCTGCCCTAATCACATCCAGTGGATACTTAGCTGCTCAGCTAACGGTTAAAGCGCTTGCATCATTTGGAGAAGTAATCCATGCTCCGGCTAGCCATCCGGCATTGTGGCTTGACAAACAACCAAGCAGTAAGGGTTCTTTCCAATATTGGGCATCAGAAACCATTCAGATGATTAATTCATCTTCTTCCAAAAACTGGGTGCTTGTCAGCAACTCCATGAATAATCTTTTCCCGGAAGTTTATGATTTTAACTTTTTAAAAGCAATTAATGTAGATAAGCAATTAATCCTGATTGTGGATGACTCACATGGTATTGGGGTAAATCATAAAGGCTTGGGATCATATTCACAATTACCCAAACAAGAAAACATTGAGTTGGTAGTTGTGGCTTCGATGGCCAAAGCGCTTGGAGTAGATGCAGGCTTGGTATTGGCCTCAGGCCAAATCATTAAAGAATTGAAGGATACCTCTATTTTTGTAGGTGCCTCACCGCCGGCAGCAGCTGGCTTGTTTGCTTTTATCAAGGCGAAGGAAATTTACGCAGAGGCACAGGAAAAACTCAACGAAAATATCCGGCAATTGCGTGCCGGCTTAGGTTCAACCTGGGATTATGCTCCTGGCTTTCCTGCATTTTTATCGCAGAACCCAAAAGCTGGAGAAGAATTATTAAATAAGCACATTTTGATTTCTTCCTTTCCTTACCCTGATCAAAATAGCCCCCCGATTAATAGAATTGTACTGAGCAGTTGGCATAGTTATATCGATGTTGAACAATTAATTGAGGCAGTAAAGGACATCGAAGATGGGATTTAAACTTGAGTCTTTTTAATACGCCCCTAATATATCGTCACCCTGAACTTGTTTCAGGATCTCACAAAAAAAGTGCTAAAATAAATAATTGTGGACCTTTCCACTGCGTTCCAGGACAGCATCAATGCTATTAACTTAAGGAGAAAACTAAAATGGATTGTCATCCTGAGCCTGTCGAAGGGCAATCCATTTTAGTTTTCGACTTATTAAAAGGTCTTCGACAGGCTTAGACTGACAGCGTTTAGCTTAAGTTAATAGCATTGGAGATGCTACAACTAGAAAATATGGGAATACATATTAAACTAAACATCTTATTAATAAATAGTTACAAAATAACCTCAATAGTAGAATAATTTATTTCATACAAATCAATATAAGGGACATTTTTTACCTGCTTTAAGATTCCTCCCTGCGAGGAAATGACGACCGCCGAGGGTTATGCGCATGCTAACTGCCGTTAATAAAGCTCTATCAATGCCAAGTACGACCCCGGCCTAGCAGCATTTCGCAGGATAGGACAGTCGAATGCTTGCAGTTTCAAACGGGTACACACTCACCAAGGAAATAAGCAGCGAGGGCTGGCCTAAAGTGCAAAGGCCTAAGCCTCTTATTACCGCCAATGGCATTCGGATGCTTCTAGCCAAGAAAGGGTGCAAGCCTTGGCTTTTGGGTACCTTTTTGCCAAGAAAAAGGTACGAGCCCTTCCGGCGGCGAGGAAAAGAGAAAAACATTAGGTTGTAGCGAGACCCTACAACTAGAAAAGACGGGAATACAGACTGAGTTAAATGTCTTATTAATAAATAGTTATAAAATAACGTCAATAATAGCCTGTCGAAGGGTAATCCATTTTAGTTTTCGACTTATTAAAAGGTCTTCGACTACTTGTCCCGGTTTCACATCGGGAAGCTCAGACAGCGTTTAGTTTAAGTTAATAGTATTGAGATCAGCATGACGAGATTTAGGAATAAGATCTCTTAATAAACCCCTAACACGATCGTCACCCTGAACTTGTTTCAGGGTCTCACAAAACAGATACCGAAATAAATCTAGCATGACGGGATTTTAGATAAAGCGTTTTCCGTATTTTTTTTGAATATTTATAACATGAAAAAACTAATCTTATTCTTAAGCATAACGTTTCTCTTTACACAGTTCAGCCTGGCTCAAACTACAGAAATCTGGGTGGTGCGCCATGCAGAAAAAGACAAAACAAATCCTGAGGATAAAGACCCCAATCTATCTGATGAAGGAAGAATAAGAGCAGGCGATTTAGCCACTTATCTTAAAAAGGTTAAATTTGATTTAGCCTTTTCCACGCCCACCAAAAGAACACACCAAACCCTAGACTCATTAATTATCCCGAAGGTGATAGATTATAAAGACATTCCTTCTTTGGTAGAACAAATAAAAAACAGCTACGCAGGTAAAACCATTATGATTGCTGGTCATTCCAATACTGTTCTTGAAATTTTACAAGCCTTTGGGGCTAAAAAACCTAAAGAAGAATTAACGGATGATGATTATGACTACATCTTCCATTTAACGGTGAAGGGAGACAAAGGAAAAGTAAAAATGGATCAATACGGAAGGCCACACCACCTATAACTTCTCAAAAGGGATATCCATCAGATCGTAATTTTGCCAGCCAATATAGTCATAGTGCCACCACTCATTGTCGAGCACTTTTAAACCGTGTCTCCCCATTACGGCAATAAGATAATCGCGGTTTTTCCTGGCTTCAGGGGAAACCGAAGCATATTTTGCAGCCGCAGCGGCAGAAAAACTATCATAAGGAGTGGGCATCACCAATTCTTTGCCCGTTTTAAGGTTGATTAACGTTAAATCAATGGCGCAACCTCGGTTGTGCTTCGAGCCCTTGGCAGGGTTTGCCACAAAATTTTTATCGCTCGCCTTTTGATAAAATGCCACCGTGATCGCATACGGACGATAACCATCAAATATTTTTAGTCCGTAGCCTTTCTTAAGCAGCTCCGTTTGAACCTTTTTCAAGGATGCCACCACAGGTTTTCGGGCAAATGCCCTTGCCTGATTGTACATCACCTGCTGCATAAAATTGTTTTTGGTAGCATAGCGAATATCCAATTTAATGGAAGGAATAGCTTTTTTAATCTCTACCAGCTCATTATTCGGGTTGTGCTTAACAGATGCCAGATATTGGTTATAAGAACTTACTACCACCAGCTTTTGCTTCGTTTTAGTTTTCTCCTGGGCAAAAGCGTTCAGGCAGGCAAAAGTTAAAAAAAAAGAAAGAAAATGCTTCATAGCGGAGATGGCTGGCGGTTACTGATTGGAAAGCACCAGCAGTTCCAAATCTTTGTAAGGTAAGTTAAACATATCTGATAAATCCTTATTGGTTACATTTCCCTGAAAAATGTATAACGCTTCCCTAATACCCGGGTTATTCCAGATCATATTGGTTAAGCCACCGTATTCGCCAATATCAATTAAAATAGGCGCAAATATATTGGTTAAAGCGTAAGAAGCTGTCCTGGGCACTCTGGAAGCAATATTTGGAACACAATAATGAATAACGTCGTATTTTCTAAACACAGGATTGGTGTGATTAGTCACTTCAGAGGTTTCGAAACAACCGCCCTGATCAATACTGACATCAATAACCACCGAATGAGGTTTCATCTTAGCCACAGTTTCTTCCATCACAATACAAGGACTTCTGCCATGGCTGGCCCTAATGGCACCAATAACCACGTCACAGGTTACTATAGCCTTATTTAAAACAATAGGCTGCATCACAGATGTAAAAACCCTGCTGTTGCCCAGGTTATTTTGTAATCGCCTTAAACGATAAATAGAACTATCGAAAACCTTTACCTCAGCGCCCAACGCCAGGGCAGTTCTGGCAGCATATTCTCCTACCGTACCTGCTCCTAAAATAACAATCTCGGTTGGCGGAACACCGGTGAAGCCTCCCAACATTAATCCCTTTCCACCAGTAACATTACTCAGATATTCTGCCGCAATTAAGATTGAAGTTGAACCAACAATTTCACTCATGGCCCTAACTACACTCAGTACATTACCTTCATCACGAAGGCGCTCAAAACACAAGGCATTAATTTTCTTGTGCATCAAAGCCTTCAGGTATTCTTGCTTCAGCGTTCCGGTTTGCAAAGAAGAAATTAAGGTCTGCCCTTTGTGCATCAACTCAATTTCATCTAAGGTTGGCGGCGCAATTTTCACCAGAATATCAGAAGCAAAAACCTCTTTCTTATCATAGCTGATTTTAGCGCCTTGTTCCGCATACTCAGCATCGGAAAAGTTTGCAGCTGTACCCGCGCCGCTCTCTAAAACAACCCTATGGCCATTATTAACCAAAAGCGCAACAGAAAGCGGGGTAAGTGCAATTCGGTTTTCCTGAAAGGAAATTTCTTTAGGGATTCCAATATTTAAACTGTTTTTCCGGTTTCGGGTTTCGAGCATGGCTTCCTGTGTTTGCAGTAAACCCTGACGAGCTATGTCGGCCATTCCTTCGCGTAATCCTGTAGCCATGATTTGTTATAAGTTCTTTAGTTTTAGGTTGTTCAAGATACGAATAATCTGTTAAATTACCGTTAATTAAACCTCGGCTCTGGAAAATTTAAAAACCCTCTGGCTTTCATCTAGGGCTTTAATTTCTACCTTGATGTATTCATCGGGCAATAATTCCTCTACCCTTTCAGGCCATTCAATTAAGCAAATGTCTCCTCCATAGAAATATTCTTCATAGCCTAAATCATAAGCCTCCCGGATATCTTTTATGCGGTAGAAATCGAAGTGATAAATATTTCCATTTAAACCCGGATACTCATTAACAATAGAATAAGTAGGACTAGAAACCACGTGAGATACACCAAGGGCTTTACAAAAAGCCTTAATGAATGTTGTTTTTCCAGCCCCCATGTGGCCTTCAAAAATGAAGATCTTTTCATCTCCGGCAAAATCAATCAGTTTTTGCGCAACAGCTGGTAAATCTGAAAGATTATTTACTTGTATTTCCATTTTAAAACAATAAAGGCAAAAGTAATACATAAAATGCATTGCTTTTGCCTAAATTTTTATCGTAATATTCTGCTATCCACCCACTCCATCATTCACTCATTCAATCATTCTCTCATTCGATAATTACCTACCTCGGCGAATAAGTCACCACCGGAATAATCATCTCTTCCAAAGAAATCCCTCCATGCTGAAAGGTTTCATTGTAATAGTTTACAAATTGATTATAGTTGTTTGGATATACAAAGTAGCTATCCTCACGGGCAAAAATGTAGCTACTGCTAATGTTTACTTTAGGTAACAAAGCATCATGAGGATTTTTAATCAGAAATACCTCTTTAGCATTAAAGTTCAGGTTTCTGCCTTGTTTATAACGCAAATTGGTATTGGTACTTCTATCTCCAATCACCTTAACCGGTTTTTTAACCCGAATGGTACCATGATCTGTTGTAATTACGACTTTTACCTGCTTTTGAGAAATCTTTTTCAGTAAATCAAAAAGCGGCGAATGTTCAAACCACGAAAGTGTTAACGAACGGTAGGCGGCATCGTCATTTGCCAACTCCCTAATCATCTGCATATCGGTTCTGGCATGACTCAGCATATCAACAAAGTTGAACACAATGGCATTAAAATCATTCTTCAATAAGTTATTCGTCTGGTCTACCAGATCTTTACCCTGCTCAAAGGTTAAAATCTTATTATAGCTGAATTTGCAATCCTTACGCAGGCTCCTTTTAATCTGATCTGCCAGAAAGGCTTCTTCATGTAAGTTTTTTCCACCTTCATCGTCATCATTTTGCCAAAGCTGAGGGAAACGTCTTTCCATATCCAAAGGCATCAATCCGGAAAAGATGGCATTCCTTGCATACTGGGTCGCTGTAGGTAAAATACTGGTATACATATCTTCCTCATCAATTCGGAAAAATTCCGTAATTAAAGGGTTAATGATCTTCCATTGATCGTATCGAAGGTTATCTATCAGTATAAAAAATACAGGAGTAGTATCATTGATATGCGGAAAAACCTTCTTCTTCATCAATTCATTAGAAAGCAAGGGGGCTTTATCCTTCTCTTTGATCCATCCTAAATAATGCTCTTCTATAAATTTAGAGAACTGGGTATTGGCCTCCTGTTTTTGCATCGTTAAAATCTCATGCATCTGAGGGTCATCTAACTTCTCCAATTCCAGTTCCCAGAACACGATCTTTTTGTATACTTCTATCCACTCTTCGTAATTTAAGCGATCGCTTAAAGTCATGCCCAACCTTCTAAAATCCTGTTGGTAGGCCATAGAGGTTTTTTCACTCACCAGGCGCTTGTTATCAATCAGCTTCTTAATGGTTAACAATACCTGTTTAGGGTTTACTGGCTTAATTAAATAATCGTCAATTTTGCTCCCAATGGCATCTTCCATCAAATTCTCTTCCTCACTCTTGGTAATCAATACCACGGGTACATCCGGATTCAGGTTTTTAATTGCCGAAAGCGTTTCAATTCCGCTCATCCCCGGCATATTCTCATCCAGAAAAACCAGATCAAAATGTGCTTTACCAAACGCCTCCAACGCATCGTTACCATTGGTATAAGTATCAACAGTATATCCTTTATCGTTCAGTAATAATATATGGGGTTTTAACAGGTCGATTTCATCATCGGCCCATAATATCTTGGTTTCTTGCATGTTTTTGTAAAAATTGGGTGTAATGCCTTTATTTTTTGGCAGGTAAATTAAACTATGAATAAAAATAGCAATTTTTGTACCGTATCTGGCTATTTAACTATTTTTAACGATTGAACAAGAAGAAAATCATTAACGACCCTGTGTATGGGTTTATCAGTATTCCATCGGCCTTAGTGTATGATGTCATATCGCATCCGTATTTTCAGCGTTTGCGCTACATCAAGCAACTTGGAATGACCCACCTGGTATATCCGGGAGCCCTGCATACCCGTTTTCATCATGCTTTAGGTGCCATGCATTTGATGGGCCTCGCGGTAGAAATACTCCGCAGCAAAGGTCATCACATTACCGAAGGTGAAGAGGAAGCGGCAATATTAGCCATTTTACTACATGACATAGGACACGGGCCTTTTTCTCATGCACTGGAACACTCTTTAGTAACGGGAATCCGCCACGAAGATATTTCTTCCAAATTAATGCATGAGCTGAACGATCATTTTGAGGGGAAATTAACACATGCCATTCAGGTTTTTAATGGCACCTATCCTAAAAAGTTTCTTCATCAGTTAATTTCCGGGCAGTTAGACTTAGATCGAATGGATTACCTTAACCGGGATAGCTTTTTTACAGGGGTGAGCGAAGGGGTAATCAGTTTTGACCGGATTATCAAAATGTTCAATGTATTTGATGATGACCTGGTTATTGAAGAAAAAGGCATTTATTCGATAGAAAAATTTTTAATTGCCCGAAGGCTGATGTACTGGCAGGTTTACCTCCATAAAACAGTAATTGCCGGAGAAATGATTTTGGTTAAGCTATTGGAGCGGGCCAAGTATTTAGCCGCTAAGGGCGAAGAGTTGTTTGCCGCACCTTCCTTAAATCACTTCTTAAAAAATAATATTAACGAAAAAAACTTCTTTAGCCAGCAGGAGAACTTAGCTCATTTCACCAATCTGGATGACCAGGATATTTATGCCGCTGTTAAAGTTTGGGTACAACATCCGGATAAGATTCTTGCTACACTCTGCAAAATGCTTACCTCGCGCAACCTGTACAGGGTTGAAATGGGCAATCAGAAAACAGATGATGATAGAATCGCCTTTCTTAAGGATGCGGTGGTAGATTTGTTAGACATTACTGCTGAAGAAGCCAAATACTTTGTTTTTGCCGATTCTATACAAAACAGGGCCTATAATGCCGGAGTAGGTAATATCAAAATATTGATGAAAAATAACGATATCGTAGATATTGCCAAAGCTTCAGATTTATCGAACCTGGAATCTTTACAGAAAACAGTAGAAAAATATATTCTGTGCTACCCTAGGGGAATTTAAGGTTATTTAACAAAATAATTGACTTTCAACCCCGTTTTAAGTCTTATTATTGTATTCAATACACCATGAATAACCTTTGTAGGTTTTTTTGTTCATATCAATTTAACATATACCTTTGTACGATGCAATTTACTGCCAAGCAGATAAGCGAGTTTTTAAACGGTACCATTGATGGCGACCCTGATGTTGCTGTTACAGAACTTTCTAAGATAGAAGACGGAAAAAAGGGTTCTTTATCCTTCTTGTCGAACCCCAAGTATGAAAACTTTTTGTATTCTACTCAGGCTTCGGCTGTTATTGTATCTAAGGATTTTGCCCCAACTCAAAAATTTACCAGCACATTAATTCGTGTTGAAAACCCATACAGTGCATTTACCATTCTGTTGGATAAGTATAACGAAGCAGTAAATGCTCAGGATAGCCAATCTGGTGTTGATAAACTGGCCTACGTACATCCTACCGCACAAATAGGTAAAAATGTATTTATTGATGCTTTCGCTTATGTAGCCGAAAATGTTATTATTGGCGACAACAGTAAAATCAATACGCAAACCTATATAGGGGCCAACAGTAAAATTGGAGAAAATTGTGTGTTTTTTCCTGGAGTGAAAATTTATCACAATTCACAAATTGGCAATAAGGTAATTATTCATGCCAATACCGTAATTGGTAGTGACGGCTTTGGGTTTGCACCACAAAAAGATGGAACCTACAATAAAATCCCTCAAATAGGTAATGTTATTATAGAGGATGATGTTGAAATTGGGGCCAACACCACTGTCGACCGCGCCACAATGGGTTCTACCATTATCAAAAAAGGCGCAAAAATGGATAATCTTATCCAGGTTGCACACAATGTTGAAATTGGAGAAAACACCGTTTTAGCCGCTCAATCAGGCATTTCCGGAAGTACCAAAGTGGGGCCAAATAGCGTTATAGGTGGACAAGTAGGCATTGCCGGGCATTTAAGCTTAGCTAAAGGAACACAGATAGGTGCCCAGGCCGGAATAAACTTCAATATCACCGAAGAAGACAAACAATGGCATGGCAGCCCTGCACAGCCATTACGCAACTGGATGCGTGCCTCCGTTATCTTTAAGCACCTTCCTGATGTAGAAAAAAGAATAAATGCGCTCGAACAAGAATTGAAAAGGCTCACATCTGAACTGGAAAAGAATACAATACACAATGAACGTTAGACAAAAAACGATTAAAAGAGAAATCTCTGCATCTGGAGTAGGCTTACACACAGGTGCAAATGTTACCCTTACCTTTTGCCCCGCACCAGAAAATCACGGCTTTAAGTTTCAACGTACCGATTTAGAAGGTATGCCGATTATTGATGCCGATGCGGATAATGTTACTGATACCTCCAGGGGTACTACCATTACTCAAAATGGCGCGAGCGTAAGCACGGTAGAACACGTTATGGCTTCTTTGATCGGAATGGATCTGGATAACGTTTTAATACAACTTGATGGACCTGAAACGCCAATTATGGACGGCAGCTCTATCCAGTTTATAGATCTTTTGGAAGAAGCTGGAGCGGAAGAGCAAAATGCAGACAGGGAGTACTTCACTATCCCTCATAACATTACTTATACGGAAGCAGACAGAAAAGTAGAAATCGTAGCCATGCCTTTGGACGATTATCGCTTTACCTGCATGATTGATTATAACTCTCCGGTTTTGGGAAGCCAACACGCCGGAATTAATACCATTGCAGAATTCAAAAAAGAGATTGCTTCTTGCCGTACCTTCTGCTTTTTACATGAATTAGAATATCAGTTATCGCACAACCTGATTAAGGGCGGCGATTTAAACAATGCGATCGTAATTGTTGATAAAGAAGTAACTAAAGATGAGCTGAACCATTTGGCCAAGCTATTTAACCGTAAGGATATTGATGTTGCTCCTCAGGGAATTTTAAACAACATGGAGCTTCGCTACCAAAATGAACCTGCCCGACATAAACTATTGGATATGATTGGCGATTTGGCTTTGGTAGGCATGCACTTAAAAGGACATATCATGGCCGCTCGTCCGGGTCACGCGGCAAACGTAGCTTTTGCTAAAAAAATTAAAGCTGCTATCAAAAAAGAAAAAAACAAGAAAGTGCAAAAGGTTTACGATCCGAGTGCAAAGCCAATTATGGATGTGGTACAGATTATGGAGATTTTACCCCACCGCCAACCCTTCTTATTTGTAGATAAAATTCTTGAACTCTCTAAAAACCATGTTGTTGGCGTTAAAAACGTAACCATGAACGAAGAGTTCTTCAAGGGCCATTTTCCTGGGGCACCAGTTTTTCCTGGTGTGATTCAGATTGAAGCCATGGCTCAAGTTGGTGGGATTTTGGTGCTTTGTACCGTTCCGGATCCGCAAAACTATTTAACCTATTTCTTAAAAATAGATAACGTACGCTTTAGGGCCCAGGTTTTACCGGGCGATACCATTGTTTTCCGCTGCGACCTGCTCGAGCCAATCAGAAGAGGCATTGCCCAAATGAAAGGCGTTGGTATGGTGGGCGAAAAAATCGTCGTAGAAGCAGAAATGATGGCCCAGATCTCTAAAGTTAAACAACCCGAAACCGCTCAATAATGATACAACCATTAGCATATATACATCCTCAGGCAAAAATTGCCGAAAACGTAGTTATCGAACCTTTTGTAGTGATACATAAAGATGTGGTAATTGGCGAGGGAACCTGGATTGGATCCAATGTAACCATCATGGATGGAGCAAGAATTGGTAAAAACTGTCGCATATTTCCTGGAGCGGTAATTTCTGGAGAACCTCAGGATCTTAAGTTTGCAGGGGAAGTAACTACTGCTGAAATTGGCGACAATACAACCATCCGCGAATGCGTAACCATTAACCGTGGAACAAAAGACAAATGGAAAACCGTTATTGGCAGTAACTGCTTAATTCAGGCTTATTCGCACATTGCTCACGATTGCGAAGTAGGTAATAACTGTATTTTTTCTAACAGTACTACACTTGCCGGGCACATCACTATTGGAAACAACGTGGTACTGGCTGGCTTAGTGGCCATTCACCAGTTTGTAAAGGTGGGTTCTTATGCTTTTGTGACCGGTGGTTCATTGGTACGTAAAGATGTTCCTCCTTATGTAAAGGCAGCGCGCGAACCGCTTTCTTATGCAGGAATCAACTCTGTTGGGTTACGTAGAAGAGGTTTTACCAACGAACAAATTGACGAGATACAGGAAATTTACCGGGTGCTTTTCGTTAAACACAATAACGTAACCAAAGCACTAGATATGATCGAAGCTGAATTTAAACCAACGGAAATCCGTGATGAAATTGTAGATTTCATCCGCAATTCAAACCGCGGGGTGATGAAGGGCTTCGGGATGGGTAGCTAACCTGTCTCCAACAGTATCATAAATCTTAAATACATATGAGTACGCTAACGCTGATCAGAACAAATTCAGACAATGCCGATTTTAGAACATTGGTAACCTTGCTGGATAAAGATTTAGCGGTTAGAGATGGTGACGACCACTCCTTTTACGCCCAATTTAATAAGATTGATGCCATAAAAGAGGTGGTCGTTGCTTATCAAAATGATATTCCGGTTGGGTGTGGCGCAATAAAACCCTTTGCAGATCAATCTGTGGAAGCGAAAAGAATGTTTGTGCACCCGGATTACAGAAAACAAGGCATTGCCGCACAGATATTGGGCGAACTGGAAACATGGGCTAAGGTACTCGGCCATTCCCAATGCGTGCTCGAAACCGGCAAGAAACAACCCGAAGCCATAGCGCTCTATCAAAAATCAGGTTATAAAATAACACCCAATTATGGCCAATACGTTGGTGTTGATAACAGCGTATGCATGGCTAAAGAATTATAATACCCAGATTGCAACAAAATGAGGATTAGCTTAGCAGAGGTCGGCAGGAGATTCAATAAAGAATGGATATTCAGAAAC
This sequence comes from Pedobacter rhizosphaerae, assembly GCF_900111155.1. Taxonomy (GTDB): domain Bacteria; phylum Bacteroidota; class Bacteroidia; order Sphingobacteriales; family Sphingobacteriaceae; genus Pedobacter; species Pedobacter rhizosphaerae. Next base: position 195,313 of record NZ_FOGG01000001.1, on the reverse strand, counting down.
ATCAGTACCGAATTTGTTTCTGGCAACAGCTATGCTATATTAGGCCCCAATGGATCTGGAAAATCAACCTTAATCAGCATATTAACCGGGAACCTCTCGCCTTCTGAGGGAAAAATTAAGTTTTTCCAGGACCAGGAAATTGAAGTAGAACAGATATACAAACACATTAGCCTGGCTGCACCTTACCTCGAACTGGTAGAAACATTTACGCTTAGAGAAATTATCGACTTTCACTTTAAGTTTAAACCATTTACGGCTGGTCTCAATGCGAAAGAACTCATTTCCATTTTAGGTTTGGAGAAATCTGCAAACAAAGAAATTAAGTACTTTTCTTCTGGTATGAAGCAGCGAACGAAGCTTGCATTGGCCTGTTGCTCCTCTACTCCAATCTTATTTTTAGATGAACCTACCAGCAATTTAGACGTTCAAGGGATTGATTGGTACCGCGAGCTGATAGAGAAATTCGCCAAAAACAAGCTGACAATTATTGGGTCTAACCAGATACATGAGTATGACTTTTGCACCATCCAACTCCAAATAGCTGATTTTAAATAAATTACAACGACAAAATTCTACCAAAAACACCATCTTTTGTCATCCTATTGTATTAAAAATTATTTTTTAAATAATTATTTTGCAATTAAAATATTCTTCTTACCTTTGCGGCACGAAAAAGGGGAACAAAATTTAATATTTTTCTCTTTAAAGAATGATTAAAATTCTACTGCGGTAGAAACAATATATACCCGAAAGGGAAAAGATTTTTTTCATAGTTTAGTTTGAGGTTTAGGTTGATTATGCCTTCGGAGTGGTTCCCGAAGGCATTTCTTTTTTAATATCCTTTTATAACCCGAACACCCCCACAAACCCCGATATTCACCATTAGCGCCAGATAAATCTTTTAAAAATAGTTTTTAACTTTGTGCCCTTAATTAGCAAAACGAAATAGAAGATAAAACATGGCAAAAGCATCAGAAGTGAAAACAGGAAATGTTCTTCGTTTTAACGGAGATTTGGTGAGCGTGGAAGAATTTTTACACCGTACCCCTGGAAACTTACGGGCCTTTTATCAGGCCAAAATGAGAAACGTTAAAACAGGTAAACTGGTCGAGTACCGTTTCCGTACCGATGAAGAGGTGACTATATGCCGTGTAGAAACCAGCGACTATCAATACCTCTACGAGGATGGCGATTTCTTAGTGGTAATGGATAACAACACCTTCGAGCAATATAATATCCCTAAACTACTCTTTGGCCCATCTATCAAGTTCTTAAAGGAAGGCATGAATGTCGTAATTGCATTCGAAAGCGAGGAGCCTATTATGGCGCAAACACCAAATACAGTTGAACTGGAAATTACTTACACCGAACCTGCAGTGAAGGGCGATACTTCAACCAGTGCACTAAAATATGCTACGGTAGAAACCGGCGTAGAAATTAGAGTACCCATGTTTGTTAATCAGGGAGACAAAGTTAAAGTGGATACCCGAACCGGTGATTACATTGAGCGCGTAAAATAACATTTATCATCATAACGAAAGCCTTCCAACAACACTGGGAGGCTTTTTTTTATTTTACCCCCTAAGTCTCCTTAGAAAACCAAAATTAACACGGCTTCCTTATTTACATAACAAAGAAGCGAACCTCGCCCCGGCAACTCCTCTACTTTTTAATGCTGGTCCGTGAGCCACGGACCAGGGGTTTGAAGCACCATCAATACTATTAACTTAAGGAGAAAACTAAAATGGATTGTCATCCTGAGGAATAATTTATTTCAAACAAATCAATATAAGGGACATTTTTTTACCCTGCTAGACAGTCTTTCCCCGGCTCGCCGCCGCCGAAGACACTTTCATATCCTAAAACCGCATCAAGATTCCCTCCTGCGAGGGAATGACGACCACCGAGGGTTATGCGCCATGCTAACTGCCGTTAATAAAGCACTATCAATGCCAAGTACGACCCCGGCCTAGCAGCATTTCGCAGGATAGGACAGTCGAATGCTTGCAGTTTCAAAGGGGTCCCCACTGTTCAAGGGAATAAGCAGCGAGGGCTGGCCTAAAGTGCAAAGGTCTAAGCCTCTTATTACCGCTAATGGCATTCGGATGCTTCTAGCCAAGAAAGGATGCAAGCCTTGGCTTTATTCATTAGTACACATTGTTTTCAATGGCATTCATGAGCTCGCTAAGGCTCGGTTTGGGTACCTTTTTGCCAAGAAAAAGGTACGAGCCCTTCCGGCGGCGAGGAAAAGAGAAATTATTAAGTTGTAGCGAAACGCTACGACTAGAAAATATGGGAACATATATCGAACTAAACATCTTACTAATAAGTAGTTACAAAATAACGTCAATAGTAGTAGCCTGTCGAAGGACAATCCATTTTAGTTTTCAACTTATTAAGAATGTCTTCGACAAGCTCAGACAGCATTTAGCTTAACTTAATAGCATTGGAGACGCTTTAAATAGAAAGGAAGTCACCCCCCTCACACATAGCTGGTCCGTGGGCCACGGACCACGGGGCACAATACGCAACCAAATTGGTCGTGCATTTTTATTAAAATAATTTTACCTTTGCCAAACCCAAAATAGGCGAGATAACCAAAAGCCGTTTTGATTATAATTATGGCAAAAGCATCAGATGTAAAAAACGGAAATATCTTACGCCTAAACGGCGAATTAGTAACCGTAGAAGAATTTATCCACCGTACTCCAGGTAAAGGAGGCGCATTTTATGTTGGCAAACTTCGCAACATTAAAACAGGCAAAATTGTAGAGGCGCGTATGAATACCGACGAGCAAGTAGAAATCTGCCGCGTAGAAACTAATGATTACCAATATCTTTATGAAGATGGTGATTATTTAGTGGTGATGGATAACGTTACCTACGAGCAAATTAATGTAGAAAAAGCTTTGTTCGGACCAGCAATCAGATTCCTGAAAGAAGGAATGAGCGTAATTGTATCTGTAGAAAGTGAAGAACCTATTATGGCTCAGCTCCCTAACTTTACCGAGTTAGAAGTGACTTATTCTGAACCAGCAGTTAAAGCAGATACCGCTACCAACGCACAAAAAAGTGCAACATTGGAAAACGGCGTAGAGATTAAAGTACCTATGTTTGTTAACGTAGGCGATAAACTTAAAATTGATACCCGTACAGGTGAGTACGTAGAACGTGTAAAATAATAACATTTAGTATTTAGGATCGAATGAGTAAGCTGGAAACCCCAATCTCTCATTCCTAATTCTATCATTCAATAATTAAAAGAAAAGCCTTTGACTTAAACCCAAAGGCTTTTCTTTTAACCAAAATTACTCAAACAAGGCGAAGCATCGCTTGTTATAACTGAACAAGAAAATTAACGCCATGCTTAAAAATCAGATCAGGAAAGTTTCCTCAGAACAAAGGGATTCATTAACCGAAGAGCAATACCAGTTGTACAACGACGGATTGCTCCGTCAGTTTACGCTATTGGGCTTTAATGGTGTTAAAACGGTACACGTTTTCCTACCTATAACCGAAAAGAAAGAACCCAATACCTTTTTATTTATTGAGTGGCTTGAGCAAAATCATCCAGAAATAAAAATTATTGTACCTAAAGCCGATTTTGAAACGGCCTTGCTTACCCACCACGAATATTTGGGTGATCAGGACCTGAAGAAAAGCATTTACAATATCCTGGAGCCGGAAAAGGGTAAAATCCACGATGGTGAAATAGATATGGTTTTAGTACCCTTACTCGCTTTCGACCAGCAAGGATACCGTGTAGGTTACGGAAAAGGCTTTTACGATCGCTTTTTGGAACCCTTGAAAAATGCTCAAAAAATAGGTGTATCTTTGTTCCCTGCAATTGATAAAATAGACGATATTAATGCAAACGACGTCCGTTTAGATCTTTGCCTAACACCAACTAATACAATAGCTTTTTAAGAAATCATGGAAAAAGAAATCGTTATCAAAACAGAGAAACAATACGAAGAAAACATGGTTGCCCTTTTTGAGCTTCAAGAAAAAGAAGAACTTACTGAGGCCGACAAAAAGCAGATCGCCCTGATGCTAAAAGCGGGCGAAAAGTATGAGGACGAGCATCTTTAGTGCTTAAAGCTTATTGCGTTTTAACAAAATCACTAATCAAATAGGATATTAGTTTCGAAGTTAACCTACTCACTCTCCCATCCAACATTCTGGTTGCTCCTTCGCTAATATGCATGTAGGCGAATTTATTTTCTGTGGTCATGATCAATTTCCGGATATCATTTGCCGCAAACCCCGAGGGTGTTTCTGCGCTTGAAAGTACATTTTGAATGCTGTCTAAATCGATCTCCAAACCAATAGTTGTTCGGTCTTTCCAGGCCCCCCAAAAGTTTTCATTTTCCGATCCAGCCAAAATATCTTCAAAAAAAGCTGCGTGCAGGTGTTCATCACGATCAATACGCGACAGGATAGCTTCATTGTTGTAATTCTGATGCAGGCCATACATAAAGTAGTGGTCTAAATAACCACCGCTTAAAGCATAGGTAAATCCGTTTCCACTGTGTCTACCCTCCTGCTCACGCAAATCTGCATGGGCATCAACATTAAAAACATCAATAGCTTTCTTCAGGGCTAATGAAGTGCCTTTTATGATTGGAAAAGAGTTATTATGACCTCCTCCTATAACGATTGGAACTTTCCCTGCAGCCACAATCTTTTGAATCACAGGGTAAACCAAGGCATCTATTTGAGCAACCTTATTTCTGAGTTCCGTTAAATCATCGGCCAAGGGCTCATTAATTTCGAAATGCCCCAATATCATTATTTCCGCTCCGGTTAAAAAGCGATTACTCTGAATATTCAAAAAGGCCGTCAAACTTGTCTTCCAGGCTGATGAAGCCCCCGCAATGCCACCGTTGGCCCTAACACCAATATCTTCTGGAATGCCTAAGAGCACAAATTTTGCAGAAGAAAGCGTTAACTTCTCTAATGCCATTGGTAGCGAATCGTTTTCACTAACCGCACACAACGCTACCTTCTCGCCCAACTTAACCTCACCTTCCCGGCGAAGAATTAATTGGTCGATGTCTTTTTGTGCATATATCTTAAAGCTATCCATTTAAACTTTATGTTTATCTTTTTTCTAATCAGGATTTACAATAACCCTCCCTTATGGCTGCAAAAGCAGTGCCCAATTAAAACGAGGAGCAAGGGATTAATGTTACAATTTGCCTGTTTTTATTCTGTTCGGTTTTATTGTGGCAGGCAAAATTCAGGGATAATTGTCCTTTTTTTCACCATTAAGGAAGGTAAGAAAACCCTGTCTGCACCCAGACCTTTAACCATTCGCCTTAAACCATTTCATCATTCATGTGTGCTTTCAGTTGGGCCTTCACCCCTCTTTCATCAAACCAACTCCAGCAACACCGGACAATGATCTGAATGTACGGCATCAGGGAGAATTTTCACATTTTTTAACCTTGCTTCCATGGGATGCGTAGCCAGGTGGTAATCAATACGCCAACCTAAGTTTTTCCCTCTTGATCCTGCTCTAAAACTCCACCAGGTATAGTGGTGTGGGTCTTTATTGAAATAACGAAAGGTATCTATAAAACCATTATCCAGAAACAATTGCATCCATTCTCTTTCCTCTGGCAAAAAACCTGAAGAGTTTGCATTAGATTTCGGATTATGAATATCTATAGCAGTATGGCAAATATTATAATCACCACTCACAATAAGATTGGGAAATTCTTTCCTCAGATTGCCTATATATACATCGAAGAAACTCATAAAGGCATACTTTTTTGCCTGTCGTTCTTCACCACTGGATCCCGAGGGCATATATAGGCTCATTAAGGAAAAATCGTTGAAATCTGCCCGGAGAATCCGGCCTTCCCGATCAATCCACTCTTCACCGCAGCCATATTCAACGTGGTTGGGTTTAATTCGGGTTAATATAGCCACACCACTGTATCCCTTTTTCTCTGCAGGAAACCAATAGTGATGATACCCCAATTGCTCTATCAGGGCAATAATTTCTGGGATTTGAACAGGTAAAGCTTTTACCTCCTGAAGGCAAACCATATCGGCATTGGTTGCCTGTAGCCATCCGAAAAAATTCTTTGTACTCGCCGAACGGATCCCGTTCACATTATAAGAAATGATTTTCATTTTAGACCTCTTCTAAGATTTCATAATCAACTTCTCCTTAAATGACTGCTGCAGGAGTCGTTTTTCCAGCTTTCGAACTTCACGTTTCTTTAAAATGGTAATTTCCATGCTCACATCCGTTTTCGGTCTGTCATTCTTATTGGTTTCTACTACTGATACGAGATCTACCAGTGCCAAACCCTCTACAATTTCTCCATAAACAGTATAATTTCGATCCAGGTGAGGTGTTCCACCAATGGTAGTGTAAACCTTCCGTTGCCAATCTGGGATTTTAAACTTCAATCTTTTCGCCTCCAGGCTATTCAACTGCTCATCGGTAAAAACCTTCCCTTTTACTAAATAAAACTGACTACCACTGGATGCCTTGGCCGGGTTTACCATATCCCCTTCCCGCGCCGCAGCCAATACCCCTTTCTTGTGGAACAGGCTATCATTAAATTCGGCTGGGATGGTATATTTTGGACCGCCTTCACCCAATAGGGAATCGGGCTTAGCATTTTTAGAATCAGGATCCCCCCCCTGAATCATAAAATCCTTAATTACCCTGTGAAAAAGGGTTCCATTATAATAGCCTTCCTTGGTTAGTTTTAGAAAATTATCTCTGTGGAGCGGTGTTTCGTTATAAAGCCTAACAATGCATTCGCCTAAGGCTGTTTTGATGCGCACATACTGATATTTTGGCTTTGCAGCAAAGGCATTCAGCACAGAAAAAGTGCAGATGAATAGAATTAATTTCTTCATTTGATTGTGTTTGAGGCTAAATTAAGCTAAAAAATGAAATTCATTAAATAAATGACACTGTAATTCCACATATTTTGCTTTACCTTTGTATAAATGAAACTGAGACAAAAAATAGCCCTTTATTTGGCCGTATTCTATGCGGTTAGTGTAATGGGTTTGGCCCTGAGTTTTCATTTCTGTGGCGGAAAATTAGCCAACGTTAAACTTTTCAGCAATGAAGTTTCCTGCAAATTCTGTAAAGAAATTCCTGCCGAAAAGAAAGATGATGGCTGCTGCAAAAACACCCATCTTACGGTAAAAGTTAAAGACAGCCACCAAATTGAGGCTAAAACTGAGCTTCCTAAACTCTTTTCTATTCAGGTTTTCATTCATCCGCCTGTTTTAGATTTCGTAAAGGGAATTACGCCCCGGTTTTTCAGCAAAATTACCAATAAGGCCCCGCCCTTATCGTCACGCATCCCCCTTCACATTTTCAATTGTATTTTTAGGAATTAGGATTTTAAATCTCCCTATGCTCGACTTTGTTCAGCATTCAGTTTTGCCTGCAGTTATTGGAAGTTCAATACCTGAGAGGCTCAATTTTTAATTCTAATCTAAAAAATCATGAAAACTTTAAAAATATTCAGCATTCTAATGCTTTTCTTCGCCGTTAGTGTATCGGCTCAAAAAATTACCACGGCAGATTTACAAGTAACAGGTTTAACTTGTTCTATGTGTTCAAATGCTACTCAAAAATCGCTGCAAACCTTAGATTTCATCAGCTCAATTAAACCTGATCTAAACAAAAACGTCTTTATTTTAACATTCAAACAGGATAAAGACATCAATCTGGATCTGGTACGTAAAAAAGTTCAGGATGCAGGTTTTTCTGTTGGTGGCTTAACCGCAAACTTCAATTTTGATCAGGTTAAAGTAGATGACAAAGGTCAGGCAGTTGTTGATGGCACAGTTTACCGCTTTGTAAATGCAAAAAATAAAACGCTTAACGGAACGGTAAAAGCAAGTGTAGTAGATAAAGATTTCATTTCAGGGTCTTCATTTAAAAAACAATCAGCTTCCATTAAATCTGATGCTTATGCCAATGGTACCGGAGTAGTAAATGGCAAGAAAACCCGTATTTATCATTTAGTTATTTCTTAATCATGAAGCGGATTATCGTATTGGCATTGATCAGCATCAGTGCTTTTACTAAAGGTTTTGCGCAAGAACTTTACGTTTTTACCGAACCCGCCAGCAATATGCCAACCAAATCTATCGGGGTAAGAATTACCAATGAAGGGATGTTTAACAACCCTGATTTTGTAAGCCGAACTATTCCTGAGGTCATGTTTGGTTTTAACAAAAACCTCATGATGCATGCTCAGGCTTTTCTCTCAGATATGGATGGTAAGTACCGCTTAGAGGGCGGAAGTTTGTATGCCAAATACCGGTTTCTTTCGTTAGATGAGGCTCAAAGTCATTTCAGAGCAGCTGCTTTCGGAAGAATCAGCACCAGTAAGCGCCCAACCTATACGCGTGATATCAATTTAGAAGGCGATAATAGCGGAGTACAAGGAGGTGTAATCTTCACCCAGTTATTACACAAACTGGCCCTTTCGAGCACATTGGGCTATGCGCACGCCTTTGAAAATATAGACAGACAACAAGTGGGTATGCCTCAGCCGCGCAATATGTTTTCTTACAGCCTATCTTCAGGATATCTGGTTTTACCTGTGGTTTACAAAGATTACAACCAGCCCAATTTTAACGTTTACATGGAATTACTGGGAAAAACTGATCCGAGTAGTGGGCAGTCTTATTTAGATATTGCTCCGGCTATACAAATGATTATCAACAGCACCACCCGGATCGATTTAGGTTACCGTTTTCAGGCAGCTGGAAATATGGATGGCCGTTACACTAAAAACATGTATCTGCTGAGGACAGAATTTAATTTCTTTAACGCATTAAAATAAATCAAAATGAAAAAAATATTAATGATTGTAGCCCTAATCGCTACTACACAAATCACATTTGCACAAAATAAAGCTAAGGTTGCATTGAATGATGTACTATCTGCTTATTACGATGTAAAAAATGCCTTAGCAACAGATAAAAATGAGGAAGCTGCTGAAAAAATTAAGGTTTTCCAGGCCAAGGTTGATGCTGTTCCACATGAAACATTACCTTCGGCACAGCATACTTTGTGGATGGAGCAGTCTAAAATCATGAAGAGCAAAGCCAAAGAAATTGCAGCTTCAACAGACATCAAATCGCAAAGAAAATCTTTCGAAGGAATTTCTTATGCCATGATTAAAACTTTAAAAGCGACTAAATTTAATCAGGGTACGGTATATGTTCAACATTGCCCAATGGCCAAAGCCAGCTGGTTAAATGAAAAAGAAAACGTAGAAAACCCATATTATGGAAGCATGATGTTCGATTGCGGCGAAGTTGCTGAAACGATAAAAGGAAAATAATGAATCTGCATATTAAAAATATGGTATGCAACCGTTGTAAAATGGTGGTTAAAGCGGAGTTAGAAAAACTCGGCTTTAACCCTGTTTCGGTTACGCTCGGTGAAGTGTACCTGAATCAGGATCTTTCTGCGGCCGACAAAGAAAAGATAACGGCATCACTTCAGCCATTTGGCTTTGAATTATTAGCAGATAGAAAAACCCATCTGGCCGAGCAAATAAAAACAGCGATCATTAATGTGGTACATTATGCAATAGAGCCCCTAAAAATAAATTTATCGCTGTATTTAAGCGATCTGTTGAAGTTAGAATATGCCAATTTAAGTGCGGTTTTCTCTGAAGTAGAAGGCCAAACCATTGAAAAATATTTTATTGCCCAAAAAATAGAGAAGGCTAAAGAAATGCTCACCTACGGAGAACTTACCTTAAGTGAAATTGCCTATCAGCTTAATTACAGCAGCGTTGCGCATCTATCGGCGCAATTTAAGAAGGTAATGGGTATTACGCCCTCAGCCTATAAAACGACAGCTAAGGATAGTCGCAAAACACTTGATGAAATCTAGCCATAGAAGGCCGTAAATGAGTTGCAGGCTTTTCTTATCATACATCAAGCCTTTAAAAACATATCCCGCCTAACTTTGTATCAATTAAAAAACCAATTGATATGAAAAAGTTATTTTTATTCTTGATTGCTACCGCTGTAAGCGTAGCCTCATTCGCCCAAACGACCTGGAAAATCGACCCGATGCATTCTTTCGTGAATTTCTCTGTCAAGCATATGGGGATCTCATTTGTAGATGGCTCTTTCAAAAAATTCGATGGAACGGTAGCAGCTTCCAAGCCCGACCTTACAGATGCTAAAATCAGCTTTACTGTTGACGTAAATAGTATTACTACAGGAGTTGAAATGCGCGATAATCATTTAAAAACAGATGACTTTTTCAATGCTGCGAGCTATCCTGAGATGAAGTTCGAAAGCACGTCTTTTAAGAAAGTTGCTACTAAAACAGCAGGCAAAGTTACCAATAATTACATCCTCACAGGAAAACTAACCATTCGCGACGTTACGAAAGAAGTAAAGTTCAATGTCGTTTATGGCGGAACGGCTAAAGATCAGCAAGGAAATACCAAAGCTGGCTTCGGTGCAACGACAACCATTAACCGCTTAGATTACCATATAAAATATGATCCTACAGGTGCTGGAGTAGCAAAAGATGTAGCCATCAGGTTAAACCTGGAGTTTGTTCAGGCAAAATAATTTTACCATCCTCATTTCGGATTCAACAATCGAAATGAGGATAACTCGAAAAATACATGTCAACATTATCTCAATTCAGACATTTTACTCAGCATCTGCCCAAAACGGATTTAATGCCCACTATTTTTATTGGCCATGGATCGCCTATGAATGGCATAGAGCACAATGAGTTTAGTCAGAGCTGGGCAGATCTCGCCAAAAGCATTCCCGTTCCGAAAGCGGTCCTTGTGGTTTCTGCGCATTGGTATACCCATGGAACCTTTATTACAGCGATGGATTTCCCGAGTACAATACATGATTTCGGAGGTTTTCCTCAGGCATTATTTGACGTTCAATATCCTGCCCCGGGAGCTCCTGCCCTTGCGGCAGAAATCCCAACAATGGTTCATTCTACAGCTGTAGGATTAGATCACGATTGGGGCCTGGATCACGGCACCTGGACTATTGTTAGGCATATGTACCCCGAAGCCAATATCCCTGTGTTGCAATTGAGCATTGATTACACCCAATCGCCCGAAAGGCATTACGAGATTGCGAAAGAAATTTATGCTTTGCGTAAAAAGGGTGTGCTGGTACTTGGCAGCGGCAATATGGTTCACAATTTAAGAATGCTGAGCTGGGAAATGATCAATGGTGGTGGGTATGACTGGGCGATGGAAATGAACAATAGATTTAAAAATCTCATCGCCAACGGAGATCACCAATCCTTAATCAATTATCGTAATTTAGGCAAGGAGGCATTACTGGCCATCCCTACGCCAGAACATTACCTGCCATTAATTTATACCCTCGGAATGAAAGGCGACCAGGAAGAGATCTCATTTTTCAATGATAAAGCGGTTGGAGGTTCATTAACCATGACCTCTGTTTTAGTGAGTTAATCTGAAGAATGCCCTTTCTTTAAATTCTATAAAACTTTAAAGTTATTGTGTAAACATTTAGGTATAATAACCTGTAATTTTGAATAAAAAATTTAAGATGACACATACCTATCAACTCACTGGGATGACCTGTGGTGGTTGCGAAAATAAAGTTAAAAACAACCTCCTTATTTTGCCGGAAGTAACGGCTGTAGAAGTTTCTAAAGACACACAATCTGCCACCATTAGTATGGACAAGCACATCGGCTTAGATACGCTACAACAGGCCTTAGGTGGCAAGGACAGTAAATACCAGATTTCTGCCGAAAGCCATAGTGAAATCCTGGAAGAAACGCGGTCCTGGGCAGAAACCTATAAGCCAATTTTACTCATCTTCGGCTATGTATCAGTTCTAGCTTTACTGTTGTCCTGGGACGGAAACACCATCAGCCTCATGGCATTTATGCGGACTTTTATGGCCGGCTTTTTCCTTACCTTCTCCTTTTTCAAAATGCTTAACCTGAAGGCTTTTGCAGAAAGTTATGCCATGTATGATATTGTTGCGAAAAAATTTAGTGCCTGGGGTTACATCTACGCTTTTGTAGAACTGGGTTTAGGCCTATCCTTTGCCTTAAACCTTTCTCCTACGGTGGTGAATTGGGTTACTTTGATTGTAATGACCATAAGCATTTTGGGTGTACTGGAAAGTGTAATCAACAAGAAAAAGATTCAATGTGCCTGTTTGGGCGCAGTTTTTAACCTACCAATGAGTACGGTAACGATTGTTGAAGATGCAATCATGATATTGATGAGCGCAGGAATGCTCTTATTGATGTAATTATTTACGAGAATACTGAAATATAGATTTACGTTTTTGACCCTTTCTCATGCCCTCAATCCAGGCCATTAACTGTTTTTTGCCTTTATTTTGATAGACAATTTGCTGAGGAAAATCGTGAGCAGGATTATCGAAAACGTAAGTCTTATTCTCAATCGAAACCAATTTAAAACAAACTTCTTTTCCTTCGTTCTGCCCAGTTACGGTAGAGCAATAAAAAATAGCTTCATCAACCTTTTTGATCACTAAGCTTTCTGTAAGTGTGCTGTCTCCTTTTTCATTAATCTGAAAACTCTTCCCGCTTAAACTTTGATCCTGTTGGCGAACCCATTGTTCTACAATTTTCCCCTTTTTGGTGGGCATTTCCCAGGTTCCGATCATAAAATCGAACATTTTTAATGGACTTTTCTGTGCAAATGCAGCCGGGCAACTAACCAGCACCATAAAAATAATTGTCAGGTAATTAATCTTTTTCATTGTCTATTGTATTAACAATGTGTGCCAAATGATGCTTGCCATGCCAGGCGTAAGAACCCAGCATATAGGCTAAGGTGAGTTCCTGGTTCAGTGCCGGGTGAATATATCGCCTTTGGTAGTCTTCCGGCTTAAGTGTGCTTAAAAAAATAACCCATCGGTGGTGTAAACTGGTAAGCAAATCGACAGACATTTTAATGTTGCCCAGTTTAGCTTCGCCCGTTTCTGCCCATAGTTGCTCTTCGTAGGGCCTGATAACAGGAATATCCTCTGTGATGGCCAACTTAAACCGGATATAAGCATTCATGTGGCTATCCGGAAGGTGATGAACGACTTGCCTTAAAGTCCAGCCTCCCGGGCGATAAGTTTGGTCGAGATCATCTCGTGTCAGTTTTTCCGTTGCCGCTTTAAGCTGAGCTGGCAATCCATCTATATCAGCAATCCAGGCTCCAATTTGCTCTTCATCAACAACCTCCGGCATAATAAATTGCCCGATAGGATATTTAAGCTGCTCTATATTCATTTGGTTAAGTTATTATTCCTGTAGTAAAAATAAACATTTACAATATTTTTTCCAGCCATTTTAATAAACCCATTTTTTGATGATAAGGAGGATAAATTAATTTGGTAAGGCCAAGCCTGGATTGAAATACAACAGCTTTTTCGTGCGAAAAACTCTTAAAACCATAAATCCCATGGCAACTTCCCATACCACTTGAACCTACCCCACCAAACGGTAAATTCGGATTGCTGATATGGATCAGCACATCATTGATACAGCTGCCGCCGGCGCTGGTTTCTCTTATTATTTTGTTTTGATTTTCAGCACTATTTGAAAAAACATAAAGCGCCAGGGGTTTGTCTCGTTTATTTATAAAATCTATGGCTTCCTGAAGGTTTTTATAGGTGATAACGGGTAAAATTGGTCCAAAGATTTCTTCCGCCATAATGGGGTTTTCTGCCTCAACAGCGGTCAATATTGTTGGGTGGATAGTTAAATTTTCAGCTGTAGTCTGCCCTCCCCATTCTAATCTCGCTCCTGCTTGCAATGCAAGGTGCAACAGTCCTTTTAATCGATCAAAGTGCTTCTGATTGATAATTTTAGCATATTCGGTGAGATTAAGCTCTCCCTGATTAAAAAACAGTTGCTCCACGGAGGCCTTAAAACTGGTCACAAATTCCTTTTCCAGCTCCTCTGCAATAAGGACATAATCTGGTGCAATACACGTTTGTCCTGCATTTACCAATTTACCCCAGGCAATTTTTCTTGCGGCATCTTTTACATCGGCACTATGATCTATGATTACAGGCGATTTACCGCCCAATTCCAACGTTACCGAACTTAGATGCTTTGCCGCAGCTTCCATTACTACTTTTCCAACAGCTGTACTTCCAGTGAAAAAAATATGATCGAACGGAAGCTTCAACAGGGCTGTAGCAATGGAGGTATCTCCTTCAAAACATGCAATTTCTTTAGGGTCAAAAGTTTGAGCAATCAATTTAGAGCATATCCCCGCCACTGCAGGGCTGAGCTCTGAAGGTTTCAACATGGCACAATTCCCTGCAGCTATAGCCGACACCAGCGGGCTCATCAGGAGTTGAAAGGGATAATTCCAGGGCGCAATAATGAGGCATACGCCTTTGGGCTCATAATAAATTTTATTCCCCGAAAAAAGATTACTTATCGTTCGGCTCACCCCTCGGGGCCGCATCCACCCTTTTAATTTTTTAATGGCATGGTCTATTTCCGAATAAATAAACAGCACTTCCGTAACCGCCGATTCAAACCTGCACTTGCGTAAATCAGATTGAAGGGCAGCAAAAATCTCTTCTTCAAAATTTTTAATGGCTTGCTTAAGCAAGTTTAGCTTGGCTATTCGTACTTCTGCATCGGTAGTTCTCAGTAAAAATTTGTTTTGTTGCTGCGCCGCAAATACGCCATTTATTTTATCATCCATGATTACAAGCCGGGTTTCTAACTAAATTTAGTTAAAATGTATTCCATTTAATTAAAAATTCATTCATTTAAAGCATATTGCAGTTAATTTTTAAAGATCACAGATGAAGAAATTGTTTTTTGTTTTCGCATTCTTAATTCCACTAATTACTCATGCCCAAACTACAAAAACAGATGTATTGGTAATAGGAAACGGTAGCGCTGCATTTGCTGCCGGTGTTCAAGGCGCTACATCAGGTGTAAATACTACGATATTAACCCAATCTGATGGTTTTAAGATAAACGATTTAAGTAAACATGATGCATCTGAAGTGATCAGGTTGTTTGAAAGAAAAGCCAAAAAATCCCTTCGGGTAAAAGGGCACGACCCCCTGCCACCAATGACTAACCAGGTTATAAATGCAGTGATCCAGAAGTGGTCAGACAGCTCTAAGTTGTTCAACGTGATTAATAATATGCCATTCTATGAAATTAGGCGCGCAGGAAATGGCTGGGAGGCAAAGCTCACTAAAGATAAAAGCATAAAAGCCAAAGTTTTGGTTTTGGCAGGAAATCCGGAAAAAGTAATTTCAGCGCTCAAGTTAACCGAGCTCAATCCAGCAAAAGCAACTCCCTTAAATTATACCGAAAATAGCTATAGAACTACTGTTGCAGGTTTAAACAATCCAACTGCAAGTTTCTTGTCCTTGTACAACCTCCTGATCCCGAATCAGGAAAACATTTTATTCATTAATGCTGATGATTTAGAAGTTGGGCAATCGGCTGGGGCAACAGCTGCTTATGCGGCCTTTTACGGTAAGAAAACAAGCGAATCTAATCTAAAGGCCGTTCAGGGAGAACTTTTAAACTATAAACTTTCACTTATGCCTTTTGATGATGTTAAGGTTGCAGATTCAAACTGGTTAGCCCTACAGAAGGTGGGTATAACGGGTATAATTAAAGCGGAAACGAATAACGGAAAGGCACTTTTTAATCCTGAAAAAGAAATTACCTATAATGAAGTTAAACAACCCATAAAAGATTATTACTATAAAGCACAAATTTGGTTTGACGATCATAAAGATGTGGCTATTAATTTAACAAACACCATATCTTTAGTTTCCTATGTGGGCAACAAATCTGTGGAAGCAACCAAGACGGAAATCCAAAAAAAATGGGGAAAATCTTATCACTTTAAATCTACCTTCGACTTGCAAAGAAATTTAAGCCGGCGGGAATTTGCGGTGATTATTAATGATTACCTGAAGCCTTTTGATTCAATCACTGTAGACAAAGCGGGCAGAGTGAATCGATAGTGTAAAGGACGTGTGGAGTCCAAAGTGGGCGATCCTGAATTTGATCTTTGCTCCTTACACGGTCTCGATACTTGGTTCTTGATACTTGACTCTTGACTCTTGATACTTCGCTCTTGATACCCGATACTAACTACTTGATACTAATAAAACCTATGAAAAAACACTTACTTTTTATTCTTCTTTGTTCCAGTCAATATACGTTTGCTCAGTTAGGGCCATTAACGGTTGAAAAAATAATGCGTGATCCAAAATGGATGGGTGTATCGCCTTCCAACTACCATTGGACCGCCGATAGCAAAACGCTTTATTTCAACTGGAATCCAGATAAAAAAGCGAAAGATGAACTGTTTAAGGTTGGCACATCCTCTACTAAGATAATTAAGGCGATCGACAAAGAAGACGAGAAAAACCCAACCCAAAACTACCTTTACAACAGCAATAAAACATTAGGCTTGTTTGAGCGGAATGGAGATATCTTTCTTCAGGATTTCAAAGGCAACAAAGAAAGGCGACTTACCAATACGCAAGAGAGAGAAACTGGAGCCATTTTCTTAACCGATGGAAGTATTGCCTATCAAAAAGAGGACAATATTTATTCCCTAAACTTAAAAACTGCCGAAACGAAACAGTTAAGCAACTTTGTAAAAGGAAAAAAGCCGGGCAAGGCCGATGTAAAAACAGGGACAGTACAAGATAACTGGCTTAAAGCAGAGCAAACAGCACTTTTTGACATCATTAAGAAAAGAAACGCAGAAGGTAAGAACAATACCAACCGAACTGGAAGAGTAAGAGCCAGTGTCGCCACCGATACTAAAAGCTTAAAAGAGATTTACACCGAGGATAAATTTTTAAGCAATGTGATTATTAGTCCAAACGGTCGTTTTATTACTTATAAACTCACCACAGCAGCCCAAAACAACCACAACACCATTGTACCAAACTATGTAACGGCTTCTGGTTATACCGAAGATATTCCGGGCAGGACCAAAGTTGGAGAAAATGAGAGTACTTCACAAAATTTCATTTTCGACATCCAACAAGATACCGTTTACACCATCCAAACCAGTACCATTACAGGAATAAAAGATTTACCTGATTATCTGAAAGATTATCCAAAGGAAAAAGAGGCGCTTCAAAAAAAGAATGAAGACCGCAATGTAAACCTCTTTGGCCCCATTTGGAATGAAAATGGCACAAAGGGAATCATGATTGCGATCAGTACCGACAACAAGGACCGTTGGATTTTGCAACTGGACGCTTTAAGCGGAAAATTCAATCTCGTAGATCGCCAAAGAGATGAAGCATGGATTGGCGGCCCTGGAGTTGGCGGCTATTATGCCGGAAACGTAGGCTGGGTTGATAATGATCACTTCTATTATCAAAGCGAGGCCACCGGATATTCGCACCTCTATGTTGCAGATGTGGCTAAAGGAGAGAAAAAGCAATTAACTTCCGGTAAATGGGAAGTACAAACCCTCAAGCTATCCAAAGACAAAAAAACATTCTATTTAACGGGCAACAAAGAGCACCCGGGTATAACCAATTTATTTAAAATCGCTTCAAATGGTGGAGAACTTATTCAAATCACCACGATGAAAGGCTTAAATGAAATCACCCTCTCGCCCGATGAAAAATGGATCGCCATTAACTATTCTTACCTCAATAAACCATGGGAGCTTTACATTCAACCCAACACGCCTAAGGCTAAGGCCGTAAAAATTACGACCTCTACCAGCAGCGAATTCAATTCTTATGCCTGGAGACAGCCCGATATGATCAGTTTCAAAAATCGGTATGGCGCGGAGGTATATGCAAGGGTATATAAATCTGAAAATCCGCATCCCAATCATCCTGCGGTAGTTTTTGTACATGGCGCAGGCTACCTTCAGAATATCCATTTCGGCTGGAGCCAATATTTTCGTGAATACATGTTTAACAACCTCCTGGCTGATAATGGCTACACGGTAATTGACATTGATTATACTGCCAGCTCTGGTTATGGACGCGATCACCGCACAGGGATATATCGCCACATGGGCGGAAAAGATTTAACAGACCAGGTAGATGGCGTAAAGGTATTGGTAGAGAAATACGGCGTTAACCCCAAGCATGTGGGTATTTACGGGGGCTCTTACGGGGGCTTCATGACCTTAATGGCCATGTTTAATGCGCCTGAAGTTTTTGAAAGTGGTGCTGCATTAAGATCGGTAACCGACTGGGCACATTATAATCATGGTTATACTTCTAATATTTTAAATGAACCGTTTAACGATCCTATTGCATACAAACAAAGTTCACCTATCTATTTTGCCGATAAGCTAAAAGGAAATTTACTTATGGCACATGGCATGGTAGATGTAAATGTTCATTTTCAGGATATTGTTCGCATTACGCAAAGGTTTATAGAACTAGGGAAAAGTAATTGGGAACTTGCGGTTTTTCCTGTAGAAGATCATGGTTTTGTAGAGCCCAGCAGCTGGACTGATGAGTACAAACGAATCTTTAAGTTGTATGAAAACACATTGAAAAAGTAAACTTGTAGTGAAGGCATGCAATCAGGCCCAAATAACCAATGCCGAATGTACAAATGAATGAATGGATGAATGAAAGAATGAATGAAGGAAGGAAGGAATGAACTAGTGAACGAATGAACTAGTGAACCAATCCTTACATCCAACACGCCATTCATTTCAACAGCACAGCAATAGAACCGCCTTATACATTTTAACAACATTATAGTTTTTAACTATATCAACATCAATAATAGTGATCAATAATTCGGTTATTTGGTTTGATTAACCCCTGCGTATGCCTTACCTTTGTGGCACAAATTAAAAGAAAAAACAATTATGGCTATAGTAGGTAAAAAATTCCCGAGTGTTAGTATTGATGCAATGTCAGACATGGGTGATGACTTGAAAATCAACGTATTTGAAGAAGCAGTTAGCAAAAACAAAAAAGTATTATTGTTCTGGTACCCTAAAGATTTCACTTTTGTTTGCCCTACAGAATTACACGCTTTTCAGGCAGCCCTTCCTGAGTTTGAGCAAAGAAATACAATTGTAATTGGTGCATCATGCGATACTAATGAAGTTCACTTCGCCTGGTTAAACACACCAAAAGATAACGGTGGTATTGAAGGGGTTACTTATCCAATTTTAGCAGATACACACAGACAATTATCTGGTATTTTAGATATTTTAGATCAGGAAGTTAACTATGACGAAGAAGGAAACGAATCTTTCTCTGGTTCAAATGTTTCTTTCAGAGCAACTTATTTAATCGACGAAACTGGTAAAGTTTTCCACGAAAGCGTAAACGATATGCCTGTAGGTAGAAACGTTAAAGAATATTTACGTTTAATCGACGCTTATGCACACGTTCAAAAACACGGTGAGGTTTGTCCTGCAAACTGGGAAGAAGGAAAAGAAGCAATGAACGCTAACAGAACTGGTGTTGCTGAATATTTAGCTGCCAACTAATAAAACAAAACGTTATGTTTTTAGAATTAACAGAAGATAATCTTCAACAATATTTAGCCGATAACAGCAAGGTAATGGTTCAGTATGCTGCATCCTGGTGCGGAAACTGCAGAATCATGAAACCGAAGTTTAAAAAATTGGCTGCAGAAAATGAAGATGTTGCTTTCTTAATTGTTGATGCTGAAAAACTTCCAAACTCACGCAAATTCGCAAACGTTGATAACTTACCAACCTTTGCCGCTTTTGAAGGTGGTGCCTTGGTAGATCAGGTTCAGACCAATAAACAAGAAGGTTTAATTGAACTTTTTAACAAGATAAAGTAATGAAAATTCCAGTTATCAGACAGTTTTTCCAAACTACAACACCCGAACAGCTTGAGGCTACCTTAGAAGTGTTAGAAGCATTTTGCGAATTCAGAGGCGTTAGTGAAACCGATGTTGATGTTGCTGGAGAAATGATTACCAATATCTGCGGAGCACTGGAAGTTCACCAATTGGTGAAAGACGGTACTCCAGAGCGTGATGCGCTTAATGCTTTCGGGCAGCGTGTTATGGGCTCAATCGATAGATAATATCATCCCGTTTTTTTATATCAAACCCCTTGCAAATTCATTTTGTAAGGGGTTTTGTGTTAAAAGGCAATATACAGGGGCTAATTTGAGCTAAGTCCAATCGCCCTCCTGAACTTTAAGAGGAGCTCTCCTAAATTAAATTCTCATTCCAATCTGTCAACGTTGAGCTTGTCGAAACGCACTAACAATACTTAATAACAAATAAAAATATTTAATAACAAAAAAGGTCTGTGAGCCACAGACCTTGGGTTCTATCGAAGGTGCTTATCATACACAACTGGGTTAAGTACATCTAAGACCTTATCCAATCGTCTTGCTGAACTTTAATGCTTTCCCCTAAATTAAATCCCATTCCAATCTGTCACGTTGAGCTTGTCGAAACGCACTAAAAATACTTAATAACAAATAAGGTCTGTGAGTCACAGACCTTGGGTCAGTTAAACAATTAAGCTTTTAACCAATTAAACCTTTTAAGCCAAATTCCTACCTGCATTCACAATTCCGAATACCGTTCTAACCGAAAGCTTTTCAAGTGCCTTTTGGTCAGTTGCATTTTGATCATGCTGCAGTTTTTCTAAAGCAAAATGCTGAATCAATACCAACGGAAGAATAATTCTTTCTCTCGTCGCAATAGATCGCTTATCTACAGGATAATTAGCCATAAGTGTTGGCTGTCCTGATAGTTTTAAGAGCATCTCCTTCGTTAATTCGAACTCATTGTGTAGTTGAGTCCAAAATGAACCAAACTCCTTGTCGGAGGCTAAATGGGCCGTAATTGCAAAATCAGATTTGCTCATGCTCATCATACAGTTATCTACGATGGTTTTTAAGTAATCAGAATCCTCATAAACCTTCACCACCTTACCCCAGTTACCAGCCTTTTCCTGGTTTTTCATGGCTGTACCCATTCCATAGAAACCAGGTACGTTTTGCTTCAACATGCTCCAGGCAGTTACAAAACTAATGGCACGTAAATCTTCGAGTTTCATTTCGCCACCACCATTTCTTTTTACCGGGCGACTGCTAATATTTGCCTGCGACAATAATTTGAGTGGAGAAAGTTTTTCCAGGTAACTCACAAACAAGGGGTGCTCACGCAAGTCAACGAAAGCTTTATAGCCATCCTCAGCCATTGCATCCAGCAACACTTTGTTTTCAGGATCTAAAAGAATATTGTGTTTCTCTTTCAAGCCAGAGGTTATCCCTGCATTGATTAATTGCTCAATATTGAACTCAGCACTTTCTACAGATCCGTATTGAGAACTGATGGTTTGCCCCTGAACGGTTAACTG
Source organism: Pedobacter rhizosphaerae (assembly GCF_900111155.1). GTDB lineage: Bacteria > Bacteroidota > Bacteroidia > Sphingobacteriales > Sphingobacteriaceae > Pedobacter > Pedobacter rhizosphaerae. The sequence continues at coordinate 173,945 of NZ_FOGG01000001.1, read as the reverse complement.
AATATTTTTGTTGGCAATTTCCTTACCCATAGAAGCATAGAAACGGTGTGTTTTACCTCCGCCACGTGCAGGAGGGCCACCACGACCGTCGAAAAATGCCAATTGAATGTTATGCTTCTCTGCAACAGCAGATAAAGAGGTTTTTCCGTTAAAAATAGACCAGTTGGCCATTAAATAACCACCATCTTTAGTACTGTCAGAATAGCCTAACATGATATCCTGTTTATTACCCCTGCTGGCGAGGTGTGCCTTATAAAATGGATTGCTGTACAAAGTCTCCATAATATCTGCCGCACCCTTTAAATCGTTTACGGTTTCAAAAAGCGGCACAAAATCTATCGTTAGCGTATCCTTACTCCATCCATTCCATAAGAATAATTCCATCAATTGCAGAATATCGCTTGCTTGCTGGCAATTGCTGATAATGAAACGGTGGCAAGCCCGCTCTCCATTTCTCTTTTGTATTCCTTTAATTTCCTTGATCGTTTCGATGGTATCTTTCGTCAATTCATCCGGCGCTGATGCAAAGTTGATAGAGGCTTCTTTAAACGAAATGTGTTTCAGCTTATCTGCCTCAGAAAGCTTATCATAATCAGCAGGGTATAATGATGAAATGGGTTTATTCTGGCGACAGAACTCATGCACTTTTCTCAACACACGGCTATCCTGGCGAATATCCAGCGAAGCAAAGTAGTTACCATAAAGTTCAATCTTACGGATAAGGTCGTTTACCAGATCCACAAATAAACCCTCATGCTCTTCAAGAAGGGTATCCTTAATTTTATTTAAGCCCTCTTTCAGTTGCACAGAAATATCTTCGATCTCGATGCCCTGATCGAAAGCATTGGCATAAAGCACATCATTAAGCTTAGCAATATTTTCTTCAACTCCTCTAAAGGTAATTCTGCGTTTAATTACCCTGAAATCACGGTAGTAGCAGCGGAATAAAATCTGTCTGAGCATTTTAGAGACTTCAACCGTGGTATCAGAATGGACATTTGGATTACCATCTCTATCTCCACCCGGCCAGAAACCCAGTTCTAAAATCTTTTTGGTTTCCAGGTTATATTCATCTAAATTCTGATCAATTTCTTCCTGAATATTCGCCGCAGCAAAATAGAATACGTTTTCTAAAAACCAGGTCAGGTTTAAAGCTTCATCTACAGGCGTTGGCGATTTTTTATTAAAGAAAGGTGTTTTACCCAATTGCTGTAAAAGAGAGTTGATAGAAGTAATATCATTCTCTTTAATCGCCTGTGTTAAATCGGTAATAATGGCCAGTACATTCCCCGGATAAAACTGGGTTGGGTGGGCGGTTAAAACCAGGCGTAAAGAAAGATCATCTATTAATCGCTCAATTTTAGAAAGCATTGTTTTGTTATCTGCATTCTTTTTCAAGATGAAGGCCAAAGTGCTCTGCTCATCTGTGGTATTCAATTTGGTAAAAGAAGCATCTTCAACAGCATCAAAAAGTACAACCTGACGCTCTATGTATTGAATAAAGCGAAAGAGCAGATCAACAATATCTTTTCTGTCTGTGTAGCTGGTGTATTTAGCAAAAAATTCCTCAATTACTTGAGCAGGCTTCTGACCTTGCTTTATCCCATCTTCGCAGCTCTTAAAAAATAAAGGCAGTAATGTTCCTGTATCCTTAATTTTATAAAATGGAAGGGTAAGAAACAGACTATTAAAGAGTTCGAATTTGGAGATAACCTCGTTGTTGAAAACAGATTCTCGTTGTGTAGTTAACCGAAGTTTTGGCATGGTTTAAGCAATAGTTTTGTAGTTTGTAATACTACAAAAAATGCGTAAACAATTAAAATTCTTAGGCTTACAATTTGGAAAATTGTAGAATAAATTTTAATTTTAAAATCTTATTTGGCTACTATGTAGTGAAATAAGAACATTTGCAATGTTTAAGGGCATTGCATTGATTGTTAATTTTTTGGGTTAAAACGGCCGATCTAATAAAATAGACCGGCCGTTTTGTTTTTTATCAATATTTTCGGCAATTCTTTGCCAAAATTAGTGCACATCCACCGGAATGTTTGCGTTTTTCTTAAATTTCTGAAGATACAATAAGGGGATTGAAAACAACATGATCAGTCCTGCTACCCAGTAAGCATCATCATAAGTGAGCAACATGGTTTGTCTGGTAATTAACACTTCCATCGCCTTAAAAGCCATCACTTTCGCATCGATAAAATTTTGTCCCTTAGCCATAAAGCCCTTCACCAAAATGTTAAATCTTTCGTTAAATGCCGGGTTGTATTCGTTAACATTGCTTAACAAATTGCTCCTGTGGAAACCTTGGCGAACGTGGATTAAAGTAGTTAATGCCGCAATACCAAATGATCCTCCTAACTGGCGCATCATGTTATTTAAACCCGATCCCTGGCCAATTTCCGGACCTTTTAGATCCTGAATCGCCAAAGTGGTTAGCGGAACGAACAACAATGCCATTCCCACACCTCTAATTATTAGCGGCAAAAAGAAATCTCCTGTTCCGGATTGTAGCGTAGAGTTACTCAACATCCAACAGAAAACGAAGAACAAAATCATCCCTCCTGTGGCCATAAATTGAGCGGGAACGCCCTTTTTAAGCATAATACCAATAAAAGGCATCATTACAATGGTACATAATCCACCGGGAAACAGTAATTCTCCCGTTTGCAGGGCAGAGAAACCGAGTAAATTCTGGCAGAACACCGGAAAAACAAACACCGAGCCATACAATCCAAACCCTAAAACAAATGAGGTAAACATCCCTACAGAGAAGCTTCTGTGTCTCATAATTTTAAAGTTCACAATGGGGTGCGCTGTGGTGGTTTCCCGCCAGATGAACAACAGTAATCCAATTACCGATGCAGCTCCCAAAGCGGTAATGTACGGTGTTGCAAACCAATCTTCGCTCTCTCCTTTTTCTAAAACAGTTTGTAAACTACCTACTGCAATTGCCAGTAAAGCAATTCCCCACCAATCTACCGGTTGGCCCTTACCCTCTTTCGGGGTGGCCTTTACAAAGGTATAGGTACAGTAGGCTGCGAGTATTCCGACGGGAATGTTTACGTAGAAAATCCATGGCCATGAGCTAATATCTAAAATATATCCTCCAATGGTTGGGCCAACGGTTGGACCTACAACTGCGCCTAAACCAAATAAAGCGGTGGCTATACCCACATCTTCCCTTGGCCAGGTTTCGATTAAGATCGCTTGTGCAGTGGAAATTAAACCACCACCGGCCAATCCCTGAATAATCCTGAAGAGAACCAGTTCATTTAATGAGGTGGCATTACCACACAAAAAGGAAACCAGTGTAAAAACGATAATGGAGGTAAGAAAGTAATTTTTTCTGCCAAAACGGTTACCTAACCAGCCTGACATGGGCAATACGATAACGTTTGCTACCGCATAGCCGGTAGAAAGCCAGGCGACATCTTCTAGCGTTGCGCCCAGGTTTCCCTGTATTTGTGGAATAGCTACGTTTACGATTGTTGTATCAATCAGCTCCAATAAGGAAGCCGTGATTACCGTAAAAGTAATGACCCACTTTTTTAAACCTACTTCGGCCATTTTATTTTTTATTTAGTAGAAACTGATGCCTTAACACTCATACCCGGGCGTAATTTAGCAAGCAGTTCTTTTGATGGATGTATTTTGATTTTTACCGGAACACGTTGAACAACTTTAACGAAGTTACCAGTAGCATTGTCTGGAGGCAATAAAGATCCTTTGGCACCGGTAATAGGCGCAAAATTGTAAACTTCACCTTCAATTTTCTGATCAGGATAAGCGTCTACTTCAATTTCTACTTTTGATCCTTCTTTGATTTTCTCTAACTGTGTTTCTTTGAAGTTTGCGGTTACATAAATGCTGCCATCGTTAACAATAGAGAATAACGATTGACCGGCCTGAACCAATTGGCCTTTTTGAACATTCTTTTTAGAAACAATACCAGATGTTGGTGCTTTAATTTCTGTGTAAGAAAGTTGCAACTGAGCAAAATCGATGTCGCTTTGACGTTGACTAATTACATTATTACTTACTGCCAGTTGAGATTGCGTAGTGCCCACTTGTTTAACCGCAGCATTGTATTGGTCTAATGCCGCCTGATAAGCCGCCTGAGCAGACTCTTTAGCCGCTTTTGCCTGATCAAATGCCTGTTGGGTAATAGATCCATCTTTTACCAGGTTCGCATAACGGTCATAATCTTTTTGGGTTAAGTTTAGTTTAACGCGTGCTGCTTCTACATTGGCTTTGGCAGTACTGGTATTGGCCTGGGTAGCAATAATTTGCGATTGTGCAACGCCTACACCTGCACTTGCCCCTTTTTGTCCGGATTGTGCCTGCTCCAGCTTCACTTTAAAATCGTTATCGTCTAACTTCACTAAAACCTGTCCTTCCTGAACATGGGTATTTTCTTCAAAGTTGATGTTTTGAACATATCCGCTTACACGTGCAACAACAGGACTGATATCCCCATCAATCTGGGCATCATCTGTATCTACGTGCTTACTGTAATAATTCCACTCTACAATACCGAAAACGGCACCAATTACTAGTAAAACACCTAAAATGATAGGTACTACTATATTTTTCTTTTTCTTTTCAGTTGTCATTGCTGTATTTATTGCGTTATTTTTCCTGTTGATTTTAATAAGGTATAGTAAGCTAAACCGGCATCAGCCTTAGCTATTTCTAAATTAATTTTTGCCTGGTAAAGCAAAGTTTCGGCATCTATACGATCGGTAACCGATGCCACATTGTTTTTGTATTTCGAAGCCAATAATTTATCATTCTCTGTAGCTTGCGCAATAGAGGTTTCCAGAACCTTAATCTTATTAATGGCTACCTGATAGTTTTGATAGTTCTTATTGATATCTGTTTTTACCTGATCGGATAAAATATCCTTTTGAAGGGTGATTTCCTTTTGCTGAATTTTAGCTTCGGTAACTTTATTTTTGTTTGTCCAAAGGCTACCTACATTCCAGGAAACCGTTGCCCCCAAAGTAACAGGCAATAAATACTGGTTAACCGGAGGAATAAAACTACCACTCGGGTTAATGTAATACAGGTTTGCACCTACACCTACCGTTGGCCTGGTATTGGCTTTGATTGTTTTAACATTGAAATCGGCTACTTTATCCTGAACATCAAGTTGTTTCAATTCCTGGCGGTTTACCATTGCGGTGTTGATGTAATCACCAAGCGACCCCGCTACCTTCAGTGCGGCATCCGGATCGCTAATTTTCACTTCAGTATCTTCAGGAAGGCCTAAAAGAATATCCAGATTGTAATTGATGATTTTTCTGTTGCTCTCAATATCCATTTGAGTTAAAGTAACATTGGCTTGCTGCAATTGAAATCTCAGCACATCATTCTTGGTTACAATACCCTGCTCGAAAAAGCGCTGAGCCTGCTTAATTTGTGCCGCAATTGATTCTAAGTTCTGATCAACCACCTTTCTGCTCTGCAACACCTTGTACAAAGAATAGTAAGTGTTAATTACGGCATAACTGATTTCTTCTTTGCTTTTATCTGCATCTAAGCGGGCAACTTCTGCTAACAGCTTGGTTGATTCTTTGGCATATCTTAATTTACCCCCTCCATAAACCAGTTCCTGAACAGCTGCCGTTCCTACAAAAGCATCCGCTCTTTTAGGTAAATGCAATGCGCTTGATCCCTCTCCTAAACTGAAGGTATTGGTTGGAATTTCGGCGTGGTTATACATAAAGCTGGCACTGGCCGAAGGAAGTGCGTTATCTTTTACTACTTCCAATTGCGCTACCGCCTGGTCTATTTTATTTTGTGATAATTTTAAATTTTTACTATTGGCTATGCCAAGTTCTATTGCCTGGTTGATGTTTAGTTCCCTGGTACTCTGTGCCAATAAAGTAGCCGGAACTAATGATGCCACAAGCATTAATCGTATTGATCTGGGTATCATCTTTTTGTTGTTAAATAAACTGTTGTTAGGTCTTTTAAGTGAGCGATTGCCCGTTCTTTAATAATTTTTTTGTCTTTCGGATTGTTTAAATCCAGGGTTGCACAAGGCATTACTTTATTTGGAGAAATAACAATGTGGCTAATGGTTCCCATGATGGTTCCGATTACCATTCTTACGTCAACCTGGTTAAAGCTTCCCTCTTCTATGCCATCAGTTATAATCTTTTCTATCACATACATGTTTTGACCCATGGCATCCTTTATCTTATCATACATCTCCGGCCGCTGGGTTAGCGATAGTTCTCTATGCATCATTTTATGAAAGGCCGTATTGGATAAGATCCTGTTTACATAACCTTCTATTACCTTGTGCAATTTCTCCAGAGATGAGATTTTATCTTCGTTGATGATCCTCAATTGTGAGCCGAAACTCGCAATACGGTCGTTCATAATTTCTAAAAACACACCTTCTTTGGAACCGAAATAATAATTAATCATGGCCATGTTAGCGCCAGATTCCTTCGCAATCTGGCGGGTAGAGGTTCCCTCATACCCAGTTTCGCAGAACAACTTTTCAGCTGCCTCCAAAATGGCCTGCCTTTTATCTATCTTTTCTGTTTTCATTTCTTTTTAACGACACAAAATTAATCAATCGCTTGATTAATATCCAAATGTTTTCATGCTTGTTTTACAATTCCTTGATAAAACCCTAATTTTAAGCCACTAATCCCTGGCAGAAATGCAGAAAAAAACTTTCCTACTCGCTGTTTTATCATTTATGATCTTGCTATCTGGCTTCAAAAGTCAGGAGCCCATCAATCAAAGCTGGATAAGAATTAACTTGCTAGGTTATATGCCTTCGGGAATTAAGATCGCTGTTTGGTGCAGTAAAACGGCAGATATACCCAGTCAATTTGAAATTATTGAGCAGGAAACAGGGCAAGTTGTTTATCGATCATCGCAAATTGAAGCCTTCGGAGCATATGGTCCTTTTAAGAAAACCGCTCGTTTAAATTTTTCCGGCTTTAACGTGAAGGGGCGGTTTTACCTGCGGGTAAATAATACTTTATCACCCATGGTCATTATTAATGACGATGTATATCAAGGTACTGCTGATTTCTGCCTCCGCTATATGCGCCAGCAAAGAAGTGGTTTTAATCCATTTTTAAAGGACAGTTGCCACACCCATGATGGTTTTTCCCTGTATGGCGAAAAGGCGGGAATAAAAGACAGTACACATTTCGATGCTTCGGGTGGCTGGCATGATGCCAGTGATTATCTCCAATATGGAACTACATCTGCCAACGCCGCTTACCACTTGTTAATGGCTTACCGCGATTTCCCAAAAGTTTTTGGAGATGAAAAACAGGCCAATGGTTTAGATGGAAAAAATGGAAGAGCAGATGTACTTGACGAAGCCCGGTGGGGATTGGATTGGTTGCTAAAAATGCATCCTAAAAAAAATATCATGTTTAACCAGCTGGCAGACGATAGAGACCATTCTTCTATGCGTATCCCCAAAGAGGATAACCAATATGGGCGGGGATTTGAACGACCATTATATTTTATTACCGGCTTGCCGCAGCAAAGGGGGAAGTTTAAAAACAATACTACAGGTACCAGTTCTACAGCCGCTAAATATAGCAGTGCCTTTAATCTGGGTTCAAGCCTTTTTGCCTTGCAGGATAAAGCCTATGCCCGTACACTTTCCGAGAAGGCTAAAACGGCCTACCAATATGCACTTCAAAAGCCCGGCGTAACTCAAACAGCCTCTGTAAAATCGCCTTATATTTATGCAGAAGATAATTGGGTAGATGATATGGAGTTAGCAGCCGCTACCCAATCATTTACCCGGCCCAATAGCCATACAAAAGCACTTAAAATTGCCTCATTTTATGCTGAACAAGAAAAAACTACTCCATGGCTGCTTAAAGACACCGCAGCACATTATCAATACTATCCCTTCATAAATATTGGGCATTATGAGCTGGCGAAACAATTGGAGGGCGATGAAAAAAGTAAGATTTTGGGTTATTATAAAGCGGGCATTGAACAGGTTTGGGCCAGGGCAAAGAAAAATGCCTTCTACAGAGGTGTTCCATTTATTTGGTGCAGCAATAATTTAACTGTTGCTTTTGCCATGCAATGTATGTGGTATGGCAGTTTGACACAGGATAAAAGCTACGCTGCACTGGAGCAGGCTAACCTCGACTGGATTTTGGGTTGCAATCCATGGGGAACGAGCATGGTTTACGGCTTACCCTCCTGGGCCGACACGCCGAAAGATCCGCACTCGGCTTTTACCCATTTGAAAAACTATCCCATTGATGGTGGATTGGTTGATGGGCCAGTATATACCAATATTTACAATAGTTTAATTGGCATTAAGCTGGCAGGGGCGGATGAGTATGCAGACTTTCAAAGTGACCTTGCTGTTTATCACGATGATTATGGCGATTACAGCACCAACGAGCCCACGATGGATGGAACCGCTTCATTGATTTACTTGCTGGCAGCTAAAGAGGCTGAGGCCAGGGCTAAAACCAATCAATCTACAAGCCTCGGGGCCATTATACGTGGCGATTCTACCCAGAAGAAAATTGCCCTGGTTTTTACCGGAGATGAATTTGCTGATGGTGCGGTTCAAATTACCAAAACACTCCAAAAAGAAAAGGTAAAGGCTTCGTTTTTCCTGACGGGAAATTTTTATAGAAAGCCTGCCTTTGAAAATGCCATAAGGCAGTTAAAAGATGACGGGCATTACCTGGGCGCACATTCTAATGAACATTTACTTTACTGCGATTGGAAAAAACGTGATAGCCTGCTGGTTTCTAAAGCAGCGTTTGATGAAGACTTAATTAAAAATTATGAAGCGATGGCCAGATTCGGGATTGGTAAAAAGGACGCAAAGTTTTTCCTTCCTCCTTACGAATGGTACAATGAAACCATAGCCGAGTGGACAAAGGCACAGGATTTAACGCTGGTTAATTTTACTCCCGGCACACGTTCAAATGCCGACTACACCTACCCTGAAATGGGAAAAAGCTATCGATCGAGTGATGAAATTTACCGATCAATTGTGTCCTATAACGAAACGAAATTGAATGGGTTAAATGGTTTTGTTTTACTGCTTCATGTGGGTACAGACCCGAATAGGAATGATAAATTTTATAAGCGTTTGCCAGAATTAATCGAATATTTAAAAAAAGAGGGCTATGAAATGCTTAGAATTGATAATTTATTACGCTAAAGCTGAATAACTCAAATGTAATTTTAAAATAAATATTAACTTTGCCACCAAATAATAAAAAACATGAGTGTACAAGAAAACAGCAACAATAACTTCAACTGGCTTTATTATGCTTTAGGCTTATTCTTTGGTATTTTAACCGGAGCAATCATTACGCAAAACTACATTTTTGCTTTACTAGGCGGTGTTTTAGGTTTGTTAACAGCAGGCTTATTTTTAAACGCTATTGTTAAAGGAAGAAAATACTAGTTCTCCAAATTTCCATTTCTTACTACAATCCACATCTACCGATGTGATTTAGCTAATTTTCGAAACAAATGAAACATATATTCATTGTTGTTTTCGCTCTATTGTATTTTGGTGCGCAAGGTCAGGAGGCTGCTCAAACGGAACCGAAATTTGCTAATGCAGATTCAAGTCCGGCAGACATTGTGTATTTCCCGTTAAATGCGGCTAAAGCAAAAGAAGAGGAGCTTGTTAAGCCCAAAATAAAAATTGTTTACTCCCGTCCGCAAAAAAAAGGTCGTGAGATATTCGGCGTTTTAGAACAATTCGGAAAAGTTTGGCGCTTTGGTGCAAATGAAAGTACCGAGATCCGTTTTTATGACAAAGTAGTTATTGGCGGCAAGAAAATTAAAGCTGGAACTTACAGCATTTTTGCCATTCCGAATAAAGACACCTGGACCATCATATTAAACAGCGAAACGGATAAGTGGGGCGCTTTTTCTTATGATCAAACAAAAGATATTATCAGGATTAACGTTCCTGTTAAAACGCTTGCAAAACCCATTGAGTTTTTCTCGATCACTTTTATCCCGAAAGAAAATGGTACAGGTTTAATTGCCGCCTGGGATAAAACACAAGTGGAACTGCCCATCAGTTTTAAATAATTTGCCGATATACGAAGTTGTACTATAAATGCCAGCTTCGAATCAAAGCTGTCAGGTTGAGCTTGTCGAAATGCCCTAATAATACTTAATCAGGCTCTTCGACAAGTTCAGGATGACAATCGATCTTTATTTTTTATGGGGCTAATTACTTACTAGTTTTTTAGCATCGGTATCTCCAACCATAAACATTTTGTAAACCTGTGTTATTTTCCACTCCCCTGCTTTATTTCTTTCTATCACCACATAGTTTTGTTGGTTACCATCAAACAATTCATAATTAATATCTACTCTGGCAATTACAACGGCATCTGTTTCAGAAACAATGCTTGCGCTGATGTTGCAATCTCCCTGCTTAACCCCTTCGTTTTTCTTCATTTGGTTAAGCACATCACTTGCATTATGCTTCACCACCCTAACATCTCTGTTAGAAGTAAAAACAGCATCTTCACTTAAAACTTCCTTTAACTTCTTATAATCAGAGTTGATATAACTATCCATGAAATGATTGATAACTGAAGAATGGCTTACTGTAGGTTTATCTCCTGCAACAGCATTACCTGTGATTATAATACCTAGTAATAAAATCACTAAAGCTTTTAGTTTCATAACTATTTGTGTTTTTTTATTAAATATCGGTGCTATTCCTAGAAAAAAATATGCCGATAACACCTTAATTACCAGCGAACTGAAAAACGAAAAAGCAAAAAAAAACCCCTTCACAAACCAGTGTGAAGGGAAGCAAAAATTAAAAACTGTTTTTCTTTAAAATATCATGTGGTTATGGACGCTAATATTTACCCATTGGTGTAAAAATTTGCCCTTCGATTTAGATCTTGTTAAAAAAGCAAACTCCAATCCTGGCAGTTTGCTTTTTCAAATTCATTATTAACCTAAACAGGAAAAAACTTCTACAAATTGTCCTGTATGTGTTTTCAAAAATAGCATCGCAGGAGACAAAAAAACATGCAGAAATCACTATTTAAATTGAAGGAAGGAAGGAATGATTGAATGAGTGAATGATTGAATTAGTGAATGACAGATTGAGTGGATGAGTGAATATAGGAATGCGGTTTATTTACGATTACCTCGCCCTTAGGCCGTTTTCATTCTTTTATATTTTGCTGGTGTAATGTTGAATGTACTTTTGAAAAGCCTGATAAAAGAGCTCGGGCACTCGAAGCCTACCAGGCCAACGATTTCATGGAGCGGATAAGTAGTGTTTTGGAGAAGTTTTTTTGCCCGGGCTAATCTCAGCTGAACCAAATATTGATAAGGGCTGATCTCATAAGCCTCTTTGAATGTCCTAAGTAAATGATTTACAGACAAACAGGCGTGATCCGCTATGTTTTCAAGGAGTATATGCTGATTGTAGTTACTGTTGATGTATTCTTTTGCCAGGGTTAGCCTTTTTAAAACCTCTTGTTTCGTTTTGGATTTCATGAAGCTCAATCGCTCCATTTTTTGCAATACTTCCTTATTATAAATGCTGTGGTAGTTTAATAAGCAATGGTGAAGATATTCATTAATCAGCATTTCATCATTCAATCCCCTATCCAATTGATTTTTTAAGTGCATGATATTATAGCGCATATTTCCTGTGAAAGGGTACAACGACTCTATAAAATCAGGCCTAAGCGATGGCTCTTTCTGATCTAGCAGTTGCGCCGTTGAGCCAGAAATATTCTGTTGAAAATCTTGCAGAAATTTTTCCTCAAAAGAAATGGAAAAGGTATTTACAGGCGTAAGGGAATCTATTTTACTGCTGTAAGTGGTGCCTGCATTGAGCATGGCAAAGCTATCTGGATAGATACTTAATTTACGCTTGTGGATCATGCACTCTTCTGTGCCTGAAAAAACAAACTTGATGGTATACGCAGGGTTCTTTTGTTCGGAAATGGCTTCGCAAGTGCTATCACTTACAATCTTATTTCTGTTGCTTAACTCCTTTACGTATTTCATCACTAATCTTCGTTATAATTTCTTTTTTCCATTAAGATGTAGTCGTTTCCAAAGGGATCTGAAAACTCGGCATAAAGGCCCTCCTCGGAGTAGACAGGCGTTTGGGTAAAGTTTATACCACTGGCCTTAAAACGACAATAGTCCTTTAACAAATCTTCAGTTTGCAGGGTTATTTTCTGCATCTGATTGTCCTGCTGCAAAACCCGCTTTACCCAGATGTCATTTTCATGCGCTGCCCCAGGCAATGCTGTTGCTAAACAATCTTTTAAAAAGATATCGGTATCGATAAAAGAGGATACCTGAACCGGAAATGATTTTGAGGCTGGATTCATATCGAGTCAATTTGTATGATGTAAAATTAACCTCAAAACCTACTCAGAGAACCACCCAAAAAGGGGGATTTTAGCATAGTTTATTAAAAGAATGTTGTTATGTGAAAGATTAAGCTAAAAATGGTCTGTGTGACACAGGTCATGGGTGCTATATAAACTTCCTTTCTTTAGCCGTTTTAATGGCTTCTGACTTAGAGTTGACATCTAGCTTGACATAGATGTTCTTTACATGGCTTCTCACCGTCTCGGGGTCTATAAACAATTCTGTTGCGATTTGAGATTTCGTTTGTCCATTGGCAATTTTCTCCAATATTTCCGTTTCGCGTTTAGTTAATGGCGAATTCAGGTTCTTTTGAAAAGAATGCATCACAATGCGGGCAACATTTGTACTCATGGCTCCCCCACCCGAACTTACTTCTCTAATGGCATCTATAATTTTTGCCGCACTGGAATTTTTAGTCAGGTAGCCTCCAGCGCCCATGGTTAAGGCTTCGAAAACGAGTTCCGGGGAATCAAAAACAGTTAAAATAATAATATTGGTATGTGGCAGCGCCTTCTTGATGACTGGCAGTGCTTGAATTCCGTTGGTTCCCGGCATTTGAATATCCAGTAAAATCACGTCGGGCTGGTCGGCTGGAAGTTGCTTTTTGGCCAAATCATAAGAGCCATAGGTATTAATCACTATAAAATCTGGTACATCACTTAATAAAGATTGGTATCCCATTCTCAAAACATCATCATCTTCGATGAGTACAATGCGTAATTCTTTGCCCATTTTTTATCGATTTGCTTTTAAGACGCTAAAAAAGTCATTTTGTAACAGGAATTCGGGTAGAAATTGTTGTGGTTGTTCCTTTACTTTTTACAGAAGATATTTGAAAGGTCGATTTTATTCTTTTACACCTGGTTTGAATATTATTAAGTCCTCTTCCACGCTCTACACTATCCAGATCAAATCCCTTTCCATCGTCGGTAGTTAAAATATTAATGGTATTGTGCTCCGTTTCTATTACCATAATTAACACCTGTTTCGCCTCTGCGTGCTTTAAAACATTATTAAGCATTTCTTTAAAAATCAAGGTCAGGTTGCGGTTAAACTCCATTGATAAATGCAGCTTACTGTGTTTGGGCAGTACACCTTCCATTTTAAAAGACACGCCCGTGTTGTGGAATAAATCAATACCAAAGCTTTTAATGTGCATCAGAATTTCAAACAGGTTATCGCTCTGCGGATCTAGTGCCCAAAGAATATCTTTAGTTCCTGTATAAAGTAGTCCTGCGTTTTCCTTAATCATTCGAATCAGCTCCTTTTGCTCGGGCTGATCGTCATTTACCTTTTTATCTAATATTTCTGAAAGCACATTAATCCGCGTTAGCTTATTTCCAATATCATCATGGAAATCTTCTGCAGTTTGTTTCCTAATTTTTTCCTGCTCCTTGGTTTTGATTTTCTCGAGTTGATCTTTCTTCTTTTCCCTGCTCTTAAATATAAGGTAAAAGATTAACCAAATAACAAACATACTGAGCACAAAAGCGATTAGCTTAAACCACACGGTATCATAAAACGGCGGAATGATAGTAAAGCTAAATTGCTCGATATTGGATTGCCTGCCATTGGCGATAGCCAGAACCTGAAAACTATAACTTCCCGGCCTAATTGCCGAATATTCTATTTCGGTATTGGGAACAGGCTTGCTAAAGTCGTTATCTACCCCTACCAACTTATAACGATAAAGCACCGCCTGGGGATTACTTAAAAAAACGGCCTTGAAGTTTATAGAAATATGGTTTTGATGGTACTTAAGCTTAAAAATCTGGTTGGTTGCAGCCACATTAAACAACTGAAAGTCGTTGGCTTTATTGTTTTTATCAAACACATTAACCTGGCGGATTCGAATAAGGGGGTTTGGCTTATTTTCTACTGTTGGGTTGGTTTGGCACCTGATTAGCCCACTAATGGTGCCCACCAGGATATTCCCTTTATAATTAAGAATAGCATTCTGATTGCACTCAATAATCATGGGGTTATCGTTAAAAATTTGATAACGATTTTCAGCCTGGTTAAATGTAAGCTTATTAATGCCCCGACCGGTTCCACACCACAAATTCTGCTGGTTATCTATCGCAAAACTGTATACATCATTAGAGTTTAATCCATCGGCAATCACATATTTTTTAATGGCGTTGGTTTTGATATTCCAGCTTACTATTCCATCGCCAAGGGTAGCAAAAAGAACCTGGTCTTTGTGTTTAATAATGGATAAGACGTAGGTACCCTCCAATATTTTGATCTTAAATTGCTTATCTACCTTCTTGTTTCTAATAAGCGAAACACCGGTAGAGGTACCAACTAAAACACTATCGGCAGATAAGCCATATAAACAGGAAGAATATCCATCGAAGCCTGTTATTTTCTCTATTTTATTTCCTTTAATGTACAGGGTTGCCATTGGGTTATTGATCCACAATCCCCCGTCCCTGTCTTCCATCATGGAGGAGCACACAAATCGTTCTGGCTTTAAAACCTGCTTAAATTTCCCGTTTTCCAACTTCCAGATGCCATAATCCTGTGCGGAAACCCAAATGTTTTTCTTTGTATCGGCATAAACGAAGTAGATGTTCCGATCTTTAAGCTCCGGAACGTTTACTTCTTCCACATTTTTACCATCATATTTTAATAAACCCTTGTTAAATGTGCCTATCCAGAGATTTTGATCGCGATCTTCGGCAATGCCGCTCACCGGATACGGGAGGTCTTTACCATTAAACTTATTGTAACGGATAAAAGCATCGCCCTCATATTTGTAAAAACCATCGCTAAAGCAAGAAATCCAGATGTTATTTTCGGCATCTTTAAAAATCACCTCTACCTGATTATCACTCAAACCATTGTCTCCGTTAAAGTATAAAACCAGTTTTTTATTATTAACCAGGTAAGCACCTTTTTGAGAACCCACCCAAATGTTCCCCTTGCTGTCTTGCTCAATAGCATGGTAAATATTGATGCGCTTATCGCTAAAGAAAGGTTCAATCTTTCCTTTCTCCAGAACGAAAACACCTTTCCGGTAGGTTAAAATGTAAATCTTATCCTTCTTTGCGCTATCGAACAGGATTTTCGTGATGTAGAGCGGAGCAAAATCGGGCGGGAAGGCATGGTAAAGCGTCCAGTTATTTTTATTGAGGCGATAAAGGCCTTTCCCATTTACGGCAACAAACAACTCTCCGGCAGCATTTGCAGAAAGCATGGTAACTGCCCTGTTTTCGATGGAATAAAATACGGGGATGTTCTTGACCAGCTTAAAGAGCTTATTTTCACTGATCCCCCAGATATTTCCCTGCTGATCCTTATTGAGATAGCTAACTTCATGTCCTTTGAAAATGGTTTTGACCTTCCCCGAATGAAGCAAGTTAATCCCTCGCTCGGAGCCAAAAATAATCTGGCCATTTTTGTCCTCTACAATACTGGTAACAGAATTGGAGACCAGGCCGTCGGCTTTACTATAAGAGGTAAATTCCCTGCCATCGAAATTACTGAGCCCACCAAAAGTACCCAACCAAAGTGTTCTGTCTTTAGCTTGATAAATTTCCCTTACCTGCGATTGTGGTAATCCCTCTTTTAGGCTGTAATTGGTAAAATTATAGCTTTGCGCAAAGAGCTGAAAACCATAAACGGATAAGAAAGAAATTATGATATTTATGCCCAGAATGAGTCGTATACTTCGCATCAGGATACAAAATAAGCATAATTTCTTTCAAAAGCTATCCCCCAATTTGGGGGATATTATTTAAACATTACCCATGTACGGGTCTGTTTGTGTGATTTCTCCTGTTTCTATTTTTCCGGCGTAACGGCTTTTGAAAACCAGATTCCCCTTTTGCGTTAAACTGAAATCGTACCAATTACTGTTTTTTTTAAGATTTAGCACGATCTTGTTTATCGACCCAGGCTTAAGGTTTATACTTTGGCCCGGGGCTTTGAATTTATTATCGGTCAGGTCTACCGTAACCGGAGCATTTCCTTTATTTTCCAATTCAAAAACCAGGTTTCCTGTTAATTTTTTGGCTACTAAACCGCTTTGTTCCGGATAAGCCTTAATGACCACCTGAGGATTTTTAGCACTGCCTGCAAATTGCCTGTAGAAGCCGTTCGGGCCTGTTATCGCCAAATCGTAAGCTTCACTATCAAAATCGTCTATGCTGATCTTATCGGTTACTGTATCGCCTGATTTAACGGCATAAGCCCATACTTTCCCCACAACGCCTTTATATTTGGCATTGGTACTCATGTTAAAGGGTGCACCAATACTTTCTGTAGCATTACCAAAAAGCGTTTTAGCAGACTGAAAACTTAGTATCAAAGACCGACCATCTAAATGCGCGTCGACCATTAAATGATAAGGCAATGCGCATGCGGGCTTTGTTCCCTTTTCCTGTTTAGGCATAAAGCCTGATGATTGCGGAGAAAAAGCATCGTGTTTATTGATTTTAGCCACTTCTACCTTATTGAGCGCCGTAGGACCAACTTGTGCTGGTTTATTTCTGGCATTGCCAATTTCGGTTACCACAACTGATCTTTTAAGTGGCTCTGGTGATTTAATTTCATCGCCGTTATATGGTCTGAATACGGAGGTTAAATCGCCACAAACCGCCCGTCGCCAATCGCTGATATTGTTGCTCTTAATGGTTTTCCCGGTTTTCTTGTTTAACCATTTCTCCATGAACATGAGTGAAGAGGTATGATCAAAAACCTGTGAGTTCACAAAACCACCCTTGCTCCATGGGGAAGCAATAACCAAAGGCACGCGGTAGCCCAAACCAATCGGGCTCAGTTTTCTACCTTCAAAATCTGTCGCATATTTTATTCCTTCTGATACTTTTCCGCTAGATGGATCATCGGGGTTTGGCACCACAAAAGGTGGTTGATGGTCGAAGTAACCATCATTTTCATCATAGGTGAGTACGAAGATGGTTTTCTTCCATACTTCCGGGTTCTTTGTTAAAATATCGAGGGCTTCACTTACATACCAGGTTCCATAAAGTGGTGAGCTGGTGTGATCAGAAAATCGCTGTGGTGCCACCAGCCAGGATACTGCAGGTAATTTATTCTCATCTACATCTTTTCTAAATTGATGGAAAATATCACCTTTCGGCACATTAATGGTTTCCTGTTTACCCTGGTCGTTGGTAAAGGTAAAAGGTGCCAGTTCTAAATAATCTTTTTGACTAATATTGGTAGTGAAAGCCTTATCGACCAGATTTTTCTCTCTTTGGGAAAGTTTATCATACTTTTCCTGAACTTCCTTAGCACTTAAGGGAGGCTTTACGGTATGGTCTCCATTTTTCCTGAAATAAGCAGAAAGCTTAACGTTGTGCCTGCTGATGTATTCTACAGGGTTATCGCCATAATTTCCTAACCAATCGTCTATTTCTCCTTCCGGAAGTTTAGCAGTCCACAGTTCATTCTGGTAAATTCGCCAATCAACTCCATTATCTTCTAAAAGCTCCTGGAAAGTAGGCCAGTCTACAAAAACATTGTTTTGAGATTCTGCCTGGTCATTGTTCACTACAGCTACCCTGTTTTCACTTCTTTCACCGCGAACGGTACCGGTAAAGAAGAACAGCCTGTTGGGGGTTGTTCCTGTTAATGAGGAGCAAAAATGCTGATCGCAAACGGTAAATGCATCGCCAAGGGCATAGTAAAAAGGGATATCGTTGCGATCGTAATGCGCTAAAGTCATCGGTGTTTTTACAGGAAGCCACTTGTCATACCTTCCTCCATTTCTGGCCGCCAACTGATCGTTCCAGGAGTGCGGCAGGCCACCCTGCCAGGTGATCTTGGTTTTGTTAATGTCTACATGAAACGGGGCGTAAGTGTATCCTTGTCCATCTTTTTGCAGCCAAACCTTATTTCCATCTGGTTGTATGTGTGGATGGGGATCGTTAAAGCCCCTAACTCCTTTCATTTTACCAAACATGTGGTCAAAAGATCGGTTTTCCTGCATTAAAAAAACGATGTGCTCGGCATCGTAAAAGGTACTTCCGGGGGCTGGGTCAATGGCCATTGCCTTCAGCACAGAACTGGGCAAAGTGTTGGCCATACCCGTAGCGCCTGCGAAAAGTGCAGCTTTTTTTAAAAATTCTCTACGTGAGTCCATAAATTATACAATATAGCTTAGATACCGCAATTTAGTTAAAGCTAAACAGGAATAAAAAAAGTAATAAGATTGATGCACAAAGGTTTCAGGGTTTGGGGCTGGTCCTTCCCATGGTCCGTGACTCACGGACCATGGGCTATTACTTTTGATATACCCTTACATAATCTACTTTCATCGTCGCCGGAAATACAGCATCATCAATACCTTTTTGTCCGCCCCAGTTTCCACCAACGGCTAAATTAAGGATGATGTGGAAGTCCTGATCAAAAGGCCATTCTCCTGCACCCTTTTTCGTGTTTTTAAAGGTTAGGTATTTTTGATCATCTACGAAGAAATCTATGCGGTCTGCAAACCATTCAACCGCATACACGTGATAGGCAGAATAAGGATCGAGCGCAATTCCCTTGGTTACCTGAGTTTTAATAACATGGTTAAATTTCTCGGTGTGCACACTCCCGAAAACGGTATCCGGTTTGTAACCTACATGCTCCATAATGTCGATTTCGCCGCTTTTAGGCCAACCACCATATTTAGCATTGCTCGGCAACATCCAAATAGCAGGCCACAAACCACGCCCTTTTGGTAAAATTGCACGCACCTCTATCCTGCCATACTTTACGTCGACCTTGTTTTTACTTACCAAACGGGCAGAAGTGTAGTGATTTCTATCTTTATCGGCCTTAACCGCTGTGATTAACAGGTTTCCTTTCTTTACCAATGCATTCGTGGTATCAGCATCGGTGTAGTACTGTAATTCGTTGTTTC
The DNA here is from genome assembly GCF_900111155.1 of Pedobacter rhizosphaerae. Classification (GTDB taxonomy): domain Bacteria; phylum Bacteroidota; class Bacteroidia; order Sphingobacteriales; family Sphingobacteriaceae; genus Pedobacter; species Pedobacter rhizosphaerae. The sequence continues at coordinate 154,648 of NZ_FOGG01000001.1, read as the reverse complement.
CATAGCCATTACCACCTACATCGTAGCTCCAGTTCTTAGATAATGGCAGTCCTTTATCATCAAACTCATCGGCCCATTTTAATTTCCAGCCATTGGCAACCGGTGTTTTTTTAAGTTCTTCAAACAAAAGTTCTGGTTCATTGGTGGTAATATACTCCACATGGTGTGCTAACAGCCATTGCATTTCTGGTGCGGTATTAACCGTCCATGCATTAACGGTAAGCCCTAATTTTTGAGCATTTTCTATCCAGTTGTCTTTTTGATAAACGCTATAATGATAATCTGCTCCCGTTAGTTTATCGGCTTTCATTTGTTCCGCGCTTTTATCGCCGTTGAGGTAAGCGACTTTGGCTTTTGGCAATAAGCTCAATATACGTTTGCAATAATCGTAGTCGAAGCTTATATATTCTGTCCAATCGATAACGCCTAGTTTTTTAACCATTTCTACGCACTTATCGGTAAGTTCTAAGCCACGCTCTTTACTTATTTTCGATGGTTTGATCTCTAGAATTAGCCTGGTTGTTTTTTGTTTCTTCCCTTCAAGCAGATAGCTTTCTAAGGTTGGGATTTTCTCTCCATTAGACATGGTTTTGGTTAACAGATCAGCATAATTTACTTTCTCGATTGTTAAGCCCTGAAATTCGGCATCGTGGTTAACAACTAAAACCTTATCCAGGGTCATCCAAACATCGAACTCAGATCCATAACAACCCAATCTTACGGCTTCGTTTAAAGAGGCGATTGAATTTTCGGGAAATTTATTTTTCTTCCAGGCTCCGCGATGTGCAATGACCTGATTTTTATTCCAGTTAAATTTTTGAGCAAGAGCAGTTGAAAAGATGAACACCATAAAGGTAAAAGTAAGTACTCGTTTCATGTTTTGGTTTTTATTTTTCGACGTCAAAAGTAGATTTTTGAAACCAATTCGATTTAAATACAATGTAACCATTATATGAATAAATACAAAAAGCTTACCCATCCAGGTAAGCTTCTCAATCATTAACTAAATTAAACATCAACCAATACTTCTACATACCGGCCAATTTCTTTATTTGGTACCCGAGCCTGCCTCGAGACCATTTGTTGGCATTTTATATCGGTTGGCATAGGCCAAAGCCATTTTCATAAACTTATTGTAACCCTGCTCATTATTGGCTCTTTTATTCATCTGCGCTGCCGTCTTAATCAATTCAAGGCCACAGTCTTCGGTAATAATAGCATCTGCCCATTGGCAAAACAGTTTTTGAACTTCTGACGTTAAGCTATTTTTAACCATTGCAGAACTGTACAAGGCGTTGAAATGGTATTGATGTAATACAGGATTTTGGATCGCGAATTTTAAATAAGCTACCGTATCCTTTTTCATGGCCAGGAAATATCGGTTACTCAATGTTTGAAGACAAATTTTCCAGATTTTTTCCGGGAAAAGGCCTCTTTGTTCAGACAAAAAGTTGTTGAATGTGCGCTCTTCCTGATTATTTTTTAGCGCAGTATTTAGCCTTTGGGTTAAAACAACATCTACTACGGGTTGCAAAACCTCTTCGCCATAAAGTGCAGCAAAGGCTTTGTAATCTTTTAAAATGACTGCCGCAGCCTGATCATCTGCCGAGCGCGCAACCAGATAAGGGAGTAAAGCATTTGGAGCCTTAAAATCCTTTACGGTATTACTGTACTCGGCCAGTTTTGAAGCCGTTAGCCCTTTGCGGGTTTTACAAAATTCTACATAGAATGACGGATAATTTTTTTCTTCAAACTGTGCTGAATAGCCAGATAAGGCTTGTCCCTGATCTGCTTTGGCTTTTGCATCATTAAATAGGGCTAATAAATTTCCAGGGTCTTTATAGCCCGAAGTGGAACTGATGAGTTTACCATCGGCATTTAAGGTTAAAAATGTAGGAAAGCCATTTAAAATGTGTTGTATTTTTAAAGTATCGCCTAATTTATCCTTAAAGATATCAACCTTCATAAAGACGAAGTTTTTATCCATTTCTTCTTTAACTGCAGCATTAGGAAAAACATGATCATCCATTTGCTTACAAGGAATACAACCTGTAAAATAGCAATCTATAAAGATGAGTTTGTTTTCTTTTTTGGCCCTTTTTAAGGCTTCTGCCATTGTGGTTTGTTTCTGTGCAAAGGCAGAAAAAGCGATCATCAAGCTGAACGCTATGGTTATCCATTTTTTCATATTTCTATTTGGTTAGGGTGTTCGTTTGTGTGGTTCCATTTTCGCTGCTGATTACCTTAAACAGGGTGCCTTTAGCTGCATTTAAAACCTCTTCCATTTTTTTAGTATTACTCATCAATGTTGATGCGGTTACTCCGTTAATGCTGGTAATCAATTGACCTGTTTTTAGCATAGCATTCTCTCCCCCAGCGGTTAGGCCCAAAACCTTCAGCTTTCCATCCTGGCCAAAGCCAAATAAATAGCCACCCAAAGCAAAATCATTAGGGTAGTTGAAGGTTTTATTGGGAACAAAGTGAATTTCCTTTTCCTGTAGGTTAATGGTGAAATTATAGCGGCTTATGGTTCTGATTCCGATAGAACCATCAAAGCCCGGGTTCCAGTTTTCGCTCTGTCCGCCACCCGCCATGAGTGTAATGGGAAAGTTTTTTAAAGGTGGCATCTTGGCAAAAGAAAACGCAGATGCTCTACCACTGTAGGTTGGCGTGCTCATGCCCATGCTGGTCGTTGAACCGTTATATTCTGGTTTAAACCCGCTTACCAAAAGCTTATTCTTTTTTACAAATGGCCTGAAGCAGATTAAGTTATAGCCCGCACCGGTATCGAATACAAAATTACCCGGATGGGTTTGATCTGCTGTTACGGTTACCTCTCCAGGGATGATAAATACGCCTGAGGGAACAGTAACGGGTACTGAAATACCTTTATCCTGGTAGGTGTAAATTCCAAAATCATAAAGCGAAAGCTCTTTCTTATCAAAATCTACTTTTGTAATGTATTGTTTGGCAATGCTATTGCCGATAATGCCATCAGCATCTTTGTGCATTTCAGGGAAAATAGCAAAGCTTTGGTTTTTAATTACAAAAGTATCCAACTGGATGTTATTGCCTTCGGAAACGGAAATCTGCATGTTTCCCCCCACTACCGAAGTGTTTTGCTGACGCGTAGCTTTTATGCCTACTTCATCTGCTAATGCTTTTGTAATGGCCATTCCATCGGCTCCCGTATCAAAAAGCAGGCGCAAGGGTTTTGCATGGCCATTTACCTTCACCTTCAAAATAATCGATCCATTTTCTTCTTCGAAAGGGATTTTTGCCCGCAATACCGCTGCTTTATAGCGGTTCATTCCGTAAAGCTGATCGAAAATATCAGCGTATAATAGCTGATAACTGGCATTGGTAAAAATAGCACTTGCATTACCGGCCTTGCCCTTTACAAAAGGGACTACAGTTAATTTAAATCCCTCACCTTGTTTAACCACTTCTTTTAATTCAAGCGAATCACAAGCGTAGCGGTTTACAATTGTTTTTAATAAATTGAAAGCAGATGGCATGGTATAGGCCGCAACCGAAAAATCATTACTCAATTGAGATTTAAGCGTATCAGCAGATTTTAAGGCAAACATCTGATTGATGTGATTGACCAAACTTTGAGGGGTATTCTGTGCCTGCGCATAGTTTATGCAGCAAAAAAGCCAGGCACAAAAAGTTATTTTTAATTTCATATGTGAGTTTGGGTTGTTAAAAACCATAGATTTTGGCTAGTGCTTTATCAATATCGTCTGTAGCGCTTGAAGTTATTCTCAGCACTATCTTTCCTTCGGCATTGACCAGAATCTTGGTTGGAAAAGCAATGATGTTATAGCTTTTTACCAGGTCTTGTTTTTCAATGCCCTCCTGGTTTAAAATATGCTTCCAGGTAATCTGATCTTCTTCAATAGCTTTTAACCAGCTTTTTTTCGCAGCCTCTATGTTTTTACCTTGTTCCTGGGCTATGGCTACAATCTCAAATCCTTTGTCTTTGTAGCGGCTGTAAAGCGTTTTTAAATGAGGGTGACTTGCCCTGCAGGGGCCACACCAGCTTCCCCAAAAATCAAGCAATACCGTTTTGCCTTTGTAGTTGCTTAGCTTAATGGTATTTCCATCTTTATCCTTACGTTCGAAATCAATTGCTTCTGCCCCATCTAAAGTGGAACTCATCTTTTTAACATAGGCCTTAATCCCTTTGGCCAGCGGATGATCTTTGTACTTATCGGATAAACTATTCCACACTTTGGTATAATTGCCGGCAGTATAAATATTCTGAGATCGGCTTAACAAAAAAACAGCGGCCAGCGCATCTGGATTACCCTGAATAAAATTGCGCTGCTGTTCAAAAACCTTTTTCCCGTTGGCAGTAATCTCTGCCATTAAAGCATCTTCCTTAACTGCTTTTCCGCCATGGTATTTAGCATTAAACATGGCTAAGGAATTATCATAATTCCTGCGCTCTTCCTTGTACACCGAGCTCTTAAAGTTAGCCAGTGCGTTATTCTCTTCATCTCCATGAACTTTTGCCAAATGCACATACAGGGCTTCCCCAGATAGCGTTATATTTTGATTGAATACAAAAAGCTCTAATCGTGGTGCAGGATTGGCGATGGTTTGGCCATTCACAGTTGCTGTCATTCCACGGGAAATGGAAACATCAAACCGTGCAAGAGAGGGTTGTTTGAGTTTGGGTAATTTAAGCTTAAAAGCATCATTATTGCCGTTGGCTTTGAAACTTCTGGATACTCCGGCATCATCCGAAAAAGATATCCATACTGATTTATTACCCAGGCCTTTTAATACGCCACTGATTTGAATACTATCATTCTGCGCATAAATTTTAGGCAAAAAGGATAGCAATAGCACTGCTAAAAGCAAGCTTTTAAATGTTTTCATCGATAAATGTGTTAAGAAGGCGCTACCAGATAGGTGTATGGCAGCGCCCTTTAAATTAGTTTGCGAGCGTTTTTTGTAATAATGCCTTTAACTCTGGGTTGGAAGGACGAGGGGAATCAATGGTTACGATTTTTCCTTGTTTATCGAAAACCAGGAAGCGGGGAATGGTATTGACTTTATAGTATTTCGAAAACTCATTGTCAGGACCGCCTGCAAAAAGCTGCATGCCCCCTAAATTTTCATCCTTAATCATCTTTAACCATTTTTCTTTATCCTTAACGGCATCGGTAGATAAACTGATGATCTGTACATCTGTACCTTTCATTTCTTCTTCCAGCTTTTTCAAATAAGGGATTTCTGCCCTGCAAGGACTACACCAGGTTGCCCAAACATCTACCAATACTACCTTACCCTTTAAGCTCGCCATTGTTACCTTCTTGCCATCCTTATCATCATAAGCGAAACTAAAAGCATCTGTTCCTGGCTTATAGGTTAACAAAGGGTTCATGATATTAGCGCTACGCATTTTTTGCGATGCCGTTAAAATATACTTTTCACGTCCTTTCATTAGGTTTTCAAAGTCTGTGATCGTTTTGTAACCTGCCGCATTGTCTAAAATTAAATCTCCTTTTAAGGTATCATTCGGAACAAATGAAACAAATAAATCAACTCCTTCAGGCCCGCGTTTATAGGCTTTACCTTGTTGACGCATGTTTAAGCCAATAATTCCTGTTAGTGTTCTAAAGCCATAAGGATAGTTGTATACACTTGCCGTATTTTTGGTAAAGTCTTCGGCTTTAATCGTGCTGTAAAAGTTGCTATATTCTTCTACTGAAGGGTGTGCACTTCTAGGCGTATTCAGGAAATTAGTAGCATAGCTTGCCAAATCCCAGGCCATAATCTTTTTGATTTCTTGATCAAACTTTGCATTGCCAGTAGCTTTTCCGTTTAGGAAAGTCTTTGTTTTAGCTACAATCTCTTCCTGTTCGGGGAAATAATCAACAAACGTGCTTTGAACCTTCATAAAATTAATAGCCTTCTGCTCTAATGGATTAGTCAAATCATGCCATTGGGTGAGCACTCTATTCTCTTTAGAATTCTTTTTACCTGTTAATACATAACTCGAATCTAAAAGGCTTACTGATAATTCTTCGCCACCTTTAAAGTAAAACTTATAGTTGTCGTTCGGGCTGCCTTCGTTTCCTGTTCCAATTAAATAAAGACCTTCGTACTCCGGATAAAATAAGAATCCAAACTGGCCCTTAGTTCCTGGTACGGAATTAGCCATTTCTACCGCCTTACCTTCTTTAACTTTAAAAAGCTTAACGTTAGTTAGTCTTTTCTTTTTCAAGAGCCCTTTTATTTCTACCGGCAACTGTGCCATTGTAGAAAGGGAAGCAAGGCATAAAAGCCCTGCACTTAATAATTTTTTCATTTTCATGGGTTTCATTTGTATGTTATGTAGATGAAATGTGATAATCCTATCGTTCTCTATAAGTAAGGCTTTTAACTTTTCCGAAGCCAGAAAAGCTTTTTGCCAATACCAAATCGCCCATTACAGGAGGAACTGTATAAGTATTGATGCCGCCATTTGTTCCCTCTGGTAATGCAGGGTCATAAAAAGCAACCATGAGGTTGTTGCTGTCTTTATATTTTGTAGTACTTTTAAAATCGTAAAACTGGATTAGTGAGATTTTCTTGTTGCCTAAGTCAACGACCAGCTTAGTTGTTTTCAAGGACATATCATACTCATATACTTTACCTCCAACACTATAAATTAGGTATCCCAATGCCGGACTTACTGCATAAAATTCAGCATTTGCAAAATCTGTTGCCGTAATTTCATCATAGTAGCTTTGTACAAGAGATGCACTATTAAATCTGGCCAGAAATCTTTTAGTACCATTTGGGTCTTTTAAAACACTGAATACTTCACCCCCGTTGTATGGCACCCAGCTCATATATAGTAAATCCATGCCTGTGCTAAAGCTAAATTTCTTTTGAGCATCTGCAGGTTCTGGAAGTGTGGTACAAGTTGAGCTAGAGCCAACATGTTTCACAAACCTTCTATTCGTTTTATCATAAAAAATAGCATGCGCATTTGACACGATCAGATCGTCACCAGCAACGAAAGGGGCTACTTTAAATTCCTTTTGCTCTGCTGCGATGTAACTGATTGGTGCAGAAAAATAAATATTTTGTGTTCTTTCATAGAAATAAGCACTTTCCTTACCAATCATATAAGCAGCACCTCCCGATCTTTGTTGAATAACATCAGCGTAAAATCCCGCAGGAGTGTTCCCGAACATTTCGTAGCTAAGATTCATAGTCGGTGTCCACTTAAATGTATTGGGCTCAATCTTAGTTGTAGTCTGATCGGTTCCCAGATAAATTCCAAAACTAATTTTATCCGGACCAATTAATAGACCCGTAGCATAATTATAGATCATAACAGGCTTGCCTGCAAGTTTCAGTTCAGAACCTGTTGTTGCGAGAAGATCGTTTACAACATCGAAACCTCCGGAGCTATTTAGTGAAAGCATATCTACACGTGCTTGACCATTTACATCACACATCAACATCCAGCCTTCATTAATCTCATTTGTAACTTTTATTCTAAACTCCTTCTTATATGCCACACCAGAAGCTTTATCTGTTACGGTGTAGTAAGCAGTATAAGTACCCGCCACTATACTCACTACCTGCTCTAGGTTACGGGTATTTGCTAAAACGAACATCTTGATTCCTCCTGTGCCATTAGAACCTATATAACTCCATTCAAAAGTGTATTTCGATTCATCAAAACCTGGATCAAGACTAAACTTAAGTTCAGGCTTTATAGATAGCACTTTCCCAAAAATAGCATTCACATCCTTGGGTAAATTTATCACTGCTGTTAGGGTATTAATGTCATTGTAATCATAATTACCCAGGTCTTTTTTGCAGCCGCTTAAAATGATTATTCCGGTGAAAAGAATAATGCTGTATTTATATAATTTTAATATCATATCAAATTAATTTACAAGTCCAATTATTGAACCGATGACCCCATACTCATTACTGAACCATCTTCTTCTAAAATGGTATTACCTAAAAGTTTTTGCTCATTAAGATATCGCTGCATGTACTTTCCATATGCCGTACTCTCTCCGGGAGATACTGTAGCTTCAAGATATACTGGCTCAAAATTTAATATTGAAGCCATTAAGAAAAGTTTTTTCCTGGTAAAAATTCCAAAGACACCGTCTTGCCAGCGAGCCGGTTTTTTAATGATATCATTTACAAACCATCTGTAGTTTATAGCAGATATTTTTTTGCCTGTATTGGTGTTAATAACCCTATTTTTAAGTTTGGTAACAAAGTGTTCGTTTTCTTTTAAATCAAAGCTTAGCAATAATGTGTTGGTGAGTAAATCGGCAGATCTAAAGAATTTCAGTTTTAGTGTATCTGTTAATTTATTCTTTTTTATTGTGCCTTGATTTTTTAGAAACTGAAAATGAACACCTTCTTTTAATGTAGAGACAGGGTTGATTACCAATTGATAAGGTCTATCCTCAGTTGATATTGCACCTGTAGACTTAATAACCATTTCAACTATGGAGTCTTGTGCTTTGACTAAACTAAACGAAACCACTGTAGAATCTCTTAGCACCTCAGATGAAAATGCAGGTAACCTCACCGCTTCGTTAAAATATATACTGTCTTTTCCCTCATAGGTATTAAGAGGCTTTTTGCAAGCATTCACAAAAACCACAAAAATGAAGGCCATCATTATAAATATTAATCTTTTCATTATTGTATCAATTAAGTTTAACGGTATTGTGATTCAGATAAAGGCATTGGAACATTATAATTAATCGTGATATTGGCTGTACTTGAACCATTCCCGATTGAAGTAACATTTCTTCTTTTATAATAATAAAACAGCTGCCCTTCTCCGAAGAATTCTTTTTGATACTCTTTTTGGAGCTCAGTATTGATATTTACTGTGGTGGCTAAGTTTGTTAAACCACGATTTAGCCTAACTACATTTAAGTAATTATTAATTCCATCGCTGGTATTGGGTTCGCATTCGGCCGCGATATAATAGATTTCGCTAATTTTCAATAAGGGAATGGTAAACCGAAACAATGTTTTTTCTTTGTCTACCACATCAGCATATTTGAAAAATGTTTTATAAGGCTTTATACCGGTAGTTGGTGCCTGCCAGTTCAGATTATATCTATAGTCATTCTCATTATTTTCAAATGTTGTGGCTAATCGTGCCGGAAGGGGAGCCAATATCTTCGCATCAGTAATGGCAGGATCAAAAAGAGCGGTATATCTTGCATATAACTGCGTATTCAGGATGCCAAAAATCATTTCTGTCGAGAAAATCCTATCTGGATTAGTCTTTTCAGATAATGCATTATTTACTGTTGTCCATGGAAATAGATTGGCTTTGCTAATAACTTCTTTTGCTGCTGCAAGAGCAGAAACTTTATCGCCTCTATACAAAAAAACCCTGGCCTGCAAACCCTTAACTGCAAAATAATTCAATCTATAGTTTCTATTATTGCTTAAGAAATCGGCCGTTCCTGTGCTGGATACCTGGTTTACTCCGGTTGTTGTAATAGCATCATTTTTTAGCAGTTGTTCAGCAGTCTTTAAATCCTCAATTACTTTAACAATAAATTCATTTGCCGGAAGCAATGGATTGATTGAGATTTTGGTTTGCTGATAATATGGCAAACTCTGCTTAGTGGAGTCTGCCGTATTGTAACGAGGTCCATATAACCTAAAAAGGTCAAAATGCAAATAAGCTCTCAACGCAATCGCCTCCCCTCTGTAAATCGCTTCGCTTTTTTCGTCTACAACTCCTTTATAGCGATCTAGGTTTTCCAGGAAGCTATTAATATTTAAAATATTTGCATAGCTATTGGTCCAGATTGCATCCAGTTTAGAAGCGGCAGGATTCTCCGTGTAGGTGTAGGATGCTAAATTATACTGATCGTGTGTGGAAGACACATTATATCGCTGAGCCAGTATTTCCGTGGTATTTAGTGTAAGAGCTTCGCCGTAAGCATTAGTATTTGCTAAAGCGATATACAGTCCGTTTAATACGGACTCTACCCCCCTCTTACTTGTGAAAAGCTGTGTTTCAAGCACTTTATCCTCAGGCTGAACATCAAGAAATTTTTTACATGATCCTAATGTTGCTACAGCAAACAACATAAACATCAATTGTGTTATATATTTTTTTTTCATAACCATAAGATTAAAATGAAGCTTTAAGTGAGAAGGCTATTGTTCTTGCAAAAGGATAGTCAGTTCCTCTTTCTCTTCGTACAGTAGACAAATAAAGTAAGTCGTTAGTGATTAGGTTGAAGCTCAAATTCGTTAAACCATAACTTTTCAGCCATGCTGCGTTATCGAAATTATATCCAAAATTTATAGTCTCACTCGTGAAAGAATATTCAGTTTGAACAAATCTGGAAGATATAGGTGTTACATCCGTTTGTGATATTCCTTTAAATTGGGCGATGTCTCCTGGATTTTTCCAACGATCATACAATGCCCGCTTGTCTTGATTCAAGGCCGTACCGGATAAGGTAATATTTTCGACTTTGTTAAATAATGCCGAATTAAATACGTCACCGCCTAGTTTATAGCGAAAGCCCGCACCAAAACTAAACCTTTTAATTCTGAGGTTAGTAGAAAAAACACCTTCTACCACTGACACGGTGTTACCTACGTTAGTGATATTTCCTGTGGCATAATCAAAGGTATAGTCGCCGTTTTTTGTAAGAAACACTTCCCTTCCTGTTGCGGGGTCAATCCCCATTGATTTAATCGCCCAAATAGCTTCTGCACTATTTCCGTCGATGTATCTAAGCAGAGTTTTGTTATTTTCCTGTTGCTTGTTCAACGTACTTAAAACATTTCCGAATCCGCCATACTTGCTCTTATAAGATGAGCCTGTTATGCCTATGTTCCAGGTAATTCTTTCCTCTAAGTTATATATTGGAAAGAAGGTTAATTTAGCTTCTAAACCCTGGTATGTTAAGGATCCGATATTATAAGGGAATGCAACTACGCCCGTTGAACTTGGAAGATCTACAGGTACAATAAGCGGATCAGTTTTTTTATCATATGCGTTTATATATCCGGTTAATCGATTGTTAAATAATGAAAAATCAATCGATGTACTGATCTGTCTCGTTTTTTGAGGTGCCAAATTAGGATTACCCAAGGTACTCAATGTAACACCTTGCCCAAATTGGTTATAGTTAGCACTGGTATTATAGTCATAAACCGATACCGAACTTGTGTTACCGTAATTTTGATTACCTGTAATACCTATATTTCCGGTTAGCCTAAGAGAATTAATCCAGGCTGTACCTTTTACAAAACTTTCGTTATGAATATTCCAGCCTAAACCAAATGCATAATACGGTGAAAATTGTTTATTGCTTCCATAAGCAGTTGAACCATCTAAACGATAAACTGCATCTGCCAGATAGCGATTATCATAACCGTAATTCGCAGAAATAGTAGTATTTAAAGTCCTATAAACCCTGCTCCCTGCTGATGGAGACCCGTTTTCCTGATAACCATATGCAAAAATCGGATTACCAAGATTTCCGGCAGGAAAACCTTCTGCAATAGATTGATATGAAGCATTTTTCTCCTGAGAAACCGTGTTTCTCCAGTTCGCATTGATAACATGTTTTCCAGCTAATACAGTATGATAAACCAACATGAGATTTCCTTGATAAGAAAAATTCTCTGCTCTATAATCACTATATGTTCCTTTTCTTAATGTTGGTGTATTGATGAAGTCGGACATTTCAGGCGATCGGTAAACTTTCCTTACCGTTGTTCCCTTAGTAACCTGAAGACCTCCATTAATACGGAGGGTATTGGTAACATCATAGTTGACGTTCAAATTATTCTGAAATTCAGAACCTGAAGCTTTATTATATTGGGGCTGCATTGCATCGAACAATGGATTAGCTACCAATAATGCGGTTCCATTAGACCTTCTGCTAACCTCCAAATATCTTTGGTCATAATTTTTTTCATAATAAGGATTCGCGTTAACAAAACTTGAAAATGAACCATAAGGTGAATTAGTACTCGAATTTCCTCTGATATAGGTGATGTTATTAATGTTCAGGTTGGTCTTTCTGTAAGTTAAGTTAATACTCCCACTGTAGCTATCACGTCCTGAGCCTTTCATAGCTCCCTTCCCCGTTTTATAGTTCATTCCTAGATTATAGGTAAATGAATCATCTCCACCTGAAGCATTAATAGAATTATTAGTGGAGTAGCCATTTTGAATAGGTTCACTTAACCAGTAGCTATTTACTCCCCGCATTACGCTTGCGAGGTGCTTATTATAGAGGGTATCCAAATAAACTCCCTGAGTAGGGTTAGATTCTTCAGCTCTATATCTTCCGGAAAGGCGTTCAAACTCTAATTTTTCTGTTGCATTCATCATGTTATACCCTGATAAATCAGGCATTTCGAATCCAAAATCTTGCGTGTAACTAAATCTTAATTCCCCTGGTTTAGGTTTAATTGTTTCGATTACAATTACCCCATTTGAAGCCTGAGCACCATATAACGCTGTAGAGGCAGCATCTTTCAAAATCGTTACCGAAGCCACCCGATTCATATCTAAATCAACAATGTTTTGAAGCGTAGTCGGAAATCCATCTAAAATAAATAGAGGTTGATTTGGATCCTGCCCGAATTGATCTTTTAATGTAGCACTCGGGATACTACTTTTACCACGTACTTCAATAATAGGAAGTACATTAGGGTTAGAGCCGGCAGTTACATTTTCCATTACCAGAAAAGATGGGTCTACCGTTCTTAAACTCTGAATAATATTATTATTTCCAATTGCTTTCAGCTCCTCACCCGAGAAAACAGCCGTTGTTCCGGTAAAGCTATCTTTCCTTCTGTTAATACCGGTTCCGGTTACTACCACCTCTTTATCCAAACTCGTTGAACTCTCCTTCAAAACAACCGATAGCGAGAAAGTTCCACCATCTTTCACCTCTCCGGTTACTGTTTTCCCCTCGTATCCCATAAAAGAAATGGTAAACTTATAAGCCCCGGCTACCAGCTTAGCGAAGGTAAAAACCCCGTTTTTATCTGATGATGTGGTTGTTTTTACGCCTGTTTGTACATTTTGTGCAACTACTGTTGCCCCTACAATAGTTTCTTTGGCATCTTTAACTACCCCCCTTACCGCTGGTGTTTGCGCATAAGCGCTAAACCCTAAGTAAAGGCAAAAGCATAGCATTAAGACACGTTTTGGAACGTTCCTTTTAGTAAAAATTTTAATCATGAAGTTTAGGTTAGGTTTAGTTGTGCATTGCCTGTTTGGCTTTTGTGTTTACTGTCTTTATCGTATATCCCGCATCTGTTTTCTCTGCAACCAGATTATTGAGTTCACAAAGCATCTTCAGGAAAGAGTCAGCGTCATCGCGTCCGAATTCGTACTGACCAGTGAAGACCTTTTTACTGATCTGGTTGGCATTGTATTTTATCTGAATATTCAGTTTAGTTTCTAAAACATTAAATACACCTGATAAGCTTTCATTATCGAAGTTTATGGCGCTTTCGGTAATAATAGCCTTACTAGGCTCGGCTGCTTCAACTTTTATCGTTGGTACAACATTTATGTCGGTTACCACGGCTTGATAGGTTTGCATATTAACCGTAAAAGATTTGCCTGGGGTTAAATAAACGGTTTGCACACCTTTCAACTCCAAAATATTTTGTGGCCTTACTACCACCTTGCCCTCAATCAGGTTAACCTTGGTAAAAATTCCCTTTTTAAAGGCTGTAATTCTAAAAACAGTACCTAAAGCAGTGGTAGCCAAATTGTTGGCATAAACCGTAAAAGGTTTTGTTTTGTCTTTATGTACCCTAAATAATCCTTCTCCGGTAAGCTTAACATCCCTTTTACCCTCATCAAAGGGTAAAAAGCTAACTTCACTGTTCGGATTTAACTCTACAACCGTTCCATCAGGTAAGGTGTAGGTCCTTTTCGCATTACTGGTATTGGTATAAAACGTAGCTACCTTAACCAGAGGTTGTTTTTGTGTTTGCTTTGCAACTTCGCTTAATTCTACCTTAGGCTCAGGCTTAACCTTGTACACGAGCCAGCCAGCAGAAAAAACAATGACCAGAGAGGCGGCATAAGCCAAATACTTTAATTTAACCCTTTTCGCTTCTTTCTTCTCGTGTATCTGATCTAAAACGTTCACATAAATCCGATTTGAAATCTCTTCTGAAACCTTTTCTTCAACCACAAAGTCTTCCCACTCCGATGGATTTAAGTAAATTTCTCTGTTGGATGGTTCTTCCAAAAATTTACTCACCATGCGGGCCTCCTCGGCAGTACACTGGCCGGCAAAGAACTTCTCAACTAACTTTTGGTTGATTTGCATAACTACATTACGTTTTTGGTTAGGGTTTACCCCTACTGAGCGAAATATTTTTTTTAGATTTTTATTAAAAACGTGGTTATAAAAGAGAAATAATTGTATTTATTTGCGTTTTTTGATAGATAGGCACAGAAAATTAAATAAAAACCTTCAACTACCGATCGATAATTGCAGACATGATAATCGCTAAAGAAATAATAGAGGAAAAAGCAGCTCTTAATTGTTTTAAAGCTTTAGACATATGATTTTCGACCGTTTTAGGCGATATGGAAAGCAATTCGGCGATCTCTTTGTAAGAATATCCTTCCAATTTACTCAACTTGAAAACCTTTTTCCTTACCGGAGCAATTTGTTCTATGGCCGCTTCTAAAAGATCAATATCCAACTGTTGTTCTTCCGGCTGATTTTGCGCAGTTTCTACCACGCTTAAATGTCTTTGACTTACTGCTTCCTTTCTTAGCTGATCAATTAAAATTGTACCGGCCATTTTGAAGATCTGAGCAGAAATACTGTATTCGGCAGAAAGGCTGTTGCGTTTTTCCCAAAGTCGGATAAAAGTTAACTGCACCACTTCCTCGGCCATATATTCTGAATTGGTTTTCTTCAGAGTATAAGCATAAAGTTTTTGGTTGTACAACCGATATACGGTTTGAAAAGTCTGTAAACAACCAGATGCTAGTTCAGCAATGTACTCCATTTCCAGGATCTTCCTGCAGTTAGTTTGGGATGGTTTAAAATAGTTAATTCGAGAGGTTTGATCCCTCAAATATATTTTTTCATTAAATAAATATCAAACGATCTTTAAAAAATTAACCTATTCTCTATCCAAATTAGCCTCGAAAGCGTTAGTCAAACGTTTGTTCTATTTTCAAATAAAATGAGGGAAATATTCAAATTTTACCTATTTAAGGCCCAAAAACATGTTTGATATAAAGCATTTGAAATAAACACTTTACCTTATTCATTAAAATATTTAAATTGATGGTAACTATTTTTACATTTACAGTGATATGTTGAGCAGTAACTACAATGAACTAATTAAAAAGATAGATGAGTTTATCCGAAAATTTTACCTCAATAAAATTTTACGGGGAAGCATTTACGTAGCCGCAATCTTACTGGCGCTCTATCTTTTGGTATTTCTATGCCTGTACTACATCAATCCCGGAACGGTCTTCAAAACGATTGTGTTTTTTGCCTACCTGCTCATTGGCATCTCCTTAATCGCTGCACTCATTATCAGGCCCTTAATGGCTATGCTTAAACTGGGCAAACACCTTTCTTTTGAAGAAGCTTCTGTCATCATCGGAAACCACTTTTCCCACATTAAGGATAAGCTGCTCAATACGCTTCAACTTCATCAGCTTTCAGAAAACTTACCGGAAAACAATCAACTTATTTTGGCCAGTATTGATCAGAAAATACTGGAACTCAAACCTGTTCCCTTCTATACAGCGGTTCGTATTAACGACAATAAAAAATATTTGAAATTCTTAATCGTTCCCCTTTCCATTATCGTTCTGATCGGCATTATCGCTCCGGCCATTTTAAGAGAGGGTACCAAAAGCTTTTTAAAGTACGATGAATACATTGCGCCTACCGCACCTTTTACCTTCCAGGTGCTTAATAAAAGCCTATCGGTTACACAAGGTGACGATTTGACACTGAACCTTAAGCTCTCAGGCGACGAACTGCCTGCAGATGTTTATGTAGAAGATGGTAAAAACACTTACAAGCTGGAAAAGCAAAATATAAGCAGATTTAATTACCAGATTAAAAACATCCAAAACGATAAAAAGCTGATATTTAAAGGTGGCGGTTTTAGCTCGGGCTTATTCATCATTTCGGTAAAACCGCGACCTGAATTACTCCAGGCTACAGCAACATTAAACTTTCCAGCCTATTTAGGCAAGAAAGCTGAAACGGTTAGTAATGTTGGCGATTTACTTTTACCAGAAGGAACAAAGGTATCCTGGGCTTTTAAAACAGCCAAAAGTAGCGCCCTGCTCTTTGTACTGAACAGCGCCCAGCATTTAATTCCGATTAATGAAGATGAGTCTGCATTTACGGCCATAATTAAAAGCAATGCGAAATACAGTATTACCCCTAAAAATGAACATGTTACCTTAAGCGATTCTCTTAGCCATTTGATTACCGTTATTAAAGATCAGTCGCCAACGATAACAGTTACCGAAAAGCCTGATTCTATTAGTAATAAAGCCATTTATTTTACGGGACAAGTGAGCGATGATTATGGTTTTAGCCGGCTGAGTTTTAAATACCAGATCAAAGACAACAACAAGATCGTATCTACCACAACCAAAAATATCGCTATTAAAAGTAATGCCACAGAAAATGGCTTTTTCTACTTCTGGGATGTAAAATCGGCCGCACTAAAACCGGGGCAAGAACTGGAATATTATTTTGAAGTAGCCGATAACGATGGGGTGAATGGTGCAAAGGTGACCCGATCGGAAATTAAAACCTTTAAGCAGCCTACTAAGCAGGAAGTAGCTGAGCAAACCAGTGCCAATAATCAGGCCTTAAAACAAAAAATGCAATCGGCTATCCGCCTGGCCAATACCATAGAAAAAGAAAGCAAGAAAGTAGCCGAAAGTTTAATTGATAAGAAACAGATTTCCTTTGAAGATAAAAAGCAGATTGAGCAATTGCTGGATAAGCAAAAGCAGCTAGAAGAAGCCGTTAAAGAGATTAAGGAACTTAACGAAAAAAATAACCAGCAGCAGCAAGATCAGGCCCAAACACAAGAACTGCTAGACAAACAAAAACAGATTAAAGATTTGTTTGATAATGTGTTGGATGAAAAGACCAAGGAGTTGTTGCAAAAACTTCAGAACCTGATCAACGACCGGGATAAGCAACAAACTCAAAATGAGCTTTCTAAAATGCAGCTGGATAACAAAACCCTCAAAAATGAATTGGACAGGATTTTGGAACTCTATAAACAGCTGGAATTTGAGCAAAACCTGCAAAATGATATTGATCGCTTAAATGATTTAGCCAAAGCACAAAAGGAACTTGCTGAGCAAACCAAAAATAAAACGCAGGATAATAACGCGCTAAAGAACAAGCAGGAAGAGCTCAACAAAGAGATGAAAGACTTGAAAGAGGATCTCAAAAAGCTTGAAGAGAAAAATCAATCCTTAGAAAAACCCAACTCTTTCGAAAATCCGGAAAAAGATATTCAGGATATTCAGAAGGACCAGCAGGACAGTAAGGAGGCTTTAGATCAAAAGGACAATAAAAATGCCAGTCAGAAGCAGCAAAAAGCCTCAGATCAAATGGAAAAGCTTTCTAAGAAAATGAAGGAGATGCAACAAGAGGGAGAGGAAATGGAAAATAACCTCAACGCTAAAGAACTGCGCAGGCTATTGGAAAACCTTTTAAATACCTCCTTTGAGCAGGAAAAGGTCATGCTGAATTTGAAGAAAATGACCGCTGCCGATCCTTCTTATACCAGCAACGTGCAAAAACAACGCACTATAAAGGATAACCTTAAAACCATTGCCGATAGCTTGTACGCTTTAAGTAAACGTGTTCCTCAAATAGAATCTACGGTGAACGAAGAGATGAACAAGATCAATTTCAACCTGGATAAAAGTTTGGAAAACCTGGGAGAAAGACGCACGCCTGAAGCCAATCGCTATCAGCAGTTTACCATGACTTCGATCAATAATCTCAGTTTAATGCTCAGTGAAGCCCTCAGCCAATTACAGAACATGAGTAAAAACTCAAAAGGTGGCAAAGGCAAGCAAAAACAGGGCATGAAGCAACTGAGCCAAATGCAGGAACAGCTGAATAAGGGAATGCAGAAAGCCCGGGAACAGATGCAAAAAGGAGGTAACAAAGGCACCGTGGGCAAAGGAGAAATGAGCCAGGAGTTTGGTAAAATGGCCCAACAGCAACAAATGATCCGCCAGGCACTGGAAAAAATAAACCGCGAAGAAAATAAGGATGGGAAGGGTAAAATGGGTAACCTTAACCAGGCTATCCAGGAGATGAAGCAAACAGAAAGCGACCTCGTGAATAAACGTTTACAGCAGGAAACCATGCAACGCCAAAAAGAGCTTTTAACCAAGCTTTTAGAAGCAGAAAAGGCAGAAAGAGATCAGGAAGAGGATAGCAAACGCGAAAGCAAGGCGGCAAAAGAGTTTCCCCGGGCTTATCAAAAAATGCTTAAAGATTATCAAAAACAACAACAAGGTGGCAATGATATGCTCCAAAAACTGCCTCCTGCATTGAACTATTACTATAAAAACAAAGTAGCTGAATATTTAAAATCGTTAAACCAGATAAATTAATTTATTCCTTGTTCCATTGTGTACAAATTAGTTCCTAACTTTGCCAAAAAACCCAATTTATGGCTGCCATTTCCTTTTTTACAGAATCTATCTCTTACAACCTCCCACAAAAGTTAAAGGTTAAAAAATGGATCAAAGCAACGATAGAAAAAGAAGGGTTTAAACTGGGAGAACTGAATTTTATCTTTTGCAGTGATGAATATTTGCTGGGCATTAATCAGCAATACCTCAATCACGACACCTATACTGATATCATCACTTTTGATAATTCAGAGGTAGAAAAACTAATTGTAAGCGATATATTTATCAGCATAGAACGCGTAAAAGAGAATGCGAAAACCTTCAAAACAAGCGAATTTGATGAAGTTTGCCGCATTATGATTCACGGAACCCTGCATTTATTGGGCTATAAAGACAAAGGAAAGGCTGCTAAAACCTTAATGACCCAAAAGGAAGACGAGTACCTGGCTTACCGTGCTGAATTAGACCTGGCCTAGCTTTTGGCAAAGGAAAGTGCTTCTTTAAAAGACTCGTAAATAAACTGGTTATCCCTTCTCAGTAAAGTTGGATTTACCTTAATTTTAACAAAACCATCTGGCTTGGGTTGACCAAAAACAATATTATGTTCGGCACGCAGGCGAGCATTTAATTTTTGTGCATCTACTCCCGTTACTTTGACGTTAAAAAGGTTTGTACCATCAGGTAAAGCCTCAATTTTAATTCCATTTAACTGATTAAGCAGCACAAAAAGTGTTTTGGCTTTTGCTTTAATCTGATCCATTACCTCATCAATCGTATTTAAATGATGAAGGGCCATTGCGGCATTGGTCCAGTTGGAAAATATGCCACCACCATGTATTTTAATCAAGTGGTGCATTTGATCGATAAAAGCTTTATCTCCACATAAAACAGCGCCGCCAGTAGCTCCTAAATACTTGTACAAGCACATGTACACAGAATCGAAGCATTGAGCATATTCCTTAACGCTCGTATGGGTAAATGCGGTAGCCATGTGCAGCCTGGCACCATCTAAATGAAGCTTATATCCTTTTTGCCTGCACCATGCTGAAATTCTCTTAATTTCTGCCAGTGGAAATGCCTGTCCATCGCAACGGCGAACCGGCGTTTCTATAGATACCGCGCCTACTCCTGCAACAAAAGCTTCGCCCTCCTGATGGTATTGGATAGATTGCTGCAACTCCTCTAAGGTAAAGTAGTGCTTCCCTGCTGCCAAAGGGATCAATCGCTTATTAAATAAAGTTTGTGCTGCATCACCTTCATCCCGGTAAACATGGCTGGTTTCCTGCACAAATGCCTTGGTATTGGCCCCACAATGCTGACTTATGGCCAACTGATTGGCTAAGGTACCTGAAGGAAGATATACCGCGGCTTCCTTACCAGTAATTTCTAAGAATTTCTGAAGCAGTTTTTCCATAGTTGCTCCTTCTCCATAACTGTCGCGCTCTATTGGATTTTGGCGATTAATTTCCTGTAACTGATCCAGAAAGTCTGTGGGTTTATAGAAAATCCCATCGTTAATAAAATAAACAGCTTCACTATCTTTTGATACATGGGAAGATTTCTGATCTGCTGGAGCCAAACCCATTATTGCCGGGCTAACCAAAGGCAAGGTAGCAAGGGAAGATAACCTGATGAAATCTCTGCGTTTAAAATCTGGCATACAAACTGAATAAAAGGATTATGCAGGCATTAACCTGAGCAATCTCCTAAAATAATCATTTCCAATTAGATATCACACCTATGTTCGCTACCCCTGTAGTTTAATTATCCATTGGCCAGCTCAACACCTAAGCAACTCAGCGCCTCAGCTTTTAAGTAAGTATAAAGATATAATGGCTTATACATGCTTTAGCATGCAGATAAACCTGGATTTGACTTGCACTTAAGCTGGACTTGACTTGGACCTGAGCTGGAGGTAGTATCTGGAGAGTGTGTTGCTGTAAGCTTTGTTGTCTTACACTTGCCAAATACCTGTTCGTCTAACAATATCGTGCGTTCGTCTATAATAAGCCCGAGCTGGTATAATTGCTAGCCATGGATTGAAACATTTGATAGAAACGATAATCAAATACCCAAAGATTAATATAAATATAGTGATTTCTTCAGACGCTATTAAGCTCATAATCACATCAAGATAAAGTTTAGTTTTAGTTAATGATAATCAGCGGGGGAGCGAGTCCTACCGCTGTTTTTTTATATAAAAATCCTGATCATATCTGATGTATAACACCCCTAATGTTCAGTGCAAAGTAGTTCATTTGTAATAAGCCTTACCTGGTAATCCCAAACCAAATAATTTATACTTACTTTTGCACTAATTTTCTTTTATAAATCCGTAATATATAAACTTTGAGTACTTTAATTGCAGTAGAAGGCTTAGGTCATGGTTATCATGATGAATGGTTGTTTAAAAATTTAACCTTGGGCATTAACTCGGGCCAGCGTGTGGCCTTGGTGGGGATTAATGGCGCAGGTAAAAGTACCTTATTGAAATTATTAGCCGAACGCTTCCCTCCTCTTGAAGGTAAAATCGTTAAGAATAAATCGGTTAAAATCGGTTTTCTGGATCAAGAACCTCAATTTAATGAGGGTTACTCTATAAGTGATTTCATCTTTTCTTTGGATAACAAGCAACAACAGTTAATTAAAGAGTATGAAGAGCTAATTGAAGACCCTAATCCGGATGAGAAAAAGCTTAATCGTTTATACGAAGAGTTAAGCGAACACAATGCATGGGAATATGAGCATGAAATCAAAACGATTTTGAGCAGAATGGGCATTACTCATCTCCAGCAAAAAATAGCTACCCTTTCTGGCGGACAAAAGAAACGTTTGGCTTTAGCGAAACTCTTAATTGAGGATCCGGAGATTTTGGTATTAGATGAGCCAACCAACCACCTAGATATAGATACCATAGAGTGGCTGGAAAAACTTTTAACCACAGGACAAAAAACAATCCTATTGGTAACACACGATCGGTACTTTTTAGATAATGTTTGTAATACTATCGTTGAACTGGATAGAGGAAAAATTTTCAACTATAACGGAAATTATGCTTACTTCTTAGAAAAGAAAGCCGAAAGAGAAGCCCTGGATGCAACGGTTTTACATAAGAACCAACAGCTATTAAAGAAAGAATTGGAGTGGATGAGGCGCATGCCACAGGCACGAGCAACGAAATCTCAGGCCAGGATCGATGCCTTTTACGATTTAGAAGAAAAAACAAAGAAAAAGTCTGACAATCAGAGCATTACGCTAAAAGTTAAGATGTCTCGTCAGGGTGGAAAGATTATCGAACTGGATCATATTAAACAATCATTTGATGGCCGTCCTATCATTAACGACTTCACCTATACCTTCAAAAAAGCTGACCGCATTGGGTTGGCCGGAAAGAATGGAACTGGTAAATCGACCCTATTAAATATCATCACTGGAAACTTAACTCCAGAAGGTGGAAAAGTAGACACAGGAGAAACCACTGTATTCGGTTATTACAAACAAGGCGGCCTAGCTTTTGATCCAAAAGAAAGAGTTATTGATATTGTAAAATCAGATGCCGAATATATTAAAATGGCAGACGGTTCTACTATTACAGCTTCTCAATTATTGACGTTATTTCTCTTCCCTCCTAAGAAGCAACATGGCATGGTAGAGAAATTAAGTGGTGGAGAAAAGAAACGCTTACACCTGATGAAGGTGTTAATGCAAAACCCAAACTTCTTAATTTTAGATGAGCCTACCAACGATTTGGATATCGATACTTTAAATGTACTGGAAGAGTTCTTAGAAAATTTTCCAGGTGTATTAATGTTGGTTTCGCATGATCGTTACTTACTCGATAAAATGAGCGATCAATTATTTATCATGGAAGATGAAGGCGTAGTTAAAATTTACAATGGAAACTATTCAGAGTATCGTTTGAGTTTGGAGCAACCTAAAGTTAAGAACGAAGCTAAACCTAACCCAAACCCTACTCCTGCCACAGAAGCGGCTCCCATCAAGAGTACAAAAAAATTAAGTTTCAAAGAACAACGCGCTTTAGAAGATGCAGAAAAAGGAATGGAAGAAACTGAAGCAAAAATCAAAAAGCTTACCGAAAGTCTTACTTCAATTGAATCTTCAGATTATATCCAAATTCAAGAAGTATCTCAGGAAATTGAAAATCTCAAATCGAAGCTTGATGAATACACCATGCTTTGGTTAGAATTATCAGAATAAAAACAATTGTTTGATGCTTTTCACGTTAATGTTCCACGTGAAACATTATAAACAAAATAGAATAAATTATACGTTCCACGTGGAACATTGAATAAATAAAAAGAAAAATGTTTTCTAAATATGACTTAATTGTAGTTGGTGCCGGACATGCAGGCTGTGAAGCTGCTGCTGCTGCTGCCAACCTGGGTTCATCTGTTTTGCTTATCACTATGAATATGGGTACCATAGCTCAAATGAGCTGTAACCCTGCTATGGGTGGTGTAGCGAAAGGACAGATTGTGCGTGAGGTAGATGCCCTTGGGGGTTATTCGGGTATTATATCTGACAAATCTACCATTCAATTTAGGATGTTGAATAAATCTAAAGGCCCAGCGATGTGGAGCCCCAGGGCCCAGATAGACCGTATGAGGTTTGCAGAAGAATGGAGATTGGCGCTGGAAAGAACGCCTAATCTTGATATCTGGCAGGATAGTGTTGTAGGTTTATTAGTAAGAGATAACACTGTATATGGCGTAAAAACATCGCTAGGAATAGAGATAGAAAGTACTGCTGTAGTATTAACCAACGGTACATTTTTAAATGGCACTATCCATATTGGAGAGAAAAAATTTGGTGGAGGCCGTACAGCAGAGAAGTCATCTACAGGTATTACTGAGCAATTAGTATCACTGGGAATGGAAGCTGGTAGAATGAAAACAGGCACTCCTCCCCGCGTTGATGGAAGAAGTTTAGACTACTCTAAGATGGAAGAGCAGTGGGGAGATGAAGACAGAAATAAGTTTTCTTTTACCGATACACCGCTCACTGAAGACCAAAGATGTTGCTGGATTACCTATACCAATAGCGAAGTTCATGAGACTTTGAAAGAAGGATTTGAAAAATCGCCCATGTTTACCGGAAGAATTAAAGGCTTAGGTCCTAGATATTGTCCATCTATTGAGGACAAAATTAACCGTTTTGCTGAGCGTGACAGACATCAGATTTTCGTTGAACCTGAAGGATGGAATACTTGCGAAATCTACGTAAATGGTTTCTCTACCTCCCTACCTGAAGACGTACAGTTTAAAGCATTAAGACAAATACCAGGATTTGAACAAGCCAAAATGTTCAGACCAGGTTATGCGATAGAATACGATTTCTTTCCACCTACCCAATTATCCTTAACACTAGAAACTAAATTAATTAAGAATTTATTTTTAGCCGGACAGATAAACGGAACTACTGGTTATGAAGAAGCTGCCTGCCAAGGCTTCATGGCCGGAATAAATGCACACCAGAAAATTACCGATAAACATGAGCTGATTATGAAAAGATCGGAAAGTTATATTGGCGTTTTAATCGATGATTTAGTAACTAAAGGTACTGAAGAACCTTATCGCATGTTTACTTCAAGGGCAGAACATCGCTTACTTTTAAGACAAGATAATGCTGATATTCGCCTCTCTCCTATTGGTCATGAACTAGGTTTGATCAGTGATGAGCGTTTGGAAAAAGTAAAACATAAGGTAGAAAAATCTGATGCTTTGGTGAAGTTTACAAAATCTCAAGGTATAGAGATGAAAGATGCCAATCCGATGTTAGCACAATTAGGTTCAGCAGAATTAAACCAGAATGTAAAATTGTATAGCCTGGTGAGCCGTCCGCAAGTAGGCCTGAGCGACCTGATTAAGGTAAGTCAGCCACTGGCAGATGAAACTGCTTACCTGGATCAGGAAACTATTGAGCAGGCAGAAATCAAAATCAAATACGAAAGTTACTTTGAAAAGGAAAATGAGATTGTAGAGAAAATGATGAAAATGGAAGATAAAGAAATCAATCCGGATTTTGACTACAATAAAATTGTTTCCATCTCTAAAGAAGCCCGCGAAAAATTATTTAAGATCAAACCAAGAACTTTAGGTCAGGCATCACGAATTTCTGGAGTTTCACCATCAGATATCTCAGTTTTAATGGTGTATATTAATAAGTAATTGATTATCAATAAGTTAAATAAAAAAATAACGACTTTAAATAAAGCGATATAAGCGATAAAAAATATTTTTTAATCATATTATTCCAAAAAAGCTAAAAACACGTCAGAACGTTTAAAATATGCCAAATTTAAAAGCTCAGTTTTTTAATGTAAAAAATACAGTAGTTTTAGCTGCTTCCCTCCTATTTTTGGGATGTGCCACCATTCAGGCACCACAGGGAGGACCAAAAGATACTACGCCGCCTAAAATTTTGAGTATGACTCCAAAAAATCAGACCCGGAATTTTACCAGCAAAAAAATAGTAATTGAGTTCGATGAATATTTTAACCTCAAAGATGAGTTTAAAGAATTCTCTATTTCTCCCGATCAGGAAAAACCGCCAATTTTAAAAAAGAAGCAAAAGAAACTCGAGATAACTCTTCAGGATTCTTTAGAGAAAAATACAACCTATACTTTAAACTTTGGTAAATCGGTAGCTGATGTAAACGAAAGCAACGTAGTTAAAAATTTATCGTATGTATTCTCTACCGGACCAGAAATAGATTCGCTTTCTCTAAGTGGGAAAGTAATTAATGCATTAACAGATGAGGCTGAGAAAGAAGTTACGGTATTTATTTTCCCCGTTGAACGTGATACACTGTTTGGCAAGAAGAGACCTTCTATCTATACCCTCACCGATAGTTCGGGAAATTATAAGTTAAATAACCTGAGAAAAGGCAATTACAAGATATATTCCTTAAAAGAAGCCAGTGGCGGTGGCGATAAAATCTATCAGCAAATTTCTGATGAGATTGGCTTTATTAAGGATACCATAAAGATTGATAAGAACCTGGATAACATCAATTTAAAGGTTTTTAAAGAGCTTGCCGGAGAATTTAGGGTATTGGACCGTAAGTTGAATAATGATGGCAGTATATCGCTTATATTCAATCAGCAACTTAAAAATCCTAAGTTAACCGTTACCGATCCACCTAAAGTTGATGTTGGCAAATATGTTCATTTTAATAAAACGAACGATACAGCTAAAATATGGCTTAAAGATTTGAGTTTTGACTCGGTGAAAATGGCTGTTCAGGATGAAGGGAAAGTGCTTCAAACCCTTAATTTTACAAGAGGCAAAAAAGATACGTATACCCGCGATGTATCCATAACAGATAATGCTGCAGGGGCTAAATTGAATCCATATCAGCGTTATACGCTAACCTTTCCATTTCCAATAGAATCTGCTGATCCATCGAAAGTTACGCTCTTAGAAGACTCGGTAAAGCGTACAAATTTTCAATTGTTAAAAGATTCTGTCGATTTCCTTAAATACTATGTTATTTATCCCTGGAAAAACAAGCGAACTTACGATATTAAGTTTGGAGCAGGGAGTTTTACGGCTATATTTGGTGCAAAAAATAAGGACATAAATAAATCTTTCAAGCTGGAAACAGCCGACAGCTACGGTACGCTGGGCTTAAATGTTACCGTTCCGGATACAAGTAAGAACTACCTGGTTCAATTTATTGATGAGAAAAAGAATATCATTAAATCCACCAGCTTAAATAGAAATATCACCATTAATTTCTCTAACTATCCGGCTGGAAAGTACTTTATTAGAGTTGTTTACGACGATAATAAGAATGGAATTTGGGATACTGGAAACGTGAAAAATGGTACTCAACCCGAAAAAATATGGTACTCCACCACAGAAATGTCGTTAAGAGCCAATTGGGAAAGAGAAGAAAAACTAACTATACCAGCTGCACCCAATTAAGGTGCAGTTGGATTAAACCATTCACTATACATCATATAGTTATCTGGTAATTTATTTAATAAAGCCCGTTGCTCTTCAGTAATGGGCTTTATTTTTTTGGCTGGAGTTCCGGCATATAAATAACCCGTTTCACAGATGGTATTTTCCAATACTACAGATCCGGCCGCAATGATGCAATAAGGCTGTATCACAGCATGATCCATCACAATGGCTCCCATTCCAATCAATACGTTGTCTTCTACTGTACAGCCATGAACCATGGCGTTGTGCCCCACAGAAACACGATTACCAATGTGCGTAGCTGCCTTTAAATAGGTTGCATGAATTACCGCACCATCCTGAATATTGGTCTCTTTACCAATTGTAATGGAATTTACATCTCCCCTAACAACTGCATTAAACCAAACCGAACATCCATCTCCCATTTCAACATCTCCCACAATTGTTGCATTTTCAGCTATAAAACTGGGTTTCCCCAACTGGGGATATTTACCTTTTACTGGTAATATTACTGGCATATTGATATAAATTTAAAATACGGTATCGGTTAATTGTGAAGCATGATCAGGGTAGTCTGTAGTGTAATGTAAGCCTCTGCTCTCCTTTCTCTGCATAGCCGATTTAATCACTAAATAAGCGGTTTGAATTACATTTCTTAACTCACACAACTTAACAGATACCTTATTCCTTTTATAGAACTCCTCTGTTTCCTGATAAATTAAGAATAAACGCCTGTGTGCCCGCTCTAGCCTAAAATCCGACCGCACAATACCAACATAGTCGCCCATAACTTTTTGCAGCTCTCTTAAGTTATGTGTCACCAAAACATCCTCATTGCTTTGAATTACTCCATTATCATCCCACTCCGGAATATGATCAGGAATAACGTTTTTCTGAAAGTTTTCGATGGCATCCTGATAAATCCTGTGCGCAAAAACGGTAGCCTCCAGTAAAGAGTTAGATGCCAGCCGGTTAGCACCATGTAAACCTGTAGATGAACATTCACCACAAGCATATAAATTTTTAATTGACGACCTTCCATATTCATCCACTAAAATCCCACCACACATATAATGAGAAGCAGGCGTTACCGGAATATAATCTTTCGTCATATCTATACCAATAGACAAGCATTTGGCATAAATATTAGGAAAATGCTTTAAAATATCGGCCTTCTTGCGCATCGTAATGTCTAAATAAACAAAATCATCACCTGATTTTTTCATTTCAGCATCGACCGCTCTAGCCACTATATCCCTGGGTGCCAATGATTTACGTTCGTCATACTCTTGCATGAACTCCTCCCCATTTTTTCTTCTTAAAACCCCTCCAAAGCCTCTCACAGCCTCTGAGATTAAAAAAGAAGGATACTCTCCAGGATGATATAAAGCAGTTGGATGGAACTGTATAAACTCCATATTCCTTACTTTTCCCTTAGCTCTGTAAACCATTGCCATTCCATCGCCAGTTGCAATAACCGGATTTGTAGTAGCCGAATAAACATGACCCGCACCACCAGAAGCCATAACAGTCACACTTGCTAAGATCTTTTCCACATCGTTAAGCTCTGTGTTAAAGGCATATATCCCATAACAGTTAATATCTTCAGTACGCTTATCAACAAATTCACCCAGGTGATGTTGAGTTATTAACTCCAATGCGAAGTAATGTGTTAATATTTCGATGTTGGGATTCTCATGAATTTCATTTAGCAACACACGTTCAATCTCATACCCAGTGATATCTTTATAGTGTAAAACACGATGTTCTGAGTGGCCCCCCTCCTTCGCTAAATCATAAAAACCAGCATTGTCTTTATCGAAATTTATACCATAATCTATGATCTCCTGAATACGCTGAGGGCCCTCTTTTACAACGATTTCCACAATTTTTTCATCGCATAATCCGTCGCCGGCAATAAGCGTATCTTGTATGTGTTTTTCAAACGAATCGTCTTTATCCACAACCACAGCAACACCTCCCTGAGCGTATTTTGTGTTGGATTCATCCTCGTTTGATTTCGTAACGATTAAAACCTTCCCATACTTAGCCGCCTTAAGTGCAAAACTCAAACCCGCTATACCTGAACCAATTACCAGAAAATCTACTTTTCTCATTAAAAAAACCTTTAAGTTATAAACGATGTTAATAACTATGGAACAATTGTTAATTCTATGTCTAAATTATTCTAACAAATAAATTTGAATGTTTAAAGCTACTTTAAAAACACAATTTGCCACAATCTTTTGCGCAATTTTTAACCACATTTGTACAAGTAATTAACTTTTCACACACTTATAAACAATTAACATTCCGGTATTGATAATTTTTAAGTCAATTTTAGATTGTGCTGAAAATCAATCTCATGATATTACAAAAATGTAATCTAAATGTTAGTAAACCATTAATAACTTATCTGGAAGAATAATTTTTTGAAACTTGCCAACAATACTAACACACTAATAAACATTAAAGATTTATTTAATTAAAATATTTATTAATTATTGAGACGTTGAAAGCTTGTATCTTTGAGCACCTCAAAAAAATTGAAGGAAATTAACAATGAACATAGATGTCCTAGAAGAAATCAATAAAAAAGGATTTGTTGAGGAGTACATAGATCCGACGCTAGACCTTTTTGCTGAGATTGAAAGATTAAAAAAGGAAAAAAACGCAATTATACTTGCACATTATTATCAAGAACCTGATATTCAGGATATTGCAGATTATATAGGAGATAGTTTAGGCTTATCTCAGGAAGCTGCTAAAACGGATGCTGATGTGATTGTGTTTGCAGGTGTACATTTTATGGCGGAAACAGCCAAGATTTTATCGCCTAACAAAAAGGTTCTATTACCAGATGTTAAGGCAGGTTGTTCCTTAGCTGATAGTTGTCCACCTCACCTGTTTAAAAAGTTTAAGGAAAAATATCCAGATCACCTGGTAATCACTTACGTAAACTGCACGGCCGAATTAAAAGCTTTAAGTGACATTGTATGCACCAGTACGAATGCGGTACAGATTGTGGAGAGCTTACCTAAAGATCAAAAGATCATTTTTGGCCCCGATCGCAACTTAGGTGCTTATGTGGCTAAGAAAACAGGTAGAGACTTAGTACTTTGGAACGGTGCCTGTATGGTACACGAGATTTTTTCTCAGGAAAAAATTACCAAACTCAAGGAAAGACATCCTAATGCTAAATTTATTGCCCATCCCGAATGTGAGGAAGTGGTTTTAAAAATGGCTGATTATGTTGGATCTACTACAGGTTTGTTAAAGTACACCATTAGCAATCCGGCAACAGAGTTTATTGTAGCTACAGAAAGCGGTATTATCCACCAGATGGAGAAAGCCAATCCAACCAAAACCTTCATTCCTGCACCGCCTAACAACAGCTGTGCTTGTAACGATTGTCCGTATATGAAACGGAATACGCTGGAAAAATTGTATTTATGTATAAAAAATGGTACTCCGGAAGTAACTGTACCTGAACATATTATAGAACAAGCCCGTAAACCGATTCAACGAATGCTGGATATTTCGGCTGAATTAGGTCTTTAGGCTTAACGAGGATCCGAAGTTTTATCTGGCCTGTGATATGGCAAATCATGGTAGGTTTTAACCCAAAAAATATGGAAAACAATATCCTTAAAAATTATTCGGGCTTACTTTGGCTTTTGGCTGGCATTATAGCAGGAAGCGTTGTAGGCTTAATTTTTGGGACAAAAGTTGAAAGTATTAAGCCACTTGGCGATATTTTCTTAAATCTTTTGTTCACGGCGGTTATTCCATTGGTATTTTTTGCGGTTTCTTCTGCCATTGCCAATATAGACCGATCGAAAAAATTGGGAAAACTGCTAACGATAATGGTATTGGTTTTTCTATCAACGGTATTGATATCTGCTGCTTTAACCTTGCTGGCCACCTGGATTTTTCCAATTCACCAGCAGCTGGCTGGAGGTACAGTTAAGGTAGAAAATGAAAAGATACAATCTTTCGGTGAGCAAATGACGCAGCTCCTAACGGTTGGTGAGTTTTTTGAAATAGGCAGCAGAAAAAATATGCTCGCATTGATTATATTTTCGGTGTTAGTAGGTTTTTCAACTTTATATTCTGGTGAATCCGGAGATGCATTCAAAAAGTTTCTGGTTTCGGGCAATGAAGTGATGAAGAAATTAATCATCCTGATTATGAAACTGGGGCCTATTGGTTTAGGTGCTTATTTTGCTTACCAGGTTGGTGTTTTCGGGCCTCAGCTTTTTGGCACTTATGCTAAAGCGCTGGGTTTATATTACGGCGTTGGAGCATTTTACTTTATTGTTTTCTTCACTTTGTATGCTTTTATCGCTGGCGGATTTAAGGCCATCAAAGTTTTTTGGAAAAATAATATTGTTCCTTCCCTAACTTCAGTGGGTACCTGTAGCAGCATTGCCACCATACCTGCCAATTTGGAGGGAAGCTTGAAAATGGGTGTACCGGCCTACATTACCAATGTTACTATTCCATTGGGATCAACATTGCATAAAGATGGATCCAGTATCAGTTCCATTATTAAAATAGCAGTGGTATTTGCCATTTTTGGAAAGGAATTGGTTCAGGTAGATACCATTATTTTGGCATTGGGCATTACCGTTTTGGTGAGTATTGTAGAGGGGGGAATTCCCAATGGAGGGTATATTGGAGAGTTACTAATGATATCTGCTTATCAATTGCCTCCTGAAGCTTTGCCTCCAGCTATGATTATTGGTACCTTGGTAGATCCTATGGCAACCCTGTTAAATGCTACCGGTGATAACGTTGCGGCGATGTTAATTGCCAGGTTTACAGAGGGAAAAAACTGGATGGAGCAGAAGATTTTGTCGTCTTAACAGATGAGAATCAATTCTATTAACTTAAGGAAAAAACTAAAATGTATTGTCATCCTGAGCCTGTTGAAGGGTAATCCATTTTAGTTTTCGACTTATTAAGAAGGTCATCGACTACTTGTCCTGATTTCACATCGGGAAGCTCAGACTAACAGCATTTAGCTTAAGTTAACAGCATTGAGATGATAATATCGCGGGGCAACAGGTAATGATTATTATATAAAAATTGAAGGGTTTCGTCCCATATTGCAAAAGATTTTAAAATTATGTTTGAAAACAAAGAACGTACAGATATTAATGAATTAGGAGAATTTGGCCTGATTAAGCACTTAACCAGTCACTTCGAAATTAAAAATGACCAATCGGTTAAAGGGATTGGAGATGATGCAGCTGTATTGGATGCTCAAGGGAAACAGATATTAATATCAACCGATTTATTATTGGAAGGAATTCATTTTGATTTGGCCTATGTTCCTTTGGTTCATTTGGGTTATAAAGCCGTTCAGGTTAATTTGAGCGATATTTATGCCATGAATGGTGTAGCCAGTCAGATCACTGTTTCTTTAGGATTGTCTAGTAAATTTCCCTTGGAGGCTGTAGAAGAAATTTATAAGGGAATTGAACTTGCCTGTAAAAAATACAATATCGATGTGATTGGTGGCGACACTTCTTCTAGTAAGCAAGGCCTGGTTATTAGTATTACCAGTATTGGCTATGTTGATGCAGATAAAGTAGTGTACAGAAATGGGGCTCAAGAAAATGATTTATTGTGTGTTTCAGGAGATTTAGGTGGTGCTTATTTAGGACTTCAGATTTTAGAAAGAGAGAAATTAATCTACCTGGAAAATCCTCAGGTTCAACCAGATTTAGAGGGAAAAGATTATATCATTGAAAGGCAGTTGAAGCCAGAAGCACGTAGAGATATTGTAGCTTTATTGGCCGATATGGATATTAAACCCACCTCAATGATAGATGTTTCGGATGGTTTGGCTTCTGAAATTTTGCATCTTGCTACCCAATCTGATAAGGGAATAACCATTTATGAGGAAAAAATTCCTTTGGATCCGATGACTTATGAAACAGCTAGAGAACTTGGTTTGGATCCAACTGTTTGTGCATTGAGTGGTGGTGAAGATTATGAATTACTATTTACGATT
Source organism: Pedobacter rhizosphaerae (assembly GCF_900111155.1). GTDB lineage: Bacteria > Bacteroidota > Bacteroidia > Sphingobacteriales > Sphingobacteriaceae > Pedobacter > Pedobacter rhizosphaerae. The sequence continues at coordinate 121,997 of NZ_FOGG01000001.1, read as the reverse complement.
AGCCAGGAAGACTATAAAAAACTGAAGCATGATGTAGATATCACGGTGATTGGCCATGTTACCGATAAGAATTCGGGTTGTAAAATGATTTCTAAATCGGAAAAAGTGCATGAGTTGAAAGCCCAGGGCTGGAATGCTTTTAAGAAATAGTTAGCTTATTTATATCCAATACGATGTCTTCATGAGGCAACTTTTTTAGTTGAAATCCTCATGAAGACATTTTTGATTTGTGGGTATATTTATTAGATAACAGACGGTATTTTATTTTTTTAATAAACTTGTTAAATATTAATAATCAGATACTTGCTTTACTAAAATGAAAATTTCTGAATTTTGTTAAAAAAATCGTCTTAAGGAGTTTAAATATTTTTCACTACCTTTGTGGGTTTGATTTAAATTTTTAGTGAAAATAGCTAATTTATAGCTCAGCCCCAATCTCATGCTCTTAATGAGAAAACTAAAATGGATTGTCATCCTGAGCCTGTCGAAGGGCAATACATTTTATTTTTCTACTTAACTTAATAGCATTGGAGACCCTACAACTAAAAAAAGAATGTCTCATGTCCTGGCCGGACGGGCTTCTTTCTTTTGGCGTCAAAAGAAACAAAAACGTCGGCTTAAAACTTTTCTTCTAAAGTCAGTATGTTGGCCTGGTCAATGCATCCCGAAAACTTTATTAGGCCGACCCAAGCGAAACGGAGAAACAGTAATTTGGCCTAGCTGGGTGAAAAAGCATGGTGGCTATTCCTATCGCTTTAAGATTCCCTCCTACGAGGGAATGACGGGCGTTGAGGGGGTAGGCATCATGCTAACTGCCGAAAATAATTTACAGTTCTTCCCGAAGCACGACCCTGGGCTAGCAGCATATATAAGTTACAAGCTGCGTGTTGTAGGTTACGGGGCAGGATGCAAAGTCTTTTCCAGAGGTTTAACCCGCAACAGGTAACTCATAACCCATAACACAAGTATTACCGCTAATGGCATTTGGATGCTTCTAGCCAAGAAAGGATGCGAACCTTGGGTTTAATCATTAGTATTTATTGTTTTTAATGGCATTCATGAGCTCTCCCGATTTAAGGTCGGGATCGGTTTGGGTACCTTTTTGCCAAGAAAAAGGTACGAGCCCTTCCGGCGGCCAGGAAAAGAGAGATATCAGTACAAACTTTTCCATTTGGGTCGGTGGGTACAATACCAATGTTATTAAGCTAAACGCTGTCAATGGCATCCTGTCGAAGGATAAATATTTTATAAGAAAATTAACCCTCTTCCCCATCTAAATATTTCAGGTCAATTTGTTTAGTGGCTTTAGCACCCAATCTTTTAATTTTTTCAGAAGTATTGGTGAGGTTTCCAGAGCCAACTGAAAGTTTATTAACCGCCTTATCATAGGCATCCTGACCTTGTTTCATGTATCGGCCGATGTTCTCCATATCTGCCATAAAGCCAACAAATTTATCATACATACTCCCGCTTAAACGGGCAATTTCCATCACATTTCTATTTTGTCTTTCCTGTTTCCACATGCTGGCGATGGTGCGTAAAGTGGCTAATAATGTAGATGGACTTACGATTACAACTCTCCTGTCCCAGGCAAAATTGAAGAGCTCGGCATCTTTTTGAACAGCTATGCTAAAAGAAGATTCTATCGGAACGAATAGTAAAACAAAGTCTGGAGAATTAATTTGGTGTAAATTCTGATAGTTCTTACTGGACAGCTCCTGTACGTGTTGCTTAATAGAGGCTAAATGCTGTTTTAAATAGCCTTCACGCTCTTCATCACTCTCTGCTGAGACAGATCGCTCATAAGCAACTAAAGATACCTTAGCGTCGACAATTAGATGTTTGTCGTCGGGAAGATCTATAATCACATCGGGTTGGTAGCGCCCGCCTTCGGCGGATACCAGCGAAGCCTGAATGCGGTACTCCTGATCCCGGACAAGTCCGGAACGTTCTAAAACCTTCTCCAGGATTACCTCGCCCCAATTACCCTGCTTTTTGCTATCACCTTTTAAGGCTTTAGTTAAATTATTGGCATCCTCCTGGATCTGTTTACTTTGATCCATTAATAAACCGATTACCCCTTTTAAGCTATTGCGTTCATCAGATTCGGCTTTGTAAACCTTTTCTACCTTTTCTTCAAATGCCTTTATATTTTCCTTCAGTGGATTTAATATGATATCCAGATTGGCCTTATTGTGTTCAACAAATTTATTAGATTTCTCTTCCAAGATCTTATTGGCTATCAGCTCAAAATCTTTATTCAGTTTAATCTGCGATTGCTCCAATTGTATTTTTTGCTCGGCCAGTTTTTCTTTTTCGGCCTGATAAAATGAACGGGTACTTTCCAGTTCCCTGTTGGCATCTGCCAGCCGATCTCTTTCTGTTTGAAGTTCATCAATCAATCGTTTTTGCTCCTCTTTTAATAAAACGGTAATGTGTTCCTTTTCTGTTAAAAGGTTGGCAGCACGTTCTTCCGTTTTAGCCAAATTGATTTGTAAAAGATTATTTTCAGCCTTCGTACGTTCAAAATCTTCTGTTAAAATAGTAGAGCCAGATTGACTTTTTCTAAAAAACAGGAGGATTAAAGTAAGCAGTATGATAGCGAGAAGCACGATAATGGCTGTTTCCATAATGATAAAAATTTTAGCAAAAATCGAAATTTAAAATAGATTTACCAAAATAATTCGTCAAAATAAAGCTATGTTAAGCCACAAAAAATAATTATCATTGAACTTTAAATAGTATAAATGAACGAGTTAACCGTACTGATCTCTTGCCCTGACCAGGTGGGCCTAGTAACCCGCATCACCAATATTCTGGCCATTCACCAGTTGAATATTATAGCCATGAGAGAATTTGTAGATGAAGAAAATAAAGCTTTTTTTACGCGTATTGCATGTACCGGATTATTAGAGGGTGTAGCGCAGTTAAAAAATGAACTCCTAAAAAGCCTTCCTGAGCAAGCTGAAGTAAATCTGATTACGCAACAGCAGAAAAAAATTGCTGTTTTAGTAACCAAAGAATACCACTGCTTGGCAGAGATTTTAATAAAGAACCAATTTAAAACACTTGGTGCTGAGGTACAATGTGTGATTGGTAATTATGAAGAATTAAGGGATTTTTCTGAAAAACTGGGTATTCCTTATTTTTATGTTTCGCATGTAGGAAAGGATAAAAGCCAGTTTGAAGCAGAAATAAAGTCTGTAATCAATCGCTTTGAAGTTGACTATCTCGTTCTCGCTAAATTTATGCAGATACTTTCAGCAGATTTTGTTAAAGATTATGAAGGTAAGATTATCAATATCCACCACTCGTTTTTACCTGCTTTTATAGGGGCAAATCCGTACCGACAGGCATTTGAAAGAGGGGTTAAAGTTATTGGCGCTACGGCACATTTTGTAACCAACAATTTGGATGAGGGACCGATCATTACGCAACATACCTCGCCCGTTGACCATAATTTTAGTGTAAAGGATATGGTAAGGGCAGGAAAGGAAATTGAAAAGAAAGTACTTTTAGATGCGCTGGCATTAGTGGTGGAGGATCGGGTTTTTGTAAGTGGAAATAAAACAATCGTATTTAAATAGATTTATTTTTGGACGAGTGAACGATCATCATTCTGCATTAAACAGTCAAATTCACCGCCAACTCATTCCTGGAAAATTCATATCTTGTATTACACGCAAAATGTTTACTATGAGATTCTTAACTGCGCTATTGTTGCTCTATGCTACAACAATAAATGCCCAAAATGGGTTTAAGTTTGATCAGCGAATGCTGGATTGCGAAAACAAATGGATTGTAGCGTCTACCGACTCCAGCTATGCTTATGGTTTTGTTTACCTCGATAATTCTGCAGGACTTACATTGAGTGTGGAGGGAAGCTTACCCTGGATGATGATAAACTTGTTGTAAGAAAACATGAGCCAGCTAAGATTAGAATCTCACCTACCGCTGTGTAAGTTGCGCTTTTACCAAAAAATAGGTTTCAAGAACTGGGTGTTTTAGAAACCCCAACCTGGTTATCGTTCTATAACACGGGGGAAAATGATATCAATTGACTTTTTAGGTTGGGCTATACCTACAATAAATGGGGAGAACAAAAAACCGCATTAAAATATATAAATGCAGCGAGAAGAATTAACGACAATTATCCTGGATTGGACGTGGAGTATGCTTTGGCTTACAATGAGCAAGCGCGCTATAAAAGGGTTAGGCCTTATTTAGACGATGCTTTGTATGCCGCGGGGCAAAATAACTGCAATTTTTATAAAAATGAGGTTTTTGCTAGGACCAACAATAATAAAATGGATGAAGCTGAAGAAATATACCGCCAGGCGTTAGGTGATTGTAAAGATGAGACCGCTAAAGCAGATATAGCTTATAGTATTGCCTTTCAATATTTTAAATTAAAAAATAAGGAGAAGTTAGGTTATTGGAGGAAAGAAGTAGACCGATGGATTGTACCTGGCAGTTACCTGGAGAAAATAGATGTAATGTTGGGTCAGCTAAAGTAGTTTTATCATTTCTTTTGCTAAATCTTCTCCAGTTTGTGAACCAATAGCTACTCCCATTCCATTGCAGCAGGTTGCGTAGCAGATATTTGGACTAACCGTTTTGATTAAAGGTTCTAGTGTTGAACCGAAAGACATAATTCCACTCCAGCGCTGGTCTATTTCAAAATGGTGTTGGGGCAGAATTACTGTTTTTAGCAGTTCTTCCAGAGAAGATTGAATGAGATTAGTTTCCCCGAATTGGCTGGTTTGCTCTGTTTCAAAATCTAAATTTCTTCCGCCACCGAGTAAAATCCTTTGGTTGATATTACGGAAATAATAAAATCCTTTATCGTAATGAAAAGTACCGGCTAATTTTAAATCTGGAATGGGTTTCGTGATCAATACCTGCCCTCTTCCGGGTTTAACATCCAGTTCTGGCAAAAGTTGTTGAACAAAAGCATTAGTGGCAATCGCCAGCCGACTACATTGAAAATCGCCGGCATTGGTTTTTAAATAGACACTTGTTGCCTCATTTCTAATCTCTTCTACCTCACAGTTATTGAGAATGGTTATGCCGAGCTGTTGAGCATAGGAAATCAGCGAAAACATCATTTTTCCGGTATCAATCTGAGCTTCGTATTGATTAAAAATAAGTTGGTCTACTTGGTCAAACCCAAAAGCATTAATTTTTTCATTGGCTGGTGAAAAGGTGTTCTTTCCAACAACATCTGTAAGCAGTTTATTAAAATGTTCAATTTTCGCTACACTTCGAATGGAAGAAACTTCTTCCTCTTTTTTAAATAATTCGTAACCGCCTAAACATTGATAATCAATGTTATGATCTCCCAATAAATTACGCAGCTTAAGCAAGCCCTTCCATCTGGTTTCGATTAGGTTAGCAAGGCGGTCTGTTCCAATTAGATTTTCTTGTTCAATGAGTTCAGAAATACTTCCAAAACAAGCAAAACCGGCGTTTTTTGTGCTTGCCCCAGAAGGTAAAAAACCTCTTTCAAGTATAGCTATCTTTAAATTTGAATAAGTTTTTTTTAGGTGAATAGCGCAATTTAAACCCACTATTCCACTGCCTGTAACCACGATGTCATAGTTAAAGAAACTGGTCTGTTCCCAATATGAAAAGGAGGAATTCATTTGATAAATGTAAGATATTTTGATCATCAAATAATATGGGAACGCTTTTTGATATAATCCGAATGAAAAACATACATAAGGAAAATGGGAGTTTATTTAATATTAATCGTCCCGGTATTATTGCTGAGCATGTTTGTGCAATGGCGCTTTAGGAATAAATTTTCTAAGTACGCAGAAATGCAGCTTAGCTCAGGTTTATCGGGCAAGGAGGTAGCAGAAAGAATGCTGCACGATAGTGGGATTTACGATGTGAAGGTGATGAGTACCGAGGGACAATTAACAGATCATTACAACCCAACAGATAGAACAGTTAATTTAAGTACTGACGTTTACTACAGTAGAAGTGTTGCAGCAGCAGCAGTGGCCGCTCATGAATGCGGACATGCCGTACAACATGCAAAATCATATTCTTGGTTAAACCTGAGAAGCACGATGGTACCTGTGGTAAGTATTTCTTCTAATCTGTTACAGTGGGTATTATTAATAGGTGTTTTGTTGATCGGTTTCACTGGAAACCCAATTGTTTTGGCTATTGGAGTGGTGGGTTTGGCCCTGATTACACTATTTAGCATAGTAACATTACCTGTAGAATTTGATGCAAGTAACCGCGCTTTAGCCTGGTTAAAAAATAATAGAGGGGTAATGCAAACGCAAGAGGAAAATACTCAGGCAAAGGATGCTTTATGGTGGGCCGCAATGACATATGTTGTAGCTGCTGTAGGAGCGTTGGCCAACCTGTTATACTACGCTTCTATGCTTTTTGGAAGAAGCAGAGATTAAAAAATACTAGCTATGAAAAACGAAGCGGTTAAGGCTTATCCCTTGCCGCTTTTTTTTGTTCAAATGGCCTCCCGCAGATCAAATTGATTTTCCAGTTCGTCCTGCTGAATTTATTTCAGCATCTTCAGATCGAATAGATTTTTAATTAATAATTTCGTTACGACTGATTACTGGTTGTAGCGTCTCCAATGCTATTAACTTAAGGAGAAAACTAAAATGGATTGTCATCCTGAGCCTGTCGAAGGACAATTCATTTTAGTTTTCGACTTATTAAGAAGTTCTTCGACAGGCTCAGACTGACACCATTTTGCTTAACTTAATAGCATTGTTCGCGTCTCGCTAAGACTCATTACCTTGCGCATTGGAGAGGTTACAATTAAGAAAATATTCCGGTTGGTAGGGATACCAACCGGTAGATTGAAACTTATTCATGCTTTCATTTCTTAAATGGTAAAAATTTGAACCATGTAAGCCATATAAGAAAACAGAAGCCTGATCATCTAATCTCTTTAATCTGCGGGAGATATGAACACAATATCCCGTTTTAGCGTCTCGCTATGACCTTTACATGTCATTCTGAACGCAGTGAAGAATCTGTTTTGATCGCATACAGATCGTTAATAGGGCAGTGCTAAATGTACATGACTGCTTCATCGCATGGGGATTCTTCACTGCGTCAGAATGACAAAAAGCTTAACTTAATAGCATTGGTAGCGTCTCGCTACGACCGTCTAAAAACTTAGGTCAATGGAGCTGTAGCGGGCTTTTATGAAGTTAATGTTTTTTAAGTGGTTTATATCCAGTCAATTATTGAGGTCTTCGACAGGCTCAGACTGACAAAGTTTAGCTTTAAACTTAACTGGTTGTAGCGTCTCGCTACTACCTACTCAGGATACTTGGCCTCCCGCAGATCAAGTTGATTATTCCGATTCGTCCTGCTGAATTTATTTCAGCATCTTCAGATCGAATTGATTTTTAATCAATAATGATTACTGGTTGTAGCGTCTCGCTACGACCGTCTAAAAACTTAGGGCAATGGAGCTGTAGCGGTCTTTTATGAAGTTAATGTTTTTTAAGTGGTTTATATCCAGTCAATTATTGAGGTCTTCGACAGGCTCAGACAGACAAAATTTAGCTTTAAACTTAACTGTTTGTAGCGTCTCGCTACTACCTACTCAGGGTACTTGGCCTCCCGCAGATCAAGTTGATTTTTCGAATTCGTCCTGCTGAATTTATTTCAGCATCTTCAGATCGAATTGATTAAGTTAACAGCATTGGTAGCGTCTCGCTACGACCGTTAATTAGAAATGTAAAAATATTAGTTGAGTTTGTAGGGAGCGATTAATTGAAATTCAGGAATGTCGACATCAAATTCTGCTTCATCCATTAAACGTTTCATTAAATAAGTTCCGCGCATACTGCCCATATCTGTTTTAAGATTACAGCCTGAAACATAAACATGTGTTTCTCCGGGATTGATTACCGGCTGTAAGCCAACAACACCCTCTCCCTCTACTTCTCTGCGGCTACTGTTAGAATCAAATATAAACCATTGACGGCGCAGCAATTGCACAGCATAATCTGTAAGATTAGATATCTCTACACGATAGGCGAACATAAAATGCTCATTCGAAGGATTGGAATACTCCGGTTGGTAAACGGTTTCTACCGAAACCTTAACTCCATCTGTAATTGCTGTAACCATGGTGATATATACGAATGTACAAAATGCTTTTCAAAAATCAAGCCATTACTTTTGTGGCGTCGTAATTGGCAAACTTTTCTGCCACTTCTTCTAATATGCTGTAAATGTTGTTGATATCTGGCTCTGCCACCAGGCGCATTCGGTAAGGTTTAAAATCTGGTAAGCCCTTAAAGTAATTGGCATAATGCCTGCGCATCTCAAAAATACCAGTCTTAGGGCCTTTCCAGGCGATAGATTTTTCCAAGTGTGTTCTGCACACATTAATTCTTTCTTCAATGGTTGGGCCGGCAAGTTGCTCTCCGGTTTTAAAGAAGTGTTTAACCTCTCTAAAAATCCAGGGATAGCCAATTGCCGCACGGCCAATCATAATTCCATCTATTTCGTACTCCATCCGCCAGTTGGCTGCTTTCTCCGGACTATCTACATCGCCGTTGCCAAAAATTGGAATTTTAATTCGTGGATTGCGTTTAATTTCACGGATGAGGCTCCAGTCTGCTTCACCTTTATAAAGTTGTGCTCTGGTACGGCCGTGAATAGTTAAAGCCTGAATACCTACGTCTTGCAAACGCTCGGCAACTTCGTAAACATTTTTAGTGTTGTCATCCCAGCCCAAGCGGGTTTTTACGGTAACAGGTAAATGAGAGGCCTTAACAACGGCTTCGGTCATTTTCACCATTTTATCAATGTCTTGCAATAAGCTGGAGCCTGCCCCTTTGCAAACCACATTTTTTACCGGACAGCCATAGTTAATATCAACCAGATCAGGGTTAGCGGCAGAAGCAATTTCTGAAGCTTCACGCATGTGCTCAATATCGCCACCGAAAATCTGAATCCCGATGGGTCTTTCATATTCGAAAATATCCAGTTTCTGTATGCTTTTTGCTGCATCGCGGATTAATCCCTCAGAAGAAATAAATTCCGTGTACATCATATCGGCTCCATTTTGCTTACACACATAACGGAACGGCGGATCACTCACATCCTCCATTGGCGCAAGTAAAAGCGGGAACTCCCCTAAATCTATATTTCCTATCTTTACAGACATTTTTCTATCTTCAACACTTATAAAAACATACAAAGGTACAAATAATGAATTTTGTAACACCTAACCGAGAGGAAATCAATCCTTTCTTGCAATTACTTTTACTTTTAGCTTACGCTATTTTGGGTTCATTGATCTTCAGTGTACTGGCTTTGGGAATCATTATTCCTTTTTATGGTTTAAATATATTGCAAGAGATTTTGGGTCAGGAGATTACTGCTGATAATGTGAATGCATTTAAAATTCTTCAATCTTTAAGCACTTCAATTGGTTTGATGGCTGTTCCTGCGCTGGCTTTGGCCATTACTGAGCGAAAAAAAATCACCACCTTTTATAGCTTTAAAAAGCCTGCATTTTTACTCTTGGGGATGGTTTTGATCATCATGATTGCGAGTATGCCGATAATGGAATGGGTTACGCTGACTAATCAAAAAATGATCTTTCCGGATTTCTTAAAGGATATTCAGGTATGGATGAAGACCATGGAAGATGCAGCAATGCAAACAACCATAAAGTTAATAACGGTTAGGAACAATTGGGACTTCATCATCAATTTAATTGTGATTGCTGTTCTTCCCGCTATAGGTGAAGAGTTAATGTTTAGAGGCGGCGTTCAGAGAAGTTTATATCGGGCTTTTGGAAATCATCATGCTGCCATTTGGATTGCTGCCATTCTATTTAGTGCCATACACATGCAATTTTATGGCTTTGTTCCCCGAATGCTTTTGGGTGCTGGTTTTGGTTACCTCTATTATTACGGTCAGAGCATTTGGTATGCAATAGCAGCTCATTTTATCAATAATGCGTATGCGGTTTGTGCGGCATTATATATGCAGAAGCATCATATCCCCTTAGATAAAGCAGACGAACCTTTAGGCTTTCCATGGTATGGGTATTTAATTAGTGCAATAATTACCATAGCTTTGTTTAAATTTTTTAAAGATATAGCACAGCGTGAGCGAAAATTGGATTAAGGTATATACAACGGCCGATGCCTTTGCAGCCGAAGTATTGAAACAAGGATTAACAGAAGCAGGAATTCCGGCAGTAACCATGAATAAGCAGCTCTCTGCCTATCACATTGGAGAAATTAATGTTTTAGTTCACAAAGCTGATTTTGATAAGGCCATTGAATACATTGTCGAAAATGAAATTGACTAATGCAATCAGAACGACTTTAAATCTTACACCTTTTACGCTAACCTAAATGAAAACCAGGGCAATAACCGCTTTTTTCTTTACCATAGTCATGCTGGCATCTATTCTTTTAGATAGCTATGTTTTTACTGTTTTTTATCTGATTCTAAGTGTATTATCTTTATTTGAGTTTTATAAACTGATTAAAAACTCTGGTATTCGTCCACATAGAAATATCGGATTAGTTGCAGGAGCCCTGATTTTTTTAATGGCTGCAGGATTACATTATTTGAAGTATGATGTAAAATATTTGCTGCTTTGTATTCCGTTAATTTTTTCGGTTTTCATTACAGAGCTTTACAAGAAGAATAAAATTCCATTCGCAAATATTTCTTACACCTTTGTGGGCTTTGTTTATGTTACCATCCCCTTCTGCTTCTTTCACGCCCTGGGCTTTTTAAAAGACTGGAATCATTATAACTTTCATTTCCCATTGGCTTTTTTACTGATGCTTTGGGCAAACGATACCGGAGCTTATCTTTTTGGGATGAAATTTGGGAAACGTAAGTTATTTGAAAGGCACTCTCCAAAAAAGAGCTGGGAAGGATTTTTCGGTGGAATGTTTACCAGCGTACTGGTAGCAATTGGCCTGTCTTTTATCTTTACAGAAAATGTGGCTATAATTTGGGTTGGAATGGCTGTGCTAATTGCCAGTTTCGGTACCCTGGGCGACCTGGTTGAATCTATGTTGAAAAGAAGCTTAGACACTAAAGACAGTGGAGGCTTACTGCCAGGCCATGGAGGGCTTTTAGATCGCTTTGATGGCCTTTTATTAGCGGCTCCTGTTGTTTATGCCTACTTGTACCTGATTCTTTATTAAAACTATCGTTTTGCAATGATAACATGGTAATCTCTGGTCACTTTGAAACCGGCATTGCTATTTATCTCTTCGGTGTTCGTGATTTTCTTTATAACATTAAAGCCATTCCTAACCAATAAACTCTCGGATTCAGAAAGGTTGTATAATTGGAAGCCATAAGGGGTAAAAGGAAGTTTTTCCATAAAGGTCTTATCTGCAAAACACAGGACGAATAATCCATCCGGCTTCAAAACACGTTCTATCTCTTGTAAATAATCGCCTGTATTCTTCCAGAAATAGAGGGTATTAACCGTGAATATTTTTTCGAAGCTGTCACTTGGAAAAGGTAAAGTTTCGCCATCTGTAAGTTCAAAACTGGCCTGAGCTGCTGCGATAAAAGGTTCATTTATTTTCCTGGCCTCAGCAAGAATCGTTTCAGAGATATCGGCTCCCTGATACTGGAGGTTACTGGCTTTTTTTAACAGATAGGCAAGATGCCCGGCATTCCCAGGTCCAATTTCTAAAATATGATCATGAGGTTGAAGGCTTAGCGCATCTATGGCAGCCTGCGTCATTCCGATATTGTTAACGTTCATTACCTCCCCTGTTTTTACACCATGCTCACCTTCAGGGCAGCTTAATTGTTTGGCAATGGCTTTTAAATCTTCTATTGTAGGTTGATTTTCCATAATTGAATAAAGCTAAGTGGTTAGGATAATGAACTGTTATATCTTTTTCCGGATGTTTTACAATGATTACTTGATAACCTGAACAGGTTTCTTATGCTCATCTATGGCTACGAAGGTAAAATCGCCGTGAACGGCTAACTCTCTGCCTTCTGCGTACATCTGTTCGATGTAAATTTCTACATTTACTTTCAGACTGGTATTTCCTACATGGATCACTTTACCAACCAATTCTACAATTGAACCTGCAGGGATGGGTTTTTTAAAATCTATTCTGTCGCTGCTTACCGTTACCATTATTTGCCGGCTAAAACGTGTAGCAGTGATAAAGGCTACTTCGTCCATCATGTGCATGGCTGTTCCACCAAATAAAGTGTCGTAATGATTGGTGGTATTCGGGAATACGGCTTTAAAAATACTGGTTTTAGAGTTTTCTATTCTTTCTTCTAGGGTCATGGGCTAAAGGTATGATCTGTAAAAAACTTTGGCAACTTTCTGTTGAGAAAGTTGCCAAAGCGAAGTTTAATAGGAATTGATTTGAAAGTCTGCAGCTAAAACGGGTACTGTTTTTCGCATCTCTTTCGCGGCTTCAACCATTTCAATGAGCGCTTTTTTAGTTTCATCCCAACCGCGGGTTTTTAGGCCGCAATCTGGGTTTACCCAAAGTTGTTCTGCTGGGATTACTGATTGTGCTTTTTGAAGTAAAGTAATCATTTCCTCCCTTTTAGGCACCCTTGGAGAGTGGATGTCATAAACACCGGGGCCAATTTCATTTGGATATTTGAAATCTGCAAAGGCATCTAAAAGTTCCATCTGAGAACGGGAAGTTTCTATGGTAATCACATCGGCATCCATATCTGCAATGTTCTGGATAATGTCATTGAATTCGGAGTAGCACATGTGGGTATGGATCTGTGTTTCATCTTGTACCCCACTCGCAGAAATTCTAAATGCTTTAACCGCCCAGTTTAGGTAATTTTGCCAATCTGCTTTGCGTAAAGGTAACCCTTCTCTAATGGCAGGTTCATCAATCTGAATGATTTTAATGCCCGCTTTTTCCAGGTCAACAACTTCATCACGAATTGCTAAGGCAATTTGAGTACAGGTTTCAGCGCGTGGCTGATCATTTCTTACAAACGACCATTGTAAGATGGTTACAGGGCCCGTTAACATCCCTTTCATGTACCTGGAAGTTAACGACTGTGCATAAGAAGTCCATTTTACCGTCATGGGTTTCGGGCGAGAAACATCACCAAAAATAATTGGAGGCTTCACACATCGCGAGCCATAGCTTTGCACCCATCCGTTTTTAGAAAAGGCAAAACCAGCCAGTTGTTCACCAAAATATTCTACCATGTCATTGCGTTCAAATTCGCCATGAACCAAAACATCAAGGTCAATTTCTTCCTGCCATTTTACTGCTTTTGCAGTTTCTTCAGCTATTAAGCTATTGTATTCTTCTGTGGTAAATAAGCCTTTTTTAAACTTAGCTCTCCAGCTTCTAACTTCGATTGTTTGCGGGAAAGAACCGATGGTGGTAGTGGCATATTGAGGTAAGTTTAACGATTGCTGTTTAACTTTTCTGGTAGAAAAAGGATTTAACCTTTCGGCATCTTTCTCTTCTAAAGCCTGAACACGTTGCTTTACTGCCTGATTGTGAATGAGGGTTGAAGTTTCCCTGTTATTAATGGCAATCAGGTTTTCTTCCAATTTTTGCTGGGTAGATGCAGGGCTTTCTTGCGTAGCTAATTTCTTTAAAATAACTACCTCGGTTACTTTTTGTTTAGCAAAAGACAGCCATTGTTTAACTTCTGCAGCTAGGTTTTGTTCATCCGTTTCGTTGTCTAAATCTACGGGCGAGTGAATAAGCGAGCATGATGGAGCTATCCAAACTCTTTCTGATCCAAGCTTTTGTACGGCTTGATTAATAATTGCGCTGGATTTAGAGAAGTCGTTTTTCCAGATATTTCTACCATCAACCAAACCAAGCGATAATATTCTATCTTCGCCAAGTGAGGCAATAACGGTTTCGAGTTGACTTTCTGCGCGGACTAAATCAATGTGTAATATGTTGACAGGGAGTGAGGTGGTTAAGGCCAGATTATTGCCTAAACCTTCAAAATAGGTGGCTAATACAATTTTTAATTTAGGAAAAGCTTTTCTAATTTCCTTGTAAACATGCTGATAGGCAGCTTGTTCCTTTTCTGTAAGATCTAAAGTCAGGAAAGGCTCATCAAACTGAACGTATTCTGCATCCAGCGCAACCAATCGGGTTAAAATCTCGATATATACAGGAAGAAGATTTTTAAACAGGTCGATTTTTTCGAAACCACTCTCCTTCTCTTTTCCTAAAAGAAGGTAAGAAACAGGACCAATCAATACGGGTTTACTTTTAATGCCCAATTGCTTGGCTTCGTAAAACTCGTCGATAATTTTAGTAGAAAATAGTTTAAAAGGCTGGTCTTTATAAAATTCCGGAACAATATAGTGGTAATTGGTGTCGAACCATTTGGTCATTTCCATGGCAACCACGTCCAAGTCTTCCTTTTGATAGCCTCTGGCCATGGCAAAATATAGATCTAGTTCGGCATTTCCCTTTTTCAATATCACTTCATTGTACCTTTTAGGGATGGCACCAAACATTAAGGAGTGATCGAGCACATGATCATAGAAGGAAAAGTCGTTGGAAGGGATAATATCAATTCCTGCTTCTTTTTGTAACTGCCAATTTTCATGGCGGATGTTTTTACCCACCTGGAGTACATTTTTGTAACCTGTTTTTCCTGCCCAATAATTTTCGCAGATTTTTTTCAGTTCGCGTTGGCTACCTATTCGCGGATAGCCCAGATTTTGCGTTTGCATTCTTTTAAAGATTAAGTGAAAAAATCATTAAAAGCTCTTTGTGCAATATTTTATAATGCTTTGCGCTATAATTCAGTGGAAAAGTTTGAGGCATAATGTATCCGCTCATCTGCAAAAATGCTTCGAGCAAAACGGAATAAAATTATATTCTATTGTACCTATCAGACCTGACCAATGGCTTTATAACGCGAAAGCATCGTCAATTCGATTAAGGCAGGTCTCCTGACTTATCCCCAATTTTATCGCCTTCCCATACCTTAAAAGTACAGTGGCATTAATGATAAAACTGTTGTCTTTTTTACAGACAAGATTTACAGTTGCGCGACAGCTCGTGATTTTCACACGATTCCCTATTAACCTCGATATTACACCGAGGACCCTCACCGGTTGATGAAAAAATAAAGTTAAGAACTTACATCAAAGGCAAATGTAACTATTAAGGAGGAGGATTTTGATGATTAACGCAATTTTTGAACGAATTGGATCCAAATTGACCGTCTGTAACAAATTTAGCGCAAGCGAATTACAGCAAATAATCTATATTATATTTGGTTTATCCATCAAACTAAACTTATTATGATCAAAAACTACCTCAAAAAGATCTCTTTTATTTTTTTTCTGGGAGTAGGATTTTCGGCTGTTGCCCAAGAGGTACCCAGCCCTAAATCTCATTTCGGATTTGATATCGGCGATAACTATCAGCTGGCTACCTATACCCAAACAGAAGCTTATTTTAAAAAGCTGGCAGAAAGTTCAAAAAGGGTCAAATTGGTCGATATCGGTAAAACCGAAGAAGGGAGAAGTCAGTATATGCTGATTGTTTCTTCGCCAGAAAATATTCAAAAATTAGATCGGTATAAGGAAATCTCGCAACAGCTTGCCCATGCAGAGATTACAAAAGAACAAGCGAAAGCACTATCTCAGGAAGGAAAAGCCATTGTTTGGATAGATGGTGGCCTGCACGCCACAGAAACAGTTGGGACACATCAATTGATACAAACTGCGTATGAATTTAGTTCAAAATCAGACCCTGAAACCTTACGGATTTTAGATCATGTAATTATTCTCTTCACGCATGCTAATCCCGATGGACAAGAACTGGTGAGCAATTGGTATATGCGGCAGAAGGATCAAACAAAAAGGACCCTATCTGGACTACCGAGGTTATATGAAAAATATGCGGGACACGATAATAACCGCGATTTTTTCATGCTCAACTTAAAAGAAACCCAAAATATTGGGAGGCAACTTTTTGTAGAATGGATCCCACAGATTATGTACAATCACCATCAGGCAGGGCCTGCCGGAACGGTTGTAGCCGGCCCTCCATATCGCGACCCTTTTAACTATGTTTTTGATGCAACCCTTTTGACCAGTTTAGATGCCGTTGGTGCAGCTATGCACACCAGAATGAATGTAGAGGGTAAGCCGGGGTATACACAACGTGGAGGCTCCGTTTTTTCTACCTGGTATAACGGTGGACTAAGAACAACCACTTATTTCCATAATATGATAGGCTTGTTGACAGAAATAGTGGGCAGTCCAACGCCATCAGAGATTCCCTTAGTGCCTTCCAGGCTTTTGCCGAATAGTGACTCCCCTAATCCGGTAACGCCAAGGAAATGGTACTTTAAAAATTCAATAGATTATTCAGTTTCCTTAAACTATGCCGTATTAAATTATGCGCAACGCTATAGAGATGAGCTGTTGTTTAATATCTACCAGATGGGTAAAAACTCCATCGAAAGAGGAAAACAAGATACCTGGTCTTTCTCTCCTAAAAAAATTGATGCCATAAACAATGCGGCTAAAAAAGCTACAGGAACCGTTCCTACGGGAGATTTTGAATATGGACAAAGACCAGCAATGAGTAACCAATATTTTGACACCGTAATGAAAGCACCTGCAAACAGAGATGCAAGAGGGTATATTATTTCGGCAGATCAGGCAGATTTTAATTCTGCTATTAAGTTTTTAAATGCATTAATCAGAACGGGAATTGTGGTTCAAAAAGCAACAGCTGATTTTACTGTGGCAGGAAAGAAGTATCCTGCGGGTAGCTATGTGGTAAAAACCGATCAGGCTTTCAGGCCACACGTTTTGGATATGTTCGAACCTCAGGATCATCCTAACGATTTTAAATATGAGGGTGGAGCTCCAATTCCACCATACGATGCGGCAGGGTGGACTTTGGCCTATCTTATGAACGTTAAGTTTGACCGGATTTTAGATAATTTTGAAGGTCCGTTTGAGCGGAATCCATATGGGAAATTATTGAGCCCTGAATATAAGCCAGTCTCGGCATCTGGCTATGTTTTAAGTGCAGCGCAAAATGATTCTTACACTACCGTAAATGATTTACTAAAGCAAAAGGTAGAAGTTTACCGTGCCGCCGAAAATGGAGATTTTTATGTTTCATCGGCAGGAAAATCTATATTGGAAAAGGCGAATGTTAAATTGAAAGCAGCGTCATTGCCAAAAGATAAAATCAAAATTTCTTCTGCCCGGATAGGTCTTTGGGATACTTACGGAGGTTCTATGGCTTCGGGCTGGATGCGTTTTATTATGGAGCAATACCACTATAATGCAACGGTTATTTATCCTCAGGATATTGACGCAGGCAATTTAAAATCCAGGTATGACATCATCATTTTTGTTGGTGGAGCCATTCCTTCTCTTCAGGCAGGTGGCTTTGGAGGAAGAAATGCAAGCCCTGCGGCTGATGAAATTCCAGCTGAATTTAGAAATCGCTTAGGTAGAATCACTACAGATAAATCAATTCCTCAACTGAAGAAATTTTTGTCGGAGGGAGGAAATATATTAACCATTGGCAGTAGCACCAATTTGGCCTACCATTTAGGTTTACCAGTTAGAAATGCTATGGTTGAAATTGTAAACAGTCAGGAAAAGCGTTTGCCGAATGAAAAATACTATGTTCCTGGCAGTGTTTTGAATGTGGAGGTAGATACTAAATCGCCATCAACCTGGGGTATGGAAAAAGAAGCAGATGTTTATTTCGATAATAGCCCTGTTTTTAAATTAACCGGAGATGCCATTGCAACTGGTAAAATTATACCCTTGATGTGGTTTGAATCGGCAACACCTTTAAGAAGTGGTTGGGCCTGGGGCCAGGCCTATTTACAAGATGGAGTAACGGCATTTGAAGCCAATGTTGGGAAAGGAAAACTCTTTGCATTCGGACCTGAGATTGCTTTTAGGGCACAAACTCATGGCACATTCAAGTTGATTTTTAATCAGTTGTATAAATAGTAAGCATAAAAGAAGGACCATTAAGGTGAAAAACTTAATGGCCCTTTATGTAAGAAATTCTTGATTTATGATTTTGAATACGGAAAATTTCTGGAAACTTTTCTCATCATGTGCTCTACCAGGTCATCTGTTGATGTAGTGATGTTATCATTCATGGTCTTGAAAAACCTCCAAAGTAAATCGCCTGAAGCACCGCTATTCAAAGTAAGGGTTAATGTACCGGTTCCTGTTTTACCTCCAAAACCGCCGAATAATACAGCAGATGCTATTGCTCCAGCTTCTGATTTTGATTGTTCTGTTTCAAAGTTACCACCCAAAACAGCGTCAACGCCTAAAATCTTGGCTACCTCATCCTTAGTCAACTCGTCTAGCTTATCCTGTACCCCTGCTTTTTTTAATAATATATTGGTCTTGTCTGGATCTTGAAATTCAACAGTGTAGTTGCTTGCTTTCCGTAACAAAAAAGTATACATACTTGATTGTATAGATTTAGACATAGTTTTTTCCTGGTCTTTGTTAGCCTCAGCATTAAAGTTTTTAGGCATTTTCTTGTACGAGATCTTCGTATTAAAGGGCAAGATAGCAACCAGTTTGTGATTGGGCTTTTCGACATTTAACTTCGGACTTTCAAAAATTTGTTTTGAACCTTCGAATTGCGCACGAGCAGACATGCCGATGCCAGCAATAAAGAGCATTAATAAGATTTTTTTCATTATAAAAATTTGTTTGGTAATTCAAACATACATCATTTTGCTTAAAGAAAAATAAAATTTGTAACAATTTTGAAGCTTTCATTTTTTACGCTGTCCTTACTTTGTTTTCTACTGATACCCTTAGCTTTGCCTTATGAAAGTAGAAATCTGGTCGGATGTAATGTGTCCGTTTTGCTATATCGGGAAACGTCATTTTGAGCAAGCGATTGATAAATTGCCATTCAAAAATGAAATTGAAGTGGATTGGAAAAGCTATCAGCTCAACCCAGAGTATCACAATACTGATAATGAGACTATTTACGATTATTTATCGCGAAGCAAAGGGATGTCTGTAGAACATGCGAAGCAGATGACTCAGCAGGTTGTAGATATGGCTGCAAATGCAGGTTTAACCATCAATTTCGATAAGAATATCCCGGCTAATACCTTCAATGCACATCGCTTAATCCATTTGGCGGCAAAGCATAACCTTCAGGATGTTGCTGAAGAAAAATTGTTTGAAGCACACTTTGTTCAGGGCAAAAATATTGGTGAGGATGCCGTACTGATTGAAGTAGCCAAAGAAATTGGTTTAGATGCCACAGAAACAACAGCGGCGCTTGCAAGTGATCAGTATGCAGAGGCCGTTCGTTATGATATTTATGAAAGTCAGAACTTAGGAATTCGCGGTGTTCCCTATTTCGTTATGGATAGAAAATACGGTGTTTCGGGGGCACAACCGGTTCAGGCATTTACCGATGCCCTTACGCAAAGCTTTCAAGAGTGGAAAGCCAGCCAGCCGCAAAGCACATTAACCTCGTTAAACAAGAACAATGATGCCATTTGCGATGAAAATGGCTGTGAGATATAAACAGTTTCCCGCAGATTAAGGAGATTAAATTGTCAGCGCAAATCTTCTTAAATCGACGGAGACGCTTCTTTTAGGTTAATCAATTATTAACCACGCTACTTCATTAGATAAAAAAAATGATCGTGCGAAGGAAATGGCTTTGAGATATAAACAGTTTCCCGCAGATTAATGGGATTAAATTGTCAGCGCAAATCTTCTTAAATCGGCAGGAAAACGCTCCTTTTAGGTTAATCAATTATTAACCACGCTACTTCATTAGATAAAAAAATGATCGTGCGAAGGGAAGGGCTGTGAGATATAAACAGTTTCCCCTGCGATTAAAACCCTAATTTATTTACCTTTTAATGGCGTTAACAGGTATTCCAATCCATTAACCCTAATCTCAAACATGGTGGCCATTAAATCGCCCAATTTTCCCTTTGGGAAGCCTTTATCCTTGTACCACAAGAGATAGGTTTCTGGTAAATTGCAGATTAACCAACCTTTATACTTACCATAAGGCATGGGCATGCGTACTAATTCGAGTAATAATTCGGGGTTCATCAGGCTATAAAGGTTAGTAATTCGGAATCAATTAAAAGGGTAAGTGGCTTCAAGATAATCTAAAAAACATTAATTCAGTCAATGAAATGACTCAATTAACGTTAATTCAGTCAGTCGACTGACTGAATTAACGTTTTCTAATCTATCAATTCTAAAGTTTGAATCGCTTCTTCAACCGTATTGATATGATCAAAAGCAATCCTTAAAGTGTTTTTAACCTCTTTCAGGTTACACATCCTGGGATGGTGTTGTGCAAAGGTTAAGATTTTGGTAAAGGTATTAGAATCGAAATAAGCAGACTGTTTATCGCTTAAGAAATATCCGCGCAAGCTGTTTTTCTTGAAACTAATTTTCTCAAATCCTAATTTTTTACCCAACCACTGTAACCTCACCACACTAAGCATGGTTTTAACCTGCGGAGGTACCGGACCAAAACGATCGGCCAGGTGCTTTTCAAAAACAGCCAACTCAGTTTCGTTTTCCAGTTTAGAAAGTTCAGTATAAAGGTTATATCGTTCGGTAATATTGGTAATGTAAGCATCTGGAATGTAAAGCTCCAGATCGGTATCTACTTGAGTAAAACCCACAAAAGGTCTGGCGGGCTCATTCTCAAATAAGCCTTTAAACTCAGCTTCTTTTAACTCCTGTATGGCTTCATCTAAAATCTTGTGGTACATTTCAAAGCCTATTTCGGCAATAAAGCCGCTTTGTTCTGCCCCTAATAAGTTCCCGCTACCGCGGATATCTAAATCTCGCATAGCCACATTAAAGCCGCTACCAAGGTCTGAAAACTCTTCTATGGCACTCAGTCGTTTCCTCGCTTCAGAAGTAAGTGTAGAAAGTGGCGGCGAAAGCAGGTAACAGAAAGCTTTCTTATTACTACGGCCCACACGGCCACGCATTTGGTGTAAATCGCTCAAACCAAACATGTGTGCATGGTTGATGATAATGGTGTTGGCATTCGGAATATCCAATCCCGCTTCAATAATGGTTGTAGCCACTAAAACATCCTTTTCACCATTGATAAAATCAAGCATTACATCTTCCAGGGCATCTCCATCTAATTGTCCATGCGCAATCCCGATCCTTGCTTTCGGAACGAGTTTTTTAATTAACCCGCCCAGTTGCATAAGGTCGTTTACGCGGTTATGGATAAAGAAAACCTGCCCACCCCTATCTAATTCAAACTGAACAGCTTCCTGAATCAGTTTTTCATTAAATACATGAAGCTCGGTACTTACCGGCTGACGATTGGGTGGTGGCGTGCTAATGATCGATAAATCTCTTGCTCCCATTAAAGAAAAATGTAGCGTTCTGGGGATCGGAGTTGCCGTTAGCGTAAGGGTATCAACATTAACCCTTAAGGCCTTAAGCTTTTCTTTTGCCGTTACCCCAAATTTTTGTTCCTCATCAATGATCATAATGCCCAGATCTTTGAATTTTACATCTTTACTGAGCAATCTATGTGTTCCAATAAGGATATCTACCTTGCCATCTGCGGCTTCGGCCAAAGTATCTTTTATCTGTTTACTCGTTTTAAATCGGTTAATATAATCTACCTTAACCGGAAATTCTTTTAACCTCGACGAGAATGTTTTAAAATGCTGAAGCGCTAAGATGGTTGTCGGAACCAATATGGCGGCCTGTTTTCCTTCAGCAACGGCTTTAAATGCCGCCCTCACAGCAATTTCTGTTTTTCCAAAGCCAACATCACCGCAAACCAACCGGTCCATGGGGTGTGGTGCCTCCATATCTTTCTTAACGTCTTGGGTAGCCTTAAGCTGATCGGGAGTGTCTTCGTAAATAAATGAAGCCTCTAACTCTGTTTGCAGATAGCCATCGGGCGAAAAAGCTGTTCCGGCCTGGGTTTTTCGTAGGGCATAAAGCTTAATCAGGTCTCGGGCAATGTCCTTAACTTTTTTTTTAGTGGTTTTTTTTAGCTTATCCCAGGCATCGGTACCCAGTTTATTCATCTTGGGCGCACCACCGTCTTTACCACTGTATTTGGCAATGCGGTTTAAAGAGTTAATGTTTACGTAAAGCAAATCATTGTCGGCATACACCAAACGGATCATTTCCTGCGTTTTGCCATTTACCTCTACTTTCTCCAAGCCTGCATATTTACCTATACCATGGTCAATGTGGGTAACAAAATCGCCCGATTTCAGCTCCCGAAGCTCTTTGAGGGTAATGGCCTGACTGCGCTGGTAGCCTTTCTTGAGTTTATATTTGTAGTAGCGATCAAAAATCTGGTGATCGGTGTAGAAAGCCACATTAATCTTAGGATCAATAAACCCTTCGCGGAGCATACTATTTACCGGAGTAAACTTCGCCGTTTTATCAATATCATCCAAAATGGCATACAAACGTTCAATCTGTTTTACCGAATCGGTGAAGATAAAGTTTACAATCCCCTCTTTCTCGTTTTCCTTTAAATTATGAATGAGGAGGTTAAAGTCTTTATTAAAAGAAGGTTGAGGCTTCGTTTCAAACTCAAAGTAGTTTTCGGTACGATAGAAAAACTGCTTTCCAAATTCAATCAGCGGGAAATCCTGTAGATGGTCTCCCAACAATTTCTCATCGGTAAAAGCAAACTTGGGGTCAATCCATTCCGGGTTTTGGTTTTTGTCTGCAGCAGAAAGAGCTTTCCAGAGTTCTGTTGCTTTTTTATAGCCGGCTTTAACAATATCCAAAGTAAATTCTACATCCTTAAACCAAAGCTGTGTGTCCTGATCAATATAATCGAGGATACTGATATTGCTTTCCGTTAAAAATTTAGCTTGTACATTTGGAACGATGGTTAGCGATTTAACATCGGCAACCGATAGCTGGCTTTCAATTTCAAAACTCCTGATACTTTCTACCTCATCGCCAAAAAACTCTATACGGAAAGGCAAATCAGAAGAAAATGAAAAAATATCTACTATACCACCACGGATAGAGAACTGCCCGGGTTCATAAACAAAATCCCGCCTATCGAAATCATAGTCAATTAAAAATTCATTGATAAAATCGATTCCAAGTTTAGCACCAACCGCTATTTCCAGGGTGTTTTTTTCCAGGGCAGAACGATCGATAACCTTTTCGGCAATTGCTTCCGGGTACGACACTACAATTTTACCAAATTCAGAATCGTGGTTAAGCTCATTCAAAACCTCTGCCCTCGCCAAAACATTGGCCGTATCCACTTGCGTAAAATCAAATGATTTTCGGTAAGAAGAAGGAAAGAGTAACACTTGCTTATCTAAAACGCTTTCCAAATCAGATTGGAAATAAGCGGCCTCTTCCCTGTCGGGAAAAATAAACAAGATGGGTTTATGAAGTAAAAAATAAGACGATAGCGCTACAATAGCATCAGCAGAACCCACCAAACCCTTCAATTGTATTTTAGGATTTTTCGAGCTGTTCAACGCCTTGGTAAATTCAGTTACCCTCTCGTCTGTTTTGTATCTGTTTATTAAATCGCGAATATTCAAGGCGCAAATTTAAGGTTTATTTCTTAATTGATTTTTTCGAATTGTAATCATCGTATTAATTTAACCACAAAAGGTTGCAAAGGTTTTGAAGCGCGTATCAGGGGTAAAATCTAAATAGTACAATAAATAAAAGATAGATGATGCAGCGATTGTTCGAGTTAATCCGTTCATTTGTCGGATTTTTTTTACATTTCGTCGAATAATCGCTTATTTCCGTAACAAAGCTATTTTTGCAGCCTCTAAAATATATAAAAACTGAAACATGAAATACATTAAATCCTTTCCGCTGGAGCTTTTATTCTGGATATCGGCTTTAGTGTTGTTGGCCACAGCAAACGCTCATGAACACCATTTTACCCTCTGCCCGTTGGCCAATTTGGGTTTCGAAGGATGGTGTCCGGGATGCGGTTTAGGAAGGTCTATCAGTTACATTTTTCATGGCGAATTTGCCAATAGTTTTAAAGAACATTGGTTAGGTTTTCCGGCAGTATTGATCATCATGCACAGAATTTATACCCTAATAAAGCAAATTAAAAGACAAAAAATTTCAATAATAAACACATAAAACCATGGATATATTTCAATCACCCCTAATGTCGTTACCAGGCATAACGCCAGAAGAATACTCCTACTTACAACAAGCAACCACGGGGTTAACCGAGCAACAATTGCGCAATTTCCTTATGGTATACAGCAGCAAACGTAAAAACCCTTCAGATATGCTGATGTTCTGTTTAATAGGTCTTTTTTTAGTGCCAGGATTGCAGCGCTTTATCGTTGGCCAGGTAGGAATGGGAATCCTTTACTTAGTTACCGCAGGTTTATGTTTCATCGGTTCAATTGTTGATGTAATTAACCATAAGAGCCTGGCATTTGAGCACAACCAGAAAATGGTTTTCGAAAGCTTGCAAATGGTCAGAATGGGTGGGTTTCAATAACTCAGCCACTTAACAAAAGGGATTCAATTTCTTTAGAAAATCAAGGGCAGTACCTTTTATTAATGTCCGTCCTGCTATACATTACAAGTCCGCACCCAATGAAAAATTGGGCTTGCGGGCTTTTCATTTCTATCAGGTTTATTAAGACTTGTCCTTGGTAAACAAACCGTAATTTTTCTGTGAATGCCAGATTGCTCTAACGAAGTTTATTGTATCAAATTTTCTATATTTAGGCCATGAAATTAGCGGAAATAACCAATTACTTAGAAAGCATTGCACCACTGAACTATCAGGAAGAGTATGACAATTCAGGTTTAATTGTGGGAGATCCCAATATGGAAATCCGGGCAGCTTTAGTGGCTTTAGATTGTGTGGAGAAGGTGGTAGATGAAGCCATTAATACTGGCTGTAACCTCATCATTACCCACCATCCTATTGTATTTAAAGGACTAAAAAAACTGAATGGTAAGAACTATGTAGAGCGGGTAGTCTTAAAAGCGATTAGGAATAACATTGCGTTATACGCTATTCATACCAATTTAGATAGCGTGCATACCGGGGTAAATGCCAGAATCTGTGAGCGTTTAGGGCTTACGGGTGTAAAGGTGTTGTCGCCAAAAGCGGGGATATTGAAAAAACTGGTTACCTATTGTCCTCATGCACAGGCAGAACAATTGCGATCGGCACTTTTTTATGCAGGAGCAGGCAATATTGGCAATTACAGCGAATGCAGTTTTAATGCAGAAGGATTCGGAACCTTTAAGGGCAATGAATCTTCCGATCCGTTTGTGGGCGAAAAGGGTGTTCAGCATCGCGAGTCGGAAGTTCGGATTGAAATGGTTTATCCGGTACAGGCAGAAAGAAAAATTTTGGTAGCCCTTTTCGAAAACCATCCTTATGAAGAAATTGCTTACGATATTTATAAATTGGAGAACAAACATGAAATGGTGGGGTCTGGAATGGTGGGCTGGTTAGAGTACGATATGGATGGCTATGATTTCTTACACCTGGTAAAAGATAGAATGCAGGCTAAAGTAGTGAGACATACCGATTTAATTACCAAGAGAATTAAAAAAGTGGCCGTTTGTGGTGGTTCTGGAAGTTTTCTGCTTAAAGAAGCCATCGCCGCAGGAGCAGACGCCTTTATTACGGCAGATTTTAAGTACCATGAGTTTTTTGATGCAGAAGAAAAAATAGTGATTGCAGACATCGGACACTTTGAGACTGAACAATTTACCTCAAATTTATTGCTTGAAATTATTCAAAAAAAATTTACTAACTTTGCAATCCGTTTAACGGAGCAAAATACAAACCCCATAAATTACTTGTTTTAATGGAACAAACCGTAGAACAAAAGCTAAAAGCTTTATACGAATTACAAAATATCCACACTAAAATTGATAAAATCCGTCAGGTAAGAGGCGAGCTTCCAATGGAAGTTGCTGATCTTGAGGATGATGTGCTTGGTTTAGAAACCAGAATCCAGAAGATCAAGAATGAACTTGATGATTTGGAAGATGCGATCGTAACCCGTAAAAATACAATCAAAGATGCTCAAGCGAACATCAAAAGATACGATTCTCAGTTAAAAGAGGTTAAAAACAACCGTGAGTATGATGCTTTAACTAAAGAAATCGAAATCCAGGGTTTAGATATTCAGGTTTCAGAGAAGAAAATTAAAGAGCATGGCTTCGAAATTACTTCAAAAACTGAAATTTATGAATCTGCTTTAGCTGATTTAGAGGGCAGAAAAAAAGATTTAGAAGTTAAAAAAGCAGAGCTAGATCTGATTACTGGAGAAACTGAGAAGGATGAAGATGCTTTACAAAAAAAGGCAGATTCTGCAGAAACTCAAATCGAAGAGCGTTTATTAGTGGCTTACAAACGTTTACGCAAAAACGCAATTAACGGTTTAGCGGTTGTAACTATCGATCGTGATTCTTGCTCAGGATGCTTCAACCAGATTCCACCTCAACGTCAGTTAGACATTCGTCAACGTAAAAAAATCATCGTTTGCGAGCACTGCGGACGTATTTTGGTAGATGAGGCCTTAACTCACGAAGTAGCTGAAGCTTTATAATCAAACACAAAATATAATGGCGGCCCTGTTGAAAAACAGGGCCGTTTTTTTGTGCAAAGGGTTTGCCTCAATTTTTAGTCTTTTAATTGAAACAAGAAGAGGATTTGAGCGTTTATTGTAGATATTTGTTAAAATGTGAATTAGCGTCCCATTAAAAGGCGCACTATATCTTCCCAAATGATTAAAAGCCTTCGTTTATTAACGCTTATTGCTCTTATTTCCTCCCCATCTTACCTCTTCGCCAATTTTGATTTTAATGCCAATTGTCTTAACGCCTACAAAAGCATTTTTGAGCTGAAGCTGGGAAACGCAAAGGCTTATGTGGCAACAGAAAAAAAACTTAGACCCAATAATGCGATTATCCCGCTATTGGAGAATTACATAGATTATTTTACCCTCATTACTTCCGAAAGCAAGGCTGATTTTGATAAGCTCAAAGGAAATAAATCTACCAGACTGGATAAAATAAGCGACGATGACAAGGATTCGCCTTATTATCTTTATGCACAGGCAGAGATCAATCTGCAGTGGGCACTAATACGAGGTCGGTATGGCGAGTATTTCAATGCAGCAATGGAAATTAGGAGAGCCAATAACCAGCTGCAGGAAAATGCCAAAAAATTCCCTAATTTTCATCTTAACCTCAAAGGGCTGGGCCTAATCAATGCGGTTATCGGTAATTTGCCAGATGGAGGATTAAAAAGTGCCTTATCAACCCTTGGTCTTAAAGGTAACCTGCAGAACGGGTTAAATATGTTAGAGAAGTTAACAGAAAACCTACCCAAATCTAGCTACGAACCTTTTTACGAAGAAGTAGTATTTTATTATGCCTATGTGCTTACTGACGTGGCTCATAGTCCATTGGCCTATGCCAAAACCATGAAATATACCGAGAGAATTGCCGATACAAGCTTGCTTAAAAGTTATTTGCAAAGCTATGTATGCATTAAAAACGGTCATACGGATGAAGCTATCTCTATTCTGAATAAAAAGCCGGCGGGAGGGGTTTATCAGTCTTTCCCTTATCTCGAGTATTTGGAGGGGGTTGCCCGGCTGAATAAACTGGATTTAACCGCATCAAATAACTTTAACCGCTTTTTGCAGGCCAACAGAGGCGTTAATTATATTAAGGACGCTAACCTCCACCTTGCCTGGGTTTCGTTGTTAAACGGCGATAAAAATAGCTATAGCAGCTATATTTCTAAGGCGATTAATTCAGGGTTTTCCTATAATGAGAAAGATAAGCAGGCCCAGAATGAGGCTTCAGCTCCTGCTCCACCGGCAGAACTATTAAAGGCCAGATTGTTATTCGATGGAGGGTATTTAAGTAGGGCCTCACAGATATTATCGGATAAGAAAACTGCCGATTTTGAGAGTGACAAAGATAAAACCGAGTTTAATTATCGAATGGGTAGGATTAACGACGATTTGGGAAAAGATGATTTGGCCTTAACCTCTTACCAGGCGGCTATAAACCAGGGCAAGAATTTAAAATACTATTTTGCTGCGAATGCGGCTTTACAAATGGGCAAAGTTTACGAGAAGAAAGGCAATAAGGCTAAAGCAAAAGAGGCTTTCAATACTGCCATCTCTATGAAAAACCATGAGTACGAAAACAGTATTGAAAGCCAGGCTAAAGCCGGTTTAAGAAGAATAGGTAACTAGAAACGGTAAATAAAAGCGTTTATGTGCATCCCTGCGCCTACAGAGGCGAAAACAGCAACGTCTCCTGTTTTTACCTGGTAACCCTCTACTTTGGCCTTTAAAACAAGATCTAAAAGTGTAGGAACAGTTGCAACAGAGCTATTTCCAAGCCAGCTAATGGTCATGGGCACCAGGTTATCGGGTACAGTTTCCTTTCCGTAAAGTTTAAATAAGCGTTTCATAATGGCCGTATCCATTTTTCCGTTGGCCTGGTGAACAAATACAATGTTGATATCTTCAACACTTAGGCCTGCTTTGTCTATGGCTTTTTTAATGACTTGTGGCACCTGGATAACGGCAAACTCATACAACTTACGGCCGTTCATTTTAAGGTAGTAATTGCCACTTGTTTCATCCGGATGAAAGCCCTTCCCCATGGTGAGTAATCCTGCATGGTTTAGTGAATGTGTTTCGGTTTTATGGGCTAGTATTCCTGCTTTGGCCAGGCTGTCCTTACCTTCGAAAATAACGGCTCCCGCACCATCAGAAAAAATCATGCTATCACGATCATGTGGATCAATAATTCGGCTTAATGTTTCAGCACCAATCACCAGAACACGTTTGGCATCACCGCTTTTAATGTAGTAATCGGCTTGTATTGCGCCTTGTACCCATCCCGGACAGCCGAAAATGAGGTCATAAGCCACACAATCTGGATTATGGATGCCCAACTGTTGTTTAACCTTTGCAGCTAAAGAAGGTAAGATATCTGTCCGGTTACTATCCAGACGGATATCGCCAAAATTATGGCAGAAGATAATATAATCAAGCGTTTCTTTATCGATACCAGCATCTTCTATGGCCTTTTCTGCCGCTTTGGCACCAATATGGTTGCTCAATAATTCCGGACAAGCATATCGACGTTCTATGATTTCGGTGATTTCAGAAAACTTGCTGATAATTTCTTCGTTCTCTTTTTCTAAAAGGCTACCATTCTCAAAGAAAGTGGAATTGATAAATTCATTCCCTGAGATAATATTTTCGGGAATATAGCTTCCGGTTCCGCTAATTACCGTATTTATTGTTGTGCTCATAATTATAATACCACATACTAAATCGGTATGTAGTATAAAACTATGGTTAATAAATTAGAAAAGGAAATTTAAAATTGTTTTTGCCAGAGATTATTTTGTATGGCAAATTTAATTAAATCGGTTTTCCCCGATAATTTAAGCTTCTGTATCATATTTTTACGATGCGTATCTACCGTAAATAAGCTAATAAATAATTTGCTGGCAATCTGTTTGGAAGAAAGATTTTCGCTAATTAATTTTAAAATTTCAATTTCACGATGTGTGAGATTATATTTCTTAAGAAAGGCATCTGTCTCGGCAAATCTATTTAACCCCGGGATGTACTTCTCTTTTTCTCTAAAGTAATAATTTCCTGATGAAATTTCCCTGATCACCGAAAATAATAAGTCGGCATCGGTATCCTTGGGTAAATACCCTTTTATTCCAATTGATTTTAACCTCGTGCTTAAGGATGGGGCGTTGTACATGGAGAGCACCAATATTTTAATAGAAGGAAATGATCCAACTATTTTTTCAGCTGTAATTTGTCCATCAAGGATAGGCATATTTAAATCCATAATCAACACCTCGGGAAGTCTGCTATTCAAAAAGTGTAAAACTTCCTTGCCATTAGACGCTTTTCCAATAATATCAAAATCTGGCTGTAAAGCTAATAAGCCACATAAACCATCTACAAAAAGCGTATGATCATCGGCAACCATTATTTTAATTGTTTTACTCATGTTAATTGGGAATATGAATCGTGATGGTTGTTCCGGCCGTATTACTATCTAAGAAGACTGAACCCCTGAGGTAACTTACCCGCAAAGAAACGTTATTTAAACCCATACCCATTTGTTGCTTTTTCGTATCAAAGCCAACCCCATTATCTTCGCACATGATGGTAATTTCTGTTCTGGAAACCAGGAGTTGTAGGCTTGCCCGGGATGCAGAAGCGTGCTTTTCTATGTTGTTAATCAATTCTTTAACCATTCTGTAAATGGCTAATTCTAAATCTGGGTTAACGACTTTTTGCAAATCGAAAACAAATTCATAAGCCGTATTACTCATTTGAGCTAAGTAAATAAACTGTTCATTCAAGGTTTCAACCAGCCCTAATTTTTCAAGATTTTTAGGCATCAGGTCATGTGCAATTTCCTTCAAATTGATGCAAGCCTTTTCCATCATGCCAATGGTTTGCATATAAAGATGCTGGTTATTTTCGCTTAAGTATTTTATGCTGGTTTTGAATGAGGTTAAGTTTAATTTGATAGCAGAAAGCGTTCCGCCCAAATCATCATGTAAATCTCTGGCCAGCCTTGCTCTTTCATTTTCCTGTGCAGTAAAAATATTATCAATTAAGGCAACTTCCAGCTTTGCTTTCTCTTGCTGAAGGATTTTTTTCTCGTTTTTTAGATAATTGTAGCGTTGAGTTAAGGCAAAGGAAAGGAAGACAATTTCAACCGTTAAGCCAACTACCAATCCGGTAGTGTTATCAATATAAAATGTGATGATGCCTAAGGTGTTAAAAACATAATTAAGGATGCCCGGTAATAAAATGAGCATCGCTACCAAATAGTACCGGGCTAATTTATAACCACTAATTAGTATTTCTATTGCACAGGTGATGAGTATGAATACCGTTATTACAGCAATAAAGTTCGCCGCAAAGAAATTTATTTTTTCGATTAAAATAGGTTTGCTGTTTTGAGCTTTGCTTACTGAAATGGATACAGTCAGCAGGAGCAGAAATATATATTTATCCATGGCTCATGCGGTTACATCTATAAAATGCTGCTTAACCAGGAGATAATCTTTAACAAGAGAGACGGTTACTTAAATATAGGTTTTATTCTGAAGTTTAAAAAATACCGAGTACTCGGTATGGGATTGGTTGGTGAGTTGGGGTTAATTTTATTTCAGTATAACGGACAAGCCGAAAACCGGATTAAAAAGTAGGCAAAATTAATGTCGAAATAAACATGGCTGAAATTCAAATTAGTGCAAATCAGACCGTACAAATGAGCTCATTTGTTGATGGTGCTGCAACCCAAAGGTTCACTATTAAAAGAAGGCTTTATAATGAAGCTAATTATGTCACTCTAGGCGTTTATCAGGGTGGAACTCCAGAAAGCTCCCAAACGTTTAATGCTATAAATGTTCCTACAGTTTTTGAAGTAATATGTGAATCTAACTGGGCAAAATATGGTACAGAGTGGAAACGCTCTGCTGAAAGACTGAAATACTTTAACAATCCTGGAGAAACAGTAGTAAGAATAGAGAGTGATGATGCTTGGGGTGGTGACGGAGATTTCAATGATTTAGTTGTTCAATTCATTTTAAAGTGATTTTTTATTCGTAAATAAATACTCTGTTTTGGGTATTTAAAGCTGGAGCAGCAGGTGGTAATTTTGGTTTATCAGAAATAAAAAAAACCAGATGATGAAGAAACTATTAACCCTCCTGTTTGTGCTCCTGTCCTATATTGGGGTATATGCACAATCTCACGTATCCAAAAGTGAATACGCCCGGTATAATTGCCGTTTTGCACCCAAGGGCTCAAATAATGCAGAAGGTAAACTTATGTGCCCTGCTTGCGCAAAAGAAAAGGAAGATGCCAGAAAGAAGAAGATTGCAGACGATAAGGCTGCAGACGATGCACACAGAATAAAAAATGAAAAGTTAAAGGCTGAAAATGCGATCGCTTTTAAAAAGAAGCAGGCAGAGATAGCAGAGAAAAGCAAGGTGACAGAGGTTTATGTTACGATGGGTAAAACTAACGCATCAGCTACAACCAAGAAGCCATTGCCGGTGGTCAAAAAAGCTCCTGTTAAGTTGGGAAAAGATGTGCTGCTTTATGCGGGTTGGGGCATGGGTATGTTTACCCACAATCAACGCATAAACTTCTTTTTAAATGAAAATAACGACACAGTATTAAAAAGTAACGATTACCTGGAGGCATATGCGGTATGGAGGGAAAACAAGAATAATTTTCCAAAAAACATTGGAATTGTGCTATTGAAGGAAACGAATACAATAAGCAATGATAGACAATTGAATGTTGCGGATATCGTTGATATTAAGGGTAAAAGATATTTCAACGATAAAACGATCAGTACCATTTTCCACCTCGCTGATGACTATTTTGTGGTTTGCAGAAGTCCTAATCTTCCTGAGTGGCGTTCTTATGGAAATAACTATACTGGCTATGAAAACGTCGAGATTTATAACTTAAAAACAAAAAAAAGCATACCTTTTGACAAAGCTAAAGATAACCACCGCTATGTAAGTATATCTATTTACGTGGGCGGAAGGAAAATGGGCGAACCGGGTCTTGAACCGTTTCTCTCCAGGGTATACAGAAACTATGATGAAGATGTATACTGCTTAAACGAAAAAAGAGAAATGGTAGTAAAGCACATACCAAAGTCTGAGCGTTAATAAACTAACAAGGAAATTTTTGAAGGTCGGAAAATTAAATTTCTGACCTTTTTATTTAAAATCATCTATCAAAAAAACAAAGAGTTCCTTAGGGCCATGCGCACCTAAAACCAATGTTTTTTCGATATCTGCTGTTCTGCTTGGCCCGGTAATATTGCTGATCATAGATGGAATCTGGCTTCCATATTTTTGTTTCAATAAAGCGAAGCCATCTTTGAGGTCTAAAACAAGCTGGCTTGTTCTGGCAATTACAATGTGGTGATGTGGATAAATACTAAGTCTTCTGCCGGCTGCACCTTGGTTGCTTACCATTACGCTTCCATTCCGGGCAATTAGGGCTTCGCAAAGGGTAATACCCACCTCTGCTTGTTCAAAATCTTTATCTGTTTGGTAGAAGGGAAATTCATATTTGGCTAAAAAGTCCTGTAATTCCGGTTCCCAGCAATATATTTTTCTCCATTTAAATTTCTCGGCCAATTGGAGCATGTTTTCAATAAAGTCAATACCATCCTCACAGAAGATAAAATTTCCCGAAACCGCCATAAGCTGCTCAGCAAAGAGTATTTCCAGGGCTTCGGTATTTTTAATATACAAAGGGCTTTCTTCCAAATTAGGATAGGGGTTTTCACGCTTTTCTAAAAGCGCTTTCCTAATTTTCTTCAATATCTGCTCCTTCGCCGTAGTATTTTCCTTCATCGGTATAAAAAATGAAACCTTGAATTTTTTAGGTTCAAGGTTTCAAACTTAGATATAATTGTTTTGATATGCAATGATGCACATACTAGTTCTGCTCTTTCTCAGAAGCTGGGTTTAATCCGGTAACTTCTTTATTGTTAATGTCTGCATCCCCTACTCCATCATGAATTAATCCTTCAGCTGCCGGAGTTTGATCGCCAGTTCCATTTACAAATTCATCATAGGTGGTGCGGCTATCAAAAGGGCGTTTGCCTAAAATTTCCTCTAGATCTGCCTGGAATAAAATCTCTTTCTCTAATAATTTTTGAGCCAGTTTTTCTAATCCATCACGTTTTTCAGTCAACAATTCTTTGGTTTTTGTATACACATCACCAATGAGTTTACGCACTTCAACGTCAATCATTTCAGCGGTTTTCTCTGAGTATGGTTTGTTAAAGTTGTATTCATTTTGAGGGTCGTGGAATGAAACGTTACCCACGTTGCTATTCATACCATATATGGTTACCATAGCGTATGATAACTTGGTAATTCTTTCCAAATCGTTTTGAGCACCTGTAGAGATTTTACCGAACGTGATATCCTCTGCTACCCGGCCACCCATAGTCATACACATTCCATCAATTAACTGTTCTGTAGTATATAAGAACTGCTCTTTTGGTAGGTACTGTGCATAGCCTAATGCTGCTACTCCACGCGGAACGATAGATACTTTAACCAGTGGATCGGCATGTTCTAAGAACCAGCCAGCAATAGCATGGCCAGCCTCGTGATAAGCCACGATTCGTTTCTCTTCAGGAGAAATAATTTTATTTTTCTTTTCTAAACCACCAATTACACGGTCGATAGCATCCTGAAAGTCTTGCATATCAACAGTTTCTTTATTTCTACGGGCAGCTATAAGTGCCGCTTCATTACAAACATTGGCAATTTCTGCACCCGCAAAACCTGGAGTTTGTGCTGATAATTTTTTAGCATCAACTTCCGGAGCTGATTTAATTGGCTTAAGGTGAACATTAAAAATGTGCTCTCTACCTACTAAATCTGGTTTATCAATAGAAATTTGTCTGTCAAAACGTCCTGGTCTCAATAAAGCCGAATCCAATACATCCGGACGGTTAGTTGCTGCAAGGATGATAATTCCTGAGTCTGTTCCAAAACCATCCATTTCCACCAATAATTGGTTCAATGTATTTTCACGCTCATCATTTCCACCCATTACGCTGTTTTTACCACGCGCACGCCCAATGGCATCAACCTCATCAATAAATATGATACAAGGTGCTTTGTCTTTAGCTTGTTTAAACAAATCGCGCACACGAGATGCCCCTACTCCAACAAACATTTCAACAAAGTCTGAACCAGAAAGAGAGAAGAAAGGTACTTGTGCCTCTCCGGCAACAGCTTTAGCTAAAAGCGTTTTTCCCGTTCCTGGAGAACCTACTAGTAAGGCTCCTTTAGGGATTTTTCCTCCCAGATTGGTGTATTTTTTAGGGTTTTTCAAGAAATCTACGATTTCCATTACCTCCGTTTTAGCTTCTTCCAGCCCTGCAACGTCATTGAAAGTTATATTTACCTGACTTTCTTTGTCAAATAAGGTTGCTTTTGACTTGCCAATGCTGAAAATCTGACCGCCACCGCCGGCACCGCCACCCATACGACGCATCATAAAGATCCAGAATCCAATCAGTAATAATACGGGTAAAATAATGCTCAGGAACCAGCTTGCCAAAGGATTGCTTCTACTGGTTTTCTCGGCAACAATTTTAGTGGGTAAATCTTTTTGAGACTCGATCAGTTGTTTATCCAAACCATCCATGGTACCAGCATTAAAATATACTGTTGGTCCCTGGCTCATGTTCAATGAACTGGTGCTTTTGAATTTTTTGTATTCAGGTTTATTTTCTAAACTCGCTTTTTTGAGATATACCTCAGCCTTTACCAGGTCATCAGATTTATAGGCAATAACCTTTTCTACATCACCCGCAAGGAGCATCTTTTCAAATGCCGGATAAGTTATTTCCTTACCACCATCGCCGGTAAATAAGAATTGTGCAGCCACAATAGCTATGATAATTGCAGCATAAACCCAAAAAATGTTAAACTTAGAGCCCTTTTGGGGTTTCTTGGGAATATTGGGTAGTCTTTTTCCCTGTTTTTTGTTTTCGTTGATATT
Source organism: Pedobacter rhizosphaerae (assembly GCF_900111155.1). Taxonomy (GTDB): domain Bacteria; phylum Bacteroidota; class Bacteroidia; order Sphingobacteriales; family Sphingobacteriaceae; genus Pedobacter; species Pedobacter rhizosphaerae. The sequence goes on along the minus strand of NZ_FOGG01000001.1, from coordinate 86,384 downwards.
TTGATTATCGTTCATTTCTTTTGATCAAATGGTTCCTTTGTGGTTAGGCGCTCTGAAAATTTGTGCTTTCAGCATCTCCCCACAGTTCTTCAATGCCATAAAAATGGCGCTTTTCGGTTTTAAAAATGTGCACAACCACATCAAAATAATCTAAGATAATCCAATCTGCCGTTTCAAACCCTTCCTTATGGCGAGGGTCGGCCTGTGTACTTTTATATATCTCTTTTTCTACACTGTCGGCAATTGCTTTCACCTGTGTACCAGAATTGGCACTGCAAATAATAAAATAATCTGCTACAGATGAATGAATTTGTCTAAGATCCAACCGCACAATATCTTCCCCTTTTTTTTCTTGAATGCCGTGTACGGCAAGTTCAGAAAGGTATGTAGAAAGGGCTACTATTTTCTTTTTTACCATTAAAATGCTTTAATTTTGGAATTACAATATTATAAATTCAACCCTTGCAAAATAACACTTTTTCGACACTATTTGTTGGTCAAAATTTCATCAAATTAAAAGAAGTTGATTCTACCAATAACTTTTTAAAAAATATGGTGTCAAATTCCGAGCCATTAGCAGAAGGGACTGTAATTATGGCAGACCATCAGTTTGCTGGAAGAGGACAGCAAGAAAGCGTTTGGACCACCGAACCAGGAAAAAACATCAGTACCAGCATATACTTACGACCTACCTTTTTACCCCTAAACAGGCAGTTTTATCTCAATATGGCCATTAGTTTGGCTGTATGCGAAGCATTGTCCACGGTTATTCCGGAGGGTATCAAGCTAAAATGGCCTAATGATATATATTACAATAATAAGAAACTTGGAGGCATTTTAATTGAGAATACGCTGACAGGTTTGTCTTTAAAATCATCTGTTATCGGTATTGGATTAAACATCAACCAGGAAAATTTTTCAGATGAAATTTCGCAGAAGGCCACTTCCGTAATTCAAATTTTACATAAAGAAACGCTTTTGGAGGATATTCTGGAGAAAATATTCGTGTTTATGGAAAAATACTACCTAATTTTGAAATCAGGTAAATACAATATTTTACAGAAGGATTACCTTAAAAGATTATATAACTTCAATATATTAGCTTCTTACAAACAGAATGGAGAGATTTTTGAAGGATCAATTACAGGAGTGGAAGAAAACGGACGCTTGATAATGGAAACCAAGTTAGGGATACAATCTTTCAATTTTAAGGAAATAGAATTTATACACACACAATAAACACACAATGAAAAAAATCACTTTATTACTCGCTACGGTTTTATTTTCCGTAGCTGGAGCTTTTGCTCAGATAGAGAAACCAGTTACCTGGTCTTACGCAGCAAAGAAAGTAAGCAAAACGGAAGCCGTTCTTTATTTAAAAGCTACCATTGAAGATAGATGGCACATTTATTCTCAAAATGTTAAAGACGGTGGGCCGGTTAAAACAACCTTTACTTTTTCTCCTTCTAAAGAATTCTCATTAGTTGGCAAAACAGTTGAACCAAAGGCTATTGTTAAGTTCGAAGATACCTTTAAAATGAATGTTGCCTATTTCGAGAAAAGCGTAATCTTTCAACAAAAGGTTAAACTCAATAAAGGAACAACAACCGTTAAAGGAAAAGTAGAATATATGGTTTGTAACGACAGACAATGTCTTCCGCCAGAAGAAGTTGAATTCAGCATTCCAGTTAAGTAATTCTGAATAAAATAGTTACTGAACAGCCGCTCCAAAAGAGGGGCTGTTTCTGTTTAAAGTAAAATCTATGTGGATGAGAAGGTTTTAACAAGTTGCTTTCTAAAATTATTCTTATTTTCACGCCCTTAAATACACACCACACACAAATGAAAAAGGTTTTATTATTAACAATTATCGCAGCCTTGTTTTTTACACTGCCTGCGGTTAAGAGCTATGCCTGGGTAGCCCAAGATACAAGTTCTGTGTCTGCTCCCCCAGATGATATTCAGTTTACAGAAGTTGGATCAACAGCAGATAGTGCAGCCAATAATATTGTACAGGATACGGTTAAAAAAGATACCACAAAAATTACTGCGGATCCCACAGCTAAGCCGGTAAAAGCCGCCGAAGCAGAACAACTTACCCTTTGGGAAACCTTTATAAAGGGATTGTTAGGTGGATTTTTAGCCTTTTTAATGCCATGTATTTTCCCGATGGTTCCGCTTACAATTAGTTATTTTACTAAAAGGGCGGGTAGCAGGAAGAAGGGCATTGGGCAAGCTTTAATTTACGGAGCTTCTATCATTGTAATTTATGTCGTTTTTGGCTTATTGATTACTTTGATTTTCGGATCAGGAAAACTCAATGAACTGAGCAGCAGTGGCTGGTTTAATTTTGCTTTCTTTATTTTACTCGTTGTTTTCGCCATATCTTTTTTTGGAGCTTTCGAGATTACCCTGCCCAGTTCATTTGTCAATAAAATAGATCAAAAGGCCGACAATAGTAAAGGCCTTGGAGGAATTTTCTTCATGGCAGCTTCTTTAGCCTTGGTTTCCTTTTCATGTACCGGGCCAATTATAGGAACGTTATTGGTTGAAGCCAGTTCTAAGGGAAATATTTTAGGGCCGGCCATCGGAATGTTTGGATTTGCCCTTGCTTTAGCACTCCCTTTTACCCTTTCGGCAATATTTCCAGGATTTTTAAATAGTATGCCTAAATCTGGAGGATGGCTAAATAGTTTAAAAGTATGTTTAGGATTTCTAGAGCTTGCACTGGCGCTAAAATTCTTATCAGCTGCAGATTTAGTTTGGCACTGGGAATGGTTTGATAGAGAGATTTTCTTATCGTTATGGATTGTTCTCTTTATTTTGATGGGGGTTTATATCCTTGGGAAACTTAAATTTTCGCACGATAGTGACCTTCCCTTTGTATCAGTACCGAGGCTTTTCTTTGCGATTATTTCTTTCGCCTTCGCGGTATATATTATCCCGGGCTTATGGGGCGCACCTGTAAACATTTTAAGCGGAATCGCTCCACCATTAAATACCCAGGATTTTATTTTAGGAGGTAACACCGCTGCTCCATCAGGGAGCTCTGATTTTCCTTCATCAGTAAAATATGGAGATGTTTTACATCCACCACATGGCTTTAATGCATTTTTCGATCTAGAAGAAGGCTTAGCGTATGCTAAGAAAGCGGGTAAGCCTGTGATGATTGATTTTACAGGACACGCCTGTGTTAATTGTAGAAAGATGGAAGACAATATCTGGATTGATAAGGAGGTTGGCCGTTTAATTAAAGAAGAATTTGTGCTGATACAACTTTATGTAGATGAACGTTCAGTTAAAATGCCCGAAAATAAAGTGCATTACTCTTCCGTTTTAAGGAAAAATACAGCTGATTTAGGATTGTGGAATGCCGATTTTCAAGCAACCAAATACAATTCTAACTCGCAACCTTTTTACGTTTTAGCGGGCCATGATCTTAATCCGCTGGTTAAACCGCAAGGAGCAATATTCGATGCGAAAGAATATGCGGCATATTTAAAAAGTGCCTTAGATCTCTTTAAGGCATCAAAATAAACAGAATGAACAAGATAAAGAATATAGGAGTTTTAACCTCTGGTGGTGACTCACCGGGGATGAACGCAGCTATTAGGGCTGTTGTAAGGGCCTCAATTTATTATGATATTGAAGTAACCGGATTTATCCGTGGATACGAAGGGTTAATCAACAATGATTCTATACCTATGGATAGAAAATCTGTTGCGAATATTATCCAACGTGGAGGAACAATCTTAAAAACTGCCCGCAGTGAGGCTTTCAGAACAGTTGAAGGCAGGCAGACGGCTTACGATAACTTAAAAGCTAATGGTGTTGATGCACTTGTTGTAATTGGTGGAGATGGAACTTTTACCGGCGCAAATGTTTTTGCTAAAGAGCATGATTTTCCAATCATAGGTTTGCCAGGTACTATCGACAATGACTTGGTAGGAACCGATTTCACCATCGGTTATGATTCTGCTATCAATACCGTAATAGATGCGGTAGATAGAATCAGGGATACCGCAGAATCTCACGATAGGCTATTCATTGTTGAGGTTATGGGACGTGATTCGGGATTAATCGCCTTAAGAAGTGGTATTGGCGTAGGTGCAGAAGCGATTATGATTCCTGAAGCAAACATGAATGCAGACGATATTCTCCATAAGCTGGAGCATAGCCGTAGAGACAAGGCATCAAAAATTATTATTGTAGCAGAAGGAGATGATGCAGGTGGTGCCTTTAAGGTAGGTGAGATTTTGCAAAGTAAATACCCGCATTACGATACTAAAGTTTCTATTCTGGGCCATATCCAAAGAGGAGGAAAACCAAGCTGTATGGATAGGGTTTTGGCGAGCAGATTGGGCGTGGCAGCTGTTGAGGGATTGGTAAGAGGTGAAAGCGGTAAAATGGCTGGTTTAGTTAATCAAGAGGTAACCTTCACCCCTTTCGAACATGCCATTAAGCATATCGATGCAGAAAAAGTAAGTACCAGATGGTTAAAACTGATGGATATTCTTTCTTTCTAATCATAAAAAATGGGCCAGATTAATATTTGGCCCATTTTTACTATCAAATATCTTCAATAACAACAGCAGTACCACTAGCGGTAACCATTAACATGCTACCACCTGTTCCAACCGTTTCATAATCTAAATCAACGCCAACTATCGCATTTGCGCCCATGGCTGCCGCATATTGTTGCATCTCATTTACGGCAATATCTTTTCCCTCGCGCAGTACGCGCTCATAAGAACCAGATCTTCCCCCAACAATATCACGGATACCTGCAAAAAGATCCTTAAAGATATTTGCACCAATAATGGTTTCGCCCGTTACCAGGCCAATGTATTTTACTATTTTTTTGCCTTCAACAGAAGGTGTTGTGGTTACTAGCATAGCTTAATTGTTTTTCCTATTAGAATTATTAATGCCTTAAATGTTACATTTCTTCTGGTAAAGTAAGGTTTCGTGTTTATCGGGATGCTCCGGTCCCGCTGTTCGTTATAGCCCTCGTACCTCGGGGCTGCCACTTCCATCGGGTTTATTTATAATGGGCACTGCTTTAAAATAAATTTATGCAATCTGTTACTTTTTTGCATCACTTCTAAAAATATCAGGTTATGAAACGCTATAAAAATCTACTCACGCTTGCGCTGTTATCTCTTATCCTATCGGTAAAAGCACAAATGCCCGTACTTAAAGTTCAGCAGGAAAACGCAGAACAATCTGTAATGATGAAGAAGCTGGACATTGATGTGCAGATTACCGGAAACATTGCCACCACGGTAATGACCATGACTTTTTACAACAACGCCAATAAAATATTAGAAGGTGAGCTCAGCTTTCCCATGCCAGAAGGTGTAACGGTAAGCAAGTATGCTTTAGATATAAATGGTAAAATGAGGGCAGCCGTTCCGGTAGAAAAAGCTAAGGCAACAGCGGTTTTTGAAAGTATCGAGCGCCGTCGGGTAGACCCAGGACTTTTAGAAAAGGTAGAAGGCAATAATTTTAGAACCAGAATTTATCCGCTCCCTGCCAAAGGTAGCCGCACGGTAATTATTGGCTACGAACAGGAGCTTGCATTTGTGAATGATAAAGCTTTAAGCTATCACCTGCCCTTAGCTTATCAACAAGCTGTTGAAGATTTCAGTTTAAAGGCAACTGTTTATGAAAGCGTATTGAAGCCACAAATGCAGGAGCAACCGGACGGAAGCTTCGATTTTAAGACCAATGGGAATGTCTACGTGGCTGAGATCCATAAAAAGGACTTTTTGCCTAAAAGAGGCCTAACCATCAACCTTCCAAAAAGAAGCGACCTGCCAGAAATTCAACTTCAAAAGGCATCAGCAGGTTATTATTTCTTAATTAACGTATTCCCTAAATCACCAAGCAAACCAAGAATCTGGTCCAATCAAATCGGCCTTATCTGGGACGCTTCTTTGAGTGGAATGCAGCATGACAGACAAAAGGAAATGCAACTTTTGGATGCCATTGTTAAGCAAAAGCGAAATCTTACCATTCAATTGGGGCTTTTAAATAACGGATTCAGAAATGCCGGGACTTTCCGGATCAAAAATGGAGACTGGACTGAGTTGAAGAATAAGTTAAACCAGGTTGTATATGATGGAGGAACAAATTTTAGCAGCATTGACGATAAGTCTCTTTTTGCTGATGAATACCTCTTTTTTACTGATGGTCTTTCCACTTTTGGTAAAAATACCATTGCCCTAACCAAGCCTGTGCATTGTATAAATAGCTCACTTAAGGCTGATTACAGCACGTTAAAGTACATTTCTTTAAAATCCGGGGGACAATTTGTTAACCTCAACAACCTGTCTGCAAAAGATGCATTTAAGCAGCTTAGCGAACAGCAATTGCAGTTCCTGGGCATTAAGAACGGATCAGATTTACGCCAGACTTATCCTGCAATGCGGGTCAATGTAAACGGGAATTTTTCTTTGGCAGGAATCTTAAATGAGTTGAATACTGAATTCATCCTGCAATTTGGATATGGGAATGAGGTAGTTACCGAGCAAAAGCTGCGATTAAATGCCACCGAACACGCATTGGCTAGTATTGATGTAAGCCGGATTTGGGCGCAAAAGAAAATTGCCGAGATGGATATTCAGTACGAAGAGCACAAACAGGATATTAGCCATTTAAGTAAGCAGTTTGGTATTGTAACCAGAAATACAAGCTTAATTGTGTTAGAGAATTTAGACGATTACCTCCGTTATGACATTGTACCACCTGCAGAATTGAGGGGTGCCTATGAAGCTGCCTTAAAAGTTCGTCGTAATTCACTCTTGGAACAAAAAACAAATTTGATGAATGCAGCTGTTGCCATGACAAAGGAATTGAAAACCTGGTGGGACACTGATTTTAATTATAAGGAAACGTCAAAAGTGAAGGAAGAATATCCGGTTCCGGAACGTGCCACAGAAGATATTGTTTCTATACCACGAATGGCAGAAACCGCCAGAAGAGAGACTGAAAACAGGCAGGCAGTTAGGCGGCCTGCCCCTGCGGCAGAGCGGCTGCAGGACGCGAAACAGGGACAGGCATTGCATGAGATCGTAGTGGTGGGCTATGCGGCTCAGGCTAAAAGAGAACTTACGGGATCTGCTGTAACGCTTAACAATGCTTTGGCTGGGCGTGTGGCTGGTGCTGTGGTTCGCGAGCGGGGCAATACAGAGGCAAGGCCCCAGCCTAAAATTGTGGTTCAAAAGTTTAAAAGCGATAAGGAATACATCAAATCGCTTACAGGCACACCAGATAGTGCTTATGCTGCGTATTTAAAATTAAGGCCAGATTATATCAGTACACCCATGTTCTATTTTGATGTAGCCAATTGGTTCTACGAACAAAAAGATAGCGTAAGAGCATTAACCATTTTAAGCAATATTGCCGATCTGGATCTGGAAAATGCTGATTTATATAAAACCCTGGCCTATAAACTTAAGCAGACTAAAAACTATAAGGAAGAAATTTTTGTCACAGAGAAAGTGCTGCAGTGGCGGCCAATGGATGCCCAAAGCTACAGGGATTACGCTTTGGCATTGGCTGATGATGGACAATATCAGAAAGCACTGGATAATTTGTATAGCGTGCTAACCAATGATTATAATGCACAGATATCAGACCGGGATCATGGAATCGAAGAAATTATCATTTCCGAAATCAACAATCTGATCGCCAGGCACGGAAAAGAGCTCAATACCAGACAGATTGATAAAAGATTGATTCAATCGCTGCCTGTTGATGTACGTGTGGTGCTCAATTGGAATAAGAATGATACCGATATAGATCTATGGTTAACAGATCCAACCGGAGAGAAGGGCTATTATGGCAATCCGAAAACCAAAATTGGGGGAAGGATAAGCGACGACTTTATTTCAGGTTATGGCCCTGAGCAATTTATGATCAAAAAGGCCATTAAAGGAAAATATAAAATTGAAGTAAATTATTATGGCGATCAGCAAATCAACATCAGTGGGCCAACTACTGTTACCGCAGAAATTTACACCCGTTATGCCACAGGGAAACAACAACGGGAAGTTATCGTACTGCCCATGTCGGCAAGCAACAAGACCGGAAATTTAGTCGGTGAATTTTATTTTTAAAAAAAGCTGTCCGGTCAGCAAGATATTATAGCGTTGCTGACCGGATTTTTATTTTGACTAAAGCAGTAATCCGGCAATTTCTTCCCAGTTATTTACCCGCTCATACTCCGTTACCAGTAGGTTGTGTGGTGATGTAAAAAGTAGCGGTCTGCCCTCAAAATTGACAAAATTCTTCGTCCTGTCATCGATGATAATATCGGCCTTAACAATTTTGTTTCCGCAGAACATGATGTGTTGCCAATCGATGAAGGGAAAATGTTCTGCGAGCCAGTCGTATTTGTCGGTTAATGAGTTTCTAAATTCCATTGCCGCAGAAACAATGTAAACATCGTATTTTTCCTGGAGGGCCTTGATCACCCTTTGGCTATCAGGAATTACTGCTAAATCGCGAAAAAAGCCTGGTTCATTAATGTATTCGAACCATTTTTGGTTAACATCCTGCGGAACGTGGTGGTAAATTTCATTTCCTGCATCTATCTTTAAATCAAGGGGAACGTTGTAATCACGGTTATATAGCCGAATAAATTTTTCAAGGGCATCGGCAATCACCTCGTCCATGTCAATAGCAATTCTTTCCATTTTGTATCAGCAAAAATTTCGCTGGCAAATATCCTGAAAACAAAGAAATTAAACTATGTTTTTAATTTCCAGTATTTTAGTTATCTTTGCAGCCCCGCAGTACGAAGCTCCGGGAACTATGTTGAATACATAATAAACTTAAGAAATGGCAACTAAAATCAGATTGCAAAGATTCGGTAAAAAAGGTAAGCCTTTTTTCCACGTAGTGGTAGCAGATTCTCGCTCACCACGTGATGGTAAATTCATTGAGCGTTTAGGTTCTTATAACCCAAACACCAATCCTGCTACTATCGAAATTAACTTCGAAAAAGCTTTAGGCTGGGTAAACAGTGGTGCTGAGCCAACTGATACAGCTCGCGCTATCCTTTCTTACAAAGGTGTTTTATACAAAAAACACTTAGAAGGTGGTGTTAAAAAAGGTGCTTTAACTCAAGAGCAGGCAGACGAAAAATTTGCTGCTTGGTTAGATGCTAAAGCAGGTAAAATCTCTGGTAAAACAGAAGGTTTGGCAACTTCAAAAGCTGAGGTGCGTAAAGCAGCTTTAGCAGCAGAAGCTAAGAAAAAAGAAGACAGAGCAGCAGCAATCGCAGCTAAAAATGCACCAGTTGCAGAAGAAGTTGTTGAAGAAGAAGTTCCAGCTGTTGAAGCTGAAGCAACTGAAGAAGCTCCTGCAGCAGAAGCAACTAAAGAAGAAGGCGCAGAATAATTTATATTATTCAATCGCAGTAAATAGCGTTCAGGATCTTTCCGAACGCTATTTCTATTTAAAAGAAATTTATCAGTTTGCAGTACGCAGTTATCAGTTGCCTGTTACCGGTTTGCAATTCAACAATAGAACAATAATATATTCATTAAGCTCTCCTCCCACCAACAGTATGAAACACGAAGAAGCATTTTACGTAGGGTATATCACTAAAACAAAAGGTTTAAAAGGAGAAGTTCAGGTATTCTTTGAATTTGATGACTATGAACAGCTTGATTTCGATGTTGTGTTTGCTGATATGAACGGTAAACTCGTACCTTATTTTGTAGCTTCGGCTAAACTACATCCCAATAAAACGGGTTACTTTAATTTTGATGATGTTGATCACATTGATAAGGCTCAACCCCTACTTAAAAAGAAGCTTTATCTTCCATTGAGCCAAATGCCAGAGCATGACGCGGATGAGTTTTTCTATACAGATCTTAAGGGTTTTACCGCGGTTGATGAGACCTTGGGTGAACTGGGTGAAATTCTGGAAGTAAACGAATATCCACAACAATTTGTGGCTACAGTAATGTACCGGGAAACAGAAATTCTCTTTCCTTTGAATGAAGACTTTATCGTTGAAATTGATGATGAAGAAAAGGTGTTAAACCTCGATTTACCTGAAGGTTTGCTGGATATTTACTTGTCTAATTAAAAATAAATTCTCAGTTACAGCTATTGTTAGGACTGTTTTTGTAAAATAAAGCAATCTTTTAGTGAAACATACTTGACATTGATATCAAAAATACTTTACATTTGGTAAAAAATATTTGATATATGAAAAATTCGCTTTTGATCCCAAACAGATATAAGTTTATTGGCTGGGTAGTTTTTATTTTATCTACAGGAGTTTACACGGTAATAAATTATTTTGATTTACCTGTCCCTAAGATTACACTTGTTTTGATTCCGAGAGTGTTCAATTGGTCGGATGGAAATTTGTGGGATGAAATCATATTAACTTTAGTAATTATTGGGCTTTTATTAATTTCATTTTCGAAAGAGAAGAAGGAGGACGAGTATATCTCCTTATTGCGGTTAAGAAGCTGGCAATGGTCTGTGTTAATCTCTTATGGTGTATTATTTATGGCCACCTGGACCATTTATGGTGGAATGTATTTAGCCTTTATGATTTACAATATGTTAACGGTATTGTTGGTTTTTATTATCAAGTTTAATTTTAGTTTATATCGTTTAAGGAAGGAAGGAGTTTCTGATGAAAAATAACATTCGTGTACAGCGCGCTATAAAAAATATCACTCAGGCAGAGCTGGCCGACCTCATTCAGGTTTCCAGGCAGACTATAAATACGATCGAATCAGGTAAGTATGTTCCGTCTACAGTGCTGGCACTCAAAATGGCTAAAGTTTTCGGAAAACCTGTAGATGAAATATTTGAACTGGAAGAAGGCGATTAGCCCTTAAGTAGGAAAATTCGACATCAGACTAAAGACTTCGTACTAAAGACTTAACTTTGCATCATGCGTTTTGATATTATTACCGTTATTCCGGGCCTGCTCGAAAGTCCATTTGCTCATTCTATTTTGCAACGTGCTCAAAAGAAGGGAATTGCAGAGATTGTTGTGCATAATCTGAGAGACTATTCTACTCACAAGCAAAAAAGTGTTGACGACTATCAGTATGGCGGAGGTAGTGGTATGGTGATGATGATTGAACCTTTTGCCAACTGCATTGAGAAACTCCAGGCTGAAAGAGAATATGACGAGATTATATTTATGAGTCCTGATGGCGTGACACTAAATCAGAGCATCGCTAACGAATTATCTATCAAAAAGAATATCATCATTCTATGTGGCCATTATAAGGGCATAGATCAACGGATACGCGACATATATGTTACCCGTGAGTTATCTGTTGGCGATTATGTGCTGAGCGGTGGGGAGTTGCCTGCTGCCATTGTTGTAGATGCAGTGGTTAGGTTAATCCCCGGTGTGCTAAACGATGAAACTTCTGCCCTTTCGGATAGTTTTCAGGGAGAATTACTAGATGCACCTGTGTATACCCGCCCGGCAGATTGGAGGGGGCATAAAGTACCCGATATTTTATTAAGCGGGCATGAAGCGAAGGTGAACGAATGGAGGCACGAGCAAGCTTTGGCCCGAACCAAGGCCCGCAGACCCGATCTTTTAGAGTAGTTAATAACTATTCTCGCCTAAAAATTTTTCTAATAGGGCAATAAAATACCCATTAAATGGTATTGTGCTTTTCTGTGCTTCAGTCTATTTTAGTAAATAGAAAATAAGCCTGTAATAAGAGTTAAGAAATTCTTGTAAAGAATGAGTCGAAAGTATTAATTTAGGAGAACCCAGAAATCCCCTAAATTATGCCGAAACAGATCGTTATTTGCGATGATCATTTACTCTTTTTAAATGGTATTGCAGAATTGCTCAAGAATACCGGAAATAACTATCACATTTCTACATTCAGCAATGTACATTCGTGCAGGCAACATCTGATGGAGCATGCAGCAGATGTATTTATCTGCGATTTAAATATCAATAACTTCGACGGCTTTTTGTTATTGGAGGAGTTGAAGCCCAAATTAAAGCATACCAAAACAATTATTCTTACTGCTTATTATGAAGATTTTTTGATTCAGAAGGCAAAGAGAATTGGGATAAATGCCTTTTTGAAGAAGGAAACTACTGCCGAAGAGCTTGTAGATGTGATAGAATCGGACCAGAGCAAGGAATTTTACACCAATAAAAATTATAAAAAAGACGTTGGTGTGTATAGTAGCATTGACGATCCAATCATCAATAAATTTAGAATATCTAAGCAGGAAAAAGAGATTATTAAATTGATTATCGCTGGATTAACCAGTCAGGAGATTGCGGATAAGCTTTTTATCAGCAAAACAACAGTTACTACTCACCGAAAGAATATCCACCGAAAACTAGAAATCAGCAATAGCAGCTCGCTTATCAAATTCGCTCATGAGAATAATTTACTTCATTAGCTTCCTGCTTCTACCCTGCTTTCTCCATGCTCAAGCCATTAATCAGTTTCCAGAAGTTTCCTCCAGCTATGCTGTAGATAGCCATTCCACCTGGCATTTAGCCGACCTTAAACAGAAAGAATTTCAGGCCTTTAAACAGAACGACAAGGTTAATATTGGTTATAATAAAAACGCTGCGGTATGGTGCGCTTTCAAAATTAAAAATACCCAACTGTCAAAAGGCTTAAAAACATGGTTGTGTTTCAATAATAACCATATTGATAGCCTTAGCCTTTATGATGGTAAAGAAATTAAAACCATTGGCGACAGAACGGATGCGCGGAGTCCTTTCATCGAGACTCTGGCATTTGAACTTAATTTGCAACCAGGCGAAGAAAAAATCTTTTGGGTTAGGGTTAAAAAAGAAACTTCCTTTCTGGATTTTTCCTATAGCTTGGAAAATCAATCTTATTTAGAGCGAAAATCCTCTCGAAAAACAGCCTTGACTTCCTTTTTTATTGGCATAGTCTTTCTGTTGCTGATGATTAATGGAATATTGTTTTTGATGACCAAAAACAGATTATATGTTTATTACATTGGTTATTCTATATTAACAGCATTTTACACCGCCATAACCACCAATTTTGCCAAGCATGTTTTATTTCCGGAGTTTAGGTTTTTTAGCGAGGGCAGGGTTTACACCGGAGCGCTTTGGTACATTGCCCTCAGTATTTTTCTTGGACATTTTTTAAAGCTGAAAGAAAATCAACCCCTTAAGCATAAGTTGATTATAGTTCTGGGGGCGCTGAATTTTTTATTGATTTTAGTTTCGATTTTACTGTTGGTGTTTTATCGAGACTTTGAATTTCGTTACATTTTTGTGTTGGGTTATATCATATTCCTGGCTTCTATCGTCATACTTTTCTGGTCGGCATTAATACACCTCAAAATTGAAAAAACACAGGCTATTTATGCGCTTATGGCTTTTGCTCCACAGTTGGTATGGGGTGCTTGTTTAATTTTAAAGACATTTGAAATTATTCCACAATCGTTGGGTGATAATTGGATGTTATTTATCAGCCTGTATGAGGTGTTTTTATTTGGATACGTTTTGTCAAGAAACTATATCGATATCTTTTTGAAGAACAATGAACTGATGCAGCAGGTTATTTTTGAAAAAGAGACCTCGCTGAGGGCCATTAGTGAGGTTCAGCTACGGGAGCGGAGAAACATCGCAAATATTATTCATGACAATGTTGGGAGTAAGATTGCCCACATTATTCATCTTTTCGACATGAAGAATACCAAGCTAGCTAAGCATACTATAACCGAACTGGCAGCAGATATCAGAGAGATATCTCATAAAATTCTACCCAAAGCACTTGATGAAGGTGCCTTAATCTCAAGTTTGCAAAGCCAGATTTCCAGTCTGAACGCAGGTTTAACAAATGCAAAAATTGAGCTTTTCCATTATGATTTTCCTGATAGAATTGATGAAAAGTGGATTTACGACTTATATCTTATTGCGCTTGAGGTTATCAATAATGCCATAAAACATGGTAATGCGGAGTTAATCACGCTAGAGCTTTATAAATATCCTAAAAATTACCATTTTCAATTTACCGACGATGGGCTCGGCTTCGATCTACATAAAACCAGCAAGGGTTTCGGGCTCGAAAATATCGAGAAGCGGGTAAATTATTACAAAGGTAATTTCGAGATCAGTAGTGTTAAAAATGAAGGCACTATTATTCAGATTAATATTCCATCCAATCGTTAGTGCAACCGTTTTCTTGAGTGCTGTAGCTGTAAATATACCCTTTACTTGGTATTTCTGTGATTGTAGCTTTCGTATAATTTAGCTTACAAAATTAATTCATCCTATAAAGTAAAGAAAATGAAACGATTAACCATCACAGTATTGCTGTGTGTGCTGGTTATTACTAGCTATGCACAAAATTTAAGATCCAAAAGAAACGATAAAGGCAAGTATGGATTTATCGACAGAACGGGAAAGGAAGTCGTTCCTTTTGCTTACGATGAAGTTGGCTATAGCTTTAAAGACGGCATCATAAAAGTTACACAGAATGGAAAACATGGTTTTATAGATGAAACCGGAAAAGTAGTTATCCCATTGTTATATGATGATAGCCGAAGCTTTGAGGAGGGTTTGATTGGTGTTAAGCAAAACGGAAAATTTGGTTTTATAGATAAAGCAGGTAAAGTAATTATTCCTTTTAAATATGATAACGGAACTTATTTTAAAGGAGGTTTTGCCAAAGTTGAACTTAATGGAAAGGAAGGGTATGTAGATAAGGCAGGTAGAGAAATATGTCCTATAAAATATGATGTGGCTTTTGATTTTGATGACGGATTTGCCATGGTGAGATTAAATGAGAAATATGGATATATTGATGGTGCCGGCAAAGAAATTACTGCCTTAAAGTATGAGGGCGGAAATAGCTTTAAAAACGGTTGCGCAAGTGTGAAACTAAAGGATAAATGGGGTTTTATTGATAATACGGGTAAGGAATTCACCAAGTTTAAATATGATTATGCGAAAGATTTTAATGATGGGGTTGCTCCAGTTGAGAAGAATAATCTTTATGGTGCTATTGATAAAACCGGAAAAGAAATTATCCCTTTCAAGTATAGGTTTATCGCTGATTTTGATGGGGGGTTGGCTAAAGCCGGTCTTAATGGAAAAGAAGGTTTTATCGGTAAAGCAGGTGAAGAGGTAATCCCGATCAAATACGACGCTGTTGGCGAATTTAAGAATGGAGCAGCCATTTTTAGATTAAATGGCAGGTGGGGATCAATGGATAGAACAGGTAAAGAAATTACAAAATAATAAACATGAACATGAAAAAATTAACTCTACTACTCTTTTTATTTTATGGGTCCTTCGCCTTTGGTCAGGAGACATACACGAACAAAAAATTGGCGCTTATAAACGATATTTTCTATAAAACCACCAAGCAAAACATTAACTCCTTTATGAAGGAAAAAGGCTTTGAAAAAGGGGATGTTGAGGAGGGCGAAGGTGATATTAAGGAAATATTGGCCTTCGACTCCAAATTTGATATGTTGGAGCTCTCTTACGGCAAAAATGACAAGATTTCAACTATAGTTTGCCTTTTCGCCGGTGCAATAAATGTGGCCTTTATTGATATGGAACTAAAAGACAAAGGATATACTTCTAAAGTGGTTAAGCAAACGATAGAGGGGCAGCCAGTTAATAAAAATATCTGGAGCAAATCCGGGACTAAGTTCAATTTTATTACCTATGCCGATGAAAAAGAAAAAATAGGCGTTTTAGGCTATGGGGTATATTAGCGCGGTTGTTAGCCCCCTGGGATTTACTTTAATGAAATGAAACTTAAAGGAGCAGAAAAACAATTTTGGTGGCATTTTGGGCATATTACTGAAGCTAAAAACATCCCAACATCACTGCCTGGTTTTGCCAGCATTGATTCGTTAGTTGATGATGAGTATTTAGCCATGCTTTTTGCAAAAGTTTCCGTTATGGGGAGTCTTTATTTAAAAGAAACAAGGGTAACCGATGAGGGTGTTAAGTTAATCAGCGGTGTTAAGCAGCTCACAGAGCTGACGCTGATGAAGCACGAGCACATTACAAAAGCCTGTTTGCCTTATATAAATCAATTAACTGATTTAGCATATCTGGATATCTGGCGGACACAAATCAGGCTGGAAGATCTGCATGTTTTAACCGATCTTAAGAATTTAAAAGAACTTTATGTCTCTTCTCACGGTGACGATGAAGCGGAACCAGATAGCGAACTAGTTTTAGAAAAAATTATAAAGGCAGAAGAAACGTTACCTCATTGTGCTATTTACACAGATTACCAATGAGAATGGACTTTGGGGGAAGTTTTGTTTAGCTGGTTAGTTGTTTGGTGGTGAGTTGGGCTGTGCGCCCAGGACTGAGGACTATGGACTGAGGACTATAGACTAAAGACTGAGGACTTATTCAAGGGACGCGCCCAGGACTCCGAACTCCAATCTCTCAACTCCGAACTGGTTCAGTCGGTTAGTTGTTTGGCGGTGAGTTGGGCAATGCGCTGAGGACTGAGGACTATAGACTAAAGACTGAGGACTTATTCAAGGGACGCGCCCAGGACTCCGAACTCCAATCTCTCAACTCCCAACTGGTTCAGTCGGTTAGTTGTTTGGCAGTGAGTTGGGCTATGCGTCGAGGACTCCCGACTATGGACTCTAGACTGAGGACTTATTCAGGGCTATGCGTCGAGCACTCCAGACTATGAACTAAAGACTAAGTACCCACAACAGACCTTTTGAAATAGAAGCAATTAACCCTGTTGAATGTGGATTTTATAAAGATTGTGGAAAAAATTAAATTAGACTTTTTTTTATCAAAAAAAATCTCTAATATTGCAATCCGATTTTCACGGGTTGAAATATCGATTTAATAGCTTAAAATCATGGATTTAGTAAAATTTGTTGAAGAGCAGGCCATCGCAAAAAAAGATTTCCCTGCGTTCAAGTCTGGAGATACAGTGAGCGTACACTATAAAATTCGCGAGGGTAATAAAGAACGTGTTCAAATTTACCAAGGTGTTGTTATACAACGTAACAGCGCAGGTGCAAACGAAACTTTCACTGTTCGTAAAATGAGCAACGGTGTAGGTGTTGAGCGTATCTTCCCTTTCAGTTCTCCAAACATTGAGAAAGTTGAAGTGAATAGCTATGGTAAAGTTCGTAGAGCTAAATTATTCTACCTACGTGCTTTAACTGGTAAAGCTGCTCGTATCAAATCTAAAAGAGTATAATTTAAATCATTATATTATTGGCCTCCCCGATTCATCATCAGGGAGGTTTTTTTGTTTGTACCGTTTTTTTTTATTAGCTAAGTTTATGTTAGATAGCGCATTTTTAGAGCAGGTTTTTTGGGGCAACACTTTAAAGGCTTATATGCTTTTTGGTGGAATACTCTTTTTGGGATTGATATTTAAACGGGTTGTATCAAGGCTCTTAAGTAAGCTGTTATTTAAACTGTTTAGAAACTTTTCAAATCAATCTCATGACGATGCTTTTGTAGCACTTTTAGTAAAGCCTATAGAGGTTTTTATTCTTTTATCAACGATATATCTATCTATCAATCAGTTAAAACATCCCTTAGAGGTTGCCATATTTCACTACAACAAACTGGTAGGAAAGGCAAAAGAATCTATTCCGGTAAGTATTGGCGATTGTATAGACCGGATATTTTTATTTATGATTATCCTTTCGATATTTTGGATCATCCTGAGGATTATCGATTTTATCAGTCATGTTTTACTTTACCGGGCATCGCTTACCGATAATAAATCAGACGATCAACTGGTTCCTTTTTTAAAGGAGCTTTTTAAAACCATCGTTATTTTTATTGGCTTTTTTACGCTTTTAGGTTTTGTTTTTGAGGTAAATGTACTTACGCTCATCACCGGATTAGGTATTGGCGGTATTGCTATTGCCCTGGCTGCCAAGGAGAGTTTAGAGAACCTCATAGGTTCTTTTACGATCTTTTTAGATAAGCCTTTCGTGGTTGGAGATTTGGTGAAGGTAGATGGTGTTGAAGGAACGATTGAGAAAGTTGGATTTCGGAGCACCAGAATCCGCACTTCGGAGAAAACAATGGCAACCATACCCAATAGAGGAATGATTGATGGGGTATTGGAGAACCTTTCACTGAGAAATTCGCGTAAGGTAGCCTTCACTATTGGCCTAACCTACGAAACTACGGCTAACGATGTGCGTAAGATCGTTTCTGAGATCGAAACGTATATTAATGGGCATGATGGCACGCTCAACGATGGAACAGCTTCGTTTAAGAGTTTTGGCGATTCAGGATTAATTGTTGAGGTTAACTATTTTGTTAAAATACTGGCAGTTGACCAGTTTCTGGATATCAGACAGGAAATTAACCTGGAAATTATGGATATCGTGATGCGAAATAAATCCGGATTTGCTTATCCTACACAGCGATTGATCAGTGACCGGTCTCTATCTAACGAGGCAGAGAAGGAAGTTGGGAATGATACGATGGATTAGTTTTGAATGAGAGAATGACTGAATGAGTGAATGATGGAATGAGTGATTGAATTTTGAATGAAAGGATTAATGAATGATAGAATGACTGGCTGCACCATGTCACTCAATCATGCTATCATTCAAAATTCAATCATTATACTTTATGAAAGTTCTGCTAAAGTGGTAATTCCACCCTTTACTACTTGATTAAGTTCTACGTTTACCTTCGTTCCGATAGGTAAGAAAACATCTACCCTTGATCCGAATTTAATGAAACCAAATTGTTCTGTTTGAACTACTTTATCTCCTTCTTTTACGTACCAAACAATACGGCGGGCTAAAGCTCCTGCAATTTGACGGAAAAGGATCGACTGTCCGTTTTTATGCTCTACAACAGTGGTTGTACGCTCGTTTTCTGTAGATGACTTAGGGTTCCATGCCGCTAAATATTTACCTGGGTGGTATTTAAAGAATTTAACAACACCTGAAATTGGATTTCTATTGATGTGTACATTTACGGGCGACATAAAAATGGATACCTGAAGGCGCTTGTCTTTAAAATATTCACCTTCTGT
The DNA here is from genome assembly GCF_900111155.1 of Pedobacter rhizosphaerae. GTDB lineage: Bacteria > Bacteroidota > Bacteroidia > Sphingobacteriales > Sphingobacteriaceae > Pedobacter > Pedobacter rhizosphaerae. The sequence continues at coordinate 67,350 of NZ_FOGG01000001.1, read as the reverse complement.
AGTCTCCTCAATTACAACGACTTTACCATCTGCAGGGCAGATTACCAGGTTTTCTCCCGAAGAAAAAGTACGACTTGGATTACGGAAAAACTGTAAAACAATAATGAATAAAGCTGCTGAAAAAATGTAGATAAACCAGCGGAGCCAGGTAATATCATAGTACTTGTAATCTACAACTGCATTCAGCACAAATATTAATAAAATAGTCAGGGCAATGGTGGTATAACCCTCTTTATGTATCGTCATTACTTTAGAATTTATTCAGCAAAGGTGCAAAAAATATATTAATCTGATTTAGAAATTATGATTCTGTGGCACGGTAAATGTCGGTTAAGTTTCTTCCAAGGCCATTATAATCTAGTCCATAGCCCACTACGAATTCGTTTGGAATTTCAAAACCAACGTAGTCTAGTCCTTCAATTTCATGCTTTAAACAAGCAGGTTTTACTAATAATGAGCTTACTTTTACTGATGCAGGATTTTTTGCTTTAATGGTTTTTAGAATATGTGCAAGTGTTAGTCCTGTATCCACAATATCCTCTACAATGATGATGTCTCGTCCTTCGATGTTTTCTGGCAAACCAATTAAATCTTTCACTCTTCCGGTACTTTCTGTTCCAGCATACGAGGCCACACGCATAAAGGCTATTTCACAAGGCACATTCACCTCTTTGATGAGATCGGCCATAAAAAGAAAGCTACCGTTTAAAATTCCAATAAATAGCGGGCATTTTCCTTCATAATCTACATTAATTTGAATGCCTAGCAGGCGGATGCGTTTGTTTAAAGTGTCATTTTCTAAAAATAGCTCGAACTCCTTATCCTCTACCTGTATTTTATGCATTTTATAAATGTGTTATGTTGTTTGTAGTTTAATTGTTGCCTTTTCTCAGTTCTTCGAGCTCTTTTTCTTTTCTGCGTTGTTCTCTTCGCTCCTGCCTCAGTTGCTTTCTGGTTTTGGTTGTGGTATCGCCCGATTTAATTTGTTTATTACTGGCCGTGTCCTTTTTAGCCCGTCCACCAAAGATTCGGTCAAATAGATTTTTGCTTTCATCCTGCATAATTACCGGAGGCGTATCGCTGTCATCGTCAAAGGCTGTAGTGTCAATAACGGCCGTATCCGGAGCAAGGTATTGACGTAAACCTTCTCTCAGGCGTACGTTATAGAACCCATACCCAGAGGTATCTGATGGAGTAAGTCCTCTCCTGGCCATAATATTTCCCATAAAGCGGAAGTAATTGAACATGTATGGCTTTAAACTACCATTCGCCATAAATTTATACATGGCCGCCTTTGGTTTAGGCACAATACTGGCCAGGAATAATCCATCGCCAATGGTTAAATCGGCAGGTTGTTTACCAAAATAATATCTTGATGCCTCCCCTATCCCATAAATATTCTGGCCCAGTTCCATAATATTGAAGTAAACTTCGAGCATACGTTGCTTACTCACCAAATGGTTGTGTTCAATTAACCAAACAATTAAAATCTCCTCGGCCTTACGGGCAAGTGTTTTTTGCCGACTTAAGTAAACATTTTTTACCAGCTGCATGCTGATGGTACTACCGCCACGTTTAAATTTCTTTTCTTTAAAATTAACAGCAATTGATTTCCGGATAGATTCTTCTACAAATCCATTATGAGTAAAGAACGAAGGATCTTCGGCGGTAAGCACTGCATTTTTAAAATTATTGGATATGGCAGACAGTGGCGTGAAATTTGGGTTTGAGGGCCCAATGGTGATATCGCGCATGGGTTTCCCATATTCGTATGGCGTATAAACAAAGCTGTTATTAATTTTTTGAAGATTGGTTTTCCCCCATTGGATAATTTTGAAATCGACAGGTGTGAGTGTTGAATTAAACTTTACACTATCTGGAATGGCCGTATCTAAATAAAAATTAAGGTTATACTTTATTTTTCCCTGAACTTTTAATCCTTCTAAAGATTCGAACAAACCTTGCGGAAATGCGTTTAGTACCGCCTGCGCATCTTGCTCTTCGGCATTAAGCTTCAGTTCGTAAATCTTATTTTTACCTAAGGTGTATTTAATGTATGGATGGATGGAAGCATCTCTTAAGTAAGCTGTTGAAGTGCTGTCTAAGGCAATATAATTTTCACCAACTAATACATCTGCTTCCAGCTTAGCACTTTGGATAATAATATCATTATTGGCAATTCTAGGCTGGTTAAGCAACATGTTTTTGACTGACCAGGAGCCAGAAATTTTATAATCGCCGCTGCTGTAGCCTGCGCTTTTCAATTCTGTTTGCAGCGTATCAAAACTTACTTTTGCATGCAGTTTATTATTCAGATAGGGCAATTCTAATTTTTTTCCATCAGCATAGGCGGTAAAACTCAATTTTTTGCTTCCCGGATTAACATAGCCATCAATATGCCATTTAGATTCTCCGTTATTTACCTCTATGGTCGATTTTAAATCCCCATCGTCTATCACTGCGGTAGTTGCAAAGCTTAATTGGGCCGTATCATGGTCGTTAAACTTAAAAACCATGTTTTTCACATCCATGTCGTTTGGTATTTTATACAATACCTGATTGAGAATGTTGTTCGCAATTTCTGCCAGGTTAGACTTGCCTTTGGTTTCTGTACTGTCTTTCTTCTTCCTTTTCAATAAAAAATCAATATTGGTGGTCGAATCTTTAAGTACCACACTTACAAAACCATCATTTAAAGTTACTTCCGATAGTTTAACGTTGCCGAATAACAAAGGGAATAACCTAACGCTTACACTGAGTTGGCCGATATTAGAAAGCGTATCGCGCTCTTTGGGTACGACAGAAATATTGGTCATTTTTACTGTACTTAAGCCCGTAAATCCAGCCGAACCGATTTTTACCTCGAGGCCATAATCTTTATCAGCTTTAGCTATGGCCTTGGCAACCATTTTCTTCAGGATAGCCTCTCTTTTGCTATATGCAACCGCCCCCAGCGCAATGCCAACTATTAAAAAAACACCCAAAACCCAGGCTCCGATTTTCAAATATTTTTTAGGGATGTTAATTTTTGGTATGCGCATATAGTGGTAAAAAAGGTTAAATGCTTAAACGTAACAATTAAATGTTTATTTCGTGTTAAAATTACAGTTAAAAAGCCTAAATAAAAGTATTTATGGCTATGTTTTGTTAATTTTGAATTTAAATTTATACAATGCAAATTAGCCCACAGCAAGTTTTAGATGCGCTTAAAAATGTAGAGGATCCAGATCTGAAAAAGGATTTGGTTACTTTGAACATGATTAAGGACTTAAAAATCGTTGATCACCATATCAGTTTTACTTTAGAGCTTACCACTCCGGCTTGTCCGATGAAGGATATGCTTAAAAATGCCTGCACCAATGCCGTTAAACATTTCGTGCTGGCAGATGCCGAAGTAGAGATCAATGTTACTTCGAGAGTAACCCAACCAACGAATTCCTCCTCACTAGATAACATCAAAAATATCATTTTGGTTTCATCAGGAAAAGGTGGCGTGGGTAAATCGACCGTTGCCAGCAACCTGGCTGTTGTACTGGCGAAAGACGGTGCTAAAGTGGGGTTAATTGATGCAGATATTTATGGGCCTTCGGTTCCGACAATGTTCGATTTAGTAGATGCCAAACCATCAGCTGAAGAAACGCCAGACGGTAAAACTAAAATTTTACCCATTGAGAAATTTGGCATTAAGCTGCTTTCTTTAGGCTTTTTTGCAGATCCGGGACAACCCGTTCCCTGGAGAGGGCCAATGGCTTCTAATGCCGTGAAGCAGTTGTTTAATGATACCAACTGGGGTGAACTGGATTATCTAATCGTTGATTTACCACCGGGAACCGGTGATATTCACATTACCATTACGCAGAGTTTCCCAATTTCGGGAGCAGTAGTGGTGACTACGCCTCAACAGGTAGCCCTTGCAGATACGCACAAAGGTTTAGCCATGTTTAGAATGCCTGGCATCAACATCCCTGTTCTAGGAGTGATTGAGAACATGTCGTACTTTACCCCTGCAGAATTGCCAGACAATAAATATTACATCTTCGGAAACGGTGGTGGAAGAAAATTGGCAGAGAGTTTTGATGTACCTTTCTTAGGGGAGATTCCTATTATTCAAAGTATTGCAGAAGCAGGAGACAATGGTAAGCCAGTGGCTTTAAATCAAAACCCGCAGTTAGATGTTATCTTTGGTGATATTGCCAGCAAAATTGCACAGCAAATATCTATCAGCAACGCACAAATGGCGAATTGCTAAAAAATTACTATTTTTAAAAATTAAATCACATATAATGAATTTAACAGAGCAAGTAGAACAGGCATTGGAAACTATCAGACCATATCTTATCGCTGATGGGGGGAATGTTTCTGTTGAAGAAATTACGGACGATAATGTAGTTAAACTTAAGCTTTTAGGTAACTGCGGTTCTTGTCCGATGAGTTTCATGACGATGAAATCGGGTATTGAACAGGCTATTATGAAAGCTGTTCCACAAATTACTTCGGTTGTTGCGGTAAATATGGCCGAGCAAGAATAGCTTTAACACTATTTAACAAGCAGTTTTAAGTATTAAAATTACTTTTGTTTAATGAGATATTGTGTTGCCCTTATTTTGCTTATTTTTTCGTTAACCACTTTTGCACAACAAAAGTCGGCTGGGGATAAATTGATTCAATTTTCGGGAATCATCACAGATATGGACAGCTCCAATGTAATACCATACGTTACGATTACCAATCTTTCGGCTAAGAGTAAACGTGTGGCCGCAGATTACAGAGGGTATTTTACTTTTATTGTTAACCCTGGTGATACCATTCTATTTACCGCCATTGGTTACAAGAAGTTTTCTACTATTATTCCTCAGGGCACACCAGACAGCAAGTATACCATTATGGTTAAGCTTAAGGCTGAAGTGGTGAACCTGCCTTCGGTAAGGGTTTTTCCCTGGGCTACAACAGAAGAGTTTACACGCGAATTTTTGTCCATGAAACTTGCTGATGACGATATGGCTATTGCGAAGAAAAATCTTTCCAGATCTTCTATTAATGGCCTGATTCAGACTTTACCTCGTGATGGACAAGAGATTGGCAGTCAGAATTACCGTTATAATTTCGACAGGATGGTTAACAAAAATATGGTGCAAACCAACCCTTTGTTAAATCCGTTTGCCTGGGGTAAATTAATGCAGCAGATTTTCGACGGAGATAAGAGTAGGGTGGAGAATTAGTCATGAGTCGGGAGTCTTTAGTCTGGAGTCTCCTTTCTAATTTCAAATATCTAGCGCCTCATCTCTAGCATCTCACATCTAGTATCTCATATCTAGAATCTAGCGTCTCAAATCTAGTATCCAGCATCTCAATTTCATTAAAATATAAAGGGGAAAATGGTTTGTCCATTTTCCCCTCATTGTTTCTATTCGGTTGTACTAGCGTTTTTTACTTTTGTTAGGAAACTTCATTTTGTAATCTGTTCTGATATTGCCTTTAGAAATGGCATCGAGCTTACTTTTAAGCATCGTTTTACGTAAAACACTTACTTTATCTGTAAATAATTTTCCTTCAATGTGGTCGTACTCATGTTGAATTACACGTGCGGGCATACCGTCTACATCATCCGTGTGCTCAATAAAGTTTTCATCCAGGTATTTAATTTTGATATTAGGCTTGCGCATAATATTTTCACGGATATCCGGAATACTTAAGCAACCTTCGTTAAATGCCCATGGCTCACCTGTTTCTTCTAAAATTTGTGCATTGATAAAAACCTTTTTATATCCTGGAGTTCCATCTTCATCCTCACCGGTATCTACAATAAATAATCGGATAGGCAGACCAATTTGTGGTGCAGCCAAACCAACACCGCTGGCATGGTACATCGTGTCGAACATATCGCTAATCAATTGTTTCAACTCAGGATAATCCTGGTTGATGTCTGTGCCAATCTTTTTTAAAACGGGATCTCCGTAAGCTATAATGGGTAATTTCATGGTATTCTATCTATCAGATGTTGAATCTGAAATTTTTTAGTTGTCTTTTCAGGTTTGTTTAACATCTTTAATTTTAACGTATTACAAACCTTGATTTATATTGTATCTAAATACTTTTATTCCGGTATGACAGAAATTTAATACAAAAATAAGAATTATTCCAATACCGGGCAGAAAGTGAAGGTGCTGAGTTTCGAAACATCTAAAACATCCTCTACTATTTCTGCCATTTCCCTTGGTGTAACCTGATTGATTTTCTCGAAAACCTTTTCCAGGGAGTCTATTTTGTTATGATCTACCAGGCTTTTGGCCATGGAGATAATCAAGCCGATGCGGTTCTCCTCTCCCAATGCAATTTGGCCAATGAATTTATTTTTGGCTTTTTGTAATTGTAGTTCTGAAAGGGGCTGATCTTTAAGCTTTTTGATTTCTTTATAGATTAGCGAAAGGGCTCTGTCCTGCTTTTCCTTATCCGTTCCAAAATAGATAGAAAAAATTCCGGTATCACTTAGTGGAGAAAAGTTGGATTCGATGGTATAGGCAATTCCGTATTTTTCCCTAATCTGAAGGTTGAGCACGGCACTCATACCATTACCCCCAAAATAGTTGTTCAGAAGCATTAAGCCCGTTTTTTGCGATTCGTGCGTTGAATAAGTCTGCGAACCTATAATACAATGTGATTGCATGATGGGTTTATAAACGGTTTTTTGTTGCGGATCAAGAACAACTGGCTTTTCTCTGTTCCTAACCGGTGCATTTTCCGGAACATCGGCAAAATATTTCTCTCCTTTTGCTACAAACCGCTTAAAGGTATAGTTTCCTAAAACTGCTACCACAATCTCATTTGTTCTGTAATTGGCCTTTCTGAAGTTGATAATATCTGCTCTGCTGAAATTATTTACGGTATCGTTTGTTCCAAGGATGTTGTTCCCTAAAGCATGACCAGCAAAAAGCATATCTTCAAAATCATCGTTAATAGCTTCTTCAGGCTGATCTAAGTAAGAGGCAATTTCATCGAGAATAACACTCTTTTCTTTATCCATCTCCTCTTCGGGAAATGTAGAGTGAAAAATGATATCATTAAATAAATCTAAGGTACGATCGAGGTATGGCGCTAGAAATGAGGCGTGTACACAAGTGTATTCCTTTGTGGTATAGGCATTTAAATCTGCCCCTACGCTTTCCAGGTGATTTAGAATCTGATTGGTACTCCGTTTTTCGGTGCGCTTAAAAATAAGGTGCTCAATAAAATGTGCTAAACCAGCTTTTCCCTCTGCTTCATCTCTTGAGCCTGAGTTGATGATAATACAAGCATGCGAGATGTTCGAGGCCGAAGGCACGTGTAACAAGCGAATGCCATTAGGCAGTGTATGAACATTATATTCCATTAGCGGGCAAAGATACACAAGAAATTACGGTCTATTTTCTCCGCTATGTAATTTTGGAAATTTGAATGCTGCATTAATAACGCTATAGTTTTTCTGTTTCCGGATATTGAATGTTAAGTTCGGTAATCAATTTTTCTTTTGTTGGTTTTTTACGGATCATGATAAACAAGCTGAGACCTGCAAAGATTAAGAAAAAGGCATTGCTGGTAATCAAGAAGCCAACAATGTTAAGCAGCGCTCCACCTTCCAATAATGCCATGCTCACGATAAAAGCGCTTTGATAAAGTCCGATCTTAGTATCTAAACTGGCATTCAGCTCTATTTTATCCATCATTTTTTTGTAAAGGATGGCGCTAGTTATGATGGTTGTAATGGAGACAATGGGAAATATGGGGTTAAAAGGTGCTGTTTCCTGAAAATCGGCAGTAAAGATCATTTCATCACGGTTGATAAAAATGGTGACTGTGGCAAATAAAAATACGGCTACGCAAAGCGCAAAGTGTATAATCTGAGTGTTTTTTAGTGAGGTCATCTTGTTATTTTTTTATCCCTTCTAGTGCAAATAAAAAGGCATAACCCAGCGCTTCTTCTTTAAGGTAATCAAATCTTCCTGAGGCACCACCATGGCCAAATTCCATATTGGTTTTAAGGAATAAAACGTTCTTATCCGTTTTCATGGTTCTAAGTTTGGCTACCCATTTGGCAGGCTCAAAGTATTGTACCTGGCTGTCATGCAAACCTGTGGTTACCAGAAGATTTGGATAGGCTTTTTTCTCTATGTTTTCGTAAGGAGAATAGCTCTTCATATAATCGTAGGCCGCTTTTTGTTTAGGGTTACCCCACTCATCGAATTCATTGGTAGTGAGTGGAATGCTTTCATCAAGCATCGTGTTTACCACATCTACAAATGGAACATCGGCAATTACCCCATTCCACAAATCGGGAGCAAGGTTAATTACAGCACCCATTAACAAGCCACCGGCACTACCTCCATTGGCATATAAATGCCCTTTGCTGGTGTATTTCTGGTCGATCAGGTATTCACCACAGGTAATAAAATCGGTGAAGGTGTTTTTCTTTTTCATGAGCTTACCATCTTCATACCATTGCCTGCCAAGTTCTTGTCCGCCCCTGATGTTCGCGATGGCAAATACAAATCCCCGATCTAAAAGGCTCAATCTTACTGAAGAAAAATAAACATCCATGTTAGCGCCATAAGACCCATAACCGTACAGCAGCAACGGACTATTGCCGTTTTTCTTAAAACCCTTTTTATAAACCAGGGCAATAGGTATTTTGGCACCATCTTTTGCTGTGGCAAAAAGTCGTTCGGTAACGTATTCCTTAGGATCATAACCCCCAACAACCTCCTGTTGCTTCATCAGTTTTTGATCCTTTTTCTCTAAGTTGTAATCGTAAGTAGAGCTAGGTGTAGTGAGTGAAGTATAGCTGTAGCGGAGTGTTTTACTTTTGTATTCCGGGTTGGCACCCACACCAGCATCATATGCCGGTTCGTCGAACTTAATGTAATAATCGCTGCCATCTTTTTTAAGTACCCGTAAGTCGGTAAGTCCATTTTTTCTTTCCGAGAGCACCACATAATCCTGAAACTCCTCCGCATTTTCGAGCAGTACATCTTTGCGGTGTGGAATGATCTCTTTCCAGTTTTCCCTGGCTGTTTGATCTAATGGACACTCCATTAACCGGAAGTTTTTAGCATTCCAGTTGGTTACGATGAGGAATTTATCATCTACAGGCATTACATCATAAAGTACATCCTTTGATCGGCTTGTAAACACCTTAAATGCAGCCTCTGGGTGGTCTGCATCAATCATTCTCGTTTCTGAGGTTAAGGTACCTTGAGAATTGATCAAAATATAGCGGCCATTTTTAGATTTACCTACGCCAATATAGTTCGTGTTGTCTTTTTCATCGTATACCACAACATCCGAATGACTATCGGCACCAAGGGTGTGTTTCTTAATCTTTTCACTCAATAACGTTGCAGGATTGTTGGCCGTGTAGAAAATGGTTTTATTATCATTAGCCCAAACCGCCCGACCACTTGTATTGGCCACTGCATCTTTATAGACTTCTCCGGTTTCCAGGTTTTTGATATGGATGGTGTACTGGCGGCGGGAGACTTTATCTACACCAAAGGCTAGTAAATTATTGTCGGGACTGATGCTAAAACCGGTGGCGCTGTAATAAGCATGGCCTTTGGCCAAATCGTCTACATCCAGGAGAATTTCTTCCGCTGCGCTTAAGCTGCCTTTCTTTCTGCAATATTTAAAGTACTGCTTGCCATCTTCTGTACGTGAATAGTAGAAATAACCATTTTTAAAAACAGTAACAGATTCGTCTTTTTCTTTAATCCGTGCTTTCATTTCCTTGAACAGGTCGGCCTGAAACTGGTCGGTGCCCCTCATCATGGTATTTAGATAGGTATTTTCAGCCTTAAGATAGTCGACTACTTTTGTGCTGTCTGGGCCTTTCTTAAAATAATCAATCATCCAATAGTAGTTATCCGTTACGGTATCTCCATGAATAACTCTTTTATGGGGGATAATATCTGCTATTGGGGCTTTGGCATCAGGCCACTTATAAGGTTCCATTATTTTTCTTTTGGGGTTGTTGCAAGCGCTTACCGCGCAGCAAATCATTAGCGTATAGAGAATGCATTTCATCATGCTACAATTTAGGTATATGCAATTTATAAAAACTGAGTTAATAAACAGCAATCTACCTTCTTGTAATTTTCTATCAAAATGGTTTATTGAGCGGAAATATAGAATTGATTTTTATAAAATGAGATAGAATTTTACATTTTTCGTAAAAAAGTACCCAAACAGGCAGAATATTAATAATTTAAAAAAATAGGTGTTAAATTGCCAAACCAAATTGCATCGAGTAAAATAATGAAATTAGCGTACAAAAAGATTGTTGTTAAAGTAGGTTCAAACGTAATTACACAAGGGAATGGATTGCCAGATGAGCATAGAATTCAACACCTGGTGAATCAACTTTCGGCAATTAAGAAGCAAGGCATTGAGGTTATCCTGGTTTCTTCGGGTGCTGTGGCTTCTGGCAGGAGTTTGATCAAAGTTTCAGAAAAACAGGATGCGGTTACTACCAGACAATTATTGGCTGCCATTGGGCAGGTAAAGCTGATTAATACTTATGCTGGTTTTTTTAATGAACATGCCATCAAATGTGCTCAGGTACTGGTTACTAAGGAAGATTTTCGTGACCGGGCGCATTACCTGAACATGAAAAATTGTATGGAAATTCTGCTTCAAAATGAAGTCATTCCCGTGGTAAATGAAAATGATGTGGTTTCGGTAACGGAGTTGATGTTTACAGATAACGATGAGCTGGCAGGATTAATTGCCTCCATGCTCAATGCAGATGCGTTAATTATTCTGTCTAATGTAAATGGAATTTATAATGGTGATCCTAAGGCGGAAGGATCTGAAGTGATTCAGGAGATTTCGGGTACAGTATCCAATTTAGCCTCCTTTATCAGTACGGGTAAATCGCAATTTGGCCGTGGTGGAATGATCACTAAATCTACAATGGCTCAAAAGGTAGCCAAACTAGGTATAAACGTGCACATTGCGAACGGTACAACTGATGATGTTTTAATTGGTTTGCTGAATAAGGAAATTATACATACTCGCTTTGTGCCTGAAAAGAGTAAATCGGGGAAAAAGAAATGGATAGCACACTCTGAGAATGCGGCCACCGGAATTGTGAAACTTAATGAGGGGGCAAAGGCTGTATTAACTTCAGGAAAGGCAACGAGTTTGTTGCCTGTGGGCATAATCAAGATCGAATCTGACTTTTTAAAGGGAGATATAATTAAGATTGTAGATGAAGAGAATAACCTGATTGGTTTAGGCATTGCTGAGTATGGATCTGATAAGGCCAGGGAAAGAATAGGACTGAAAAAACAAAAGGCCCTGGTACATTATGATTACTTTTATTCCGCTATTTAAGTTTGGATTTCTTAGTTTGGAGTAGCGAGTTTGGGGTTTGGAGTATAGATCAACTTACGATCTAAACACTCAATACCTCACCAGCAAATCAATAGAAAGAAAATAAAATGAGTTATACATCATACTTCGAGAAAGCACAAAAAGCGAGTCGTTCAATGGCCGGTATTGGCAAAGAAACTACTGATTTAGTGTTAAGGGAGCTGGCAGATGCCTTAGTGCTTCACTGTGCAGATATTCTAGCTGAAAACCTTAAGGATTTAGCTAAAATGCCCATCGAAGATCCTAAGTATGATAGGTTGAAGCTAAGCCAGGAACGTATTAAGGACATTGCAAATGATATTAAAAGTGTTGCAGGATTAACCAGTCCTTTAGGGGAAATTCTTTCAGATAAGACTTTAGAGAATCAACTGCATATTCAAAAAATAAGGGTTCCGTTGGGTGTTATTGGGGTAATTTACGAAGCCCGCCCGAACGTTACAGCCGATGTGTTTTCGTTATGCTTTAAAACAGGAAATGTTGCGGTATTAAAGGGGGGTAGCGATGCTGAATTTTCGAATCTGGCCATTACCAAAGTCATTCAGTCAGTTTTAGCCAAGCATGAAATTAATCCTGATGTTTTAACCTTATTGCCTGCCGAAAGAGCAGCAACGGAAGCTTTACTCAATGCAGTTGGTTTTGTCGACGTGCTGATTCCAAGGGGAAGCCAATCATTGATTAGCTACGTTAGGGCGCAAAGTAAAATTCCGGTAATTGAAACGGGTGCAGGAATTGTACATACCTATTTTGATGAATCGGGTGATCTGGAAAAAGGTAAGGCTATTGTTTTCAATGCCAAAACCAGAAGGGTTAGTGTTTGTAATTCTCTTGATTGTGTATTGATTAATCAAAACCGTTTAGCTGATTTATCGGCATTGCTCTCGCCTTTGGCGGATGGGCAGGTGGAGCTTTTCGCTGATGAAAAAAGTTATGAAGTTTTAAAATATACCTACCCTTCTACCCTATTGAATCGCGCTACACCAGAGCACTTTGGAACAGAGTTTTTATCGTTGAAAATGGCTGTAAAAACAGTGGATAATTTAGATGAGGCTTTAAATCATATTGCAGATTATAGTTCTAAACATAGTGAGGCCATTATTTCTGAAAACGCCGGAAACATTGCTAAATTTTTAAATCAGGTAGATGCTGCTGCGGTTTACGCCAATGCTTCTACAGGTTTTACTGATGGGGCACAATTTGGTCTGGGTGCTGAAATAGGTATCAGTACACAAAAACTCCATGCCCGCGGACCAATGGGATTGGAAGAGTTAACCAGCTATAAGTGGGTAGTTCAGGGTGATGGGCAGATTAGGAAGTAAGGTGAGTTGTTTAGGTGGTTAGGTGTTTAGTTGGGTGAAAACCCGGCCAGCTGTGAGCTGAGTGCATCGTTTTTGTAGACTAAAGACTAAGGACTCCAGACTTTGGACTGAAGACTTAGGACTGAAGACTCAATGCGCTAGACAACGCCTCTATAACTCAAAGCTTTCCCCTCTTTCCGGTGTACTTACCTTATAATTTTCTTGCTGTAATGCTGCACTTAAACTTTGCAGGCTTTTATCTTCTCCATGTACTAAAAATACCTGCTTGGGCTGCCCGGTTTGTTTTATCGTTTTGATCAAGTCATCGTGATCTCCGTGGCCACTTAGCAAATCTGTTTGCCTGATGGTGGCGTAAACCATTAATTCCCGATCCTTGATGCGAACAATCGGTGCGCCACTTAGCAATTTGTAGCCCAAAGTTCCTTTGGCACAATAGCCGATAAAAAGAATGGTACAATAATAATTCTGGATATTGTAATATAAATGGTCCTGAATTCTTCCTCCCTCCAGCATTCCTGCGGAAGAGATGATAATACAGGGGTCAAAATAATTGGAAACATCCTTACTTTCCTTCATGGTTTGAACGTAGGCCAGGTGCTCAAATTCAAACTCATCGCCCATGGTTTGGTAAAAGTCTTTTGCTTCCTGATTAACTAAATTATGGTGTTTGCGGTACACTTCTGTAGCTTGGATGGCCATGGGGCTATCGACAAAAATTTGAATTGGAGGAAGAAGTTTCTTAGTGAAAATCTGATTAAGGGCGAAAACGAGAGACTGTGTACGACCAATACTAAAAGCCGGAATAATTAACCTTCCCGGGGTTTTAATACAAGCTTCAGTTATCTCTTTAACTAATCTTTCTTCGAGGGTTTCATTTTTAGAGTGGTACCTACCTCCGTAAGTAGCTTCACTAACCAGGTAATCTACCGGAGGTAATGGTTCTGGATTTACTAATACCGGATAATTTTGTCGGCCAATATCTCCTGTAAAGGCAATTTTCTTTTCAGTACCCTGATCGTTTATCGTCAGCACGGCTGCGGCAGCCCCCAACAAATGTCCTACAGGAACAAATGTAAGGCTGATGTCTCCTGTGATCTTAAAGGGCTTATTAAAGGCAATGGTTACAAAGCGATCAATGGTGTCCATCACATGTTTATGGAGATATAAGGGCTTTGGCCCATTGAAATGGCCTCTTTTGGTACGGGGTTTTCTGGATTGCTTGCGCAGAAAAAGCTCTACAGAATCAAAAAGCAGGATGGAAGTTAAATCGGCTGTTGGTGGTGTACACAATACCTGACCATCAAAACCAGAGCGGACAAGCGTTGGTAAATTGCCCGAATGATCGATATGCGCATGGGTTAGGATAACCAGGTTAATGCTGGCCGGATCGAATGGAAAGAATTGATTTTCTTCCTGATAGGTCTCTTTTTCATAATCCAAACCACAATCGATGAGTATCTTATAATGCCCAACTTCGAGCAAATGCATACTTCCGGTTACCTGTTGTGCCGCGCCCCAAAACGTTAACTTCATCTTCTAATAGTTAGGTAAATATCCCTGTAAAGTAATACAATTGATGCTATTTTGAAACAAGTGTGGGTAATTTTTTAGCGATTAACTTTGTATCTTCTTCAAAAAGATAGTTTTATCTTTATCCAAAATTTATTGTCATGCAAGAACCTTTTGATGTAGAAGTTGGAAACGAGACCTATGCGGTGTTTCCAGAAGGGAATGATACTTACACCATTTTTAAAAATGGTAAAGAATATATTCAAATTATGAAAGATACTTCATCTATCTGGCTAAAAATGGATTATAAAACAGAGCTTCCGATTTTCGAAGAGGATGAGGAGGTTAATGCCATTGGTCAGGCTATTTCTGGTTATGTACCAGATGAAGAGGATGATTTAGAAGACTAAAAATTAAAAAGGGTTCCGAACTTCGGAACCCTTTCTTTATTACCTTGTACAATCTGCGGTCCATGTTTCGCCGCCTCGTACTACCAGCATTTTTAAAGTACTGGCATTAATTGTAATTCCTGTTACGCCTGTTCCAACACTGATGTAGGTATTATCGCCTGATTGTTCGAACTTTACACCCTTAATATCAGGAATGCCGCTACCAAAGTAGAAATTGTAAGTTTCCCCAACTTTACTAACAGTTACTTTTCCATCAGAACTGTTAATGGTCGTTTCATTATTTTTGTATGAAACTGTTCCTTTGTAAGTCCCTACGAAAAAATCTCTGTCAGCAGGATCAGTATCTTTTTTACACGATACCATAACTGTTAATGCTATTAATAGCATACTGAAAATTTGAACTGTCTTTTTCATCTCTTTATCTTTTATGTTTTTCAATTTGATGGAAGGGTAGACTCCCATCGTGGTAGTTTTGATGTGACAGGTAAATGACAAAGGTTGTGCCAAAAAAGAAAATTTAGCGGAATGGGCGGCGTTTTTGTAACAAATATGTTAATTTTAATTGATTGATTACGAGGTGTTTGAGGGTTTTGTAGCGTGTTGCTTGACGTTGTGCCCGAAATGGGTGAAGAAGGTTTAAGCAACAGGATAAATAGACCCAAAAAGGAATCACCAATAATTAATGAATCTTGAAATTGCTGATGCCAGTTTCTCTATTCAGAATATAAGGTATGGTGGATGAAAGCTTTCCATTTATTTTTTTAAAGCCTGTGCCTTCGCAAAAACATTTGCCCACGGGGCCAGTCATTCCATAATTATATCTGGCCTCGAAAGACATTTCTGATAAATAATATAAACGATCATCCAATGTTATGGCCAGGGTATCTGTTTTAAAGATCTGTGTGGGAACCATGATATTTAGACGGCCTAATATTTGAGAATTGACCAGCGGTATAGTAGCAGCGTGATGCCTCTTCCCTTTGCTAATCCTGAAATACTTCAATGTTTTAATTTCATTTTCTTTAAAGCCATTTAGGCTTACTGGAATAGAATCATTGATAAAATTTATAGTATCACAAACCTCTTTTTGGTACCTGATGGCCTCTTTCTTTTTAGTGTAACGGCTCCAGCTGATGCTCCCATACATCAATGCGCACAGGAGCACCAAAGAGCCAATCAGAGAGCAAGCATATGCTTAGTATCTTAATAATTCGCCAAACCATCCTTTATTTTGCAACCAGAAAGTCGGCCTTTTGTACAGGCTTAAATTTTTTACTTTCTTCATTCCACAGGTAGGAAATGTATTCCAGTTGATTTTTGTTGGCAGATGATCTGCAAATCGCTGAAACAAACAATCTGCTATTGGGATAACATACCACTCGGTCTTCTGCGTGTGAACAGGAGTTTTCTTCTCCCAGGGGCAAATCATAAATTTTTCCATCACGCATGTCAATCATGTAGCCTGCAACACAAGAGAGGCCGCAACCATAGGTAGCCAAAATATAATATCCTGCAAAGTGGGCAGAATCATTTTCCTCATAAGCCGATGTAATGGTTGTTTTAAAATCTGCTGCTGAAGGATAGCTCGACCAATTTAAAGGGGCTTTCTTAAGGCTTGCAGGTTGTTCAGCTTTATATTTTTCAAAGTCAATACTATCAGTATCCATTACAACGGAATCCGATGGGCGAGCAAGTTTTTCATAGGTAGATGCTGTGGCCATGGAATCCGTTGACGATGGAATGGGGTTCGATATTTTGTTCGAGTCGGGATTTTGGTTCTCGCCGTTCTGTTGGCTGTTGCATGCTGTAGTGAATACCAACATGCTTACCAACACTAAAAAATAACCAAAACTGTTCTTTCTCATTTTCGATTGCTGATGTTAACGCATTTATTTTCTAATATCTTTTTGAATTCGGCAAATGCGGAAGCTGATTCAAAGTTTTCGGCGAAGAATTCATATCTGTTTTGATCAGGGTTGGTGTAAATAATCATGGATTCCCCATCATCTTCATCAGTTTTGTTCCAGAGTTCATCTACATTGCTAAAAGCAAATCGTTTATCTGTGAGCGAATAACCGCTTAAATCTTTGAAAATTAATTCATGATCTGCAGCCAAAATCGTATTGTCGGCAGCATTTACGGCCTTCATTTTTAAATATTTATGAATGGC
The DNA here is from genome assembly GCF_900111155.1 of Pedobacter rhizosphaerae. Lineage (GTDB taxonomy): Bacteria > Bacteroidota > Bacteroidia > Sphingobacteriales > Sphingobacteriaceae > Pedobacter > Pedobacter rhizosphaerae. The sequence continues at coordinate 50,542 of NZ_FOGG01000001.1, read as the reverse complement.
ATAGAGTATAAAAATGATCCCTACGGCTATCACTACATATTTACTTGTGGGGTATTCTAACAAACGAAAACTCTTAAATCTAATGTTAAATGGTTTTGCGAATGAATAAATAATGCCCGCAAGTCCGACAGCGGCAAGAAAAAGGAAGCCCCAGCTAAATTTTTCTCTATAGGTAAAGGTTTGTGCCATGGGTTTTATGTTTTAGTTTTCAATTTCTTTCATCCAGCCATCAACTTGATTGGCTATTTGATTCCTGCCGGATGCGGTAAAAATATCTAGCGCTATGGCCACAATACCTCTTCTAAAATTATTGAAGAAATGGCCTGGCATAATACCTTCCACACCTACTACATGCGGTTCTACCAGAATAATTTTGGCTCCTGCTGTTGCTGATTTTTTGATCACTAAACATTTATTGGAAGCCTTTACCAGGGTATCTACCCATTGGTCTATCTCAATTTTACACTGAAGAGAAGGATCCTTTTGCTCCACATAATGCTTCAGCTCTTCTAAGGTATTGTACTGAGGTTTAATTTTTCTAAGCATATCCGATGCGTTAATTTTCAATGTTTCCACCAATTTAGCTACTATTCTCGATGATTTTTAAAGGCTTTATTATTCGTTGGGAATGAAAGAGGATTTGCTGTAAATCATCTATTATGTGTAACTGCCTCAATCCATATTGCGCTGCTTTTCTACATATCTTGATGGTGTGTCTATATAGTTTGCACCGCTATCAAAGCCGTTTTTAAGTAAATTTTTAGTGCTGTCTGGTAGTCGTTCAAATGCGTGTTCCAGGTATTCGGATACGGGAAGCCTTTTTTCATAAAATGTATCATCACCCTGTGGAACGTGGCTTTTAATCTTCGTTTTTACAATGGCCTTTTCGAAGTGTTTTCCCCTTAACCAAATGATGATATTTCCACTGTTTGCGATACCCAGAACAAAGCGTAGCCCCTTTTTTTCGCCGTTGGAAGTAGAAATTTCTTCCATTTTATTCTGTTCTGCAGCTGTTTTAAATATTTGTCTGACTTCTTTTACTGGCATTTTGATCGTATCGCTATAGAACTTTTGATCCCGATAAGACACATATTGCAGAACCAGTTGTTCGGGGATGCGTTGTGGATCGTTTACCCTGGCAGAATAGTACTCATCTCCCCAGCTAGAAGTGAAATTTTCTGCCTCTTCCTTTGAAATAATGGCATAATCATTATTCGGAAGCAGAAAATAGGCTTCTCTAATGGCTACAGGGAAAGTTTCGGGAACGGAAACACTGCTAAAATAGTAGTAGGTATCCCAGGGTTTATGCCTTAATACCCTGAAAACGGTGCCAATAATCAATGCAGCCCCAATTAGCATATAGACTTTATTGATAATGTTTAATTTCATAGTAGTGGTTAAATTCCCCTCCCCAATTGACTTGCATACCAAAGCACGCCAAATAATGCGAGGCCAATGATTAGGGCCATGGCAAAGATCCATTTGCCAATTCTGTAGGCTTTACCATGGTAAGTGAATGCATATCCACCGGTGAATATCACAAAAGCCAGGCCTAGCAAGGCAATAGGTTGCTGTTGATCGTTTTCTGTTGTTCTAACGCAGGTAAAAAAGATAATCACCAAAACAAGGTTGATAATGATGAGCAGAACAGAAAGGTTACTGTTTTTCTGCTTTTGTTCTTCTAGAGTAAGCGCTTCCATTTTAAATCTTTTTATTGGCAATCAGTTGTTGTAACTCAGCATCTAATCCTTCTGATCCTCCGCCACAAGCGGCATATATTACTTTACCTTCCGGGTTGATAATTATTTTTATGGGCCAGCAGTAAATATCGTGGTTAATGATCGGGGTTTTCTCGAGAGATTTGGTGTTGTCTATTTGAGGAAACTTGATGTTTGCATTGCGAATCATTGCGTTGAGTTCTTTGGGGTCGTCAGCAAATCCGTCAAGAATTCCGATCATGCTTATTTTATCCTTATACTTTTCGTAATTATTGTTAAGTTCATCAATTACCTTTTTGTGTTCGGGCTTAAGGTAGTTTTTCTCGTAGCCGAGAATCACCCAATATTTTCCCTTCATCTCTTTCGAATTAAAGGTGGTACCATCTGTTTTTTTGGCACTAAAGGTTTTCGGTACACTATCCAGGCTAAACTTGATATCTGTTTTATAGGCTTTTCGCAGCTCTTCTAAAGATTCTGCCGTACTCGGAGAAGAACAGCCCCATGAAGCCAGTATGCAGCTGAACAGCAGGGTCTTAAGTGTTTTTTTTAAGGAAGCGTATTTTTTCATGATAAGTGATGGAAATAAAGAATGAGTGTATAAAATCCGGCAAGTATTACAGCAGCAAGCAAACTCATAAAACCAATTGATGCATTTTTTTTAGCAAAGCGATACAAAGATTCGATTACTAAAAATCCACCCCAGCCAAATAGTAAAATAACAGGGATAAAGATGCTCATTTCAACACCTGGCCCGTTGTTGCCACTGCGCCCCAAGGGCTCTGTACATAAGGAAAATGCAAATAGCGCCAAGGGTAGGGTGCTAATTACAAGTCTCCAGATTAGGTGATGATAAATAGACGATTTTACAGGCATAGCAAGTGATATATTGATTGACCTGGCTAAAGTTAAACAGCTGCATCAAGATATTTTCGGTGTTTTATTATCCGCAACATTGTAGTTGTTATTTGCTGCGAATTCTGCATTATTCGTTTTTACCCGATGTTTTTGTTGGGATGGTAATACGGACTTCCGTACCTCCAGCAGGATTTGACGATATTTCTATTCCTGCTGGTGCAGCAAGCTCCTTAGAGAGAATGTTTAAGCGCTCGCGACTAATGGTTGTAGAAAGCGATTTATGAGATTGGCCATGATCTCTGCTCAGCCCTGTTCCATTATCATTGATTTTAACCAGCAACTGTTTGTCTTTGAATTCAAAATTTACGCTTATGAGCCCGTTTTTCCCATTTGGATTGATACCATGGATAATCGCATTTTCTACAAATGGCTGCATGAGCATAGGTGGAATATAAATACCCGCGGTATCTATATCTTCCAGCTGATCTACCTCATAACCGAAAGCATCATCGTATCGCATTTGTTGTAGACTTAAATAATTATCTAAGGCAGCAATTTCTTCACTTAGCGGTACAAATGATTCTCTTGAAAGTTCCAGACTACTTCTCAGCAGGCGGCCAAACTGGTGTAAATATTTTAATGTTTTTTCCTTTTCATCAAACCTAACGAAACTTTGAAGTGCCGATAAGGTGTTAAAAATAAAATGGGGCTCCATTTGAGTACGCAATAACCGTTGCTCCAGCTGTGCTTTTTCGGTTTCCGTTTGGAGTTTGCGCTGTTGCTGAATGAAATAGAGCAGCAGGGCCATGGCAATAGCCAATAACGTTGCTAAGGCACTTACTGCTAACCACAATCGGTTACTTTGCAAACGGCTTTGTGCAAGTGCTACCGTTTCGCTTAAATTGTGAATGGATTTATCCTTGGCCTTTAATTCAAAAATGGCACTCATCTCTGCCACGGCCCTGGTATTTTCAGTTTCGTAAACCTTGCGTGTAAGCCTGATCAGGTTAGCCTGCTCTGTTTCTGCGGTAGCGTATTGTTTGGTTGCAAAAAGGTAATTAATCAGGTTTTGCTGATAAAGAATCTTACTCTCATCATCTACGTGCTGCGGATAATCTTTTTGGAACTTTTCACATTGCTTAAGGTAATATTTGGCGCTATCTAATTGGTTGTACTGGATAAAAAGCCCGGCAATATCAAAAAAGCCAATGTACATATTGCCACTGCTTACACTCTCCGCCCTTTTGCCATTTTGTTTTAGGTCGGCCATATCCATACTGATTCTCTTGCGGTTATAAAATAAGGCCGAATCCAGTTGAAGTGTTCGCTCAAAGTAAGTGGCTTTTCTATCAATGATATAGCGTACTTTATAAAGGTCTGGTTGTTCAATATTCACCAGTTCCATTTTTTTGATGTAGTGGTAATGCGAATCAAGGCTTCCCTTTACATTAAAGAAATAATCGGCCATCTGGCTGTAGGCCCTAAATCTATCTTTAGTATTGTTAGCCAGTTGTGGAAGTAGGTTTATGGCTTTTCTGTTGAGTTTATAGGCATTTTCAAACTGCCTGAGCTTTACGCTCGACTGTGCGGTAGAGAAGAAAATGGTAATCTTTTGCTTGGGGCTTAGCTTCAGGCTGGTATCAGCGAGAATCATTTGGGCTGCATGGTTATAATAATAATTTTCCTGATGGATTTTCTGTTCCATACTGGCAATATTTCCCAACCCGGAGTATAAAAGCACTTTTTCTTCTTCATAACCGGGACAGTTTTCCATCAGACTCCAGGCCGTTTGCATATGTTTTTTAACGGAATCGATCTCGCCTAAACCATAATATTGTCCTGCGATATTGTAGTTGATTTTGGATAAAAGCACAGAGTCATTTTTAAAGTTCTTATTCCCGGCTTGTTTTTTCCAGTATTCCAGCCGCATTTTCAGATCCGGATTGTCCCGTTGCCTATCCATGGTGTCTTTAAAAGTGCGGAGTACTTTTTCCCGGTCAGTAAACTTTAAATCCTTGGCATTGGGCGTACAGCCCAGCCAAATGGTCATCAATAAGCTGGCTAAAATGTAGGCGATAGCTCTCATGCAATCTGATTAATTTGGTTGATGATGAGTTCTTTTCGTCGGCTGGAAACAGGGATTTCTGTCTTATCCTTCAATAGTATTGTTCCCGATTTCAAAAATTTATCAACATAACGCACATTGACCAAATAGGATTGATGGGGCCGTAAAAACCATTTATCTGGTAAAAGTTCGTCGTAAAATTTGAGTGGTTTAGAGATGATGATGTTCCGATCTTCCGACAAGAAAAAGTGGGTATAACCACCATCACTCTGGCAGTAAATAATATCTTTAAGCTGTAAAATCTGTAAATATTCGAGGGTATGAAGTACGATCCGGTTTTCTAAATCATTTTGATTTTGTGCCAAACCACTTTTTAAGATGTGCAGTTGCTTTTTTTGTGTTTCCAGGGCATCTTCTCCCTCTCTGGCCATGCGATGCAGTGCAGATATCAGCTCATTTTCATCCAGGGGTTTCAAAAGATAATCCAGCGCACCGTATTTTATCGCTTTTACGGCAAAATGATTGTAAGCTGTAATAAAGATAATGCGAAATGAAATCTCCGGGATGAGGTCTAAAATATCAAAGGCGGTGCCGTCAGTGAGCTGAATGTCCATTAAAATGAGTTCGGGAGCAGTAGCATTAATCAATACTACTGCGTCTTTAACATTCGTTGCCGAGCCGATATAGTTGAATTCTTTTTCTTGAGCAAGGAGCCATTCGAGTTCTTTACGAACAGCGGGTTCGTCTTCAATAATTAGGGTGCGTATCATTAGTGGCGTTCATCATTAGGTGTTTAAAGGTAATGAAAACAATGTTCTAAAGATAAGCCCGCTTAAAAAATCAGTTAACCCGCCCAGCCCGAGCGGTCTAAGCTTCTGTAATTAATGGCTTCTGCCAGATGCTCCAGCTCTATATTTTTCTGGTCATCCAAATCGGCAATGGTTCTGGCAACTTTTAAAATGCGATCATATGCCCGGGCAGATAATCCGAGTTTTTCCATAGCTGTTTTTAAGAGGGCCACGCCTTCATTACTGATCGCACAAACCATTCGAACCATTTTAGGGCTCATTTGCGCATTATAATGGAGGTTTTCATTTGCAGCAAAACGATGGTCCTGAACGGCTCTTGCACCAATTACCCGCTCTCTGATAATCTCACTTTTTTCTGCATCATGCGAGGAGGAGAGTTCGCTAAAATCTACAGGTGTAACTTCTACGTGAAGATCGATCCGATCGAGCAGTGGCCCTGATATTTTGCTCAGGTATTTTTGAACCACGCCAGGGGCGCATACACATTCTTTTTCAGGATGGTTGAAAAAACCGCAAGGGCATGGATTCATGGAGGCTACCAACATAAAACTGGCAGGATATTCTACCGAAAAACGGGCTCTGGATATCGAAACCTGCCGATCTTCAAGCGGTTGCCGCATTACTTCCAATACCGTTCTTTTAAATTCGGGTAATTCATCTAAAAATAATACCCCATTATGTGCCAAAGATATTTCTCCCGGTTGGGGACTTATGCCTCCCCCTACTAATGCTACATCACTAATGGTATGGTGCGGGCTTCTGTAAGGTCTAACCGTCATTAAGGCATCTGTGGCCGAAAGTTTTCCTGCAACCGAATGGATTTTGGTAGTTTTGAGCGCCTCGTTTAAGTTTAGCGGAGGTAGAATAGTGGGTAGTCGCTTAGCCAGCATTGTTTTTCCGGCCCCGGGCGGCCCAATCAAAATTACGTTGTGCCCTCCTGCTGCTGCAATTTCTAAAGCTCTTTTAATATTTTCCTGCCCTTTTACATCAGCAAAATCGTGTTCGTAGTTACTGATATTCTTTAAAAACTCTTCGTGGGTATTAACCTTAACGGGGATGAGTGTTTCTTGTTTATTGAAAAATGAAATCACCTGTGCCAGATTTTCTACACCATAGGCACTGATTCCATCAACTATTGCGGCCTCCCTAACATTTTGGCTGGGAAGGATAAAGCCCTTCATCCCTTCTTGTTGCGCCTGTATGGCAATGGGCAATGCCCCTTTAATCGGTTGAATATTTCCATCTAAAGAAAGCTCGCCCATGATGAAATAATCCTCCAGCTCATCAGCAGGAAGCTGCCCAGATGCAGCAAGAATGCAGATTGCAATTGGCAGGTCGTATGCAGAACCCTCCTTTCGAATATCTGCAGGTGCGAAATTAACTACAATTTTTTGTCTGGGCATTCTGTAGCCAGCAGCATGGATGGCACTTTCTACCCTTTGCAGACTTTCTTTGACCGCATTATCGGGCAGGCCCACCATATAGTATTTGTTACCGGCACTAATATTGACTTCAATAGTAATGGTGAGGGCGTTTACACCATAAACAGCACTCCCGTATGTTTTTACAAGCATTAATTTAGGCTAAAATAAAACGGGATGTTGGTTTTTAGGGGGTGATTATGATACTAAGATATAAATAGTTTGTGTACTTAAGCGGTTCTACAGGATAAAATTAGGCAAAAAAAATCCCGAACATTTCTGATCGGGATGGTATATTTTGGTATAACTTAACGTTTCCCGAAAGGCATTTTAGGCATTCCCTTCATCATTGCAGCTGCGGCTGCAGGATTAGAGAATTGCTTCATCATTTTACGCATATCTTCAAACTGCTTAAGCAATTTAGTAACCTCTTCTACTTTAGTTCCAGAGCCATTTGCAATACGCAGGCGACGGCTTTGTTGAATTACATCAGGATTTTCTTTTTCATATTGCGTCATGGAACTGATAATGGCCTCAATTGATTTAAAAGCATCATCAGGAACATCAACGTTTTTCATCATTTTGCCAACTCCAGGAATCATGCCCATCAAATCCTTCATGTTACCCATTTTCTTGATCTGTTGGATTTGGTTATAGAAGTCGTTGAAATCGAACTTGTTCTTGCGAATTTTCTTCTGTAATTCTGCCGCTTCTTTCTCGTCAAACTGCATTTGTGCACGCTCAACAAGCGAAACCACATCACCCATTCCCAAAATACGGGAAGCCATACGGTCTGGATAGAAAACATCTAATGCTTCCATTTTCTCGCCAGTACCAATAAACTTGATCGGTTTGTTAACTACAGATTTAATGGAAAGCGCAGCACCACCACGGGTATCACCATCTAATTTAGTTAATACAACACCGGTAAAATCTAAACGATCATTAAATACCTTGGCTGTATTTACCGCATCCTGTCCGGTCATGGCATCTACCACAAATAAAATCTCATGTGGGTTAGTTTGCGCCTTCACCTCAGAGATTTCGTTCATTAACGACTCATCAATCGCCAAACGACCAGCCGTATCGATAATGATTACATTATTCCCGTTTTGCTTACCATGCGCAATACCTTCTAAAGCAATGCCAACCGGGTCTTTAGAGTTACGGTTTGCGTATACAGAAACACCAACAGAGGTACCTAATACCTCTAACTGATCAACTGCCGCAGGGCGGTACATATCGCCGGCAACCAATAAAGGTTTTTTGCCCTTACCTTTCAAATGAAGTGCTAACTTACCAGCAAAGGTAGTTTTACCCGCACCATTTAAACCTGCAATGAGGATTACGGTTGGATTAGCTTTGGTATCTAACTCTGTAACTTCACCACCCATTAAGGCGGCAAGTTCATCGTTCATTATTTTGGTTAGCAACTGCCCCGGAGAAACCGCAGTTAATACGTTTTGTCCTAAAGCTTTTTGCCTTACATCATCTGTAAATGATTTGGCTGTTTTATAGTTAACATCGGCATCCAATAATGCTTTACGGATCTCTTTCATGGTTTCTGCCACGTTGATTTCCGTAATACTGCCTTGTCCTTTTAATACTTTAAACGCTCTGTCTAGCTTGTCCTGTAAATTATCAAACATCTTTTTTCAGCTAAAAGCCTGTTGCCCATTGCAAAAAGCCTCTTGTTTTTAATAAAAGGCAAATGTATCAAATTTTGATTGTAAATCTTTGCTGCTCAAATCAAAACTTTAAATCTTACACAGATTATATTTTTCCAATGGTGCAACATCTCTATACACGGGCAGTCTTATATATAATAACCTAAACCAATGAAACGCTGCGCATTCCTGTTTTTTGTATTTATTTATTCTTTCTGTAAGGCGCAGGATCCTGCCAGGCAGAAGAATTTGAATGCGGTAAGAACCATTGAACCCCCCAAAATTGATGGTATTTTAGATGATGCCTGTTGGTTAGATGTACCGGGTGCCACTGATTTTTTCGAGATCAGACCTGTTCCTGGCCGGGTAGAAACCAAGAACAGGCGCACAGAGATGAAAGTTATTTATGATGATGTTGCCGTGTATGTGTATGCGAGAATGTACGATCATCCGGACAGCGTATCGCATGAACTCGTTTCGAGGGATAATATCGGGAATGCCGATTTCATTTCAATTATTGTTGATCCATTTTACGATAAAATGAATGGAAATGGATTTTTTGTTACTGCTGCAGGGGTACAATTCGATGCCAAATATTCTCAGGTGGGAGATGAAGATGCAAATTGGAACGCGGTTTGGGAAAGTGCTGTAAAACTGGATGATCAAGGTTGGACCTGTGAAATGAAGATTCCTTACTCTGCATTGCGTTTTTCGGGGAAGGACGTTCAAAACTGGGGGCTTAATTTTAGCAGGAGAATCCAAAGAAGCAATACGCAAACCTTTTGGAATTTTGTAGATCCTAAAGTAAATGGTTTCATTAACCAAGAGGGTTTATGGACAGGGATTAAAAACATTAAACCACCCTTACGGCTATCTTTCTCTCCCTACGTTTCTGCCTATGTAAACCATTATCCCCTTAACCAGCCGGGAGTTAAAAATACTACAGCCCGTTTTAATGGGGGGATGGATGTTAAATACGGGATTAATAACAGTTTTACGCTGGATATGACTTTAGTGCCCGATTTTGGGCAGGTACAATCGGATAATCGAATTTTAAATCTTACCCCTTTTGAGGTCAAATTCAATGAAAACCGACAGTTTTTTACCGAAGGTACTGAACTGTTTAATAAAGGAGATCTTTTTTACTCCAAGCGGATTGGTTCTATTCCCTCCTACTACGATTATGCAGGAATAAAAGATGGAGAAACTATTGTAAAGGACCAGAAAGAGGCAAAGGTATTAAATGCCACCAAAATTTCGGGAAGAACAGCCAAAGGCCTGGGCATTGGTATCTTCAATGCCATTACCAATGCTATGGATACGGAGGTAGAAGATGCGCAGGGTAACTTGAGCCTGGTAGAAACACAACCACTTACCAATTACAATATTTTGGTCTTTGATCAATCTTTAAAGAACAATAGTTCGGCAACATTCATTAACACCAACGTTTTGAGGCAGGGAAGTGCCTACGATGCCAATGTTTCTGCTCTCCTGTTTAATTTGAACAATAAGAAGAACGTCTATTTTGTAAATGGAGAAGCGAAAATGAGTTATTTAAAAGGAGCTGATAGCCATACCGGTTATAGCTATGCCTTTAAATTTGGGAAGCAAAGTGGTAATTTCACGTGGAACTATCAGCAGAAATATGCTGACGATCAGTTCGATCCATCGGATATGGGTTTTTTTACCAATAATAATTTTTTTGATCAGCGGTGGGGTTTGGGTTATAACGTTTACAAACCAGGCAAATTTTATAATCAATGGGAAAACTGGTTTAATATGGTTTACTCCCGGAGAGCTACACCTGGCGCCTACCAAAGTTTCACGATGAACGCTGGCTCCTGGATGCAGTTTAAAAACCTGTGGTCGGCAGAGTTTGATGCGAGTTATAATGCAAGGCGAAACGATTTTTATGAGTCCAGAAACGGTCAGGTTTATAAGGCTCCCGAGAGTTATGGAATAGCATTATATGTTAATCCCAATCGGGCAAAAGCCTACAATTTTGGCGGGAATATCAGGTTTTGGGAGCAAATGCTTTTTAAGGGAAAGGAGTATAACTTCTACCTGTTTCAGAATTTCAGGTTGAATGATAAAGTAGCTTTTGGCCTAGATTTAAACTTTAATCCGAACTATAATTACGTGAATTGGGTAACCACACAAGGAGGCCAATCTATTTTCTCCCGCTACGACAGGCGAACAGTAGAAAACTCTTTTGATGCCAAATATACTTTTACCAATAAAATGGGTGTTACGGTCGTACTCAGGCATTACTGGAGCGACAGGAGAAACAAGGAATATTTTATCTTAAAACCCGATGGAAATTTAGCGAATTATATGGGGGCACCATTAGCAGGGCTGGATAGAAATTACAATGTTTTTAATATTGATTTGATTTACGTTTGGCAGTTTGCCCCAGGGAGTGAATTATCATTATCGTATAAAGATGCGGCAGAAACCTCGCATAATTATTACACCGAACGTTACAACAAAAATCTTCAGGGAATTTTGTCTGCTCCGCAGAATAATAGCTTATCGGTTAAGGTTTTATGCTATATCGATTATTTGAATTTGAGAAAAAAGCGGAAGGCTTAGTTGGTGCTAGTTTATCTGGCCTTGCCAGGACTGATTCCAAACTTTTTGCTAAAAGCAGAATTGAAATGCTGTACAGAAGAATATCCCAAATCATCTGAAATGTGTTTAATATCCAGGCTCCCCTCTTCTAAAAGTTCTTTGGCTTTCATCAGTTTATAATCGCTTAAATAACCAAAAACAGTGTTCTGAAAAGTTTCCTTAAAACCCTGTTTGAGTTTAAACTCATTAATTCCGGCAATTTTAGCCAATTCGGACAAAGAAGGTGGCTGGTTGGCATGCTCAATCAGGTATTCTTTCGCATAATAGATCCGATCTTTATCATAAGCAGATTTAAGACAAGCTTTTACAGGTTTTTTTGCGGCCAATTCAAAGGCCTGGGCTTGCAAGGCTAAAAGTTCAAGGCATTTAGATTGTAAAAACAAGAGCTTCAAACTACCCGTAAAATGGCAGTTCATAATATCTCGGATACAACTGTGCATGGCTAAGCTAATGGGTAGATTTTCTGCGGAAAGCTCCACGGCATGATTATTCATGATATCATCGGCAAATTTTTTGAGTAGAAGACTGCTTTCGCTGGTGAGATCGATAAATTTATCACGCTGGAAATGTACCTCAAAAAATTTACACTGCTGGTCTGTAGCAAACTCGGCAACACCATCAAAATCTGGAGTATAAATAATATTATGCTGATTGGCTTTTATGGTCACCCTTTTCCGGGTTAAATAGTTCTCCATAATGCCACCTCCTGTAAGTGAAAAGTGCAGTTCCACTAGCTCAGGCTCATCAAAAGATTTTATTCTGAGGCGACTTTTTTTTACCAGCATATCGCCATAAACAATAAAAATACCGGAAAAAGCAATTTGCACCATCTCTGCATCGCCAAAAGGAAAGCTATATTTCTCCCTTCTCTCGGTAACCATTGCCTGGTTCAGCTCCACACGGGTAATGTGGTTTCCCACATCGTAGCGCTGATTAGACTCGTCGTAAATGCTTAATCCCATAAAATCCCTCTCATGTAACTTTTAATCCTTTTGATGTAAAATGAACTAAGCATTAGACCATTACTTTTGGCCAAAGTTACTAAAGAATATCATACTATGCCCAAATTACCATCATGGCTGGCTGATACAATGGAAAAAATCATCAGCAATAAAATATATACAGTAGAGGTTACCGAAACCAGAATGCTCAGTAGCCATATTAAATCTGTTACCCTCAAGGGAGATTTCAGCGATACACATTTTGAACCTGGAAATGAGGTGTTGTTTAGAGTAAATGCAAATGAGTACAGGCACTATACCCTGGCAGATTTTAATCCTGAAGCGGGCACCTGCCAGATTATTTTTTACCTCAACAGTCAGGGCCCCGGCCATAACTTTGCCGTTAATATGCAAAAGGGCGATAGCCTGAAGCTCATTGTAGATAGTGCCAAGGTAGGCTATAATAACAACTCTAATCAACACTTTTTCTTTGGCGACGAAACCAGTATGGGTTTGTACGAATGGCTGGGTAAAAAGGCGTTACATGAAGATGCTGAGTATTTTGGGATTTTAGAGATGAAAGCCGAAAACTTACCATCTGTAGGGCAGTTAAAATTATTGATTGATGCTGTTCCTGCCGATATTGATGCTCCGGCACAGAGTGCGATTACCTGGATGGAAAACATGCATCCTAAGTGTTGGGAAATGTGGAAAGATGCCACTTTTTACCTAACAGGCAGGGCGAAATCTGTTAGGCAGTTTAAAAAATACCTTAAACAAAAAGGTGTAAGCTTTAAACAGATTGTAAGCATGCCCTACTGGGAGCTGGGAAGAATTGGTGGTGCCTAACTATCGAGGGAAGGTAAAGGCAAAACCCAAGGCCAAAGTTTGACTGGCCTGTATTTTGTCTGTTCCCGTATCCTTATCAAATAACACAACGCCAGTTAAACTGGTGTTCATGAAGCGATTGATTTTTGCGGTTAAAGCCACATCTAAGCGGTGGTCAATTCTCGACCATTCAAAGTCTTCATAAGGAATAAACATTTGGTATCTGGCCTTAAGATTAGTATTGACGAAAATATCTTTATCGAAAGCACTTACTACCTGAAAGGCCAGCTCATTTTTAACTTTTTTGCCGTATTCTACACCGTAAACCGTAGCTTTTGGTGGTTTGTTAGGATCAGGGTCATTAAAAAGATCTTTATCTAAAACAAAAGTTTGACGGGCGGTACCTGTACCAATCCGGGTAGAGAAATATTTAACGGGTTTATACTCAAAACCGATCGATTCTGTTAAATAACCCGGCCCCATAAATTTGGAGATTAAAGTTGCTTCTTCGGCACCGTTTACGGTTTTGTAAGAGAAACCATTGTCAAATTGAGATTCAAAGTTTAATGATCCAAAGAAAAACCAGTTTTTAGATAATTGAAAAGATGCTTTATGGTCCCAGAAAATCCTGTCATTGGTTTTCTTTTGCACCTGATCCTTATTCTTTATTTTTCCGTATTGCAAGATGAGCTCGGATACATAGCTGTAGCTGTTTTTGTTGTATTCTGCTTTCCAGTTTAATAAGCCACCAACCGCAATTGAGTTTACACCCCCACCTTTCCAGTTGTTACTAAACTGAGCCTGGTTAACATTAATGCCCACATTGGTTCTGGTTTTCCAGTAGTTAACCTTTGCATTTACAACGTAAGGCTTAAGCTTAACGGGTTCAAAGTTTAATGGCCCCTGTCTGCTCGGTAGCGGACTGCGTTTTAACTTAATTTCCAAACCTTTGGTATTGATCGGTAGGGTATCAATTTCCTGCGCTTGAGATCTTGTTGAGCAATAAGTTAGAACTATGATTATGGCAGCTAAACAGTTTTTCATTACCTACAAAGAAAAAGAAAATTAGTTAGAGATAAAAGTTTTCTATTGGGTATCAGTCTTTTTTATAGTTCTTAATTCCTTGATCCAGCCATACCAGTTTCCGCTTTTTAAATAATGGAGATTGTTTTCATTGCGGTAGGCTTCTTTTTCAAAAACGATGTTCCTGTATGCCAAATCGTGTTTTTTATAACGAATCAGGTTAATCAGGTAGTGTAAAAAATAGAGGATGTAAAAGGGAAAAACCAAAAGCTCCAGTTGTTGCCTTAAGTGTATTTTTTCGTGGTTGATGATTTCCGGATCATTCTTTAACCGGGCAGATTTGAGCAATATAAAAGGAAAGATTGCCATCCCTGCTGCGGGTAATTTTTTAATGATAAATACTGGTGCTTTCACAGTTTTTCTATCGTTAATTTGGGTAGCGGCGGCAGTTGTAATGCCTTGGGGTTTAAACGATAACTTTTATAGGCATTGCGTATAAACATATTAAAGGAGTAATCTGTTGCGTCCAGTACAAACTGATAAGTTGGTCGGTATTGTTGCATAAAGTCTACCAGCTCATCACCCTTAATTCCCAACACCTGCTGTACAAGGTTAGCGCTAAAGCGGTAATCGATTAAATCTTCCCGATAATCTTTTTCTAATATCTTTTGAAGGTGGCGGGCGTTTCTTCCCTGTCTGCTTAGCAGGTTATAGATTGCATCAATTCCTAATCCAACGCCACCATTTCCTAAGTTGAGGAGATCTTTGCTACTTCCCTTCATGGTTTGGTAGCGATACTCTTTAATATTTTTCTCGTATTGCTGTTGCGGCGACAAGCGTTTTTGTTGAATAACCACATCGCGAAGTCGGATTCCAATGGATTTAAGTTGAAAATAAGCTGCAGATTGTCCTTTAAATACCATCGTATCTACGCCATAGCCTGTAAGCGCGGCCACCAAAGTATCGCCCGGAAGTGCTACGGTACTAAACTCACCTTTAGTGTTGTTATATAAACCATCGCCTGTGCGTAAATTGTAAATGTAAACCTTCGCTAATCTTTGCTTGCTTTCTTTATCAATAACAATGCCCTGCACAGGTTTGGTTTGTGCAAAGAGCATCGAAGAGAAGCCCAGGAAAAGCATAGTGGCTATAAAAAATTTCATCAGGCTACAAAACTACAAATAACTGCAGGCTTAGGTTTTAGATTAACATTATTTAACCTTCAATACCTGACCAAGTTTAATTCCATCGCCATCCATTTCATTTAGCATTTTAAGCTCATCAACACTTAAGTTAAATCGTTTAGCAATATTATATAAGGTATCTCCCTTTACCACGGTGTAAGTTCCGTCGGCAGTAATGGGTTTAGCGCCAGCCGGGGGAGTAGCTACAGGAGTAAACTTTTTACTTTCCTGAGGGATGTTTTGGTTAATCTCGCTAAAAACGCGGTCTTCGCGGGCTATTTTTTGTTTCTCGCTCTCTGACTGATCATATTGATAAAGCTGGTACTTTTCAATCATATTGATTAGTAGATCTGGATAACGTGGATTGGTGGCATACCCGGCCGTTTTAAGCCCTTGTGCCCAGCTCTTGTAGTCGTTCTTATCTAATTGGAAAAGAAAGCTGTAGCGTTTACGTTTTAAAAATGCAGAGTGATCTTTAAACGATTCGCGGGCATCTTTATATACCCTGAAACAGTCGTTTTTTTGATCGTCATCACGAAAATAGTTCTTTCCCTTCCAGTCTGATGTACATTTAATTCCGAAATGATTGTTTGCATATTTGGCCAGGTCGCTGTTACCACTACCCGATTCTAAAATCCCCTGTGCTAAAGTAATGCTTGCCGGAATACCAAAGGCATTCATCTCTTCTATGGCCACTCCTTTAAACTCCTCGATATAACTCAGCGTATTGTAGTTTTTATAATTGTTGTTGTTGGCTTTATTAGCCTCTTTTTCTATTTGCTTGTTATTCTTTGAAAACTTACGGGTTGAGCAAGCGCTGAAAAAAACAATTAAGAAAGCTAAACAAGTTAACGAAATGGAAGAGCGGATAATAGAATAATTAGTTGAATACATCTTTAAAAATATAACAATGGTACTGATTGGGGGTAATTCTCTAATAACGGAGTTTCTGCCCAATCTTTAGATTAGCCTTTTTCAAATTGTTTTTTTGCATTAATGCTTTAACAGTTGTGCCTTTCTTTTTGGCAATAATACTCAAATTATCGCCAGATTTAACGGTATAACGTCTCGAAGTTAGGCTCCGGTGTTTTTTGTGGTAAACTGGCTTGGCATAAACAGGCTCTTCATATCCCTCAGGCCGCTCATCGTACTGATAGAGATTGTACTTTTTAATGAGGGCGATTACCTGGCTAGACCAGGTTCTGCTATGGGCATAACCACAACGTTTAATACCCCTCACCCAACCTTGATAATCATACTGGTCGTATTTTTCAAAAAGATTGTTGAAAGGCGATCGGGTTTCCATGATTTCTACAAAGTGACTGTATGACTCGTCTGCATTGCTGTAATCGCGATAGGAAGAACGGATTTCTTCGTTGTTATTTGGGCCTTTTACGCCGAAATGGTTATTGAGGTGTTGTGCAACGCGGCTATTTCCCGCTGCCGATTCGTGTATGGCAACAGCCAGGATAACGCTCGCCGGGATTTTATGATCCCGCATTAATCCTTGTGCATACTCAACATGTTCTTCAATATAATCTTGCGTGTCTTGTGCTTTTGCAAAAGTTCCCAACAGCAGAAAAAGGCAAAGGGTAAATACTTTCATTCTAATTCATATTTAGTGGTGCAAATTGTTTTTTGTCGCCCTGCATCTCAAATCTAATGTCTCTTCTCTAGCGTCTCCATATAAGCTATTACTTTTTCCTGATCACAAATAAACCATCTCTTACAGGCAAAATCATTTTCTCTACCCGATCATCTGTTGCGATCTTATCATTAAAATTAGTAATATTCCTGGTGTCTTTATCTTGTTGATTATGAAGTACTTTTCCACTCCATAGTACGTTATCCACAATGATAATTCCACCCGGACGAACGCGATCAAAAATCAAATCGTAATATGTGCCATTATTTTTCTTGTCAGCGTCGATAAAAACCAGGTCAAAAACCTCGTCTAAGTCATTTAGTGTTTGAGTGGCATCGCCCAGAATATAATTGATTTGTTTGTTATAGGCAGATTGTGCAAAATGACCGCGCACCATATCTTCCAGTTCCAGATTGATATCTAAAGTATAGAGTATTCCATCGGCAGTCAGTCCTTCAGCTAAACAGAGTGTAGCATAACCTGTAAAAGTGCCTATTTCGAGAATCCTTTTAGGTGAAATCATTTTGCTTAAGAAGCTCAGCACCCGGCCTTGATAGTGACCAGAAAGCATTCTTGGCATCAATACTTTTAAATTGGTTTCTCTATCTATCTGCTGTAAAAGCTCGCTTTCAGGTTCGCAATAGCGAAGAAGCAATTGTTGTAAGTCGTCGTTTATCAGGCTCATGTGTCGGGTTATAAACGGTTTTGTTCCATAAAATATTGTAAAATAATCGTAGCTGATATGGTATCAACCCGTTCTTTGTTCTGTCTGTCAGATTTTTTCAGACCACTTTGCATAATGGTTCGCTGGGCCATTTTCGAGGTAAACCGCTCATCTACCCAATGTTGCGGAATGGTTGGGAAAGCTTTTTTTAAGGAGGTAGAAAAGCCCTTTACGTGCTGTGCCGAATCTGAAGGCGATCCATCCATTTGCTTGGGGTCGCCTAGTACAAAAGCTTCTACCTGCTCGGTTAAAAGATACTTTTTCAGGTATTCCATAATATCTTTTGGATGAATGGTATCTAAGCCCGTGGCAATAATCTGCAAGGGATCTGTAACCGCAATACCAATGCGCTTGGTGCCATAATCAAAAGCTAGAATTCGGGCCATATTAACAGGTTAAGCGATGGGGTTTAAAATCATCGCGTAAAAATTAAAAGCCCCAAAGGTAAGGTTTTTTGGATTACCACTTTTTAATGCTCATTGTGTATTTTTTTGCTCTAAATGAGCAATGAGATTCCCACATAATTAAAGCAGCTGATTTTTGGTTGCTGATTAACAGTATGTTGAGTGTTTGGCGCTGGTATTGCTAATTGAGGTTAAACCAACTCAAAATATGAATCTAAATTATTCAAAGAAACTAATCCTATGCGCTATTATGGGGTTGTTTTTTATCTTCAATAGCTTTGGACAAGCTACAAATGTAAAATTTCCGGCAGATACCGGTAAAAATTTAATCAAATTGAACTTTGGCTCTTTCCTGTTTAAAACGCTAAATGTACAGTATGAACGTGCCATACACAAAAAGATGGTACTTGGCCTGGGCATTCGTTTTGCCCCTAAAGGTTCGGTACCTTTTATAGCTTCGTTTGGAGACGATGAAGAAGTAACAGGGAGTATTAAAACCGGTAACTTTGCCTTTACCCCAGAGGTAAGATGGTATTTCGGGAAGAATGTTTTTAAAGGGTTTTATGTGGCCCCATTTTTAAGACTGGCAAACTACACTGCTGCGCTGGACTATGATTATACGGTTGATGGCAGCCAGGAGATTATCCCTCTAAAAGGTAATTTGACCACCTTTACTACTGGAGTGTTAATTGGTGCGCAATGGAGAATTGCTAATAAAGTGTATTTCGACTGGTCGATTTTCGGTCCCCAATATGGATTTTCGAAAGGTAAAATCAGTGGAACAAAAAGTTTGTCGGCTGAAGAACAGAAATCTTTAAGAGAAGAATTGAAAGGTCTTGAAAGCGATATGCCAATTGGAAAGATAAGCTCAAGTGTTGATGGGAATGGTGCAACAGTAAATGTTAGTGGGCCATGGGCTGGAATTAGGGCAAATCTGGGAATTGGATACCGGTTTTAGTGCTGTGTTTTAATTGGATTGAGGCCGCTGTATCATGATACGATAAATTGCCAATCCTGTGTTTCCTGACGTAAAATCGGGACAAATTGCCGAACACCTAATTAAGTGCTATTAGGGCGTTTCCAATGCTATCAACTTAAGGAGAAAACTAAAATGGATTGTCAATCCTGAGCCTGTCGAAGGGTAATTCATTTTAGTTTTCGACTTATTAAGAAGGTCTTCGACAAGCTCAAACTTGACAGAATTGAATATAGATTTAATTTATGAAACAGCGGCATTCATTCTGCTGAATGTTGTCCGACATTAACTCCCTGCCCTATTCATCTCATCTGTAGCGCTTCCACTTGATCGCTTTGCGGCTTTAAGCGGTTTACCAAAGCGATAGGTAAAGGCAAGATTAATTACACGGCTATCCCTGGTGAGGATAAAATATTCATTGGCACCGGGAAAATCGGTTAATCCCTCCATGGCCTGGGTGTAGAAAATATCTCGTGCACTTAGTTTCAAGCTACCTTTGCCTTTTAAGATCGTTTGTGCCAAGCCAAGGGAAACTTGCCCGGTGGGGTAAAGCAATTCCTGCAGGTCGTTTCTAGCCTTAGTGATGTAATAGCCAGAAAGTTCGGCGCTTAATCCCTTATTAATGGTAAACTGGTTGCTCAGGCTAGACTGAAGCTGGTTAATGGAGGAAGAGTAATTCACGTTTTGATAACCTTTTAATTCTTTGCGGTTAAAGGTACTTTGAGCGTTAACAGACCACCAGGACCATGGCGATACCTGTAAGGCTATGGATAGGCTTAAATTATGAACTTTTCCAACATTTCCTTCTGTGTACACCAAAATGTCGGTCCCTTCAGATAAAAAAAGTTGCGAGAAATAATCGTTAATCCGGCTATAAGAGAAGGTAGTACTGAGCAATTGTTTAAATTGATGACTCAACTCCAGGTTCCAGCTGTATTGCGGTAAGAAAAAAGGATTGCCACGCTGATAAGTGTATTTATTAATGATGAAAACAAAAGGATTCAGCTTTTGGTAGGCCGGCCTGTCTATTCTTCTGCTGACGGTAAAGCTAAACGTATTTAAAGAATCGGCTTCGTAACTGATGTAGCCTGACGGAAAGAGATTACTATAAGTTCTTGAAAATGCAGAATCGGGCTTGATGCTGTTCCCGAGTTGATGCGCATCATAATTGGTATTCTCATAACGTAAGCCCGCCTGTATGTTAAATTTTCCCCATTTGGTTTCCAAACTGCTGTATAGGGCGTTAATATGCTCTTTGTATAAAAAATGGTTGCTTTTGTTTAAATCTTCCGAAAGCGATGTTCCATCAAATAATTGGTAATCGGCAATGTTATCTGTACTGATCGAAGAAGATTTGAAACCCGATTCAAGTTTGTATTTTTTTCCAATGCGCAGGGTATGATCAACTTTAGCTGCAAAAATTTTTAGCGATGAAGGAATGGCAGCGACCGATCCTCTGCTATACCCTCCGGCAGCTAAAAGTTTATTGGTAAATACCTGGTCATTATCAATGTCATATTTCAGCGCATCCAGGTCGATGGATAGATCTTGCGATTTGCTCAACGATTGCCTGAGGTTAAGATTGATCGCAGCATTCTGGAGTTTAAAATCGGTATTGCTGTAAGTAGCGACTGCAGAATCCACCTGGGCGGCAGCATTCTTCCAGGTGGCTGTAGCTTCACTGTTTCCTAGCCTGCCTGCCAGATTTCCGGTGAGGGTTAAGCCGATAGTGGTTTTGTCGGAGGCATAAATGTCTAGTCCGGTTTTAAGCAAGTGCCCATTGTTTTTACTGAAAAATGTGGTGGGTTGATCCAAAATAGCCTCTACAGTGCCGTTTTCCGAAAAGTATTGACGGTAGGCATAAATATCGGTAAAGCTCTTATTCAGGTTTAAACTATAATTGGCAAATACATTTACACGTCCTTTGCGGTAATTCAACATCAGGTTATTATTGTTTTTGTAATATTTCCCCTGTCCGGCAGAAGCCATAATGGAGCCGTTGAAACCCTCCTGTTTATTCTTCTTGGTTTTGATATTAATGATTCCTGCATTTCCGCTCGCATCATACTTCGCCGAAGGATTCGTAATCAGTTCTATCTGATTGACTTGCGATGAACTCATGTTGCTCAACAAGTTGTTGAGTTCTGTTCCGGAAAGATAGGTTTGTTTGTCATCAATCATAACCAGAACGCTAGATTTACCTTGTAAGCTGAGACCGCCATTTTTATCAACCATTACTCCGGGCGATTTTTCCAAGAGTTCTAAAACAGTTGTTCCGGTATTGGTAACTGCGGCATCAACATTAACAATGGTTTTACCTTGCGTGTGTTGAATCAGTTGTTTTTTCCCAGATATGGTCACATCACTAAGGTTTTTACCACCCATTTTCATGTTGATAACAAGGCTATTTCCTTCAAAAGGGCTTTTAAGGATTTTAGTCAGCTGTGTATTATACCCTAGTGCAATAATTTTAAAAAGGTAATCTCCTTTTTGAGGCTCGTAAAATAAAACCTGGCCAGCACTGTCTGTTGCGTTGGATTGGATCAGATTTTGGCTGCCTGCTACCAGTAATTGTACTGTTGCATTCGAAATAGGTCTTTTTTGTTCGTCTATTACGAGTAGCTGTATGCTTTTGGTTTGGGCAATAGCCATGAAAGACCAGCAAATATGCAATATGGTAAGCCAGTATTTCACAGGTTTCATGAGCTAATGGAGTTGTTCGGTATGTAAATATATCACTATCAGTGGATTTGCCAGCCATGTGCTGTATGATCTTTTAGCCTAAAATAAATTTCAATCAGACTTCAAACTATGCGAAAGGCACTTTTTTATTTTTATGGAGTAGAAATGTTACGGGATTGATTATCTCTTTGTATTGTCTAAAAAAACATGATTCTGATTGTCGAGGCTATGAATATCATATGTATTTCTTATTTTGCACCAAATGCAGTTTAAAGAGATCATAGGACAAGAGAGAATAAAGCAACAATTGGTTCAAACGGTTAAGGAAAACCGAATTAGCCATGCGCAGCTTTTTTTGTCGCCTGTGGGCTCAGGTGCAGTACCACTTGCCATCGCTTATGCGCAATATATCAACTGTTTAGATAAGGGCGAGCACGATAGTTGCGGTGTTTGTGCAAGTTGCAGAAAGTATGAACGTTATATTCACCCCGATCTGCATTTTTCTTACCCTTTCTTCGCATCTGCAAGTGTTAAAATAGCAGTAGATGTTTTAGAAGAATGGCGGAGTATGCTTACACAGGATCCGTATTTTGATATGGATATCTGGCGTTCTAAGTTAGATGCCGCGAATAAACAAGCGAACATTAACATTGCAGAATGCCACGACATTATTAAAAAGTTAAGTTACAAGGCTTTTGAGGCCGAAACAAAGGTACTCATTATGTGGCTGCCCGAATATTTAGATAAGGCTGGGAATGCCTTGTTGAAGTTAATTGAAGAGCCACCAGCCAATACCCTTTTTATCTTAATTGCGCAAAGCCAGGACCAGATTTTAAGTACGATTTTATCCAGAACACAGATTGTTAAAATCCCTAAACTTACGGGCGAAGAAATTTCTCATTACTTAATAGAGAATAACGGATTGACTGATCATCAGGCCATTGACTATGCCTTTTTGGCTGACGGAAATTTAATTGAGGCGAAGGCTTTAGCGGCCGATACCCAAAGCGATAGCTCCGGAACTTTTACCAGCTGGCTGCGGATGGGTTTTGGAAATAAAGTGCCCGACCTGATTAATTTTACTGATGAGGCAGCCAAGTGGGGAAGAGAAAACCAAAAGAATTTTTTAAGGTACGGGGTTAATTATCTGAGAGAATGTTGTCTCATTTTAAGTGGTGCCGAAGCATTGGTAAAACTGCCTCCACTAACCCTTGAAACGGCTAAAAAGCTCAGCGAGCACGTACTTAGCCTACCAATGGCAGAAGCCATTATTGCCGAACTGGAAAAAGCACATTATCATATAGAACGGAATGCGAACCCGAAAATTCTGTTTTTAGATGTATCTTTACAGTTGGTAAAAATTATCAAGTTTAAAACGCTCCCTGCGGGGACTCAATATATATACAACTAATTATGGGATGTGGAAGTTGTTCTACGGGCGGTGGTTGCACCCCCAATGGATGCAAAAGTAATGGCTCATGCGGCACAGGTGGGTGTCAAACAATGGAAGTTCATGATTGGCTGTCTAATTTAGACATGCCATCCAATTATAAACCGTTTCAGGTTACAGAAGTAAAATTTAAAGGTTCACGTAAGGAATTTTTCCTTAACAGCGATAATATTTACCTTGAAATTGGCGAGTTGGTTGCTGTTGAAGGCCCAACTGGCGGATACGATGTTGGGCACGTTTCGCTAACTGGCGAGCTTGTGCGCATCCAGATGAAACGCAGGAAAACCACTGTTGATCAGGTTACTAAAAAGGTGTACCGTAAGGCAACAGAGGCCGATGTGGAAAAATGGAACGCAGCTAAGGGAATGGAATGGGAAACCATGCATAAAGCCCGTAAGCTGGCGCTTGATTTACGTTTGTCTATGAAAATTAGCGATGTAGATTATCAGGCAGACAAGACTAAGGCTACATTCTTTTATACTGCAGATGGGCGTGTCGATTTTAGAGAGCTCATTAAAAAAATGGCCGAAAGTTTCCGGATAAGGATCGAAATGCGCCAGATTGGAATGCGTCAGGAAGCTGGCCGTTTAGGTGGTATTGGTTCTTGCGGACGTGAGCTTTGCTGTTCTACCTGGTTAACCAACTTTAAAACGGTTTCTACCGCTGCGGCAAGATATCAAAACCTTTCATTAAATACGTTAAAGCTTGCAGGCCAGTGTGGTAAGTTAAAATGCTGCTTAAATTATGAGCTTGATACTTACTTAGATGCACTGAAGGATATTCCAGATAGAATTGAAAATCTGGATACAGAAGCCGGTTATGCCCGTCACCAGAAAACAGATATTTTTAAAAAAATTATGTGGTTTAGTTACCCGAATGATGAAAACTGGATTCCGGTTTCCTCAGTGAGGGTAAAAGAGATCATGGCTTTAAATAAGCAGGGAAAAAAAGTTCCTAACTTAAAAGAGCAAGCCATCCAGGTTGCAGCTCCGGTTATCGTAGAAAAATCATTCGATTATGAAAACGTTGTTGGACAAGATAGTTTAACCCGTTTAGACGAGCGTTCGAAAAATAAAAACAAGAACAATCAGAAAAATAACCGCAATCAGCATAAAAAGGATAGAAATCCGAACGCTGATAAGGCAGGTTCCAATCAGCCTAAACCACAACAGCAGCAAGCTAAGGCACAGCAGCAGGGTGGGCAGAAGCAACAGCCAAATCCGGCTAAAAATCAGCAACCTAACGCTAAAGGACAGCAACCAAAGGGCCCAAGGCCACCACAAAATCAAGCGAAAGTGCAGCCACAGGCAAAACCTCAGCAAGAGCAGGGCGCTAAACCATTGGTAAAAGCAGAAGGACAAGCTGTAGATGGCGCAAAACCGGAACAAAACCGCAATCGCAACAGAAATAATCGCAGGAAGAATAACAATAGAAAGAACAATAATAATGGTTCGGAAAGTAAACCTTCGGCTGAATAAAAATACGGCTTATCTGATTTGTTATTGGTTACTTTGTTCAATCTTTTTAGGTTGTTCATCTGGTATAGTAGATAGCAATAATGAAATTCCTGAACGTAAATGGACTTACAGAAACCATGTGGTCACGGCATTTGAGATTAAAGATAACCGTAAAGCATACAATGTTTATTTCAAATTGAGGCATACAGCCGACTATAAATACGCCAACATCTTCATATTGGCTCATTTTAGAGACGGAAAAAATACAGTAACTAAACGCTACCAGTACAAGCTTGCAAAAAACGATGGCGAATGGCTGGGTAGTGGGTCTGGAAATGTGTTTAACTACACCCTACCCCTTTTAACCAGTCATTATTTCCCTCACAATGGTAAGTTTAGCATCGAAATAGAACAGAACATGCGCGATAATCCCTTGGTTGAAGTGAGTGATGTGGGGGTGTTGGTGGAGTAGTTTTTAGTAGGTAGTCTCTGAACAAGTCCTTAGTCGGTAGTCTTAAGTACAGAGTCTTGGGCGCATGGCCCATAACCTGTCCGTAGAGTTAAGCGCAGCGTCTCTACGGATTACAACATACCGTTGAGTT
The DNA here is from genome assembly GCF_900111155.1 of Pedobacter rhizosphaerae. Taxonomy (GTDB): domain Bacteria; phylum Bacteroidota; class Bacteroidia; order Sphingobacteriales; family Sphingobacteriaceae; genus Pedobacter; species Pedobacter rhizosphaerae. The sequence goes on along the minus strand of NZ_FOGG01000001.1, from coordinate 25,460 downwards.
TCATAACTCAGCATTAATTAAACCGAGTCCAAGACTCTCCTCCATTAAACAATCCGTAGAACTCCTGCGGAACTCGACGGACAGGATTGCCTATCCTGAAAAAGTCCTCAGTTAGCAGTCTTAAGTCCAGAGTACTGGGCGCATAGCCCAACTCAAAGCCTTTCTAAGTTTGGAGCGGGGAGCTGGGAGCTTGGAGTACTGGGTGGATTGAAAAAGTCCTCAGTTAGCAGTCTTAAGTCCAGAGTACTGGGCGCATAGCCCAACTCAAAGCTTTTCTAAGTTTAGAGCTGGGAGCTTGGAGTTTGGAGTACTGGGTGCATTGAAAAAGTCCTCAGTCTGTAGTCTTAAGTCCAGAGTCTTGGGCGCATAACCTGTCCGTAGAGTTAAGCGCAGCGGCTCTACGGATTACAAAATACCGTTGAGTTTCATAACTCAACATTACTTAAACCGAGTCCAAGACTCTCCTCCATTAAACAATCCGTAGAACTCCTGCGGAACTCTACGGACAGGATTGGGAGTATTAGGCACATTGCCCAACTCACCATCTAAACAGCTCGCCACCTCACCAAGTTTGCTGTTGGGAGGCTATAGTAGTAGGCGCATCGCCCAACTCACCGTCTAAACCCCTCACCAACTCACCGCTTAACCTACAGGTATTGCAACAAATTCTCCAGTTTCATACCTCTAGATCCTTTCAAAAGTACCAGGTTGTTTTTAATGGAATTTTTTTGCAGATAATCTGCAGCTTCTGCCGGGGTTTCAAAGAAAACACCTTTCAGCTGATCTTTATAGGCAAAGAAGTATTTACCAATCAGAATAATTTTATCTAATCCACTTGCTGCAGCCTGCTTAGCAATAATTTCATGCTGTTCTGCGGATTCTGGTCCAAGTTCGAACATATCCCCAAGGATGGCTGTTTTTTTATCTGCCGATAAAACAGCAATATTATTTAATGCTGCGGCCATGCTACTTGGATTTGCGTTGTAAAAATCACAAATTACCTTGTTTGAGGCTGTTTCGGTCAGTTGTGAGCGGTTATTTTTAGGTTCGTACTGAGCCAAACCGGTATTGATCTCCATTGGCGTCATATCAAAGAAGTCGCCAATGCAAATTGCAGCTAAGATATTCTCAAAATTATAACTTCCCGTTAATTGGGTTTTAACGCTCGAAGATTCATCGTGGTTGGTCCAGTCAACTTCAATATAAGGGTCGCTGCTTCTTAAGCTTCCTTTTATGGTGTTGCCGTTTTCAGTACCGTAATAAACTAATTTATGGAGTCCTGCGGCAGCACTCATTTCTAATAGATTAGGGTTGTTTCTGTTGATGAAAGTGTAACCATTTGTCGCTTTCAGGTAAGCATAAAGTTCAGCCTTACCTTTTTTTACTCCTTCAAAACCACCAAATCCATCTAAATGTGCCATCCCTACATTGGTGATGATCCCATGGGTAGGTTGAGCGATGGTACAAAGTAACTCGATTTCTTTTTGATGATTGGCTCCCATTTCAATTACAGCAATCTCTACAGATGGCGTAATTGCTAAGATGGATAAAGGAACACCAATGTGATTATTTAGATTTCCAAAGGTTGCAAATGTTTTAAAACGCTCAGCTAATACGGCATTAATAAGTTCTTTACTGGTTGTTTTTCCGTTGCTTCCCGTGAGGCCAATAACCGGAATTTGAAGTTGTTTGCGGTGATGTCTGGCTAAATCCTGCAACGTCGATAACACATCTTTTACCAGGATGCATTTTTCCGAAACATATTGTTCCTCATCAATTATAGCATACGAAGCCCCTTTCTCTATAGCATGCTGCGCAAATTGGTTGGCATTAAAAAGATCACCTTTCAGGGCGAAAAAGATGCAGCCGTTAGTAATATTTCTGGTATCGGTAGAAATAATCGGGTTTGCTAAGTAAACTTGATACAAATCTTCTGTGGAAATCATGCTCATGGTAAAAATTATGCTGTAAAATTAAGCTTTAGCAACAAGAAAAAACAAAATTAGTACATTAGATAAAATTATTGTTTTTATGAAGAAACTGCTAACGTTCTGTGTCGCTATCCTGGCTTCGGTTTTATCATTAAATGCTCAAGTTAAATCGCCCGACGAATTTTTAGGGTATGAGCTGGGCACTCATTTTACACCCCATCATCAGGTTGCAAATTATTTTAGACAAGCTGCGGCTTTTTCTCCTAAAAACATCAAATTGATTGAATATGGAAAAACAAATGAGGGAAGACCTTTAATGGTTGCCATTATCTCTTCTTCAGAAAACATTTCCAGATTAGAACAGATTAGGCTGAACAACCTGAAAATGACCAGGGTTGAAGGCGATAATCTTGACCTTAGTAAGCAACCGGCGATTGTTTGGCTGAGCTATAATGTTCATGGCAATGAAGCAAATTCTACTGAAACAGCCATGAAAATGCTTTATACTTTAGCTTCCGGCAACAACAGACAGGCTAACGATTGGTTAAAAAATACCGTTGTGGTTATTGATCCCTGCTTAAATCCAGACGGCAGAGATCGATATGTAAATTACTTTAACAGCGTTGTAGGCAAACAGCCGAATTCAGATCCTACATCGAGAGAGCACATAGAGCCATGGCCCGGAGGGCGGCCTAATCATTATTATTTTGATTTGAACAGAGATTGGGCATGGCAAACACAAATTGAAAGTCAGCAACGTTTGGCCTTATACAATGACTGGATGCCTCAGGTGCATGTCGATTTTCATGAACAAGGTTATAACGAGCCCTACTACTTTGCCCCTGCGGCAGAGCCTGTTCACCAGGATATTACGCCATGGCAAAGAAGTTTTCAGGTTGTAGTGGGAAAAAATAATGCGAAGTACTTTGATGCTGAAGGCTGGCAGTACTTCACCAAGGAACGTTTTGACCTGCTTTATCCCTCTTACGGCGACACTTATCCCTTGTATAACGGCTCTATTGGAATGACCTATGAGCAAGGCGGGATCAGAGCGGGGTTGTCTGTTGTGAATAATGATGGAGACACCTTAACCTTGAAGGACCGTATCGCTCATCACTTTACTACAGGTATGTCTACCGTAGAGGTAAGCGCTATAAATCACAGCAAACTGGTTACCGAATTTAAGAAATACTTCCAGCATGAGATGACTAATCCGCCAGGAGCCTACAAGAGCTTTATCATTAAACCCACTAATCTTTCCAGGCAAAAGAAATTGGCAGAATTGCTTACTAAAAATAAGATTGAATTTGCCTATGGGGGGGATAAAAACGGAAGAGGTTACGATTATGATACACAGAAAGAGGAAAGTTTTACCATTGGACGAAATGATTTGATTGTCAATGTTCAGCAACCCCGGGCAGTTTTAACCAATGTTTTGTTTGAGCCCCAAACTTTTGTGTCTGATTCTAATACTTACGATATAACCGCATGGGCGTTACCCTATGTATTTGGTTTAAAGGCTTATGCTTCAAAGGAAAGTGTAAAAGGGAAATTTTCTTCTTTGGATGAAGTTAAACCCGTTAGCAGTGAGGTAGATAAGCCGCTTGCCTGGTTGTTTGAGTGGGGAGCGAGTGAGGATGCTCAATTGTTAATTGATTTGCAAAGGGCAAATCTTAAAGTCCGTCAGGCGAGCCAGCCATTTACAGTGACGGGTAAGGATTATCCATCGGGAACATTAATTGTTTTACGGGTAGAAAATGAGCGGATCAATAAAAATGTTAAAGGAAAAGTGACAGACATTACCCAGGCCCACGGCAAGCCATTACAAGCTATTTCGAGTGGTTTTGTAGATAAGGGTAAGGATTTCGGATCGGATGTTTACCCGCTTTTGAAACAACCTAAAATTGCCATCGCTTCTGGTAATGAGGTTTCTTCTCTTGCTTTTGGCGAAGTTTGGTTTTATTTGGAGCACGACCTTAAATTGACACCTACGGTGATCAATGCTCAGAATATTAACAATTTGGATATCAATGCGATTAACACCCTCGTGCTTCCAGATGGAAATTACGGGAATTTGTTTGGCGAGGGGCTGTCGAACTGGCTTAATAAAGGAGGTCGTTTAATCCTGATGGAAGATGCCATTGAAGCTTCATTTGAGAAAAAGGGATTTGATATTAAGAAAAAGGAAGTTGTGGTTAAAAAAGAAGCGAAGCCCGAGCCTAATAAGCAGGCATTTAAGGATAAGGATAAAGATAATTTTGAATATGCTATTCCCGGGGCTATCTATAAAGTAAATTTAGATGCTACTCACCCCTTTGCTTACGGCTTAGGTAAGAACTACTATACTTTAAAAACCGACCGAAAGATTTATGAGCCCTTTACTAAGGGGTGGAATGTAGGGCAATTGGCTGAAAAGAGTTTAATGGCTGGAGTAGTAGGTAAAAAAGTGCGCGAAGAACTCAAATCGGGATTGCTTATTGGTGTGCAGGATTTTGGTAAAGGGCAGGTGGTATATATCGCTAACGATCCTTTATTCAGGAATTTCTGGGAAGGTGGAAAAACGCTGTTCGGGAATGTGGTGTTTTGCGGATATTAAGGTTTTTATAATAATGTAAGCAACAGATGAGCGTGTTGTTATTTCCTGTATTATAACAAAAGCTAAGAATCAAAGTTAGCAAAACGTACAATGTCAGTAAAAAGTCATTAAAACCTACGCGTTTGTTAAATTTTGTTAAATTGTTCCTTATCTCTATTATATTTATCGCTTTAAACACAAATAATTCATTAACTAACTTAAATTTCATGAAAAAACTTCTACAAAGTTTGTTCATACTTTTGTTTGTTGCATCTACCGCAATGGCTCAAGACAGAACAATTACTGGTACGGTGACGTCTTCAGATGACAAGCTGCCGATGCCTGGAGTAAGCGTAAGAGTAACAGGTACGCAAATCGGATCCGTTACAGACGCTAATGGTAAATACTCCGTTAAAGTTCCTTCTGGTTCTAAAACCCTCGAATTTTCTTTTATCGGTTATCTGGTAAAAACTCAAACACTAAACGCTACTAACACTTTAAATGTAACTTTAGAGTCTGATTCTAAAACATTATCAGACGTTGTTGTAGTAGGTTATGGTCAACAAAGCAAGATTTTAAGTACTCAAACTACCGCTACGGTAAAATCTGAGTCTTTTAAAAACATGCCTATCCAAACACCACAACAAGCTTTGCAAGGACAGGCTGCCGGGGTTAACATGATCAACTCTTCTGGTGTTTTGGGTTCAGAAGCACAAATTACTATTCGTGGTGGTGGATCGATCTCTGCTATAGGAAGACCATTATACGTAATTGATGGAGTTCCTCTTAATAGTAATGGTGGCCAATATAGCCAAACCCAAGGTGGTTCTGCTGCTTTAAATCCATTGATTAATGTGAGCCCTAACGACATCGAAAGTATGACGGTGTTGAAAGATGCGGCTGCAGTAGCCATTTACGGATCACGTGGTGCAAATGGTGTAATTTTAATCACCACTAAAAAAGGTGCGGCGGGCAAAACGCGCATTAATGCAGATTATCAGAATGGTTTTTCTTCACCTACTGCAACAGAAGAAATGATGTCTGCAGATCAGTTTCGTCAGTTTAGAACAGATTATCTAAGAGCTAATAATCTTACTGTACCTACTTATCCGACAGCTAGTTATAACTGGATTGATGCCGTTGTACGCACTGGAAAGTTTAATACGGTTAACCTAAATGCAACCGGTGGTGATGAAAAAACTAAATTCTACATTGGCGGTACCTATTCTGATGAGAGTGGTTACACAATCGGAAACAACTTAAAACGCTTATCAGGAAGGTTAAATTTAGATCACAAAATTTCTGATAAATTCACTGTCGGATTAAACTACAATTTGTCACACATCGACATGGATCGTATTGGTGCTGAAAATAACACATATGCGCCTTTAACGGCTGGTTATTTACAATTGCCTTATGTAACGCCTTTTGGTCCTGATGGCAAGTTCCAGAATACTGGTTTCGTAGCCAACGTAGTAGCGATTGCAGAAACTGGGATCAATAAAAACTACTCAGATAGAAGTACAGGAAATGCTTTCCTTGAATATAATGTTATCCCGGGATTAAAATTGAAAACTGATTGGGGTATTGATAATTATGGTGTTGATGAAAAATACCGTGAAACAGATTTATTAACACCAGGTGGTTATGCTTACAGAACGCATTACACTGACAATAAATGGGTTAACAACAATACCTTAAACTACGACAAGACCTTTGGCAAACATACTATTGGTGTTTTAGCTGGTTACAGTTTTGAAACATCTAAACTTACTCAGATGATGGTTGAAGGATCTGGTTTCGTAAGTGATGATCTTCCTAACGTAGGTTCTGCCTCTACACCAATTACTGCTTCAGAAGAAGTTTTTGAGTGGGCACTTCAATCATTATTGGGTCGGTTCAACTATGACTATGACAAGAAATACCTATTTGAAGCTTCATTCAGAAGAGATGGGTCTTCTAGGTTCGGAGCAAACAAAAAGTACGGTAATTTTTATGCAGTTTCTGGAGGTTGGTTAATTTCTAACGAAGCTTTCTTTAACAAAGATAATGGCATTGCTCAAAACTTAAAGTTAACAGCAAGTTATGGTACTGCGGGTAACGATAATATTGGGTTCAACGGTTACATTGGCACATTTGCCTCAGGGTCTAACTATCTGGGTGAGGCTGGACTAACTCCAAATGTCGTTCCAAATCCTGATTTAAGCTGGGAAGAAACCGCACAATTAGATATTGGTCTTTCTGCCAGATTGTTTAAAGCTATTGATGTTCAGTTAAATTTCTATAATAAGAATACAACCGGCGCTTTATTGGCCGTTCCTTATCCATATACTACAGGTTATGCAACAGCTAATAGGAATGTGGGTAAAATGAGAAATAGAGGCTTTGAGATTGGTATTAATTCTGATAACATAGTTGGACGTGATTTCACCTGGAGAACTTCATTTAACATCGGTTTCAATAAAAACACTATTATTGATTTACCGGCTAATCCGGATGAAGATGGCCGTAATTTCTTAACTGGAAGTGCCGTGCAACGCGCGATTACTGGTTACTCTAAAAATAGCTTCTACCTTATCCGCTACAATGGCATTAACCCACAAACGGGTAATGCAGAATGGTTGAAGAAGGATGGTACACCAACAACTACGCCTCTTGCATCTGACCGCGTAATTGTAGGTAAAGGTAATCCAGATTTTTCAGGGGGTATCACCAACACATTTACTTACAAGAATTTTGATTTATCAGCATTCTTCAACTTTAGCTATGGTAATGATGTTTACTTAGATGGTTTACAGTTTGCAGACAACTTTGGGTCAGGTTCTTATAACAAGAGTGTTAAAATGTTAGATTACTGGAAACAGCCAGGAGATAATGCATTTGCGCCTGGTTTAACTAGTCCAACCAGAACAACCTATCAACAGGTTTCTACAAAACAGTTGTTGAACGGTTCATACATGCGTTTAAAAACTTTATCTGTGGGATATAGTTTCCCTAAAGAATTCTTGCAAAAAAGCAAGGTTTTCTCCAGCTTAAGACTTTACTTCCAGGGTCAGAATATCTGGACTATAAAGGACAAAGATTTCAGAGGAGACCCTGAGATTTCTGCTGACGGCTCATCCAACCTGGTGTTAGGCCAGAGTTTCTTTGCTTTGCCGCAGGCGAAAACCTTTACTTTCGGTGTAAATATTGGCCTTTAAAATTTGAAAAGATGAAATTAAAATATATAATTATACTCTCAGCTCTTGTAGTGTCTATATCAGCATGCAAGAAAGAATTGGAGAAATTGCCACAACAGGATTTGGCAGAAGAAGTTGTATTTAACTCTCCTGCAACTGCATTAGGTGCGTTAAGGGGGGTGTATAGTACCGCTCAAACTTTAGATTTTTATGGTAGTTTACCTCAGGTAATTGGCGATTACATGGGGAATAATGTTGACTTTGTTGGTACATTCCCGACCTTGCAAGAGCTTAACACCTTCTCAAGTGTATCTACCAATGGAAATGTGGCTACAATTTGGCAAATTCATTACCAAGTAATTACCCGTGCAAATAACGTAATTGCGAAGGTTGGTGCTGTAGACGGTTTGTCTGATGCTGATAAATCTCAATACATTGCTGAAGCAAAGTTTCTAAGAGCTTTAGCTTACTTCCAGTTATCAAACCTTTTCGCTCAACCTTTTCAGGTAAGCTCAGGAAGTAATCTTGCGGTTCCTATAGTTTTAGAACCTTTCAATGGTACAGTGACCTACCCATCAAGAAGTACATTAAGTCAGGTACATGCGCAAGTTGTTCAGGATTTGAACGAAGCTATTCCTGCCCTACCTCCATCATATAGTGATGCGGCTGAAACACGTGGACGTGCAACTAAAGGAGCTGCATATGCACTTTTATCAAGATTGTACATCTACAGAGAAGAGTGGGCTAAAGCGGAAAGCGCAGCTAGAAGCACTTTAGCACAAGGTATTTATGATACTGCACCAAACTATGCTTTCTACAGTGGAAACACAAGCGAAGACGTATTCACTATCCAAAATAGTGCTATTGATAACGGCAGAACAGGTTCTGGCGGTTGGGCTTCATACTACAATCCGGCAGCTTTAGCTGGTCGTGGTGATGCGCCTTTCTCTCAGGATTTGATTAATGCATATAACACTGAGCCTACAGACAGACGTTTTGCACTTAAGATTTCTGGAAATGCAGCTGATGGTTTACCACACTTTTTCACTACTAAATTCCCTGATGCGGTAAATAACTCTGATAACTCTCCGGTTATCCGTACAACTGAGGTGTATTTGAACCTGGCAGAAGCTTTGGCTCGTCAAAATACAACACCTAATGCAGAAGCGGTGACTATTTTGAATAACAGAATTAGAAACAGAGCAGGTTTATTACCTAAAGTTGTGGCTACTCAACAAGCCCTTATAGATGCTTTACTAATTGAAAGACGTAAAGAATTGGCTTTCGAAGGACATAGCAGAATGGATTTGCTTCGTAACAGGCAACCATTAAGAGCAGCGAATCCAGCAGCAGCATTTGGTGGTGCTAAAACTATTTTGCCAATTCCTCAAAGAGAGATTGATAACAATCCTGGCTTACAAGGTCAGCAAAATCAAGGTTACTAATAGTTCGAATAATTTTCAAAAAAAGCTGTATCATTTAAGAATGGTACGGCTTTTTTGTTTACAAATTATTTGCACTAAAAGCTTCAATCCTGTATTAGGAGAAATACAGAAGCAAAATTTACTCATAATAAACGTTTGTTTTCTGCTTTAGCGGGCTTACAAGGCAAAAATTTGCTTCTATCGTATGAAAAAGCCATTTTGTAGCAAAGTGTAATTCATTAAGCCTAAATTCTTTGTCTAATTAATAAGCAAAAAAAAATGTTTATGTAAAATTTGCATTACAGAATACTTTCTTTATATTAGCACATTAAATAATTATCATTCAAACTAACTTAAATTTCATGAAAAAACTTTTACAAAGTTTGTTCGTGTTGGTGTTTGTTGCATTTCATGCGATGGCACAAGATCGAACAATTAGTGGAACAGTAACATCTACGGAAGACAATATCCCGCTTCCAGGTGTAAGTGTTAAAGCCGTAGGGTCACAAGCGGTAGCAGTGACGGGCGGCGACGGAAGATATTCACTTAGAATCAGTTCTTCTGTAACAGCGATCCAATTCTCTTATATCGGATTCGTTACCAAAACAGTTAATGTAACTTCATCAAACACACTAAATGTAGGCTTAGCTTCAGATTCGAAGAGCTTAGGTGATGTGGTTGTTGTGGCTTATGGTACGCAGAAAAAGGAATCTATTACAGGTTCAGTGTCCAGCATCAGTTCAAAGGATTTAGAGAAAAGGACTGTTACTAACTTAACAGCTGCCTTACAAGGTTCTGCACCTGGTATTTCTGTTGGTGCTTCAAACGGGCAACCGGGCGCAAGTGCAGCAATCAGAATCCGTGGTTTTGGTTCCTTATCTTCATCAAGCAGCCCCTTAATTGTATTAGATGGAGCGGTTTACGACGGTAGTATTGGTGATATCAACCAAAATGACATTGAGAGTATCTCAGTGTTGAAGGATGCCTCTTCTTCTGCCCTATATGGTGCAAGAGGTGCCAATGGTGTGATCATTGTAACCACCAAAAAAGGTAGAGGTGGCGATCCGACTATCAATGTTAATTTTAGTCAGGGTTGGTCTACAAGGGGTATTCCTGAGTACGATCGCTTAGATGCATATCAATACTATCCTGCGGTTTGGCAAGGAATTAAAAACAACTTCATGTTCACTGCCACAACAAAATTAACTGATGCTGCTGCTTCGGCAAGAGCCAGTCAAGACGTTGGCACCAACTTAATTTATAACCCATTTAATGTGCCGGCCAATCAGGTAGTAGGTTTAGATGGTATGCTAAATCCTAATGCCTCATTGTTGTATGATGATTTCGATTGGTATGGCGGTATGGAGAGAACAGGAAAGAGAACTGATGCGAATGTAAGTACTGCAGGAAGCACAGATAAATCTGATTACCTGATCTCATTAGGTTATCTGAATGATCAGGGATTTATCTTGAAATCAGATTTCCGTCGTTTCAACGCGAGGGTTAACGTAAACACTAAATTAAAGCCATGGTTAAGAACAGGTTTAAATTTATCAGGTACAATGTCTGATGCGAGTGTAGCTTCTGATGCTTCTACCGGAAATGGTGCGAGTTTTGTTAATGCTTTCAGCTTTGCAAGAGGTATTGGTCCGATTTACCCTGTTCATGCTTTCGACGCTACAGGAAATCCAATTATGAACCCGATAACAGGCGAGCAATGGTACGATTATGGTATTCATCCAGGCGCAATTAACCGTCCTTCAGGTGCTTCTCCAGGTCGTCATGTTATTTATGAAACGATGCTGAATGATAACGCATTCAGAAGAAGTTTAATTAGTGCGAGATCGTTTGTCGAAGTGAAATTTTTAAAGGATTTCACCTTCACGCCAAACATCAGCATGGACTTAAGAAACAATAATACAGAAGTATTCTGGAATCCACTGGTTGGAGATGGTGCAGGAACCAATGGATATAAATCACAAACCACAAATACCATCAGATCATATACTTTTAACCAGTTGCTTACTTATAACAAGACAATTGGCTTGCATAATTTTTCAGCTTTAGTGGGTCACGAGAATTACAGTTATAATTTCCGTACTTTCTCTGCTGATAGAAATAACCTGATCGCACGCGGAAATACAGAGTTTCCAAACTTTGTAACTTCATTAAGTTCTACAGGTAGAGCGGATAATGACCGCATTGAGTCTTATTTATCAAAGTTCTCTTACAGTTATAATGATAAATATTTCGTGGATGCATCATTAAGACGTGATGGTTCATCAAGATTCTCTCCTAACAGAAGATGGGGAACTTTCTTCTCTGTGGGTGGATCATGGGCTATTAAAAAAGAGAACTTCCTGAAAGAATCTAGCTGGATTGACGATTTGAGACTTAAGGTTTCTTATGGACAAGTGGGTAACAATGCGATTCTTGAAAGTGATGGATCTGCACGTTACTATGGAGACAGAGCTTTCTTTGACCTGGGTTTAAACTCGAATGTTGAAGGTGGTGTGCTTTTAGCTACAGTTGCTACTCCTGATTTAACCTGGGAAAAACAAAATACCTTAAACACTGGTGTAAGTTTCTCTTTCTTCGGTAAAAGATTATATGGAGAGTTAGAATTCTATAACAAGAATGTTGATGATTTAATTTTAAATATTCCACAGCCACTTTCCTCAGCAGTTACTACTGTTGTGAGAAATACTGGTTCAATGTACAACAGAGGTGTTGAGCTTCAATTAGGTGCTGAAATTTTGAGATCAAAAGATTTCAACTGGAATATCGTAACCAACTGGAGTGTTTTCAAGAACCAAATCACCAAATTGCCTGCCGAAACACCACAAATTATTAGTGGAACAAAAAGAAGAGAGGCAGGACATAGTATTTATGATTACTGGTTGAGACAATATGCGGGTGTTGACCCTACGGATGGGGCAGCTTTGTATATTCCTGCTGAGGGGACTGCGGCAACTAGCATTAGAACTGTTAACGGCGTACAATATGTAACTACTCAGGCAAACGCTAAGTTTGACTATTCTGGTTCAGCTATTCCAGACTTGTTGGGTTCTGTGAACAATACTTTCAGTTATAAAGACTGGTCATTATCCTTCTTAATCAACTATCAAATTGGTGGAAAAGCTTATGATGGGGTTTACCAGGGCTTAATGAGTACTGGATCTTATGGTTCAGCATTACATAAAGACATTTTAAGTTCGTGGACACCAAGCAATACTACTGCTAGTATTCCTAGAGCAGATTATGGTAACTCTGTTAATATTAATGCCACCTCATCAAGATGGTTAGTTGATGCCTCTTACTGGAACATTCGCAACGTAAACTTAGCCTATACTTTACCACAAAGTTTCTTAAGCAAAATTGATGTTAAAAATGCACGTTTATTTGTTACTGCAGAAAATTTATACCTGCACTCCAAAAGAAAAGGTTTAAATCCAAGCGAATCATTTGACGGCGTAAACGCTAATACTTACCCTCAGGGGCGTGCTATTAGTGTTGGTGTTAACTTATCATTATAGTATTTAAAATTAGTGAAGAAAGAGATATGAAAAAGATTTTAATATTTGCAGTTCTATTGGTCGTATTAATTGCGCCAAGCTGTAAAAAGGAATACCTCCAAACGCAACCTACTAATCAGGTCAGCCTGGAAGAGATTTTTTCTACAACAACCAATGCCACATCGGTATTAAATGGTATTTATTCTTACATGTTTACCAGAACAACAGCAACTACAACCAATGTTCAGGGCAAACCTGGTGTTGGCGGAATTTTGCTGGGTATTGACTTCATGGGTGAAGATTTACATCAGGCAGCAGCTACCTGGTTTACCTCTACTGGTGAGGGAAATTATGTTGCTCCCCGTAACGATACTCATCCAAGTAATACCTATTACTATCGTACGTTTTATCGTATGATTAACAATGCAAACTATTTGTTGGAGTATATTGATGCGGCTACCGGATCTGATGCTGATAAGAACAGAATTAAAGCAGAAGCTTATACCATCAGAGCTTATGCTTATTCATACCTGGTTCAGTTTTATGGAACGAGATATATAGCTGGTGCCCCAAATAATCAACTGGGCGTTCCATTGGTATTGAAAGTTGCTGATGTAGCTATGCCTCGCGTTTCAGTTGAGCAGGTTTATGCTCAGATTATTTCAGATTTAGACAAGGCAATCGCTTTAAACCTTACAACGAAGGTGAATAAAACCCATGCAGATGTTTGGGTAGCTAAAGGATTAAGGGCAAGGGTAGCATTAACCATGCAAGATTATCCAAATGCCATTAAATACGCCAAAGAAGTAATTGATGGGGGAAGATATCCGTTAATGAGCCAGGCTGATTATCAAATTGGATTCAACAATAACACTTTGTCTGAATTTATGTGGTGCGCCATGCCAACTACTGAGCAGGGTGATACTTTCGGATCATTTTATGCACAAATTGCGTATAATGCGAATACTACCTACATGAGAGGTACGCCAAAAATGATTAACAAGGCGCTATATGATCAGATTGGTGCTAACGATGTGAGAAAGAAAATGTGGGAGCCATCACCAACAGCTGCTAACTTTCCTTTACCTACAACGGCCTTCACCAGAAGAGCTTATATGAGCAGAAAATTCTCGGTAAAAACAGTGGGAGATCCTTCTTTAGGTGATGTTCCATGGATGAGAAGTGCAGAGATGCATTTAATTTTAGCAGAGGCTTATGCCAGAAGTGGTCAAACAGCCTTAGCTCAATCGGCATTATTTGCATTAGTTTCTAAAAGAGACTTAACTGCTGTACAGAGTACTAAAACAGGCACTGCTCTTACCGACGAAATTATGATTAACCGTAGGGTTGAACTTTGGGGTGAAGGTTTCAGGTATTTAGATTTGAAACGATTGAATCTACCATTAGATAGATCAACAGCTAACGTTCCTAACTATGTTTCTGCGTCTGTATCTGAAGTAGTTTCAATTCCTGCTGGAGATCCAAGATTCCTATTCTTGATTCCAAGAGATGAATTGAATGCCAATCCAAACATTGGTCCTCAAAACCCATAGTATTTGATATTAAATACCTTAAAAGGGCGGTTATTTCTAAAATAGCCGCCCTTTTTATTTGTCATGTATTTTTGATCTGGTCTTTTAATGATACTTTGGAAAATAAGTGGCTGGCTTGGTATTTCGGAGAAAAGTTTAAACGTGTAGTAACCCTTTGGTTATTACTTGATTAAAAAATATTTGTAAAATTTGCATTACAATATACTTATTGTTATCTTGTATATTATTAACTAACCTAAACTAATTTATGAGAAAATTTGATCTACTAATATGGCTCATCTGAGCCTATTCTTGCTAATTTTATTCTAGTGCATAAGATTTCTTGTTTATAATATTGATTTGTGGTTTTTGTAAGTGTTTTACTTTTAAAAAACCATAATAACGGGTTTTTTGCGCTCTTAATTTAGGAGTTTTCTTATGTAGTTTTAATATTTTAGCGTATTTTTAATAGAATTCTTTAAATAAATCGGTAAAATGAGTAATTCTATAATTTATTTCAATTAAAGAGTTGTAATTTTTGTCAATTTTTAATTATATTTCAAAATCATTATTAACTTAAACTAAACCATTCATGAAAAAACTTCTACAAAGTTTGTTCGTGTTACTGTTCATTGCCTCTTCGGTAATGGCACAGGATCGAACAGTCTCCGGAACAGTTACCGGAAAGGAAGACGGACTTCCATTACCAGGTGTAAGCGTAAGAATCAAGGGGGCCTCTGGCGGAACCACCAGTGGTGCCGACGGAAAGTACAGCATACGCGTTACTACATCAGCATCAGCGTTAGAATTTAGCTCTGTGGGCTATATTAGCCAATCTATTTCAATTACTGGCAAAAACACAATTAATGTTAGTTTAGCTTCGGATGCACAATCATTAACAGATGTTGTAGTAGTAGGCTATGGTACTGCCGCAAAGAAGGACGTTATTGGTAGTATAGCAAAGGTGTCTGGAGAATCACTTCAAAATATACCTGCCCCTTCTTTTGATCGTGCGCTAGCTGGTAAAGCTACAGGTGTTCAGGTTATTACACCCTCTGGTTTATTAGGCCAGGCGCCTCAAATTAGAATTCGTGGTATAAATTCCATTACCTCAGGTGCTTCACCTTTGTATGTGGTAGATGGTATTCCCGTTATTAGTGGTGACGTGGGTGGATTTACCTCTGTTAATGCTTTAGCTGACATCAATTCCAATGATATTGAATCTGTGGAGGTACTTAAAGATGGTGCTGCTACGGCCATCTATGGATCAAGAGCTGCCAATGGAGTTGTGTTGATTACAACTAAAAGAGGTAAGTCGGGTGTGCAATTCAACTATGATGGTTGGACCGCCATTGCAAATATTTCCAGCCGTTTTGACTTATTGAATGCTGATCAATTTGTGACCATAGCAAACGAGCGTTTCACTAATGCAGGTCAAACACCTCAGGCTAAAGCTACTCCAGATGGATCCGGAGGCTTCATCGATACGGATTGGCAAGATGCTGTTTTCCAGCAATCTGTACAGCAAAGCCATTCAGTATCTGCTTCAGGTGGAACCGACAAAACGAAGTACTTTATGTCGCTTGGTTTTACAGATCAAAAAGGCGCAATTGTATCCAACTCGTTGAGGAAATATAGTTTTAGAGCGAATCTGGATCAAAAAATCACCAACTTTTTAACATTCGGTATTACTTCAGGGGTAACTTATCAGAAGAACTTAGGGCCTTTAGCTGGCTCGAACAACCTTTCAGGAAATATTTTTGCGGCTACACGTATGTTGCCTAACGTACCTGTTTATAGTGATACAGATATCACTGGTTACAATATTAGCGCAGATAGAAGATCACTCGGGCCAGGTGCTAATTTGAGTCCTATTTCTGATAATATTCCTAACATCAGATTTGTATTGGATAATAATGTTCGTCAATCTCAAACCATTCGTTTAATTGGATCAACCTATTTAGAGGCAAAGATTTTTGACGGCTTGAAGTTCAAAACACAATTAGGAATTGATGGTTCCTACATCGAAGATTTTGTTTATACAGATCCTCGCCATGGCGATGGTTTTAGTGGTAATGGATCAATGTCTCAGGCATACAGTCCATTTTTCAGATGGAACTGGCAAAATATTTTGTCGTACACAAAATCCATTAATGGAGAGCATAATATCGATGTTACATTAGTATCAGAGTTGCAAAAGCAAAGATCTTCTTTCTTCCAGGCTAACGTATCTAACTTACTGAACATTTACTTTAACCAAAACATTACTTCAGGTACATTTATTACCCCTACTGTTTCAGGAGGTTTAACTCTGAATGGTATTGAATCATATTTGGGAAGGTTTAACTATAACTACAAAAATAAATATTACATCACGGGTTCCATTCGTAGAGATGCTTTATCATCACTTCCACTCAATAACAGAGTAGGTTATTTTCCAGGGGTGGGCGTTCAGTACCGCATTACGGAAGAAGATTTCTTCAAAAATGCATCTGGCTTGAGTTTCATTTCTGATTTAAGATTAAAAGCGTCTTTTGCTGAAGTTGGAAATACTGATATTGGTTCATTCCCTTATTTTGGAACATACGGTGCTGCACTTTATGGTAATCAAGGAGGTATTGGATTTAATAATACCGGAAATCCATTACTAAAATGGGAATCGCAGAAGAAATACGATGTTGGATTAGATATTGGTTTGTTGGAAAACAGGATAAACTTGGGATTAGGCTACTGGAAACAAGACACTAAAGATTTGATTTTGGCTGCTCCAACAGCGCCAGTATTAGGTGTGCCTGGAAACTCCATTAGTAGAAATGTGGGTAGTATGAGCAATAAAGGCTGGGAGTTTTCAGTAAATGCGAGTGTGTTACCTGCAGGCAAAGTCACCTGGAATACTACATTAAACTTCTCTATCCAGAAAAATGTGGTTACCGGTTTAGTTGATGGTAACGATATTGTTGGAGATTATAACCTTACCCGTGTTGGTGAATCTATCCGAACATTATATGGTTACCAATATGCTGGCGTAAATGCTGCAAATGGAAATCCGCTGTATGTGAAAGCTGATGGTAGCTTAGTACAGGGTCGAATCAGCAATACAACATACTATAAGTATGATCCGGCTAATCCAAACTATTTCTTCAATGCGGCACAGCCAGTTAGTGCTACAAACCCAGATAACCGCTCGTCGCTTACTGCTGCAGATAAGGTAATTCTTGGAAACTCATTACCTAAGTGGTTTGGAGGCTTTAACAATACCATTACTTATGGAGATTTCGACTTAAATGTGTTCTTAAGATTCCAAGGTGGTAATTACATTATGAACAGAACCAGACAAGACTTATTGAGTAACAACTTTGTAAATAATAGTACTGAGGTTTTGGGAAGATGGCAAAGCCCGGAAAATCCTGGTGATGGACAAATGCCTAGACTATGGGCAGCTAGAGGTTCTTTTATTAATCTGGATAACAACTCGTTGTCGAGGTTTGTTGAAAAAGGTGATTTTTTAAGAATGGATAATCTAGCATTAGGATACTCATTACCAAGCTCTATTTTATCAAAAGGGAGCATCAAAAAAGTAAGAGTATATGCGTCTGCTCAAAATTTATTTGTGATTACTGGTTATAAAGGTTTGGATCCTGAAACCAATACCACCGGTGCAGGCGTAGATTTTAATGGAAACCCTCAATTGAGAACATTTACATTTGGTTTGAATCTAGGTTTTTAACACTATCAAAATCTAAGGAAATGAAAAAAATAATAAAACATATAAATATTCGTAACAGCGTGGCTTTTATGATGATTGGACTTACATTAACTGTAAGTTCCTGCAAGAAATTTACTGATCTGGTTCCTAATAACAGTTTTGCTGAGGAAGAGGCCTTTACAACTCCGGATCGTGTAGCACAGGCTGTTACTGGAGTATATAGCGCAGCTCAAGCCGGAGCGTATACAGATGGAACAAATCGTGGGTATCCTTTTGGAGCAGCAAATACAGAGCAACAAGATGCCCGAGGAGAAGATGTAATTGCCGTTCCATCGTTTTATCTTATAACTTATGAAACAACAAATGCTACCAACTCTCCTAATGGTACAGCTATGTGGGAAACACTCTATGCCTTAATTAATCGAGCCAACGTAGTTATAGAAGGAGTGCAAGGTGCGGCAGCAAAAAATGTAATTACTGCCGATCTTGCTAAGCAATATGAAGGTGAAGCACGTTTCTTAAGGGCATTGGCGCATCACGAACTACTGATTCACTTTGCTCGTCCTTATGGTCATACCGCGGGAGCAACTCATCCTGGGGTGCCTTATCGTACGCTACCCGTAAATACACCTGAAAGGGTAACTCAAAATAATAATCAAGGCAGAAATACTGTTAAGGATTGCTACGATAAAATTTTGGAAGACTTAAATTATGCAGAAAGCAATTTGCCTCCTACTTATTCTTCTGCAAGTTTGAAGATCACCCACGCAACAAGGGGTGCTGCAATTGCGATTAAAACCAGAATTTATCTACACATGAACAACTGGGCTAAAGTGGTTGAAGAAGGGAATAAAATCGTATCGTTAACTGCTCCATTTAAAAGTACTGTAGGGTCTTACGAACTGGCTAGCAGCCCTGATGCTGCCTTTGCTCAAAATTATGGAACCAACGAATCTATATTTTCGATCGAGAATAATACGAATAGAAATTCTGGTACTAATGGGGCTATTTCTACCATGTACAGTAAGGCACCTGGCCGGGGATTAATTGCTATTTCTCCGATTATCTGGAATGCGCCGTTCTGGAAAGCAAATGATTTAAGAAGAACGTTGTTGGCTAATAGCGATGCAAGTTCAACGGTAGCTGCAAGAGCTTATTTCTCTAATAAATATCGTGATCCGGCTACTTTTACTGATGCTAACCCTATAATCCGGTATTCGGAGGTGTTACTAAATCTTGCTGAAGCTTTATCGAGAACAAATAGCCTGGACCTGAGAGCACTTGCATTATTAAATGCAGTGCGTAACAGAGCCATAACCAATGTAGCTGATCAGTACACGATTGCCAACTTTGCTACGCCAAACAGCCTGGTTCAGGCAATTTTAGATGAAAGAAGAATAGAGTTCTTAGCTGAAGGTCACCGTTGGGGCGATATTCATAGACTGGCTACAGATGCTACATTTACAACTGGAGGGATACCTGCAAAGGTTTCTTTTGCCGGCACCACCTTCGCTTCATGGAATGCATCAACCCCATATACAGGAGCTAGATCTGTTGTTGCTATACCTTATGCAGATTATAGATTTGTTTGGCCAATTCCGCTTTCTGAAACGACCAAC
Organism: Pedobacter rhizosphaerae; assembly: GCF_900111155.1. Classification (GTDB taxonomy): domain Bacteria; phylum Bacteroidota; class Bacteroidia; order Sphingobacteriales; family Sphingobacteriaceae; genus Pedobacter; species Pedobacter rhizosphaerae. Next base: position 5,979 of record NZ_FOGG01000001.1, on the reverse strand, counting down.
AATCCAACATTGAAAGCTCAACAAAATCCTACATGGTAAATTAACTTTATAATAAAGAGCCCACTTTGGGCTCTTTTAATTTTATAAATATGAAATTAAACGCAAAAATCTCGAGCGTTATTCTGTTTTTTATACTTTTGGCTGTAAAAAATGTAAATGCGCAGTATCAGTTTATTCCTGATGAAAAGGGAAAATTAATAACGGATAAACGTTACGAAAATATTGAGGGTAGTGCTTATCTCTATGCAGATTGGAAACTTGGTGAAGTGATTACAAATGAAAATAAATTGATACAGAACCTTTCATTAAAATACGATCAAGTTACAGATAACCTCCTTTTTCAGGCAAATGGAGCAAGCTATGAATTCAAGCCTAAGGTGAAGTCTTTTGTGATTAAATCAGGAACAGCTAGTAAGAGGTATATATATCTTACACCTGAATCCGGCTCAGGCAATGCTGGTTATTATGAGGTATTGGCCGATGGAAAGTTTAAAGTTTATAAGAAAGTCAAAAAAACCCTTTTGGAAGCAAAAGGGTATAATTCTGCCAACCTCAATAAAGTTATTGATGAAAACAAAAAGTATTATTATCTCAAAAACACTAAGCTGGAAGAGTTTAAGATCAATAAGAAAAGTTTAGAAACTATTTTGGCAAATCATAAAAGTCAGCTGGATACTTATTTATCTGCAAATAAAAGTTTGAAGAATGAGGAAGACTTGGTTGAGTTATTCAAGTTTTTGAACCAATAAAAATCGGCTGTATCATATCATATTTTTCTCCCTTCACTTGAGGCCCCTGGTGAAAATCGGGCAAGTTATCGAGAATTTGATGAACTTTTCTTAATGTATTTCGACAAACTCTACGTGATAATATTCAAGAAATTAATTGATTTATGATACAGCCTGTTTTTTTTATTTCTTATCCACACTATACTTCCCTGGTCCGATAAAAATCAAACTGAAGAATACAATGCCTAACTCTATGGCATGACTAGCACCTTGCAGGCCGTCTCCTTTGCCGAAATGAACCAGTGCAGCAATAATCATGGTAAATACCAAAAGCATACATGCAGGGCGATAAAAGAGCCCTACAATTAATAGAAAGCCACCAAAGGTTTCGGTAGCTGCGGCCATAAAGCCCCAAAATACAGGTTGAAAATCAATACCAATTACTTTCATGCTGCCACCAAGGCCTGTCCAGCCAGCTGGTCCACCCGCCAGTTTAGGGAAACCATGAATAATAAACATTACCCCCAAACCTAACCTCAGCAGTAATAAACCTGTGTTGCGATACTTGCCTAAATTGTCAAAAATAGCCATCTTATAAATATTTAAATTGAACGTTATTGCTTTCTACTGTTAACTTTACTTCAGCACCTAAAACCATGCTCAGGTTATTGTCTATATGTCCGCTAGGGAAATCAAAACAAACCGGGTAATCATAGCCTTTTACTACCTCCCAAATCACCTCATTAACGGTTTGGCCAAAAGGAATTTTCTCTTCCGCTATCTCGTTAAATGCGCCGATAACCAATGCCCGTAAGTCTTTCAGTTTACCTGCTCTCTGCAACATCCTAAGCATTCTGTCTACCGCATATTCCTGTTCACCAATGTCTTCTAAGAACAGAATCTTGTCCTTAAAGTCCATTTCAGATACCGAGCCTTGCAATGCGCAGAGTAAAGTTAAATTACCCCCAATTAACTGGCCGGAAGCCTCCCCTGTTTTATTCTTAAATCCGCTGGTGTAACTATAATCCTGCTTTTCGCCAAATAGCGATTTCCTTAAAGATGTTAAAGATTCGGGCGTAGCTTCCTCAAAAGTATAAGGCATTTGGGCATGGATACATTGAAGCTCCGTTTCGGCAATGATGTGCGAAAGGAGAACGGTAATGTCACTAAAGCCTACAAACCATTTCGGATGCTGTTTAAATATAGTAAAATCCAGCTGATCGATTATTCTGATGGTGCCGTAGCCTCCACGGCCAGAAATAATGGCTTTAATCTCCTGGTCGTCCAGAAACTGTTGAATATCAGCTGTGCGTAAACTATCTGTACCGGCAAACTGGTGGTGACTGGCGTAAAGGCTTTTACCGATGACAACTTCCAGTCCCCAGCCTTCTAAAACGGCAATTGCATGGTCTATAGATTTAGGTAATTTCTTCGCCGGACAAACCAGCGCAATCTTATCTCCTTTTTTTAAATATGGGGCTTGCTTAATCATCTTCAAAAACACTTATCTTTGCCAAATTAATAAAAATTGTTTTGGATAATAGTAAAATAAAAAGATATACCGTAACTGCGGCACTTCCATACACTAACGGACCGGTTCACATTGGGCACTTAGCTGGGGTTTATATCCCTGCAGATATTTATGCCCGCTATTTAAGGTCTAATAAACGCGATGTGAAGTTTATTTGCGGCTCTGATGAAAATGGTGTTCCCATTACCCTAAAGGCCAAAAGAGAAGGCATTACGCCTCAGGAAGTAGTAGATAAATACCACAAGATTATTGGCGATTCTTTTAAAGAATTCGGAATCTCTTTTGATATCTATCATCGTACATCTTCGCAAACGCATCACCAAACGGCTGCAGATTTCTTCTCTACACTTTACAATAAAGGTGTTTTTACCGAAGAAGTAACCGAGCAGTACTACGATCCAACAGCAAAACAATTTTTAGCCGATCGTTACATTACAGGTACCTGCCCTAAATGCGGTAACGAGAATGCTTATGGCGATCAGTGCGAAAACTGCGGATCTACCTTAAACGCTACCGATCTCATCAATCCTAAATCTACCCTATCGGGAGATAAGCCGATCTTGAAAGAAACCAAAAACTGGTTCCTGCCTTTAGATCAATACGAGGATAGATTAAGAACTTATATTGAAAGCCACAAAGAGTGGAGGCCCAATGTTTATGGACAATGCCAAAGCTGGTTAAACGCAGGCTTACAGCCACGCGCCATGACCCGCGACTTAGAATGGGGTGTACGTGTTCCCCTGCGCGATGCCGAAGGTAAAGTACTGTACGTTTGGTTCGATGCCCCTATTGGTTATATCTCGGCTACAAAAGAGCTTTGTAACTACGCCAAGCTAGATGTGTGGAATCCGAAAGCAGAAGAATACTACATTAACAATTACGAAGCCGATAAATGCGGATGGGAAGAATACTGGAAGAGTGATGAAACGAAATTGGTGCACTTTATCGGTAAGGATAATATCGTTTTCCATTGTATCATTTTCCCGGCCATGTTAATGGCGCACGGCGAATATACTCTAGCTGATAACGTTCCAGCCAATGAGTTTTTAAACCTGGAAGGGCAAAAAATATCGACCTCTAAAAACTGGGCCGTTTGGTTAAACGAATATTTAAGAGAGTTTGAAGGCAAGCAGGATGTATTGCGTTATGTGCTTACTGCTACTGCGCCAGAAACTAAAGATAACGATTTTACCTGGAAAGATTTTCAGGCCAGAAATAACAATGAGCTCGTAGCCATTTTGGGCAACTTTGTTAACCGCGTGGTAGTTTTAACCCATAAATACTTTAACGGCGTGGTGCCTACCTGTATGGAGATTACGCCTACAGATCAGGCAGTGATAGATGAACTGGCGACTTATCCGGCTAAAATTTCTGCATCTATTGAAAACTACCGTTTTAGAGAAGCCCTTTCTGAGGTGATGAATGTAGCCCGTTTGGGAAATAAATATTTAGCTGAAACTGAGCCCTGGAAACTGATCAAAACTGATGAAGACCGTGTGCGTACCATCTTAAATATTGCCATTCAGATTGCCGCTAATATTCAAATCTTAATTGAGCCTTTCTTGCCATTTACAGCAGATAAATTGATGAAAATGTTGGAAAATGGTGGACAGGAATGGGAAGATGCCGGAACCATTAATTTGGTTAAAAGAGGCCATAGTATTGGTGAAGCAGTATTGTTATTCGAAAAGATAGAAGATACAGAGATCGATTTCCAAGTTGAAAAGCTAAACCAAAGCAAGGCAGCCAATGCACAACCAGCAGCTGCTATCCCGGCTAAGGAAAACATCCAGTTTGATGATTTCTCGGCCATGGATATCCGTGTAGCTACCATTATTGCTGCAGAAAAGGTAGAAAAAACCAAGAAATTGTTAAAATTAACGGTTAATACCGGTATTGATGAGCGTACTGTAGTATCGGGTATAGCAGAGCATTATAAACCAGAAGATATTATCGGCAAGCAAGTGAGCATGATTGTGAACCTGGCACCAAGAGAAATTAAAGGCATTGTTTCGCAAGGCATGATTTTAATGGCTGAGGATGCCACGGGTAAACTGGTTTTTGTAGCACCTGTAGCGCAATTTCAGGAAGGAAGCGTGATTAGGTAGGTGGTGTTCTGGTGAGCTGTTAAGGCGGTGAGTCGAGCTCTGCGCCCAGGACTTAAGACTTTAGACTTCGGACTGATGACTTTTTCAAAGCGACTGATAAAGCCTGAGGACTATTAAAAAAATCCCCTGCTACAGCTCAAAAGATTTATTATATTTGCGCCACAATAAGGTCCCGTAGTTCAACGGATAGAATAGAAGTTTCCTAAACTTTAGATATGAGTTCGATTCTCGTCGGGACCACGCCTTTTGCCAGTAGTTACCTATAACTGCTGGCTTTTTTGTTGGATGGGGCTAGAAAAAGGGCGAGTAATTTTGAATATTGATGAGGTACAAAAGGATTATTTGGAGTAATTATTTGCATATTTCAATGAAACTGAAACTGTACAGTCCCTTTCGGACCAAACAGTACGCGAATTCGATTGCTGGGAGGCTGCCTAAATTGTCCATTTCCCTCTGAACAAAAACAGGCCTCGATCTCAAATTTCCTTCCCCTAGGAAAGACTCCCAATCATCCAGTTTAAAGACTATACCTAAAGCTCTTCACAAGATCAGTAAAGCATGAATTGAAAGCAAAGCTAAATCTCCCTCCAAAAGAAGCCCTGAAACGCTCAAATCCCAATTGACTGATCAAAGACCACATCAAGTAGCACCTGGACTGCTGAGCCCTTTATTTGGCCTGAACTTAAAAAATTAAAAGGAATTGCTGAGAGAAGAAATACTGATCCAAAGATCAGTGCGTACAGCTTGATCCGAGACAGCACGTCAGTTTGGTGCGAAACAGGGTGTCAGCATAAAAGCTAAACGAGCGTACAATATAATCTCACCAGGTTGAGGAGTGTGCCGTCCTGAATTTACTTGTCGTTTTTGGGTTGTAATACTAGAATAAGTTTACATTTTCTAGGTGGTAATACTGGAATAAGTTTACATCTCATTTCTGGTAATTCTGATATTACTTTACAAGTGTACAATTCGTAATTTATTATTAAAAGAAAAGCCTATTCATTTTTTCTTTATTTGAATCAAACAGCCTCCATTTGATCCTTTTCTATATCCTTTTTCTTATAAGGGTAATGCTTCCAGCGTTTTTTTATTTCACCGCTCATATCATGTGCTTTGCTTGGCGTAAGATAATCCAGGCTGCCATGAGGTCTTTTTTCGTTGTAGTTTTTGATAATGATCCCAATACTTCTTTTTGCTTCTTTATGATCACGGTATATCCGTTTTGGAAAAAACTCATTCTTTACTATTCCGTTAACACGTTCGGCTAAAGCATTATCATACGGACTACCGCTTTCAGTCATACTTATTGCGATCCTATCCCTATTTAGAAGCTCAGTATAGCTTTTAGAACAATATTGTATCCCCCGATCCGAATGATGAACCAATATAAAGGGTGAGTCCTTCTTTCTTCCAGCGATGGCCATCTCCAAAGCGATGATGCAACCAGTAGCCTCAAGGTTCGGATGGAGAGCGAATCCTACAATCTTTCTGGAATAAGCATCAGTAATCAGACTTAAATAACTAAAGCCCAACTGGGTCCGGATGTAGGTAATATCGCTTACCCATAGTTGTTCAGGGGCTGAAAGCAACATGTGTTTTATCAGGTTAGGAT
>NZ_FOGG01000011.1:128085-171066 GCF_900111155.1 Pedobacter rhizosphaerae | reverse complement strand
TTTCAAGCGCCTAAAGCAAAATTTTCAACTACATAACTTTCTTGGTGATAACCAGAATGCAATTAAGATCCAGATCTGGTGCACACTTATCGCTGACCTGCTCATAAAGTTGGTAAAAGACAAAGCAGATAAAAATAGAAAGTCCAAGTGGTCTTTTTCAAATGTTGCAGGCCTGATTAGACAACACCTAGGCACATATATAGATCTTGTAATATTTCTAACAAATCCTGAAAAAGCTCTGATTGGATACAAAGAATACAGGCCACAATACCAAATGACCTTGTTTAAAACATAGAACAGGGGGGGCTTACTTTTATCTAACAGGAAAAAATATGCCTTGAAAACTCTAGGACGAACTTTCTTAACTAATTCAGAATTTTACCGGACAACACTGAATGTTGAGTTATGAAACTCAACGGTATGTTGTAATCCGTAGAGGCGCTGCGCTTAACTCTACGGACAGGGCAGGTCATTTGGTATTGTGGTCTGTATTCTTTGTATCCAAAAAGAGCTTTTTCAATCCTGTCCGTCGAGTTCCGCAGGAGTTCTACGGATTGTTTAATGGAGGAGAGTCTTGGACTCGGTTTAAGTAATGTTGAGTTATGAAACTCAACGGTATGTTGTAATCCGTAGAGGCGCTGCGCTTAACTCTACGGACAGGGCAGGTCATTGTGTTGAGTTCTGAAACTCAACGGTATGTTGTAATCCGTAGAGGCGCTGCGCTTAACTCTACGGACAGAGCAGGTAGAATGGTATTTCTGAGATAGCAGATCAACTTTGTAACGCGGAATTAAAGAAAGTAACTGTCCAAGGATAGGCTGTCCGGTAAAAAATGTATCTTTGCGCATGGTTTATTTTTAAAGCTTGAGAACTTCAAATCTAGACTATGTAGGGGCTTTGGCCCCTATTTTTTTTCCTTTTTTTCCAGTTTACCGGACAACGCTGATTTCAAACCAATAAGATGGTGTTCCTTTGTAATCAAATTTAGCCAGGCGTTTAAAGCCACTTTTTTCGAGAACGTGAATAGAAGCTTGATTATTCACATCCGCCATTGCATATAATGAAGGCTGGCCGAGTTGACTAAACCCATAATCAATACTGGCCTTCGCAGTTTCTGAAGCATAACCTTTACCCCAAAACTTCTTGATAAAGCGATAGCCCACATCATAATAGTTAACATGATTATAAATGGGTTCGGTAATTAACTTTAAACCTCCCCATCCTATAAATTCGTTTGTTGATTTTTCTATCACCGCCCATCGGCCTATGCCATTTTTCTCATATTGCTTGCGGATGAATTCGATATCATCCTGGCTCTGTTCAATAGATTTTACCGGGTTTCCTCCTAAATATTGATGAACTTCCGGATCTGAATCTAGCGCAAACATACCTGCGGCATCTGTAGGTACCAGCTCTCTTAAAATCAGACGATCGGTTTCGACAAAAATTTTCATAGCATTAAAAAGACAGTCTATGCTGACTTTGCCAAGTTAGTTACTTTCCTCGTATGTAGGCCCATATAATCCTGGAACTTTGTTTCCTGTAGTCCGTAAATAGATAATCATTTCTCCTCTATGATGATACACATGATTCATTAAAAAGCCACGCAGAACCTGGATCCGTGGCATTTCTGGAATATAAGTTTGACCATTACCCACCATAGTCCAGGTTTCAGCTAAACTTTCATCTGTAGCGGATGCTAAACTATTCTTCGCTTTCTCGAAGGCCCTTTCAAATTTTCGCACAATATTTTCCGCCTTGCTCAGATCAACGTTATCGTACTCATATTTACTGATGTCGAAAACATTATCCTGAAAAGTTCCCGTGTACCAATTGTAAATTTCGGCAATGTGCGAAGCAAGTTCAGCGGTGGTCCAGGAGGTAGGAGAGGGCTTAAAGCTTAAGGCACTATCCGGAATGGCTTTTAAAAGTTTGCGGGTATTTTCTGCTTCATGTAGAAATTCGCCCAAAAGAGATTGAACTAGCATGATGTTTCCATTTAAGTTTTAGATCAGTTGCAAGTTTTGCTTCTAATTAAATGCGATTCTGGTACTTATTGTTTTAGAAAACTTTAGTCTGTGTTAAGCCATTTGCGTTTTAAGGGTGTCATTAGATTTTCTCTTTAAAATAACTGCACTGATTAAAGAAACGATTAATCCAATAGGAATAATTTCCATATAAGTAAGCAATACAATCCAAATTGGATTTTTGTACATGTCTTTATACTTATTCATTTCTTCCGCCTTTGAAGCTAGTTCTGTAGCGCTTGCACCACTTTTCCTGGCTTCTAAAAGTGTATGCGCAGTATATTTATCCATAAAATCGGGGATAAATAGGTAGTAATCTATAAGCCAGACGAAAACATACATTGTTGAGGCCACCAGGCAGATTAGAAAGCCAACTTTAAAGGCCTTTCCAAAGGTGATTATCCCCCCATTATATTTATCGCGGTAGTTTTTTACCCCAACAAAGATGAATGAAAAAGCTAAAAGCATGGAGGCATAGCCTAAAACCATACTGCTTTCAAAATTTGGATTACTATAGCATCTGGCCATAGAAATTACCATAATTGCAGTTACAATGATGCCTGCAATTAATCCAAATACGATTACTGTTCTTTTCATGATTTAAATATTTTGATTCAAAATTCTGCTAAATAAATCTTTTCAAGCTCATACTTTCGGGTGATTTTACTTATTGAAAGCATCTTTAGTACTTAAGTATGATCCTATTGCGGGATGAGCTGTAAGCTTTTGGCCAGTTCTACAGCCTGCATCCTCCGTTTAACCGCTAACTTTTCGAAAATATTTGAGGTGTGGGTTTTTATGGTATTTAAAGATACAAATAAACGTTGTGCTATTTCCTGATTGCTCAGGCCTTCCGCTAGTAAGGTTAATACTTCAAGTTCCCTGTTGCTTAAACCTAATCTTTCCACTTCTTTTTTGTTTAGTACGAAAGCATCCTCTTTTTGAATAAAGACAGGCTTTTCAACAACGATTGTGCTGGTTTTGGGTTTAGTCAGTTTAAGGGCGAGCCAGATGCCGAGGGCTGTAAATATAATGGCAATTGCTCCGGCATAGATTTCAAAACTGTGATTGATTACCACATAGCGAAGCTCTAGCCACTTCATTAGAAATAAAAGAAGGGCCAAAATCAGCCCATAAAGTATGCTGTTTTTATTTCTGATGAAGAAGTTTGTTTTATTGGCCATGGTATCCTGAGCAAATCAAAAATATAAAAATTTGAATAGGCGAACAAAATGATTGATAATACAAAAATCCATTTTTGCTTCAATAATATATTTCTAATTTTAGGCCGTTAATTCAAAAGAAAACAATTTACTCAAATAACGCCATACAACCTTATGAAAAATTATCTCTTTGCAGTTTTATTAGCCCTAACCTTTACTTCCTGTAAGCAAGCTGCTTTAGAAAAAATAATAACCCCAAGAAATTTAACTGTTAATGAAGATTTTAATGGTATTCCAAAATCGAAAAGTGAGGTGCTCGCCATTATAGATCCAGATTCGAGTGGAAAAGAGGCTGGAAAACGTGTTGCCATTCAGTTTAGAGATACTACAATCGCCATTGAAAAAGGTAAAAAGCCTAAATTAGATAAGTTTGCTGATGCCAGATTTATCAATAGTCAGAAAACTGCTGTGCTCGTACAAACGACTATCGAACCATTATATTACGTAATTAGTATCGCAAATGGAAAGGTAGAGGTTGTTGATCTTAATCGCGCCTCAGGTAGCAACGGCGAGCGCCAGTTTTTACCAGGTTTGGAAGAGCTAACCAGAACCAGTTTTGTTATCAACAACGATTATTTCATTACAGCTGTGAATGGAAAAGTTTATCCCATTAAAAGACAAAATCCGGACGATCGAATTCCAGGACAATTTGTGGCTTATTCGAGGGATAAGAACACGCTCGTTTTCTTAACGGATAAGGCCCTGTATCAGGTAAGCTATAAAACAGATGAAACCTTTACGCAGCCAATTGCCCGTAAACTGGATAATGTATACAATGAGATTCAACAAAATTACACCTGGTTTACCAACGACCGCGGAACTTCATTTTTGAAGAAAAATGCGGATGATAATCGTATTGTGGATATATCGGAATTTAAGCACTAAATGAGTGGTGTGTTTGAGACTTGGGTAAAAAAAGGTATTTGCCACGGAACCACGGAATACACGGAGAATAGTAAATCAATAGTTAACCGCAACACTTTTACTCATCTTTTGAGCCTTTGTGGTAAAACATATATTTTCTACAGAGATATGGAATAAGCAGCTTGGAAAATCCTAATTATTACTGAGTTACCTAAGCATTCTAAGGTGGTTAATGAATTAGTGCACTCAGGGCTAGTTCTCACACCTCCATTGTTCTGAAAGTTAGATTAATACGTGGCCTTGTTATTTTTTTTGTGGGGGGTAAACGGTGGAGCCAATTGGTTTGCGTTTCATCTTTCATAATCAATAAACTGCCATGTTCTAAAAAGGTAGTAATGGTTTCTTTAGTTTCTTTGTGTTTAAAAAGAAATTTTCTTTCGGCACCAAAGCTCAACGAAGCTATGGCCCCATTTTTTTGAAGTGCTTTTTCATCATCACTGTGGTAGGCCATGCCTTCATCGCCATTATGGTACAGATTTAAAAGGCAGGAATTGAATTTTACGCCTGTTTTATCTTCTGTAAGTTCTTTCAGTTCTAAAAGTGTATCCGTCCAGGGGAGAGCCAGTTTAGAAGCCTTAGAGTAAGTATAAGAATAAGCTTCGTCTCCATACCAGGCTACTTTACGTTTGGTAATGATGTGCTTGCCCATGATGTACGCTTCATCGTTTTTCCATTCAATGGTATCCTTCAGGATTTGATAGTACTGATCTGCTTTATCACCTGTAAAAAGTTTACCATAATAATTTACCGTTCCTCCGTAAGGCAGGAGGTTATGTTGTGTATCTATTTCGAAATTGAATAAATCCATTTTTTGTATTTTTTATTTTGACAATGACCGCATGGTCGGAAACCACTTTGTAAAGCCTCTTCTTCTGTATTAAAGAAAACCCTGTTCTCTCTTTTCATTCGCTTTCCCGATCGGCAATTTAATTGGCCATATATTTTTAACCTGATATTTCCGGCATAACAAATTTCGTTGTTTTTAATTTTTCTTTTTACATCAAAATTTGATAATAAAAGATGTTTAATCATCCTGAGGGTTTGTTTTAGCTGCTTCCCAGGCAATCATGGCTGATTTTCGATTTAAGCCCCAATGATATCCCCCTAAAGCACCAGTGGCCTGTATTACCCGATGGCAAGGAATAAGAAATGCCACTGGATTAGTGCCAATTGCGGTTCCTACGGCACGGGATGCATTATGATTTTGCAGTTGTTGCGCAATAATTCCATATGAGGATAACTGACCCATCGGGATTTTTAAGAGCATTTCCCATACTTTAAGTTGAAAATCAGTGCCCTTTAAGTGGAGCTTGATTTGGTTTAATTTGCTCCAGTCATGATTAAAAATAAACAGTGCATTTTGTTGAGCCAAATCAGTTACTTGACTAAACTTTGCCTTCGGAAACTGAATTTGGAGCTTTTGTAAAGCAATGTTTTCCTCCTCGTAAAAGGCCAGATGGCAAATACCTACAGGGGTAGAAGCTACCAGTATGTTTCCAAAAGGGCTTGCTGCGAAACTATAGTTGATATGAAGGTTTTCTCCACCATTTTTATACTCGCCCGGAGTCATTCCTTCAATATTGACAAAAAGATCGTGCAATCTGCTCGTTCCAGATAAACCGGTTTCGAGTGCAGTAGTAAAGAGTGTAGACTGATCTTGTTTTAACAGTTTTTTAGCATAGCCGATACTTACGTATTGGAGAAATCTTTTAGGACTTGTACCTGCCCATTCACTAAACAATCGCTGAAAATGGAAAGGGCTTAAATTTACATGGGAAGCAATATCTTCTAAACTCGGTTGGCGTTTAAAGTGCTCCTGAATAAATTGTATAGCCTTTGCAATTCTATCAAAGTTGATCTGGTCTTGAGTTTTCATATCCTATTGATTATATCAACAAAGTTAATGGGGAATGGGAAAGGGAGAAACCCGAAACTTGCGCTATTGGTTAACGACGGATGGCTATTTCAAGTAAGACAAAGTCCCATAAAAAATGGCTGAATATCAATATTTTTAAATTTTTGAATTTCCAATAGTGGACAGCAAATATTAAACTGATAAATATAGGGCCAAGTATATTGATTACTGTGCCATAAGTACAATGTAGTAGCCCGAAAAGAATGGAAGATACTACGATAGCTATGTAAGGATTTTTAAAGTACATTTCTAAGCGCGGTTGGATATATCCCCTGAAAAGAACTTCTTCTGTAATGCCTGCAGTAACAGCTGTGAATAATAATAGAGCGTAGTTGTTTTTGAAGATTTTAATCATTCTTTTAATAGCCACACTTTCAGTTTCCAGATGAAATATTTTAACGATGAGCCCTAAAATAGCCGCACTGAAAGCAATTAAAAAGAACATTCCAATAATAGAGAGCGGATAAAACCAAAAATTATAGTCTTTTTCTTTCCAAAGAATAAGCTTTTGCCCCTCTAGTTTTGTTGCATACGCCCAGGTTGCCAATAGTAATAACCAAAATATTAAGCGAGAAATAAAAATTGTTTGGCCACCAACAGGTAGATGCAATAGTTGGAATAATTTTGACATGAAAATAATTGCGCCAAATAATAAGGCAATTACTATGGTAACTCCTATTATTGGAGATTTTGTAGAAATAAATTCTTGCTTGTTCATTGAAGTAGAAAGCCCTTAATTAAAAGTTTTTAGGAGAATAGAAAAGATACAAATAATCCCTGTAATGAAAATAATCAGGTATAAAAATCTGTCAATATCTTTTACTGATCGGTGGTCCTTTAGAATGAGCCTGGCAAATCTCTTTGAAAATAAGGTTAGAATACTGGTGAAGCATACTAAAGCCATAGCCATAAATACACCAAAGCCAAATGTATGAGGGGAGTTGCTCTTCTGATTCCATACCAAATCGGATAGGAAAAGTAAGTTCCATAAAACAACAATTCCAATAACTACAGGTATTTTGATTGGAAAGCCTCCAGATTGTTGCCTGGCCGAAACTTCAGTGCTCTTATCTAAAGATTGATTAGCCGGATCTAAAAAACCAGTCGCTTTAATCTGTGAAATGAGGGTTGATGGATTTTCAAAAGTTAAAAAAATAACCTGTGCATTATAATCCTGAACCCGATGGTTGATTTTTATTGCATTTCCAATCAAGGCCATTGAATTGTTAATCTCTATAGAAATAATGTCTGCAGGAGAAAAGACCAGGTTTCCTATAATAAAGGCATTGATTTCTAATCGGTTCTGACTAACTTTGAGTATGGCAAAGGGCCAGGAAGCCCGTGCAAAACCTATTCTGGCTCCTCCAGTAACCCTTAGTTGATTAATATACATTTGAACGTTAATTAAAATGATAAAATTAACGTTTTTAGTGTTATCAAAGCATGAAAACTCTTTTTAAGATAACCACATGTCTTCTTCTCGCTTAACCAATAGAAACTCTTCGCTGGTTAATATTAAATAACCATATTCATAACAAAATGTATAGGCACTACCATTTTGGCTACTAAAAGTATAAGTATGATAATCGAAATTAAACCCTGCTGCGGCTAGCTTTTTTCTACTGATTTTTACCTTCCCCACTGGATTGAAATGCGCTAAAATAGAGCGGTTTTTTTTAAGGATGGTGTTGATCTTTTTCAGTACAGCGTTATCGTCACTCTTTACTTTATTGTTGTGGTTATTTCGACACGCGTCATTGCAAAATTTCTTATCCGATCTACCCTTTACAAGGTGACCGCAATCTAAACATATACGTTCCATAATTAATATTTTGTTGATACTTCATTATGGGATGATGTGCCTAAAAATAGTAAATAAATTATCGATTCCTATAATTTAATCCTTCCTTTTTCATTTTGGAGAATTTATCCGTGTATAAACGTTTATTACCGACTATTAATAATGTGGTTGATTAGCTTTGATTCAAAGAATACGATTTTTAAGTCTGTGATTATCAGTTCGAAAAATTGATTCAATATAGAATGTAACCAGGATATACTATTATGAGGCTTATCAATTTGTTTTCAGCTTTTTTGTTTTACATTCCTTCTATTTTCGTAGGAGCTTACTGTAAGCCGGATCAATCATTATCAACTAAAAACCCCAATATAATATTCATTTTATTAGATGATGTAGGTTATGGCGATTGTGCTATAAATGGACATCCAGAGTTGAAGACACCCAATATAGATCAATTCGCTAAAAATGGAGTGCAATTTAGCAACTTTCGGGTTAGCCCCTCTTGTTCACCAACCAGGGCAGCATTAATGTCTGGAAAGCATGAGTTTATGAGTGGCGTAACGCATACGCTTGCCCCGCGCAGACTGATGAGTTTAAAAACGACTACGATTGCTCAGTTTCTGAAATCGCAACATTACACTACAGGTTTATTCGGGAAGTGGCATTTGGGAGAACGGGGTAAATACCGGCCGGAGTATAGAGGTTTCGATGTTTCAGTTACTTCTCGGGGTCACAGTCAGGATGAGCATTTCGACCCGATCCTGGAATTCAATGGAAAGGAAAAGTTATGCAAAGGATTTCGGGAAGATATTCTCTTTGATGAAGCTATGAAATTCATAGATACCAATAAGGACCGCCCTTTTTTTTGCTACATTCCTACCTTTTCGGCTCATGAGCCTTGCCAATGCCCGCCAGAGTACCTCAAGAGATATAATGGAAATGCATTTTATGGAATGATTAGCAATATAGATGATAACGTAGGGAGGCTGATGGCTAAACTAAAATCCTCTGGTCTTGATCGCAATACATTGGTTGTTATCATGAATGATAATGGAGGAACAGTTGGAATTGATGCCCATAATGCAGGGATGAGAGGAACGAAATTAACACCATGGCTTGGAGGCAACCGGGCTTTTTCTTTTTGGAGTTTTCCTGGCAAATTTAAATCAGGAACAATAGATGCACTAACGGCACATATTGATTTCTTTCCTACGATTGCGGCAATTTCAGGAACTCAATTGCCAGATAGCCTTACTGCTCAGTTGGAAGGTGTTAATCTCTTACCGCTGCTGGAAGGGCGTAAAAAAAAAATGCGGGATAGAATGATTTTTAGTCATGTTGGACGATGGCCAAATGGTACAGCGTTGCGACATAAATACGCACTTTGTTCTGTAAGTTGGGGTAACTATACATTAGTTCACAGCCAACCTTGTGCTGAACCAACTTGCGGGGATGCCTGTGCCCGGGCCAGGAAAATGATGCGTACCAATAAAGATATATACAGCAAGAATGCTGCTTTTCATGGATTCATTACTCCCGGAGCGAATTGGGCATTATTTGATGTCAGCAAGGATTTGGCGCAGGAACATGATATTGCAAAAAGCAACTCCAAAATAGTGGCTAAAATGGCCAGGGCTTATGATCAATGGTGGGAGAAATCAGTACTACATCTGGAAAATGAACAGGCTATCGGTACCAAAATGGTACTCGATTAACGATGAACGTGTTTTGAAAAGGATCATATAGACCATTAAAGTAATAAAACAATCAGCTTATATCACTCCAAACTTCAAAATCAAATTTCAATGAAAATCAAATTAACCATGTTGATACCACTATTAGGGATTTTCTGTTCCGTGGCCCTAGCTCAACAACCCACAAGTATTGCATTGTCCAAGGGGAAATATAATATCCTGCATATTCATGCAGATGATTTTAAGAGCAACGCAATACATGCATTGGGAAATAAGGATGTAATCTCCCCTAATCTGGATAAGCTGATCACAAATGGATTTCATTTTTCTAATGCTTACACAATGGGATCTATGATTGGAGCAGTTTGTCTTCCTAGCAGAACCATGATGTTAACCGGGCAATCCTGGCAGAGAATTCCTGGCGCTAAGGCTGCAGTGAATAAAACTGCAAATGCCGATCAATGCCTTCCAAAGGTTATGGAGCATGCCGGGTATCAAACCTGGCATTTTGGTAAGGGTGGCAATGAATTTACAGCTGGAATTGAAGCCTTTCAAACGTCGACAGTAGACGAGGGGAGAGGTGACCAAAGGCCTGGGAGTAGCCGCCGTATGGCAGATCAAACCATTAGTTTTATTAAAAGCCGAAATACATCAAAAGCGGCTAAACCATTTTATATTTACCTTGCTCCGCCAGTACCTCATGATCCAAGGATAGCTGAAGCGCAATTCCATAAGCAATATAAGGCCGAGGAAATTAAACTCCCCCCATCCTTTATGCCATTACATCCTTTTGATAATGGCGATATGACGGTTAGAGATGAAACCACAGCACCCTGGCCGAGAACCGAAAGTGATACTAAAAACCAACTCGCAGCATATTACGCTTGCATTACCAATCTGGATAACCAGGTGGGGCGTATTTTTGATGCGCTAAAGGAATCGGGAGAATGGGAGAATACCATTATAATTTTTAGTGGAGATAATGGCTTATCGATGGGAGATCATGGTCTTTTTGGTAAACAAAATTTATACGAATTTGGTGGGATGCATGTGCCATTAGTCTTTTTTGGACCTGGAATTCCGAAAGGTAGCTCCGAATCATTTGTCTATTTAATGGATGTATTTCCCACTATTGCAGGTATTGGAGGAGCTAAATTGCCAGAAAATATCGAAGGTAAGCCGCTTATGTCAGTTATAACCGGAAAGTCTGAAAAGCTTAGAGAGGTTTTATATACCGGGTATAAAAATTGTATGCGTTCAATCCGAATGGGAAACTGGAAATTGATCAGATATCCTTTAATTAATTATACCCAGCTGTTTGATCTTGCAAATGATCCAAATGAGCTTAATGATTTATCTGGCCAGTTAAGTGAAAAGGGAATAATAAAAGGGATGATGAAAAGATTGTCGAAAGAAATGAAAACCTATGCAGACGATACTCCGCTAACCGTCAATAAAGATTGGCATCCAACGAATAAATAATTTAAGTAAATAATTTTAATACATTAAACCCAACGGTTCTAAAAATAATATAGATTTATCCGTGTATAAACGTTTAAAAACCGACTAGTAGATTCGATAATTTGCAATTTCATTTTCGTCGGTAGTGTGGTGCTACTGTTCGTTAACCATCAGAAACATTAAATTTTAAGATTATGGAAAGTGCAATTAACAAAGTAGTATTAAGCGGATTTGCAGGAGCAGATGTAGAATTGAAAAACTTATCAGGGAATCAAAAACTAGCTAAAGTAAGTTTAGCAGTACATGAGTATTACAAAACGGCGGCGGGTGAAGAAGCAAACAAAACCCAGTGGTTTAACCTTGTTTTTTGGAATGCAAAGGCCGAATTGGCAGCAGAGCAGATCAAAAAGGGTACTAAATTCAGCATCGAGGGGAAATTATTAACTGGGAGCTATGAAGCTAAAGACGGTACCAAACGCTATACAACAGATATTGTTGTAAGAGAAATTGTACTTCTGGAAACCGAAGTGAAAAATTAATCACTTCAAATTAAGCCATCCTAAAGGAAATAAGATTTTCTTATTCCACTTAGGATGGCTTTTTACATTGTTCCCTTTATAATTTGGCCGTAATTCCAGCATAAAAATTTCTTCCGGCAGCGGGGTTAAAGTAACGCCCATTCGCAGCATTTAAGTCGTTACCCAAACTATATTTTTGATCGAATAGGTTATTCACCCCAATAAATACACCAAGTTTAGCTGTTTTAACCCTTATCTTTCTTGTTCCTGCTTTGAGTTCAACTAAATGATATTGGTTTGCGAAAACAGTGTTTGCATCGTTTAAAGGGATGGTAGAAGTGTAGTTATGTTGAGCAAAAAGGAAAAGTTCATGAGAAAATTGGAACTCCAAACTGTTTAGCCAAACCTTTTCAGGAACTCCTGTTAATTTATTTCCCGAATAATTGCTATTCCCATTAATGAAGTCGTTAAATCTAAAATGACTATATGTAAAATTACTCCTCCATTGTAAACCTTTAAGCCATGAGGTGTTATTTTGTAGTATCCATATTGCAGCTTCTAATTCTATACCAGTTTGTTTAGTGCCTCCGGCATTGATGAAATATTCGGTATCATTTTGATTTAAGCGTCTAACGATTGCATCTTCAAGGTTATAGCTAAATAGATTACCGTTTAGGTAAAGCCTGTTATTCGTTGAATGATAACGAAGTCCCAACTCATAATTCCAGCCATATTCTGCCTGTAGGTTATTATTGATATTATTATCGGAAGATCGGACTTCTGCAATGGTTGGTGCAGAATATCCTTTCCCTACCGATGCTCTAAGGGATAATTCAGAGCTCAACAGGTAGGAGGCGGCCAGTTTAGGCATAAATTGGGCCTTGAAGTTTCTTTTCTGAGCAGCAATGCTAATCGGAAAGAAGCTTTCATATTGATAATTGAAAAAATTTACACTCGAAGACAATTCTATAAGGAGCTTTTGATTAAGATCTAAGTTCAATTTTAGAAAGGCAAAATTTTGATTTGCTTTTAGCTCATCTGAGGCTTGCATGGCCCCAGCTTCTCCGGCATTGTTATCGAAATTTCTGATCTCACTATTGGTAGATGCGCTTTCTAAACCCAATTGAACATCAAGTTTACTATTATTTATGGGCTGTGTGTAAGCTAAAAATGTTCTCAATCCGAAAGTCGTTTCATACCGCTTTTCGTAATTGGTTATAAATGGATTTTTAAAATCAGTATAAGTAGAGAAAAGAGAGATAACGTGTTTAAAATGAGAATTGAGTTGATAGGTGTTAGATAATCCTGCAAAAATAGTTTTATTGTATATAGCTGCCTTTTGGGTAATAGCCCCCGGTAAAGTTGCCGTTTGTGGTCTGGCTAGTTTGGGATCTTGTTCCAATTGACTTGCGGTTAATCCTCCGGGTGTTTGATAGTTGAGATCACTATAAAAAATAAATGCTTTCAATTTTCCTTTCGCGCTATAATCCAATTTATGAAAGGTTTGAAAATAATTCCTTTTTAAAGCACTGTTCTGCCTGTACCCATCGCTTGTGATGGTTCCCTCATTAAAACTAAAACTATAATTTTTGAAACGATGTCTAATTTCTGCAGATTGATGAAATAGGCCATATGATCCGGCAGTGACAGCGGCACTAATGGAGTTTTGATCCAAATTGGGCCGGTTAATGAGTAAGGCTCCGCCAGTACTTGCTCCAAAAATACTAGCCTCTGGCCCTTTATATACCTCCATAGATCCTATGGCTGAAATATCCATGGCATTAAGGTAAGTGTTACCCCCTGCGTCTGTAAGTGGAAAATCATCGATGTAGATTTTAATATTTCTGATGCCAAAAGGTGAACGCAATAAACTTCCCCGAAGTGATAAACGATAACTTCCCGGAGAACGCTCTTCCATTCTAACTCCAGGTATGGTGTTTAGCGTATTCACCAATGAACTATTTTGCTGATTTTGTATTAGATTAGTATCAATTAGATTTACCGCTGATACTGATCTTAAAAGTGGCTGCGGACTGTAATATCCTTTGATTACAATCTCCTTTAATTTCAGCGTAGAATCTTTTTTGATATCCTGGCTTTTTGCAACAGCTATAATTAATATGAGGGGAAGGCAAAATAATATGCGTTTCAATATGATGTGTTGATTAATTTGAGCGTAATTTACTCAAACTATGCTTTATTCAATCATACTAGGCCAATCAAATGGTTAATTGGCCTAGTAATATATTTAGTACCTATTTTGCCGCGACTCTCCAAATTATACCACTTACATCATCGGCCACGAGTAAGGCCCCGTCAGGAGTAAGCGTTACCCCAACAGGCCGGCCATAAACTTCGGCCTTATCTGCATTGGCAATAAAACCGGTAAGGAAATCCTCTGGTTTTCCGGTAGGTTTGCCATCTTTAAACGGAACAAAAGCTACTTTGTAGCCAGAAAGTTCGGAACGGTTCCATGATCCATGTTGGCCAATAAATGCCCCACCCTGGTACTTTTGCGGAAATTTTGTTGCTTTATAAAAAGCAAGGCCTAGCGATGCTGTGTGTGAGCCTACTGGAACATCGGGAACTATTGCTTTTTTTACCAGCTCTGGATTTTGGCCTTTTAACCTCGGATCTTCATTCTGCCCAAAATAAGAGTATGGCCAGCCATAAAAAGCGCCCTCTTTAACGCTGGTAATGTAGTCTGGCACCAGGTTATCGCCTAACCCGTCTCTTTCATTTACAGCAGTCCAAAGCATGTTTGTTACCGGTGCCCAATCTACTCCAACTGGGTTTCTTAAGCCACTGGCGTATATTTTTTCTCCTGTGCCATCAGGGTTGATCTCTAAAATGTTTGCTCTTCTTACTTCATGTTCCATCCCATTTTCGCCAACATTGCTTCCAGAACCTACGGTAATGTAAATTTTGCTCTTATCTGCATTGGTAATCAAATTTCGGGTCCAATGGTTATTGTATCCTCCAGCCGGTAGCCTCAGTATTTTTTTACCTGCCCCGGTTATTTTGGTATCACCATTTTTATAAGGATACTGCCATAAACCATCGGTATTGGCCACATAGAAACTATTTCCAATGATTGTCATTCCGTAAGGTTGATTTAAACCTGTTAAAAAAGTATAGGTTTGATCTGGTTTACCATCCTTATTGATGTCGCGATATAAAAGAATAGTATTGGCACTTTTGCCTGGAACTTCTGATTTAGCCTTCCCCGTTACGGCATTCGCTACTTTTTCTACAGCAGTTCTTTCCGAATTGGTGAGCACAACCAATACATCGCCGTTGGGGGTAATGAACATATTTCTTGGACTTTTAATTCCTGAGGCAAAACGGGTTACGGTAAATCCTTCAGGAGCTTTAGGACTCAAGTCAGCGGGCCAACCAATTACTTTGCTAAATTTATTTTTAGACGCTTTTTCATCTGGAGCTGGTAATTTTACCTCTTGATTAGCGGTTTGCACTGTATCGGTTTGTTCAGTTTGCTGGCTACTGGAGTTGCTGTTGCAAGCCAATAATGACACCGAAAATCCAAAGATCACTGGTAGATAAGTTATTTTCATCATGCTGTTTAAGTGAATGTTTTTCCATAAGATAACATCAAAAAACACGCATGGTTTGGTTATATCTTAAAACCAATTGTTCTAGCCTAATGGTTTTACAGGTTACCTAAGAAATGACAAATTTAATGGGCTTTTTAACAGTGATTCCCGAAAGTTGAAAAAAAACATTTTTTATCAGTAAGCGTTTAAGAAACAAGCGAGGAATCTTTTTGTATGTACATTGCCTTTATCGAATAAGTACAAATAGGAGAGAGATGATTTTGAGCATTTAGATTTTTAGAAATGATACTTAGGGCTTGATTTGATAAACAAGTTTACAGAATCTACCAGTTTTATTTTGCGAGGATATTGTTCGGCAATTAGTTTGGCTTATTTCTTTAGAAGCTCAGGGTTTACCTCACCAGATTTTCAATGAGCTTTTGCTCAATTTGTTTAGCATCTAATAACAACGCGGCAAAGTGGGAATCGGATTTTAGCAATAAAAATTTACCATTGGGTAGGATAATGGCAGAAGTGCCGCATCTGGTCTTTGTTTTAAATAGGAGTTGTTTCAATATTCCGGGATCAGTTTCGATCTCCAGTCCCTTAGATCTAACGGGACTGAAATTATTCCCCACTTCGCGATATTGGTATATAGCTACATGAGGCCGTTTATCTGCTTTTTCCTGAATGCCTTTTTGGTAAGCCCAGCGGGTGTTATTGATAAATTCAGGATTTTGTCCATTTAAATCAGACCAGCAATCATCATTGTTAAAATCATACTTGATTAAAATAGTGTCTTTTAGCTTAACCGTGGAATTAGTTTTCAGAAAGCTGCGTATCGAATCCAATGTACCGGCCCCCAATGTTCCGGCTTCATAAGGATTATCGGTATACAATCTTGGAGAGCAGGCCGCGAGTATTGCCACGCAAAATATAGCGAGAACTGAAAATTTAAATAATGGCTTCATTCGGTTAGTATGCTTTGTACCGATTATTGTACCTGAGCAAGTGTGCAATTAGTACAATAATCTGATATATAAAGCTAAAACTAAATTTTTAAGAGATGAAGAGATTTAGCTAAAAAAGTAATTTATAACAGGAAAATCACAATTAGCCCTAAATAGCTATCCATTTAAAATTTTGGATTTTTCGGCATCAAACTCAATTTGAGAAAGTATTCCAGCATCAAGTAATTCTTTAAGGTCTAATAAAGCTTTTTTCTTGCTACTTAGGTCATTTGGAGAGGCTTCTGTAATGTCTGGGTTTTTAGCTAAACCAGATGCCGTTGTACCTGGTTGGCCAAACTGAAGTAAATAGGTAGTTATCTCATTGAATCCCTTGATATTTGCGTAGTCAATAGCTTTCTGTTCTTTAACATTAGTGATCTCCGTGTCTGATCCATTTTCTAGAAGATACTTAACAATATCTTTTTTACCATTAGCCGTAGCATAATGCAAGGCAGTGTTGCCACTTTCATCCTGAAGATTTACATTAGCCCCCCGTTCTAAAAGTAATTTAACCAGGCTTAAATTTCCATTTTTAGCAGCTACATGAAGTAAGCTTTCTCCTCCGTAGCCATCAGCAGAATTAAATGAAAAATTGCTTGAAACAGCAAGATTGTTAGCCGTTTCCACCCAATCGAGATAGCCATACATGGCCGCTTCGTTCTCTGTGAATGGTTTTGCGAAATTTGGATCTACTCCATTTTCAATAAATAAATCTACTATTTCTTTTTGGTTGTGGCCCGCAGCGTACCATATTGGCGATTTGCCATCCTTCGCTGCTACAAAAATATCTGCACCACGTTCTACCAAAGTTTTAATTAACATTCTATTTCCATCGTAGCAAGCAATCAGCAAGGCCGATTCTCCCTGGTGGTTTACCTGGTTTATATTTGCTCCTGCATCTAACAAAATATTGGTAATAGCAATATCCTTAGCTTTGGCAGCAATGAGTATTGGCGAATCTCCCAGTTTATTGGTTGTATTCACATCAGCACCATTGTCTATTAGTTTTTTAACAACTTCCTTATTTCTGAATCCAGAGGCAAGCAGTAGAGGCGTTTCCGCTTGATTATTCTCTGTATTAACGTCCATACCATGGGCAATGAGCTTTTCCAGAACTTCTATCTGGCCGGTTTTAGCCGTCAGATGTAATAAACTATTCCCCTCAAAATCCTTTATGTTGATGTTTGCTCCCTTTTCTAATAAGTAGATTGCAGTTTGTTTCTGCTTTTGTAAGCAGGCAAAATAAAAGGGAGTTTCTCCAGCATGGTCTTCATAATCTAAATCGGCCCCCTCATCTATCAACAACTGAACAAGGTCTAAATATCCCCTGTGAGCTGCATAATGTAGAGCTGTTCTACCTTTTTCGTCCGTATATTTTACATCTACTTCTTTGTTTTTAAGTAGAATTTCAGCAATTTTTCGTTTTCCACCTTCACAGGCGATAATAAATGACATTGACATATACCTTTGGAATTAAGCAAGTTTCATTAATAATTCTACTGTCTTGGCTTTTAAGTTATCATCAGAAGCAAGCATCAGCGGAGTTTGGTCATTATCATTAGTAATTGACGGGTCTGCACCTTGATCTAGCAATAATTTAACTTTACGATAAGTTTCTTTGGCCTTATCCTGTTCATAATTCACATTGTATGCGCATACCAAATGAAGTAAGGTATTACCCTGATCATCCTGACGATTGATATCGATAGCCCCTGTTTCTAAAACTCCCGCTAATGCGTCGGCAGATTTTTCGGCAATCATACTTAGTGGACTAACTGATTTACTGTAATAGGAAGAGGGCTGATAAGGATCGGCACCATCTTCAATTAGTTTTTTTAAGAAAATAATATCCCGTTCAGAGTTCCCATTCAACATTCTGGTATATTCGAACAAAATGCTAACCCCTGCCTTATTAAGCTGATTAAAGTCTGCTGAGGCAAATTCGGCAAGCTGATCGTAAATACTATTATCTCTCAGGGTCACTATCGCATAATAAAAGGCAGAATTCCCATCTTTATCGATTAGATTTGGATCGGCACCCAGTTCTAATAAATGCTTTAAATAGGCTTTTTTGTTAAACTCAATCGCATAAATCAAAGGTGTTTTATTTACAATATCCTGCTCATTGATGTCTACGCCCTGTTCTACGAGGATATCCACATAGCCCAAAACAAGTTGTGTTAGCTGCTCATCATTAAGATTGAATTTCCTTAAGTACAGTTTTACCACCCGATGAATATAATTCTGCTCTGCATTGTTTTTAAAATGTGGATCACAACCAGCTTCAATCAGTGCATTTATAACATCAAGGCTTGATCCTTGCTCTAAGAAATATCCCAGGAGCGTTTGTCCATTAACCTCATCGTTTAAGTTATCGAACTCAACCATTATTGACTTCAGAAATGAGATCGACTCATCATCTTCAGGTAGATATCTCACGATACTTTGGAAAATACTTTTATCAAAATTATCGAGCTCGTAAATATCTGTCTCAACTGTTTTGTCTTTAATCAGGTATTCGATAATCTCAAATTGTTTCTTTTGGAGTAGTTTATCCAGAAGTTGTGATTTTTGATGGTCTTGAATTTCTTTAGGTAACTTTTCTCCATTATCAAGCAAGAGTTTTGCTTCCTGGAAGTTTTCGGTTTTGAGATGTTGTTCTAAGATAGATGTATTCATGCTAATTTGATTTTGCTAAAAACGAAAAATGTACGGCAATTACTTTGTTTTACAATTATGTTAAAAGCTTAAACGTAAAAGTGGTGTAGAAGTTTTGTCAAGATGTAAATTATGGTTTCGAATGAAGTCCAAAATCGTCAATATATCGGTACATCAGGTTGATAATTAATGCCAGAATGTTGCCTTAATTCATCTGTTTATTTTATCTTTAGGCGATTTTAAAAAATGGCGTTATAAAGTTAATACACCATTACGTTTCACATCAAAAAGAAAAATCAGTATAACATGTCAAACACATCAAAAATTATCTACACCAAAACCGATGAGGCGCCAATGTTGGCTACTTACTCCCTTTTACCTATAGTACAAGCTTTTACTGCTTCAGCAGGAATTGATGTAGAAACCAGAGATATTTCTTTAGCAGGAAGAATTTTAGCTAATTTTCCTGAGTATTTAAAAGACGACCAAAAAATTGGAGATGCTTTAACAGAGCTGGGCAATTTAGCTACAACTCCAGAAGCTAACATCATAAAATTACCAAACATTTCCGCATCTATACCTCAATTAAAGGGTACAATTGCAGAATTACAATCTCAGGGATTTGCTATTCCGAACTATCCTGAAGATGCACAAAGCGACGAGGAAAAATCAATCAAAGCAAAATATGCGAAAGTTTTAGGATCGGCCGTAAATCCGGTTTTACGTGAAGGAAACTCTGATCGTAGAGCACCTAAAGCTGTAAAGAATTATGCAAAACAAAATCCACATGCTATGGGGAAATGGTCTGCTGATTCCAAAACTAAAGTGGTAAGCATGACTGAAGGTGACTTCTACGGTTCTGAAAAATCAGTAACTGTTGCAGAAGCTTCACAGTTCAAAATTGAATTTGTTGCTGCTGATGGCACGGTAACCGAATTAAAAGGATTAGCACCATTAAAAGCAGGTGAAGTAATTGATAGCTCTGCATTAAGCTTGTCCAAACTAAAAACATTTGTTACTCAGGCAATCGCAGAAACTAAAGCCGCTGGCGTATTGTTATCTGCACATTTGAAAGCAACCATGATGAAGGTGTCTGATCCAATCATTTTTGGTGCTATCGTTGAAGTGTACTTTGCTGATCTTTTTGCAAAATATGCAGATCTTTTTAAAGAACTAAATGTTGATACACGCAATGGCTTAGGAGATGTTTATGCTAAAATTGCTGGAAATGCAAAAGAAGCTGAGGTTAAGGCAGCTATTGATGCGGCTATTGCCAACGGACCGGCCTTAGCAATGGTTAACTCTGATAAAGGAATTACTAACCTGCATGTTCCTTCTGATGTGATTGTAGATGCTTCAATGCCAGCTATGATCCGTACTTCAGGTCAAATGTGGGATAAACATGGTAAACCACAAGATACTATTGCTTTAATACCAGATCGCAATTACGCAGGTGTTTACACGGCTACTATTGATGATTGTAAAGCAAACGGTGCTTTTGATCCAACTACAATGGGCTCAGTTCCTAACGTGGGTTTAATGGCTCAAAAAGCAGAAGAATATGGTTCTCACGATAAAACTTTCCAGGCTACAGCTAACGGAATTATCCGTGTTACTGATGCTGCCGGAAATGTTTTCTTTGATCAAAATGTTGAAAAGGGAGATATCTTCCGCATGTGTCAAACTAAGGATGCTCCAATTCAGGATTGGGTTAAGTTAGCAGTAAACAGAGCCCGTTTATCTGATACCCCTGCTGTTTTCTGGTTAGATGAAAACAGAGCACACGATAGAGAAATCATTGCTAAAGTAAATCAGTATCTTAAAGATTATGATACTGCTGGATTGGATATTCGCATTCTTGCGCCAATTGAGGCTACTAAGTTTACTTTAGAGCGTATACGTAAAGGTTTAGACACTATTTCTGTAACTGGAAACGTATTGCGTGATTATTTAACAGATTTGTTCCCAATCTTAGAATTAGGTACCTCTGCTAAAATGCTTTCTATTGTTCCATTGATGAATGGTGGTGGCTTATTTGAAACTGGAGCTGGTGGTTCTGCACCAAAACACATTGAACAATTTATTGAAGAAGGATATTTACGTTGGGATTCATTAGGTGAGTTCCTGGCTCTTCAAGCTTCTTTAGAACATTTGGCTCAAACACAAAACAATCAGAAAGCTCAGGTTTTAGCTGATGCGTTGGATGAAGCAAATGCTAAATTCCTGGCAACAGATAAATCTCCTGGTAGAAAATTAGGAACTATTGATAACCGTGGTTCTCATTTCTATTTGGCTTTATATTGGGCTGAGGCATTAGCTGCACAAACAAAAGATGCTGATTTGCAAGCTAGATTTGCACCTTTAGCAAAAACATTGGCAGAAAATGAAAGTAAGATCACAGGCGAATTGATCGCTGCGCAAGGTAAACCACAAGAAATTGGCGGTTATTACAACCCTAATGATGAGTTAGCGAGTAAAGCTATGCGTCCAAGTGAAACATTGAATACTTCTTTGGCTAGTTTATAGGTATAGAAGCATATTAAAAAAAGCGTTTTAGAAATTTCTAAAACGCTTTTTTTATACCGTTTTTTTCCGGTATCGTCCTGCTGAACTTGTTTCAGCATCTTTGTAGTAAGACCCTGACCCGGAGCGGAGAGCTACGAAATAAAATGAATTCAGGGTGACGAGTGCGCTAGAGGATCTTTTAAGAGATTCTTTCGTAAATCCCGTCCTGCTGAACTTGTTTCAGCATCTTTGTGGTAAGACCCTGACCCGGAGCGCAGCGGAGAGCTACGAAGTAAAATAAATTCAGGGTGACGAGTGTGTTAGGGGATCTTTTAAGAGATCCTTTCGTAAATCCCGTCCTGCTGAACTTGTTTCAGCATCTTCCGAAGTAATTCCATAATTTACAATAATCTTCAAAAACCAAACATTGATCCAATTGTTATTCCATTATAATTATTAAGGAGATCATTATAATGGCTACTAACCCAAAAGACAGATTAAACAGCACCACAGAAAGTGCCAACATAAATAACGAAAACTTATCGTATGATGAGGTAAAACAGAGTTATGAACTTGATGTGAAAGGTAAGGATAAAGATTATGACCATCCTATGGGCTATGAAACAGTAGCCGCAGGTGCCAAAGATGATGATTCTACCTACGATGAGGCAAACCCCTATGTAGGGGATGAGTACGCAAAAAATGACGACATCGCTAACGATGAACTAGAAGAATTAGGCATGCATGTAGATCACGGTGAAAGCGTAAAACTTAATCCAGAGGATGAATTTTTAGCGCGTACACCAGAAGATAGTAGAGATGATTTGGATGAAGAAGGTTATCCTATAAATGATACACCCATAAAATAGTCAGGAAGATCACCGTCGGGAGGACGGCTATTTGACGAATAACAATCATAATGGAAAAAGCAGGGCTAGACTTACAAAAGTTTGATCCTGCTTTTTTATTTTCATTCAGTTCTACGGATTAATATCCAGATTAAATCTTCTTCGTAGCTCTTCGAGTTTAGGGTTTTTGTTTAGCAGGTAATCATATTTCTCCCTATTACCATAAAGCCTGTTTTCTAATTTTCTTTCCACTTGTTTAAAAGTGATGTCGATGGCAAAGTTTTGAAGTCCATTTCTTAGAAAGTTCATCAATTCAACTAATTCCTGTTGAACAAGATGTTCCTGCGTTTTACTTTCTACAGATACTTCAATTAAAACCGGGCTTAATAGTTTTGGAGGAAAGTTATTTAATATGGTAAAGAGGTTAATTTTATCTGCAGCCTTTAATATTTGTATATACTGGCTCCACATTTCGAGCAAACGATCATAACTAAAAGGCTCTCTGGCCTCACCTGTAGCTTTTTTAGGCCCCTTGTCATCATCATTATTAGCCGTTCTTCCAAGGTCATTCAGGTTTGGAATAAGCGTACTTGTAGCATTAGGCTTTGGAATATTAATGCTTATTGATGTAGCCGTAGGCATACTGCTTACTCGAGGTGTATCTTTCGGCTTTTCTTCAGCGGGAACTACAGCTGATGGTAGGGTTTGTGGAACAGCTGGCGTATTTGAAACCTGGTTTTCACTTTCAGCTTTCGGCTTATTGTTTACCGGTTGTTCATTTACGACATTAGTTTTTTTTTTATCCTGATCTGAGTCAGTTGCTGTATTATTCGTGTTTAAAGGTTGTTGGGCAAGATTAACTACCGACCGTATGTGGCACATTTTGATTAAGGCCAACTCTACCTGTAAACGTTGATTTTTAGAGTTTTTGTAATTGAGATCGCAGCTATTGGCTAAATTTAAGGCAGTTAGCAAGAACGAAAGTTCTGTTTGCCTGCATTGCTCCAGGTATTTTTGCTTAATGTTATCGCTAACTTCAAGGAGTTTTATCGTTGCCGAATCTTTACCAACCAACAAGTTTCTAAAGTGACTTGCTAAACCGTTGATAAAGTTATTTCCGTCAAAGCCATTGTTTAAGATTTCATCAAACAGGAGTAAGGTCTGACTTACTTGCGCTGCGGTTAAGTAGGAGGTAAGCTTAAAGAAATAATCGTAATCTAATATATTCAGATTGTCGATTACCGCTTTGTAAGTGATATTTTTATTGGCGTAACTGGCAATCTGATCAAACATAGAAAGCGCATCACGCAAACCACCATCAGCTTTTTGAGCAATGATATGAAGTCCATCGGGTTCATAAGCAATACTTTCACGCTCGGCAATTTTAGAAAGGTGACTGGCAATGTCCTCCACCTGAATACGGTTGAAGTCGAAAATCTGACAACGAGATAAAATCGTTGGCAAAATTTTATGCTTCTCTGTAGTTGCCAAAATAAAAATGGCATAGGAAGGTGGTTCTTCCAATGTCTTTAAAAATGCATTAAATGCACTTTGAGAGAGCATGTGAACCTCATCAATAATATAGATCTTGAATTTTCCAGCTTGTGGTGGTATTCTTACCTGTTCAATCAAACTGCGGATATCGTCTACAGAGTTATTAGATGCAGCATCTAATTCATGAACATTAAAAGAATGACCGTTTTGAAAGGATTGACAGTTGTCGCATTGACCGCAAGCCTCCATATCGGCTGTAGGATTAGTACAGTTAATGGTTTTGGCTAAAATACGGGCACAGGTTGTTTTACCCACACCACGCGGCCCACAAAATAAAAATGCCTGGGCCAGTTGGTTATTCTTGATGGCGTTTTTTAAAGTTCCCGTAATATGCTGTTGCCCAACAACGGTTTCAAACGTTGCCGGACGATATTTACGGGCAGAAACAATAAAATTTTCCATCGCCACGAAAATAGGAATTTTTTAGATGTTGTTGGTTTGAAAAATGGGAATGTTGAAAAGTTGGTGTTTTGTACAGAACTTCAATCTCATTTTTCCTTTCCAAATTATTTAATAATCGACTTGAGTTCATTTCGGTACTCAGAAGCACTTTTTCCAGTAAACTCATGAAATATTTTATTAAAATGGCTGAAGTTATTAAAGCCACTTTCATAAGAAATAGCCGTTATCCCAATGTGCTTCTCTGCTAAAAGTTTAGATGCATGCACTACCCGATATTCGTTAACAAATCGTGTGAATGTTTTTTTTGTAATTTTTTTAAAGTAGCGGCAAAATGAAGGAACAGTCATGCTAGACATTTCTGCAATATCTTCTAAACTTATTTGCTCCTGAAAATGATCTTTTACATAATTAAAAATCATATTGATTCGGTCGTTGTCCTGCACTTGCATTTCCATCGAAAATCCTGCCGCATTTAATATAGTATAATCTGTAGAGGCTTCTAACTGCTTTAATACATTTAGCAAAGTTAAGAGTCTCTCAAAAGGTGGTTGATCTGCCATCTGTTCAATGAGGTGTCCTACAGCATTTTTGGTGTCTTCACCAAAAGCAATTCCACCCTTGGCTTTATCAAAAAGCTCTCCGATCCATTTATTCTCTGGTAAATTCAGGAAATCATTTCCCAGGAAGTCGGCTTTCATTTGAATAACCGTTTCATTTTTGTTTCCGGTTTGGGTATCCGTAAATCCGCAATGTGGGAGATTACTGCCAATGAATATTAAATCGCCATCAGTGTAATAGGAAACGTGACTACCAATCTGTCTTTTACCAGTCCCTCCATTCACAAATACCATTTCTATTTCTGGATGATAATGCCATAAATGCGCCATGTTATTCGCATTTCTGTCATATTTTGAATAATAAAACGAACTTCCGAACGAAGGTTCGACAATTTCGAAGCTTGGTTTAAGTGTTTTCATGACTTTGTGATGTAAAAATAGGTAAAATAAATATGCTTTTTTGATGTAACTAATGGTTTTGCCTGCTTATGAGGTTAATATTGCATAGATATTGGAAAATATGGAGGCGTTGGAGCATGTTTTTTCGCTGTAATTTTACATTGTTAAATAAATGTTAACCCAAAAGCTAATTTGAGTATGAAAAATTTTGTAAAAATCGGGCTAATTGCAGCAGCGTTGTTTGCCGCTCCCGGCGCATTTGCTAATGATGTTGATTTTTCGTTAAAAGTTAAGAACGAAAAAGAAAAAACGATTAGAATTTTCATCAATCAGCCAAAGGAAGTAGAGCTTTTTATTTATTCGACAGATGATGAGGTTCTTTTAGAGGATAAAATACATGCTTCTAAAGAATTGACGAAAACTTACGACTTAAATGCTTTGCCCGATGGTAAATATATGGTTAAAGTGGAGATGGGAGCTCAGGTAGCCATCTATGAGGTAACGATTGCCAACGATATGGCTTCATTGTCTGCGCCAACAATCAAAGAGGTGTTGAGACCTGAAATTAAAGTTCAGGAAGATTTTATCACTTTAAATTTAGAAAATGCTGCCAAAGGTCCAATTGAAGTGCAGGTATTGGATGAAAATAATGACCAAGTATTTTTAGAAACTTTTAAAGATAAATCAAGCCTGTTCAGGAAATTTAACATTAGCCAAAGTAACTGTTCAGCATTTACATTTGTAATTAAACAAGATAAGCAAGTGTTTACCAAAACGATTCAAACACTTTAAAATATTTACTACTATTTATATATGAAGGGAGGCTAAGCAATTAGTCTCCCTTTTTTTTGCATACTCTCCCGGCGCAGGGATATTTTGCGATTATTTTTACTGATATATCTTAGTTATGGTGTTCGGGATTTTTATACTTTTGTCGCAAAATCAAAATTTATTAAATGAAACGCTTTTTACTCTACTTTTTACTCTCTCTACCGGCCTTGGTAAACGCTCAGATCAATTTAAAAAAAGGATATATTGTAAAGCATCCCGGGGATACCCTGCGGGGATATATTGACTATCGGGAACGCAGTGAAAATCCTGAACAGGTAAGATTTACAAAATCTCCCCATGATAAAATTTCATTGTTCAGTTTTCAGGATTGTGTGGCTTTTGGCATTGATGGGGTTGTGAGTTACGAATGCCATGTGGTATCAATAAGCCAAAGTCAGGAAACATTATCCTATTTATCTAAAGGGGTAGATACAACTACAAAAAGTGGTGCTGTATTTTTGGAAGTGCTGAATTCAGGCGACAAAATATCCTTATATAAGTACCAGGATAGGATTAAAACCAGGTTTTACATCAAGGAGCGTGGTCACGCAGTTCCGCAAGAATTGATCAGGCATATTTTTTTGAATCCCGAAACGGAGCATAGTATGGTTACCCTTGATCGGTTCAGGCTACAATTAATTAATGTTAACAGGATTTTTAATGGTATTAACCCTAATGATGAAGCCAGTATAAACAGGTTGAGATACACAGAATCGGATTTGATTCGTTTTGCGGAGAAAATCAATCAACAAAAACGGGTGAGGCAACAGGTATCTAAAACCAGGTTTTTTATTGGAGCGGCTTTAAACAGGAGTCATGCCAGTTATTCTGGGCAAAACCGGCTGGCCGATGCTGACGCAGTTTCAAAGACCAGTTTGCTGCCAATGCTCTCTGTTGGTGTAGATTATTTATCTAATCCTTTGATAGGGAAGATGGTTTACAGGCTGGAATTAAATTATGGCATCACAAATGGTGATATCTCCAGAGCGGGTGATAATGGTTATTCTTATTCATTAAGACATCAATTTAAGCAATATAATTTAGCAGTGGTGCCTCAAATTTTATATCATTTTTATACCAAAGAAAAAATTAAGGCTTTCGTTTCCGTGGGTGCAGGTTTAAATTTTCCAACCTACAAAAATAATCAATTATCTGCTACTCATATGATTAGAAACGAAAGTGATGTATATCTGGATCAGGTAGTTTTTGAGGATTTTTACTATTCTTTTCAAGGAAAGCTGGGACTGGTATTTCTTAAAAGATTTGAGTTCTCTGCCGGACATACTTTTAACGCGGCAGTAACAAATTACAGTTACTATAATGTTAACATCAATAGAACAACAATAGGATTAAACTATCTCTTGGGGCCAAAGAACAGATAAAGTGGGTGTTGAGGCTGTGCCTGACTTGAATTATGGTTAAAATTTATATTCTTCTTTCATAATCGTTTGATTTAAAGAAAAATATTACTACATTTGCAGCCCGAATTATATCGGAAATAAAAAATTAAAACAATTAAATAACAATGAATCAGTACGAAACTGTGATCGTTCTAACCCCGTTGTTATCAGAAGATGCTGCTAAAGAAACATTAGCAAAATTTAGAGGCATCATTGCTGATAGCGGAGCCGAAATTATCCAAGAAGATAATTGGGGTTTGAGAAAATTAGCGTATCCGATTGACAAAAAATCAAACGGATTTTTCAGCTTAACTGAATACAAATCTTCAGGAGAGTTGATTAGCAAATTAGAGCTTGAATTAAAACGCGATGAGCGTGTGTTACGTTTTTTAACCATCCGGTTAGACAAACACGCTGTTGCTTACAATGAAAAAAAGCGTAGTGGTGCTTTTAACAAAAAGAATAAGGAGGTTGTAGCGTAATGGCAAGAGAGCAAATTCAATACGTAACTGCCCCTAAAGTAGAGGACAACCGTAAAAAATATTGCCGTTTCAAGAAAAACGGTATTAAATATATCGATTACAAAGACGCGAACTTTTTGTTGAAATTCGTTAACGAGCAAGGTAAATTATTACCACGTCGTTTAACTGGTACTTCATTAAAATTCCAACGTAAAGTGGCTCAGGCAGTTAAACGTGCCCGTCACATCGGTTTGTTACCTTTCGTTGCAGATCAATTAAAATAGGAGGCTAGCTGATATGGAAATTATTTTAAAACAAGATATTAAAGGCCTTGGCGAGAAAGACGATGTAGTAACGGTAAAACCAGGATATGGTCGTAACTATTTAATCCCTCAAGGATTTGCTGCTTTGGCTACTTCTTCTGCTAAAAAAGTTTTAGCTGAAAATTTAAAGCAAGCTGCATTTAAACAAGATAAAATTAAGAAAGATGCTGAAGGCATTGCTGAGCGTTTAACTTCGGTTAAATTGACTATCGGTGCTAAAGCTGGCGAAAGCGGTAAGATATTTGGTGCTGTTAACACAATCCAGGTAGCTGAAGCATTAAAAGCTCAAGGCTTTGATGTTGACCGTCGTCGTATTACTTTCGAAACTGAACCTAAATTTGTTGGCGAATACGTAGCTAACTTAAACTTACACAAAGAAGTGAAAGTTCAGGTTCCTTTTGAAGTAGTAGCTGAATAAGCATCTCTTTAAAATCATAAAAAAGGCGTTGTGCATAAGCATAACGCCTTTTTTTGTGATATGAGATAGGAGAGGTGGGATTTGAGAACAGGTTTAGGATGTAAAATGGAAGCACATCAGATGTTCGGTTCTGCACCTTAACTTTTCACCTTGCTCTTTTTTTCTTGTACCCTATTTCTCTTTGCCATCTTCCATCACACCATCATCCATTATAATCTATCCCTTCGCTATTGTAGGTCTGATCTCAATTTTGCTCGGTAGCGTCCTTTCTGGCATCGCCAATAAATCTACTACAAGTTTACCCATATCATCAGGTTGTATTTTCCAGGCATCATTTTCCGCATCTGGATGGTGATCGTTAAAGTGACTGGCCACAGAGCCTGGCATAATGGTTGTGCATAAGCATAACGCCTTTTTTTGTGATCTGAGATAGGAGAGGTGGGATTTGAGAACAGGTTTAGGATGTAAAATGGAAGCACTTAAGATGTCCGGTTCTGCACCTTAATCGTTTCTCCTTGCTCCTTTTTTCTTGTATCCTATTTCGCTTTGCCATCTTCCATCACACCATTTTCCATTATAATCTATCCCTTCGCTATTGTAGGTCTGATCTCAATTTTGCTCGGTAGCGTCCTTTCTGGCATCGCCAATAAATCTACTACAAGTTTACCCATGTCTTCAGGTTGTATTTTCCAGGCATCATTTTCCGCATCTGGATGGTGATCGTTAAAGTGACTGGCCACAGAGCCTGGCATAATGGTACTCACCCTAATGCCATATTTTCTAAGGTCAAGCATTACTGATTGGGTAAATCCGGTTAAGCCAAATTTACTGGCATTGTAAGCAGACCCACCTGCAAAGAAATTAGTTCCTGCAAGGCTGGAAATGGTAATAATAGCACCTTTGTTCTTTTTAATCTCTTCCAACGCAGTTTTAATGCTATAAAATACTCCGGTAAGGTTGGTGTCGATTATATCATGCCAAAGCGCCGGATCAAGATCTTCGATAGAAGCAAAGTGTCCTACACCTGCATTGGCTATGAGTACATCCAATCTTCCCCATTTATCTACTATTTGCTTAACAGCATTAGCTTGCGAATCATAATCCTTAACATCAGCGCCTATAGCCAAAATATTTTCTCTTTTCGGAAGCGTCTGCGCAGCTTCCTCAGCATGTGCTAAGTTTCTGCTGGTAATGGCTACCCGGTAACCTGCGTTTAATAAGGCCTCGGCTATTCCGTAGCCTATGCCTTTACTTCCACCTGTAATTAATGCAACTTTCATCTTATTTTAACGTATTTAGCAAAGAAATGTTTAATTCGATTTTGGTATGGGTAACTGCATGATTTCGATATCTTTAAAATCAACAGGTTGTCCTTCACTTTGTAAAGCAATAAAACCGCTTTTAAGTGCTTTGCCATCAATTTTTATTTTAGGGTCGTATCGGTTGGCTACTCCACCACCAATTTGAGGTTTACTGTATTGAAGCACAGTATCGCCATTGATAATGTGGGTTACCAGCGAGTCGCCTAACACAATAAGCTCAGCAGATACCCACTGATCTCCATCGTAAGTTTTAGATCTTGAATCAATACAATGCGCAGCTGCAAGTTTGCCCTGATAAACAATTTCTGTCCCCGGCGAACACATATTTCCCGTAGGGCGGGGGCGACCATCGCTTAAGCCTCCTAAAAACTGCATCTCAATAGAAATGGGCCAATCTTGCTCTTTTAGCATCGTTTTAGGGTCCTGGGCATGAAACATCACACCACTATTCCGTAAAGTATAACTGGGCGCTCCCTTTTGTAATTCGCCAACGAAACGGTATTTCATTTTTAAGTGATAGTAGGAGAATGGTGTTTTGTAGTAAAGGTGACCAAACTGATCGTTAAAATCGCCATACTGATCGTAGCGAACTTTAATGATGCCATCTTCCACCCTAAAAGTATTGCCATAATTCACATTATAATCGTGATGGTGAATCTTAATATTCCAATCTTTAATATCCTTTCCATTAAACAATGAAATCCATTTGTCAGAAGCATTATTGGCATTCCTGCTAACACTGCATCCCCATAATAAGGGAGCGAGTAATAAAAAATATAGTTTCTTCATTTCAGCAATTTGAACCCCAAAATACAGAAAAACATATCATTTAGATTTGTTTTCAAATTAATTTCTTTATTTACCTTTGCGCTATGGCTAAAGCGCGTACCACGAAATCAAAAAGTAAGGCAAAACACCCTCTAGTAAAAAAGATTACCAATATTGCGACAAAAGTATTTTTATACTTTCTTTTGGTCTCTGTGCTTTGGGCTATAGCATTACGCTTTATTAATCCGCCTATTACGGTGCTGATGGTTATCAGAAATATTGAGCGTAAGGCTGATGGAAAGCCATTTAAAACAGAGAAAAAGTGGGTTAAATTTGAAGATATATCTGATAACATGAAGCGAGCTGCTGTTTCTGCGGAGGACCAGCTATTTTTAAAACATATTGGTTTTGATTTTAAAGCGATAGAAAAAGCTTTCGCTGCAAATGCAAAGAACAAGAAGAAAGTGAAAGGAGGAAGTACCATCTCTCAGCAAACGGCAAAAAACGTTTTCTTATGGCCTGGCAGATCCTGGATTAGAAAAGGTTTCGAGGCCTACTTTACTTTGCTAATTGAAATCTTCTGGAGTAAAGAAAGAATTTTAGAAGTATACCTGAACGTGATTGAAATGGGTGACGGTATTTATGGTGCTGAAGCTGCAGCCCAGGAATATTATGGAAAATCCTGCACTAAATTAAGTAAAAGGCAGGCTGCGTTAATTGCTTCGTGTTTCCCGAATCCGCTTCGCTGGACACCCAAAAATGCTACGCCCTACATCAGGCATCGGCAATACCTCATTTTAAAGAATATGCGTAGATTAGGGCCTTTGGATTTTTAAAATATTCCATGGTCTTTATTCCATCTGATTTTTACCCCACCATTGCCATCATCAACGGCTCGAAGGTGTAAAACTATGCCCTTCATTCTATTGGTGCTTTTTTCACTTGCGCTCTTACCTTTGTCTTTTTCAGGGTTTCTGAGGGGAATATCCATAGAAATATCTGTGCCGCTGGTCATTCCGTAAGTGCCCTGTACATCAAAGTTAATGGCACTGGAATTCACTTTTAGTGGAAGAATATCGACTTTGTCGCCCTTAACAATTAGGGTACCATTCAGGTTTCCAAGCTGTATGTTGGAAAGATTCCGGTTGGCAAAAGCGTATTTTTGTACAGCTTCCATAGGCTTGAAATTTTTTAGTGAGGCTGCTTTTAAGCTGAAATTAACCTTGCCTTTCATAGATCTTGGCAAAAGCTTTCCGTTCTCGGTAAGCGTTCCGGTAATATCGGTATTGGCTGATAGAAAACCGTTTAAATTTTTACTGGTGATGGTGTTTTGACCGAAATTATCGAAGGCATAGAAAAAATCTTTCACACTGGCGTTATTAACCAAACCGTGGATGTTGAAGTTGTTGTATTTGCTTGTTTGTTTAAGTAAGCCACTGATATTTAGACTTCCACCGGCATGGTTTACTGAGATTTTCTGAAAATGAATGCCATCTTTTTCCAGGGAAACATTGGCCATAAGGTTCCTGGCCTGAAACTTATTGTAAATGGCCTTATCCACTTTTAACAACATTTGAACTCTGGCTGCATCTATAACTGTTTCCAGCTGTTCAGAGATTTCTTTAACGGAATTACCTGCAGCTTTGCGCTGTCTTTTTATTTGTTTTCGCTCACTCAATAAGGGTAACAATTCTCCCAGATGTAGGTATGGGCTGTAAAGCTCCAGCTTGGCATTCATCATTTCTGGGTCAGTGTAATAAAAATTGAGGAAGTTTTTTACGTAGAGGTCCATATCCAAGGAGCTTTTCCCTAACTGAAAATGTCCCCTTGTAATTTTTAAATCTTTATCATTGAAGTTGAGGTCCAGGGCACTGTTTTCTAAATGTATCCTTCTCGGTACATATGTAATATCGGCATTAGTGATTTTGATGTTTCCTGAAAGTCTGGGTTTTGTGAATTTAAGGTTGTCAATATCTGCTTTACAGTAGAGTTTAAGGTTGGCATTACCCGACTTAAAATTAAACGTTTCTCCTCCAATTGAGGAATTGAGATTGGTTAAAGGAAAAACAGAGGTGACAAGTCCGGCAGCAATAGGCCGACTCAAATTGGTAACCATAAAACTATCACATACAATTGGAGCATTGTAATAATTGGCTTTAAGGTTTTTGAATTTGATTATAGAATTTTCATCACCAATAGGTCTTGTTACAGTGTCTTTATTGGTGAATGAGCCATCAAAATTACAATTGGTTAATTGTCCGGAAGGAATAGTAACTGTATTATTTCTCACGGTCATGGCTACCTGGATAAATGGATCAGAATGCGCTCCTCCTTTACCATCGTCTACAATTTTGCCTTTGATATTTACGGGTGCTGCTATTTGAAACTTCAAGAGCTTGCTGGAAATGTTTGGCGATAGTATCTGGGCTACATGGCTAAACTGAACGTTGTTTACATCGATATCTATACTGAAAGAAGCAGGTTTCACTCCAGTGTTAATTTCTGCACCGATAGCATAGATATCGCCACCGATATTGAGTTTTTCCTGGCTAATGCTTACGATTTTCGTGTTGTTATTATAGTTGAATTTGATGGTGCCTTTTAAGCTTTTATCCTTCAAGAAGCTACCTTTTCTGGTGTTAAAGGCGAAACTCTTGATCAGGGTATTGATTTTTATTTCACCTTCCCATCCGCCTATTGGGTAATCTATTTTACCTTGAAGATCTTTTATTTGAAAATCAAACCTTTTAAAGCGTTGCTGATTGTCTACTATTAATTGAACATTATTCATGTTTATTCGCTTAATTTCCGGGGCTTCAGCAGGTTCACTTTCTGTTGTTGGTTTAGGCTTTTTAGTTTTGAATATGCTGGTGTTGCTGTATCCTGTAGAATCAGTGTATAGGTATAGGCTGGCATCGTTTACAGTGATTTTATTGATTCGGGTATTTCCAAACAATAAGGAGAATACATTGAGCGCCACATCTATATCATTAGCTTTTAACAAATCGTGTTTGTGCTGGTGGTATAGACTATCCTTCAGGGAAACGTTTTTTAGGGAAACCGATATTCCTGGAAAAGCTTTCAAAAGGGAAGGCTCCATACTTCCGATTTCTGCTTTGCCATTGAGGTTATTGTTGAGTGTGAGTAACACTTTATCCAAAACTTCTTTTTTATTTCTGCTGATATAAAGGGAACCTCCAATCCAGATAATAATCAATAAGCCTAGTAGAGTAGCTAAAATGCCAAGGGTTATCTTAATCCAACGCGCCATAAATTTGAAGGTTAATTTATAGCAATATAATGGTTTTTAAAGTGATTTTGTTTGCTGAGAACTCAAAAATACCTCAGAAAAGAGATGGAGGTTTTAAAAATCAAGATTTAAGCCAAGAGATTTTCAAGGTCGGGATGGTATTGTGATGTTAAAAACTGAGTAATCTTATAGTCTGCCAATCGATGTTGATAGAATGGATCCTCCATTAGAATTTTTTTCAATTCTTCTTCCGTGTCGCTCAAGGCAAGAATAATTCCCCCAGTTCGTGGAACCTTTCTTCCGGAGGCAACAAATATATTTTTTTTGTAATACTTCTTTAAGTAAGCCACATGAGCAGCCATATGTTCATCTAGCTGCTCGAGGGGTACGATATATTGAAGATCTACAATAAACATGGCTTTTACAGCAGGTGGGCAAACACAGTTGAATGCCAGCTGTTCTGAAACGGAACTTCCCATTTAGTCTCTAACTCTGCAAGCGTTTGTACCATATTATTGAAAACAATAGTATTTGGTGTAATCTGTTTAATATTAACCAATGTTTCAAAATCTTCTTTATTGTTTACGATAACCTCGTTATTTAGTTTGTAGGCAATGTTAAATCTGTTAAAAAGATCTACGTTGTATTCCTGTTCTATCTCCTTAATTAACCTTACAGAGCTATCAATAGAACAACCGGTAACGTTCGCCTGGCTTTCATCAACAGTTAAAATAATAAAAAAGCCATACCTGATTTCGGCTTTTGCCAGCAATTCGTTGCCATGGGCTTTCCATTGATTGGTAAAAGCTTCTAATTTTTTAAGGATAGTACTTTCCTCTGCGGCAGAAAATTTCCTGTTGCTTTGGTATATCCAGATTCTAGATTGTGGAGAAAAACTCATACTACAAATTTACCATTTTAATTAAATTGGTTTGTCTAAAAACATCAGCCTTATGAAAAAGTTTACATTGCACTTGAAAACTATCTCAATTGTTGCTTTTTCCACGTTTTTATTGGCATTCTCAGATCCCGAATCTATCGAGCAATATGTAGGTAATCTACAGAAATCATTTACTGATCATTACGATTTTAGTCAGGAAAGCACTCAAATCAAGCGCTACGAACTTAATGTTACTAACAATGGCTTTTGCAGGTATAAGCGTTATTTTAACAATGGAAAAACCGAATATTTCTCTTTCAAGCTTTCTAAGTTTAAGGATATGGATTATTATGGTAATAATATTTCGGGAAAGCTGTACCTGTATACCAAAGGCGAAGATGTGATTGTTCAAACCTATAAGGATAGAGGAGGGGATGTAGATTCTATGGCTACCCAAGTTATTATTCCATTAAAAAATATCGAGGCCGAAGACCTTAATTTAATTAAAGAGAATTTTGCGAAGATATGTGGTAACCAGCATCCCTGAGAAAGCAGTTCAGTTAACAGTTTGCAGTTAACAGTTTGCAGTTAACAGTTGGCAATTTTCAGTTCAACAATTAAACAGTTCAACAATTAAACAATTCACCGCAATTCTTTAAAGCCCATTTGCTCTTGCGGTGATTTCCGCAATATCTAAAACCTTAACTTCTTGTTCTTTGTCTTTCAGTTTTACGCCATCACTTAACATGGTCATGCAGAAGGGGCAGCCAGCGGCAATAACTTGTGGGTTAGTTTGTAGCGCTTCGTCAATGCGTTCAACGTTAATATCCTTATTTCCTTTTTCTGGCTCTTTAAACATTTGGGCACCTCCGGCACCACAGCAAAGGCCATTACTTTTGCAGCGTTTCATCTCCACTAATTGTGCATCTAAAACTTCGAGAGCCTTTCTTGGGGCTTCATATACACCATTTGCTCTTCCGAGGTAACATGGATCATGAAAAGTAATCTTTTTACCTTTGAAACTTTCTCCGCCCTCAGCTTTTAGCTTCCCTTCGTTAATTAAATCCTGAATCAGTTGTGTATGATGAATCACTTCATAAGTGCCGCCAAGGCCAGGATATTCATTTTTAATGGTATTGAAACAATGCGGGCAGCCTGTAACGATTTTCTTAATGTTATAAGCATTTAGAATCTCAATATTGGTCATGGCCTGCATTTGGAAAAGAAACTCATTTCCTGCACGCTTTGCAGGATCCCCTGTGCAACTTTCTTCGGTTCCCAATACAGCGTATTTTATCCCCACGTGGTGAAGAATCTTGCAAATGTCGCGGGTAATCTTCTGTGCTCTCTCATCGTAGCTGCCTGCACATCCTACCCAAAATAAGATTTCTGGTTCTTCTCCTGCCGCCATTAATTCGGCCATTGTAGGGACTTTAAATTCCATTTCTGTATTGTAAAAGGTTAACGCTGTTTTAGCGCGTTAACGGATTAAATGATTAACTGTTAAATTGTTTGAGCGTCGATCTGTTTAATTGAAATCTTCCAATTAGAACCGTCAACGAACTAACTAATCTCCTTCCGCCCAATTAAAGCGATCGGCAGGAGAGTATTTCCATGGTGCCTGATTGTTTTCAATGTTGCCCATCATGGCATTAATACTCGAAGGTGCCTGCGATTCCTCCATCACGGCGTATCTGCGCAAATCGATAATAATCTGTAATGGGTCAATGTTAACCGGACAAGCCTGAACGCATGCGTTACAACTCGTACATGCCCAAATCTCTTCTCTGCTGATGTAGTCGTCTAATAATGACTTTCCATCCTGATGGTCTGCACCGTGCTTATCAATATTTTGTCCAACTTCTGTGATGCGATCGCGGGTATCCATCATAATCTTTCTCGGTGATAGCAGTTTCCCTGTAATATTTGCCGGACAAACTGATGTACAGCGCCCGCATTCGGTACAGGTGTACGCATTCATGAGGTTTACCCAGGTTAAATCGGTTACATCTTTAGCGCCGAATTTACCCGGTTCTGTTTCTGCAGGTACAAATGAGGGATCGAGCATGGCTTTAACCTCATTGGTTACTGATGCCATATTGGTAAATTCTCCCTTGGGTTCGAGATTTGAAAAATAAGTATTGGGGAAGGCAAAAAGGATATGGAAATGCTTAGAG
This sequence comes from Pedobacter rhizosphaerae, assembly GCF_900111155.1. Lineage (GTDB taxonomy): Bacteria > Bacteroidota > Bacteroidia > Sphingobacteriales > Sphingobacteriaceae > Pedobacter > Pedobacter rhizosphaerae. The sequence continues at coordinate 134,186 of NZ_FOGG01000011.1, read as the reverse complement.
TAGGGCAAATAATTTAAGAAAGCGAGAATTCCAATAATGTGAAACCACCAACAGCCTCTTTCTACCGCTATTAATGCGGATTCTGAATCAGGCAATAAATCCATCAGGAACTGACTAACCGGAAATGCTCCCGCCTGCACGTAATGGCTAGCACCTAGGGCCTGTAACTTAGCATCTGCTGCATTCATGAGTAAAAATGCACTCATTAACAAGATTTCGGTTATGAGGATATAGTTGGCGTCTGATTTAGGCCAGGTAGTCATCTCCACACCTGTAAAGCGCTTCATTTTTAAAATGTTTCTACGAATTAGAAAAATTGCGCAGGAAACCCAAACCGTTAGGGCTAAAATTTCGAAAGAACCAATAAGGAAGTTATATAACCCCCCGAGGCCATTAAAAATACGATGGGTACCAAAGATACCATCAATCATAATCTCCAATACCTCAATATTGATGATCACAAAGCCTATGTAAACAAAGAAGTGTAGTAGGGCAGGGATAGGGCGTACCACCATCTTCGATTGACCGAATGCTACCCTCAGCATAGTCATCAATCTTTTTTGCGGTTGATCATTGCGATCGGCCGGTTTGCCTAAACGGATGTTGCGAATTATTTTTCGCAGGTTAATTGTGAACAGCGCGATTGCTGCAAGTGTTAGTACTAGAAAAATAATCTGTGCTACCATGCATTTTAATATTGTTAGCGCTAAATTAGGATAATTAATCCGAATAATTTACTATGCATGCATAAAAAAATGCTTAAAATTTTTAGTTTATACTGATTCTAAGTCCGTTTCATTTTATGGGTTTGAAAAGAAATGAAAAATAATTGACTGATAATCAATAGACGAGGTGTTTTTTGAAAAAAAAGTTTTGCTTTTGAAAAAAGAACACTACATTTGCAATCCCAAACGGGAGGTGCCATAGCTCAGTCGGTAGAGCAAAGGACTGAAAATCCTTGTGTCCCTGGTTCGAATCCAGGTGGCACCACTTCCTAAAGCCTTTCTATTAAACGAGGGGCTTTTTTATTAAGTAGAGGGCAATGCGTTTTTTGGAATAAAAATATAATTGCCTGCTTGGAATTGACAAAAAGAACACTACATTTGCAATCCCAAAACAAAGGTGCCATAGCTCAGTCGGTAGAGCAAAGGACTGAAAATCCTTGTGTCCCTGGTTCGAATCCAGGTGGCACCACCAGTAAAGCCTCTAGATTTTCTAGAGGCTTTTTGTTTAAATTCATTATTTTTCTAGGGGTACTCAAAACTTATTTCTTAAGTTTCTACATGGTATTTTCGTGTACCTTGCGCAATTTCTTTAATTTTTTCTATGGCTTTTGGCCAAACGTTTTCGAAATATTCTTTCCATTCTTTATTCGTATCCATAGATACCGTTAATTCTGTCTTACCTGCTTTCTCTTTGAGTTCATAATTCTCGAAGGAAGCTTCCCATCCTTCGGGAAAGGTTTCTTTTCCATCTTTGAGCTCTCCAAGGTGTTTGATAGACATGAATTCATTTGGGATACTTTCTGCAATTTCAGAAACCATTCCATTGCCCTTGCCATCTGTAAACAGGGCTTTGCTTCCTTTTTTCCAATCGGTTTCTACAGCAGATCCTTCGGTAAAAACTACTGTCCATTGTGGGTAGGTTTCTGTGCCGAAGAGTGTATCCCATACTTTCTCTACACTGGCATCAATTTCGTTGGTGAATGTTATCTTTTCCATGGTATTAAAAATTTAAGTAATCATTATTGTTCCATTATCTCAATCCAATTTTGTACTGCAAGCTTTATTCCCTGTTCGTTTCTGAGCACATCATCCATGCTGTAAAACTTTCCATAGGATTTGCCCTTGCCCGCATCTTCCAGAAAGCCAAAATCACTTTTGAGCAGAGCCGCTTTATGGAAAACAACTACTACATAGTTTTTGATTTTAGGATTAATGGTGGCCATGTCTTCTTTAAATCTGAAGCTTGGTCCGCCCCATTTAATGTCGCTGGTTATCTGAGGGTTACTGGAAATAATTTGGATCAGCTTTTCCATTTCTTCTTTTAAAGGATGCGCTACTGTAGTCATAAAATCTGCTACTTTGGGGTTAATGCTCATGGTCGATTGTTTTTTATAGATCAAATATCTAACCTTATGATTTAAATTAAACGGTGTAAAGGCGACATTTTATGGGGGCAGATTGGCAAAAAAATACAACTAAGCTTAAGATTATAGTAATCGAAGACATTTTATTTAACAATATTTCTTCTTATATTTATATAACACTAAATCATAGCTGTTTCTCATTCCTAAGTAATTTAATCAACAGATAAACGCTTTTCTAAGATACATGATGGATACTGCGCAATAAAAGAGATTAAATTTAGTTAGTTGATACGTAAAAAGTTACGCCCTCACACAACTTGAAATGCGGTGCGTACGTATATAGATAAACAGGTGATAAAATTCTACATGAAAAATAACAAATTGGGATACCGTATCGTTCTGGTGCTTTTAAGTTTAAGCATCTTCATCTCTTGTAAGAAAAATACGGCAACACCGGAAGAGACTTCTACAACCACTACAACCATCCCAACAACCGGTACCCGTACCGAATTAACAAGGGATTCTATGTTTCTTTATGCTAAAGAACTCTACTATTGGAATACTTCGCTGCCTACTTATGATGTGTTTAAGCCCAGAGCCTTCAGTTCCAATGAGGCAGAGCTTTATGCATTAACGCAGTATTCTACTGATCCGACAACTGGAAAACCTTATGAGTATGTAAGTAATAGCACTGATCCGAAATATTCTTTTTTAGATTATGTATCCACTACAGGAAAAACAGCTGCATTAAAAGCGGATGTAAATGGCACGGCCAATGATTATGGCTTCTCTGCCGATTACCAGACGGTGAATGATTTCCGGGTAAAGTATGTATATGCAAACTCACCAGCTAGCACGCAAGGCTTAACCAGAGGATGCAGGATAACCAGTGTAAATGGACGCACAAATCTGAATATCACTTCCGATGGGATCATTAGTTTTTTGAATAATGCTATTTTCGGTGGTAACCCAAGTGTTAGCCTAACCTTTGAGGATTTAAATGGTAATGTAAAAAGTGTGGTGGTAAATAGTGCTCCTTATACTGTTAATCCTATTTTATATACCCACGTATATACCGTTGGTTCTAAGAAAGTAGGATATATTGTTTTTAATAGCTTTACAAATAATGTTACAACCGCCTTAAACAATGCCTTTAATAATTTTTCGGCAGAAGGTATAACGGAATTGATTGTTGATTTACGTTATAACGGTGGAGGTTATGTATCTACAGCTACCCAAATTGTCAATTTGGCCGCTCCAGCAGCGCAAACTGGCAATACGATGTATACGACTTATTATAACAGTTATCTTCAGAACTTAACTACGGCACAAAGAAAGGCATCGGTTTTAGCTCATCAACCCTTACTTGATAATTCAGGTAAATTGCAGCCCTTTACTACAGGTGTAAATGGAAAGTATGCTACCTATGCTGATTTGAATTATTCGCCTACCGCTGCTGATAATGTGGAAAAATTTGCTAAGTCTGGTTCTTTAGCATTAAGCAGGGTTTATTTTCTGGTCTCTCACTCAACAGCATCCGCCAGCGAGTTAACCATCAATAGTTTGAAGCCTGTAATGGATGTGAAGATCATTGGGGAAAGAACTTATGGTAAGCCTGTAGGATTCTTCCCAATCAGAATTGACGATTTCGAGATGTATATCCCGGAATTTGAAACCAAAAATCAAAGTGGGGTAGGAGGTTACTATTCTGGGATGGCCGTAGATAAGGAAGCTTACGGTGATTTCAACAGTGCCTGGGGAGATACAGCTGAAACTTTACTCTATTATGCACTAACTTATGCTGAAAAGGGAAGTTTTATTGATCCTGTTAAAAAAACGGCAAGCTTAAAAACAACTTCAGCTACTGTTGATGCTAAATTGTCGACCACACAGATAAACACTGTTCAAGCTACTTTAGATCAGCATCGCTTTAAAGGAATGGTTATGACTCCAAAAGGAAGCTTTTAGGATTAGTCAATATGAGATAAAAAAAAGGGGGACATTTATAAGATGGCCCCTTTTTCATTTTAAGGTCGTTTAAAGCAATATTTTACTGCTGATATCTTTGTTAATCGTTATGTAACCTGGATATTTTACCGGAGTGTTACCCAACATAAAAGTAGGTTTAATTTTGATGGTTAGTAATCCAAGTTTTTCATCTTTAGAAGAAGAACCCTTTTGAGCGGCTTTTATAATATCATTAAGAACATTTCCACTAGAAATTAAACCGTAAATATTACTGGTTAGTTGAACCGGTACATTTACTGTTTGTCCTTGCGCGATACTAACATTCTGATTCACCAGGCCTTCTGCCAAATCAGTATTGTTAACCAAAATTTTGTATTCAAATTGGTTAATGGCTGCTAAACTATTGGATGGATTAGAAATTTCGAGATTAAGATTCGCTCTAAGAGGAATGTCTTTCCGCAATAGTCCTAACGCTACACCCGGTAAACTCCCAATGTTAAAATTTTGCTGATCGATGAGTTTTTTTACATCTGTTCCGGCAACAGTGATCTGCTGAACGCCTGTTATTTTATACGTACAATCTTCCAGCGCTTTTATTTGTTGCGCCTGCTTGTTTATCCCACAGCTAAAAAAGCTTATCGTGAAGAGACAAAGCAATAGTTTTTGTTTCATTTGTGTTTTCTTTTATAAATGTGCTATTGATAACGCCAAATTAACAAAACTATTTCAGCTGTAGTGATAGTTTAGCATTCTTTAACATCAGGTACTACGGACTGATGGTTTCTATCTGGTCTCGCGCATCATCATCGTCATCATTTTGAGGTGTTGCAGCCTCTTTTTGCTTTTCTTCATTCTGAGGTTTGTTATCTTCTGATTCTTCTTGAGTTTCAGTTTTAACGAGGGGTTCCTTGCTGTGATTTGGCAGACCAGGTTTTTTCTCTGTTTCCGTTTCTACTGAAGGGATAACTGTTTCGATTTCAAGCTGGACATCATCTGATGGATTTGGATGTTGCTCTGTTTTGGGGTCGTTTTTCATGCTGAGATAATTAGGTTAACATTTTCTTACTTATTAATAATGTTTTTTTCAGCCTTTTGTTTGGTGGTTTTTGTTTAAGCCTTAGTCATTGCTAACTTTATGAAAAATTGGAAAAGATGGGCATTACATTAAGAAAAATAGAAGAAAAGGATAATCAGGCTGTTGCTGAAATGATTAGGGCTGTAATGCGGGAGTTTAAAATTGATAAGCCCGGAACGGTTTATACTGACCCGACTACTGATCACTTGTGGCAGGTTTTTGAAGTTGAAAAGGCCGACTATTGGCTTGCCGAAGAAGATGGAAAGCTTTTGGGTGCCTGTGGTATTTATCCCACAAAAGGATTGCCAGAAGGCTGTGTGGAGTTGGTTAAATATTATGTATCAGCAGAAGCAAGAGGAAAAGGTATTGGTAAGATGCTGATGGAAAGGAGTATTCAGTCTGCGCAGCACTATGGATACAATGAGGTTTACCTGGAGTCGTTACCAGAGTTATCAAAAGCGATTGGTTTATATGAGAAAGTGGGATTTAAGGCGCTTTCAGGGCCACTGTGGCATTCGGGGCACTTTGCTTGTAATGTTTGGATGTTGCTGGTGCTTTGAGGGAAGCCGGTAGTTGACTGGTGAGTTGTTTGATTGTTTAACTGTCTAATCGCTTAACTGTTGAATTGTTTGGGTGGGAACTGGGAACTGGTTTAATTGCTTAACTGGTGAGTTGGTGAGCTGGTTACTTTTGAGTTTGTTTGATTGTTTAACTGTCTAATCGCTTAACTGTTGAATGTTTGGGTGGGAACTGAGAACTGGTTTAATTGTTTAACTGGTGAGTTGGTGAGCTGGTTACTTTGGAGAGTTGTTTGATTGTTTAACTGTCTAATCGCTTAACTGTTGAATTGTTTGGGTGGCAACTGGGAACTGGTTTAATTGTTGAATTGCTTAATTGTTTGCATGGTAACTGAGAACTGATGATTGAGAATTGGTTTAATTGTTTAACTGGTGAGTTGGTGAGCTGGTT
>NZ_FOGG01000011.1:0-128075 GCF_900111155.1 Pedobacter rhizosphaerae | reverse complement strand
TTAATTGTTGAATTGCTTAATTGTTTGCATGGTAACTGAGAACTGATGATTGAGAATTGGTTTAATTGTTTAACTGGTGAGTTGGTGAGCTGGTTGCTTTTTGAGTTGTTTGATTGTTTAACTGTCTAATTGCTTAACTGTTGAATTGTTTGGGTGGCAACTGAGAACTGGGAACTGTTTTTATTGTTGAACTGAAAATTGCCAACTGGTAACTGAGAACTGAGAACTGCTCCCGATGTGCAAAAGTTCCGGAAATTATTTATGGCTATTTTTTTAAGTTTGCATCAGTAAAGAATAAAATCAAACCATGGTTATGCAAGAAACGAATTCACTCAATCAGGTAGCTGAATTTCACACTACTTTTAAACATCCAATCCTCGAAAATCCTGTTATCCCTGCGAAGCAAAGGGCAGACTTACGGGTTTCTTTATTGGCAGAAGAATTGAAAGAGCTTCAAGAGGCGATTGAAAATGATGATTTAGTAGAGGTGGCAGATGCACTTTGCGATCTTCAATATGTATTGGCTGGTGCAATACACGAGTTTGGTTTAGGCGGGAAGTTTAAAACATTGTTTGATGAAGTTCACCGCTCTAACATGAGTAAAGCTTGTAAAACCGTTGAGGAAGCAGAGCAAACAATACAGTATTACTTAGATAAAGATCAAACAGAATCTTATTATAAGGAGATTGACGGTTTATTTCTGGTGTTTAGAAAGGCGGATGATAAGACCTTAAAATCCATTAATTATTCTCCTGCAGATTTAAAGTCGCATTTAGTGTATTAAGCTGAAGCAAAAGTTTAACACTCCTAAAATATTAGAGAGCATTCATTACCGGATGCTCTTTTTTTGTGTCCTCTATTTAGCTAGCGCAATTGTTACAAAATCGGGCATCAAATTTTACTCCTTTTCTTTTCCTTTCAGAAATATTGTTTATTTTTATTGTTGAACATTATATTTATATATGAATATAGTTTAACTTGTTAATTTAATTTTGAAGTTTGAGCTTTAGTAAAAGATTAAATCAAGATGTGCAGAACAGTGCATAACAGTTAAACTTTAGTCAATTTATATTTTTAGACAACCAAATATTTAATCAGAGCATGCAGGCAATTCTAGGCGTAATTTTTCACTTCATCGGCGGTTTCGCGTCGGGAAGTTTTTACATTCCATATAAAAAAGTTAAAGGTTGGGCTTGGGAAAGTTATTGGATCGTAGGTGGTATATTTTCCTGGTTAATCGTTCCACCTTTAGCTGCATTCTTAACCATTCCGAACTTTACCGATATCATCGCTAACGCAAGTGGCAATATTTTATGGTTAACTTATTTCTTCGGGGTATTGTGGGGAATAGGCGGTTTAACTTACGGATTAGGGGTTCGTTATCTTGGCGTTTCCTTAGGAAGTAGTATCATTTTAGGCCTTTGCATGGTTTTAGGCTCTATTTTACCATCAATTTATTTTGATTTCTTTCCACAGGCGGGAAAAGATACCTTCTCGATGTTTTTGAGCACTGATTGGGGTAGAATGGTTTTATTGGGACTGTTGGTGTGCGTGTTGGGAATTGTTATCTGCGGTAAAGCTGGGATGATGAAAGAGAAGGAGATGAAAACAGATGTTACAGATCCACATGGAATGGAAGTTAAAACCGAATATAAATTTGGTTTAGGCTTATTCGTAGGGATTGTATCTGGTGTTTTGAGTGCTTGTTTTAATTTCGGAATCGAAGCCGGTAAGCCAATGGCGGATGCTGCAAATGCGATTTGGAGAGCGGCAAACCCTGCTGAAGCGGGAAATTTCTTATATCAAAATAACGTTACTTATGTGATTGTGCTTTGGGGCGGCTTAACCACGAATTTTATCTGGTGTATGATTTTAAATGCCCGTAATAAAACATTTGGCGATTACACTAACGCTTCTACTCCACTACTCAAAAACTACATCTTCTCTGCATTAGCAGGTACAACCTGGTTTTTACAATTTTTCTTCTACGGAATGGGCGAAAGTAAATTGGGTAATGGTGCAAGCTCGTGGATTTTACACATGGCGTTTATCATTTTAATTGCCAATACCTGGGGCTTGGTATTAAAGGAATGGAAAGGCGTATCTAAAAAAACGCTGCTCACTGTAGTAGTAGGTATCATCACCATCATTGCCTCGGTTTTAATTGTAGGTTATGGTAATAGAATAAAAGGATAATTATTAAAAATTTAAATAAAATACTGGTATGTCAGTCGATACAAAAAGTTATAAACATGTAAGTTATTTATGGGATGAGCAAGAGGCGGCAAAATTGGCCGGCGATGAAGTTGCATTGCTCATTTATCGCTCAAATTTATTAGGTGCCGATTTACGCCTTACCAATTATGGCGGTGGTAATACCTCTTGTAAGTTGTTGGAAAAAGACCCACTTACAGGATTGGAAACCGAAGTAATGTGGGTTAAAGGTTCTGGCGGTGATTTAGGTACCTTAAAGAAAAATGGTTTAGCGGCCTTATATGTAGACCGTTTACGCAGTCTGAAAAATATTTACAGAGGTGTGGAGCATGAGGATGAAATGGTTGAGTTATTTAATCATTGTATTTTTGACTTAAGCTCAAAAGCACCTTCAATTGATACGCCTTTACACGGATTTTTACCGTTCAAACATATTGATCACTTACATCCAGATGCGGCTATTGCAATTGCAGCGGCAAAGGATGGAAAGAAAATTACTCAGGAATTGTTCAATGGAACAATTGGGTGGGTAGAATGGAAAAAACCAGGATTTGAGCTGGGTTTACAACTGAAAAAGTGTTTAGATGAAAATCCAGGTATTCGTGGTATCATGTTGGGTTCACATGGTTTATTTACCTGGGGTGATACAGCCTACGAAAGTTATTTGAATACTTTAGAAGTAATCGAAATCTGTTCTGATTATTTGGAGCAGAACTATGGTAAGAAAGGTCCTGTTTTTGGTGGACAAAAAATCGAAAGTGCAGCAGCTGATCTTCGTAAAAAACAAGCAGCAGCAATCGCACCGGTTTTGCGCGGTCTATGTTCTTCAAAACAACACATGATTGGCCATTTTACAGATGATGCAAGGGTATTGGAATTCATTAATTCTAACGATTTAAGCCGCCTGGCCCCAATGGGAACCAGCTGCCCGGATCACTTTTTAAGAACTAAAATCAGTCCTTTGGTTTTAAGTTTATCTAGTGATGCAGATTTATCTGATGGCAAAGCGCTAAAGGCAGCTTTGGAGCCAGCTTTTGAAGAATACAGAGAAATGTACACCGCTTATTACGAAGCTTGTAAGCATCCAAACAGCCCTGCTATTCGCGATACCAACCCTGTTGTAATTTTATATCCAGGTATTGGTATGTTTACTTTCTCGAAAGATAAACAAACAGCAAGGGTTGCGGCAGAATTCTATATTAATGCCATTAATGTAATGAAAGGTGCTGAAGCGGTTTCAGAATATACTTCTTTACCTCATCAGGAAGCTTTTAATATTGAGTATTGGTTGTTAGAAGAAGCAAAGTTACAGCGTATGCCTAAACCAAAACCACTTACGGGTAAAATTGCTTTAATTACTGGAAGTGCCGGTGGAATTGGTAAAGCTATTGCAAAAAGATTTGTAGCTGAAGGTGGTGTGGTTATTTTGAACGATATGAATGCAGAGCGTTTGGCGGAAGCAGGAGAAGAGTTTAAATCACAATTCGGTAAAGACGCTTACAGTACTGCAATCTTAAATGTGACCAGCGAAGAAGATATTCAAGGTGCTTTTGCAGCTGCAGCTTTGGCCTTTGGTGGTGTTGATATTGTAGTAAACAATGCAGGACTTTCCATTTCTAAAACCATTGGAGATCACACTGAAAAGGACTGGGATTTATTATATGATGTATTGGTGAAAGGCCAGTTCTTTGTAACGCAAGCGGCTACGGCTGTAATGCAAAAACAAGGTATTGGTGGCGATGTAATCAATATTGTAAGTAAAAATGCCTTGGTAAGTGGTCCAAACAACGCTGGTTACGGTAGTGCAAAATCAGCACAGTTACATTTGAGCAGATTAAATGCAGCTGAGCTTGGCGCAGATAATATTCGTGTTAATGTGGTTAACCCGGATGCAGTAATCAGTGATAGTAATATCTGGGCTGGTGGATGGGCTGAAGGCCGTGCCAAGGCTTACGGTATTACGGTAGCAGAGTTACCAGCCTATTATGCGAAGCGTACCTTATTGAATCAGATTATATTGCCAGATGATATTGCCAACGCTTGTTTTGCCTTTGTTGGCGGCTTACTCAATAAATCAACAGGAAATGTATTGAACGTTGATGGTGGAGTAGCCATGGCCTTTGTAAGATAAATTTAAATTTAGTTTTAGTAAGTTGTTTATTAGGTCTGCGATTTATTCGCAGACCTTAAGCGACTTTAACAATTCAATCGTTAAATAGAAGCAAAAGTGTTAAAAAACATGAGCTTCTGATTTCATTCCATTGAAATGACGATATTATCAACCTTAACCAAATCATACCCTGATGAATATTGAGCAGAACCAAATAGAAAAACACAACGATTCCCTTTTAACTTCGCATCAGCGTAAGCTAAATTTTTTGAAAGAGGAGTGGTCACACGTGGATTTAGAAAGTGTGATTCAAAAACTGGTAGATTTCCAAATTGCTATTCCTAGTTGGGCTTTAGGTACAGGCGGAACACGTTTTGGCCGTTTTGCCATTTCTGGCGGTGAGCCTCGTACCATTGAAGAAAAAATTGAAGATGTAGGCTTACTTCATGCATTAAATGCCGCAAGTGGTGCTATATCATTACATATTCCCTGGGATATCCCTCAGGATGCGGCAGCTTTAAAAACATTGGCATCCAGCTATGGTTTAAAGTTTGATGCCATGAACTCCAATACTTTTCAGGATCAGGCAGGTTCGCCACATAGCTATAAGTTTGGATCATTACAAAATGTAAATAAGGCGATACGTAAGCAAGCTATTGAACACAATATCGAAGTGATTAAACACGGTGTAGCTTTAGGATCGGATGCTTTAACCGTTTGGTTGGCCGATGGTTCTTGCTTTCCCGGACAGTTAAATTTCCGAAATGCTTTTGAAAATACTTTAGAAAGCTTACACGAAATATACGCTGCTTTACCAGATGATTGGAAAATCTTTGTAGAATATAAAGCATTTGAGCCTAACTTTTATTCCACAACTGTTGGAGATTGGGGCCAATCTTTATTGTATGCCAGCAAACTAGGTAAGAAAGCCTATACATTGGTTGATTTGGGTCACCACTTACCAAATGCTAACATTGAACAAATTGTTGCGCTATTGTTAATGGAAGGAAAATTGGGTGGTTTCCACTTCAACGATTCTAAATACGGCGATGACGATTTAACCGCAGGAAGTATTAAACCATACCAGTTATTCTTAATTTTTAACGAATTGGTAGAAGGTATGGATGCTAAAAATATGAACCATGCGAAAGATATGGGTTGGATGATCGATGCTTCTCATAACGTTAAGGATCCTTTGGAAGACTTATTACAATCGGTAGAAGCAATTATGATTGCCTACGCCCAGGCATTGTTAGTAGACAGAAAAGCATTAAAAGCTGCTCAGGATAATAATGATGTGGCTGCAGCACAGGAAATTTTGCAAAACACTTTCCGTAGTGATTTAAGGGCAGTTGTAGCGGAGGCCAGGTTAAGAGCCGGAGCAGCATTATCGCCAATTGGCTTATATCGCGATTTGCAGTGCAGACAATCATTGGTTAAACAACGTGGATTAAACACTGTAGCAACAGGCTTATAAATTTCAGCAGCGGAAAAGATGGCAAAACCTGTAATAGCGGTATTTGATGTTGGGAAAACCAACAAAAAATTGTTTCTGATAGATGAGAACTATCGTATTGTTTACGAGCGTTCGGCAAGGTTTGTAGAAACGAAAGATGAAGATGGAGAACCTTGTGAAAATCTTGAAAGTTTACGTTCATCGGTTTATGACTCTTTGCATCAGGTAATGCAACTGAAAGAGTACGATATTAAAGCCATTAATTTTTCTACTTATGGCGCAAGTTTCGTATATCTTGATGAAGCAGGTAAACCCCTAACTCCGCTTTACAATTATTTAAAAGAATACCCAGAGGCGTTAAAAGAAGAATTCTATGCCAAGTACGGTGGTGAAGAACAGATCTCTTTGGCAACTGCATCGCCCATTTTAGGTTCACTAAATTCGGGCATGCAGTTGTATCGTCTAAAAAAAGAAAAGCCAGAAATATTTGAGAGGGTAAAGTGGGCATTACACTTGCCGCAATACTTAAGTTATTTGGTTACCGGAAAAGCTGTGGCCGATATTACCAGCATTGGCTGTCATACCCAGCTTTGGGATTTCAATAAAAAACAATACCACGATTGGGTAAACGAAGAGGGTATTACCACCAAGTTTGGTGTGTTTACACCTGCCGACTCGAGTCAGGAAACTAACTTTGAAGGTCAGAAATTTGAAGTAGGTGTTGGATTACATGATAGTTCAGCCGCATTGATCCCATATCTGGCTAATTTTAATACCCCATTTGTACTCTTATCTACCGGAACCTGGTGTATCAGTCTTAACCCTTTTAATCAGGAACCTTTAACAGCAGAAGAGCTCAAGCAAGATTGTCTTTGCTACATGCATTACAAGGGCAAAGCAGTAAAGGCCTCTCGAATTTTTGCAGGTTATGAGCATGAGCAGCAACTTAAGCGCATTGCACAACATTTTGACCGTGCTGCTTATCTCTTTAAACATCTTAAGTTTAATCCGGGATTGATCCTGAAATTAGCGAATAAGATCCCTGAGAACCAAAATCCACAGGAGGAATTCTCACTTAATTCGGCCTTTCCAGATCGAGATTTAAGTCTTTTTCAAACCGCAGAAGAAGCTTATCATCAATTGATTTTTGATTTGGTTAAGCAACAGATTTATTCTTTGAAACTGATTTTAAATGCTGGGGTGAAAAGGATATTTGTAGATGGTGGCTTCGGTAAAAATGCAATTTACATGCATCTATTAGCTACATCTATTCCAGACATAGAAGTTTATGCCTCATCCGTATCGCAGGCAACTGCTATCGGTACCGCACTGGCCATTAATGATGCCTGGAATTCGAATCCGGCACCAACAGATATGATCCAGTTAAAGTATTATTCAGCAATCCAAAGGAGTTTAGTTTCATAGCGTATAACATAAAATTGCTATATTCGAAAACTAACCATTGGAGATTACTGATTTGAAGCCCGAAGATTTTATAGCCCATATCCATGTTGATGAGTTTTCTTCAACACCTAAGTACAAGCAATTAACCAATGCCGTTTTGGCCGCTATTGAAAGTGGGAAGCTGGTTAAAAATAGTTTGTTGCCTTCTATTAATGAGTTGAGCTTTAGCCTGGAAATTTCCAGAGATACTGCAGAAAAGGGATATCGGCACTTAAGAAAACTCGGTGTTGTAGATTCTGTGCCTGGTAAGGGATACTTTATTGTGAACACCGATTTTTCACGCAAGCTTAAAATCTGCTTGTTTTTTAACAAGTTGAGTACCCATAAAAAAATCATATACGATTCCTTTATCAAGGCCATTGGCGAGCAGGCTTCGATAGATTTTTACATCTACAACAATGATTTTGCCTTGTTTAAGAAGTTGCTCAACAGTAAGCGCAACGATTATACGCACTTTGTCATTATACCCCACTTTTTAGAAGGTGGAGAGAATGCACATGAAATCATCAATACTTTACCCAAGGAAAAGCTGGTTATTTTAGACAAGCTCTTGCCAGGCATTTCCGGCGATTACGCTGCGGCATATGAGAATTTCGCTCAAGACATTTATGCAGCATTAGAGCAGGCTTTAGATCGCCTTTCTCACTACAATACCTTAAAGATTATTTTTCCTAAAAACAGCTATTTCCCTCACGAAATTTTAACGGGTTTCTATCGTTTTTGCCAGCAGTACGCATTTGATCATAAAGTGATCCATAACATTAAGGATGAAGTGATTAATCCTGGTGAAGTATACATCAACCTGATGGAAGATGATTTGGTTATGCTTATTGAAAGGCTTATTGCGCAAAAACTTAAAATTGGAAAGGATGTTGGGGTGATCTCTTATAACGAAACGCCATTAAAGAGCATCATACTGGATGGAATTACTACCATTTCTACTGACTTTAACCGATTAGGAACGGAGGCCGCAGAACTTATCCTTTACAATAAGATGGAGAAAGTGGAGGTTCCTTTTTACCTTAAATTACGCAAATCTCTTTAAGGATACCTGCGTAACGTATATAATTTATTAATTTTAATTTTTATATACATCGAGTTCATGAGGGGATATCAGGCCGAAGACGGAGCAGAAGAAAAACATCCATACGATTATATCTTGAAGGATTTCAACCTTAAAGATCTAAGTGCAATTGTCATTCTTAAGCACCAGAGTAATCAGGTGGATACGGGTAAAAAGTATTTTTACCATCTTCAGGCCCAACAGATTGAAATTGATTTTGCTGTTTTTGATCATCCCGATTCAAGCGATTTTTTCCCTCCCGTTATCGTAAAGCAGGATCAGCATGAGCTAAAGTTATCATGCAGGTGCAATCATCCTAAAAATCGTTTATGCGAGCATCAGGCTCAGGTTTTATATAACATCCATCAGCGACAGGAGCTAAAAATCTTTTTTGATAAGCCCCTTAGAGCAGCTCATTTAAAGAAACAAGCATTAAGTTATGGATTGGAGCATGAAGCCAACCTGGATTTACTTTTTGATCTCCATCTCGTTGATAACCGGCTAGTTGTTAAACCGAAAATTCCGCTTCAGGCATTTGATAAAGAAGCCCAGCGGCAGTTGGAGGAGCTGTTGTTGCCCAAAGCAACCAATAGAATCCCCAAAGCTCACCAGGGAGACCAATTGATTTTGGTTTTAAGCCAGCACCGGTATTATAGCAATTTAGTTATAGAAATTTTTGAGGCTGAGCATACTAAGGGTGGAAAAGTTAAAAACCCACTCCAATCCGTTAATCCTACAGATCTTATTTTTAAGAGCCACGAGGCTGACGACTTAAGGTTTTTTAGTGGGGTATCCAGCTTTCAGCAAAACTTTAATGACGATGAATCGGAAGCAGAAATCGTCGCTTTAAGGGCTGTGGTTAAAAACCCATTGCAGATCCCTGTTTATCAGCATGATCCACATGTTTCTGCTCATATTCAAGCTTCTTCCATCAAAAGAATAATCTTAAAGCCCTTAACGGTTGATTTAAGACTTTTAGTTAATCAGAAGGAAGATTTTTACGAGATTACAGGAAGATTAAATATTGATGGAAAATCTTATGAACTTGACCAATTGGTGCTTTGCTATCAGTATTTTGTTAAACTCGCAGATCAATTGTATTTGATCGATCGCCTGGATTTTCTAAAGGTGATCAGCTTCTTTAAAAAGCAAAGCAACAGGTTAATTATTCATAAATCTAAATATGCTGAATTTCAGAAGCTGATTTTAATTCCCTTAGAAGGTAGCATCCATGTAGATTATTCGTACTTAAAACCAGCTACCAAACGTCAAATTGAAGAAAAGGGATTTGATTTGGAAGTAGAAAAGTTACTGTATCTGTCAGAATCTGAAGATTTTATTTTAATTACGCCGGTAATGCGATACGGTAATCTGGAAATTCCGGTGCTTTCTAAAAAGACCATTCAGGCGCAGGATAAACTGGGAAATGTTTTTACCCTTCAGCGGGATGAGCCGGCAGAGCTTCAGTTTATTGCTGATATCATGAAGCAACATCCTTTCTTCTTTGAACAAGAGACCAATGATTCTTTTTATCTGCATCGGAAGCGGTTCCTGGAATTGGACTGGTTTTTAGAAACTTTTGAGGTTTGGAGGGCGAAGGATATTCATATATTGGGCTTTAATCAGCTAAAAAATAATGCTTTAAATCCTTACAAAGCAGAGATTAACATTGAGGTGCTGAGCGGGACAGATTGGTTTGAAACCAAAGCCGAGGTGAAATTTGGGAAGCAGAAAGTAGCGTTGAAATATCTCCATAAATCTATTCGAAACAAAAGTAAGTTTGTAATGCTGGATGATGGAACGCAGGGCATATTGCCGGAAGAGTGGTTAATTAAGTTTACACAGTATTTTAGTGCGGGGGAAATTGTAGAGGAGAAAATACTGACACCAAAAATTAGCTTTGCCACGCTTGATGAGATTTATGAGGATGCTGTTTTGGATGGAGAAGTAAGAAATGAAATCATCAGTTACAAACAGAAATTCAATGACAACAACTGGATTGAAGAAGTTCCCGTCCCGAAAGAATTAAACGCAGAATTAAGACCTTATCAAAAGGATGGTCTCAATTGGCTTAATTTTCTTGACGATTTCAATTTTGGCGGGTGTTTAGCAGATGATATGGGCTTGGGGAAAACTATCCAGGTATTGGCATTCATTCTTTCGCAACGGACCAAGGTTTCTTTTAACACCAATTTAGTGGTAGTTCCTGCTTCGCTAATTTTTAACTGGAAAGCAGAGATAGAGAAATTTGCCCCCTCAATTCAGGTCAAAACCATTTATGGTAACGATAGAAAAAAGGTGGTGGATGATTTTGATCACTATGAAGTGATTTTAACCTCTTATGGTACATTACTTTCAGATATTAGATTTTTAAAGGATTATCGCTTTAATTACATCTTTTTAGATGAATCTCAGAACATTAAGAATCCCGAATCGCAAAGGTATAAGGCCGCAAGGATGTTGCAATCGCGCAATAAGATCGTAATGACGGGTACGCCAATAGAAAATAACACATTTGATTTGTATGGACAACTTTCGTTTGCTTGTTTAGGGCTTTTCGGCACGAAGCAGCAGTTTGCGGATCTCTATTCAACACCCATTGATCAGTTTAAGGACAGTAAAAGAGCTGCTGAATTGCAGCGGAAAATCAAGCCCTTTATCTTGCGAAGAACCAAGGAGCAGGTGGCTAAAGAGCTTCCGGATAAAACCGAAGTGGTATTATACTGTGAGATGGGAGAGGAGCAACGAGAGGTTTATGAGGCCAATAAGAAAGAAATTCAGGATTATATTTTGGGTAAAACCGAAGATGAATTACCTAAAAGTTCGATGCATGTGCTAAAAGGAATTACCCGATTACGACAGATTTGTAATTCTGCGGCCCTTTTGGCAGATGGTAAATCTTATTTGCAGGCTTCTTCTAAAATAGATGTTTTATTGGAACAGATCGAAAGTAAGGCCCCCAATCATAAAATCTTGATATTTTCTCAGTTTGTAACCATGTTAGATCTGATAAAAAAGCAATTGGAGCATAGAAACATCAGATATGAATATTTAACCGGTCAGACCAGGAATAGGAAACAAGTGGTAGAATCTTTCCAACAGAATGAAGAAATCCCTGTTTTTTTAATTAGTTTAAAAGCTGGCGGTGTAGGTTTGAATTTAACCGAGGCTGATTATGTTTATCTGGTAGATCCATGGTGGAATCCTGCTGTAGAAAACCAGGCTATTGACAGGGCCTATCGCATTGGTCAGCATAAGAATGTAATGGCCGTCAGGTTAATTTGTCCAAATACGATAGAAGAGAAGATTATGACGCTCCAGGCAACGAAGAAGAACCTGGTTCGTGATGTGATACAAACTGATGGAGAGCTTTTCAAAAAAATGAATAAGCAAGAACTGCTAGGCTTGTTGAGTTAAATATCCCAGTCATTCCGCTTTTGTAAGAATAGCGTGGTCCTTATATATAGCGATGAGCGCTATATTTTTATGTTCAATTCTAATTGTAGTGACCAGTGAACCAGTGAACCAATGAGCTAATGAACCAATGAACTATTAAACTATTTCAACTTTTCCTGAAAGTCATATCCCAGTTGTGGAACATTCACACTATTAATAACTTTCCATTGAACTTTCTCTGCGATAAACGATGGCGGGGTTAAATCAGCTTTCCTAGCTGCTGCGGTATAGAAATCAGTTCTGGTGGGATGCTCGGGAGCGCAAACGTTGTAAATTTTTCCGAAGGCTTGTTTCTCCAATAGCTTGCAGGCGAAGCCAACAGCATCTACCTGTTGCACTAAATTCACGGGAGCTAAACCATTTGGAACATCGGTTTTTCCGGCAAAAAATCTTCCTGGGTTTCGGTTTGGACCGATTAATCCAGCAAAGCGGATAATGGTAAAACGGGATGGATACTGTGCTTTAAAAAGCGCTTCAGCTGCTAAAACCACTTTCCCGGATGGCGTGTCGGGATTTGTATCGCTATGCTCGTCAACTGTTTTGTTTTCATCGCCATAAACACTTGTAGAACTGATTAATACAATGTTTTTGCTTTTGTTTTCAGCAGCTTTTAAAATAGCACTAATCTTGAGAGGATAGTCATTTAATTCGGTGGAACTTCTTTTCGGGGGAATACAGACAAATAAGGCATCAGCTTCAAAAAAGCTTGGATCGGCAATAACTTTCCCAGCAGTAAAATTAACCAAATACGGTTTGATATCATTTGCAGCTAGCACATCTAATTTTTCGACACTGGTGGTAGAGCCTTTAACCGCGTACCCCTGAGCAACTAAAGCCTGGGCAAAAGCCAATCCGAACCAGCCACAACCCAGTATAGAGATGGTATTGATTTGATGTGTATCCATTTTTTCAGTTAGCAGTTTTCAGTTGGCAATTTTCACTAGACAGTTCAACAACTAAGCAATTTTTCAGTTGGCAGTTTTCAGTTCAACAGTTCAACAATTAAGCAATTGGTCAATTAAACAGCTCACCGATTAACGGCTCACCAACTAAGCAATTTTTCAGTTACATTTTTCAGTTCAACAGTTCAACAATTAAGCACTTAGTCAATAAACACCTCACCAATCAAGCAATTAGTCACTTAAACAACTCACCAAACTACCCTTTACCCACATTATAACACGCCCTGCATCTAGGCTCGTAACTTTCTTTTTCACCCAAAAGCACAGTTGATTCATCGGCCACCGTGCGGTAGCTGTAGAGCGCTGGATTTCCGCAACAAACGCAAACTGCATTTACCTTGGTTACATGTTCTGCAATAGCCATAAGTGCAGGCATCGGGCCAAATGGTTTACCTGTAAAATCCATATCCAAACCTGCAACAATTACGCGTATGCCTCTTAAAGCAAGCTTATTACATACTTCAGGTAGTTCATTATCGAAAAATTGTGCCTCATCAATACCTACCACTTGCGTATTGGTTCCTAATAATAAAATAGCTGAGGAGCTATCAACAGGCGTAGAGGAAATAGAGTTTAAATCGTGAGAAACTACGGCCGATTCATGGTAGCGGGTATCTGTGCGGGGCTTAAAGATTTCGACGTTCAATTTAGCAATTTGGGCTCTTTTTAATCTTCTGATTAACTCTTCTGTTTTACCAGAAAACATGGAACCGCACACTACTTCTATGCTTCCAGAAAATTCGCCCCTTCTTCTAAAATTTTGTTCGCTAAATAACATTCCCGATCGTTTGTTGCCCTACGTAATTTCTATGAATTTTAAACCGAACAAATATGAGAATTATGTGTTATTTTTGAATACATAGTTACCAACATAAATCGATCAAAAATTCGTTTATAATTTATGATGAACCAGCAAGATATTTTCAAGAAGATAGGCCACATTTTAGCGGAATTGAATGAGCAGTACCAATTTTTAGCCCAAAATCCTCAACAATTAAATGATTTAGAGGTAGAACTTTTCCTCGCTAACGCCAATTTCCTTTCTGATCATGTCCACATCGTTAAAAAGTTAAATACACAGAATAAAGAAGCGGCTGTTGAACGTCCAGCGCCAATCGCTCAAGTCCCTACCATAGCAGAAGAGATTCTCGCAGAAAAACAACCTACACCCGCGCTTGTAGAAGAGCAAAACACACTCTCAGAATTAGAAGAAATTGCTACTGCCGAAGAAGAAGAGGAACGGGTAGACATCAAGCCTGAGCAGGAAGTACTGGAAGAACAGCATATTCAGGAAGAAACTGCAGATGCAGTTTTAAATAAGGACTTTTTTAAACCAGATCAGGACGATCATACTTTTGAATTTGTTCTCGGTACCCATAGCGAAAACGATCAGTTCGATTATGAAGCAAAGCCTGTAGAGGAAATTTTCGACCGCAAGTTGAGTAAAGAAGAAGAAGAAATTTTAGCGCAGAAGAAAAAGATTCAGGAGAAAGAATTGCTACCTGAGGCCGTACAATATGAAGCTTCGGTAACTGAGGATGATGAGATTGGACCAGAACCCTTTTTGATCGCCCAGGAAGAAGATGAAGAGCCTGATACGGTTGTAGAATCTAGGATAGAAGAAGATGTTGAGGCAGAAAAGGTTACAGTTGCAGAACCTATTGAAGCGCTAAAAGGTGTTGACCTGGATGAGCCTGTTATTTCAGCTCCAGTTGAAGAGCGACCAGTTTTTACACCTCAGGCTGTACCTGTTAAGCCAACGGTAGCGCCCATTGAAACAAAGGCAATTCCTACCTTAAATGACCTTTTGGCTAAGAGCAATAGCCCACAGGAAACTGTTAAAGCACCAATAGCAGATTTGAAACAAGCCATTAACTTGAACGAAAAGCTATTGTTTATTAAAGATCTATTTAACGGATATAATCTGGCTTATTCGGAAGCAATAGATATTGTAAATAAGATGAACAGCTTCGAAGCCGCAGATAGTTTCCTGCAAAGTAATTATGCTGCCAAGAATAACTGGGCGAATAAGCAATCTACTGTTGATCAGTTTTATGAAGTGTTGAATAGGAGATTTGCTAAATAACAGTTTTCAGTTGGCAGTTTTCAGTTGACAGTCTTTAGATAGCAGTTTTCAGGCCGTAGTTAACAGTTTACGCTGCATTCGGGAACTTTAATGTGATGAAACCATACTGGTCTAATCACCGCAAATGCATAATCCAATATCCCCTGCTTTGAAAAGTAGGGGGACAACAAATTTCCCTGCTTACTTTTGCTAAATATCCACCCTGTTGAAGTAGATTGCTTCAGCCCACACCACCCAGCTTCGCAATGACGTGATGGACTTTCTGTGCGCTTGTTTTCAGGAATTAAACAATTCAACAACAGATCCCCAGCTTCGCAACGATATTAAACGCTTTATTTACGCCTGGGTTTTCAACAATTAAACAGTTAAACAATTCAGCAATTAAACAATAGATCAATGGTCAACAATTAAGCAGGTGAACAAAACAACTCAGCACCTACACATCTCCCAACTCAGCCCCTAAATAAAACCCATCCTGTTAGAATCCAGTTTCAGGAAGATGAACAACAAGATGGTAAAGCTCCAGAGTGAAGAACCACCATAACTGATGAGTGGAAGAGGTATCCCGATTACGGGGATAATCCCGATGGTCATGCCGATGTTGATGAATACGTGGAAGAATAAAATACAAGCCACACTATAGCCGTAAACACGAGAAAAGGTAGATCGTTGACGCTCGGCCAGGTTGATGAGCCTTAAGAGCAGAAATATGTACAAGCCTATCACAACAGAGCAACCCGCAAAACCCCACTCTTCACCAATAGTAGAGAAAATAAAGTCTGTACTTTGTTCCGGAACATAACCATATTTTGTTTGGGTTCCCTGTAAAAAACCACGTCCGGTAGCTTGCCCCGAACCAATAGCAATCTGCGATTGGATCACATTGTATCCAGCGCCTTTATTATCCGTTTTTAAGCCCAGCATCAGCTCAATACGACTCCTCTGGTGCGGTGCCAGAACCTTTTCGTACGCTACTTTAATCAGAAATAAATAACCTATAGCCAGTACCGTAACCAAAATGGTCGAGAAAATAATTTTCTGCTTTCTTTGGTTATTGTAAATAAAAAGTCCGGCTATGAGGGCAATAATACTGATGAGTATGTAGGTTGGTACCAGGAAATCAGCAATAAACAACACAATCATTCCTAAAAATATCAATAGGAAATATCCCGATAAACCTTCGCGATAAAGTGGGAACATAAACGCTAAAAACACGAGCGCAGAACCTGTATCGGGCTGGAGCATAATGAGTAACAAAGGCGCACCAACAATCAACGCAGCAATGGCAATAGATTTAAAGTCTCTAAACTTGGGATTGAAGCTCCCCACATACCTGGCGAGGAGCAAGGCGGTTCCGAATTTAGCAAATTCTGCTGGCTGCAGTTTAAATGAGCCTATTGCAATCCAGGCCTGATTTCCGGCTACTTTATTTCCGATTACCAAAACGGCCATTAACAGTACAAGGGTACCCCCGTATATAAAAGGGGAAAAGACATTAAAGAGTCTTCCATCAAATAATAAAATGGACAATCCTAAAATTAATCCGGTAATTACATAAATAAGTTGCTTGCCATACAACGCATTAAAGCTGAAAACAGCAGATTGTTCAGGCGGAACAGATGCAAAAATGTTGATAAAACCGACTGAGCAGAGGGCCAGGTAGATAAGTACCGTAATCCAGTCTACATTAAAAAAGAACCGATTGCCTTGTTGTTGCATCATTGTTTTTGAATTTCGGTTTTAACTGCACTTAAATCAGGCGCTTTGAGCATGTTCGGTTTGGCTACCGAAGAGGTTTTTAAATTTGCCGATTTTATTTTTAAACTGTCTTTTAACCTTTTAAGTGAATCTGTTTTTTTAATGATTAAACTATCCGCCTTGGTTAATTTCATTTTTTTAGCTTTATCAATCAATGCTGGAAGTAAGTTTTGGTTTTTCATCCATTCTACCTGCGATGCCCTTGAACCGCTAACATTTCGCTTGATGTATTTTTCTACCATATAACTGGCTATAGGAGCAGCATAAGTACTTCCATATCCAGCATTTTCTACAATAACAGCAATGGCAATTTTCGGATTATCCCTTGGCGCAAAACCAATAAATACCGAGTGGTTTTTACCATGAGGGTTCTGTACTGTACCTGTTTTACCACAAAGAATGATATCCGGGATACGAGAAAGTGTTGCGGTTCCCCATGGACTGTTTACGCAATCTTGCATGCCATCAATTACTGGCTCAAAGTGTTTTGCATCAACACCCACATAATTTTTGGCCACATAATCCTTTTTAATCAGATTTTTATCGCCCATGGCCTTTATTAAATGTGGCTTGATGTAATAGCCCCTGTTGGCGATAATTGCCATGGCATTAGCAATTTGTAAAGGTGTAGCCGTAATTTCCCCTTGTCCAATGGCTTGAGAAATTACCGTTGTGTATCCCCAGCGCTTACCATAAATTTTGTCGTAATGATCGGCATTATAAAAATACCCTTTTCGTTCAAAAGGAATATCTACTTCCAGTTTACTGCCAAAGCCGAATTTAGCAATTTTGTCTCGCCATTCCTGATAAGTCTGCCTTTGGTTCTTCATGCCATTTTTGGTAATCAGCTTCTGGAAAACATTACAGAAATAGGTGTTGCAACTTCTGGCTATACCTTTTCTCATACTGATACTACCATCAACGTGCTCGCATTTAACCTTATGGTTTCCGGCCATATAATAGCCTGGGCAGAAGAAAGTGGTATTAGGATCAATTACACCATCTTGCAAGCCAATTAAGGCATCGATTGGCTTAAAAGACGATCCCGGAGGGTAGTATCCTTGTATAGGTCTAACTAAAGAAGGACGGTAGGGATTACCAATCAAATCCATGTAATTATTGCCCTGGTCGCGGCCCACCAGTAAATTAGGGTCGTAACCGGGACTGCTTACCAATGCCAGAATTTCTCCGGAAGAAGGTTCAATAGCTACAATAGCGCCAACCTTATTCTTCATAAGTTCTTCGCCTAATTTTTGGACTTGAATATCAATTCCTGAAATCAAGCGTTCGCCGGAAACGGCGTTAATATCATATTTCCCATCAGCATAACTTCCCTGTGGGGTATTTCGGGCATCGTAAACCGTATTAATCACCCCTCTTTCACCCCTTAAAACTTCTTCATAGGAGCGTTCCAATCCACTTTTACCTTTGTAATCGCCTGGTTTATAATACCCATCAGATTTTTCGATATCATCATCACTCACCTCCCTTACGTAGCCAAAAAGCTGACCAGCAACACTATCGGGGTAGTGGCGAACCGTTCTGTCCTGAGTTCTAAATCCTGGAAAACGATACATAATTTCCTGAAGACGGGCATAACTCTGAACAGAGATTTGCTTTAAGAAGGGGGTAGATTGATAACTGGACTTGCCTCTGGCTTTGCGTAAATTTTTGCGCACATCCTCAATGGTAATATCCAATGCTTTGGCTAAGGCTAAAGTATCAAAAGGCTTTACTTCGTTAGGGATAACCATTAAATCATAAACAGGCTCGTTTTGCACGATAACCTTCATGTTCCGGTCTAAAATGGCACCACGGGCAGGGTATTTATATATTTTGCGCAATACATTACTCTCGGCAGAAAGAAAATATTTATCACTTACAATCTGTATATAAAATAGCTTCCCCAATAAAATTAGGGCAACAATAATGAATAATCCTTGTACGGTATATTTTCGGTTAAATAATTGATCCATTAGCGCGCTGTTCTCCTATAGAATATAAACTCCACCAATAAAATAATAAGTAGCGTAAAGATACAACTTAAGCCGCATCTCATTAAGGTATAGCCAATTTCGGTTAACCTGAATGTTTCTAAGAAGAAAAGAACCAAATGGTGTGCTAAAACACAAAGTAGAGCATAAAGCGCAAACCATTGAAAGCCCATATAGCTCAACGAAGGTTCGGGATCGTCAATTGCATCCCGGTTTAAGCTAATGGAAATAAAGGCTATTCTTACAAAAGCCAGAACCACACAGGCTGTAGCATGTACACCCATGGTGTCGTAAAAAGCATCGAGCGTTAAACCTGTTCCAAATGCCAATAAATAGAGTAGGATATTCGGCATCCCAAAGGGAAGCAAAAGTAGAAAAAGCACATAAATAAACGGTGTAGACAGGTCGTAAAAACCCATATTCTTGAGTAAGAATATCTGCACAAAGAGCAAGATAAACCAACGGATTACATTTACGATTAATAGTCTACTGTTCATTGGTTTTTGCTACATTTTCAAGGTTCTTTTGTTCCGTTGCCAGTTTATCCTTAACTACATATACATACTGCAGGGTGCTAAAATCGGTAAAAAGATTTAGCTCTGCAGATAAGAAGTTATCGTTAGTTGCAACATTTGTTTTACTGATTCTCCCTACCAGTATTCCAGCCGGAAATGATGCATAACCAGAAGTGATCACCGTATCTCCAACCGACATTTTAATGTGGTTGGGTACCTCTTTGATGAAGGCTTTCTTAATATCAAAATTTCCATCTCCCCAAACCAAAGAGCCTAATGCGTGATTCTTTTTAAGGGTTACGCTAATTCTTGCATCTTTATGTAAAAGCGATTGGATGGTGGCTAAATGCTCGGAAACATCACGAATAAAGCCAACTATCCCTTTCTGAGGCGCAAGTACAGCCATGCCGCTCTCTATGCCGTCTAACGAGCCTTTATTAATCGTAATGATGTTATTCCTCAGTGTTATGGAGTTTTTAATCACTTTTGCCGGTAAGTAGGTGTACTGTTGTTGGGTGATGGTATCAACCACTTTTACATTTTTAGCCGTATCAATTGTGGTTAAAGCTAAAATTTGTGTTTTAAGCTTGGCATTTTCAGCCGCTAAGCTGTCATTTACCATTCCCAGATTTAAATACCTTTTAAAAATGTTTAACCGTTCATAAGCACTACCTACCACCTCATTGGTTGAGTTGAGTGTTACACTACGCTGATAGGCATTGTTTTTTACCGTGAGATAGATCCCAATCGTGAAAAAGATGATAAACAGGAAAAATGCGTTGTATCTGCTGATGAAAATCCAAAGGTTACGCATTTGAGTTGGGAGTTGTGAGTTAAAAGCTTGGAGTTTTGACTGGTTACTCCCAACTCAAAACCCCAAACTCCAAACTAAAGGTTATTGCATTAAAAATTTATATCCACCGATATTTTTAAGGGCGATACCTGTACCGCGAACTACGGCACGTAATGGATCTTCAGCAACGTGAACTGGTAATTTGGTTTTAGCAGCAACACGTTTGTCTAAGCCTCTTAATAAAGCACCACCACCTGTTAAATAAATACCAGTTTGATAAATATCTGCAGAAAGTTCTGGCGGAGTAATCTCTAAAGCTTTTAAAATCGCTTCCTCAATCTTCGAGATCGATTTATCTAAGCAGTGTGCAATTTCGGTATAAGAAACGGTGATCTGTTTTGGAACCCCTGTCATCAAATCACGGCCCTGAACAGCAAAATCTCCTGGAGCATCTTGCAACTCAGGAAGAGCTGCACCAACTTCGATTTTAATTTTCTCTGCTGTACGGTCACCAATCATGATATTGTGCTGGCGGCGGATGTAGTTAACAATGTCAGAATCGAAGTTATCTCCAGCCACGCGGATAGATTGATCGCAAACGATACCTGACAAAGCGATAACAGCAATTTCTGTTGTTCCACCACCGATATCGATGATCATGTTACCCATTGGCTCCTCCACATCAATACCAATACCTACAGCAGCAGCCATTGGCTCGTGGATTAAGTAAACTTCTTTTGCTCCGGCTATTTCAGCTGAGTCACGTACGGCACGTTTTTCTACCTCTGTAATACCTGAAGGAATACAGATTACCATTCGTAAAGAAGGGAACATCCATCCCTTGCCACCATTTAGCATGCGAATCATGCCTTTAATCATGGCTTCAGCAGCGTTAAAATCGGCAATTACACCATCCTTCAATGGCCTAACAGTTTTAATATTATCGTGGGTTTTACCCTCCATCTGCATCGCTTGGCGACCGATGGCAATTACTTTATTTGTAGTGCGATCAAAAGCAACAATCGAAGGTTCATCAACTACTACTTTATCGTTATGTATAATCAGGGTGTTCGCAGTGCCTAAATCGATGGCAACTTCTTGCGTAAACCAATTGAATAATCCCATGTAAGGTATGTTTCTTTGTTTTTAGTTTAAAACTATACTATTCCTAATGTAAAAATAGGCTTTTTATTGTATTAAGTTTTATTTTCTTCAGTCATTAAATTGTTTTTAAGGCAATTAAAATCTTTAGAAAATTAAAACCAGGCATCTTTTGTTTGTCGTGTCTCGTTATTCGGTGTTCATCCGCCCAAACTTTCAATTTTAAACTTAGGACTTAGAACTTTCAACTTAGAACGCCTTATACCTCTACTAGTGTTTAAAGTGCCTCACACCTGTAGTTACCATGGCAATACCTTTTTCATTAGCTTTCGCTACAGAATCAGCATCTTTAATAGAACCACCTGGTTGTAGAACCACGGCAATACCAGCATCAGCAGCAATTTCAACGCAGTCTGGGAAAGGGAAGAAGGCATCAGAAGCCATAGCAGCACCTTCAACACTAAATCCGAATGAAGCTGCTTTCTCAATCGCTTGTCTTAATGCATCCACACGTGAAGTTTGTCCAACACCACTGGAAATTAATACATCATCCTTAACTAACACAATCGTATTAGATTTAGTATGTTTAACAATTTTATTAGCGAAATATAAATCTTTTAATTCCTGAGCGGTAGGGGCTTTATCCGTTACAGTAGTCATTTGCTCAGGACCTTCGATAATCAAATCTTTATCCTGCTCAATTACGCCGTTCAATAAAGTTTTGAATTGTTTTTTGCTCAATTCAACTTCATTACGTTTTAATATTACACGGTTTTTCTTCTTGCTGAATAACTCAACAGCTTCTGCCTGATAAGAAGGAGCAATTAACACCTCAAAGAATAAATTGTTAATTTCTTCAGCAGTTGCCAAATCAACTTCACGGTTGGTAATTAAAACACCACCGAAAGCAGAAACAGGATCGCATGCTAAGGCATCAATCCAGGCTTGTTTAACTGTTGGGCGAGAAGCCACACCGCAAGCATTGGTATGTTTTAAGATCGCAAAAGTAGGCTCTTCAAATTCATCGATAAGTGCTACAGCAGCGTCAACATCTACTAAATTGTTGTAAGAAAGTTCTTTTCCGTTCAATTTGGTAAACATTGCATCTAAATCGCCGTAAAATACACCACCTTGATGAGGGTTTTCACCATAACGCAAAGTTTTAGCTTCGGTTACGCTCTGTTTGAAAACGTCTAGAGGCTCCTCTGTATTAAAATAGTTGAAGATTGCAGTGTCGTAGTGTGAAGAAGTATGGAAAGCTTTTTTAGCAAAGGCTTTACGCTGAGCTAAGGTGGTTTCTCCATTCTGTTCTTCCAACTGTGCCTGTAAAGTTGGATAATCGTTTTTAGAGGCAATAATCACTACATCGTTGAAGTTTTTCGCAGCAGCACGAATTAAAGAGATACCACCGATATCAATTTTCTCGATGATTTCTTCAGGTGTTCCGCCTGCTTTTACGGTTTCTTCAAAAGGATATAAATCTACAATTACCAGGTCAATCTCAGGGATTTCATATTCGGCAATTTGTTGTTGATCGCCTTCCAAACCTCTACGGTTTAAAATACCACCAAATACTTTTGGATGTAAAGTTTTTACTCTTCCACCTAAAATAGAGGGATAACCCGTTAAATCTTCAACAGCCGTAACCGGAAGATTTAAGTCTTTGATAAATTGCTCAGTTCCACCTGTGGAAAACAACTGTACACCTTGTGCGGCTAACAATTTTACCAATGGCGCTAAACCATCTTTATAATATACTGAAATTAAAGCGTTTTTGATTTTAATGGGTTGACTCATTCTACTCGAAATTTTGAGCCGCAAAGGTAGTAAAACAGTATGGTTTTTGAAATGGAAAGCCTATCAATATTTAATTTTTTTAATGTTTTAAATATTGATAGGCCGTTATTGTGCTAAGATACTGTGTAATCGCCTCAAATATTGAGTATTAACAGTCTTATTTCTTTATTTTTTTGACTAAAGTTTCTACAATGCGAGGGTAGTGCAGGTGTTCTAATTGTTGTCCTTTAAACTTAACCATTTCTAGATTGTCAGATTTATCAATCTTGTACCGCGCCTGGTAAATGTATTCTCCCTCATCATAGTTTTCATCAACATAATGGATGGTGATTCCTCCCTCGGGTTCGCCGGCAGCAATTACAGCATTATGAACATGATCTCCATACATGCCTTTGCCGCCAAACTTGGGAAGGATAGCAGGATGGATGTTAACAATACGGCCTGGATAAGCCTGAATCAAATTTTGAGGTACCAGCCAAAGGAAGCCTGCAAGTACAATAAAGTCAATATCTAAATTTTTAAGTAAATCAATAACCTCATCTGTTTTGTAGAATTCGTGCTTATCAAAAATGTGGCTCGGAATTTCGAAGTTGTCGGCTCTTTGCAATACATAAGCTTCTGCATTATTAGTTAAAACCAAAGAGATTTCGATTTCGTTACTTCTTTTAAAATGCTCCATAAGCTTTTGGGCATTAGACCCAGAGCCGGAAGCGAAAATGGCTATTCGTTTTTTCACTCAAAAATCGTTTTTCCCAAAAATAGTATTTTAATGTTTTAGTTGTAATACAAAATCCGTTTTTATTAAATTATGACCAGTTTACTTATGCCATAATTAAACTGTATTTTAGCGGCTTCTTAAGCGCTTTTATTTTTTCTTGAAAAAAAGTTAAAAGTGTTTTGTAAATTAAAAACATTACTCCTATATTTGCAACCCGAATTATAGGAAACGATTAAAAGAAAAATAAAGGCTAATAAAAATGGCAAATCATAAATCTTCATTAAAAAGAATTAGAGCAAACGCTACAAAACGTTTACGTAACAGGTATCAGGCAAAAACTACTCGTACTTTCATCAAAAGGTTACGTGCAGCTGAAGATAAAAATTCTGCTTCAGAGTTATTGCCTAAAGTAATTTCTATGTTAGATCGTTTAGCTAAAAAGAACGTTATTCATAAAAACAAAGCAGCTAACAATAAATCAAAATTAACGAAATTTGTTAACGGTTTAAAATAAGCTAACTTTTTACGATATTAGTAAAGGCATCCCAACCAAAAGTTGGGATGCCTTTTTATTTTGTAAAAAATGGCAAACTACGATCAGAAATTAGGCATTAAGCTTTGGGCAGAGGAAGACCGCCCTCGGGAAAAACTTTTACAGCATGGCCGAAGGCATTTAACAGATGCAGAGTTAATCGCAATCCTAATTGGCTCTGGTAATAAAACAGAAACTGCTGTTGATCTGAGTAAAAGGATTCTGCTTTTCTACGAAAACAATCTCGCCAGGCTGGGGAAGGCATCCATCCAGGATTTATCTAAATTTAAGGGGATTGGCGAGGCTAAGGCTTTAGCCATTGTTGCGGGTTTAGAATTAGGATTAAGGCGTAAGGAAACCCCAACGGAAGAAAGGGTTAAAGTAGTGGCTTCCAGAGACGCATATTTATACCTGCAAAATACTTTCTCCGATCTTAACCACGAAGAGTTCTGGGTGCTTTTACTCGATCGCTCCAATCACATTATGGGTAAGCACCTCATCAGTAAAGGTGGGCAGGCAGGAACAATTGCTGATCCCAAAATGATTTTTAAAGTCGCTTTAGAACATAATGCGGCAAGCATTGTTGTAGCTCATAATCATCCTTCAGGTAATTTAAATCCCAGTGAGAGTGATGATAGGATTACCCGATCATTGGTTGCATCCGGACAAATGCTCAATCTTTTAATCGCTGATCATCTGATATTCGGGCATAATAGCTACTATAGTTACCGGGATCAGGAACGGATCTGATAGTTGCTTGTCTCAATTATGTGATGTTTACACAGATTTAATGGGAAATCCGTATTATCGCATCAAACGAAACATGTAATGAACGCAGCAAAATTATCTATCCTTTTCTTATTCCTGAGCCTGTTTGCTTTTGCTCAGAAAAAGGCGGCACCAATTAATGTAATCACTTATAATATTAGGCTAAATGTAGCTTCTGATGGTGTTAATGCCTGGCCCAATCGCAAAGACAATGTTAAAGCGTTGGTTAAATTTCACGACGCAGATATTCTATGCGTACAAGAGGCGCTGCCAGAACAATTTGATGCCTTATTGGAAAATTCAAACTTTGATGTAGTGGGTGTTGGACGAGAAGATGGTAAGCGTAAGGGAGAGTTTTCTGCTGTTTATTTCGATAAGGACCGATTCACTAAGAAGGATGGAGGAACCTTTTGGCTTTCTCAAACACCCGATGTGCCTTCGAAAGGATGGGATGCGGCCTTAAATAGGGTGTGTAGCTGGGTAAAGCTTTACGATAAAATAAATAAGAAGGAGTTTATCATTTTTAATACCCACTATGATCATATTGGCGTACAAGCCAGAATCGAATCGGCTAAATTGCTTAAACAGAAAATTCAGCAAATAGCACCGAACCTTCCTGTAATATTTACCGGCGATTTAAATGTAACACCAGAAACTGAAGCCATTGCTACAATCAAATCCTTTCTCTCTGATGCCAAAGCTGTTTCCATTGAAGCACCATACGGGCCAGAAGGTACTTTCAATGCTTTCGATTTCAACAGCGACCTGAAAAACAGGATCGATTACGTTTTTGTGAATCAAAAATTCCAGGTTCAGAAATTTGCGGTGTTAACAGATAGTAAAGACAAACGTTATTTTTCTGATCATCTGCCAGTTTTTGTAAGGCTTTATATCAAGTAATCAGTTGAACTCAGCCCATCTCTTTCCTTTTAAGTTCGAACTTTTTGGTCAATCTTTTCACTACCACTATTTGTTCGAAACACTCGCCTTTATCATTGGTATAAGGGTTTATTATTATTTGAAGAAGGGAATAGTTGATCTCATTTCAGATGAGCACCGCCTTTGGATTATGCTTGGTGCCATGCTCGGAGCCCTGATAGGATCTCGGGTTATAGCCATATTGGAAACACCAGAAAACTTAAATCAGCTTAGTTTTTTAATGCTTTACCAAAGCAAAACCATTGTTGGGGGATTATTCGGTGGACTATTCGGGGTAGAGTTGATGAAAAAGATGATCGGTGTTACGGTTGCTTCGGGTGATATTTACGTTTTTCCTATTATCATAGCCTTATTTATTGGTAGAATTGGTTGCTTTTCTATGGGTATCGATGAACCAACTTATGGTATTCACACTTCTTTTTTTATGGGTATGGATCTTGGCGATGGTATTCGTAGACACCCGATAATGCTGTACGAAATGATTTTTCTAATTATCCTTTCCTTATTATTTATTTCCATAAAACGAGTGCCGCTAATCAATGGAGATCGGTTTAAACTCTTTATGGTTTTGTATTTTATGTTCCGTTTCTGGATTGAATTTTTGAAACCTTATCAACCCCTATTTCTAAATTTAAGCAGTATACATTGGTCGGGTTTATTTATTTTTCTGTATTATTATAAATTCATTCTTCGGATTGTCAGAACTACTTTTTACCCTAAAATTTTGAAACATGGCTAATACGAGAGATTATATCTATTACGATTACACCAAAAGTCTCTGTCCCGAATGTTTGCAACTCTGCGATGCAAAAATTGTTTTTCAGGATGCTAAGGTGTTTATGTTGAAGCAATGCAGAACTCATGGGGCAAGTAAAGTGATGATTGCCGATGATGTTGAATATTATAAACAGATCCGGAATTACAATAAGCAATCGGAAATTCCGCTAAAATTTAATACCAAAACCCATTATGGTTGCCCCTACGATTGTGGTCTTTGTACCGATCATGAGCAACATTCCTGCTTAACGGTTATAGAAGTTACCGATCGTTGCAACCTGGCTTGTCCCACTTGCTATGCCATGTCTTCACCCAACTACGGCAGGCACCGAACGTTAGAAGAGATCGAACGAATGATGGATATTGTGGTAGCCAATGAGGGTGAACCCGATGTGGTGCAGCTCTCTGGGGGCGAGCCAACAGTTCATCCGGAATTTTTTAAGATATTGGATTTAGCGAAAACAAAGCCAATCAAACACCTCATGGTGAACACCAATGGAATAAGGATAGCCAAAGATATTCACTTTGTAGAAAAGCTTGCCAGTTACATGCCCGACTTTGAGATTTATTTACAGTTCGATAGTTTCAGTGCTGAAGTGCTAACCAAGATGAGGGGAGAAGATTTAACTGCCGTGAGGCGAAAAGCCATTGACCATCTTAATCAGTTTAACATCTCTACAACCCTTGTTGTTACGCTTCAAAAAGGGCTAAATGATGGAGAAATTGGCAATATTTTAGATTATGCCTTGAAACAAAAATGTGTACGGGGAGTAACTTTCCAACCTACGCAGGTGGCTGGCAGGAACGATGATTATAACGACCAGCAAGGACGAATAACCCTAACAGAGGTAAGAAGGAAGATTTACGAACAATCGCCGGTTTTTACTCCGCAAGATTTAATACCCGTGCCTTGTAACCCAGACGCATTGTGTATGGCTTATGCCTTGAAAATAGGAGATGAGGTATTTCCGATGACCCATTTAATTAATCCCGAGGATTTATTGAACAATTCTAAAAATACCATTGTGTTCGAACACGACGAGAAGCTCAAGGAACATATGCTCAACTTATTCAGTACCGGAGTTTCGGTAGATTGTGCGGAAGATACTTTTGGAGAATTAATGTGTTGCTTGCCAAGGGTAAAATCAGACAGCCTGAGTTATGATAACCTGTTTAGGATCATTATCATGAACTTCATGGATCCCCTGGATTTTGATGTCAGGGCGGTAAAGAAATCATGCGTTCATATTGTAAGCGATAAATATAAGCTGGTTCCTTTTGAAACCATGAATATTTTTTATCGTGACAACAAAATTGATGCAATTAGAGAGAAATTAAACCTTAACTAATATGATTGTGCTTTTAATTTTCTATGCATTGGCCATTATTGGGCTATTTATCGGGGGGATTATCACCATTATCGTTAAGTCGTCACGAAATGAGCCTGTGAAACTTGGTGTTCAAATGCTTATTGCTTCGGTTATTTTGGTAATTGTTGGTTTTGGGGCATGCGTAGCCTTATTGTCAAATGGTTAATATTTAAATAAACTGAGGATGGAACTATTTATACTTTACTGGATCGCTGTAGTGGGTTTGTTTATTGTTGGAATCATTACCATGATTGTTAAGGCTTCAAAGAGCGAACCCATTAAAACAGGACTTAAAATGGTTATTGCATCTGTAATATTGTTCGTAATTGGTGCAGGAGCCTGTGCGCTTATGCTTTCTAACCTGGGAGGAATGCACTAACCTTAAATATTTACAGCATATAAATAAGGCTCTTTTCTTAATGAGGCAAAAACCGCGTCATATTTCAATTATTAATCACCTTTTGTAGAACGTTTACTTTAAACCTTTCGGCATTAATATTATCTTTGCGCATTATTTAACGGTATTGCATAAAGTGTAGGTCGATGCGCAATAAAATCTCGGTACTCATTACTCAATACGTCATACTTTTCAACAAATGAAAATATCATATAACTGGTTAAAACAATTCGTTCAAATAGACAAAACCCCTCAGGAACTCTCCCTGATTTTGACTAATATAGGCTTAGAGGTAGAAAGCGTAGAAAAGGTACAGCCTGTGGTTGGTGGATTAGAAGGTTTGGTTATTGGCGAAGTATTAACCCGTGTTCAACATCCAAATGCTGATCGTTTAAGCGTAACGACTGTGAGTGTTGGTGGGCCAGAAAACCTGCAGATTGTTTGTGGTGCACCCAATGTAGCTGCAGGCCAAAAGGTTGTGGTGGCTACTGTAGGTACAACTGTATATCCCTTAGAAGGAGAACCCTTCAAAATAAAAGAATCAAAAATTAGAGGCGAAGTTTCTAAAGGGATGATCTGTGCGGAAGATGAAATTGGTTTGGGTAAATCTCATGATGGAATTATGGTACTCCCTTCTGATGTGGAGATTGGTATACCGGCCAAAGAATACTTCCAAATGGAGGATGATTTTGTTTTTGAAATCGGATTGACCCCAAATAGGGCAGATGCTGCTTCTCACTTAGGTGTGGCCAGAGATCTAGCCGCCTATTTCAGGAGTGAATATGAAATGCCTGATTTGGCATCCTTCCAGGTCGAAAATGAGAATCTGGTTATCCCGGTAACCGTTGAAGATCTTGATGCTTGTCCACGTTACAGCAGCATAACGGTTTCTGGAGTTACCGTTAAAGAATCACCAGAGTGGTTAAAAGATAAATTGAAAGTAATTGGATTACGTCCGATTAATAATATAGTAGATATTACCAACTATGTATTGCATGGATTGGGGCAGCCATTGCATGCCTTTGATGCCGATAAAATCAGCGGTGGGAAGGTGATTGTTAAGAAGGTAGCCGAAGGAACTCCTTTTGTAACACTTGATGATGTAGAGCGTAAGCTGAGCGCAGAAGATTTAATGATCTGTAACGCAGAAGCACCGATGTGTATTGCTGGTGTTTTTGGAGGTAAAAGCTCTGGAGTAGATGCAGAAACTAAAAATGTATTCTTAGAAAGTGCTTATTTTAATTCCGTTTCAGTACGTAAAACGGCTAAAAGACATGGGTTAAAAACTGATGCTTCTTTCCGCTTCGAGCGTGGAACAGATCCGGAAATTACGGTTACCGCTTTAAAATATGCAGCTATTTTAATTAAGGAACTTGCAGGTGGCGAAATTTCTTCATCTATATCGGATATTTACCCAAGCCACATTAAACCATTTGAGTTTGAGGTGAGCTTTGCCAATATCAATAAGTTAATCGGAGCAAATATTCCATCAACTGAAATTAAACATATTATTACCGCTTTAGGGATTTCCGCTACGAATACCTCTCTGGATACTTTAGCATTAAGAGTACCTTCTTATAAAGTTGATGTAACCCGTGAGTGTGATATTACGGAGGAAGTATTGCGTATTTACGGATATAACAATATCGAAATTCCAACAAAGGTGAATGCTTCGTTATCTTATACGAACAGACCTGATAAAGAGAATACACAAAATGTAATTGCAGATATGCTTGCAGCCAATGGCTATGCAGAAATCTGGTGCAATTCATTAACCAAATCAGCTTATTCTAAGAATCTGGATGAAGCAGTATTCATTTTAAATCCTTTAAGCAGCGATTTAAATGTAATGCGTCAAAGCTTATTAATGCCCGCTTTAGAAAGCGTGGTGTATAACCAGAACCGTAAAAATGCTGATGTTAAGTTTTACGAATTTGGAAAAACCTATCACTTAATAAACGAGAAGTACGTTGAACGTCCACGCTTATTATTATTGATATCTGGTGCAAAACAAAACGAGCAATGGAACCAAAGCACTAAACCGGTAACTTTTTACAATTTAAAGGCTGCGGTAGATGCCATTATCTCTCGTTTAGGTATTTCAGCTTACCAAACAGATGTTTTAAACGACGAGAATTTTGCTTACGGCATTAAATATTTCAGAGGAGATAAAACGTTAGTGAGTTTTGGAGCGGCAAGCAAAGCCGATAGAAAATTGGCTGATGTGAATGCAGAAGTTTTTTATGCCGATTTCGATTGGGCTGGTTTGTTGGATATTGTAAGGAAGAATAAAATCGTCAATAAGGAAGTGTCTAAA
Organism: Pedobacter rhizosphaerae; assembly: GCF_900111155.1. GTDB lineage: Bacteria > Bacteroidota > Bacteroidia > Sphingobacteriales > Sphingobacteriaceae > Pedobacter > Pedobacter rhizosphaerae. The sequence goes on along the minus strand of NZ_FOGG01000011.1, from coordinate 97,488 downwards.
TACCCTCAGGTAAGAAGAGATTTATCACTACTGATTGATAAAGATGTTACCTTCGAATCATTAAAGAGCATTGCCTTTAAAACAGATAAAAAGCTGATTAAGGAAGTTGGTGTGTTCGATGTATACGAAGGAGACAAGCTGCCGGAAGGTAAAAAATCTTATGCTTTAAATTTTATTCTTCAAGATGAAGAGCAAACCCTTACTGATAAGCAGATTGAAAGCACCATGCAGAAATTGATGGCGAATTTAACCCAACAAGCAGGCGCAGAAATTAGGAAATAAAATATTAATTCGTATTTTTAGAAATAAATTCATGACTTCTGTTGCAGATCAATTAGATAAGGTACTACATAAAACGGCTCAGTTAATAGAGTTGTGTAATGCGTTGCAGGAAGAAAATGATTTATTAAAGCTTGAAAATCAATCGTTAAAGGTGGCGTTTGATACATCGAAAGTTAAAAATGCAGATCTTGAGGAAAAACTCAGGGTTACCAAATTGGCTAAGAGTATTGAAGGTACAAGCGAAAAATCGCTTGACATTAAACAAAAAATTAACGATTTTGTGCGGGAGATAGATAAAAGTATCGCACTGCTGAAGAAATAATAAGTAGTGTGGAAAATCGAAACTAAGCTAAACAATGGGAGAAATCTCGATTAAGATAACCATTTCCGACCGCATTTACCCTTTAAAGGTAAATATGGAAGAGGAAGAGATTGTGAGACGGGCAGCAAAAATGATCAATGAGCGCATAAAAGACTATCAGGAAAATTATGCGGTTAGAGATAAGCAAGATCTGCTTTCAATGGCTGTGCTGCATTATGCAACGGCTGTTTTAAGAACAGAGAATAAGGTGCAAAGCCAGGATACTGCAGTTGCTGATAAAGTAGAAGAGTTGGATGGTTTATTAAACGATTTCTTTAAGAAATAAAAAAGGTACGTTCTTTCGAAGTTTTATCAAGGCAGATTAAATTTAGCAGGATAACACTTCAATATATTAGCACAAAAATATAGCCGCAGCTAGTTTTTGAGTTTCAAAATTTATAAAACTTAACACTTCAATATCTATAGGGTTAAGAGGGCGGATTTCATTTGTTTTACATCTGAAAATGGCTTAAATCCTAATTATGCTTAGTTGAGGTTTAAAATGATGAGACTTTAAAAAATTAGATGCGGTTTTTTTTTACTTAAAAAACAAAATGGAAACAGTTGAAATATTAGGATACATATTTGCCTTAATAGCAGGCCTGGGTATCGGAATAGTGGTGGGGAGATTCCTGCTTCGCAACCTGTTAAAACAACAGGAAATTGCAGCTCAAAACAAAGTGAAGAAGATTTTAAAAGATGCAGAAAACAATGCTGAAATCTTAAAAAAGAATAAACTTTTAGAAGCAAAAGAGAAATTTTTACAATTAAAAGCAGAACACGAACAAGAAGTTAATGCAAAAAACAACAGCATTAATCAACGTGACAATACCATCAAACAAAAAGAACAATCGGTAAATCAACGTACTGAGAATTTACATAAAAAGGAGCAGGAATTAGATAAGGTTAAAGCTAATTTAGAAAAGCAAACCGATCTGGCTCTAAAGAAACAGGATGAGGTAGAGGTATTGAAAAACCAACACCTTAAACAATTAGAAAGTATCGCTGGCTTATCGGCCGAAGAAGCTAAAGATCAGTTGGTAGAAAACCTGAAGCAAGAGGCCCGTACGCAGGCGATGATGCAGGTTAAGGACATTGTTGATGAAGCTAAGCTTACTGCAAGTAAAGAGGCTAAGAAGGTGGTTATTCAAACCATTCAACGTACAGCTACAGAGGCTGCTATTGAAAACTCAGTATCTATCTTTCATATTGAAAGCGATGAAATCAAAGGTCGTGTAATTGGTAGAGAAGGTAGAAACATCAGGGCTTTAGAAGCGGCTACAGGTATCGAAATTATCGTTGATGATACGCCTGAAGCCATCATCCTATCTGGTTTCGATCCGGTAAGAAGAGAAATTGCGCGTTTAGCCTTACACCGTTTGGTTACCGATGGACGTATCCACCCGGCCAGAATTGAAGAGATTGTTGCCAAAACAAAGAAACAAATTGAAGATGAGATTATCGAAATCGGTGAACGTACCGTTATCGATTTAGGTATTCATGGTTTGCATCCGGAACTCATCCGTATGGTTGGCCGTATGCGTTACCGTTCATCTTATGGTCAGAACTTATTACATCACTCTCGTGAAGTAGCCAATTTCTGTGCTACTATGGCTGCAGAGTTAGGTTTAAATGCAAAGTTAGCCAAACGTGCAGGTTTACTACACGATATTGGTAAAGTTCCTGACGATAATCCTGAATTGCCACACGCTATCTTAGGTATGCAGCTGGCAGAGAAATATAAGGAGCATCCTGAAGTTTGTAACGCTATTGGAGCGCACCATGATGAAATCGAAATGACCTCATTAATTTCTCCAATTGTACAAGCTTGTGATGCCATTTCTGGCGCGCGCCCTGGTGCACGTAGAGAGGTAGTAGAAAGTTATATCAAGCGTTTAAAGGATTTAGAAGAACTGGCGCTTTCTTACCCGGGAGTAGAGAAAACATTCGCTATTCAGGCAGGAAGAGAGCTTCGTGTAGTAGTAGAAAGCGAACGCGTAACTGATGCTCAAGCAGAATTATTAGCAGCAGATATCTCTACCCGTATTCAAACCGAAATGACTTATCCTGGTCAGATCAAGGTTACAGTAATTAGAGAAACACGTTCTGTAGCCTTTGCAAAATAGGCAAGTTACTTATTTAGAATAAATGAAAGCGATGGTTAACCCCATCGCTTTTTTATTTTAGCTACAGGAGCATGATCAATACTAAAGAAAACAAGATTTAGCCACTACAATCCATGTAATATGCTTTGCTTTTGTTAATTTTACCGTAAATGAGCAAACCCAGTATGAAAACAGTAGAAGAGAAGCGCCCGGTAGACGTCCTTTTTGATAAATATGCAGAAAGCCATCAAAACCCAACCAATAAATTATTTCACTGGATTTGTGTGCCCTTAATTGTTTTTAGTTTACTCGGATTGGTTTGGCAAATTCCCTTTCCACATTTGAATTTCCTGGGAAGCTACAATGGCTACTTTAACTGGGCTTCATTTTTGTTGGCCTTCAGTTTATATTATTATTTCAGCCTCTCGCCAGTACTGTTTTTTTTAATGATTTGGGTAGTTGGGATCATGAGTTATGGGATTGTTCAACTCGAATATTGGGAAGCAGCTGGCGGACCATCGGTATGGCTGGTTTGCTTAATCATATTTGTACTCTCCTGGATCGGTCAATTTATCGGTCATAAAATTGAAGGAAAGAAACCATCATTTTTAGACGACATTAAGTTTTTGTTAATAGGTCCTATATGGTTATTGCACTTCATTTGCAAGAAAGTAGGAATTCGTTATTAATCTTTGACTTGGTAACATTAAGTTAACCTTTAGCTAAACAAATCTTAATTAACATCTAACATACAGCTAACATTGTGGTAATAGCTTTGCCTAAAATTAAATACAGGCAAATTGAACTCAATCACAATTCTTAAAAAATCGGCACTAACAGTTCTGATTTTATTTCTCGGCATAGTATCCTATGCGCAAACAGGTAAAATTTCAGGTACAGTAACGGATAAGAAAACTGGCGAAACTTTAATCGGGGTAACCGTTAAAATTAAAGGTACCACAAAAGGTATGGCTACAGATGTCGATGGTAAGTATACCATAGCAGGCGTTGCTACAGGTAAATATGCGCTGGTTTATCAGTACGTTGGTTATACAGGCAAGGAAATTAGTGATGTTGAAGTAACCAATGGTAAAATCACCACATTAAATGTAATTTTAGAAGAATCTAATTCACAAAACTTATCAGAAGTTGTAATTAAAGGATCTTTCAAAAAGGAAAGTATCAATGCTTTATATGCACAACAAAAGAATAGTATCAGTATTTCAAGTGGTATTTCAGCAGAAATTATCCAAAAGTCTCCAGATAGAAATACCTCTGAGGTTTTAAAAAGAGTTAGTGGGGCTAGTATTCAGAATAACAAATTTGTTGTTATCAGGGGTTTGGCAGATAGATACAATACATCTATGTTAAACAACTCTTTACTTCCATCGACTGAGCCGGATAAAAAAGCGTTTTCTTTCGACATTATCCCTGCTAACCTTATCGATAACTTGATCGTTTATAAAACAGCTTCTCCTGATCTGCCAGGTGATTTCGCCGGAGGTATTATCCAGGTGATTACTAAAGATGTACCAGATCAGAGTTACTTAAGCCTTTCTACAAGCTGGGGATACAACACTCAATCTACCTTTAAAGATTTTGTTTCAAATGAAAGAAGTGGAATCAATTATTTGGGTCTTGTTGATGGTGATCGTAAATTTCCTTCAAACTTCCCGAAATCTTTTCAAGATTATAATCCTCTGCCTGCTCAGCAAAAAGCTAATTTTTCTAAACTTTTGCCTAATCCATACGCAGAAAGAGTATATACAGCATTACCTTCACAAAATCACCAGATTACCTGGGGAAATCGTAAGGATTTCGAAAATGGTGGTTCTTTGGGTAGTGTGATTTCATTATCTTACAGGAACTCTCAAAATATTAATCCCGTTGAAAGAAATGACTATCAAAATGGTTTTAAGGATGTTTACTATGACTATAATGATACTCAAAATATTTTTAATACTAGTGTAGGGGTATTAGCAAATGTTACCTATAAAAAAGGTAAGAACAAGTTTGGTTTCAAGAATCTATTAAATAATGTTCTTGAAGATATATACACACAAAGAACAGGTTTCAATACGAACATTGATGCAAATCTGCGTTTTAATAACTCAGACCAAACTCGGAAAACCATCTATAATACCCAATTGGAGGGTGAACATCAATTTGGTAAGGCAGATCAAAAAATCAACTGGAATTTAAGTTATTCAAATATCAGCCGTGATCAGCCAGATCTTCGTTCAATCTACTATCGTCAGGTTGGCGGAAGCAACTCTTCTACTTATTCTTTAGTCGATAGAAATAGCCGTCGCTTCTTCGCTGATATGAAAGAGGATAATTATTCTGCATTGGCAAACTATACCTTGCCGTTTACTTTATTCAAAAAGAAAAGCACGTTTAAGTCAGGTTTCTTAAGTATGTATAAAACCAGAGATTTCAATGCTAGAATCTTCAATTATCTATACAATTCTTCGGGATCAGCTAGTTTTGACGAAAGTATCCTATCTATGCCAAAGGAAACGATCTTCTCACAAAACAATATTTCTACCAACGGAGGCTTCTACTTAAACGACTTTACCAGCAATACAGATTCTTATCAGGCACAAACGATGTTAAATGCAGGTTATGTAATGCTTGATAATCACATTGGTGAGAAATCTAGATTGACTTGGGGTGCAAGGGTAGAACACTATTTTCAAAACATTGATTATACCGATTTAAGCGGTACTGCTAGAAGCTTTGATCAGACTTTCTTTGATGTGCTGCCATCCGTTAATTACACTTACTCTATCAATGATAAAAGTAATTTCAGGATATCAGGTTCAAGAACGGTATCAAGACCAGAATTAAGAGAGTTAGCTCCTTTTACATTCTATGATTTTGTTAGTCAAACTTCAACGTTAGGTAATCCGATGCTGAAACGTGGTACAATCAATAACGGTGATTTGCGTTATGAAATTTATCCTGAAGCTGGTGAGGCGATAACATTCTCTGTTTTCTATAAGGATTTTAATAATGCTATTGAGCAAACACTTGATGAAGGCGGAACACCGGAGCGTCGTCAGGTTAATTATACTAATGTTTCAAAAGCATATTCGTTTGGTGCCGAGCTTGATGTAAGAAAGAAATTTGATTTTATCAGTGATGCTGAGTTCTTTAAAGACCTGACTTTCTTTGCTAATTTAAGTTATATCAAATCAGAAGTAAAACTTAATAGCATTGGCTTGCCTGCACGCCCATTACAAGGACAATCGCCTTATTTGATTAATGCAGGTTTACAATATTCAAATGTTCCTACAGGAATTACATTAACCGCGCTTTATAATCGTGTAGGTCAAAGAATTGCTTTTGTAGGTAATACACTAATTCCAAGTATTTGGGAGAACTCCAGAGATGTTGTGGATTTCCAGATCAGTAAAAAATTGCTTAAAAACAAGGCAGAGTTAAAGCTTAACGCTGGCGATATTTTTAACCAGAAAAGTATCTTTTATTTAAACATGGATGATAAGACAAGTTTTGACAGCAATGTTGATAAACAGTATATATCATCACGTTTCGGAAGTAATTTCACACTAAGCTTTAGCTATAATTTTTCATTCGCTAAATAATAACTTAACATAAACACTGGTAAAACTTAACCTTAGGTTAATCGACTCCTAACATTGTAAATATAATTTTGAAAAAAATAACAAACATGAAAATTAAAAACTCATTTGTTGCACTAGCACTTATTGCCTTTTCTTTTACAGCATGTAAAAAAGGTAACAATGGAACTGAAACAGGTACTGGTCAGGTAGAAATTGCAAATGGCGGGACGCTCTCAGGAACTTACAAGTCTGGTCAAAACGTTGTGGTTCGTAAAGGAACAATCACATTATCTGGTTATACATATTTTGAAGAAGGTTCTACCTTAACTATCGAGCCAGGAACAGTTATTAAATCTAGCGTAGCTAACAAAGGAGCTCTAATTATTGAGAGAGGTGCTAAGTTAATGGCAGAAGGAAGCGCTACTCAACCAATTGTTTTTACATCAGGAAAAGTTCCTGCTGAAAGAGCTCCTGGTGATTGGGGTGGAATTATCATTTTAGGTAAAGCTACCGTGAATGCAACTAACCCAACTATTGAAGGCGGAGTTGGTAAACAATATGGTGGTACTGTTGATAACGATAATTCTGGAATCTTAAGATATATTCGTATCGAATTCGCTGGTATTGCTGCAGAACCAAACTCAGAAATTAATGGTTTAACACTAGGTGGTGTGGGTTCTGGTACTACAATTGATCACATCATGGTTGCTTATGGTAATGATGACGCTTATGAATTCTTTGGTGGTACTGTAAACGCAAAATACTTAATCGCTTATGCAACTGCTGATGATGACTTCGATTTTGATAATGGATATAGCGGTAAAATTCAGTTTGCTATGTCATTAAGAGATCCTGCTTTCGTTGATGGTGGTGATGCTGGTAACGGTATCGAGTGTGATAACAACTCAACTGGTTCTGATGCTACTCCAAGAACAAAACCTAATCTTTCTAACTTTACTATCTTAGGTCCTAATGGAGCTGCTAACACTGCTGCTAACCATAACTTTGCTAACAGATGGAGAAGAAATACGGCCTTTATCTTGAATAACTCTATCATGTTAGGTCATCCAAAAGGAGGTTTGTCGTTAGAATCTAATGGTACATACAATTCATTTATTGATGGTACTTCACAATTCAATAATAATATTGTTTATGCTTTAACAGCCCCTTCCAAATTAGGATCTGACGTAACTGTTGCTGGCGCTTCTGTTGCTGCAATCGAAGCTAAAGCAACTGCATCTGGTACTGTAAGCATCACTTCTGCTGCCGCTGCTGGTTTAACTAGCGCATTCAACCTAACTGCTCCTAATTTATTGCCTGCTACAGGTTCAATCGCACTTACTGGTGCTGCATTTACTGGCGCTCAAACAGATGCTTTCTTTGATAAAGTAACTTACAAAGGAGCTTTTGGTGCTACAAACTGGACAACCGGTTGGGCTAGCTGGACACCTAAAACTAATGTTTACTAGTTTTAAGTTGCAGTAGAAAAATATAATAAAAAAGAGCCAGAAGAAATTCTGGCTCTTTTTGTTATAGGTTGCTATATCGAAAATATGTTTTTTGATTTTGCTGATAACATAGTGATAAAATTACCTTAATCTAAGTATGCTATAATTGTTATTATGAAAAATCTAAAAACAAGCGTAATCAAAATTGCAATAGTTGCAGTTGTGTTATCAACAACTCTAGATAGCTGTAAAAAAGATGAGGTTATTACACCCAACTCAACGACAGAAATTAAAGATAGTGTTAGTATTAATACACTGAAAGAATTTATGTCCAAAACTGGTGGGATACCAGTAGAATCCATCGGGTATAATGAAACTACAGAGCAATTTACCTGGCGAGGAAAAGATCAGATTAGTAAAACAGATCTAGTATATGCTTATAAACAAAGCCAATTAAAATAATTGTATTAAACTAAAGTTTGGAGTTCTTCATATCTTCATCGTAATATATATATATATCAACTCTGCATGCTTGGTGCCTTCCTCTTAGCGGCCTCTGCGGTAAAAAATAAAAGAAATAAAAAGGTGTCTATTTTATGGACACCTTTTTTGTGATATTATCTCATTAATACCGATAAAATTACGCTAATTCAATTGTTAAAATTAACTATCTTTCTTAACAGGGGCTTGCTTTTTAGCCTTAGGTTTAGCAATTTCCTCAATAGTTGCCAAAGGAATTACCGCTTCTGCAACAGGAGTATTTGCAGCTTGTTGCGCGGGAATGCTTATTTTTTTGGAGAGTTGTTTAGCAAATTTCTCAATCAATTTATCTGCCTTTTTAGCTTTGCCGTAGGTACTAACCACTTCGTTAAATGCAACTGCTAATTTTGATTCTAATTCTTTACGTTCTTTTTTGCTTGCCGAATGATTTTTCGACTTGGATTTGTTCTTTTTCATTAACTACCTCTGGGTTTTCCCAAAGATAGCCGATTGAGATATTAAATTAATATTATGATTATGTTAACTAAGTAAGTGATACTTAACATATAATAATTTTAAACTATCTTGGGTATAAGCAGTGATCAATCTTAAAAATAGAACTATGAATTACCCAATATTGATAGGTGTAGCGGTATTGATTGTATTGCTAATAGGCTACCTGATCAGAAAGAATCAGAAGGATAAAAAGGAATTTGAGGAGGAGTCTATTCAATCAGAACTACCTCCAGAGAAGGATGATAAAGAAAACCTTTAGAAATTAACACCAGGTGCAACATCTCCACCTAAATCTATAGTGTTTTGAAAGGCTTCCAAATAGCCGAATAGGTGCCTTTCTGCATTCGCATAAGAAGTAAATGTTGATGCAGGTACATTGGCCTCGCTATCACTATTTTTCTTAAAATAAGAACTAACCTGGAAGGTAAAGGTATTTTCATCTTGTATAGGCGAGATAATTCTAGCCTTAACAGGATGGCCATGAATTTCAGCATAAAACTCTTTGATAATAGAATAGATAGTGGCAGGCATACTTTTGTTTTAGTTTATTTAAACACAAAAATACTTTAAATAGGGCGAGATATAACTTGTTATCAGTAAGATAATGTTTTGTTAAAGTTAACTTAACATTGGGTTGGGTTTATTAGCGCCGGGGTTCATAGGCGTATACAATTTCAAACTTGATGTTTTTAAGATTATGCGGTAATTGTCCGATCTTTAGATCTTCTGTTTGGGGGGTAGGTTCGCAGAATGAATATTTATTACCATTGTAGACAATGAAATTTCCTAAGGGCTTATCAAACTGTACAGCCATGGTGAGGTGGGTAGGGTAGAGCACAGCAATCATGGGCAAATTGTAAATCTCCTTTACCAGGTAGAAAAATAAGGCTGCCCGATCATCACAATCACTGTACTTATTTAATAGGGTTTGTTCTGGAGACAACCTTTTTTCTTTTCCGAAGTTTTGTCCATCGTCTTCATAAAGGAATGCATATCGCGTAAACCGCATTAAATAGTCAACACCCTTTTTTTGATCCATCTTTTTTAAGTTTTCTCTCAAAATAGGAATCAGTGAACTATAGGTTTCTCTGCTCAAGGGTATGTTAAAATAGCTCTCGAAATCAACTACCGGATAATTTTTAAATAAGGTTTGAACATCATCATTAACTTTGAGTTGAAAGTGATATGTTTTTTGCTTGTAGTTAAAGGCGATATCTTTTACCTGATAATCTTCAGGTTTAAAATCAGGCATCTTGGTTACCTTATAAGAGAAGGCATTTTTTCCTTCGGGGATGGATATTTTTACCGGCAAATAAACTGATTGTTTAAAGAGCTTTCCGTAATCATGATAGTTTAAGCAGCTGTACTTCTTATTATCAATCATGAAAAATGGAATATCGCTGATATCCTCCTCGTTACGCACGTAAAATACGATCTGATCATTGCCAACCGCAATTCTGGCATCATAACCACACTTGTTTAATAAATACCATTTGTATAGGGTGTAACGGAAATAGTTCTCTGCCTTCGGACTAATCTGCTCTGCCGCTTTCCGAATCAGTTGATAATAAATCCAATCATTTAAATGGTATTGATTGCGATACCTCTGAAGCGCAGTAATGAGTGCTGTATCTTTGCTTTTACTTATTTTAGTGTAAAACTCAGCTACATCAGTATAGTTTGCGGTTTTCGAAACTTGAATAACAAAGGTTTCGTCGGCACTGAAATTAAATGTGCCATCATAAAAATCAAAAGAGTAGTTCTGTCCATTCGCTTTAATAGCAGGTATTGCCATCAAACAAATGAAGGAAATAATTGTGATATAATATTTAAGCATCCTACTTTTCAAACCGCACGATATTTGGTTATATTAAATTTACTTATTATTAACATAAAAGCAACAATTTCTTTATGTCAAGGTTTAAGTAGTTGGTTAACATTTTCTTAATATTCGACTATTTTTAAAGGAACTTTGTCTGTTAAATCGTAACCTAGGCTTAATATATCCTTAATGTGGTAGACTTACTTTTGCGGTATAAATATTTGGTTAGTATTTATAAAGTTTAGGTTAGTTGATAATAAAAAACCTCAGATGGATGTCTGAGGTTTTTTTGTTTTAATTATAAATTCTTTCCAAGCTTTTCCAGCATTTCTGGTGGAATATTATGGGTGTCTACCACCAAGAAACCATCCAAACAATCTGAGAACTTAGGGTCGATATTAAACGATATGATCTTAGCATTTAAGTTCATGTATTGTCTCAACAGCACTGGAATTTTAATATGTGTATTTTCAATATCGCCGATGATACTGTCTAAATCTTTGAATGATTCACTGCTGTCTACCAAAGCATCTGTTGCAATGGGTAATAAATCAGCTTTGAATTTGTTGCGGGGTTTAACATATTTGGCCATTTCATAATCGAAATGGTTTTTAGTAATGTAATCCACAATTAAGGCTTTGCTAAATTTAGAAAAGTTATTGCTGATACTTACCGGACCAAACATATAACGGTACTGTGGATTATCCAGAAGATACTTAAGAATACCTTTCCATAACAAGAATAGTGGTAAGGGTTTGCCCTGATATTCCTTTCTGATCCATGAACGACCTAATTCAATTCCTTGTTTTAACATCGGGTAGAACTGATCTTTCATTTTAAATAATTCTGAAAGATAAAAGCCACGACGCCCCATGCTCTCTAAAATTTCATCGCCCTTTCCTATGCGGTATGCACCAACAATATTTTCTAAATCTTTATCCCAAATAAAAAGGTGGTTATAATATATGTCGTAATTGTCGAGGTCGATTTTTTTATTGGTGCCTTCGCCAACTTCACGGAAGGTAATTTCCCGCAATCGGCCAATCTCCCTTAATACATTTGGGATTTTTAGCGTAGGTACGATGTAGACTTCATAATTTTTTTCGGTCCATACACGGAAATCCTCTAAATCCTGAACTTCGTTTTTAATTAAAGTCCTGGAGGTTTCTTCAATAATTTCTGCGGGTTTTTTCTTGATTTTGAAGAGTTTTAAAGGGTTGAAGAGTTTTTTCTCTGTATCTAAGCCCACACCCAATGCGTAAGTACGTGCACGCAAATAGTCCATGAGTTTATTCCCGCCACTCATTGCCGAAATCTCAGAAACAGTGATGGCTTTTCCGACCCTCACTTTAATGGTACGGCCGTGTTTATTCAAAAACTCCGAAGGCAATTTCGCTGTACGTAAAGTAGGGTGAATAAAACTCAATATATTAAAGAAAACACCATTGTTGCCATGGAAATAGATCGGCACAACCGGAACTTTTGCTTTGGCAATTAACTTTCCTACCACGGGATGCCACATCCTGTCAGTAACCTGTTGGGCATCTATTTTAAAGGTTGAAACTTCTCCCGCTGGGAAAATCCCGATAGGGACACCATTTCTTAATAAATCAAAGGTTGTTTTTAAACCGCTTATACTAGAAGAATGCTGTACATTTTCGAAAGGGTTAACCGCAACAAAGAATTCATTGAGGTTAGGGATTTTCTGTAATATAAAGTTAACCATAACCTTAGCATCTGGTCTTACGGTACATAAAAGCTTAACCAATGCTAAGCCTTCAACGCCACCGTAAGGATGGTTGGCTATGGCAATAAATGGACCTGTTTTAGGAATGGAATTTAAATCATCCTCATCAAATTCGATCGAAACGCCAATGGTTTCTAATATTTTATCTACAAACTCTAAACCTTTAAAGTGTTGATTTTGAGCGAAAACATCATTGATGTCGTTCAATTTCATAATCTCCATCAACAAACCTGCTAATCCGGGTACTCCAAGCTTATCAATCTTCGTCGCCTTAGCAAATTCTGAGGTAGTAATGATCTTCATATAAATAATTCGTTAGGTTGTTGCAACGAAACCGCTCCGTTTCGCAATCCCAAAAATAAGATTTATATTTATAATAAGGTATCTTAAAAATTGCATGTGAGAACTTGGCTCAATAAATACTTTGGTTTTAGTAAAGGAGAATTCAATGGATTGTTGTTTTTGGTCTTTATTATTATTGTATTGAAAAGCATACCTATTATATATGTATATATTAAACCGGTAGAAATAGACAGCCCTAATCTTATGGCTGAGATTAAAAGAATTAGCATTACAGAACAAGATAGATACGCTTCGGTAAGAGAAGACATATTAGATCTTGAGGCTAAGAAGGAGGCCCGGCTCTTCAGTTTTGATCCGAATACGCTCCCACAGTCAGGTTGGGAAACATTGGGACTTTCTCCTAAACAGGCCAAATCAATTGTAAATTATACCAGTAAAGGTGGGAGGTTTTATCAGCCTGAAGATCTTAAAAAAATGTATACCATTTCTCCAGATATGTATATCAAGCTTTTACCTTATGTAAAAATAGCAGATAAGGGTAATTCGCATAAGAGTTTGGTGTTCGAAAGGAAGGAGTTTGCAAAGAAGGTTTCTGTAATTGTAGATATTAATCGTGCAGATTCTGTTCAATTGGATGCTGTGAAAGGAATAGGACCTGCGTTCGCAAAACGGATCTTAAAATACCGCGAACGATTGGGCGGCTTTTACAAAAAGGAACAACTGTTAGAAGTTTATGGTCTGGATTCTGCAAAATATGCGGAGATTAAAGATCAGCTGATTCTTTCTAAAATTGATTTAAACACGGTAAATATCAATACAGCTACTTTTAATGAATTAAGAACGAATCCATACCTTTCCTATAAACAGATCAATGCGATATTGCAATATAGAAAACAACATGGGGATTATACGAGTAAGGAGGATTTAAGAAAAATAGTGATCCTAAACCCCGAGCTCATTGAAAAAATATTACCTTATATTTCTTTCAAGTAGCAAATTCAACTTTTTCTCAGGAGACTAAAAAAATATTTACTAAAAAAAATAAATACCTTTCAATCTTTTTATCAAGCTTTAAAATTAACAGGTTCAGTAATTATACTAAATACCATTTCATTCTAGGTTTTGCCTAATATTTAATGGTAACTAACTATCAAATAATTGATTATAATTGTCGAAACCAAAGCTATAATATATGAGCGTAAGCTTTAATTTTTCGGAAACAGAAACCCAACAAAGCGTGAGAGATATGGTTCGCGATTTTGCGGAGAAACACATTAGACCAAACGTGATGGAATGGGATGAGGCGCAACACTTTCCAATCCCCTTGTTTAAACAATTAGGAGAGTTGGGGCTGATGGGGGTATTGGTTCCTGAAGAATATGGTGGCTCAGGTTTAGGCTACCATGAATATGTAGATGTAATTGTAGAGGTTGCCAGAGTATGTGGTTCTATTGGTTTGTCTTTAGCTGCACACAATTCACTCTGTACTGGCCATATTCTGGCTTTTGCAAATGAAGAGCAAAAGCAAAAATGGTTACCTAAACTGGCGTCTGCAGAATGGATAGGTGCATGGGGATTAACAGAGGCCAATACGGGGTCGGATGCATTACGAATGATGACGACTGCTGTTGAAGATGGCGATGATTATATTATTAATGGTTCTAAAAACTGGATTACACACGGTAAAAGTGGCGATATAGCAGTGGTAATGGTTAGAACAGGAGAACAGGGGAGTTCGAAAGGAATTTCGGCAATTGTGGTAGAAAGGGGAACACCGGGTTTTGCCGCTGGCAAGAAAGAAAATAAATTAGGTATGAGGGCTTCTGAAACTACAGAAATGATATTTGATAACTGTAGGGTTCCTAAAGCTAATTTATTAGGTAATGTAGGAGAGGGGTTTAAACAGGCCATGAAGGTGTTAGATGGAGGGCGTATTTCTATTGCCGCATTAGGTTTAGGAATTGCAAAAGGAGCTTACGATGCCGCAGTTGCCTATTCTAAACAACGTCAGCAATTCGGGAAGCCAATTTCGAGTTACCAGGCCATTAGCTTTAAGCTGGCCGATATGGCTACTGAAATTGAAGCGGCAGAATTATTGATTCGCCAGGCGAGCGATTTAAAGAACCGACATCAGCCAGTTACCAAACAATCAGCTATGGCAAAATATTTTTCTTCAGAAGTTGCAGTTAGAGTAGCTACAGATGCTGTACAGATTTTTGGAGGATATGGATATACGAAGGATTTTCCGGTAGAGAAATTTTACAGAGATAGTAAACTCTGTACCATAGGTGAGGGGACATCAGAAATTCAGAAGATCGTTATTGCGAGAGAAATATTACAAGGGTAGAGTGGTAGGTAGTTTAAGGGTAAAGGCAAATGGCTGTTATCCTAAAGCTCATATCATATGCCTTTAACCTTATTAACAAACCAAATATATTATGAGGAATCCGGTGGGTTGAAATACCTCCGGATTTTTTTTGTCTTTCTTAAACCGGTTATCCTATGCCTTGTTCTCACTAATGACTAATGACTAATGACTAATGACTAATGACTAATGACTAATGACTAATGCCCGTCGCTACTGAATATCCCGAGTGGTTAATATGCTATCTACCACATAGACGCTAAATCCTCTCCAGGGAAGTGAATTTTTGTATTCCTTATAATGTAGTTCATAAAATTTACCACTGTTATTCATCATTTGATCTGCTATGGCTTTATTGGCAATGGAGAATTCAAATTCATTGCTTTGCAAGGTGCCCGTTTGTCGTGATTTTATTCCACTTTGAATGAGTTTGCCTTCATAAGTTTTAAAGACGTAACCTTTTTTAACCACATAATTGAGTTCTCCTGCTTTAACACCTTCACCAAAAACAAAGAAGTAGCGGTAATAACAAATTATTGCAAGGATAATTAAAAGTACTGTGGAAAGAATAGCGATTACTTTTTTGCCTGTTGTCATAGTTTTTATCTTATATATAAATGTAACAACTGTACATTATAACTTTACAACAAAAAAGAAATCTTTTTTATATATAAGATAATTTTTTCTTCTTAACTCTTTCTCATTCTCAATAAAATACTTACATTTGCATCCCCGAATAGAAGGGGAAATTTAAAAACCACGAGAGGAGGTATTTCAGCGTTATGATTATTATCAACATTAAAGACGGCGAATCATTAGATAAAGCCCTTAAACGTTTCAAGAAGAAATTCGAAAAAACTGGAGTTTTAAGAGAACTTCGTAGCCGTCAGGCATACGAGAAGAAATCTGTAGCTCGTCGTACTGAAATTAAACATGCTGTTTATATTCAAAATATGAATCAAGATACAACTGCATAGTTGTATACGATATAAAATTAAGGTGCCTTTAAGATTTTTCTTAAAGGCATTTTTTTTGCTTATTATTTTTTAACTATTTCTTAATACCAAAACTATTTGTAACTTCATATATAAGCCGGTGTAATCGATTTTGAATGTTGCTAAAGAGTTTTATCACATATTTATCCCACGAGAAGCGTTATTCTCAGCATACCATCACTTCCTATCAAACAGATTTAAGTCAGTTTAGGGAGTATATCCAAAAAACATTCGAATTAGATTTTTTAGAAGTTAAGCATACCCATTTACGCAGCTACATGGTTGACTTGATGGAGAATGACAAATCTACCCAGACCATAAACCGTAAGATCTCTACCTTAAGAAGCTTCTATAAATTCTTGCTTAGAGAAGATAGAATTGTTCAGGATCCTTCGGCCTTAATTAAAGCACCCAAAGTAGCGAAGCATTTGCCTGTATTTGTTGATGCGCAAAAAATGGATCATCTTTTAGATTCTGAAGAGTATTTTCAGACCAATTTTTCTTCCATAAGGGATCATTTAATTATTGAGTTGCTCTTCGGGGCAGGGTTACGGTTAGCAGAATTACTCCAAATTAAAGAAACAGATATTGATATTTATGCTAATACTATAAAGGTATTGGGCAAGCGGAACAAGGAAAGGGTAGTTCCAATAAATAAACAGCTTATAAATCAGGTAAATAAATACATTGAGTTAAAAAAGTTGCAGAATTTTAATAACAATTTACCTATATTAATCGTTACAAATACAGGAGCTGCCGCATATCCTAAACTGATATATCGCGCAGTTACTGAGCATTTAAAATTTGTATCTACACATGAGAAAAAAAGTCCCCATGTATTACGCCACAGTTATGCGACCTCATTACTTAATGCAGGGGCTGATTTAAATGCCATTAAGGAACTTTTAGGCCATTCCAGTTTAGCGGCCACCCAGGTTTACACACACAATTCGATCGAAAGATTAAAAACAATTTATAAACAAGCCCATCCAAAGGCATAAAAAAAGGAGGAAAAATGAAAATCGGAGTTCAATCAATCCACTTCAATGCAGACAGTAAGTTGTTAGATTTTATACAAAAGAGGGCGAACAAGCTCGATCAGTTTTTTGATCAAATCATCAGCGGTGAAGTGTATTTAAAGTTAGAGAACGTAGAGGATGAGGCCAATAAAATCAGTGAGATTAAACTGATTGTACCTGGAGGAACCCTTTTCGCTAAAGAACAATGTAAGTCATTTGAAGAGGCCACCGACCTGGCCATCGAATCATTAAGGAAGCAAATTACAAAACATAAAGACAAAACGAGAGCTAAATTAAGCGAGCATAAGGCAATTTTAAGCGAGAGCGAAGCTTCAGATTACTAAGAAATAGAAAAAAATAAAGTAAGCGGCAGCACGATTTATTATTGTGCTGCCGTTTTTTTTGAATAAATTTTGCTGAAATAGGAGAGGACAGAGGTGAAAAAGCCACTAAAAAATATTTTTTTTAATAAATGTTCGAGTCTTAAAACTGAGAACTGAGAAGCTGAACCGGGGAATTGCAAAATATTCTGAAAAAAAATGAAAAAATTATTCAATTTTTTAGCGCTAGCAAAGCGGCTGATTATGAAGATAATATTCGTTAAAGAACTTGGTTTGATATCGACTTGAGGTATATCTTCTCTATTTTTTTTTAAAAATAATTTTGAAGTGAAATATAAGTGTGTATATTTGCATTCCCTTTCGGAAAGGGCGTTACGCCAAGAAGAAAAGGTTAGTTCTATGAAAAGATAAAAGTTTTAAAAAAACACGTTAATAATAGGAAAAAAGAAGTTTTTTCGTATCATTGCACAAAATTTAAAGCCTCCTTAGCTCAGCTGGTAGAGCAACTGACTTGTAATCAGTAGGTCATTGGTTCGATTCCGATAGGAGGCTCTTTTTATTTTAAAGTGTTAACATTTTAAGATAAAGTTGGGGAGATACCAGAGCGGCCAAATGGGACAGACTGTAACTCTGTTGTCGTAAGACTTCGAAGGTTCGAATCCTTCTCTCCCCACACTTTAAAATGAAAGAATGACCAAATGTTTTAATGAAAGAATATTTCTCTCATTCTTTCATTTTATCAAACTCTAATTTTAGAAAGCGGAAGTAGCTCAGTTGGTAGAGCGATAGCCTTCCAAGCTATAGGTCGCGAGTTCGAACCTCGTCTTCCGCTCTTAGATGTTCATTAGTAAGTTTGTTCATCGGTTCATGGTTAGCCTTAGTGAACGAATGACCCTTGAACTAGTGAGCTAGTAAAAAGCCGAAGTAGCTCAGCGGTAGAGCACTTCCTTGGTAAGGAAGAGGTCGTGGGTTCAAGTCCCATCTTTGGCTCAAAAGAAAAAACTTTGTTAAGTCTGTTTTAGGTGCAGAGTGGACAAGGTTTTTTGCGTTACATTGTATCAAAACAATAAATAAAATTAATAAAAAAGTTAACCTACTAATTAGTTATAAATAAAATGGCAAAAGAAAAATTTGACCGCAGTAAACCGCACTTAAACATCGGTACAATCGGTCACGTCGATCACGGTAAAACAACTTTAACAGCGGCTATTACAAAAGTTTTGGCTGATGCTGGTTTAACTGAGGCACGTTCATTCGATTCAATTGACTCAGCTCCTGAGGAAAAAGAAAGAGGTATTACTATCAATACAGCTCACGTTGAGTATTCAACAGCTAACCGTCACTATGCACACGTTGACTGTCCAGGTCACGCGGATTACGTGAAAAACATGGTTACTGGTGCTGCTCAGATGGACGGTGCAATTATCGTTGTTGCTGCTACTGATGGTCCAATGCCACAAACTCGTGAGCACATCTTATTGGCTCGTCAGGTTGGTGTTCCTTCATTAGTTGTATTCATGAATAAAGTGGATATGGTTGATGATCCTGAATTATTAGAACTAGTAGAAATGGAAGTTCGTGAATTATTATCGTTCTACGAATTCCCAGGTGATGATATTCCAGTAATCCAAGGATCTGCTTTAGGTGGATTAAACGGAGATGCTAAATGGGTTGGTAAAATCATGGAGTTAATGGATGCTGTAGATAGCTACATTCCAATCCCTCCACGTTTAACTGATCTTCCATTCTTGATGCCAGTAGAGGACGTATTCTCAATCACTGGTCGTGGTACAGTAGCAACTGGCCGTATCGAGCGTGGTGTAATCAACTCTGGAGATCCAGTTGAAATCTTAGGTATGGGTGCTGAGAACTTAAAATCTACAGTAACTGGTGTTGAGATGTTCCGTAAGATCTTAGATTATGGTGAAGCAGGTGATAACGTAGGTTTATTGTTACGTGGTATTGAGAAAACTGATATCCGTCGTGGTATGGTAATCTGTAAACCAGGTTCAGTAACTCCTCACACAGATTTCAAAGCTGAGATCTATGTATTATCAAAAGCAGAAGGTGGTCGTCACACTCCATTCTTCAACAAATACCGTCCTCAGTTCTATTTCCGTACTACAGACGTAACTGGTGAGATCTCACTAGCTGAAGGTACTGAAATGGTTATGCCAGGTGATAACGTTACCATCACTGTTAAGTTGATCAACGCTATCGCAATGGAAAAAGGTCTACGTTTCGCTATCCGTGAAGGTGGTAGAACAGTAGGTGCTGGTCAGGTAACTGAAATCTTAGCTTAATTTTAAGCTTAACAATATAAAGGAGCTAGTTAAGGCTAGCTCTTTTTTAAACACGGGAATAGTTCAACGGTAGAATAGAGGTCTCCAAAACCTTTGATCAGGGTTCGAATCCTTGTTCCCGTGCCAAACAAAAATGATTGAATTAGTGAAAGTTTTAATGATCGAATGCAAATGCATTCTGTCGCTCACTAACTCAATCATTTAATCATTATAGTAAATATGGCTAAAGTAGTTCAATTTATAAAAGAATCATACGATGAAATGACCCAGAAGGTTACTTGGCCTACATGGGGCGAGCTTCAAAGTTCTGCGGTTCTTGTTTTAGTAGCTTCTTTAATTATTGCATTATTGATTTTTGCAATGGATAAAGGTTCTATGTTTGTGTTAGATACTTTTTATAAATCACTTTCTAATTAATATTTCTGAATGAGCGATCTAAAGTGGTATGTTGTAAGAGCTGTTAGCG
Organism: Pedobacter rhizosphaerae; assembly: GCF_900111155.1. Classification (GTDB taxonomy): domain Bacteria; phylum Bacteroidota; class Bacteroidia; order Sphingobacteriales; family Sphingobacteriaceae; genus Pedobacter; species Pedobacter rhizosphaerae. The sequence goes on along the minus strand of NZ_FOGG01000011.1, from coordinate 77,348 downwards.
GTAAAGAGAAGAAAGTAAAACAGTATATTGATGCTGAGATTAGCCGTTTAGGTTTCTCTCATTTGGTGCCTCAGGTATTAATCCCTATGGAGAAATACTACCAGATGAAAGATGGAAAAAAAATAGCCAAAGAACGTAACTTTTATCCAGGCTATGTTTTAATTGAAGCCATTTTAGACGGTGAGTTAGAGCACGTAATTAAAGGAATTAACAGTGTTATTGGCTTCCTGGGCGATAAGGCTGGAACTCCAATCCCAATGCGTCAGGCAGAAGTTAACCGTATTTTAGGTGTGGTTGATGAAATGAGCGAGCAGGGGGAGATGATGAATGTTCCTTACTACGTAGGAGAGAACATCAAAGTAATGGATGGACCATTCAATGGTTTCTCTGGTATTATCGAAGAGGTAAACGAAGAGAAGAAAAAGCTTAAAGTAATGGTTAAGATTTTTGGAAGAAAAACCCCATTAGAGCTTAACTACATGCAAGTAGAAAAAGAGTAAAAAATATTTTCAAAAATATATAGGAGGACTGCAAGATTATTCATATCTTTGCAGTCCTTTTGGTTTTGTATAGAACTATCTGGAAAATAAAATGTTACATGCTTCCAAATTTAACATTGAGTTTTAAATAAATAAAAACACAAAATGGCAAAAGAAGTCAGTGCAATGATCAAATTACAGATCAAGGGCGGAGCTGCAAATCCATCGCCACCAGTAGGACCTGCATTAGGTGCTAAAGGTGTGAACATCATGGAGTTTTGCAAACAGTACAATGCTCGTACCCAAGATAAAGCAGGTAAAGTATTGCCGGTTGTAATTACTGTTTATGCTGATAAGTCATTCGATTTCATCATCAAAACCCCTCCTGTAGCAGTTCAGTTGAAAGACGCGACTAAATTACAGAGTGGTTCTGCTGAGCCTAACCGTAAAAAAGTTGGATCGGTGACCTGGGACCAAATTAAAGTTATTGCTGAAGATAAGATGCCTGATTTAAATGCATTCACTATCGAATCAGCAATGAGTATGGTTGCTGGTACAGCACGCAGTATGGGAATCACCGTTTCTGGTGACGCACCCTGGAACAATTAATTAAAAAACAGTTTACAACAGTGGCGAAATTAACTAAAAATCAAAAAAAGGCACATGCTAAGATAGAGGCTGGTAAAGCTTATACTTTGAAGGATGCTGCTGCTTTGGTAAAAGAAATCACTACTACTAAATTTGATGCATCAGTTGATATTGATGTAGCATTAGGAGTAGATCCACGTAAAGCCAATCAAATGGTACGTGGTATTGCTACTTTACCACACGGTACAGGTAAAACTGTACGTGTTTTAGCTTTGGTAACTCCTGATAAGGAAGAAGAAGCAAAAGCAGCTGGCGCAGACTTCGTAGGTTTAGACGAGTATGTTGCTAAAATTGAAGGTGGTTGGACCGATGTAGACATTATTATCACTACACCAGCTTGTATGGCAAAAGTAGGTAAATTGGGACGTGTTTTAGGACCAAGAAACTTAATGCCAAACCCTAAATCTGGAACAGTAACTAACGAAGTTGGTAAAGCTGTAACAGATGTAAAAGGTGGAAAGATCGATTTTAAAGTAGACAAAACAGGTATCATTCACACCTCGATAGGAAAAGTATCATTCCCGGCAGAAAAGATTTATGAAAATGCTTTAGAAGTAATTCAAGTATTAGCTAAATTGAAACCATCTGCTGCAAAAGGAACTTATTTTAAAAGCATTCACGTGTCTTCTACAATGAGTCCTGGAATTGCAATCGAAACCAAATCAGTAGCGGGGATTTAATCATGAACAGAGAAGAAAAACACGAAGTAGTTTTAGAACTACAAGGACAAATGCAGGAGTATGGCAATTTCTATATTGCAGATACCTCTAGCCTTTCTGTTGAGAAGATCAATGAAATCCGTCGCAAATGTTTTGAGAGCGATATCATCATGAAGGTTGCTAAAAACTCATTAATCCGTAAAGCGATTGAGAGTTTAGATGGCGATTCATCTGAGATATTCGAAGCCTTAAAAGGTTCTTCATCATTATTATTCTCAAAAACAGCTAATGCTCCGGCTAAGTTGATCAAATCTTTGAGAAAAACAAGTGATAAACCATTGCTAAAAGCAGCGTACATCGATTCATCTATTTATGTTGGCGATGATCAATTAAATTCATTAGTAAGCTTGAAATCAAGAGAAGAGCTTATTGGAGATATCGTTGGTCTATTACAATCACCAGCTAAAAATGTTCTATCTGCGCTTCAATCAGGCGGTAGCAAAATTGCAGGAATTGTTAAAACTCTTCAGGAAAGAGAAGGTTAACGAACACCTTAAGTTCGCAAATTAAACAAAATTATTTTTACGTAAATTTTTAAAATCTTAATAAAATGGCAGATTTAAAAGCGTTTGCTGAGCAATTAGTAAACTTAACAGTTAAAGAAGTTAATGAATTAGCTCAAATCTTAAAAGATGAGTATGGTATCGAGCCTGCAGCTGCTGCTGTAGCGATTGCTGGTCCTGCTGGTGGTGGTGATGCACCTGCTGCTGCTGCAGAAAAAACATCTTTTGATGTAATCTTAAAAGAAGCTGGTGGTCAGAAATTAGCAGTTGTAAAACTTGTTAAAGACTTAACTGGTTTAGGTTTGAAAGAAGCTAAAGACTTAGTTGACGGAGCACCAAAAGAATTAAAAGCTGGTGTTGCTAAAGACGAAGCAGAAGCGCTTAAAAAACAATTAGAAGAAGCTGGAGCAGTAGTTGAGGTTAAGTAATCACTTAATTTAGCTTCGCTAAAAAAGTATCAGACACCGACTGAAAATGTCGGTGTCTTTACCTGTTTATAAACATCTCATTTTGCTTGGTTGATGAGATGCTTTAACCAAAGCCAAACAAATAGTTTATTCTTAAACTAAAAAACTTTTAGTCCATTGGCAAAGAAAGTCGAACAAAGAGTAAATTTTGCAACTAGTAAGCACATTATAGATTATCCTGATTTTCTTGACGTGCAATTGCAATCATTCAGAGAATTTTTCCAGATAGATACCACATCAGACGATCGCTCTAGCGAAGGTTTGTTTAAAGTGTTTGCCGAAAACTTCCCAATCACTGATTCAAGAAACATCTTCGTACTAGAATTTCTTGATTATTTTGTGGATCCACCTCGATATGATATACATGAGTGTATCGAGCGTGGCTTAACCTATAATGTCCCATTAAAAGCAAAGCTGAAGCTTTCTTGTAATGACGAAGAGCATGAGGATTTTGAAACCATCATCCAGGATGTTTACTTAGGTACCATCCCTTACATGACACCTAAAGGTACATTTGTAATCAACGGAGCTGAGCGTGTTATCGTTTCGCAATTACACCGTTCTCCAGGAGTGTTCTTCGGCCAAAGCCGTCACACTAACGGAACCAAATTGTACTCTGCTCGTGTTATTCCTTTCAAAGGTTCATGGATTGAGTTTGCTACAGACGTTAACAACGTGATGTATGCTTACATCGATCGTAAGAAAAAGTTCCCAGTTACCACCTTATTACGTGCAATTGGTTACGATTCTGATAAAGACATCTTAGAATTATTTGATCTTGCCGATGAGGTTAAGGTTAGTAAGTCTGGTTTGAAAAAATATATCGGACGTAAACTTGCTGCAAGGGTATTAAGAAAATGGGTAGAGGATTTTGTTGATGAAGATACTGGTGAGGTAGTTTCTATCGATCGTAATGAAGTGATTCTTGAAAGAGAAACCATTTTAGAAGACGAACATATCGATATGGTAATCGAAGCAGGTGTTAAAACTATTATCTTATCTAAAGATGATGGTGCTAGCCAGGCCGATTATACCATTATTTATAATACATTACAAAAAGATACATCAAACTCTGAGAAAGAGGCTGTAGAAAACATCTATCGTGCTTTGCGTAACGCAGAACCACCTGATGAGGAAACTGCACGTGGTATCATTGATCGTTTATTCTTCTCAGATAAACGTTACGATTTAGGAGATGTTGGTCGTTACCGCATCAACCGTAAATTGAAAATGGATACTCCGGATGATGTAAAAGTTTTAACAAAAGCAGATATTATTGCTATTGTTAAATATTTGATCAAATTGATCAACTCTAAAGAAGAGGTGGATGATATTGACCACTTATCAAACCGTCGTGTACGTACGGTAGGTGAGCAGTTATATGCACAATTCGGTGTTGGTTTAGCGCGTATGGCTAGAACAATCCGTGAGCGTATGAACATTCGCGATAACGAGGTATTTACACCTACTGATTTGATCAACGCTCGTACGTTGTCATCAGTAATTAACTCTTTCTTTGGAACAAACCAGCTATCTCAGTTCATGGATCAAACGAATCCATTAGCAGAGATTACACACAAGCGTCGTTTATCAGCGTTAGGCCCAGGTGGTCTTTCACGTGAGCGTGCTGGTTTCGAGGTTCGTGACGTTCACTATACGCACTACGGTCGTTTGTGTACTATCGAAACTCCAGAGGGACCAAACATTGGTTTGATTTCATCACTTTGTGTACACGCGAAGATCAATAATTTAGGTTTCATCGAAACACCTTACAAACGTGTTGAAGAAGGAAAAGTGGTTGTTGATTCTGACGTAATCTATCTTTCTGCTGAAGATGAGGATGGTAAAACTATCGCTCAGGCAAATGCAGAGTACGACGATCAGGGTAATTTCATTACTCCACGTGTTAAAGCGCGTTACGAGGGTGACTTCCCGATTATTGAGCCTGAGAAATTAGACTTAATGGACGTTGCGCCAAACCAGATTACTTCAATCGCTGCTTCATTAATTCCGTTCTTAGAACATGATGATGCGAACAGGGCCTTGATGGGATCGAACATGCAACGTCAGGCCGTACCATTGTTACGTCCTGAGGCACCAATTGTAGGTACAGGTTTGGAAGGTCGCGTTGCTCGTGACTCAAGAACTTTGATCAACGCAGAGGGTGATGGTGTTGTAGAATATGTAGATGCTAATGAAATCACCATTAAATATGAACGTAACGAAGACGATCGTTTAGTTTCATTTGAAGGTGACAGCAAAACTTATAGATTAATCAAATTCAAGAAAACCAACCAGAATACTTGTATCAACTTGAAACCAATCGTTAAGAAAGGTCAGAAAGTTACTAAAGGGCAAGTACTTTGCGAGGGATATGCAACAGAGAATGGTGAGCTTGCTCTAGGAAGAAACTTGAAAGTGGCATTCATGCCTTGGCAAGGTTTCAACTTTGAGGATGCGATTGTAATCAACGAGCGTATTGTTCGTGATGACGTTTTCACTTCATTGCATATTGAAGAGTTTGAATTAGAAGTACGTGATACTAAACGTGGAGAAGAGGAATTGACACCAGATATTCCTAACGTTTCTGAAGAGGCTACTAAAGACCTTGATGAAAACGGTATTATCCGCATTGGTGCTGAAGTAAAAGAAGGTGATATTTTAATTGGTAAGATTACTCCTAAAGGTGAGTCTGATCCTTCACCGGAAGAGAAATTACTGCGTGCAATCTTTGGTGATAAAGCAGGTGATGTTAAAGATGCGTCTTTAAAAACTCCTCCTTCAATCCAGGGTGTGGTAATCGATACTAAGTTATTCAGCCGTGCTAAGAAAACTTCAAAAGCTGAAGAGAAATCTGCAATTGAGAAGTTAGATAAAGACTACAACAAGGCAACAGAGAAGTTAAAAAATGAATTAGTAGACAAATTATTCACTATTGTAAATGGCAAAACATCTCAAGGTGTATTTAACATTTACAAAGAATTATTAGTACCAAAAGGTGCTAAGTTTACGCAGAAAATTTTAGCTGAGCTTAGTTATGAGCACATTAGCCCTAACAAATGGACTACTGATGATGACAAAAACGAGCTGATTAAAATGTTGCTTCACAACTATGGTATCCGTGTTAACGAGGAACTTGGTGCTTACAAACGTGATAAATTTGCGATCAGTGTAGGTGATGAGCTTCCATCGGGAATTGTACAGATGGCCAAAGTTTATGTTGCTAAAAAACGTAAGTTAAAAGTAGGTGATAAGATGGCAGGACGCCACGGTAACAAAGGTATTGTTGCACGTATTGTACGTGACGAAGATATGCCTTTCTTAGCTGATGGTAGCCCGGTTGATATCGTGTTGAACCCACTGGGTGTACCTTCACGTATGAACTTGGGTCAGATCTATGAAACTGTATTGGCTTGGGCTGGTAAAGAATTGGGTGTTAAATTTGCAACTCCAATCTTTGACGGTGCTAAACACCATGAGGTAGAAGAGTGGATCGCTAAAGCAGGTGTTCCGGCTTCAGGAAAAACTTACTTATATAATGGTTTAACAGGTGAGCGTTTCGATCAGACTACAACTGTGGGTATTATCTACATGTTGAAATTAGGTCACATGGTTGATGATAAGATGCACGCCCGTTCAATCGGACCATACTCATTAATTACACAACAACCATTGGGTGGTAAAGCTCAATTCGGGGGTCAGCGTTTTGGTGAGATGGAGGTTTGGGCATTAGAGGCATTCGGTGCTGCTAACATCCTTCAAGAGATCTTAACCGTTAAATCGGATGATGTTATTGGAAGAGCTAAAACCTACGAAGCCATTGTTAAAGGTGAGAACCTACCAACTCCAGGCGTACCAGAATCGTTCAACGTATTGGTACACGAGTTACGCGGCTTAGGTTTAGATATTACGTTAGACTAATTGAATGAAAGAATGAGTGAATGAGTGGATGATGGGTAACTGTCATTCTCTCATTCAATCACTCAATCCTTCGATCATTAAAGAAAGAGATATGTCTTACAAAAAGGATAATAAATTAAAAAGCAATTTCACATCTATTACCATTAGCTTATCGTCTCCGGAGATTATTTTGGAGCGTTCTAGCGGTGAGGTGTTGAAACCAGAAACCATTAACTACCGTACTTACAAACCTGAACGTGATGGTTTGTTCTGTGAGCGTATTTTTGGTCCGGTAAAAGATTACGAATGTCATTGCGGTAAGTACAAACGTATCCGTTATAAAGGTATTGTTTGCGACCGTTGTGGTGTTGAAGTAACTGAAAAGAAAGTGCGTAGAGAGCGTATGGGGCACATCAGTTTGGTGGTTCCTGTTGCGCATATCTGGTATTTCCGCTCTTTACCAAACAAAATCGGTTATTTATTAGGTTTACCTACTAAAAAATTAGATTTAATTATCTATTACGAGCGTTACGTAGTTATTCAGGCAGGTTTAATGGCTGAAGAAGGTATCAGTTATATGGACTTCTTAACGGAAGAAGAATATTTAGATATCTTAGATAAATTACCTAAAGAAAACCAATATTTAGATGATAAAGATCCTAATAAATTCGTAGCCAAAATGGGTGCGGAGGCATTAGAAGATTTGTTAAAACGTATTGATTTAGATACTTTATCTTACGATTTACGTCACCAGGCAGCTAACGAAACTTCTCAGCAACGTAAAAATGAGGCTTTAAAACGTCTTCAGGTTGTTGAAGCTTTCCGTGGCGCTAATACACGTATTGAGAATCGCCCTGAGTGGATGATTGTTAAAATCGTTCCGGTTATTCCACCAGAATTACGTCCTTTAGTTCCATTAGAAGGTGGTCGTTTCGCTACTTCAGATTTAAATGATTTATACCGTCGTGTAATTATCCGTAACAACCGTTTAAAACGTTTGATCGAGATTAAAGCACCAGAGGTAATTTTACGTAACGAGAAACGTATGTTACAGGAAGCTGTAGATTCGTTATTCGATAACTCACGTAAAGTTAATGCGGTTAAAACTGAAGGTAACCGTGCTTTGAAATCACTTTCAGATATCTTGAAAGGTAAACAAGGTCGTTTCCGTCAGAATTTATTAGGTAAACGTGTGGATTATTCAGCTCGTTCGGTAATTGTTGTAGGGCCTAGCCTTAAATTACACGAGTGTGGATTGCCAAAAGATATGGCTGCTGAGCTTTACAAACCATTCATCATTCGTAAAATGATTGAAAGAGGTGTGGTAAAAACAGTAAAATCAGCCAAAAAAATTGTTGATAGAAAAGACCCGCTAGTTTGGGATATCCTGGAAAACGTATTAAAAGGTCACCCGGTATTATTAAACCGTGCACCTACGTTACACCGTTTGGGTATTCAGGCTTTCCAACCTAAATTGGTTGAGGGTAAAGCGATCCAATTACACCCATTAGTGTGTACGGCATTTAACGCGGATTTTGACGGTGACCAGATGGCTGTCCACTTACCATTAGGTAATGCAGCAATTTTGGAAGCCCAAGTTTTAATGTTAGCTGCTCACAACATCTTAAACCCTGCTAACGGTACGCCAATTACTGTACCTTCTCAGGATATGGTTTTGGGTCTTTATTACATTACTAAAGGCCGTAGAACAGATGAAACACGGGTAGTAAAAGGACAAGATGCATCATTCTATTCTCCAGAAGAAGTTATCATTGCTTACAACGAGAAACAATTAGACTTACACGCATTTATCAAAGTAAAGGTAAATGTTAAACAAGCTGACGGTTCTATCGTTAATAAGTTAACTGAAACTACTGTTGGTAGAGTATTGTTTAACCAAATGGTACCAGAAGAGGTAGGTTATATCAATGAATTATTAACTAAAAAATCGTTGAGAGATATCATCGGTGAGGTAGTTAAGATGACTGGTATGGCACGTGCTTCAAGATTCCTGGATGATATCAAAGAATTAGGTTTCAAAATGGCATTCCAGGGAGGTTTATCGTTCAACTTACAAGACGTAAACATTCCGGTAGAGAAACATACTTTATTAGAGCAAGCTGCTGCTGAGGTTGAAGAGGTAAGAAACAACTATAACATGGGTTTCATTACCAACAACGAGCGTTACAACCAGATTATCGATATCTGGACACGTATCAACAACAGATTGACTACTTTCGTAATGAACCAGTTATCTAGTGATAACCAAGGTTTCAACTCGGTGTACATGATGCTTGATTCAGGTGCGCGTGGTTCGAAAGAGCAGATTCGTCAGTTGTGCGGTATGCGTGGTTTGATGGCAAAACCTCAAAAATCAGGTTCAGGTGGTGATATCATTGAAAACCCGATCTTATCAAACTTTAAAGAAGGTTTATCGGTATTAGAGTACTTTATCTCTACTCACGGTGCGCGTAAAGGTTTGGCGGATACGGCGTTAAAAACGGCGGATGCGGGTTACTTAACTCGTCGTTTACATGATGTTGCTCAGGATATGATCGTTAACGATGTAGATTGTGGAACCTTAAGAGGTATGTACACCACTGCATTGAAAGATAACGAAGATATTGTTGAACCTTTATATGATAGAATTTTAGGTCGTACTTCACTACATGATGTTTATAATCCGTTGGATAACACATTATTGGTAGGTGCGGGTGAAGATATTAACGAGGAGGTTGCCAGAGCAATCGATGAATCTCCTTTAGATGGTATCGAAATTCGTTCGGTATTAACGTGTGAAGCTAAACGTGGTGTTTGTGCATTATGTTACGGACGTAACTTAGCTTCTGGTAAACGTGTTCAAAGAGGTGAGGCTGTTGGTGTAATTGCTGCACAGTCAATCGGTGAGCCGGGTACACAGTTAACCCTTCGTACGTTCCACGTGGGTGGTACTGCATCAAACATTGCTGCAGAATCAAACATTGTAGCGAAATTTGATGGTGTTATTGAGTTCGAAAATATCCGTACAGTTGATACACAAACTGAAGATGGTAAAGTACAGGTTGTATTGGGCCGTTCAGGTGAGTTCAGAATTGTAGAGCCAGGATCAGGTCGTGTTATCGTTACTAACAATATCCCTTACGGTGCATTCTTATTTGTACAGGAAGGTGATAAAGTTGCTAAAGGCGACAAGATTTGTTCATGGGATCCATATAACGCGGTTATCATCTCAGAATTTGCTGGTAAAGCAGAGTTTGATGCTATCATTGAAGGGGTAACCTTCCGTGAAGAATCAGATGAGCAAACTGGTCACCGTGAAAAAGTAATTATTGATACTCGTGATAAAACAAAGAACCCTTCAGTTAAAATTGTTGATAAGAAAGGTGAATTTGTTAAAGGTTATAACATTCCGGTAGGTGCTCACGTTTCAGTTGATGAAGGTGAAACTATCCAAACTGGTCAAATCATCGCGAAAATCCCTCGTGCAACTGGTAAAACCCGAGATATTACGGGTGGTTTGCCTCGTGTAACTGAGTTATTTGAGGCTCGTAACCCTTCTAATCCGGCTGTAGTAACAGAGATTGATGGTGTGGTAACACTTGGTGGTGTTAAACGTGGTAACCGTGAAATCACAATTGAATCTAAAGATGGTGAAGTTAAAAAATACTTGGTTCCATTGTCTAAACACATCCTTGTACAGGATAATGACTTTGTGAAAGCAGGTATGCCATTATCAGATGGTTCAATTTCTCCAGCAGATATCTTAGCAATTAAGGGTCCTGCGGCGGTTCAAGAGTATCTTGTTAATGGTATCCAAGAGGTTTACCGTTTACAAGGGGTAAAAATCAACGATAAGCACTTTGAAGTAATCGTTCACCAAATGATGCAAAAAGTTCATATCGAAGATCCGGGAGATACTATTTTCTTAGAAAATAACGCTGTAGATCGTTGGGATTTCGCAGAAGAGAATGATGAAATCTATGACAAGAAAGTTGTTGTAGAGGCCGGAGACTCAACTGAATTCAAGCCAGGTCAAATTGTTTCATTACGTAGATTAAGAGATGAAAATTCTCAATTGAAACGTAAAGACTTAAAACAAATTGAGGTGCGTGATGCAAGACCAGCAACTGCGAGTTCAATCTTACAAGGTATCACTCGTGCATCGTTAGGTACTAAATCGTTCATTTCTGCGGCTTCGTTCCAGGAAACTACGAAAGTATTAAATGAAGCAGCGATTGCAGGTAAACGCGATAATATGTTAGGCTTGAAAGAAAACGTGATCGTGGGTCACTTAATTCCTTCTGGTACTGGTGTACGCGGTTACGAACGTATCATTGTAGGTTCACAAGAAGAGTACGATAAATTATTGGCCTCTAAACAAGAAGAAGTAGAAGCATAATAGCTTATCTGATCAAATACTTAAAACCCTTCAGGATTAATTTCCTGAAGGGTTTTTCTTTATAAAAGCGATTGGGATGTCGTATTGGCCAGAGAATTTTGTGAAAAGCGGTTATATTTGGACTAAACATTTTGATCACTTTTCGTATGAAGCGCTATTTTCTCTTTTTAGTCTTTTGCTTATGTACTGTAGTCTCTTTTGCTCAATCTAAGCGTCCCAATATTATTTTTATCTTATCAGATGACCATGCTTACCAGGCCATTAGCGCCTATGGAAACAAGCTAATTTCGACTCCTAACATCGATCGAATTGCAAAATCAGGAGCACTATTTAACAATGCTATTGTAGCCAACTCTATTTGTGGTCCAAGTAGAGCTTGTTTGTTAACAGGTCAGTATAGCCATAAAAACGGATATAAGGTTAATGATGGTGTTTTAGATACTAATCAGCGTTTTCTTCCTCAGGTATTAAGTGAAAGCGGCTACCAAACTGCTTGGATTGGTAAATGGCACCTCGGAAGCTTGCCGCATGGTTTCGATTACTGGAATGTGATGCCGGTTCAGGGGCACTACTTTAACCCCGATTTTATTAACCAGAAAAATGATACCGTACTGTTTCAGGGTTATGTAAGCGATGTGATTACGCAACTGACTAAAAGTTATCTGGAAAAAAGAGATACCAATAAGCCTTTTTTTCTTGTGGTTGGTGAGAAGGCCACACATAGAGAATGGCTCCCCGATTTACAGGATCTTGGTACCTATGATGCCCTCAAATTTCCCCTCCCAAGCACTTTTTATGATGATTTTAAAGGTAGATCTGCCGCGGCTAAACAGTTAATGGGGATAGGAGCGGTGATGACCCTCAAAACAGATTTGAAAATTAAACAACCATTCGGTGAAAAACCTAGTGTGAATAATCAGCCTCAGCAAAAAGCAGTAAAAGGAAAGGAGATAGAGGAATCTATTTTGAGGTATTATCAGCAGGGGGAATATGCCAGGATGGACAGTATCCAGAGTAGGGCATACCGCAGTTATTATGGTCAAATTACGAAAGAGTTTGAAAAGCTTAACTTATCTGGCAATGCTTTGAAAGAATGGAAATTTCAACGTTACATGAAGGATTATTATGCCACAGCCAAATCCCTGGACAGAAATATTGGGGAGATTTTAGATTACCTGGATCAAAATGGATTGGCTGAAAATACCATTGTTATCTACGCTTCCGATCAAGGTTTTTACCTGGGAGAGCATGGATGGTTTGATAAACGATTTATGTATGAGGAATCTCTAAAAACCCCGTTAATTATACGCATTCCACAATTGCCTCAACTTAAGGATAAAAAGCTTAATCAAGTAGTTTCCAATGTAGATTGGGCTCCAACTATTCTGGATTTGGCGGGTATTTCAAAACCTCATTTTATGCAGGGAAAATCATTCTTACCCGTCTTAAAAAATCCTGATATCAAAAACTGGAAAAAGGAGGGTGGCTATTATCATTACTACGAATATCCCGGCCCACATCATGTTTCTCCACATTTTGGCATCAGAACAGATAATTATGTGTTAATCAGGTTTTATAAAGGCGTTGAGGCCTGGGAACTCTACGATTTAAAAAGCGACCCTAAAGAATTAGATAACCTTATCGATAATAAAAAATATAGTGCAGTTAAGGAAAAACTTAAAGAGAAGCTAAAAGCACTGATTCTGACAAATGAGGATAAAGAAGCTTTGGCGATTTTTAATCAACAACTTTAGGTTTCAGGCTTGTGATTTAAATCTGTGAAACGCTTTTAAACTATTTTTTTAAAACTCTTCATAAAGATGTGTGTTTACACCATTCATAACCGAAGATTTTTTACTTTTGAATATCATGGAAGAACAACAAAACGATAACCAATTGAATATAGAACTATCAGAAGAGATAGCAGAAGGAATTTTTTCTAACCTAGCCATTATCACGCACTCTAATACCGAGTTTGTATTGGATTTTATCCGGGTAATGCCTGGTATCCCTAAAGCAAAAGTAAAGTCACGAATTATATTAACACCCGAGCATGCGAAACGCTTATTATCTGCATTGGAAGATAATATTGCCAAGTTTGAAGCTATAAATGGACGCATTAAAACACAGGAGGAACCCCCTTTCCCAATGGGCTTTGGAGGACCTACTGCTCAGGCATAATGCTTTTTAGTATTGTTTAAAACAAATGTTTGTCTGCTATGTTAGCATAGTATGTATTTGTTTTACAAGCGTCTATAAGCATGAAAAAAATTTTATTGAGCGTATTACTATCTACGCCCTTCTGGGTTTTTGGGCAAGGATTTCAGGTTAATTTACAAGGACAGAAGCAAATTGGTATGGCCGGAGCAGGTTCTGCTTTGGCTTTAGATGAGGCTTCTGTTTTCTTTAATCCAGGGGCAGTAACTTTCCTGGAAAAGAATTCTATCTCAGCAGGAGTTAATCCCCTCCTTTTTAAATCTGCATTTAGGCAAACTGGATCAAATATTACTGAAGACGTAAAGAATAAGATTGCTCCGCCATTTGAATTTTACGCCGTATGGGGGCCAAAATCACAGAAATGGAAGCTGGGTTTAGGTGTATATACCCCTTTTGGGGGCTTGGTAGACTGGGGTGATAACTGGTCGGGAAAATATACCTTAACTTCATTAAACCTAAAGGCTATTTATTTTCAACCCACTTTGAGTATTAAAATTACCGATAGAATTGGTATTGGAGCGGGCTTTGTTTACAACCATGGAGATGTGAATTTGCAAAGGGCTCTTCCGGTCAATTTTCCTGACGGTCGATCGGGTAAGGCAACATTGGATGGTACCGGCACTGGTTACGGCTGGAATGCTGGTATTTACATCAATACTTTAAGTAACATTACCTTTGCGGTAGTTCACAAATCAAAAGTGGTTACTAAGCTTAATGGCGGAAGTGCTGAATTTGAAGTGCCCAATTCCTTACAATCATCTTTTCCTGCTGGGAATACTTTTAATGCCGAGCTTCCCTTACCCGCTACTACTACACTGGGAATAGGTATTCCATTATCTTCTTCTACTAAGTTGGCTTTTGATGCCAGTTGGGTACAGTGGCATGTTTATAAAGAACTAGCCTTTGATTATGCAACCAATACATCTGCTTTGGCAGATACAAAATCAGCACGTAATTATCGTGATGGTTCTTCGTTTAAATTAGGGATTAATCATCAGGCGAGTGATAAGCTTGCCTTAAGGGCAGGCGTTGGTTATGCTTTTTCCCCGGTACAGGATGGATATGTAACGCCCGAAGCGCCAGACGCTGACCGTTATATTTTAAGTGCTGGTGTGGGCTATGCCCCAACAAGCCACTTTGAAGTAAATGCCTCATTTTTCTTTGAAGATGTGAAGTCGCGCAAGCAGAAAAATATAGAGACTGGCTTAGACGGTACTTTCAAAACACTCGTATATGCCCCAGGCCTTTCATTAACTTATAAATGGTAGAGGAAAAGTATTATGAAAAAATATATATTAAATAGTTTTATTGCTGTTACCTTACTTTTTGCGGCATCTTGTAAGCCTGAAATTGATACTCCTGCAGGAACCAGCGCTGGTACTGCTAATTTCAGTAAATATATTGCAGTGGGAAATTCTTTAACCTCTGGTTTTGCTGATGGAGGTTTGTATTTAGAAGGACAAATGGTAGCCTATCCCAATTTGATGGCAGAGAAGATGGCTTCAGTTGGTGGTGGGAGTTTTACTTCTCCGTTTTTCACCGAGGCACAGGCTAACGGGTCGGGATACGCCAGTTTAACTGCTTTAGTGAATGGAACACCCACTATTGGAAAAGTAACCAATAACTTGGCTTTTCGTGATGCTGCAGGCCATTTAACTAAATATACAACAGAGGTACAAAATCTGGGCGTTCCTGGGATGCGGGTAGATCTGGCCTTTGCTGGTCAGTTCAGCGCTTTAAATCCTTATTTCGAGCGGCTATTGCCGGATGCACAAGTAGGTAATACCACTTATTTTCAGTTTGTTCAAGGACGAAATCATACTTTCTTTTCTTTGTGGTTAGGAAATAATGATGCCTTGGGAAACGCGTTAAATGGCGGGGTAACAGTACTAACAGATCCGACAACTGTTTTAACTGATAAGGCCTCTTTCGCCTTGTTATATTCCAACTTAATTAACTCCTTAACTGCAAATGGCCAAAAAGGTGTTGTAGGCACTATTCCTGACGTTACGGCGGTGCCTTATTTTAATACAGTAACGGTTAGCGCATTATTAGGTGCGGCTAAAGCCATTAATCCCGCGGCAACAGCAGTTTATATCCAAACGGGAACAGGGGCAGTTAGGGCTGCTACCAACGAAGATTTAATTCGGTTACCTTTCCAAAACGAAGGATTGTTTGGCGTGCCTACAGGAGGAATTCCTTATGGTTTGCACCCGTTAAATCCAATTACCAACAACTGGGTATTAGATAAAGACGAGGTAGCTAAGATTAAGGATTATGTAAATAGTTATAACAGTACCATTAAATCGTTGGCTACGAGCAAAGGCTTAGCTATTGCAGATACATATGCTTACTTTAATCAGGTCAAAACCGGTGTCATGATACAAGGGGTGGGGATTAATTCTGCCTTTATTACAGGTGGAGCGTTCTCTTTGGATGGTATACACCTTACACCACGCGGAAATGCCGTAATTGCCAATGTGTTTATAGATGCGATTAATGCTACATACGCTTCAACTGTTCCCAATATTGATATTACGCAATACAGGGGCGTTAAATTTCCAAATTAATAGAAATTAATAGTTGTATTTCTATTTAAAATAGCTCTAAAATTGAGAAGTTAAGGGAATTAAGATTTGCCTTAGTTTATCTTAACTTCTCATTATTGAAATTTTACATCTCAGGCGTTTCCAATGTTTTTAACTTAAGGAGAAAACTAAAATGGATTGTCAGACTGACAGCATTTAGCTTAAGTTAATAGCATTGCAGGCGTTTCCGCAAGCTCAAAGTGAGTATACATCCTTTTATTTAAGTCTTTCCCTGATATAAGCAATTACATTCTGTAGATCATTAGGCTCGAACCAGGTAATTTCCTCATCTCGCCTAAACCACGTTAATTGTCGTTTGGCAAAACGACGGGTATTTTGTTTTACTGCAGCTATGGCATCTTGCAATTTAACTTTTCCATCAAGATAATCGAAAATCTCACTATAGCCTACAGTATTCAGCGCATTGTAGTTTCGAAAGGGCAGGAGTGATTTTACTTCATCAATTAAACCCTTTTCCACCATCAAATCAACTCTTCGGTTAATGCGGTCATAGAGAACAGCCCTATCCGTATTTAAGCCTATTTTGATGATATTGAAGGGTCTTTCTTTTTTTGTGGAGGAAAGCATTGAAGAGAGTTTCTGTCCGGTAGAGAGAAAAACTTCTAAACCTCTTATCATGCGTTGCGGATTATTTTGATCAACTTTGGCAAAATACTCGGGGTCTAGTTCCGCTAATTGACTCTGAATAGCGGATAGCCCTTCAGTTTCAAATTTTTTATTTAATTCCTCCCTGATCGTCAGATCGATTTCAGGCATTTCGTCTAGTCCATTCAATAATGCATTTACATAAAGGCCCGAACCACCCACCATAATGGCAATGTTATGTGCTTCGAAGATTTGCTCCAGTGTTTTTAAGGCTTCCTGCTCAAAATCGCCTGTACTAAATAACTTGGTTACCGAATGGGAGTCGATAAAATGGTGTTTTGCAGCTGCCAACTCAATCGCATCAGGCTTGGCTGTACCAATTTCCATTTCTTTGAAAAACTGCCTTGAATCTGCAGAAATAATTTCTGTTTCAAAATGTTGAGCAAGTTCTATAGCCAAAGCAGTTTTACCAATGGCCGTAGGGCCTACAACTGATATTAAGGTCTTTGTTAAAGGCATGGGCATAAAAAATAAAAAGTCAGATGGATTTCATCTGACTAATTTTGTTGTTAAGTATCGGGTTATTGTCCGATGGTATATGGGTTAAGATAATTAATAATCGTCTCTACGGCTATCATCATCGTAATTATCGTCGTCAGAGAATTCATCGCCAAATTCATCCTCTTCTTCACTTTCATCCTCATCATCCCTTTCTTTTTCATTGATTCCCATTTCGCCCATAGCTTCCAGTTCATCAGTGTCTTCTGGTACAAAGTTCATTTCATTTAAGAAATCGAACTCTCCTGCAGTAGCACTTGCACCACGCGGATCTACAGCCTGAGGACTGTTCTGTTCCATGATTTTAGGTGCCTCACCACTACTTTTTGCTAAAAATGGATATTCAATGTTAGGATCTGCATCCAAAATAATTTTCACCAGTTCAACGTGAAAATCGTAAGGGCGATCAAAATTGTAAGTGTAATAGAATTTCTGATGAGGATCTTCAATGAAACCGCTCAATTTGGATTTTTCCATTAATACAACCCGATCTTTCTTGCGCTCAGTAGGCAAATAAGCTATTTCATCTCCTTTTAACCAATTATCTGTACTTACATAGAATGAAGAAGATTTTTCGGCATTATATCCCGTAGATTTATGGATAGCCTTATGCAGGTCTTCAAAGGTTTGGTTTGATTTAATGTCGATCTCTCTTACAACATCATCAAAATCTTCAAAAGTAATTCTAAATTTATAAATAGCCATTTTTGTATTTTGGAACCGTAAAATTAAAGTTAATTTACATCAACGCAAAACAGCAAATGCAACAAATGCAGTCGGAATTAATGTTTTCTGATGAATTAATTTTTATTAACAGGTTTTAAACCCATTTGTTTTGCCTGATTGAGCATAAAATTAAACGCTTCATTATAGTCGTTTGTTATTTCCCCTTCTAAAATAGCTTCCCGAATGGCATTTTTAATCAAGCCTACTTCTCTTCCCGCAGCTAATCCAAAAGTTTCCATAATGTCATTTCCTGTAATGGGAGGTTGCCAGTTACGGATTTTATCCCGCTCCTCTACATCTTTTAATTTCTGCTTTACGAGTTCAAAGTTGTTTCTGTACTTCGTCTTTTTGTATTCGTTTTTCGTCGTCACATCTGCATTACAAAGCATCATGAGCGACTCAATTTCTTCTCCGGCATCAAAAAGTAGTCTGCGAACAGCCGAATCGGTAACTACATCCTGAGCCAGAACAATAGGGCGCAGGTGAAGCTGTACCAGTTTTTGCACAAACTTCATTTTTTCGTTTAAGGGTAGCTTCAGCTGGGCAAAAATTTTCGGCACCATTCGGGCACCTTTGTCCTCATGGCCATGAAATGTCCAGCCGTGCCCCTCTTCAAAGCGTTTGGTGGCTGGTTTGGCAATATCATGTAAAATGGCAGCCCATCGTAACCACAGATCATCTGTGTGTTCACAAATATTATCAAGTACTTCTAAGGTATGGTAGAAGTTATCTTTATGACCTTTTCCCTTAATCACATCAACGCCATAAAGTTGTGCCATTTGAGGGAAAATTAATTGCAGAAGGCCAGTATCGAAAAGATGTTTAAAGCCAATGGATGGTTTTGGAGAGAGAATAATTTTATTCATCTCATCCGTAATCCTTTCTTTAGAAACAATGCTGATGCGCTGTTTTTGAGATTTGATGGCATTAATTGCCTGCTCGTCGATGTTAAAATTCAGTTGTGTGGCAAAACGGATAGCCCTCATCATCCTGAGTGGATCATCCGAAAAAGTTATCTCCGGATCTAGTGGGGTACGGATTAGCTTGTTTTCCAAATCTTTTACACCATCAAAAGGGTCGAGAAGTTCGCCAAAATTTTGTGCATTTAAATTGATTGCCAATGCATTTATGGTAAAGTCTCTTCTCATCTGGTCATCAGCCAGGCTACCATCCTCCACAATTGGTTTTCTCGAATCAGAACGGTAAGATTCTTTTCTTGCCCCTACAAATTCGACCTCTAAATCCTGGTGTTTTAGATTTGCTGTTCCGAAGTTTTTAAAGATAGCAACTTTGGTGTTTAACTTTTTACCCACTGCTTCCGCATAATTGATTCCACTACCAATTACCACCACATCAATATCCTTTGAAGGTCTATTTAAAAATAAATCGCGTACAAAACCACCAATAACATAAGCTTCGGTGTTATTCTTATCTGCAATAGCAGACAGCGTTTTGAATATCGGATTTTGTAAGTGTTGCTGCATGATTTCTGGAGTAGTCCAACCGAAATATATTAAGGTGTGCCTTAGCCTGGTTGCAGGTTGGCATCTTTTAGCGTAGCAACCCAAAAATAAATTTGAGCTGATCAGCCAGGTTTAAACTTTATGCAAAAGTAATAAAATTACTTCCTAATAAACTCAAATTGACCTGACGGCCCTAATTTAATTATGGTTGAAGGTTTTTTATTGCTTTGATTTTCCTGTTCAAAATCGACCACATAATCTACCTGATCAACAATCTGCGGGTCGATATCATCGAAATTCTTAGGAGATGGTGCTCCACTAAGGTTCGCAGAAGTGGAAACAATGGGGCTTCTGAATCGTTGAATCAGCGGTGTACAGAAATCATGCTTTACTACTCTGATACCTACACTTCCATCGGCATTAATGACATTAGGAGCTAGGTTTTTGGCATTGGAAAAGATCACGGTTAACGGGTTCTCTGCATACTCAATTAAATCATAAGCAACATCTGGAATTTCCGTAACGTAACTTTGCAGTTTATTATCCGTGTCGAGCAATACAATCAGGCTTTTTTCAGCAGGGCGATTCTTGATTTTAAGTAATTTGTCTACCGCTGCGGCATTGGTAGCATCACAGCCTAAGCCCCAAATGGTATCGGTAGGATAGAGGATTACCCCGCCCGATTTCAGCACTTCCAAAGCCTTGTTTATTTCTTCTTTAAGCATGTACAAAGTTAATTTTTTAAGTTCAAATGTTAAAAATGGTTAATCCATTGTAATAAAGGTATTAAGATGAAACAAATGGCGAATACCAATCGTTTTTTAACAAAGAAATAAGTATATTTATTTAGGTTATTAAAATATAAATTACACATAATGAAAACAGCTCACAAATTGTTAATGCTCATTGCAGTTGTAATGACATTAACTGCATGTACCACATTACGGACATCGTCTGATTACGACAAGAAAATTGACTTCACAGGTTATAAAACTTATAACTTCTACGATAAGGGAATTGCGAGGGTAAAATTAAATAACCTGGACAAAAGGCGTATGCTTTCAGCCATTGAAGCCGAAATGAATGCCAAAGGATTTACTAAAGCTGCCAAGCCCGATTTACTGGTAAACCTGGTCGTTGTAGCGAGAGAAAGAGTTGATGTTTATAATTACGGACCTGGTTATTATGGCTGGGGCGGCTGGGGCTGGGGTTGGAGATCTCCTTTCTGGGGGCCAAGTATGAACAGCGTGGATCAATACATGGAAGGCACCATCATTATCGACTTTCTAGATCCTAAGCAAAAAATATTAATCTGGCACGGAAGAGGAAGTGGCTTCAACTTAGATAATATGAGCAAAAGAGAAGAACGTGTACAAAGCGGAGTTAAAGAGATTCTTGCACAATATCCACCAAAATAATTAAGCGATTGGTTTTAATAATTGTAGATAACAATTCATTAACTGATCAGTAACCAAAGGGCTGTTGAATTTTTGAACAAATTCCAGCCCTTTTGCTTTCATCTCTTTTTGCTTTGCAGGCGAACTTAAAACGTCATTGATGGCAATAGATAATTCTTCGGCATCTTCGGGGTGTACGTAGAGGCTATTTGGGCCACCAGCTTCTTCCAGACAAGATCCTGTAGCCGCGATTACTGGAACCTGAGAATATAAAGCTTCGATAACAGGAATGCCAAAGCCTTCGTAAAATGAGGGGTAAACAAATAATTTGGCCATTTGATAGATACCGGGAAGATCTGCAAAGGGGATATTTTTTAAGAAAATAATTCTATCCTTTAAATTTAATTGCTCAATCTCTTTTTCTACCGTCTTATAATATGGGGTGGGTTTGCCAATAACAACCAATTTATAATCTGTGGGTACATTTTTTAATGCCGTAACTAAAAGCTTAAGGTTCTTGCGCTCCTCAATAGTGCCTACATTTAAAATGTATTGTTCGGGCAGTTTATAGCGGTGACGAATTTTACTTAACCGTTCGGCTTCAAAGGCTGTTTTGAAACTGTCGTCGCAACTTTGGTAAATCACTTCAATTTTATCCGGATCGGTACCAAAATAGGAAATAATATCTTGCTTTGTCTTCTCGCTGATAGCGATAATTTTATCTGCATTTTTACATGCAGCCTTACTTTTGATGTGATAAAATTTCCGGTCAATAAGTTTGTAATATCGCGGAAAACGCAGGAAGATTAAATCGTGTATGGTAACTACAGATTTGATGGTGGTATGTTGAATAGCAAAAGGAATCTCGTGGCTCAGCCCATGATAAAGCTGTATGCCATCCATGGCCATATCTTTCAATATGCCGAAACTCCGCCATAGAAATCCTCCGGTAATGGGGAGCTTTAATTTCAGCTGATCGTTTTCAAGAAAAGAGTCGATTTGCCTGGCCGATTTGACTTTTGGCGTATAAATGAAATATTCATTTTCGGGGAAACGCGTTGCTACCTGTCCAATTAAGAATCTGCTATAATTACCCAATCCGGTTAGGTTATTGGCTGCTCGTTTGCCGTCGAATCCGATTTTAAAGCTAAAAGCTGAAAGCATCGAGCTTGATTTTTCAAGCTCGGTACTTTCGACTTTATCAGTATGATCTATGCTTTCAGCTTTCAAATTTTTATTCTTTTAGCTTACACCGCTACGTTATTTTCTCTCAACGCGTCGTTAAGGGAAGTTTTCTTATCTGTACTTTCTTTACGTTTGCCAATAATTAAAGCACATGGAACCTGGAAATCTCCAGCAGGGAATTTCTTAGTATAGCTTCCAGGGATCACTACCGAACGTGCAGGAACAATTCCTTTATATTCTACTGGTGTAGGACCAGTTACATCAATAATTTTTGTTGATGCTGTTAAAACTACGTTTGCCCCTAATACCGCTTCTCTTTCTACTTTAACCCCTTCCACAACAATAGCTCTCGAACCCAGGAAAGCATCATCTTCAATAATTACGGGAGCAGCTTGAACAGGCTCTAATACACCACCAATACCAACACCACCGCTTAAGTGAACACGTTTTCCAATTTGTGCACATGATCCTACAGTAGCCCAGGTATCAACCATTGTACCTTCATCTACATAAGCACCGATGTTTACATAAGAAGGCATCATAATAACACCTTTAGCTAAGAAAGAGCCGTAACGTGCACTTGCCATTGGTACTACACGAACACCTGTAGCTTTATAATCGGTTTTCAAATCCATTTTATCGTGGTAAACAAATGGGCCGCTTTTAATTTCTTTCATCTCACGGATTGGGAAATACAAGATTACGGCTTTTTTTACCCACTCATTAATGCCCCAAGAGTTTAGAACAGGTTCTGCAACACGGATTTCACCTTTATCTAAGCCCATAATTACGGCTTCGATGGCTTCACAATAGTTGCTATATTTCAAAAGACTTCTGTCTTCCCAAGCGGCTTCAATTAATTTCTTTAAATCTGAATACATGATGTTTTTAAATTTTACGCAAAATAAATCAATTTTTATCTATTTGAAAGGGAATATTGTTATTTAAGTCGAAATCGAATGTAGGTGGCTATTGATTGCTAAATGGCCTTATTTTTCTATCGTTACTATACTGGCGGCCAAGTATGCAGAATCATCAATCAATGCGCCTGAAACAATTGAACAATTCAATAGTAAGCAATTCAACAGTTTCAAGTTCTCATTGCTGAGTGGCTTTATTGTTCAATCGTTACCAAACTAGGGGGTGAAGTCTACAGAATCTTCAATCAGTGACCTCAGCAATTGAACAATTAAGCAATTGAACAGTTAAACAATTCAACAATTTTAGCGCCCCCCGACAATTTAACAGTTTAGCAATTGAACAATTAAACAGTTAAGCAATTAAACTATCCAGCAATTAAACAGTTAAACAATTCAACAATTACCCAGTTCAACAAGACCGTCCTGAAGTCCCAGATATTTATTAATTTTGGCTGTCATGGGAGAAGTAGAAAAACTTAGGATAGATAAATATTTGTGGGCGATAAGGCTGTTTAAGACGAGGAGTTTAGCCACTGATGCCTGTAAGGCCGGGCGGGTAAAGTTGAATGGTCAGAACATCAAACCATCTGCAATTGTTAAGATTGGCGATGTTTATCAGGTTTCGAAAGGAATTGAGAAGAAGATAATCGAAGTGGTAGATTTCTCTTACAACCGAACAGATTCGCCAACGGCCCTAACGAAATATAAAGATTTAACACCTCCTGAGGAAACCCATGCCTTTAAAAGTGCTTTTCATTCACCTGTATTGAAGCGTGATCGGGGAGCAGGCCGCCCCACGAAAAAGGATAGGAGGGAAACTGATGATTTAATCACTGGAATGTTTGAAGAGGAAGATTAAGTGCCTTGGAAAGACAGCTTAGTTTTTAATTTGCAAGGGTTTCGTTTCCTGAATCGTTTGCATGTTAAAATAACGCATCCTGTAACTCATCATTGCTGTTTTTCCTAATTTTTCAATTAATTTATAATTGGCAACGGCCCCAACCGCTGCGCCAACAAAGGGCAAAAGCTGTGCAAGCTTAGCCAGATCGATATAATCACGATATTGTTGTTGAAAGGTTAGCCAATCAAATTCATCAATATTTGTAGGTAACAGATGTGCTTTATTATCCCAATCCTGCATTTTTATGAAAACATTTTTGCTTTCTTCCTTACTGGAAAAGGCGAGTTGGAAGATATGTAGGATATACAAACGCTCCCGGTAATCTTTTACATCGTAACCGTAAATTGCGGCGATATCAAAAAGCATTTTCATTTTAATGCCCAGTAAGATAGGGAAATCGGCCATGCTCATTAAGAAACCTCCCGCTCCGGTAATACCTCCCTCGGCAGCCCCCGTTTTTTTAAAAGTCTCTATTTTTTGTCTACTAAGCGATTCCCTATGCATGATACTTAGATCACTGAGGGCCTTTGAGGTAGTAAAGGTTGATCCGAAGAGTACTGCCTTAACCATTTGTTTAATGGTTGCAGTAATGCCCTGATGTATTTTGTCAGGAATATAACTATTGATCTTTTTTTGAACCTTATCGGTAACCTTATTCAATAGAGAGGGTTTTTGCAAAATCTTAAATTTCCAAAAATCCAGTTCGGTAGCTATTTTTTCGTCATAGGTCATAACATTAAGACGGAATGCAAGCTTTATTGTTTCAAACAATGGCTAATATTCGATTCTCATGGGGGAGGTTTCCCATAGCTTAAAGGCTTCAAGTCCTTCTTTACGCATCATTTGGATAACAGGAAGCGTTCTTTTTTGCATTGGCTTTTCCAGTTCATCGTAAATAAACTTATCACTGAAGCCGATTTCCTCTGCATCATTTTTAGTGTTGGCGTAATAAATGGTTTCGATCTTTGCCCAGTAAATAGCACCTAAACACATGGGGCAAGGCTCGCAACTGGTGTAGATCACGCAGCCACTTAAATCGAAAGTTTGCAGGGCAGAACAAGCCAGTCTAATGGCAGATACTTCTGCGTGTGCGGTTGGATCGTTGGTTGTCGTTACTTTATTGGCCGATTGGGCAATAACCTTCCCGTCTCTAACGATAACGGCACCAAAGGGCCCACCAATATTTTCTTGTACATTATTTACAGATAGCGCAATGGCCATCTTCATAAAATCTTCGTGTGTATGTTCCATGTGAAAAAAAGCACAAAAAAAATGCCCCGATTTTTACGGGGCATCATCTTAATTGTTGTTAAAATTATTTTTTGCTGTATTCAGCGTTTAATCCCTTAATTACATCGGTGGTAACGTCTAAGCTCTCATCAGCGAATAGAATTGCACTGTTGCCTTTAGAATACGTTAAAACCATTTTGTAGCCTTTTTCTTTAGCATAAGTTTTAAGGTAACCCGCAACTTTATCATACAATTTTTCAGTTTCTACTGCTTGCTCGTTTTGCAAAGCACCACCTGCATTTTGTTGGTAAGTTTGCAATTCTTGTTGTTTACGGGCTAAGCGTTCTTCTGTTTCTTTACGTTGATCGGCAGATAGATTGCCAGCAGTTTGTTGGTATTGTGCAACTTCTCTTTGGAAAGCTTGCCCTTTAGCCTGCATATCAGACTGAGCACTTTTAGTTTTTCCTTCAAATTTAACTTTAAGATCTTTATAGTATTCGTATTTGGTTAACAATGAATCCTGGTTTATAAATACAATCTTATCAGTAGAGGAAACAGCTTGAGTGCTATCTGTTTTTTTAGTTTCTGTGGTTTTAGTCTCTTTGTTTTGGCACGCAGAAAATGCAGTAATTAATGCTGCCGATGCGAATAAACCAAAGGTTTTAAAGGTTTTTCTTTCCATTATTGTTTAATAAATTTTAGCAAACTTATATAAAATTGGCATCAATCGCAATTTTATCAATGGGTTAAAGCGATCATATCCGCATTAATAATTTTAAATCAGACTTAACCCGAAAAGGTAATGGTCTTTTCTTTATCGATGCATGGCAACTTAGCTCCTGTGAAATGAGAAGTGTAAGCCATAGGTTTGATAATCTACTCAGCATGCCAGCTGATTATCAGGATTTAAAGCTTTTTAATTTATGATCGGATCTATTTACGTTAAACGTTTTTTTTACTCATTTTTAACGCTTTTTATCGTGTAAAACTTATCCACATATTGGGCTATATGGCTAAAATTTCGTATTTTTGATACTTATTGTTTTATCATTATTTATGAGCGAAGAATTAGAACAGAAGTCGAATTATTCGGCGGATAATATACAGGTTTTAGAAGGATTAGAAGCGGTGCGTAAGCGCCCTTCAATGTATATAGGCGATACTGGTGTAAAAGGTTTGCACCATTTGGTTTATGAAGTTGTAGATAACTCTATTGATGAGGCTCTTGCAGGTTACTGTACCGATATTTTTGTAACCATACACGAAGGCAACTCTATCACAGTGGAGGATAACGGTCGTGGTATTCCTACAGGAATTAATACCAAAGAAGGTAAATCTGCTTTGGAAATTGTAATGACGGTTTTACACGCCGGTGGTAAATTCGACAAAGACACTTATAAGGTTTCTGGTGGTTTGCATGGTGTGGGGGTAAGTTGTGTGAACGCTTTATCTACCCATGTTAAAACGGTAGTACACCGTGAAGGTAAAATCTTTACCCAGGAGTATGAGCGTGGTAAACCGATGTTTGATGTTAAAGAGATTGGTGTTTCTGATCGTACTGGAACTATTCAAACCTTCCAGCCGGATGCAGAGATTTTTACGCAAACTTTAGAGTATAAGTACGATACACTTGCAAGCCGTTTACGTGAATTAGCTTTCCTGAATAAAGGAATTAAATTAAGCTTAACCGATGAACGCGAGCAACTGGCTGATGGTTCTTTCTTATCTGAAACTTTTCATTCTGAAGGTGGATTGAAAGAATTCGTTGCCTTTTTAGATGGAACCCGTACTTCATTTTTAGCCGAGCCGATTTATATCGAAGGTATCAAAAATGGTGTTCCGGTTGAGTTGGCTTTCCAATACAACGACAGTTATTCTGAAAACGTTCACTCTTATGTGAACAACATTAATACACATGAAGGTGGTACCCATATTGCAGGTTTTCGTCGCGGTTTAACCCGTACGCTTAAAAACTATGCAGATAAAGAGGGCTTACTGAAAAATGTAAAAATGGAAATTACCGGTGATGACTTCAGGGAAGGCTTAACTGCAGTAGTTTCGGTAAAAGTAGCAGAACCTCAGTTTGAAGGACAAACCAAAACCAAGCTGGGTAACAGTGAGGTAATGGGCTCTGTAGATGTTGCAGTAGGAGAAGCATTAGGTAATTACCTGGAAGAAAACCCGAAAGAAGCCAAGTTGATTATCAATAAGGTAATTTTAGCTGCTACAGCCCGTGCCGCTGCGCGTAAAGCTCGCGAGATGGTTCAGCGTAAGAGTGTAATGGGCGGTTCAGGTTTACCTGGTAAGCTGGCCGATTGCTCTGACAGTGATCCTGAAAAATGTGAGATTTTCTTAGTAGAGGGTGACTCGGCAGGTGGTACTGCTAAACAGGGTCGCGACCGTAACTATCAGGCTATTCTACCACTAAAAGGTAAAATCCTGAACGTAGAAAAGGCGATGGAGCACAAAATCTACGAGAATGACGAGATTAAGAATATGTTTACCGCTATTGGGGTGAGCATTGGTACACCAGAGGATGATAAGGCTTTGAACTTAACTAAACTGCGTTACCACAAGATCGTAATTATGACGGATGCGGATATTGATGGTTCACACATTACCACACTGATCTTAACTTTCTTCTATCGTTATATGCGTGCGTTAATCGAAGCTGGCTATGTTTACATCGCTTCTCCACCACTTTATCAGGTGAAGAAAGGTAAAGATTTTGAATATTGCTGGAATGATGTACAGCGTGATGCTGCGGTACAACGCTTAAAAGGGGCAGGTAAAGAAGATAGTGTACACATTCAACGTTACAAAGGTTTGGGTGAGATGAACGCTGAGCAGCTTTGGGATACTACCCTAAATCCTGCAACCCGTACATTAATGCAAGCAACTATTGAAAGCGCTGCAGAATGCGATCATACTTTCTCTATGTTAATGGGCGATGAAGTTGCTCCTCGTAGAGAGTTTATTGAACGTAATGCCAAATATGCTAAAATTGATGCTTAGTAAGCTGAGTCTTCAAGGCTTCACGCTGGAAGACTAAAGCACAAGCTGACCATAAAAAAAGCTCTTCAAGGTTTCCTTGAAGAGCTTTTTGTTTAAAAGATAAAATTATAGGATGTAATAAGAGCCAACCTGGGCCAATTCGGTTTGAGGTTTATCCTCATACAATTTATTATCATCTAACATTTGACATAAATCCCTTTCTATGTTTCTGCAAATGGTGGTGGTTGGTGTATCAGTTGGTTTGTTTTCAAACGGATCCTGAAGGTGAACAGCCATTTTTTCTACCAGTAGAAAGAATGCGGCAATGGCTACTACCAACGGGATTTCCATATAGCCAAAGTACTCAATCAAACCAAAAGGTAAAAGCACAATAAACAAGTGGATAGACATGTTGATGTACTTGCTATAGGTAACGGGGAATACTGTATTTTTAATCCTTTCAGATCCACCCATGTGGTTACATAATGCTGTAATCGTTTTATCGATCTCAATTTGCTGATATTTATTAATCCAGCCCTCGTTCAGCGCTTTTTTTAGATCCATGCCGTGGAGTTCTAAAATAGAAGTAGTTACATTTTTGCGCTTCTTTAAGAAGGCAAGTTCTTCTGCATCTAAATACCTTTCGAGTCCTTTTGTTGCCGAAAAGCCTCTCAATGCTTGACTTAGGGCATAACACCAGGCAATTTGTCGTTTAATGAACTTCTCCTTGAACTCGTCTACTTCCTCTAAACCATATGGGTTTTCAACAAAAGACAGGATTTGGCGGGAAATTGATCTTGAGTCGTTTACTATTGCACCCCATAGTGTTCGGGCTTCCCACCATCTATCGTAAGCCTGGTTAGATCGAAAGGCTAGCAGTAGAGAGATTATCGTTCCAAGTAATGCTGGTACCGCTACAGGTATTGAAATACGGGTAACGTGAAAGTTCTGGTATAAAACTACTATGCCGATAGAATACGCTATGACAAAAAGTAGCTCTTTTTTAATTTTTCCAAAAATATAGGTGAGCGGAATATTATTTCGTAACAGCATAATATAAAGGTTTTAAGTGATTAATTAAGCATTTGCATCCTGCAATTGCTTTTCTTCAATGCGAGTATCAATTAGATTTTCTTTTCTGCGGATGTTAGTGGTATCCAATACTAATAATTTGCATCCTGATCTTTCGGTTAAATACTTTGGATCAATGCTGAACTTGTTGATAGGTTTAAAGTTGTAGTTTTTGGGATAACCAATATATTCTACCTCAAAGTGTTCAATAAAGTTTTTAAATGCGGCAACAGTGCTCCCATAAAAGTATTCTATGCCTACGCGGCTTAACTGATCCTGGTACTTACTTTTGTAATCGTTTAATGATTGATAAAACTCATCGCTAACATTTTCATAATCTCTGCTTCTTCTGTTAAGCATTAACATGTCTGTTATCGAATCGGATATTTTGAAAGCGTGAATGAAAATGATATTGAAAGTTTCATGAGGTTGATCCTGGATTAACGCATCTATAATTTGAACACTTTCTAAGTTGAAATCTGTTGGGACAAGTACTGTTTTCATAGCTTTTATCTTGTTTAAATAATTAATTTATACAAGTTTACATCGATGAAATAAGAGTAGAATAAGAACAGGATTAAAATGAGATTAGAATTTACCTCATTTTAGGCTGAATGCAGCCTGGATGGTTATAAATTGTAAAATAAGTGATTTATTTTGACATTGAAACCATTTAAGATAAATTTTATCGCAAAATACCTGTAAAACTTATGGCAATTAGAAAAAAATGAGCGCTCGAACTGCTTTTTTGCTTGATAGCTAGATGGGTGAATTAGCTTGAGGTGAAAAGCCATCCCGAGTGGGGTAACAGGATTTTAATTTCTGTTCCAATACCTTCTTGCGACTTGATGGCAATGCTCCCACGATGAAGCCTGATAATATTTAATGATAAGGGGAGGCCTACACCGTAGCCTTTATAGTCGTTGGTATTTGAAGCACGGAAAAAAGGTTCGAAAATATGCTGAACATCTGTTTGTGGTATTCCAATTCCCTGATCTGTTACTGCAACGGAAATGGTGTTCCCTGTATTTTCTATGAGTACATGTACGGGTTTGTAGTTAGAATACTTGCAGGCATTACTTACAATGTTGCTGATGGCCAGTTTGATCAGGTTTTTATTTACGCGAGCCGTTAACAGTTCCTCATTTTCTGGAAGCCTACTCAGGTCTATATCTATGATGCTATCCGGATGTACCTGATGTACAGATTCTTTTATCTCCCAAAGCAATTCATCCATTCTCACTTCTTCCCAGGGCTGATTTTTTCCATTGAAACCAGATTGTGCTAAGCCCAGCAAACTGGTTAAAATGTGTTCTAACCTGTCTGCCTCATCTTTAATTTTGTTAAGAGCAAGTTGTTGCTTGGCTGGATCCTGGTTTGATTTGATAGCCAGTTCCACTTCTCCGCTAATAATGGTGAGGGGTGTTCTTAATTCATGTGAGGCGTTGCTGATAAAATTGTTTTGAGTTTCGAAGGCCGTTTCCAACCTGTTTAGCATATTGTTGAATGTTTCTGCCAGTTGCGACATTTCATCGCTACCTTTCTTTACATCTAATCTTAAATGTAGGTTCTCTGCCTTTATCCTTTTAACACTTTTAATGATGTTTCTTAAGGGCATGAGCATGTAATTAGAAAAACGCCAGCCTACCCAAAAGGATAAAACGACAGAAAGAAAAAAACCGATAATTAAGATTTTTTGCAGATCTTTTAATTCTCTAAAACCAAAGGGATCGTTTGCAGAAACAATAACGATGTAGTCTTTATTTCCTATTTTGAAATATTTTCCTGCATAAAAGTGGTTCTCTATCCTATAACGAGCGGTTTTGCCAGAATTAATACTTTGTACAAAAGTTTTAGGTAATACAATGTCTGCTTTTAAGCTATTGTTTTTTTTAGGATTAGCTTCAATTATAAATGCCCTTTCAGCGGGTAATCTTTCCAGGTACTGGTTTCGCATTTGTGCATAGGCCTTATTGTTTTCGTCTTCATAAAGCTTAATTTGAGCCGTGATTTTTACCCTGGCTTCCAATCGCTTGTAAAAATCTTCGAAAGCAAAATCATTAGCAAAATACCATACAAAACCACTGAGAAGTGAAATAATAATTGCGGAAAGAATGGCAAATAACAGGGTGATCTTCTTGGCTATTTCCATTATTTTTCTTTTAATACATAGCCTAATCCAACAGCCGTATGGATAAGTTTTTGTGTTGCATTTTTATCTATTTTCTTCCGCAGGTAATTAACATATACATCTACTACATTGGTGCCTAAATTAAAATCAATGTCCCACACACTTTCCAGGATATCAATTCGGGATAGGATTTTGGATTTGTTTTTGGCCATAAACTCCAACAAACGATATTCTGTTGCCGTTAGAATAATATCTTCCTGGGCTCTTCTTACCGATTTCGCCGTTAAATTGATTTGTAAATCTGCAATATTGATGATCTGATCCTGGTTCACAATTCCGCTATATCTTCTCAGTAACATTCTGATTCGTGCGAAAAGTTCGGCAAATTTGAAGGGCTTAATCAGGTAGTCATCTGCCCCGTTATCCAGCCCGTTTACCACATTTTCTGTAGTGCCCAGGGCGGTAAGCATAATAATAGGGGTATTGGGTTTTTCCTGCTTAATAATTTTGCAAAGTTCCAACCCGTTTATCCCCGGAAGCATAATATCGAGTATAATCAGATCAAAATTGTTTTCGAGCGCCATTTGTTTACCTGTAGAACCATCAGGAGCAATACTCACGGTGAACCCTTCTTCAGTTAATCCTCTTGAAATTACTGATACCACATTGGGCTCATCTTCTACTAGTAATAAATTCATTTACTGCAAATAATCTAAAAAATGGCAGATAACAAAATTCTAAAACAAACTTGTGTAAGTTTTTACCCCTTTTTAACCAAACTATGAGATAATTGTTTGTAGTTAGCTGCTGTATGATGATTTTGAAACAGGAACTTCCTTTAGATGTAACATGTAAGAATGGATGACCTGGTGAATATTGGTTCATCTGACTTCGAAAAAAAATGCCTGAAACATAGGTATTTCAGGCATTTGAATGTTAAGTGAACAGGAGTTTTAACTTCCTTTTTCAGATTTTTCCTTTAGTGATTTCAATCCATCTTCAAAATCTTTACCAATCATTTTATCCATGCTTACAAAAACGCCCATCCATTTGCTGATTAGATTATTTTCACCAGTCATGCTCCAGGTTACTTTATTGCCAGCTCCATCTGGTTGAATGGCAAATTTTGTATCTGCAAGGCTTTCAAAAGGCTTAATGAATTTCAGTTCAATGTCAATCATTTTGTCTGGCTCAACTTTAACAATTTTCATCTGGCCGGTTCCGGTTTCTTTACCTTCCCATTGATACAAATGCTCTGGCTGAGCAGTTGGTCCGGAAACTGTGATTTTAGCAGAAGGTTCCATTTTAGACCAGGGATTCCATTTTACGAATTGGTTAAAATCTGCAATGTTCGTGTAAATGGTGCTATCTGGAGCATTGATTACAGCGCTGCGACTAACGGAATAGGTTTCGGGTAAAAACAACCCTCCAATTACAAAGATTAAGAGTAGTATGACAATAATGCCACCGAAGATTTTTAGGAATTTCATAATAAGTTGATTTGGTTTACTTAAAGTTAAAAAATAAACCTCGAATTAATATCAAATTCTATACTAAATTATGGGGAACTTAGGCTTTGGTGAATTGATTTTGAAATGCATGAGGTCTGCAATAGATTGGGCTTTTTGCTTAATGGTATCAGCATTTTCACCTTGAAATAAATCATCTACGGTAGTAAAGAAAATGTCTTTCCAGGCCTCAAACTGAGTAGCCTGTAATGGAGCTTTATCGTTAATATCAAAGTGCCTGATCATTGGGTTTCCCTTATAAACAGCCTTGCCAAAAAGGATACTTTCCCAAAAATCGTACATTTTAGGTAAATGGTGCGCCCAGTCCACTTTGGCGATATCGGTGAAAATTGGGCCAATTACAAGGTTTTCTTGTACTCTGCCGTAAAAAGTATCTACCAGTAAAATCAGGTCGTTGCGATCATTAATGTCTTTTTTCATGGGAATCTTTAAGGTTTAAAAATCCTAAAATGAGAAGCGCTAAGAGCTTAATGCTTTCGAAAATGATGTAGAGGATATGGTGATAGCTCGCTTTTACTGAAACTCCTTTGAGTACTAAAATGGCTCTTTTATCTAACAAAGGTAACAACCAAAAGGTGTCAAACAGCATAACGGCTAATAGAATAGCATATAAAATACCTTTGTAGTTTTTTAGGTTCATTCCCAGCATACAACAGGAGAGCACAAGGAAGAAAGCAATTTCAATTTTATTTAAAGCTTGAAATACCAGCTGGCCAATTCCAAGTCCGAGGGGAATGGTTATGCCTGGTGCCTGAAATTTTAACGGTGCTTCTAGAAAGCTGATACCAGCAATTAAACCCGCCCAAAAAAAAGTGCAAAAAACAGCTAAATATCTTTTCATTTTCAAAGACAAATATCCAATTAACGGGCAGTTAAAAAATGATGGAGATCAGAAAAATAAATTATTTTCTTAGCAGCAGTTCCATTTTTTCATAATCGATAATGGCTTTGTATTCCCAAAGAATATCGCCGCCAATGATACTGGAAATAGGGGGGTGACCAAACTGCAGATAGGTTTCGCTAACGGATTGCAAATCAAAGGCAACAGTTTCATAGTCTTTAATTTTTAGCTTACCAATTTTTAATTCAGGGATGGTGGCCTGTATGGTTGTAGTGGTGGTAAATAAGGTAGCTGCATTGATTTCTTCGGAGGTTTGCAAGGTTTCTGAAAGATGCTCCTCAATCAAAGCTTTATCGAAAACACTTCTTGATGCCCCTGTATCTACTACGGCAAAGTGCTTTTGTTTAAAAACAACAACTTCCACCAAAAGATGGAAGCCGTCGTCTTGTAAGTTAATCAGTTTTAAAGGTATTGAAATGGTTTTCATGGTTACTTATACCAGATTCATTTCTGCTAAAACATTATTCATATTTCTAACCGCATCAGCGCTCTTGTTAAAGGCTGCCTGCTCGTCGTCATTCAATTTAAAGTCAATGATTTTTTCCCAACCCTTGCGACCAATAATTACAGGTACGCCTAAACAGATATCGTTTTGTCCGTATTCGCCTTCTAATGATATACAACAAGTAAAAAGTTTCTTTTCGTCGCGTAAAATCGCTTCAACTAATGCTGCTCCTGCTGCTCCCGGTGCATACCAGGCAGAGGTACCAATAAGGCCTGTTAAGGTTGCGCCCCCAACCATCGTATCGGCAGCTACTTTATCCAGTGTTGCCTGATCTAGTAAATGGCTTACTGGTAAGCTTTGATAGGTAGCTAACCTGGTTAGTGGAATCATAGTGGTATCACCATGGCCTCCAATAACAAAACCTTGTAAATCGCCTGGGTTGCAATTTAGTGCTTGTGAAAGATAGAATTTAAAACGAGAACTATCCAGTGTTCCACCCATACCAATAATACGGTGTTTAGGTAGTCCAAGAGATTTCAATGCCAGGTAAGTCATCGTATCCATAGGGTTACTGATGATGATAAAAATGGCTTCGGGTGAAAATTTTAATATGTTTTCTGCTACTCCCTTAACAATACCAGCGTTAATCCCGATCAATTCTTCGCGGGTCATTCCTGGCTTACGTGGCAAACCGGAAGTAATGACCACTACATCAGAATTAGCGGTTTTACTGTAGTCGCCGGTTACGCCTGTAATTTTGGTATCAAAGCCTAAAAGCGTAGCGGTTTGCATCATATCAATGGCCTTACCTTCGGCAAAACCTTCTTTAATATCTAACAAAACCAGCTCATTCGCTAATTCTTTCCGGGCAATATTATCTGCACAGGTTGCGCCAACTGCGCCTGCGCCAACAACCGTTACTTTCATATATCTGTATTTAAGGTGTGCTCATCCTATCCCAAAATGGGATTAATTTGTTGTTTAAATATTAATCGAAGGTAGAAATAAATATAAGGTTAAAAAATGCTTTTCAAAACTTTATCCACAGCTTGGCTAGCATAGTCTTTTTTATGCGACATAGGGATGCTGGATTACGAAATGATAATCGCATTTGTGAATTATTTTTTGTGTATTTTTTTGGGTTACGCATTAAAAAGTACACCAACTAGTAACATAATTTCTTGTAACATTTTTTTATGTTACAAGAAAAAGGTTACAAAACTTGTAACATATTTTTATGTAACACTTTTTTATGTTACGAGAAAAAAGGTTACAAAACTGTAATCTTTTTTTATTTCTCAAGAAAACAGGTTACCAAACTATTTTAAAGCATTTTCGCTTGAGTATGCGCTAGCGCAGTAAACTAAGTTCAAGTAAGAAAAACTTTTCGGTCTGAAAGCAGGTTGTTTAGTTAAAGTAAACGCAATATGGAAAATAAGCCAATTCACAACCTGGACCTTAAGGCATTTGAAGGCAAGTGGTATTCTCTTTATTCTATTCCAACTTTAATGGATAAGCACTGGAAAGAAACAACCGAAACCTATACTTTGAAAGATGGAGGCCATTTTGATGTACTGACAACCTATCATAAAGAAGGTAAAACGGAAGAAAAAACGATTACCTCGAAGTTATTTTTTGATACGGCGCAACCTGATGGTGATATGAAGGCCCAATTTTTCTGGCCCTTTAAAATAGGTTATTGGATAATTGAACTGGCAGAAGATTACAGCTATGTAGTGGTTGGCCATCCTGACGAAAAATACCTGTTTATTATGGCCAGAAAGCCAGAAATGGATCCGGAATTATTGGTGGATATTATTGAAAGGTGCAGGCAGAAAGGTTACAAGGTAGAAGAGTTGGTAAGCCAGGAGCATTTTTAAGTTAAGGTTAGAAAGTAAGGCAGAAGTAAGCTAGCCCTGATTGACGGGAAAGCCCCCGGTTCTTCGCCGGGGCTTGTACAGAAAGCAGGACTGCTGTGGCCGAAGTATTACTGTAATTGCGCTTCAAAACAATTGGTAAACATTACAATCCCTCAGCATCAGGTGGTTGAGTAGTTGCGAATTCTGAGCACTGTTTTTGTTGATAAAATGTGACAAAATCCCTTTCCAAAATCCTTATTTTTGAAGAACCGTTCATATTCTGGAACGGCTAATTCTTTACAATAGCTTATGTACTTAATTTTTGATACTGAAACTACGGGTTTGCCTCGTAATTACAATGCACCGATTACCGATACCGATAACTGGCCGCGTTGTATACAAATTGCCTGGCAGCTACATGATGAGATGGGGAGGATGATTGAGCATCAGGATTATTTAGTTAAGCCAGAGGGATTTAACATTCCATATGATGCAGAGCGTATTCACGGAATTTCTACAGAATTGGCCACTGAACAGGGAATAACTTTAGCAGAGGTTTTAGAAAAATTCAATATTGCACTGTCTAAATCGAAGTTTATAGTAGGGCAGAATGTGGGCTTTGACGTGAACATTATGGGCTGTGAATTTCATCGTTTTGATGTGGCCAACGCCCTCGCCGAGCTTCCTGTTTTAGATACCTGTACGGAAGTTACCGCAGATTTATTGAAACTGCCCGGAGGTAGAGGCGGGAGATTCAAATTGCCTACACTTACCGAGCTGCATTCGTACCTTTTTGGTGTTCCGTTTAGCGAGGCACACAACGCAACTGCCGATGTGGAAGCAACTACCCGTTGCTTTTTGGAATTGATAAAAAGAGAGGTTTTTAAAAAGGAAGAATTACTGGTTGATGCGGAGTATTTTCCACGTTTTAGGGATGTTAACCCGGATACGATTGGAAGTTTCGGTATTCAGCATATTAACTTAAAAGCTGCTTCTGAAGAGATCCGCAAACGCATTCAAAAAGCCGAAGGTGGTGGCGTTTCTAAAAAGGAACTGGAAGAAAACAGGCAGGAACTGGCTGCGGCAACCTTTGTGCACTTACACAACCACACACAATTTTCGGTTCTTCAAAGTACCACCAGTATTTCTGATTTGGTAAAGGCGGCGGCTTCGCAAAAAATGCCTGCCGTGGCAATGACCGATCATGCCAATATGATGGGGGCCTTTCACTTTGTAAACCATGTTTTAAATCACAATAAAGCTGCGGAAGCTAAAAATGCAGCTGCTATTGAAGCAGGAGAACGCCCTACTGAAATAGTGATGAAACCGATTGTGGGTTGCGAGTTTTTCGTTTGTGAAAACCATACCGATAAAACCCGGCAAGACAATGGCTATCAAATGGTATTGTTGGCTAAGAATAAGAAAGGCTATCATAACTTGGCTAAAATGTCGTCAATTGCTTATACCAAGGGTTTTTATTACGTTCCGCGTATCGATAAAAACGTAATTGAACAGTATAAGGAGGATATTATTGTACTATCGGGTAACTTGTATGGTGAGATTTCCAACAAGCTCCTGAATATGGGTGAAAAGCAGGCAGAGGATGCATTGCTGTGGTGGAAAGGACTTTTTGGGGAAGATTTTTATGTGGAGGTGATGCGCCACAACCAGGAAGATGAGAACCGTGTTAATACTGCTCTTGTTAACCTGGCCAGGAAACATAATACG
Source organism: Pedobacter rhizosphaerae (assembly GCF_900111155.1). GTDB lineage: Bacteria > Bacteroidota > Bacteroidia > Sphingobacteriales > Sphingobacteriaceae > Pedobacter > Pedobacter rhizosphaerae. The sequence continues at coordinate 39,784 of NZ_FOGG01000011.1, read as the reverse complement.
AAGTTAATTGCGACCAACAACACCTATTACATTAATAAAAAGGATGCCAACGCACATGATATTTTATTGTGCGTAAAAGATGGTGAAAAGCAAGCTACGCCAATTGGTCGGGGTAGAGGTTTTCGCTTTGGTTTGCCTAATCAGGAATATTATTTTAAACCTGCAGATGAAATGAAATCGCTTTTTACCGATTTACCGGAGGCGATTTTAAACATTCAGGAGATTATAGATAAAATTGAAATTTATAAACTCGCACGTGAAGTATTGTTACCTAAGTTCGATATCCCTGAAGAGTTCCAGGTAGAAGAGGATTTAGCTGACGGTGGAAAGCGTGGTGAGAATAAATTCTTACGTCACCTAACCTATAAGGGAGCAGAAAGACGTTACGACGAAATTACAGAAAGTATTAGAGAGCGACTTGATTTTGAGTTGGCTACGATTGAAAAAACAGGTTACCCGGGTTATTTCCTTATTGTACAGGATTTTATTGCCGAGGCCAGAAACCTGGATGTATCAGTTGGGCCAGGAAGGGGATCTGCCGCCGGATCTGCGGTAGCATATTGTTTAGGGATTACGAATATCGACCCGATTAAATATGACCTCCTTTTTGAGCGTTTCTTAAATCCCGACCGTGTGTCTATGCCCGATATTGATATCGATTTCGATGATGAGGGCCGTGGAAGGGTAATGGATTATGTAATCAATAAATATGGTTCTAATCAGGTAGCACAAATTATTACTTATGGTACGATGGCTGCAAAGTCATCTATTCGCGATACTGCCAGGGTATTGGATTTGCCACTTTTTGAAGCCGATAAGATTGCCAAGCTGATTCCGAATATGAAGCTGGCCAAAATCTTCAATCTGGATGAGAAGAGTTTGAAGGATGCTTTGCGACCTGACGAATATGAGCGTGTACTGGAGCTAAAAGCACTAGGTAGCGCCAAAGATTTAAGTGCAGAAACCATTCAACAGGCGCAGGTTTTAGAAGGATCGGTACGTAATACCGGTATTCACGCCTGTGGGGTAATTATTACGCCCGATGATATTACGAATTTCGTACCTGTATCTGTAGCTAAGGATTCTGATTTATATGTTACCCAGTTTGATAACTCCGTTGTAGAAAGTGCCGGATTATTGAAAATGGACTTTTTGGGGCTTAAAACCCTTACCTTAATTAAGGATACCGTTAAGCTGGTCAAAAAACGATACAACATTGATCTGGATCCGGATAAAATTCCGATTGATGATGTAATGACTTATGAACTCTTCCAACGTGGTGAAACCATCGGAATCTTCCAGTACGAGAGTCCGGGTATGCAGAAATACATGAAGGAGCTTAAGCCTACAGTGTTCGACGATTTAATTGCCATGAACGCCTTATATCGTCCGGGACCAATGGAATATATTCCGAGTTTCGTTCGCCGTAAAAATGGAGAAGAAGAAATTCAGTATGACTTAGATGCCTGTGAAGAATACTTAAAGGAAACTTACGGTATTACCGTTTACCAGGAGCAGGTAATGCTTTTGTCGCAGAAGTTGGCTGGTTTTACCAAAGGTGAGGCCGACGTTTTGCGTAAGGCAATGGGTAAGAAACAGAAGGAAGTATTGGATAAGATGAAGCCTAAATTTGTTGCGCAAGCAGCAGAGAAGGGTCATGCACCAGCTACTTTAGAAAAAATCTGGAAAGATTGGGAGGCCTTTGCATCTTATGCCTTCAACAAATCGCACTCTACCTGTTATGCATGGATTGCTTATCAAACCGCCTACTTAAAAGCACATTATCCGGCAGAATATATGGCTGCGGTACTTTCCAATAACATGAGCGATATTAAGCAGGTAGCTTTCTTCATGGAAGAGTGTAGGCAAATGGGCGTAGTGGTTTTGGGGCCTGATGTGAATGAATCTGATCTTAAGTTCTCGGTAAACATGAAAGGCGAAGTTCGTTTTGGTATGTCGGCAGTTAAGGGGGTTGGAGAGAAAGCCGTAGAAAGTATTATAGAAGAGAGAACGGAGAAAGGACCATATCACAGTGTTTATGATTTTGCAAAACGATCTAACACGCGTATCGTAAATAAAAAGGCTTACGAGAGTTTTGTGTATAGCGGTGCCTTTGATGCATTTGGCAACCATAGGGCACAGTATTTTTATATCGGGCCCAATGATAAGATGAATGGGATAGAAAAGATCATTAAGTATGCTAATGATTTTCAGAATAATGAAAATACTTCTCAGGCATCATTATTTGGGGGCTCAAAGGCCGAACTCATTTTGGAACCAACACTACCTGTTTCGCCAGAGTGGGCTTTGATTGACCGATTGAAATATGAAAAGGATGCCATCGGGATTTTCCTTTCCGGCCACCCTTTAGATAACTACAAGTTAGAACTGGATCGGTTCTGTACGCATAGCGTGAGGCAGCTGAGTATCATTAACAAGGTGCGTATGGGCGATACCAATGAAGAAGTACTGGCAGAATTTAATAAATTAACCAATAGGGAGCTTTGTGTGGGGGGCTTGGTAAATACAGCTTCACAACGAATCACTAAAACAGGTAAGCCATTTGGTACTTTTGTTTTTGAAGATTACGACGATAGTTGTGAGATGGCCTTATTTGGGGAAGATTTCTTAAAGTTTAAATCATTTTTAACTGAAGGATACTTCTTGCAGATTCGTGGCCGCGTGGGTGAACGTTTTGGTAAAGCCGGCGATTGGGAGTTTAAAATTACAGCCATTAACCTGATGTCCGAACTGAGAGATAAACTGGCGAAGAGCATTACCATTCAGGTGCCGATAGAACGGGTAAATGAAGAGCTGATGCGGCAAATAGAAGAGATTTTAGCAGACAATAAGGCGAATTCTGAACAGCAAAACTGTCAGCTGAATTTCGCGATTTATGATAGGGAAAAGGAATTTATGCTTGATCTTCCATCTAAAAATTTAAAAATAAATCCAAGTAATAAGTTTCTGGAACAATTGACAGGATTAAATGTTGTTAATTACAAGTTAAACTAGGTTTTTCTGTGCTGTTGATGTCGATTTAGATTTATTTCCATCACTCCATAGGAGAGCAGTAGAAATTTGATTATAAACCTATCGCAGTAGAAGAGTTTCCTAAATGTCAAATTGGCATTATAATTTAGCTGGCATTACAATTGAATACCTATATTTGAACATAAAAAATTAATTATGGCATTAGAAATCACAGATGCAAACTTCGAGGAAGTTGTATTAAAATCAGATAAACCCGTATTAGTAGATTTTTGGGCAGAATGGTGTGGCCCTTGTCGCATGGTTGGTCCGGTAGTAGAAGAAATCGCAAAAGAATATGATGGTAAAGCGGTAGTTGGAAAAGTTAACGTAGATAACAACCCTCAGATTTCTACGCAATTTGGTATCAGAAATATTCCTGCTTTATTGTATTTCAAAGACGGTCAGGTTGTAGATAAGCAAGTTGGTGCAGTTCCAAAATCAATTTTAGCAGAAAAATTGAACAAGCAATTAGCTTAATCAAGCTGAAATAGTACACCACAGCCTCAGGGCTTGTAACATATTTAAAACCCGGATTCATTTCGTGCATCCGGGTTTTTTATTGTCCTATTTTTTTTGTTGTTTTAGATAAAACTAACATCCCATGAAATTAAATAATCAGCAAAATATTAGATTGCTAACAGCAGGTTTATTGCTTACCTGTGCAAATGTGTTTAGCGTGTCTGCCCAGGTAGAAACTGGAGCAGCATCTGCAGATTACAAACCTGCATTTGCAGGCCAAACCCGAGTTGCAGCGGTTAAAACTAAAACGCCATTAAATATTACAATAATAAACAGTAAGCTCGAAAATCCCTGGGGAATTTCGGTTATGCCTGATGGCCGCTTTTTCATCACTCAAAAGCAAGGAACAATGGTTATCCTTGGTGCTGATGGAAAGTTGCTAAAGAAAATTACAGGCTTACCAGAAGTAGATGCATCAGGGCAGGGCGGGCTTTTAGATGTTACCCTGGCACCTGATTTTGCTAAAAGCAGAATGGTTTACTGGGCATATTCAGAAGCTCAGCCTAAAGGAGTGTTGCTAGCCATTGCTAAAGGAAAACTTTCTGCTAATGAAACCAGTATCGAAGATCAGAAAGTAATCTATAGGGCAACACCAGCATACAATGGCAAGCTTCAATATGGTTCGAGGATTGTTTTTGATAAAAATGGAAATCTTTTTGTAAGTACCGGCGAAAGGTCGGGTTCGGATATTAGAATTCAGGCGCAATACTTAAATTCTTCATTGGGTAAGATTCTTCACCTCACTACAGATGGAAAACCCGTTGCTAATGGCCCTTTTGCGGGTAAAGCAAATGCCCGTCCGGAAATTTATGCTTATGGATTACGTAACCCCGATGGCTTAGCCATTAATCCTCAAACAGGTGATTTATGGGAGGCAGAATTTGGACCTAAAGGCGGTGATGAGGTAAATATCATTAAACCAGGTAAAAACTACGGTTGGCCGATTATCACTTATGGAGTTGAATATAGTGGCAGAAAAGTGGGCGATGGTATTCAGCAAAAGGAGGGGATGGAACAACCGGTTTATTATTGGAATCCAAGTATTTCTCCTGGAAGCATTGCTTTTTATAATGGTGATGCACTGGCAGAATGGAAAGGAAACCTTTTCGTGGGCGCTTTAAGTGGCTCTCATATTATCCGATTGGTAATAAAAGACAATAAAGTTGTAGGGGAAGAAAGAATTCTTGAAAATAAGGGAGAAAGATTTCGCGATTTAGTAGAAGGAAAAGATGGTGCCTTATATGCTGTTACCGATAACGGGAATCTGTTTAAAATTTCCAAAAAATAAATTTATTAAGCCCTGTAAGTTATCATTACAGGGCTTATTTTATTATTCCCCAAATTTGTAGGTTAAGCCTACACCTAAGGTTTCTTTTAACTGAAGTTTGCCAATCTGATTATCATCATAAAATAAATCGGCTGTAATTTGAGTAGAAATAAAGCGATTTACTTTCATATCCAGCAGGGCAGAGTAGGCGAGAACCAAATTTTGCGGATCTTTTAGGTAATTGCTAAAAACGCCAAAACGGTTATCCAATACTATGTTTTCCATTAATTTGGCCCTGTAACGTCCCCCAACATAAGCACCTAGCTGGTACACAAAATGGTTTCCGGGTGTAACACCGAAAGCATCAGTGAGGATGCCATTTTGATCTGGATCAAAAACCATTTTATCCTTTACATACGTTAGTCTCGAAGTTAATGGGTGCAAACTAATCTGAAAACGATCGTTTGGAATATAATCTACACCAAGGCCCAGTGCTAAATAACCCGGAGACAAGAAGTTTGAAAGATAACTTTGACCGGGTTTACTGTAATCAAAGCCTTTACTGAATTGAGTTTTCAGATTTATAGCGGCAGTAGCAAACCAGTTGCTTTGCTTAATTTGATAGCCGTACTTGGAGGTCAGGTCTATCAGGTCTTCTACCTTCGTGGTTCGGTTTTGTTGCTCTGAGCGTAGGCCATATCCCGAAAGGACACGGTTTTCCCAAAGATTTTTTCCGCGCTTCAGATTAAATTCATAATCCGCTCTGGCGGTTAAGGCTACAGCATTAATTCCTCCTGCCACCCAATTGGAAAATGCAGCCTGATTAAGTAAGAGTGTATTGGAACCTCTGATGGTCCAGCCCTCTCGTTTTTTAGCAGTGTCTATTCTGCTCAACATTTTTGTACTTTCTGTGTTTAAACCTCCGTTTTTTAAGTTTTGACCAAAACTATTATAACTGATCAGGGATGATAGTGATAATAATAAATACTTATTCATTTTTTTTGGTTAAGCAATAAAGGTAATCAAATCGATTAATTTTTTAGATTTACATTATGCAAGCAGTAAATTACGAGAACGAAACCAGTTATGGCAATTTAGAATTGTTAGCTAAACAAGTTGTAGAGGGATTTATTACTGGCTTACATAAAAGTCCATTTCATGGTTTTTCGGTAGAATTTGCAGAACACCGTCAGTATAATAATGGTGATAACGTTAAAAATATCGATTGGAAGTTGTATGCGAAAACCGATAAGCTCTACAGCAAACGTTTTGAAGAAGAAACCAATCTTCGTTGTCAGTTTGTTATCGATGTTTCATCATCGATGTATTTTCCTGAACCGAAGAATAATAAACTTACTTTTGCTATTCAGGCCACAGCATCTTTAATGTATTTGCTTAAAAGGCAGAGAGATGCTTTTGGGTTGAGCTTATTTACCGATGAGATTCTATTGAATTCGCCTGCTAAATCAACTACTGTTCATCAAAAATATTTGTTCACTCAATTAGAGGATCTTTTGCAAAAGCCCAAGGTCAATGCAACAACTAATTTGAGCGAATCGCTCCATCAGGTTGCCGAATTAATTCATAAAAGGTCGTTGGTTATTATTTTTAGCGATTTGTTTAATACCCAAACCAGTCCAGAAAAAACTGATCAGTTTTTTGATGCCCTTCAGCATTTAAAATTCAATAAGCATGAAGTAGTAGTTTTTAATGTTGTGGATCAATCCAAGGAGGTTGAATTTAATTTTGATAATCGACCTTATCAATTCGTTGATATGGAGACTGGAGAAAGCATTAAGGTTCACGCCAATCAGGTTAAGGAGAATTACGTAGAGGCTATCAATGCTTATCGCCAGCAAATTGAGATGAAGTGTAATCAATATAAGATTGATTTGATCAATGCAGATATTAACCAAGGCTTTTATTCCATTTTACAGGCATACTTAATCAAAAGACAAAAACTGGGATAAGTTTTGATCTGCTTTTGCGATAAACATTTGTCTATGACAAACATCTCGCTGATTAAGCTGTTATTTTTAAATATCATTTATTTTAAAGGTTCGTTATGTTAGAAAAAGGCGCAAAGGCACCAAATTTTGAGTTAAATGCTACTCCAGATCAAAGAGTAAGCTTAGCAGATTTTAAAGGCAAAAATGTAATATTGGCTTTTTATCCTGCAGATTGGAGTCCTGTTTGTAGCGACCAGATGGCGCTTTATAATGAGACCATGAAATTTTTTAGTAAATATAATGCACAGGTAATTGGCATTTCTGTCGACAGTGTTTGGTGTCATTTGGCATTTTCCCAGAACCGGAACCTTCATTTTCCATTGTTGGCAGATTTTGAGCCTAAGGGTGAGGTGTCTAAGGCATTTGGCGTATATGATGAATTGGTAGGGGAAAGTAAGAGAGCTCTTTTTGTAATCGACAAAGAAGGGAATATCGCCTGGAGCTATTTATCGCCAACCGCTATAAATCCTGGAGCCGATGGCATTTTAGATGCACTAGAACAATTAGAAAAAGACTAATATGAGCACATTAAAACCAGCAGTAAATAACGATGATCATATTGAAGGATCATTGTCAGCACCCGTAGAAATAGTTGAATTTGGTGATTACCAGTGTCCATATTGCAGGCAGGCTTATCCCATTATTAAGGATATTCAAGTGCTTTTTGAGGGGCAGATAAAATTTATTTTTAGAAACTTTCCTTTAGCAGAACTCCATCAGTATGCTTTTTTGGCTGCACAATCTGCCGAAGCAGCAGCATTGCAAGGTAAGTTTTGGGAAATGCACGACGCTATTTACGAAAATCAAGCTCGATTGAGTGACGATCTTTTTTTGGAATTGGCTGGTGGGCTGGGATTAGACCTGGAAAAATTTAAGCAGGACGTAGCATCTGCCGAAGTAAAAGAGAAAGTGGAGGGTGATTTTGAAAGCGGCGTTAGGAGTGGAGTTAATGGTACCCCTTCGTTTTATGTTAACGGAGAGAAATTTGACGGCGGTGCAATTGATTTGCGCAACATGCTAAACGAAAGCGCTGAGTAGTTAATGAAAAAACCTCATGTATTTTTCAATACATGAGGTATCAGATAAGGGTAACCGGAAAACTAAAAAACTAATTATGAGTTTTTAGAATTTAACAAAACTGAAATCGCTTCTGGTGTTTTGTTAATCAAAGATGCACTTCAATTATGAAGTTTTAGTGAAGAAAATTCATCTTCAGCTAAATTGATGGAAAGCTATTTTTCCAGTTCAGGCATTTATGATTAATGCCATATTCAACAATAAACAATTTTGCCTCAATCTTCCTTTGTATTTCAATCCTGTCCGTCGAGTTCCGCAGGAGTTCTACGGATTGTTTAATGGAGGAGAGTCTTTGACTCGGTTTAAGTAATGTTGAGTTCTGAAACTCAACGGTATGTTGTAATCCGTAGAGGCGCTGCGCTTAACTCTACGGACAGGGTAGAAATTAGTCCTTAGTCTGAAGTCCTTAGTCCAAAGTCTGGACATAGCAGACTCCTGACTCAGTGTTGTCCAGTAAAATCAATCCTGTCCGTCGAGTTCCGCAGGAGTTCTACGGATTGTTTAATGGAGGAGAGTCTTGGACTCGGTTTAAGTAACGTTGAGTTCTGAAATTCAACGGTATATTGTAATCCGTAGAGGCGCTGCGCTTAACTCTACGGACAGGCCAGGAAGAAAATTCATCTTCTGGCTAAATTGATGGAAAGCTATTTTTCCAGTTCAGGCATTTATGATTAAATGCCCATATTCAACAATAAACAATTTTGACTCAATCTTTCTTTGTATTTCAATTACTCCAATAGCTTTTAAGTTTCAGCATCTCCAAAAGCCTGTCCCTTCAATTGAGCAAAATATTTTTGTCAGCAATTTATATTTATTTGATTTTAGAATAGAGTTTATTTAGGTGATTCAAAGCTGCAACTAACTTTTCTTCATCGCCCGAGAGACAATAGTATTTTAAACTATTATGTGTAGAAAATTCATTTTTTTTGATCTCGATAATGGGATATATAGTGCTTAATGATGTACTGTTTTTATCAGGTATAATTTTGAACCCTTTCCAGTCACTTATAACAGTAGTACTCGTAATTTCTTCTTTGTTGGGATTACCATAGTTTTTGGCTACTTTAAAGAAGCCATAGTTTTTTGAATCATCAACAGAAAATGAATTTTTGGTTAGCTTAAACTCCATTTTAGTGCCATTAATAATAGCACAATCTTTTTCCCCAACGGCTTTGGCCAATAGTTGGTTAATGGTTTTGATGGTTTCCTCCTTGCTTTGAGCAAAGCATTTAAATGAAACTACGCAGAACAGAATTACGATCAGTTTAATTTTCATGATTCTAAGTTTAAGTGTTTACCTAATTTAAGAAATTAAAAACAATTAAACGAAAGAGTTTGAAACTGAAAGTCATTCAGAAGCAGATTGTGAAATTTATTGTCTGTAGTAGCTTTTCATTATACTATTTGCCCCCTTTTACTAAAATATAGGCCTAAAATAAATATAGGGTGACAACCATCATACAGGAATGTCACCCTAAAGGGATTTGAAAAAAATAACTTTATGCTTCGAATACACTTCCATATTACATCAGGAAGTTGAATATAGCCTGCTTCAGAAGTGTAATTGTATCACTTCCATAATGAAGCAACTACAAATTACCTCTCAATTCCTGCTCGCGTTCAAGAGATTCGAATAGTGCTTTGAAATTTCCAGCCCCAAAACTCTGAGCTCCTTTTCGTTGGATGATTTCAAAGAAAAGTGTTGGTCTGTCTTCAACCGGTTTGGTGAAAATCTGAAGTAAGTAACCTTCTTCATCACAATCAACCAAAATACCCAGGCTTTCCAGTAAGGCGATTTCTTCATCAATCTTTCCTACACGTTCTGGCATCATTTCATAATAGGCTTCTGGTGGAGCACTTAAAAACTCTACACCTCTTGATTTTAGTTCTTTTACGGTATGCACAATATCACTGGTTGCTACTGCGATATGCTGTACACCCTCACCTTCATAGTATTCTAAATATTCTTCAATTTGTGATTTCTTTTTTCCTTCGGCTGGTTCGTTAATAGGAAATTTAGAATATCCGTTGCCGTTACTCATTACCTTACTCATTAAAGCAGAATACTCAGTATTGATCTGTTTATCATCAAATGAAAGGATATTTACAAAACCCATTACATCTTCATACCACTTAACAGCATCATTCATTCTGTTCCATCCTACGTTACCTACGCAATGATCAATGTATAACAAGCCTGTTTGTGTAGGTTGATAGTCGCTTTTCCAGGGCTGATAGCCTGGCATGAAAGTACCGCTGTAATTTTTTCTTTCAATAAACATGTGGATCGTTTCGCCATAAGTGTAAATACCACTCATTTTTACTTCACCAAATTCGTCGGTTAAAGTTTGAGGTTCTAAATATGGCTTCGCACCGCGTTTGGTTGTTTCTTCAAAGGCACTGTAAGCATCATCTACCCAAAGCGCCAATACCTTTACACCGTCGCCATGTTTTTTAACGTGCTCGGAAATAAAATGATCAGATTTGAGCGCTGTGGTGAGTACCAATCTGATTTTTCCTTGTTGTAAAACATAAGAGGCACGATCGCGAACGCCCGTTTCAGGACCAGCATAGGCCAGGCTCTGAAAGCCAAAGGCTGTTTTGTAATAGTGCGCAGCTTGTTTCGCATTACCTACATAAAATTCGATATAATCTGTTCCGTTAATTGGCAGAAAATCTTGTGCTTTAGATATTTTTTCTGCAAATGTTAATGATTCCATATTGTGGGGTTGATTTATTTTTTGTTTAACTGTGTAACTGGTTTGTTGGTTAGGATTTAGCTGCTGAGCTGGCTAGGGATTTAGTTGTTTAACTTTCAACTGTCTAACTGTCTAACTGGTTAGTTGGTTAGGGTTTAGTTGGTGAGCTGGCTAGGCATTTAGTTGTTTAACTGTTAATTGAAAACTGTCAACTGCTAACTGCCATCTGCCATCTGCCAACTGAACTACTCAATATTTTCCTGCCAGCTTTTGTGATAATTTTCATCTTCAATATCTAAGGCCTCCTGAGTAAGCATTAAAGGTTGGAAAGGGTCGATCATGACTGCTAGTTCGTCAGTTTTTTCTTTTCCAATAGATTTTTCAACGGTTCCAGGATGAGGTCCGTGAGGAATCCCGCCCGGGTGAAGCGTTATCTGTCCTTTAACTACACTTTTCCTACTCATAAAATCGCCATCTACATAGTAAAGTACCTCATCACTATCTACATTACTATGATTGTAAGGGGCTGGTATAGAATCTGGGTGATAGTCGTACTTTCTGGGTACGAATGAACAAACGACAAAGTTATGCCCTTCAAAGGTTTGATGAACTGGGGGAGGTTGATGTAAACGGCCTGTAATGGGTTCAAAATCGTGAATAGAGAAAGCGTAAGGATAATGATAGCCATCCCATCCTACATAATCGAATGGGTGTGTGCCGTAGGTATAAGGATAAATTAAGCCTTGTTTTTTTATTAGCACTTTGAAATCTCCATACTCATCATAAGTTTTTAGATTTTCAGGTAATCTCAAATCACGCTCACAATACGGTGCATGTTCCATCAATTGACCGTACTGATTTAAATACCTTTTCGGCGAACGCAGCGGACTAAAACTTTCAACGATAAACAACCGGTTTTCTTCTGTATCAAACTCAATTTGGTAGATAGTTCCCCGTGGAACGATCAGATAATCACCATATGAAAATTTAATTTCCCCGAAACCAGTTTTAAGTTTGCCAGATCCTTCGTGGATAAAAATCATTTCATCGGCCTGACTATTTTTATAGAAGTAATCGGTCATTGATTTTCTTGGCGCTGCCAAAATAATGTGAAGATCACTGTTTACCAGAATAGGTTTCCGGCTTTTTAAGAAATCGTCTTCAGGTTTAATCTTAAAACCAATTAAACTGGTGTGTTTTAAATGTTTTTCGCGGGCAATTTTAGGCTCAACGCTATAAGCTTCCCCTAAATGCTTCACCATGGTTGGCGGATGACAATGATAAACCAAGGAGTATAGACTTGAAAAGCCTTCGGTGGAGACCAGTTCTTCCGCATACAATTTCCCGTCAGGTTTGCGAAAAACCGTATGTCTTTTTGCTGGTATCTGCCCCAATTTATGATAAACAGGCATAATGGATAGGTTAGGTTAGAAAAAAATCTAATTAATAAACAATTCAAACGCGAATGCGTTTCAACTCAAAAGAAATAAGCAGGTATTAAAGAGAATATTGAGCCATGATCAGCTTGGATAGCATTTTATAGCGACGTACAGCGATTGCGTCGTTCACTAAATCAATATGTAATGCTTTTAAGATCATGGTTTGAATGGGACCAAGTTAGGTATTTTATTTAAAAAACTAAATTTTATTTATCTGGCCATTTACATACGCTAAATTAAAAACTTCTAACTGCCCCTTTTATTTTGCTTAATTAATTCGCTGATGTTTAGTGTAATGTGTTTTGTAAATATAGTCTGTAGAAATACTCGCCTTTAAAATTTTCTTTTGACTGCTTGTTTTTCACATGCTTAAATCACTAGCTTTACCCCGAACTTTTTAACCAATAGATTATGAAATTAGTATCCTACAAAACCGAAGATAGAGAGCATTTGGGCATTTTTGTAAATGGACACATTTACAATTTAAACAGTTGTGATAAACTACTTCCCGATAATATGAAGGACTTTTTAGAAGGGGGAGAGGTGCTAATGGAAAGGGCTAAAAGGGTAGATGATCAAATTAAAGAGGGAAGTTTGGAGGCAAAGGAAGAAATCTTCTATGAAATTCTGGCTCCAGTTCCGCATCCAACCAGTTGTAGAGATGGCTACGCTTTTAGGCAGCATGTGGCTGCAGCACGTAGAAACCGTAAGGTAGATATGATTCCACAATTCGATGAATATCCCATTTTCTATTTTACCAATCACAATGCTATTCAGGGACCAGGTGAAATTGAATGTATGCCCGACCATTTCGAAAAGCTCGATTTTGAATTGGAAGTAGCGGTTGTTATTGGTAAAAAGGGAAGGAATATTAAAGCTTCAGAAGCAGATGATTATATTGCCGGATTTATGGTGATGAATGATATGAGCGCCCGAACTTTGCAAATGGAAGAGATGTTATTGAATTTAGGTCCGGCAAAGGGAAAAGACTTTTCTACCGTGATTGGCCCCTGGTTAGTTACTCCAGATGAATTATTGCAGTATAAAGTTAAGCCAAAGGAAGGCCACACGGGTAATAGCTACGATTTAAAAATGACTTGCCGCGTGAACGGGATTGAAGTTTCTAAAGGAAATGTTGCTGATATGGACTGGACCTTTGCCGAAATCATAGAGCGCTGTGCCTATGGCGTAGATATTCTTCCCGGTGATGTAATTGGTTCGGGCACTGTAGGAACAGGTTGTTTTCTCGAACTTAATGGAACCGGTTTGTTAAACGATCCAAATTATAAACCACAGTGGTTGCAAGACGGCGATGTGGTAGAAATGGAAATTACAGGCTTAGGTGCCTTAAGTAATATCATAAAAAAGGCAGATAGCGATTTCTCTATCCTTGCACTAAAGAAATAATTTAAGGAATTAAGAAGATGCTCACGCTTAAAGCTGCTGATTTAAGCGCAGTGCAAATGCAGGATTACCTGCAATATGCCATTGCGCCCAGACCTATCTGTTTTGCTTCTACAATTGATGCTGAAGGGAATGTTAATTTAAGTCCTTTTAGTTTTTTCAATATGTTTAGCACGAAACCTCCAATCTGCATTTTCTCACCAGCAAGGAGGGTTCGCGATAATACTACCAAGCATACATTAGAAAATGTAAAAGAGGTTAAGGAGTGCGTAATCAATATTGTAAATTACGATATGGTTCAGCAAATGAGCCTGGCCAGTACAGAGTATGCTAAAGGTATAAATGAATTTGAGAAGGCGGGCTTTACCATGTTGAAATCAGAATTGGTAACGCCTCCAAGAGTTGCAGAAGCTCCTGTTCAATTTGAATGTGTAATTAATGATGTGATCTCTTTAGGAGAAAACCATGGTGCCGGTAACTTAATTTTGGCAGAAATAAAACTCATTCACATCAATGAGGCCATCTTAGATGCACAGGGAAAAATTGATCAGCAAAAGATAGATTTAGTAGCCCGCCTGGGTGGCGACTGGTATTGCAGGGTTACCGAAAATAATCTCTTTAAAGTGGCTAAACCCTTGGCCAAACTAGGAATTGGCGTAGATAGTTTACCTAAATCGGTTAGGCTTTCTAAAGTGTTAACAGGTAATGACTTAGGGATGTTAGGGAATATTGAGCATTTGCCAACAGATGAGGAAATTGATCTTGTTCGCACATTACCAGAAGTAAAGGAAGTTTTAGACGCAACCATTGGCGATGCGACTAACAGAGAGCGGGAACTCCATCAACTGGCTCAACAATATTTGTTACAAAACGAGGTTATACTTGCTTTAAAAATTGTTTTGCTCTAAATTTAGGTAAGCCTAATTTCCTTACCATGAATACAATTGTACAGGTAGATCAATACATTGCAAATTCGGCAGAATTTGCAATTCCTATTTTAGACCATCTTAGAAGTCTTGTTCATCGGGCAGATGCCAGAATTGAGGAAAAAATTAAATGGGGAATGCCCTTTTTTGATTTTAAAGGAACAGTCTGCCACATGGCTTCATTCAAAAAGCATTGTGTTTTTGGTTTTTGGAAAGCTTCCATTATGCAAGATGATCTCGGAATTTTTAAAGATAGTGCAGAGGCAATGGGTGGCCTGGGGCAGATAAAATCTTTTGATGATCTTCCAAGTGATGAAGTATTGATCGATTACATTCAACAAGCGATAAAATTGAATGAAGAAGGGGTAAAGCTACCCTCAAAGCCCAAAACAACCGAGAAAAAGGAAATCGCTACTCCACAATATTTTTTAGATGCCCTGCAGGAAGATCCGTCGGCTTTATCAACCTTCCAGAATTTTAGCTATTCGAATAAGAAGGAATATATAGAGTGGCTGGAAGAAGCTAAAACCGAAGCTACAAAACAGAAAAGGTTAGATACCGCCGTAGAATGGATCGCCGAAGGCAAAACCCGTATGTGGAAATACAAAAAGTAAATTAAAGAATAGTGACCGCTTTGATGAAGCGACTTTTGTAATAACCATCTAGTGAAGTGATGGTTACACCATGTGCTTTTCCAGATGAAGCATGAATAAATTTAATCCCATCACCGTCAATAGAATAGATAATTCCGACATGGCCAATTCTTCTTACCCGAGGGTTACTGCCCGTGAAAATAAGTACATCGCCCACTTTGGCGTTGTCTAAGCTCACTTCTTTACCGGTACTGCTAAATTCTACCGATGATCGAGGTACTTTAAAGCCAAAATTACTAAACACGTAGCTCACAAAACCCGAACAATCAAAACCTACTTTTGGATTGCTGGTTGCATAACGATAGGGAATACCGAGCATACTTTTGGCAAAATCTATTAAGCTGGTTGAACTGGTTCCTGAATGATTGGACTTGTCGGCATCTTTAACTTCTTTCGGAAGATTGGCGACCAATTTTTTTATTACCTCCTGATACTGTGCCGGAATAATTGTTTGTGATTTTCCGGTAGTGGTAAATAAAATGAAAAACAAAATCGGGACTATAATTTTCTTCATTGATTCCAAAGATAGAAGAAAAAATATAATCTCATTAAAATGTTGAAAATGAGTTGAAACAAAAAGCCCTGATCACTGATCAGGGCTTTTAACTTATTTTTTGTTGATGGTTAAATTTGCGGGAAAATGCTTTGAGCTTTTTCACCAACCAGGGGAATTGGTTTTTTCTGACCATTAACCGCACCAATAAAGCCTATAATCCAAAGTACAAAAAGTACAAGGTAGAGGGCGTAGAAAATGTAACCGATTGAAACTGATGCAGTGATAACAAGTAAGATGTTGCTTAAAACACCAAGGCCAATGTTAATCAAATGAAGCAACAAGGTTTGTCTCAACTGGTAACTACCCAAATCAGTTTTTTTGTCTTTGTGCATTGCAAAAAAGGCTATTAACCAGCCAATAATGGTGAAATAACTTACAATGCTTGCGGTTTTTCCGTCTTCCGTTGTGGTAGTAAAATTGTTTGTTTCCATAGGTTATTAAATTAGATTTCTATTCACAACAAATAAATAGATAAACTGTTGTAAAAAAGTTAAAATAATTTAAACAAAAGAAAAACTATGGTGTTGTAACCGCAACCGGAAGTATCTTACCATTGAAAAATTTGTGTGCCGTTTTAGCGAAATCAGCAATGTATTTGCCCATTTCAAATGCCATTACAGGGCTTTGGTAGCCTGGAAAAGCAGCTTCAAGCATCTCGGTTTGTGCTGATCCTAATGCCAGGCAATTTACTTTAATTTCCTTATCGGCCAATTCAAAGGCTAAACACTCTGTAAGGGTATGTAATGCCGCTTTACTTGCAGAATAAGCAGATAAGCCCGGAAACTTAACGCTTCCCTGAAAACCGCCCATACTGCCAATATTAACAATATGACTTCCAGCCTTCATCAATGGTAAAACATTTTGAATCATCCTGAAGTGTGAAATCACATTGCTTTGCAGCATTTCTCCCAAATCCATTTCAGTGGTTTCTAAAAAAGGCTTGTTAATTAAAGCTCCTGCATTATTAATCAATATATCAATGTTGCCTAACCTTTCTTGTAAAAATGGAATTAATGCGGCATAATCATCATTCACAATGTCAAATTCTACAGGTAATAGAGTACAGTCAGGGTTAATTCCCCTTGCTATTTCTAGTAATTTACGGAGTTTATCTGCAGACCTCGCAATGGCAACAACCTTATTTTCTTTTTGTAAGCTAAACTCTAAAGCGGTTTCAAATCCAATTCCGCTACTGGCACCGGTAATAATGATATTCATCTAAATATTTTAAAAACTGTAAAGTTAAAGGTTTAAGCTTTATTTTTTATTCCTCAATTAATTGGTTAACCGGATTCTTAATCACATGTAAACCATCGTTAATTAACTTCGTGTGATCTGCTTCCTTGCTGGCTTTAATCTCCAGGTATACTTGTACCTCTTTCTCCAGTTGTTTATTATTCTGCTGGTGATATAAAATTTCCAGTATTTCCAGCGCGCAAAGCCAGTCTCCACGGTGATCAGCCTTAAGCTGCCCGAAAATATTTTCAAGCTCATCTAAATGCTCAGCACTTTTTCTAATTTCCCTAACTTGCTTGTACAGGTTGTGCAGGGCAATAGTTTTGTCGCTATAATGATAATGATGGGTTTTTTCATCACTAATAAGGGTAATTTCTTCGAAAGCATCCTTATCTGCTGCTCCATTATAAACAGAAACTATTTTTAATCCCACGGCCATATCATAAGTTCCCCACTCTGGCTTAAATAAAATGTTGCCCTTGCTTTCTTTTACGGTACAATTATCAAAAACAATCAGGATAATTTTATCTGCTTTCTTAAGAATCTGTTTTACAATTCCATTTACCGATATTCCACTTTCAAAAGTAATATCAACGTTTTTATAAACTATAATTCCTGCGTCGTACAAGTCTTGGTCTGTGTAATCTTCCAGGGCTTTGCTTTGCTTGTTCAATTTGCCCACTGGCGACGAAAAACCATCTTTATGGTAATCTTTCCCATGGCTGCTAAGCTGCTTTCCTTCAAAAGCCAGGGCAGTTGGTCCACTTGTTTTAATAAAAGTTACATCGTCATTCGGTGCCAGGCCTACATCAGTAAACACACCGCTTACCTGCAAACCAGAGCTATAAACTGCGGTAGCAACATTTTTGCAGGCTATCGCTTTCATAATTCCTTCAGCTCCACCACGCCTGAAAGCCATGGTATCGGCAAATTGTTCTAAAACATCAATTAAATTTTGAAAATTGGGCGTTACAAACAATTGTGGTTGTGGCTTGGTAATATCGTATGGATAATTTATTGTATCAATGTTATACCATAATTTTTCCACATCTCTGTTCATACAACTAGCACTTTCTCCAATAGAAGAGAGGAGGCCCGCACCATAAATTTTGGGATCTTCCAGTGTGCCTATAAGACCATACTCTACCGTCCACCAGTGTAAGCGCCCTAATAAAGCCATTTCCGATGGTTCACCCATATTCTCACTAATGTATCTCAGTTCTTTTTCGGCTTTAACAATCTCTGCCTCCGCTGTATCATGGGCTTCTTTTAAGATGGATAGCCTTCTAATGGCCTCATAAAGCTCAAAATCTTTGGCCGAGAACATCGCTTTCGCTCCAATGGAGCCAAAGTAACTGAGGTAATTGTTGTAGTCGGTATCGGCTATAATGGGTGCATGGCCGGCACTTTCGTGTATGATGTCGGGTGCAGGCGTATATTCAATGTGATTAATCTGTCTAATATCGGCGGCAATAACCAATACGCGATAGGCTTGGTATTCCATAAAGGCAGCAGGGGGGATAAAACCATCTACGGTTACTGCACCCCAGCCAATCTTACCCAGGTTATCGTTCATGGTTTGTAAATCGGGGATGTACTCAATACTTAAGCCCGCTCTTTGCAAACCTTTTATGTAGGGGTAGTAGGCTACATTTTTTAGGTAACTATAATTTTGTCGCATTACGTAACGCCACACCGCCTGATCTATAGGCGTATACTTTTCGTAATTTTGGGCAACAATAAATTGCTTTAAATGCTTGGGCAACTTGGCCACCTGCGCATTGTTAAAATCGCTCATGGGTATTATAATAGTTAGTTGGAGGCTAAGTTAGGATGTTGGTTCAATCAAAGCAAGGAGCTTACCGTTATATTTAACAGGACCAGGTAAATAAAGTTTAATAAAGGTTTTAAAATATTCTGAAAAGCAAGGGCAGTGCTTTTCGGTTTCGTTGGGTCCCGCTTTCGCTGCAATCTTTTTGTGAGCATGCACCATTAGAAGAACAAGAAATACAACAAAAAGTATTTTCGCTACAATCGGGTTTATGAACGTAAATTAAGTGCAAATGGGACAGTAAAACGCTTCTCAGTATTAATGTTTATTTTTCTTTCCGAATTTTTTAACACTGAAAGTAAAGTAATGCTGATAGATATAGCTAAATCCTGCAATACTAACCCCGACAATTAATCTGGAGATGGTTGGATAAATATTAAGAATATCGGTAAATCCTTTCATCAACACATAATTTAACAACATATTAATGAGTTGTAGGTTTAAAAAACGAAATAACTGAACCCGTGATTTTACCTCGCTATGCGTAAATATGATGTACTTGTTTAAAATGAAGCTATATGGAATAACCACAGCAAATTCGACGGCCAGTGATATCGAATTACGACTTATAGTAAAGTCTAGATATTTTAAGTCGTTTAAAAATAAATAGTTATAAGCAATATAGAAAATTACCTGCCCTAAAACGAATGTACTGCCACCAGTAGCCAGATACCTGAAATTATGAAGGGAAATATATTTTTTAAAAGGAGGGTAGAAAAAATCTATAAAGGCTAAAATGGCTTTGCGCATTGATTATTCTTGATGTTTGGGCAAAGGTAATTGTTTAAAGCTAAAAAAGCGTCTTGAAATTTAAAGACGCTTTTTTAGCTGATGTAATTTAATGGTTCATGCTTTCCATTGCTTTCTCTAAATTGAGTTCTAAGCCTTTTGCAATCGCTAATCCTAAGCTCATGTCGGCCCTAAACCAATGGCAAAGCTGACGATTGATGATTTCATCTTTCTTTGGCCCTGTAATTCCGCCCATGGCGCTTACAATATTCTTAACGGTATGCTGTTTTGCCTCAAAGTCCATCAAACGATACAAATTTCCCGGTTGGGTGTAATGGTCGTTTTCTCCTTCGGCATTTCTATCGTAATGATCGGCTAATAAAGAATCTAGCGGCCAGGCAGCTTGTTTATAGTGGCTGTCGGCTTCAATATTGTCGAAACTGTTCGGGAAATAATTGGGATTTGCGCCGCCATTTCCATCTACACGCATTAAACCATCCCTTTGATAGTTGTTTACGGCAAACGGACAACGGTTAACCGGAATTTGCTCATAATTTGCCCCTAAGCGATAACGCTGCGCATCTGGGTAAGATAATATTCTGCCCTGCAACATTTTGTCTGGCGAGTAATATATGCCATCCACCACATGTGCTGGAGCAAATGCAGCCTGCTCTACATGTGCAAAATAATTATCTGGATTTTCATTGAGTTCTAATTCTCCAACTTCAATCAGTGGATAATCGCCATGCGGCCAAACCTTTGTTAAATCGAATGGATTAATGTGGTAGGTTTTGGCTTGCTCGAAAGGCATAACCTGTATGTAAAGCGTCCATTTTGGAAATTCTCCGTTTTCAATGGATTCAAACAAATCGCGCTGTGCATGATCGGGATCTTGCGCTTTCATTTGCGCCGCCTCCTCATTGCTGAAGTTTTGTATCCCTTGTTTCGTTTTAAAATGAAACTTTACATAAAAACGTTCCTGCTTATTGTTGTAAAACGAAAAGGTATGACTTCCAAAACCATCCATATGGCGGTAAGAAAATGGCGTTCCTCTATCGCTCATCAAAATTAAAACCTGGTGCAAACTCTCCGGATTTAAGCTCCAAAAATCCCACATCATGGTGGGGCTTTTCATATTGGTTTGAGGATCGCGTTTTTGCGTATGAATAAAATCGCCAAATTTTTTAGGGTCCTTAACAAAGAAAACCGGGGTGTTGTTACCAACCAGGTCCCAATTGCCATCCTCAGTATAAAATTTAACTGCAAATCCTCGGGGATCACGTTCGCTATCTGCAGAACCTTTTTCTCCACCTACGGTTGAAAACCGTAAAAATGTTTTTGTTTGCTTTCCAATTTCAGAGAAAAGTTTTGCTCTGGTATATGGCGTAATATCATGGGTAACCGTAAATGTACCATAAGCACCAGAACCTTTAGCATGTACCACCCGCTCCGGAATACGTTCACGATTAAAGTGAGCCATTTTTTCGTGCAGAATGAAATCTTCAATCAATATCGGTCCGCGGGGTCCGGCAGTTAAGCTATCTTCGTTATTGGCATAGGGAATACCTGAAGCAGTAGTGAGTTTTTTCTTTTCGCTCATATTTAAGGAATAAGTTTTGCGCTGGTAAAATTGGGCTTATAAAGCGGTTAAAACAAACAGTTATTTTCTATTATGGTATCGATATTAGTGATAAGACTGAATGTTTTACCAAATGGTTGAATTTAAGAAATTTTACTGATTCTCGGTGTAAAATATAGGTTGCGAAACAAAATCAATTACCGCACACCAGCTGTAAGATGGATGCGGCTGAATGCTTACGCCAACCGTATTCAATTTATATTTTTGATCAAGGAGGTTAAATCTATGCCCCAAAGAAGGCACTCCACAATCCAGCAAGAGGTGGCACACAATATCAAGACTATTGGAATAGCCAAAATCAATATTTTCACTCATGGCCTTGTTCGGGAAATACCTGGACAGCCTTTTGTTAAATTTATCTCCATTACTACTCTCATGACTTTCTAAATTATTTCGATTAAGATCTGCCGCATGATTTCGGCTTAACAGGCTAAGTCGCTCGTCTGGGTAGAACATCGGAAGATTTTTTACCCCACGTAAATGTTTGAGAAGAGATATATAATAAGGGTTATTACGCGTAATTCGAAGTTCATTATAGTTTCTGTACTTTCTCACCTTGGCGTTGTAAGTATTAAAATAATCTTCTAAAAAAGTGTAATAAAATTTCTCGCCATCCAGGCGGATCAGGTTCATGTATAAAACAATATTCTTTTCCTCATTAGTTAAATAAGAAGCATTGGCCGCGGTATTGGCCTTACGGAATTCTGCATCAGTCCACCTTTGTGCAAACACAGTAAAACAAGAAGATAAGATTATAAAAAACGGGAGGAGAAGCTTAAACATGGGACGATTTTCAAGAATAACGCCAAAGGATACCTTTTTATTTTCGTCGGGTTTAAAATTAGTTAGGAGTTGCGTGTTGTAGGTTAAGTGTTTAACCACTTACCGTTACAGCGCTTTAGCTACATATAAAATTGCAAGTTGCGGGTCGTGCGTTAGATTTTTGGAAAATACCATTCCGGCCTTTGCCCCATAACACTCAACCCGCAACCCAATTACAAAAACATACCACCCGAAGCCTCAATGCGTTGAGCATTGATCCATCTTGCATCTTCCGTGCATAAAAATGCAATTACACCGCCAATATCATCTGGTAAACCTACACGGCCCAGGGCAGTCTGGCTGGCAATAACCTTATTTAAATCTGCATTATCCCGAACCGCGCCACCACTGAAATCCGTTTCAATTGCACCCGGAGCCACAATGTTTGATCTAATGCCTCTTGAACCCAGTTCCTTCGCCTGGTATTTAGTTAAGGTTTCCATTGCACCTTTCATTGAGGCATAAGCGGCATAGCCAGGAAGTGAAAAACGGGCTAATCCGGTAGAAATGTTAATAATAGCCCCACCGTCATTGAGCATGGCAAGCGCTTTTTGGGTTAAAAAGAAAGCACCTTTAAAGTGAATGTTCACCAAATGATCAAATTGTTCTTCAGTAGTTTCGGCAAATGAAGCATGCGCACCAACTCCGGCATTATTAACCAGGAAATCAAACTTGTCTTTGTTAAATACAGATTTTAAGATCGCCTTCAATTCTTCAAAAAAAGAACCAAAGCTTTTAGCATCAGCAACATCTAGCTGCAGGGCTGCAGCATTGGCACCAAGTTTTTTAATTTCCTCAACAGTGTGTTCAGCCTCTTCTTTTTTGGATTGATAGGTTACAATTACATCAATCCCTTTAGCCGCAATTTTAAAGCAGCATTTTTTCCTAATCCCCGGCTTCCACCAGTTACAAGGGCAATTTTATTTTGTGTTTCCATTGTCTTTTAATTTAATAACAAAATTAGACGACAATGGCTAGGAAAAATGGTGAGTAGTTAAGTTAAAATGGTGACAGTTTAAGTTTTATATGGTGACAATTTCCTTTTTTGATGCTAAAGATTGGAAATAGCTTTCTCTATACTGCTTTGGCGTTTGGCCTGAAAAGTGCTTAAAAAACTTGGTAAAATTAGAAGGATCGTAAGTTAGTGTTCTGGCTATTTCTGCAATAGGCATACTTACATTTTGTAGCATTGATTTTGAAATTTCCATTAAACGCTCTTCGAAAAAGTAACAGGGAGAATGGCCTGTAGCAGATTTAATCGTATTGCTTAAGTGAGTAGGATGAACATGTATCAGATCAGCAAAATCTCTAACTTCAAACATTTCTGTGGCTCTTCCCGAAACAATATCATCAAGGTGCTTATCTAATTCCTTTAAAAAGTCAGCAGCAATTTCGTGTTGGCGTGCAAAGAATTTCTGTGGGATTTTCATTGTTGATGGATTGACGTTTAAACAAATATAACCTGGCAACAAATGAATAAGAAATTTGATTGCTGTTTATGACGCTGGCATTATGAACTTTTTGATCGTTTCCTGCAATAAAAAAGCCGCTGATTTAGACAAATCAACGGCCGGTTCTATAAGTTGCTATTTCTTGCTGAAGGGCAAGTCAAAAGTACCATCAGTAACATTTACTGTAGTTTGTATCCTATAATCTTCGTTAGGAGCTTTAAATGAAAATGTTCCTTTTATCTTGCCACCAGCATCACTGGAAACTACTAAAGTCCCTGTTTCTGCTGAAAATGAGCCTGTAGCCGTTTGATCTTTCATATAGGCACCAGTTCCATCATTGGCAAGGTCATATGTGCCGGCTCCTTTATACCCTATAACCGATAGTATTATTCTCTTCTCTCCATTTGCAGTCACAATAGAAAGTAAGTTGCCTACAGGAGAAGCAGTAGATATCCCTTCGCCGGTAAATCCGGTTGTTACCCCATCTATTTTCGCACTTAAGTTATTGGTGCCGCTATTGGTTTCCGGAATTTTTACAGGTACCAGGTTGATGGTAAACTGCCCTTCGGTAATGTTTTTGGTATTTAAACTTACTATATTTTGTCCTTTAAATTCAAAAACACCTTTAATTTGCTTCTCTGTGTAACTGGTAATTTTTACCGATCCGGATGAACTACTTAAATATGCATCTTGCAATCCTGAAGTACCTAAAAGGTAAGTTGCCAGATTTTGATCAGATAAATTATAAGTGCCTGCCCCTTTGAAATCATCAATCATAATGCTGAAACCACTGCTACCCTTATTGCCAATTATTTGAAGTGTTTTTTTTGCTCCCACAACAAAAGTTTGTGCCGATGCAGATGAGCATTGTAATAATACTCCATCAACTTTTCCACTCATAATAGATACATCCCATTCAGGGTGATAATCGATCTTTTTATTACAAGAAGTGGTAAATAAAAGGCATAAAAATGCCATTAGTAAAGATTTTGGCTTATTCATGAGCGCAATAAATGTTTGGTTAGCACGAAGATAAGGAGATTTTTTTACAATAACTTATCCCTTGCTTACAGCAATAATCTGCAATCCCTTTATTAAGCTATTTCTCTACAGGCGGGTAAACGTTTTTGATGTAAACTTTCTTGCTGTAAACTTTTTTTGTGCCCGCACTAAATAGTTTACAAAGAGTGTAAACTATTTTACTGTAAACTTTTTTTATAACCGCGCTAAATAGTTTACAAGATCAAGCGCTTCTAACGAGCATGAGGTTCAGAAAGCTCAAAATCATATAGCTTTCTTACAAATTCCGCTCTTTGATACCAATCATTATGTACCAGCTCTATTTTTTTTACCTCAAAGGTTCCAAAGTCAAAATCTCTATATTTTTCTAGTACCTGAAGAAAGTGGGGTATGTTTTGAAGGGCTTTGCGAAAGCGAACCACTGTAGAATGAGCAGTTTGTATAGTGTAGCGTGTATCAATGCTTTGCTGAAGCGTAGCATTTTTAAAAGTAAACCGAAGTTTGTCTCTGATCTCGTTTAGCGTTTCCGTTAAAAAACCTTGAATTAAAATGCAGGAAGGGGAGGCAGTAATACCTTTAAATTGGATTTTAAAAGCTTCTTGTTTACCAATGGCTACTTTAATTAGTTTGATATAATCGTCAATTAAAATATCGTTAACGTTAAAGCCATCATAACAGGAAATGATAGACATCAGGGTGATATGAATATCTTCGTTGGTGTAGAAATATTGATTCGGATCAATATTTTTAAGTTCGGTTAAAAATGTTTGTATGTTGTTTTTTGTATGTTCATCGGGTCTGATAACCAGGGTAATCCCAAAGCGATTATCTGATTTGGAATCAATTAACTGATCTGTTTCATAGTTTTCTGAAGCAATTTTGGCAACAGAATCAGCGTAAAGTTTATCGTAATGTTCAGTGAGGTTCATTATTTTATTTGGCACAAAAAAGTCGCAGGTTTTGCCTGCGACTATATCCTATATTAATGCTGAACATGATTCAGCGTTATTTTATGATTTAAGCTAATAAAGTTCTCCAGCTTACAGCTTTGCCCACAATGTTACCTAAATCGGCAATGGCAATACGTTCTTGCTCCATGCTGTCGCGATGACGGATGGTTACCGTATTATCCTCTAAACTCTGATGATCTACTGTGATGCAGAAAGGGGTGCCAATGGCATCCTGACGACGATAACGTTTACCAATAGCGTCTTTTTCTTCATAAATACAGTTGAAATCAAATTTCAAAGTATCCATAATTTCACGCGCTTTTTCTGGTAAACCATCTTTCTTGGTTAACGGGAAAACAGCTACTTTGTATGGTGCCAGTGCAGGGTGTAAACGTAATAAAGTACGACTATCCTGTTTTTCTTCAGTGCTTAAATCTTGTTCTTCAAAAGCATTAATCATCGTTAACAAGAACATACGGTCTAAGCCGATTGAGGTTTCAATGACGTAAGGAACATAATTTCCATAAGGTTTGCCTTCTTCGTTTAAATCATTATCGAAATACTGAAGTTTCTTGCCAGAATACTCCTGGTGTTGTGTTAAATCGAAATCTGTACGGCTGTGAATTCCTTCAACTTCTTTAAATCCGAATGGGAATTCAAACTCAATATCTGTTGCAGCATTAGCGTAGTGTGCTAGCTTAACATGATCATGGTAACGATATTTTTCAGGTGAAGTACCTAAAGCCTGGTGCCATTTCAAACGGGCTTCTTTCCAGTATTCAAACCATTTTTTGTCCTCACCTGGGCGAACAAAAAATTGCATTTCCATTTGTTCAAACTCACGCATACGCATAATGAACTGGCGGGCAATTACTTCGTTTCTAAACGCCTTACCAATTTGCGCAATACCAAAAGGAATTTTCATCCTTCCAGATTTTTGAACATTTAAAAAGTTAACGAAAATACCCTGTGCAGTTTCCGGACGAAGATAAACTTCATCACTGCCTTCTGCCATAGCACCAAATTGGGTGCTAAACATCAGGTTAAACTGACGAACATCTGTCCAGTTTGAAGTTTTTGAAATCGGGCAAATTACTTTGTAATCAACAATTAAATCTTTCAGCTGCGCTAAGTTTTCCGATTTAAGTGCAAGATTCATTTCCACTTCAAGTGCTAAACCTTTTTTAACAAATTTCCAGCTTGCTTCTTCAACGAAAGGATATTGGGCTTGATCTAAGGCTTCAGTTTCATTTTTGAAACCAGAAATCCACTTGGCCTGATCTTCATCGCTAAAAGAAAGAATATTTTGTTGGAAAGCCTCAAATTTTGCTCTGTTTTCTGCACTGAAATTGGCTAATTCTGAATATAATTCATCAATCTTATTCTCCAATAACTGGTCGGCACGATAACGTTTCTTAGAATCTTTATTGTCGATCATCGGGTCGTTAAAACCATCTACGTGACCGCTGGCTTTCCAAACTTTAGGGTGCATAAATATAGCAGAATCAATACCTACAATATTTTCATGCATCTGCACCATGGCTTTCCACCAATATGTTTTAATGTTGTTTTTTAATTCGGCACCTAATTGTCCGTAATCGTAAACAGCACTTAAGCCGTCATATATTTCACTGCTTTGGAACACAAATCCGTATTCTTTGGCATGGGATATTACATTTTTAAATTGTTCGTCGTTATTCTTTTGAGCCATAGTGCAGCAAAGATAATTATTTTGAGTTGAAAGACTAGAGGGAAAAATAGCTGGAAAGTACGGGGTAGGAAAGTCGGAGGTCCGGGGTCTGGGGTCGGAAGATGAAGTTGAAAGTGAAAAGTTGAAAGTGAAAAAGTCGGAGGTCCGGGGTCGGGAAGTCAGAAGATGAAGTTGAAAGTGAAAAGTTAAATTCAAGGTTCAAAACCTACTTAGGTGTCTAAGGTGCCTTAGGTGGTGAAAAATAGTCGGAAAGTCCGGGGTCGGAAAGTCGGAGGTCCGAGGTTAGGAAGTCAGAAGGTGAAACTTAAAATCAAGGTTTAAAAAGCTTCTTAGGTGCCTGAGGTGGTGACCAATTAGCCGTCTATGCGGTTTGCAATTAAACAATTAAACAGTTAAGCGATTAAACACTTAAACAATATTTCCCTTACTTTTGGTTCATGAAATTTCATCAGATTCTATTTTTATCTGCTATTGCACTCTTTGCATCTTGCAAACAGGAAGAGAAAACCCATCATTACATTCAGTTTAATGATACCAAGGAATTATATCAATTTTTAAAATGGACGCCTGAAGGTCGCTTTCCACTCATCAGTGCCCATCGCGGAGGCCCAATGCCTGGTTATCCGGAAAACTGTATCGAAACTTTTGAAAATGCAACTACTTATAATCCGGTTGTGATAGAGTTTGATATCGCTTATAGTAAAGATTCGGTAATGGTGATTATGCATGATGATAAGCTCGACAGAACATCTACAGGGAAGGGAGCAATTGGTAATTATACTTATGAAGAATTGAAAGCCTTCAATTTGAAAGATAATGAGGGTAAAGAAACTGCTTTCAAGATACCTACCTTAGATAGTGTTTTAAGCTGGAGCAAAGGAAAGGTGTTACTCACGATTGATTTAAAGAAAGGTGTTTCCTATGCAAAAGTAATCGAGAAAGTAAGGCAATACAAGGTAGAGAGCAATTCAATCATTATTACTTATAATGCCAATCAGGCACAGGAAGTTCATCGTTTAGCCCCAGATTTAATGATCTCAGCCTCTGTACAGAAAAAATCAGAGTTGAAGCGGCTTAATAATCTAGGTATCCCTGATAACAGGATTGTGGCTTTTGTAGGCGTAAGCGCTCCAGATAAAAAATGGTACCAATTTCTCCATGAAAGAGGGATTACCACTATTTTAGGTACTATGGGTAACTTAGACAGAAGTGCAAAAACTAGCCCTGCAAAAATGGTCTATTATCATTTGGTTAATAATGGGGCCGATATGTTATCGGGTGATAACTTGCCACAGGCAGCAGAAGAATTAGATAAATTCAGGTATAATAAAAAGTTAAGTTCAACCCACGTAATTAGTAGAACTATAAAATGAGTATTTCAGTAAAAAATCTTTCTAAACATTACGACAAACAAAAAGCCGTAGACGCTATTAGTTTCGAGGGTAAGCCAGGTCGTATTTTGGGTTTTTTGGGACCAAATGGTGCAGGGAAATCCACCACTATGCGAATGCTAACGGGCTACCTAGAGCCTACATCAGGGGAGGCATACATTTCTGGAAAGGATGTTCAAAAAGAGGCTCTCGAAGCTAAAAGGCACATCGGTTATCTTCCAGAAAATACCCCTCTTTACCTGGATATGTATGTGAAAGAGTTTTTAAAATTTATTGGACAAACTTATAATGTGCCTAATTTAAACGCCAGGGTAGAAGAGGTGATTAAAACAGTGGGCCTGACACCCGAACAGCATAAAAAAATTGGTGCTTTATCTAAAGGATATAAGCAGCGTGTTGGTTTAGCCCAGGCCATTATCCATCATCCGGAAGTACTGATCTTAGATGAACCTACCTCTGGTTTAGATCCCAATCAACTGGTAGATATCCGGGCTTTGATTAAAACCTTAGGAAGAGATAAAACAGTGATTATTTCTACACACATTATGCAAGAAGTAGAAGCGATTTGCGATGATATTATTATCATTAACAAAGGAAAAATCGTAGCCAATGATTCAATTGAAGGAATCAAAAAAACACATCAATCTAATTCTTTAGAAGACATTTTTAGAAAACTTACGGCATAATTCAATGATCACAAGATTAACCAGCACTTTTACCCTTTGTATTTTATTCGTTATTTCATTTCAGGTTAACGCCCAAAACACCGCTAATATTGGTGTTTCAGCAGAATTCGGTCTTCCTTCAGGCAATTTTTCAAACGTATCCGGGATTGGTTTAGGTGCTGCTGTGAAAGCAGACTTGCCAGTAAGTGAAACATTTACTTTGACGCTAAATGGTGGGTTAATGAATTTTTTCGGAAGAAGTAGCCAGGTAGTAAGTTTGCAGGACCTGACTTATCTGCCAGCCAAAATAGGATTGAAATATCAGGTAAGTGATGGATTCTATGCTGAAGGACAAGTGGGGGCTGCGGTTCCGCTAAAAAATGGACAAAAAACTCTTTTTGTGTGGTCTCCTGGTATTGGCAATTTTTTTAAATTGACGAATGGAAATAAATTAGACCTGGGCATACGTTATGAAGCCTGGTCTGGTCAAACTGAACGTGTTTCTGTAATCAATTCTGCCAGTTCTAAAGGATTTGTGGGTATTCGCTTTGGCTATGTGTTTGGACTGTAGCCGCATTACTTTTATTACATTAGTTTAGAGGGATTTTATTTCCCGAATAGAGTAATCATCTCCCCATATTTTATAATTTAATTATTTTGACTCTCCTATTTGATTTTTTGTTGTGGATGTCTTGTTTTGAGTTTGTTAAGAACAGCTCAATGTTTGATTATATGGTCCTCGTTACATTTGTAGCAGGGATTTTTTATTTATTCCCCTTAATTGTGTGGCTGTCCTATTACATAGACGTTTTTTTATTTCGGAAATGATTTTGTTTCTTTAATAACGATCGTTTTATGTGTGTAATATTATGTATTTCAGTTGGTTAGTTGCGTTTTCGGGCGTGCTTGTAACTTTTTGGCATGAGTCTTGTCAAAATAGCCGAAATATATAATTTTAAACATCAATAATTAACAAATCACAATGAAAAAAGTATTACTTTCTCTATTAATGGTTGCAGGTTTAGGCTTTGCAGCTTCAGCTCAAACAGAAGGCGCAGTTAACAAAATTAGTGTTGGACCCGAATTTTTATTTCCTGTAGGAGATGCTGGCGAAGCTTTCAACTTAGGTTACGGTGGTTCTGTACAAGCAGAATTTAATGTAGCTCCTTCTTTAAATTTAACAGCATCTGCTGGTTATATTTCATTAGGTTACAAAAAGGAATATAAAGATGCATTCAAAGCATTAGGTTTAGAAGTTTCTAATCCAGGATTTGTTCCCGTGAAAGCTGGTGCGAAATATTATTTTGGTGGTAACTTCTATGGAGCTGCAGAGCTTGGTGCTGTATTCGGTACAGATGAAGGTAGTGGTACTGCATTTGTATATGCACCAACTTTAGGAACATCATTCGCAGTGAGCGATAAATCAGCACTTGATTTAGGTGTTCGTTATGAAGGATGGTCAAAAAATGGCACATCTTCATTCATCGGCATCCGTGCAGCATTTGCTTTCGGACTATAAGAAAAACGAATTTTAGTTTAAGAGCCTCCAAGAAATTGGGGGCTTTTTTTATGAAATTTATTTTGCAGTAATAATTGAGTAACTTCGGCATTTTTACCGCCTATGTACGCAGTTTTTAAACGCGAGTT
Source organism: Pedobacter rhizosphaerae (assembly GCF_900111155.1). Taxonomy (GTDB): domain Bacteria; phylum Bacteroidota; class Bacteroidia; order Sphingobacteriales; family Sphingobacteriaceae; genus Pedobacter; species Pedobacter rhizosphaerae. The sequence continues at coordinate 9,110 of NZ_FOGG01000011.1, read as the reverse complement.
ATTCAGTTTCTTAAGTTCGATGGTAGCCTATATTACTATCGCTGTCTTTCTGCTGGTGTCAGGCCTTCTGCTTTGGTTTTTTCCTGATACTTCACTACTGGAGTATGGTTATGCTGATTTAAGCGGCTATTTTAGCCTGGTACCTTATTTGTTCATGTTTTTAATCCCTGCCATTACCATGCGGTCGTTTGCAGAGGAAAGAAGAGAGGGAACTTATGAACTATTGGTTACTAAACCCATCACGCTCTGGCAAATTGTACTGGCAAAATACTTATCCAGTTTAACGCTGGTTCTTTTTGCATTAATCCCAACCTTAGTGTATTATTTTTCAGTTTCACGATTGGGCTTTCCGGAAGGGAATGTAGATACCGGAGCCGTAATTGGTTCATATGTCGGCCTTTTTTTACTTGGATCATCATTTACTGCCATTGGGATTTTTTCTTCAGCATTAACTAAAAATCAGATTATATCCTTCGTGATTGCTGCCGCTTTATGTGCCTTTGCTTTTCTAGGCTTCGACTATTCGAGCCAAATTTTAAGCTTGCAGTATATCGAAACTACTATTACCAATCTAGGTATTAATGCACATTATTTGTCCATCAGCAGGGGGGTGTTAGATACTCGCGATTTAATTTACTTTATCACCTTTGCGTCGCTATTCCTGTTAGCTACACAACTGATTATGGGAGGGAAAAGGTAATGATGAAAAATAGGAAATGGGTAAATCCTTTAGCTGTAATCATAGCATTATTTTTAATTAACCTATTGGGAGGTTACTTTTATCACCGCTTCGATTTTACAAGTGATAAGCGATTCACTTTAAATGACAAGACAAAAAAGCTACTGGAAAATAATCAAAAACCGGTCACCGTTACCGTATTCTTAGATGGAGCACTTCCACCCCCCTTTAAAAGGCTTCAAAAAGGTGTGCGAGATCTTTTAGCAGATTATAGTGCTTATTCTTCAAAGGAAATTAAAGTTGTTTTTGTTGATCCCCTGAAAGGATTAAGCGCCGCAGACCAGGATACGGTTATCAATAATTTATACGAACAAGGGATTGAAGCTACCAACTTAAGCGTTAAAACAGAAGCAGGCTTAACACAAAAGCTTGTTTTCCCGATGGCCATGATAGAAAGTGATGGTAAGTTGCTACCTGTTAAACTGCTTCAAAATTTAGATGCTGCCGGTAGTTATGAAAATAATATCAATCGCTCCATCGAAAACCTGGAATATGTTTTTACTTCGAGTTTAAAGAAGGTTATTACCGGAAATAACCCACGCATTGGCTTTTCGGAGGGGAACGGCGAACTCAGCGATATGCAGTTATTTGATGCCATTAGAAGCCTTTCCAATGGTTATCTAGTAGGGAGAGTAGATTTAAAAACCATTGATAAAGAGGGGCTTGATAAATTGAAAGTGCTGGTAATTGCTAAACCGAAAAATGCATTCACCGAAACAGAAAAGTACAAGATAAACTATTTCGTTATGAATGGCGGAAGAGTGTTGTGGAGTATTGATCAGGTCACTGCAGAGCTGGATAGTTTGAGGGGAAAAGCTGGCCAAATGGTAGTTAACCAGAATTTAAACCTGGATGATATGCTTTTCATGTATGGAGCAAGGATTAACTATAATGTAATTGCAGATCCGGCAAATTGTGCAGAGATTCCTGTATCCACGGGAGCAGTTGGGGGGCAAAGCCAGATTCAGTTGCTTCCCTGGTTTTATTATCCTATCGTATTGCCAGATACCGCTCAAAGTGTTGTTAAGAAGCTTGATGGGGTGAAAACAGAATTTCCAAGTACTGTTGACACCATTGGGGCAAAAGGCCTATCTAAATCTTACCTGCTGAGTACCTCAGCATTTAATCGCGTTTTTGAGCTTCCTAAAATGTTCAGTTTGCAAATGGTTGCAGAACAACCAGACCCCAGGTTATTTAGAAATGTGCCTAAAAATGTTGCCGTATTGCTGGAAGGTAGCTTCCCTTCGGTTTTTGCCGGCCGACCATTACCGGCGGGAATTACCGCACCTTATACCACAGTGGCATCGGGTAAATCCGCAAAAATGATCGTAATTGGGGATGGCGATGTGTTTAAAAATCAGGTTGTAGAGAAAGATGGCTCGCCTTTGCCGCTGGGATATGACCGTTACACCCAAAGAACATATGGAAATAAAGCCCTTTTGTTAAATATAATTGACTATTTTACCGATGAAGATAATTTAATCAGCCTTCGAGATAAAGAAGTGAAGATTAGATTAATGGATAAAGGCAAAATTAAGATCGAAAAGACGAAATGGCAGTTTATAAATGTAATCGCTCCTTTGCTTTTGTTAATATTCTTTGCAATTTTTCAACATTATTACCGCAAGTACAAGTACGCTAAATAATTTTTATATTTTTGAAGAAGACTTAATGATATCATGAGATTTATTGTATCCACATCAACTTTATTAAAACATCTACAAACTGTAAATGGTGCATCAAGCAGCAGTACGGTTTTACCAATATTAGAAAATTTTCTATTTGAGATTAAAGACGGAAACTTGACTATCTCTGCAACCGACTTGCAAACCAGCATGACTACAGCTTTACCTGTAGAATCAAAGGAAGAAGGCAAGGTAGCTGTTCCATCAAAAATTTTATTAGATACTTTAAAAACTTTACCAGATCAGCCTATAGCTTTTAACATTGATGATAGCACTTTCGCTATCGAGATTAGTGCAGGTGACGGTAAATATAAGTTGAGTGGAGAAAATGGAGATGATTTTCCAAAAATTCCTGTGGTAGAAAACGCTTCATCAGTTAATTTGCCTGCATCAGTACTTACTGAAGCGATTACCAAAACAATTTTTGCGGTAAGTAATGATGAGCTTCGTCCGGCAATGACAGGTGTTTTCTGTCAGTTGTCTCCTCAGCATATTACTTTTGTTGCAACAGATGCACATAAACTGGTACGTTACCGCAGAATGGATAGCAAAGCTGATAAAGCTGCATCGTTTATTTTACCTAAAAAGGCATTAACACTTTTAAAAGCTGCGTTACCTTCAACAGACATTAATGTTTCCGTTGATTATAATGCTACAAGTGCATTTTTTAAATTTGAAAATATTAACCTGGTGTGTCGTTTAATAGACGAACGCTATCCAGATTACGAGGCGGTTATTCCTCAAAACAATCCAAACAAGTTGGTGATTGACAGAGGATTATTCTTAAATACTTTGCGACGTGTAGTTATTTTTGCAAATAAAACTACACACCAGGTAAGGTTAAAAATTAACGGAAGTGAACTGAATATTTCTTCAGAAGATCTAGATTTCGCGAACGAAGCACACGAACGTTTAAGTTGTCAATATGACGGTGAAGATTTGGAAATAGGCTTCAATGCACGTTTCTTAATAGAAATGCTAAACAATTTGAGCGGAGAAGAAGTTACTTTAGAACTTTCTACGCCTAACAGAGCGGGCTTGTTAATTCCACAAACAAATGACGAGAACGAGGATGTATTAATGTTGGTAATGCCTGTTATGTTAAACAACAGTTACTAATAAATAAACTACTCTTTTAGTTTTTTAACATAAAATGGCTTGGTTTTTGACCAAGCCATTGCTGTTTACAACCAAATACAACAACCTATGAAAATCTTTACTAACTGCTCAACTCAAATTATTATCTGTTTAATTATAGCCTCCATACAGCTTAGTTCGTGTAAAAAGCATGATCCTGATGTTGTGGTGAAAGGAGAAACCAGAGTGAAACTGGTTAACGCCGTGTTAACAGAATTTCATCAGGATGTTTACGTAGATAGTGAAAAGAAAACGACCACAGCACTTGCATTTGGTGAATCCAGTGAATATGTAAAGCTTTTTTCTGGAAGCAGAAATCTTTCTTTTATGGGTGCTAATAACGTAGCGACTACCGGAACCTTAAATTTTACGCCATCAATTGTTTACACGGTTTTCTTAACCAATAATAGGGCTGGAGAACGTGAAATTGTGAGCTACGAAGATAATTTAAGCAACACGGAAGCCGGGAAGGCCAAAATAAAGCTCATTAATCTCACACCCACATTTGGAACCGGTATTAATGTGAGCGTACAGGCAGGCATACAATTTGTGAATGCGCTGTTATATAAAGAAGCTTCAAATTATTTTGCGGTAGAGGCCGGCAGCAATCTAAGATATACTGTAGTAGGTTCGGGTAATGTTAAAACTATAGATGGTACGCTGCTGGAGGGAGGAAAGATTTATACCATTTGGTTTAGTGGTAATACTTCTGCCACACTGGAAGCACACATCATTACCGATAATTAATTTAATAACTTAATATGCTTTGTGCTATCTTTACGTTTTTATAGTACACAGACTTTTTATGAAAAGCAGATCATTTATATTTACCAGCATATTTTCATTATTCGGATTAGCCTTATGTTTTGTAGCGTGTAGTAAAAATGAAAATTTTATTGCTGGTGATGCAAAAGTCAGGTATTTTCAAATTGCGATAACTGATACCACTCAAAATTTTTACTTGAATGGAATTCAGTCAGGAAACTCTACAGTATACGGATCTAATAGTAATTACATAGTGGTTGCCGGCGATTCAACCTATAAAATTACTTCAAGGAGGATTAATACAACTCCTGTTGTGGCATCTGTTGATCAAAAGTTTGACATTGGGGCACATTATTCGATTTTTTATACCCGAAAATCACCAACAGACTCGGCTTCATTACTTGTTTTTAAAGATGATGTGAAAAAAGATTTAGATTCTGCTAAACTCACTTTCATAAATCTGGGTTATATGCTGGGATCTAATACTATTCAAGTAAAAGATGCAGGAAATGCATTTGCTCCCTTTACTTTGGCTTATGGAAATAGAGTAACCTATAAAATAAAGGTTACCAAAGCAACAAAAATATTTTTTGATTTAACGAATCCTATAGCCACGCAGAAGCCGGTAGATTCCTTAGACTCTGCAGGAACCACTGTGAAGAAAATTGCCATTAGTAAAGGAAGAGTTTATACTGTTTTGCTTGATGGTAATAAAGCGAGTGAACTTCAAATGCGCTTAATTCAGTCTAACTAATATATTTACTTACCTGTGAATTAAAATCCTTTTCATATTCATACTTTTGCCCAAAATCAGATAACTTGGAATTACTACAGCAGCTTTGGGATTTTATAGCCCATATCGATGTTCACTTAGCCGTAATCGTTCGCGATTATCAAACCTGGACTTACCTTATTTTATTTCTAATCATTTTTGCAGAAACTGGATTTGTTATTACACCGTTCTTACCGGGCGATTCATTGCTTTTTGCTATGGGTGCTTTAATTGCAGGCGGAAATACTGGTCTTAACATTTGGTTAATGCTATTGATTCTAATTGTTGCCGCAATAGCTGGAAATACACTCAATTACAAATTGGGTAGTGTGTTAGGAGCGGGTGTTTTCAAAGAGAAAAATAAGATCTTAAAACTTAAATACTACCACCAGTCTCACGAGTTTTTTGAAAAACATGGTGGTAAAGCAATTATGTTGAGCAGATTTTTGCCAATTTTCAGAACCATTGCACCTTTCGTTGCGGGTATTGCTAAAATGCCTTTTGGAAGATTTACTTTCTTTAATGTAATTGGTGGAATTACCTGGATTTTTGCCTTATTGGTTGGTGGATTTTTACTTGGACAAATTCCAATTATTAAAAATAATTTCGAAGTGGTGATTATTACCATTGCAGTGGTAACCTTTGTACCTGCAATTTGGGCAGCCATTAAGAGCAGAATGCAACCTAAAAAAATAGAAGAGATTTTAGAAGTTAAAGATTAATTTTTAAACTTTTTCCATCAAAAGCCTAATAGTGTAATCATTATTAGGCTTTTTTATTAATGGAAAATATTAAAATTCTCGCCCGATAATTTTGTCGTTTTTAAACTTCTTATCTAGTACTGATGCCTCTTTTATTTCTTCAGAAAGAAGTTCAGTTTTAATTAGTCCTTTTAAGGTGGGCTGTCCGCCATCTACCCAGGCCGAAAACCAAAAGGAACCTATGGCAATTATAGCGGAACGCATTTGTTTCTCAACCATATTCTTCATCTTATCATGATAAGCTTTGGAATAGGCAACTGAATATTGTTTCATTACCTGATTGTTTTTTTCGCTGAAGCTATATTTTTGATCGGAGAGGAAAGATGAATTTAACTCGGCTTCAAAGCGGAGCACAGTATCTACCAGCTGGTGGGTATGTTTAAGGATTTTCCAGGCTTCTTTAAGCGGGTTTTCTATGTAAACTGCTTTTCCAACTACAAAATTATAACGATCTGAAAATAATTCGGGTAATCTGCTTTCCCAAAAGGCATGGATACCAACCTGATTTGTTAATTGCCCATTGTGATTAGCTGTGGTGTGTAGTGGTACATGTGCATCGCCAATGTAATGACCTAAATCTGCTGAGTACTTTAATATTTTAATGGAATCTCTTGTTTGAAATGCCTTAACTAGGCTGTAATAAGTTCTTTGAATTTGCCAGGGTACTATACCATTTGCCTGGAGTCGCTTTTGGCCATACCTGGCCAGTGCATCTTTCCATTTTTCAGGTATGCTGTCTATATTTTGCTCGTAATTTTCAACATCGAGATAATGCCGTGGCGCTTCCAGTGAATCAGCATACCGCCGCTTGTCGGGATCTACAGCATGTTCGGTAATATATTTTGCCTGCTGCTTATAAAAGGCAATCATACCCGATGGAAGCGTAAAAATAGCCAGTTTATTAATCCTTTGGTGAGCAAAGACCCCCCATGAGGTACAAAAAAATAGTGGGATGATTAACGTAATACAGCGCGTTAATCTTTTCATGATTGAAGATAGGGAAAAAGTTAGAAGTTTGAGGTTGAAAGTGAAAAAAGCCAATGCCCACCCCGATGGAAAAATAGTCCGAAAGTCCGAGGTCGGAAAGTCAGAAGTTTGGGTGCAAAGTAAAGGGCGGAAAGACCACCGCCCAAAACATCCTTAAGTGCCTAAGATGCCTTAGGTGGTGAGATAGTCCGAAAGTCCGAGGTCGGAAAGTCAGAGGTTAGGTGCAGATTAAGAAGTGGAATGTTGAAAGTTTAAAGTTGAAAGTAAAAAGACCACCGCCCAAAACATGCTTAGGTGTCTAAGATGCCTTAGGTGGTGAGATAGTCCGAAAGTCCGAGGTCGGGAAGTCAGAAGTTTGGGTGCAAAGTAAAGGGCGGAAAGACCACCGCCTAAAACATCCTTAAGTGCCTAAGATGCCTTAGGTGGTGAGATAGTCCGAAAGTCCGAGGTCGGGAAGTCAGAAGTTTGGGTGCAAGTAAAAGGCGGAAAGACCACCGCCCAAAACATCCTTAATTGCCTAAGATGCCTTAGGTGGTAGAAAAATTAGCCCCCACACAATTTTCAGTTAAGCAATTAAACAATTCGGCAATTAAACAATTAAACCACCTCAACCCCCAGTGCCTTTCTAACCGCAGGGACTATTTTCGTTCCAAAAATTTCAATTGATTTCATCATCGCAGCATGAGAAGGGCCACCAACATCCATGTGGGCTGAAAATCTGGTTAAGCCAAAAGTTTCCTGCATGGCCAATATCTTGTCGATAGCTTCATTGGAATCTCCAATAATCAAAGCACCACCGCTACCTCTGCCCATATCAAACTGGCTGCGTTGGTAAGGTGGCCATCCTCGGCTTTTGCCAACCCTGTTCATTTGTGCAGCATAAAGCGGATAATAATATTCGGATGTTTCTGCGCTGTTTTCGCCAAATAGGGAGTGCATGTGAACACCCACTTCGAATTTATTCATATCGTGGCCGTAAGCTTCATAAACGCGTTTGTAATAATCGAATAACGGTTTAAATTGTATGGGTTGACCACCAATAATGGCGAACATTACGGGTAGCCCCAATCTACCAGCTCTTTCAACAGATTCTGGTGTGCCCCCAACAGCTACCCAGATTTTTAAATTGTTGTTAACAGGTCTGGGTAAAACTTCCTGATTAACCAGTTCCGGCCTGAATTTACCTTTCCAGGTAATTTTAGGTTCTTTATTTATTTTTAGCAGTAAATCTAGCTTTTCCTCATACAGTTGGTCGTAATCTTGAAGGTTAAAGCCAAATAATGGAAAAGATTCAATAAAACTTCCACGGCCAGCCATTAACTCTGCTCTGCCATTGGATATAAGGTCGATGGTAGCAAAGTTTTGATAAAGTTTAACAGGATCTGATGAACTCAATACAGAAACGGCACTGCTTAGTTTAATGTTTTTGGTAACGGTAGCGGCAGCTGCTAAAATAATTTCAGGACTGGATACAGCATAATCCGGACGATGGTGTTCTCCGATGCCATAAAAATCTAAACCCACTTCATCCATGAGTTTAATTTCTTCAATAATCTCTTGTAATCTTTGCTGAGCGGGCTGAATTTCGCCTGATGCACTCACCTGCAAATCGCCAAACATACCAATACCTAATTCCATACGCTTAAATAATTTTAACAAAAATAAGGATTGAGGTTTGATTTAATTTTGATGTATGGTAAGAAAAGGCGGATAGTTTATTTAACTGCATACTGCTCCTTTCTGGTTGTAGCGTCTCCAATGCTATTAACTCAAGGAGAAAACTAAAATGGATTGTCATCCTTGTAGCATGTCGAAGGGTAATCCATTTTAGTTTTCAACTTATCAAGAAGGTCTTCGACAGGCTCAGACAGCGTTTAGCTTAAGTTAATAGCATTGGTAGCGTTTCGCTACGACCTAATAGTTTCCTTTTCCTCACCGCCGGAAGGGCTCTTTCTTTTGGCTTGGGTGGCCGTTGCACAACATTAACTAATCATCCCAACCTTTTATGTCTCTGGTTCATTTGTTTTCAGTTTGATTATTTATTAAAGGTGTACTATGGAAATAAATTGGTATTTACATACATCCAAAGTATTTAATACGCGTAAATAAATTTTCTCTACACTATTGCTTATGTTTTTTGCCAAAACGGCTTTAGCCACATACTTAAGCTGGTTTTTACGTACTGTAAACCTTAATAGTTTTTTAAGATTGTAAGCGACTGCTGCCATTATCATACATTTATTTGCTTGTATGAGTCCCTTTGT
>NZ_FOGG01000070.1 GCF_900111155.1 Pedobacter rhizosphaerae | reverse complement strand
GTGCACAAGGCTGAGATTCGCATACATTTTTTTCAAACGCGCATTTTCCTCCTCTAATGCCTTGAGCTTGGATAACTCTTTCACTTCCATTCCTCCGTACCTCTGACGCCATTTATAAAAGGCTGCGGTGCTAATCCCTAACTCTCTGCAGAGATCGTGTACATTTTTGCCATTCTCATGTTCTTTGATGGCTTTTACAATCTGAGATTCCGTAAACTTGATTCTTTTCATATTACCAATTAAAATTAATAGTTTTTTCTAATAGCCTCGCTGCGCTCGGTCTAGAATTATACTTTTAACTGGTCTGAATTTTGGGAAGTGCACAAGATGTTCTCATAAGCCAGTAATCTTAAGCTGCGCCTGGAAATAATTTCCATTCATGCCATAATTAAATTCATAGTTTTTTGGGTAGGCATGGTCCAGCCTGGCTTTAATATTTCGCAACCCAGACTGTAGCCCAGCAACTTTATTGGTAGTCTTGGCGAGGTTACTTGTCGTGAAACGGATTTCCGAATCAGTACTGATGACTTCAATGATTGCCGGATGAGCCGGATCATTCATGATACCGTGTTTAAACATGTTCTCGACTAAGGTCAATAGCACAATAGGCAAGATGGTAGCACTGCCATTTTGGATATCTTTAGTATAGTTCAGGTTCAGTAAATGCTCGAAACGTAAGCGGTTGAGTTTGATCAGGTTTTCCATCTGCGTAATTTCCCTGGCTAAAGGGATAAATTCACTTTTGCTGTCCTCTAACGCATATTCCATGAGCTCGGTTAAGGCAACAATAGCTACGGCTACGTTCTCAGGATTGTTTTTGGCCGCATTCCGGATAAAGGTTAAGGTATTAAAAAGCAGATGGGGATTGATTTGTGCGCGCAGGAAATCTTTTTCTGCAATAACGAGTTGATATTTCAAGCCTTCGATTTCCCGTAATTGTTGCAGCTCAATATCCTTCCTTTCAAGATGCCTGTTCAGGTAAAAATAACCACTGGCAAACATAATAAATAAACTCGCCCTGGATACCGTGACGCCGATGTACCTTTTTGTAATGTCCAATGGTAATGGCCTCAGTTCCATGACACCCAGTAACAGGTTGGCTAGTGCCGCTCCGATAAGGTACAAGGTATATGCAAGAAGCAGACCCAGGAGAAAGTGTATGATTTTGTTTTTTGAATTTTGATATAACAGTGGCATGACCCAAAGGGAATGAAAATAAAATATGGCAATGTTGACGAGATAAAACAGGACATAGAAAAAAAAGTTGTTGAATTTTTCCGAAACGATTCCGGCGAGTACAACCTCGACAAAAATGTAACAGAGCCAGCAAATCAAGTGGATGCGTAATTCGTTTTTGCTAAATTTTCCCATCTCATATAGTGGTTAAGGCATGTCATATATTAGAAATGTTTAGGGATTTTCCCCGGGCTAAAATTGATCAATCAATCACGAGAGATCATGAAAAATGCGGCAACAAAACTTCAAAAAAGAACGGTTTTTATTTTCAAAAGTGTCAATAAACCTGTTCGAACAACTGAACCTACGACCACCAGTACCGATCCAACTACAGCACTGACTACAACAGTGAATACCGACATGGTTCATCGCTAACTGCCACTCAGCATGCCTTTACGTAAAATTTCGGTAAAGGCATGCCGATACTTCTCTCCTATGGATAGACATTCGCCGTTGGTCATAAAAGCCATATACCCTTCTACCTTTTTGAGGTAATTGATGGAGATCATATGTGATTTGCCGATCCTGATAAAGTCGGGATGTCGCATGAGGTCTCGCTCCAATTGCTTGAGGCCTACATAAGTAATCTCTGTATTTTCGGTAGTAATAATCTTAATGTGGTTAAGCAAGGCTTCAAAATAAACAATGTCCTGATAGAATACCCTGATAAAACTGTGCTTGGTTTTTCCCCTGACGAAGGCAAACTTTTTCTCACTGTATTCTTCCCTGCGGCTTTTCTCCTGAATTTCTTTTAGCTGCTCGATTTGCTCAATTAACCTTTCATGGATGATGGGTTTGACCAGGTACCCGGAGGCACCTTCATGGAAGGCTTCTTCCCCATAATTTCTGTGGGCGGTGGAGTAGACCAGGTGGTCACAATAAACCTTGAGCATTTTTGCGCCTTCAATGCCGTCGGTAACTGGCATGCTAATATCACAAAAAACAATATCCACAGGTCCATATTCCTGAAGATGGGTTATGGCATCATTTACATTGTTAAAGGTAGCACGTAAATTAACTCCAGGGGTGAGTGATAAAAGATCCCCTATGTCGGAAAGCGCATGGGGCTCATCATCGATGGCGATACTGGTAAGTTCCATAAGCAGAAAAGGTTAGCTGATTGACAATATCGGAAATGTCTTTTAAATCAACAACTTATTGGAGTAAATAAAGACAAAAGTCGCCTTGCTGTTCTTAGGCACTTCCTATAGTGGTTTGGTACTTTGCTATAATAAAATCATTTTTCTACTCCTTCTGGGCATACCTTGATTGCTGAAATAATCAATTTTTAACCGATCATTTCGGCCATCGTTCTTTAAACGGATCCGATCGGATCTATGGATACGCGGAGGGAGCCTGCAAGCTCCCTTTTTTTTGGCCGGGTGTGTAGTTTACTTAAGTTATGGTCAGTATGGAATACTTCGGGCAGTTGCTCCAGGTGCTGGATCGCCTGTGCCCGATATCAGGAGCCTTTGAAAAAGCGCTAAAACCTTTGATTGTCGAGCGGGAAGTTGCCACGGTAAAGAACATGCTCAGGGAAGGGGAAATACAGCAGAAAATATGGTTTGTGGTGAGTGGCCTAGTAAGGGAGATCAGTTCTTCAGCGGACACGGTTACCGGAAGAACTTCCTGGTTCTGGTATGAAGGCGATTTCGTATTTGCCCATCCGGGTTTTTTCGCTGGGTTACCGAGTTTGGTCGAAGTAGAGGTATACCCGGGAACTATCCTTTTGGAATTATCGCGTATGGATCTTGCCTTATTGATACAGAGTTTTAAGGAAGGCCCGCTGCTGATCGAAACACTTCGTTACCACAACCAGGCAGCCAGGGCTGCCCATATATCGGATTTAGTCAATTTAAAGCATGCCGAAATGGTCAGCAGGTATTATAGGGAACATAAATCTGTCTTTCTTACCGCCAGGGCGAAGGATATCGCATCTTTTCTCGGTATCAAGGATAATGGTATGCACCGATTTCTTAGGAAGATTTAACTTGCCTTTAAAATACGGCAATTGTCGCTGCTGTTACAGGCAAATTCCTGCGTCAAAAGGTTTCACTACTTCCGAAATTAGCATCAGGCTTTTTGGTGGTGATATAAAAAACGAAAAGCAATTGGTTATGGATAATAAAGATAAAGCCAAATTTGATTCTTACGAATTCTGGTTGTTGCTTTCTTCAGCCCTGTTGATCTTGCTCTGGGGATACGCAGCTTTTTCCAAGTTTGCGGATTATGGCCGTTTCGTAGCCCAGATGAAGCTCGCTCCACTACCTCTGATGAAGCACTTAGCGCCGGTTTTGGGCATTGTTGTTCCCCTTACGGAACTTGTAATAATTGGTCTACTATTTTCTGAGCGCTTCAGAAAGACCGGACTGTGGCTATCTTTTTTGCTATTGCTTTCTTTTACTGTCTATATCTCCATAATGCTATTGTCTGGGTTAAGCCTTCCATGTACCTGTGGAGGTTTAATTTCCAAACTCGGATGGCGGCAGCACTTAATTTTTAACGCTTCTTTCATGCTGATTTCCCTGTTGCCCTTTTTATGGACTAGGATTTTTTCAAAAGTATATTCACCGCGGAGTATATATAAATAACCAATTTTTAAATCTTTTAAATGTTAAACAAGATGAAAACAAATCTTAAAACCGCAGTTCTGGGCATCGCATTGATGGCCAGTGTTACAGGAGCTTTTGCTGCTGACATCGCTAATGCTATTTCTGGTAAAAAGCTGGTGGCCTACTCTTGGCAAAAGTATCATCGAAATGGTACTCCTGATGGCAGTCCCCAACCAGGTGATGAAAATTCACTGATCGATGAGTGCCCTGGAGGCACGCCGACAGTATGTGCAATTGGAACATCGGACGATGGTCCAACACTTACCCGTTTTTACGATCCACTTTAGTGGTAATAACAAGAGGCTGTCTCAAAAAGGCAGTCTCTTTTTTTGTGGAAAAAAAATTAATTTTCCATCTTTTTAAATTTGGTTTATTTGTCTGTATTTCAGATATTTAAGTATAAATAATTGAAATTTATGCCAGTCCAGAAACCAGTTTTCAAGCCCTATTATCAGAACCAGATCATGGCTATTCCGCCCACTCTGGATGAACTTGTGGCAAAAGGCCATCCTGTTCGCATTGTGAACGATGTCATTAACCGAATCAATATCCAGGGGCTGTTGGATGCTTATAAGATTAAGGGCACTTCAAGCTACCATCCACAAATGCTGTTAAAGGT
>NZ_FOGG01000015.1 GCF_900111155.1 Pedobacter rhizosphaerae | reverse complement strand
CGGGGAGAGATCTTAATAAATTGGAATCAGTAAAAATATAAAAACACTCAAAAACAAAAAGCGGATGGAGATCTTATGACCTACCCATCCGCTAATCTTTTTATAGACCATTTTAAGCCTACTTTTTCAGTGCCCTCGAGTGAACATGACAGGCTTTGATATTTAGAGAGAAAATATGTTATGCATCTAAAATTTTGAAAACACCTTTGATAGCGATGATAGCTCCTACAAAAAGAATAATCCATGAGATCAATGACATTTGCCAAGAATCATGAGCAAAACGCAAATAAGTACCTAAAATGCTAATCAAAACGCCAACAATCATCAATTTATAAATACCTGGCTGATTAGCCGTTTGCATACTTTCTGTATTGTGTTTTAATTCTTTGTTCTCCATAATATTTATTTTTATGATGCAGCAAAAGTAATACTTATTGCTGAATTTTTCTAGTACTTAGTAACTTTTTAATCTTTCTAATCTTTGTTTGGCTTTATCCTTATCGCTAAGCTTTTCTCCTTGATATAAAGGCTTTTCCCAATCGCCATACATTGGATTTGGTAATACGATAAACTTCGTTCCAAATAGGGCCTGGCTTGTATTTACCTCATCGAAAGTATTTTTACCCTCACGATAGAAAATATTGCTAAAATCACTCAAATTGTCGCCACAAAGCATTAAAATATGATGGGTTTCTGCTACTTTTAAGCGCCTTGGCTCTTTATTTGAAGTGCCTTTTGCAACAATTAAATGTGCATCATCCGCAAAAGGGAAACCAAACTGTTGAAGGTTCTTTAAAGTTGCAGCATAGTCTTTTTCGTCTCTGTTACTCACATAAAAAGTTTCAATATTCTTAGCGGCTGCGAACTTAAGAAAAGATAAAGCCCCGGGAACCGTATCTGCCTGAGCCAGATTCGTCCATTCTGTCCAATCTTCTGGGGTATAACTTAAACCTTTCTTAATTTCATGACCCTGAAAAGCAGAATTATCCAAAACTGTTTCATCAATATCAACAATCACACATTTCGGTTTCTTACTGGTATCGGTCCATAAAGCTTCTTTTAACGATAAACGGGCAAAGTTATAGGCCTGAAAGCATAAAGCCCTGTATTCGCCTGATTTTTGTTGCCAGAGCACGGCATTGGTATAGTCTCTTGCCGGATTTTGCGCCGTAGCGATGATTGGCAGCATAAAAGACAAAACAAAGAATAGGTGTTTTTTCATGACTGGAAATTAGGCTACAAAGATATTAAACTCCAGGTCATGTTTAATTCATCTTTTAAACAACATCGTTGGATGATAGCACAAAAAAAGCCCATTTCAATTAAGAAATAGGCTTTTGTATCTTTATTGACTCAGGATTAAAAACTCCCGAATCCAGACTTTTTTATCCGTTCAATGCTGCTGCACCGCTTACAATCTCGGTTAACTCCGTTGTAATTGCTGCCTGACGTGCCTGATTGTATGAAAGTTTCAAGGCTTTCAATAAATCTCCGGCATTTTCAGTTGCCTTATCCATTGAAGTCATACGCGCACCATGTTCTGAAGCATGAGAATCAAGAACAGCTTTGTATAATTGAATCTTAATTGATTTCGGGATCAATTCTTCAACAATTTCTTTTTGCGATGGCTCTAAGATATAATCTACGTTAGATGCTTTAGTTGCTACTACAGGCTCTTCAGCTTTAGCTAAAGGCAATAGTTGTTCTGTAGTAATAAACTGAACAGCGGCGTTCTTAAAGCGATTATAAACCACTTCCACTTTATCAAAGTCGCCCTTTACAAAAGCGGCCATGATTGCATCCGTAATTTTAGTAACGTTCTCAAAAGTTAGATTAGCATATACTTCGTTATTGTTACCAATTACGTTGTATTTACGTTTCTCGTAAAAATCCTGTGTTTTTTTACCGATAGAGATAATGCTAACGTTACCGTTTTTTAGCTGCTCGCTATATTTATCTGCAATTAAATTATTGGCTGCTTTAATTACGTTCATGTTAAAAGCACCAGCCAAACCACGGTTTGAAGATACTGTAACAATTAAAACCTTATTAGGTTCACGCTCTTGAATAAAAGGCGATGAAGAACCTTCTAAACTTGCAGAAAGATTTCCTAAAATCTCCTTTAGTTTAGTAGCATAAGGACGCAAAGCGATAATTGCATTGGTAGCGCGTTTCAACTTAGCTGCCGAAACCATTTTCATAGCTTTGGTAATTTGCTGTGTTGATTGTACCGAGGCAATACGGTTTCTTACTTCTTTTAAATTAGCCATATTTTAGTATCTAGTACTGAGTATCGAGTATCAAGACATAACAATCTGGTCTTGATACTTGATACCTTATACTTTTATCTAATTAGTATTTACTTGAAATTTCTTTTGCAACTGTATCTAAAACGCTAGTTAAGCTATCATCAAACTTACCAGCTTTTAAGCCTTGTAAAGTTTCTGGATGACGCAATTCTAATTGGTTTAAGAATTCAGTTTCAAATTCTCTTACTTTATTGATAGGTACGTTACGCATTAGGTTTTTAGTTCCTACGTAAACGATAGCTACTTGTTTCTCTACTGTGTAAGGCGAGAACTGAGCTTGTTTTAACATCTCTACGTTACGTGCACCTTTATCTAAAACTGATTTAGTTGCTGCATCTAAGTCTGAACCGAATTTAGAGAAAGCCTCTAACTCACGGTACTGCGCCTGATCTAATTTCAAAGTACCGGCAACTTTCTTCATCGACTTGATTTGTGCGTTACCACCCACACGTGATACCGAGATACCTACGTTAATTGCGGGACGGATACCTGCGTTAAACAAGTTAGACTCTAGGAAGATCTGACCATCAGTAATTGAAATTACGTTAGTTGGGATATATGCAGAAACGTCACCAGCCTGAGTTTCGATAATCGGAAGTGCTGTTAATGAACCACCACCTTTAACGATACCTTTGATAGACTCCGGTAAATCGTTCATGTTTCTGGCGATATCATCATTTGCATTGATTTTCGCAGCTCTTTCTAATAAACGGCTGTGAAGATAGAAAACGTCTCCAGGATATGCTTCACGGCCCGGTGGACGACGAAGTAATAGAGACACCTCACGGTAAGCTACAGCTTGTTTAGATAAATCATCATAAACAATTAATGCTGGTCTTCCTGTATCACGGAAGAATTCACCAATTGCAGCACCTGCAAATGGAGCGTAGAATTGCATTGGCGCAGGATCTGCTGCTGAAGCCGCTACAATTACAGTATATGGTAAAGCACCGTTTTCTTCTAAAGTACGTACAATGTTTGCGATGGTAGAGTTTTTCTGACCAATAGCTACATAAATACAATATACAGGCTGACCTGCTTCATAAAATTCTTTTTGGTTGATGATGGTATCGATACAAACGGCAGTTTTACCAATTTGACGGTCACCGATTACCAACTCACGTTGACCACGACCAATTGGAATCATCGCATCAATAGCTTTGATACCTGTTTGAAGTGGCTCATTTACTGGCTGACGATAAATTACACCTGGTGCTTTACGCTCAAGTGGCATTTCGTAAGTAGTGCCTTGAATAGGACCTTTACCATCAAGAGGTTGACCTAAAGTGTTAACTACACGACCAAGCATACCTTCACCAACATTAATTGATGCGATTTTCTTAGTACGTTTAATAGTATCACCTTCTTTGATTTCTTCAGAAGAACCCAACAATACCACCCCCACATTATCTTCTTCAAGGTTTAATACAATACCTTGCAGGCCGTTCTCAAATTCAACAAGCTCACCCGATTGAACTTTTGTTAAACCGTAAACACGGGCAATACCGTCGCCAACTTGCAACACGGTACCAACCTCTTCAAGTTCGGTTTCTGATTTGAAGCCCGCCAATTGCTGTCTGATAATTGCCGATACTTCGTCTGGTCTTACCTCTACCATAATTTTACTTTATATCTTTTTGTAAATGTTATTATTGTTGAGCGTTTGGCGTTGGCGTTAATTCGCTTTTCGCTTGGCGCGTACGCATTTCTAATGCGCGAATTCTTTTTTAAGTTTATTTAAATTGCTTGAAATACTTGCATCAAACTGCTTATCTCCTACCTTCAAGATAAATCCACCAATCAGATTCTCATTCAACTTTTCGTTAATGATTACTTGATTAGCGCCTAACTCTCTTTTTACGATAGCCACAATTTCTTCTTTTGCAGTAGCACTTAATGGTGTAGCTGAAGTTACATCTGCAGTTACAATGCCTTTAATAATGTTATACTGTTGAATAAACTGTTTTGCAGTAGCAAATAATATCTCTGATCTTCCTTTATTTACCACGATGGTAAAGAAAGTAATGGTGAGTTTGCTCACTTTATCTGCAAAAATCCCTTTTAAAATACCTGTCTTTTTATCAAGCGGTACAATTGGATTTTTCAATATGGCTTCAAGCTCAGGAGTTTCATCAACTACCTTTTCAAATAAAACCATGTCATTTTTAGCCTCTTCTAATGCATTGTTTTCATTAGCTAAGTCTATTAATGATTTGGCATATCTGCCTGCAACTTTAATTTCTGACATATTTTTTGAGTTGAAAGCTGAAAGTTAAAATTTTAAAGTTTAACCGATGGTTAATAACTCCGCACTTTATACTTTAAACCTTATACTTTGAACTTAGTTTAATTCAACGTCTTTTAACAAATTAGCTACTAATGCCTCTTGTTTAGCTTTATCATCTAACTGATTACGTAAAACACGCTCAGCAATTTCTAACGATAATGAAGAAACCTGATCTTTAACCTCAGCCAATGCAGCTTTCTTTTGATTTTCAATTTCGATCTTCGCTTTTTCAATCAATTTAGCACCTTCAACCTGAGCTTGTTTCTTAGCTTCGTTAAGGATACCATCTTTAAGTGTTTTAGCTTCTTTTAAAATTTCATCACGTTCTGCACGTGCTTGTTGCATCAAATCTTGGTTTTGAGCAGTTAAGCGAGTCATTTCTTGCTTAGCTAATTCAGCTTTGTTTAAAGCATCATCAATGCTTTGCTCACGATCGTGAATAGCAGCCATGATTGGTTTCCATGCAAATTTCTTCAATAGAATAAACAATAGCACGAAAGCAACGAATGCCCAAACAACAAAACCCAAGTGGTAGTTTAATAGTCCTTCAAATAATTGATCCATCAGTATATCTTATCTAAAATATTTGTTCTTGTTTTAAAAGACCGGAAAAAGACCAATCGTCGTTTTTCCGGTCTTAATTTTTAGGTTTGGATTAACCGTTACCTAATAATGCTACTACCACACCGAATAAAGCAACACCCTCAATAAGAGCTGCTGCGATAATCATTGCAGTTTGGATTTTTGACGCAGCTTCTGGTTGACGAGCAATACCGTCCATTGCTTTACCACCTACTTGACCGATACCGATACCGGCACCGATTACTGCTAAACCGGCACCTAATGCCGCGATTGAACCTGTCATAACTAATTTATTTTATATTAATTTTAAAAAAAGTTCTTATTAATGATGCTCCTCAACAGCTGTACCGATAAATAAAGCTGTTAACATCGTAAAAATAAAGGCTTGTAAAAAGGCCACTAATAATTCCAACACATCCATAAATAAAACGAATGCTACAGATATTGGGGCGATAGCGATTGATTTGAAAATAAAAATCAAGGCTAATAAACTCAGTACAATAATGTGTCCTGCAGAAATGTTCGCATACAAACGAATCATTAAAGCGAATGGCTTAGAAATTACACCGATTAACTCTACAGGGATCATGATTGGGTATAACCACCAAGGAACATCTGGAGTTAAAATATGCTTCCAGTAGTATTTGTTACCATTTAGGTTAGTCACAATTAAAGTAACGAAAGCCAGAACAAAAGTAAGGAAGATATTACCTGTAACGTTAGCACCTCCAGGGAAGATTGGAATCAATCCCATAAGGTTGTTAATCCAGATAAAGAAAAAGATCGTCAATAACAATGGCATGAATTTACCGTATTTATGACCGATGTTTGGTTTTGCGATATCATCACGAACAAATACAATGATTGGTTCGAGAAGAGACTGCAATCCTTTTGGTGCTTTACCAACACGTTTTTTATATGAAGAGGCAACACCTGTGAAGATAATCAGTAAAAGAATAACTGAAATCCACATGGCTGCAACGTTTTTAGTGATAGAGAAATCATAAACTTTTTTAGAAGATACTACATCAATATTTCCATCTGCGCCAACCACTTTGATTTTCTCATCATCAAGGCGATACGTATAGTACTGACCTGCGTAATCATGCTCTCCGTGATGGAATTGAGCCGAAGAGAACATTTCGATACCTTTATCGGTATAAAGAATGATCGGAAGAGGAACAGAATAATGACCAACGATATGCCACACATGCGAATCTGCAATATGTTCCATAATTACTTTAGTTGGTTCAAATTTTTCTTCGCCATGCTCGCCATGAGCTTGAGCATGTTCACCTGAAGCGGCTTCAGCTGTTTTGGCTACAGCACTATCAACAGGAACTACGGTACTATCAACTTGAGCGAAAGCATCAACTTTAAGAGAGAAAAACGCAATTAAAAGCGTAAAAACAACAATAAGCCTTTTAACTTTCGACACAAAAACTTGGTTACAATCCATTTATTCGCAGATTTTTACTTTAAATTTTGGTGGCGCAAGTTACGTAACAAACAGTAAACTTCAAAGACCGTAAATAATAAATATAAAGAAAAAAAATTAAGTACAAATATTACACCCATATCCCGCTCTTTTATACTGTAAATCAGCACAAAAGCCATACAAAAAATCATCTTCACAGCGACGGATCCCATAATTGCCATAACACCTACTTCCGGATCGCGTTTGGTACCGATATCAACTAACACATAAGCGATATAAGTAATCCCTGCTAAAAAGCCGAAAATAACCCAGAAATTATGGACAAAAAGAGATTGATTTGGAAAAATATTGCTCAACAGAACAATCACTCCGATCATTAATCCGATTAAAATAAGATAGGTACTTGTGAATTTGGCTAGAGTCAATGGTCTAAAACTTTGCAAATAATTAAATGCTGCAAAGATAAGTTTTTTAAAATCAAGTAACTAGTAATCAATGCCAAAATATTTAGGGGGCTACAAATCTAACCCTTTTACTTCCTGGTTACCTGTCTGATGGCCTGATATAAGGCAATACCCACGCCTGCCAAAGCAAACATGGCCGTGATCAGATTGGTTTTACTCTGCCTGTGCTGATCTATTTTATAGCCTATAAAAGTTAACAAAGCTATGGTAGCAAACATCTGAAAACCTATGGCTGAGTATTTTATAGCGTTATTGATCTTTTTACCCGGGTTTTCTTCTTTTGGATTTTCCATCTTTTAATGCAATAATTAAGTTAACTTTGAATAATTAAAATTTGTTGCCAAATAAAATAATTTTGCATACTTTTTGTTTATTGTATATTCACTAAAGAGATTTTCTATACTTGAAAAATTACGCCAACAAAGCCTCACATCCCCTCATCATTTGTCTTAGTCTGCTGTTCTTTTATGGCTGTATTACACCAAAAGATACTTCTTTTAGTCGTAAGATGCAAAACCTGACAGCCAGATATAATTATATCTATAACTCAAATGTACTACTTACTGAATATAACCAAAGCTTAGCCGAAAGTTACGTTGATAATTACGAGCAAACACTTTCTGTTTATCTTGATCCCGAACCTCAGGTTAACCTGGTTTTAACCCCTGCTGCTCCAAACAAGCAATTAGATGAGGTAATTACCAAGGGACAAACCATCATTAATGATAAAAGTTTCAGTAATTATATAGATGATGCCTACATGTTACTAGGTAAAGCCAATTATTTAAAGGGCAATTTCTTCATTGCTTCCGAATATTTCGATTACGTGGCAAAAACTTATAATAACGACCTCAAGGTTTTTATTATGGCCATGAACTGGAAAGCGAGAAGCCAAATGGAACTGAACAACATGAGCTTCGCCGATAAAGTTTTAGATACGATGTTGCGGGCGGCAGATCAGCTTAAAAAAGACATTGCAGAACCCCTGGCTACTACAGCCCAAATGCGTATCTATCAAAAAAGGAATAAAGAGGCAATATTGCTTTTAGAATCGGCTATTGCGAGTACAAAAGAGCAGCAGCAGCGTATCAGATGGCGTTTTATCCTTGCTCAATTACAAGAAAAAGAAAATAACCTGCAAGATGCTTACGCGAATTTCACGAAGGTGGAGAAAAGTAATGCGCCATTCGAAATGTATTTCCACGCAAACCTTAACCGCATTAAACTTAAGGCTTTGTTGGGTGGCGAAAAATTAAATAAGGAGCAACAACTTCTTGCACTTTTAAAAGATGATAAGAATATAGATTACACGGATCAGATTTATTATCAGGTGGGAGAGCTATTCTCTGCAGAGGGTAACTTCCCTAAAGCGGCAGACAATTATAACAAATCCATACAACAAAGTACACGAAATCAAAATCAGAAAGCACTTTCCTATTTAAGGATTGCTGATTTAAATTTTAAGGAATTTAAAAATTACATCAAAGCTAAACTGTACTATGACAGTGCGGTAACGATTTTACCTAAAAACTTTCCCGATTATGATAACATCGTTAAGAAAGCAAACAACCTGCAATACTTAACCGATCGTTATACCATTATTTCCAGAGAAGACACTGCGCAAATCATTGCCAAACTTCCCGCTGCTGAAAGAGAGGCCCGCGTAAAGCGCTATTTAACACCTAAGGTGGTGGTATCTAGTACCAGTACGAACACCAACAGATTTATTGATGATCCTGATTTTCCAAGACAAACCTTAAATACGGGTGCAAATAACATTGGCAGTACCTTCTACTTCAATAACAACGCTGCAATAAGCAGTGGTTTTGGTGATTTTAAAAAGCGCTGGGGCAACAGGCAATTAGAAGACAACTGGCGTCAGAGTATCCGCTCTTCTGCACAAGAAAACAATCAGGTTTTGGCAGGAGGAAAAGTAGCTAATGATATTATACCAGCAAATGGCAATACCGATCAATCGGCAACGGATCAAACCTCCTTAGAAAAGCAATACCTGGATGCACTTCCAACTACCCCTGAACAATTGGCTGGCTCTAACCAGAAAATTATCGATGCCTATTTCGAGATTGCGAGTTTCTATCAACAAGAGCTTAATGACAAAGCAGAAGCTGATAAAATTTACCTGGAACTATTGAAGCGCTTCCCTGAAAACAATCATTTAGCGGCTATATATTATAGTCTATATTTGAATAGTCAGGGGGGAAACGAAGCTAAATCAGCAGAATACAAGCAATTGGTGCTTTCCAAATTCCCAGAGTCGAATTTTGCAAAAACCATTCTTGATCCATCATACTCGGCAAAACAAAGTGAGATTGAGAACATTACCAACAACAATTACAATGTGGCTTTTAATGCTTATGCAAAAAAAGATTATCCGGCCGTAATTAAGCAAGCAGATGATAATATCCAGGCATTTCCTAAGAATGATCTGGCACCACAATATGCCTATCTGAAAGCTATTGCGGTTGGTCGCACCTCAAAAGTTGATGCTTTATTAACACAGTTTAATAAGATAACTACCGATTATCCTGACGATAAGATTATTACGCCTTTAGTTCGGGAGCATTTGAAGTATATCGAAGCCAATATGGAAGATTTTAAGCTCCGTACCTTTGCATTGGTAGATTTCGATAGCAGCGAACCTCGATTTGTGAGCCAGGCTACGCCAATAGATGTTAAGCCAAAACCTATACCAACAGATATCAATGCAGCAGATAAACCAGCGGCAGAACTGGCTAAAGTACCAGAAAAAACTGCTGAGGTTAAAACTCCGGAACCTGTTAAAGCCAACAGCATTTTCAGTACGGCTAAATCTGAAGAGTATTATTACGTTATTGATGTGGCTGATGCTACGCTAACCTTAAGTTCTTCTCGTTTTGGTATTGGCCAGTTTAACAGGGGTAATTATCCGGATAACGATCTTACCCATAAACTAGTGGAATTGGATAACGACCAGTTAATTTATATTGTAAGTTTTGTTGATCTCGAGGATGCCAAAATCTATGAAGAGAGCATTAAGGGTCAGCTAAAAAATATTATGAAGGTTCCCGCTTCTATTTATAAAGGATTTATTGTGAGTAAAGAAAACTTTGAAAAGCTTACAGATAGACAACGTATTAACGATTATTTAACATTCTATAATGAGAACTACCGATAGGCTCATGAGCTAAGTTGAAAACTGTCCTTCAGGCGTTCTCTAAAAAATGAATAAATTTGTTGCTCAAATCAAGTTTTTGATTTGATTACGGAATAACAACAACACGAAATGAAGAAACCCCTTTCTCCACAGGAAACGAAAAAATACAGTTTACGCATTTGGAAAATCCTTATAGCCGGAATAGCAATTTTTGCCATTTTTATTTCGATGATCGGCTTTGGTCTCTTTGGAGCCCTGCCCTCTTTCAGAGATATTGAGCATCCAAAAAGTAACCAGGCTTCGGAAATTATTGCCGAGGATGGCAGGCCTCTTGGAACTTATTTTGTACAGAACCGCTCTAATGTAACCTATAAAGAAATTTCTGCTAATGTAATTAATGGTTTAATTGCTACAGAGGACACGAGATTTAAGGAACACTCCGGAATCGACTTCAAAAGAACATTCAGCATTATTGGTTATAATTTAATTGGCAAGAAACAGGGAGCAAGTACCATTACACAACAATTGGCTAAAAACTTATTCCCCAGAGAATCTAATCTAAACTTTTTCTCTTTGGTACTCACCAAGTTTAAGGAATGGATTGTTGCCGTAAAACTGGAAAGAAATTATACTAAAGAAGAAATCATCACCATGTATTTGAATACCGTTGATTTCGGTAATCAGGCTTATGGCATTAAATCGGCAGCCAGAGTATATTTTAACACTACACCAGACAAATTATCGCTAACGCAGGCGGCAACTTTGGTGGGTATGCAAAAAGGAATTACCATGTACTCTCCAACACGCCACCCGGAGCGTTCCCGCGATAGAAGGAATACTGTAATGGCCATGATGGTAAAATCTGACTTATTAACTCAACAGGAGTTTGAGGAGCAGAAAGAAAAACCACTTAACCTTCATTTTAATGCGGCAACCGTAAATGATGGTATTGCGCCTTATTTCCGCTCGGTACTAAAAAACGATATAAAAGCGATATTTCAGGATCAATCTATTACCAAACCCGACGGCACACCTTACGACTTAGATCGTGATGGTTTGAAAATATATACCACACTGAATTATGATATGCAGGTATATGCTGAGGAAGCTCAAAAAGAATACATGAAGCAATTGCAACAGCAATTTATCAATAGCTGGAAAGGCAGAAATCCATTTAAAGATAAAGCCTTGCAAATTGAACAGGGAATAAAACGCTCTGATCGTTATAAATCTTTAAAATCTGAGGGTAAAACCGAAGAAGAAATTAAGGAAGACTTCAATACCAAAACGGAAATGACCATCTTCACCTGGAAAGGTAATATCGATACGGTAATGAAGCCAATAGATTCTGTAAGATATTACAAAATGCTGTTGAGAAACGCCATGATGTCTATGGATCCAACAAACGGCCACGTTAAGGCCTGGGTAGGTGGAATCAATTACGAGCACTTTAAGTACGACCAGGTTAAAATGGGAACCAGGCAGGTGGGATCTACAGCCAAGCCATTTACCTATGCAGTGGCGATAGAAAATGGTTATTCGCCTTGCTATACTGTACCAAACGTTCCTGTAACAATTGAAGGTTATGGCGACCCCTGGACTCCTCGTAACTCTGGAAAACCACTTCCTGGAGCCATTACACTGCAAAAGGCACTGGCTTATTCGCAAAACTTTGTAACGGCTTATTTGATGAAACAAGTTGGACCAGTAGCCGTTTCTACGTTGGCTACTAAAATGGGAATACCCAATGTACCTGCATTTCCATCCATTTGCCTGGGTACTTTTGATTCTTCAGTTTACAACATGGTTGGCGCTTATGGTGCCTTCGCCAATAAAGGAATTTATACCAAGCCGATTTATTTGCTAAGAATTGAAGATAAAAACGGTGTGGTACTTTTCTCGCAAAAGGAAATACCAAAACCGATTATGAGTGAAGAAGTTGCTTATGTAATGACGAGAATGCTTAAAGGTGTGGTGACCAACGGAACCGGTTCACGCTTAAATTATAAATACAAGGTTAATGCGCCTATTGGTGGCAAAACAGGTACCACACAGAATAACTCTGATGGTTGGTTTATGGCTATAACCCCACAACTGGTAACCGGAATTTGGACAGGCTGTGAAGATAGAGCATTCCACTTTTTAACTACTGGTCAAGGTGAGGGAGCAAATACGGCCCTACCTATTTTTGCCGGTTTTATTAAACGCGTTTACGGCAATCCATCGTTAAAAATTAGTCATGCAGATTTTGAAGCACCAAAATCGGGAGTATCCATTGTTTACGATTGTAACCAATATCAGCAACAGGAAGAAGGTACACCAACAGAACTGGATGAGAAATTAGGATTCTAGCATTTAAAAATATTCAAATTAATAAAGCCTCATTTAATGGGGCTTTTTATTTTGGATAAATTATTTACCATAACATATCCTCGCCATTTTACCGATCGAATCTTATTTTTGTAATCTATGAGCAATTTCGACCATAAAGCAGCATTAACGGCAATTCCGCATAAGCCTGGCGTTTACCAGTATTGGGACGCAGAAGGCAAGTTAATGTACATCGGGAAAGCCAAAGATCTACGCAACCGTGTGGGTTCTTATTTTAACCAGGACCGTCATCAGTTTAATGGTAAAACTAAGGTGTTGGTATCCAGGATCAGAAAAATTACTTTTACGATTGTAGATACAGAAATTGATGCCTGGCTATTGGAAAATAGCTTAATTAAAAAGCATCAACCCAAGTTTAACATCAATTTAAAAGATGATAAAACTTATCCATGGATAATTGTTAAGAAAGAGAATTTCCCAAGAATATACTGGACGAGGAAAGTGATCAAAGATGGCTCTACCTACTTTGGCCCTTATGGTTCAATAGGCATGATGCATACCATTTTAGATCTCATTAAGGAAACGTACACCCTGAGAACCTGCAATTTACCACTTAATCAGAAGAATATAGCTGAAGGCAAATTTAAGGTGTGTTTAGAATATCAAATTGGTAACTGCAAAGGACCTTGCCAAAATTATCAATCGGAAGAAGATTACGATCGAAACATTGCTGAAATCAAAGAAATTCTAAACGGGAAGATTGGAAATGTAATCCGTGAGGTGAAATCCATAATTAAGACCGCATCAGAGGAATTGAATTTTGAATTGGCACATGCCTACTCCCGCAAACTCCAGGTTTTAGAAAAATATCAAAGCAAGTCTACCGTAGTCAATAGTGCCATTACCAATGTGGATGTAGTAAGTATTGCCTCTGATGAGCGTTATGCCTTTGTAAATTACCTGAAGGTTATGAATGGCACCATCATTCAAACACAAACCATAGAGGTTAAAAAGCAGTTAGATGAGAGTGATGATGAAATTTTGACCCTGGCCATGCTGGAGTTCAGAACAAAGTTTAACAGTACGTCTAAAGAGATTATTGTGCCTTTTGAGCTCTCACTCGAAGATGAAAATCTGAAGTTTACAGTGCCAAAACTAGGAGAAAAGAAAAAGCTCTTAGAACTCTCACAAAAAAACGTGCTTTTCTTCAAAAAGGAAAAGCTGAACCAGTATGAAAAGCTAAATCCCGACCTGCGCACAGACCGTATTTTAACGACTATGCAGAAGGATTTACGTTTGACACAACTCCCTAAGCATATCGAATGTTTCGATAACTCGAACTTCCAGGGAAAATATCCGGTATCGGCTATTGTGGTTTTTAAGGATGCAAAACCATCCAAAAAGGACTATCGCCATTTTAATGTGAAAACAGTAGAGGGGCCAAATGATTTTGCGACGATGGAAGAAGCCGTTTTCCGCAGGTATAGAAGAATGTTAGATGAAGATCAGCCACTGCCGCAATTAATCATTATTGATGGAGGTAAAGGTCAATTGTCTTCAGCTGTTAAAAGCCTCAAATTATTGGGCATCCAGAACAAAGTTACCGTTATTGGTATCGCAAAACGATTGGAAGAACTTTTCTACCCGGGAGATTCCTACCCCCTGTATCTGGACAAAAAATCAGAAACTTTAAAGGTAATTCAACAACTACGGGATGAAGCGCACCGATTCGGTATTACTTTTCACCGCAAGAAACGCGACCAGGGAACGCTGAAGACAGAACTTGAGCAGATTGAAGGCATTGGCAAGTCATCAGCAGATAAGCTCTTAAAACACTTTAAATCGGTTAAAAAAATAAAAGAAGCAACAGAAAAGGAGTTGGCCGAAGTATTAAACAAAAAACAGGTACTTACCCTGCTCCAATATTTTAAAGAAGAGGAAACCCCCAATAATCCTTAAATTAAAAAAGGCTCCGATTTTCATCGAAGCCTTTTTTTTAGTATTCCCAAAGACCTTGTTCGTAATCCAGAACTGATTTTTTAATTCTTTCAGATTCCATCAAACGTTCTCTCGGGTCAGTAATAATATCTCTGATTTTATTATCTCCGGGATTAGATTCTTTAACAATATAACTGCTGAACAATCGGCGGATAAAGAAATCGTCAAAACTCAAAGATGATGCATCATTGTTGGTGTTGATCAATCTTTTCTTAGTTAAGATTTCCCTTGCTTCAGTATAATAAACCCAGAATACAGGTTGCCATTGTTTAGAAACCTCATTAAATTTTAGTGGAGCAATACCTACTATACGCGGCTCAAAAATAGAACGCTTAGTGTCGAAAATCCAATCTTCTTTAATTCTGAATTTTAAGAATAAGTCTCCGTTAAAATCGTTTGTTACGGTAGTTACAGTTCCGGTTTTATTATCAGAAACCTCTACAGTACCGGCAGCAGCCTTTCTTGCAGAATCAGCAGACATTGGATTGTTAAATGCATCATCTTCGTTCAACGCACTATCAATTGGGGAGTATGCAGTTAATTCCTCCGTATTAATTGCCGCAATTAATACGTCAATTAATCTCGACTTAGGAGACTTTAATACTGAGTTTACCGTATCTCTCAAATCAATCTCTCTCCAGATTCTCTTCGCATAGAAAACGTCTTCTTCACGCACATCTGCTAAAGGTACCATTTCAGTACTATCTATGTCTTTACGGGCATAGAAGCCATCCTTTGGCGGTACTTTTAACTTTTTCTTAGCCGTTTTTACAGGTGCTTTAACCGTATCAACCGGAGCTGCAGCAACTGCCGCAGGTTTAGGAGCCAATTTAGTTGGCTTTTTCTGAGCAAATGCTAATGCTGTAATCAGCATTAAAACGACAATACTTAAAATCCTTTTCATCTTCTTCTTATTTTACACTAAATGCCAATGAAGGTAAAATCTTTTGGCGGCCATCCGGACCTTGCGAAACGATGTCCTCAAAAAACACTCTTGTTCCTGGAGTAATAGAATTTAATGCCCCTTTTACGGCACCAGCAAAACTACCTCCACTACCAGCAATCGTAACTGCATCCGAACGTGGTTTAATTACTGTTAATTTGTAACGTAAAATTCTAAACTTAACATCAAAAGGGAAATCATCTAAGTCAGCTTCAATTTCTGATTCACTTTTCAACTGTACAGAAGCAATATCGCCACCTGCACGTCCGCCAACTTTGGCAACCGGCGCAGGAATTCCCTTAACTCTGAATTTAGTACTTCCTAAAGAGATGGTCTTTCCACCATTTGATGCAGAAACATTGATGGTTACATCAGATCCAACTTTACTTCCATCAGCAACAACATTGTATTTTCCGGCACCAGTTTTACTCATTGAAGCGCCTGAAGCACTTGCGTTAACTGTTTCTAATGGAAAGCCCGCTGCAGAAACTGAAAATGGGTTTGGAATACCTGCGTAAATTACATTCATCTTATCTGATGAAACATTAGACGAAGGTTTAGCAACCTGATAGGTTTGTTCAGGAGTTCTGTATTCTTTAGTCTGACCGTCTGTTTGTTTAACACGAATAGTACCTACCCATTTAAAAACCCCAACACCTCCGGTACTACCAGAATAAGTTCCCTTTCCATCTTTAACAGCAAGCTTACTACCGCCTACAGTTATATCCGGATTAGATCTGGAATCGCTGGCTGTTAAAAATACTTCAGCTACATAAGGCTGGCCCTGAATAACATATGAAGTAGGTGCAACCGCTACGGCAGCAAACTTATCGATGTTAACCACTGCTTTATCCATATTTCCAAAAAGTTTCTTTACTACCTCCGCTTCAGCGTTTTTAGTATCGGTTTGAATCTTGGTTAAAGCAGTCATTGCAGCGGTTAAAGGAGTTCCTTCACCAAAGTTCGACTCTTGCCAGTTTCCCTTTCCTTTTTTCGGATCTTTTGCTTCTAGAGAAAATAAAACATTACGATCAGCTGGATCTAATAATGCGATTAATTTTTCTCTTGTCGTGTTAATTTTTGCCTTAAGTTTTTCACCTTCCTTACCATTAATCATGATATGAGGTGCGATATCCATATTATCACGCTTTACCAGATCGCCGGTTTCAGGATCAATTCCATCACCTTCCTGGGTAAATTGTTTCTTAATATTATCAATATAATTATTGAGGTCGTCAGCAATTGCCTTTGCCTGTTTAGCTTTATCATAAATAGGTTGAGCACGAGCAGGTTCTTCTTTCAACTTTGAATTTTCAAAAGCTGAAAATAATTGATCAATACCCTGGTTAACGTTAGATTTTGACGTTTCCAAACTATCATTCAAATTTTTAAAGGCATTTAAAATTGTATCAGACACATTTAGGGCAAGCATGGCCAGCAATACCAAATACATGATATTGATCATCCGCTGCCTTGTTGTTTCTTTTCCTCCAGCCATTAGTTATGGTTTTCTTTAATATTCGATTAGTAGAAACAATTAATTAAACGCGTGGCTGATTCATAGCCGAAAGCATATTACCATAGATGGCATTAAGTGATGAAAGGTTTTTAGCCAATTTATTCACCTCTTCCTTAAACTGTTTAGAATCTTCCATTGATTCGTTGAAGTTCTGCATTGTAAGTGAAAGGTTAGAATAAAACTTATTCATCGATTTTAAATGTGCGCTTGAATCTTGTAATTCCAATTCATAAACTGCATTTAATGCCGATAGATTTTTTGCCAGATTATTTACCTGATCATGGTAAGCCTGAGAATCTACCTTGCTTTCGCCCATTGCCTTTAAATTGGCCGTTGCGCTATCAAAAGCAACACTTAAATTATCGAAACCTGCAGAAGCAGTTTTCACTTTACTGGTAAACTCATTTGTTGCAGTTGAAGCATCAGCTACATTAGAAATAGTAGCTACTTTATCACCAAAAGTGCGTAAACCACTGCCTAAGCTTTCAATTAAATCTGGACCAATTTTAGCATCAGATAACATTTTATCTAAAGCGGCTGTATTTGAAGAACCTACTGCAGCAACCGGACGTGCAGATGCTGTTGGCAATTCACCTTTAAAATCTTCTCTCAATTCAGGATATACCTTATCCCATGCTGGTTCTGGTTCTGGCGGGAAGAAACCCGTTAAAAAGAATAATAGAGCTTCTACACCTAAACCTGCACCGATTAAATAGTTAGCCATTGCTCCACCAATGTGAAGGATTTTAGCCAAAGCACCTAGAATTACGATACTTGCTCCCCACGAAATTGCTTTGTGTAACCAGCCTGGTTGTTGTTTTGCTGCCATAAAAATGTGTTATTTTTCTTTAGTTTTAGTTTTTTGGTTTCTTAGTTTCTTAAATCAGTTCCAGGGTATGCAGATACACACCTGAATCCAACGTATGAGCGTTGGGTATCCTGATATTCATAAGTTGATACGGCATTTTGAAGAAAATAACCTGTGTCTTTCCACGAGCCACCCTTTACCACTTTACGCTTTTTATACTTGCTATCGTTTTTCTCGGCAACATAAGTAAAGTTTGGGTTCAGATCATGAAGTAAAGGATTTGCACCTTTGTTATAAGCAGTTTTTGTCCACTCGGAAACATTTCCGGCCATGTTATACAAACCATAATCATTAGGGAAATATGATTTTACACCAACGGTATAAATACCACCATCGCTAGAGTAATCTCCACGACCTGGTTTAAAGTTGGCTTGTAAACAGCCTTTAGTATTTCTAATGTAAGGACCTCCCCAAGGGTATTTGGTTTTGGTATTGCCACCTCTCGCAGCATATTCGAATTCTGTTTCTGCAGGAAGATCATAATCTAACCTGGCATTCATTGGCATTTTACGTGCAGATGCCACTCCTTGATAAAGTTGAGTTCTCCAGTGAGAAAATGCTTTTGCCTGCTCCCAGCTTACTCCAACTACCGGATAATCATCATAAGAAGGGTGGTTATAATATCCACGAACCAT
Organism: Pedobacter rhizosphaerae; assembly: GCF_900111155.1. Lineage (GTDB taxonomy): Bacteria > Bacteroidota > Bacteroidia > Sphingobacteriales > Sphingobacteriaceae > Pedobacter > Pedobacter rhizosphaerae. Next base: position 116,170 of record NZ_FOGG01000015.1, on the reverse strand, counting down.
AGGATCATTCTGTGAGTAAGAATAATCTGTTTTCCATACCATGGTATCAGGATAAACCGCAATGTTATAACGATCGATATAGTCTTGTCTTTTGCTGTTTGGATCTTTGTGCCCCAGAGCTGCCTTATCCATATTAAGGATGCTGTAAGTATATTCCAACTTACGAACGTCGATCTCTTTTCTTCCTGGCAGGGCATCCAAACCAGAATAGTACATGCCATCTAATTGACTAACCTGTGCAGCAGCAGCTCCTTTACCTTTGTTACGCCAGATATTAGCACCATTTGGGCCAACCTTTTTCCAATCGATATATTTTTCACCACCCACTGCATTTGCAGCAGCTCCTTTAGGTGTGACCATAAATTGTTGTGGATTACCCATCATAGCGATGGCAATAGAGTCTCTCACCCAATTGGTAAACTGACGATATTCTGCGTTAGAAATCTCCGTTTGATCCATAAAGAATGCACTTATGGTCACCATTTTACTTGGCCCATTTTGAGAGAAGGTTATATCTTCGTCAGACCCTCCCAGAGGCGTATGACCTGGCGGTATGTATACCATTCCCAGCGGAATTCTATTGTTTTTGAATTTTCGGTTATAAGCCCCTACTAGTTCGCCTTGGCCTCCATGACCACAACTTGCCAGCAACATGGTTATCCCCATAATAGCCAGAAGGTAAATTTTCTTCATATTTTTAAAAGTCTGCACAGCACGGTTTAGAAGCAATTACATCAAAAATCACTCAAATTATCAACAATTGCAAATAATTTAATTCAAAATGTTAATAATAGGTCATAAGGTGTTAGTTAAGCACCTTTTTACCTATTTTTTTTGTTACAATAAATTCTAACTCTCTAATAACAGCAAAGTTAACAATTTATTGCATTGACTTAAAATAAATTATGCAATGTATTATTTATTAGATATTTTGATGTAATTCTCAATCGCCATAGTCATGGAAGGGACTCCAGGAGTTGGCGCAGCAATATCTACTATTAAGTCCATGTCTGTAGCAGCCTTATTGGTGTTTGTTCCGAAGGCAGCAATACGCGTATTGTTCTGTTTAAAATCTGGGAAATTCTTAAACAGCGATTGAATACTCGATGGACTAAAGAAAGCGATTACATCATAAAAAACTTCGGCAAGATCAGAAAGGTCGCTTACTACCGTTCTGAACAAAACAGCAGGTGTAAAATCATACCCGCTTTTTTCCAAAAATTTCATTGTATCCTCTGTGGCGACATCCGAACAAGGGTATAAAAACTTCTCATTTGCATGTTTTTTCAACACTTCTGCCAAATCAGCAGCAGTTTGTTTGCCAAAAAATATTTTGCGTTTTCTATACTGAATATACTTCTGAAGATACAAAGCAATTGTCTCTGAAAGACAGAAATACTTCAGTTCTGCAGGTACATCATATCTCATTTCTTCACAAATCCTGAAGAAGTGATCAGCGGCATTTCTACTGGTAAAAATCACTGCTGTAAAATCGGCAAGGTTAATTTTATCTTTCCTAAAATCTCTTGCCGGCACTCCTTCAACATGAATGAATGACCTGAAGTCAACTTTAAGGTTGTGCTTCTTCGCCAAGTCGTAATAGGGAGATTTTTCTGTTTCAGGTTTTGGTAAAGTAACTAAAATACTTTTTACTTTACGAATTCTAGAGTCGTTCTTTTCTTGCATTTTTTCCTTTTTCCTGCTACAGTCCTATCGTTTTAATTAGTATCAAAATAGGACATATTTCGAGGGCGCAAAAGTACAAAAATAAATGCATTTTAGAAAACTTATTATTAGAAAGTATGCTTATGCCAGCCCTTAGTAACTGAAAGGCAAAGATGACTCCTAACAGCAAGTATGCCAGCACAATATACACTACACCGTACTTCAGAGGCGATAATGCGAAGGCCACAACCAAGGGAATAAACAATAAAGAAGCGTTAAAATAACTTAAATATAATATGGAAATATACTCACCGATTGGCTTCTGCACATTAAACACATACCCTAAAAACCTTAATATAACTAACTTAAGCGCGTAGAAAACAATAATCGTTATCGAAATGGTGAAGAAAAAACGGAATCCTTCCCTAACCTGATACATGTCGTAATACTGCGCTACAAGAAAGAAAAACATCCCCAATATAAAGCCAAATTGGATAAAAAGGAGCAAAAACGGCCAGGAACTAAAAAGGTTATCTTCCTTGTTGATGTTATTGAGTACACGATTACTAAAAAACGATTGTACAATTGCAGATAATTGCTTGTAAAAAGCATTTTTAAGTATCGCAAATATGACCAGCATAGCAAAAATAAACCCTAATAATCCAACATTTCCTTTGGGGATTAATTTACCAAGCTGGTATGGATTCTCCTTCTTTTTAAGGTGCTGATACTTCTTCTGCCAGGCCAGTAAATCTAAGGTTGGGAATAGATATTCTTTTTGTACACTATCTAAAAGCGCTGTTTTATTAATCAAACTATCGGGAAGCACCCATGTATGGGTCATGATAGAGTCGGTAACGAACTTTTGCCGGGCAAGTGTTGCCGAATCTGGCCTGTAACGCCTGTATTGTACAGGAGCTACCGTTGCAGTATCTACTTGCGTGGACAGTTCTTGAGCCTCTGCAAATTGCAAGGAGAGCACAATCGCTAGTAAAACAAATAGATATTTCTGCATTTAAACCAAAAGTTGAGCCGCAAAAATAGTTGATTATTCATTGTTTACCTAAAGAAAATAAATCCGATAGCAAATTCTGCTTTTTGATCTTGAAAAATTAGGTGGCGCTTGATAATTCCCCAATCATTTATTACCTGTATAACTGGTATGATTACAATTACGAACTTTAATTATGAATAATATATTATTCATTAATAGATAAATTAATAAAAATGATTAATATACTATTCAAAAAATACATATATCAGTGTAAGCTAATTAATCGATAAAATGAATAGTATAATATTCATTTTCACAATAAATGATATATTTGAATATTATTTTATTCAAAATGGCAATAATAAAATCCATTACTGTTAAGGATATAAAACTAGAACTCGGCGAACTGATTAGGCGGATTAGGAAAGAACATCGGCTTAATCAGGATGAATTGGCCGATGCCCTGAATATATCTAGGATTACAATATCCAATTTGGAACTGGGGAAAAACACTACATTAGATACTTTGCTTAAAGTTTTTCTCTATTTCGACAAACTTGACAATTTTCATGAATATATAAAGGAACTGGCAAGAAACAGCTCTCTAGAATCGCTTTATTGATTTTACCATGGCAAAAAACAATATTTTGTCGCTTTTCTGCTTCGGAAAGGAAATCGGCCGTATCGGTCTGGATATAGACAGCAATAGCTCAACATTTCAATATAACCCCGAATTTCTCAGTTCTGGCCAGTACAGCCGGCTGTTTCCCTATATCTTCAAAAAAACGCAGCTTCCGCAACGCTTTTCCAATTACAATAACGAAACGTTTAGGGGGCTTCCTCCCATGATTACAGATTCCCTTCCCGACGTATTCGGGAATATCATCTTCAAGACCTGGTTGGAATCACAGCATAAAGATTTCAAAAAGATAACCGTTCTCGAACAGCTCACCTATGTTGGCAACCGTGGAATGGGCGCATTAGAATATCGTCCAAACAGCCCACTACCAAAAGACGGCACGATTAACATTGAGGAGATAACAGCAGTACTGACGAAAGTACTTAACCAAAAAAACCACATTTCAGGCGATGAGCTCAGCGGCGAAGCCTTGCTCAACATCTTTAAAATTGGGAGTTCGGCTGGAGGAGTGCGTCCAAAAATATTGGTATCCCAGCACAAGCAGTCCGGAAAAATCATTCCTGGCGACCTAGAATATTCGGACGATTACGACCATTACCTGATTAAACTCAATATACCAGAGGAAGGGTATCACTACAACCGCGAGGTTGTGGAGTATTCCTATTACCTTACTGCAGTTGATCTCGGCATTACGATGATGCCATCAAAACTCATAGAAGGCAAACATTTTGCTACCTTGCGTTACGATCGGCAACAGGGCATCAAAAAACATGTCCTTACTGCCTCCGGTATGACGGGATGGGATTTCAAATCACCTAACGAATCAAGCTATGAGAACTTGTTCGAACTAGCCCTCAGCTTAAAGCTTCCTCCTAAGCAAATCGACGAGTTGTTTAAAAGAATGGTCTTTAATGTAGTATTCTTCAATATCGACGATCACTTGAAAAATCATTCATTTATATACAACGAACTGGAGGACAATTGGGACTTAGCCCCTGCCTACGACCTTACCTATGCACTGAACCCGCTATTAAGGGCAACTAAAGTAAACCGGGTACTGTCAGTCAACGGAAAAAGAACAGAAGTAACTACTGATGATATTTTGCACATAGCTGACCAATACACTATAAAGCAGCCTAAGAAGATCATAGAAAGCGTACAAAATGCCATTCCAAGATGGGAAGAAAATGCACGGAATCTTGAAATTCCCGGCAGGATTATAGGCGAGATGAAAAAGGACTTCATCATCTTTCCTTTATAACCCAAAAACAATACACAACACCAATGCCTCGTAGACTTGACAAATAGCTTTTAAGACTATGAATAACAGCTAGTTAACAAATAAACTCTTTGATCTACCCATTTGATTTTACTCATCATCCAATCAATTTTGTTTTTGTTACTTTTGTCACTCTAAATTTAGTCCGGGTAATACATGGGCAACGATAAAAGGACAAATTGATATAAAATGAGAAAGATGAGTAAAACAGTCCGCAAAAATAGCCCATTGATTTGTAATAACTTAACTCAAGAAAACTGTATTATTCTACAACACTTAGCTTCCTAAATAATGGCCGGTATTTACATCCATATTCCTTTTTGCAAGAAAGCTTGCCATTATTGTGATTTCCATTTTAGTACTTCCCTTAAGTATGCAGATGAAATGGTCGAAAGCATTTGCAAAGAAATTTTATTGAAAAAAGACAGAATAAATGGTTCAGTAGGCAGTATCTATTTGGGTGGTGGTACTCCCTCTATTCTTTCACAGCACCATTTGCAGAAGATTTTCGACACCATTAATCATGTTTTTTTTGTCGATTCGAACGCGGAAATTACCATAGAAACCAATCCCGACGATTTAACTGCTCAAAAGCTGAAGGAGCTTCGCCAGCTTCCGGTCAATCGCTTTAGTGTAGGCATTCAATCTTTCTACAACGAAGATTTGATTTGGATGAACCGGGCGCATAATGCCGATGAGGCCGAAAGTTGCATCAAACGGAGTCAGGATGCCGGGTTTGAAAACCTGACATTAGATCTTATTTATGGTTACCCGCTCTTAACTGATGCAAAATGGTTAAATAATATAGAGAAGGCGATTAATCTGCAGGTTCCTCACATTTCTGCTTACGCCTTAACAGTTGAGCCCAAAACAGCTCTGGCACATGCCATAAAAACTAAAAAACAGCCTCCTGTTAGCGATAACCAAAGCGCTGCTCAGTTTGTTATCCTGATGGATCAACTTCAAAATGCTGGCTTTGAGCATTATGAGATTTCCAATTTTGCATTTCCCCAGAGGTATGCAGTACACAATACAAACTACTGGAAAGGGGTTGATTACTTGGGTATTGGGCCATCGGCACATGGCTTTGACGGCCATAACAGATATATTAACCCCGCAAATAATGCACTTTATATGCAGGAGTTAAGCCACAGCAAACTCCCCGAGGTTGTAGAGGAACTGAGCAAGAATGACCGCTTTAATGAGTACATCATGACCGCTTTAAGAACCATGTGGGGAATCGATCTAGAAAAAATTAATACTGATTTTGGTCAAGATTTCTTAACAGAAACCAAGCAAAATATGGCACAATTAGAAAATAAAGATTGGTTAATTGCCACCGGGAATAACATAAAATTAAGCCCAGGCGGAAAATTATTTGCAGATCATATTGCTTCGGAGTTGTTTGTGGTTGATTAATTAGTGAATGTGGGAATGATTGAATTAGTGAATGATTGATTGAATGAATGAATGTTGAACGATTAAATAAAGATATGTCTAAAATTGTTTGGATTACAGGTGCATCATCAGGAATTGGTGAGGCTTTGGCTTACGAATATTTTAAAGCTGGTGATAAGTTAATTATTTCTGGACGTAACCGTGATGAGCTGTTTCGGGTGAAGGGGAACTGCCAGAATTCTTTTAATGTACATGTTTTACCTTTTGACTTGAGTGAAACCGCAACTTTAAAAGGCAAGGCCGAAGATGCTATCCGGATTTTTGGGAGAATAGACTTATTAATTAACAGTGGTGGTGTAAGTCAGCGAAGTCTGGCCTTAGAAACTAACCTTGAAACCGAACAAAAGATTATGGACACCAATTTTTGGGGTACTGTAGTTTTGAGTAAAACCGTACTTCCTTTAATGATTGCTAATGGTGGTGGGCACATTGTGTGTATTAGCAGTTTGGTGGGCAAGTTCGGCACGAAGTTACGCTCTGCCTATGCCGCATCTAAACATGCTTTGCATGGATATTTTGATTCGTTACGTTCTGAAGTTTACGACAAAAACATTGACATTACCATTGTATGCCCGGGTTTTATTAAAACGCAGGTTTCTGTTAATGCTTTAACCGCAAGCGGAACAAGTCAAGGTACAATGGACGATGCCCAGGCCAATGGTATGAGCGCAGCACAATGTGCTTCGGAAATTGTAAAGACTATAAAAGAAAAAAAGGAAGAGGTTTACATTGGGGGTAAAGAAACAAAAGCCGTTTGGTTAAAGCGCTTTTTACCAGCATATTTCTCTAAAAAAATACGTGAAGCGAAGGTGGTTTAAAATTTAACATTTAAGCATTTAATGTTTCCTATCCGCTACTGTTTGAGGTTAAATAAACCGCATTGAAGCGGTATACTTTTTTACCCCTTTCGGGTAAAAAAGATTTAGCGAAAAGGCGGACCTCCCTTTCCGATGAAATACCGCAGAAGCTTTTCAAAGAAAAAAACAAATTTTAATCACCTCAAAATCAACAATTTAATAACTTTTCATAGCTCTATAAAAACCAAGCTGCTCAAGGTCGTCGTAAATGCTGACAAACAACAGAAACTAAATTATAGAAACAATGAAAAGATTAATTTTAGCTGTATATGCTGTTATCGCAATGGCATCTACCACAACAGTTTTCGCACAAAAAAATCCAATGGTTGGCGGTGCAGCCATGTACGCTACGAAAGACATTGTTGACAATGCTGTAAACTCGAAAGACCATACCACTTTAGTTGCCGCAGTAAAAGCAGCAGGATTGGTAGAGACCTTAAAAAGTGCTGGTCCGTTTACGGTTTTTGCGCCAACAAATGCAGCTTTTGACAAGCTTCCAAAAGGCACGGTAGAGACTTTGGTGAAACCAGAAAATAAAGCTACACTAACCAAAATTTTAACTTATCATGTTGTAGCGGGCAAAATGGATAGTAAAGCCATTGCTGCAGCTATTAAAGCTGGTAATGGCAAAGCGGAGTTAACCACTGTAGAAGGCGGCAAACTTTGGGCCTGGATGGAAGGTAAAAAATTAGTATTGAAAGATGCTAAAGGAGGAATGAGTACAGTAACCATTGCCGATGTTTACCAAAAAAATGGTGTTATCCATGTAATTGACACCGTACTAATGCCTTAATAATAGTCATCCCCTGATTAATATCTAAACGTTCTTGCCAAAAGCAAGGGCGTTTTTTTTTGTTGCACGAATAACTTTCTGACCTTTATAGATTAATTGTCAGCTAACTTTCAAGTTTTATAAATTGTGGTGTTAGATATTTTGAGGTTTTTAATTTTGCCCCGTCTGCGTTAGATAGCGTAAAGAACAAAGAGCAAGGATTAGAAATCAAACCGTTAAGACAAACTAACAAAGAGTTTAAGACTCCTATTCATAAAAAATTGCGGTGTGTGTTGGAGATCATAATTCGAACAGACTGAAAATTAAATTTAAAAGAGAATGCACCCCAAGATTTCAAAAATCCAGGAAAGTATAGCGCCCTTAAGGCAGCAGATTATCAACCACAAAGTTTACACTGAAATTAGTGAATTAGAAGATCTCCGCATTTTTATGGAGCACCATATATATGCGGTTTGGGATTTCATGTCGCTTCTTAAAGCATTACAAGTTAATTTAACCTGCACAACCTTACCATGGGTACCTGTTGGGGATGCTGTTACCAGACAGTTAATTAATGAAATTGTTGCCGGCGAAGAGGCTGATGTAGATGCACACGGAAATGTTAAGAGTCATTTTGAGCTTTACTTAGATGCTATGGCACAATGCGGTGCTGATGTTTCTACTATTAATAAATTGCTGATTTCTTTAAATAACGGCAGAAGCTTAGAAATGGCGCTAGAGCTGGCCCAGGTTCCTGCAGCCGGACAAGCCTTTATCAATTCTACTTTTGAAACCATCAACAGCAATCAAGCCCACCTTCAAGCGGCCAGCTTTACTTTTGGTCGCGAGGATTTGATTCCTAACATGTTTTTAAGCATGGTTAACGATTTGAATAGCACTCAACCGGAACAGGTTTCTGATTTCAAGTATTATTTAGAGCGCCATATTGAAGTAGATGGAGATCACCACAGTCATTTAGCTTTAAGTATGACCGAAAAACTTTGTTCGGCGGATGAGGCTTTCTGGCTTGAGGCAGAAGAAACCGCAAAGCAGGCTTTGCAACAGCGCATTAATCTTTGGGATGCGGCTTATGCTGCAATTGTAAAAAACAAAGCGGTATTGGTAAGCTAATCCATTATTGTTTTTTAGATGATTATGTTAAGGTAAAACGCATTAGTAGTTAAGTAATTTACGTCACATTTCTTTTCGAATATTCAATTTGTAAAATAAAATTTACACTTTTGCTATTCGGCCATAAATACCCGAGTAGCAAACATGAGTTTCATTTTAAAACCTGTAGATACAGTTGAGAGTATAACTCCAGAAGATTTTAAGAAAAATTATCTGAAAACTAAACGTCCATTAGTGATTAAAGGCTTAACTAAAGACTGGCCTGCGAGAGAAAAATGGACTACAGAATACCTTAAAGAAATTGGTGGAGATTTAGAGGTTCCACTTTATGATAATTCAAAAGCTGATCCTTCAAAACCAATTAATGCGGCTACCGCTCACATGAAATTTGGTGATTACCTGGATTTGATTAAGCGTGAACCTACTGAATTGAGAATTTTCTTCTTCAACTTGTTTAAAAAAGTTCCAAGTTTAATTAACGATATCAAAATCCCTAAAGATTTAATGGGAGGTTTTATTGAGAGTATGCCTGCCATGTTTTTTGGCGGTTCTAACTCGGTAACTTTCCTGCATTACGATATTGATCTTCCTCATATTTTCCACACGCATTTTGGCGGAAGAAAGCACATTGTCTTGTTCGATTATAAATGGAAAGACCGTTTATACTGTCTTCCAAACGCAACTTATGCTTTAGAAGATTATCAGGTTGATAATCCAGACTTTGAAAAATTCCCTGCACTAAATGGTGTTGAAGGCTATGAAGTTTTCTTAGAACATGGCGATACCTTATTTATGCCTACAGGGATGTGGCACTGGATGAAATACGTTGATGGATCGTTTTCATTAAGTTTAAGGGCCTGGGATCAATCAATCAGCCGTAAGGTAGCCAGCGTATGGAGTTTGTTTACACACGGCGCTATAGACAGCTTAATTAAGATGACATTTAAAGAGAAGTATGCACATTGGAGGGAGAAAAAGGCCGTTAAGATTGCAGAAAGAGCTTTAGCAAAAGGTAAGCCTTAAATTATTGATAAAATATACTAAACGGGATATCGGCAACGATGTCCCGTTTTTGTTTAGAATGGAAATGTAATGGTTTTATTTTTAAATTAGCCGCTATGGAAGCTATCGTACTTACGGAAAAACAAAAAATGCTGGCAGGTAAAGCCTACCAGGCAGGTGATGCTGAACTATCAAAAGAAAGATTAAAGGCACGGGAAGTTGTTTACGAGTTTAACAACCTGGCCCCGAAGTTTATTAAACAACGAAAAGAATTACTGAAAAAGCTTTTTGGCAAAACAGAAAAGATGTTTTATGTTGAACCTCCCTTTAGATGTGATTATGGTTACAATATTAAAATTGGCGATAACTTTTATGCTAATTTTAATTTGGTCATACTAGATTGTGCCAAGGTAAGCATCGGCAACAATGTGTTTATTGCTCCTAATGTGGCCATTTATACTGCTGGTCATCCTATACACGCACACTTAAGAGATCAGGAATATGAATGGGCACAGCCTGTAACCATAGGCAACAGTGTTTGGATAGGCGGCAATGTGGTCATTAATGCGGGCGTTAAAATCGGGTCTAATGTGGTTATCGGTTCGGGCAGCGTAGTTACAAAAGACATCCCCGATAATGTACTGGCTTTTGGAAATCCCTGCAAGGTGATCCGTCCAATTACAGAGGAGGATAAAGATTACTATTACAAGAATTTTAAGTTAGGGGAATAGTGGGAGAAATGTGTTACGGGTTGCAAGTTGCATGGCTGAATGCCTAGTGCTGTAAGGCCGTAGGGAGACGGTACCAATGCTGTAACTTAAGCTAAATGCTGTCACCTAGAACAAGTAATCGACGCTACAACCAGCTATCTTAAAAAGCCACGGAAGCACGAAATACACGGAAGAAAACAGGAAATAGACCGCCTCAATACTTAGGTGCCTGAGTTGTATGAGGTGGTTTAAAAAAGAGTAGGTTAATATGCACCCAGCTTTGTGTACTTTGTGAAAATCTCTGCGTTCTCTGCGGTTAAATGTGTTGCGTGTCTGGATGCCTAGTTCTATAAGGCCGTAGGGAGACGCTACCAATGCTGTAACTTAAGCTAAATGCTGTCAGCTAGGACAAGTATTCGAATACCTTTCTTGATAAGTCGAAAACTAAAATGGATTACCCTTCGACAACTTGTCCCGATTTTACATCGGGAGGCTCAGAATTGACAATCTATTTTATTTTCTCCTTAAGATAATAGCATTCGAGACGCTACAACCAGCAATTTTAAAACGGCCACGGAAGCACGAAATACACGGAAGGAAAATATTTAACTCGAATGATCTACCACTACTTTCCATTCTCCTGCTATTTTCTTTAAAATCAATGTAAAATAGCCTTGTGGTTCATCTTTTTCTCGCTTAAGATGCCAGCTACCTAACACAAGGGCAGTTTCTTTGCTCAGAAAATCTACTTTTTTAATACCGAACGTTAAAAATCCCATGGCAGCCTTATCCGGATAACCACGTTTGTAATTGTCTAAAGTTTTTTGCCAGCCATAAGTTGGTCCGCTTTTTCCTACAAAAAGCAGACTATCTGTTTTCGCATAACCTTGCATATATGCCTCTATATTCCCTTTGTTCCAGTCGGTTCTTTGTTGCTCCAGCAAATCCAGAATGGCTTGTTTATCTTTCTTACTTTGGGCAAAGCCGTTTAAACAGGTAAAGAGCAGGATAACAAGGAAAATTCTTTTCATAAAAGTTAAGTATTGGGGTGATTTGAATAAAGATATGAAAACAAATATTTCGTTCCCTCATTAAAAATTGTTTATTTACGACTTTAATCGAAAAACATGCAAAATAAAGTTATTACAATAGGCGAAATATTATGGGATGTTTTCCCGGAAGGAAAAAAAGCGGGTGGTTCTAGTATGAATGTAGCTTTAAATCTTCACAAACAAAACATTGAAAGTAACTTTATCAGTGCGGTGGGCGATGATGAGAATGGCAGAGAACTCATCTCATTTTTGCATTCAAACGATTATCCAACACATTTGGTTCAGGTACACCCAAAGCTTCCAAGCAGTACAGTGGAGGTGCATCTGGATGAAAACCATCAAGCTACTTATACGATTAAACAGCCCGTTGCCTGGGATGATATTCAGATCAGCAACGAAAATATAGCCGCTGTAAAAGCAGCTGATGCACTTGTTTATTGTAGTCTGACTTGCAGAGCAGCATCCTCTAAAAACACGATACTCACCTTACTGGAAAATGCCAAGACGAAGATTTTCGACATTAATCTCCGAAGCCCATTCTACCATCCTGATCTTATTGGCGAACTGCTCAAGTATGCTGATATCTTAAAAATAAATGAGGATGAGTTGATCTGGGTAAAAGAATCCTTCCAACTCAGTGGAAATACAGACGAGCAACTTTTAAAACAACTTGCTAACGAATTTAATATAGAGATTATCTGTCTTACACTAGGTGATAAAGGAGCCTGTGTTCTTAAAGACGGTAAGCTTTTTAAGCACAGTGGCTACAAAGTACAAGTGGTTGACACTGTTGGTGCCGGAGATTCCTTCCTCGCAACTTTCATTGCCTGCTATCTAGAAGGATATCCTATGGAAAGAACTTTAGATTATGCATGTAAAGTTGGTGCTTTTGTAGCCTCACAAGCTGGCGCTAACCCTGAATACAACAAGAAAATTTATCAAATGGCGCTTTAAAGTTGAAGGTTAAAAGTGGAAAGTTTAAGGTTCTCCAAGCCAATTGTCTGATCATGTTAGACAGTATAATAGTAAACCAGTTTTCAGTTGGCAGTTTTCAGTTCACAGTTGCCCACAGCAATTCAACAATTAACCAATTAAACAGTTAAACGATAGTACAGTTCACAGTTGCCCGCAACAATTCAACAATTAAGCAATTAAGCAATTAAACAGTTAAACGATAGTACAGTTTTCAGTTTTCAGTTCACAGTTGCCCGCAACAATTCAACGATTAAGCAATTAAACAGTTAGACGATAGTACAGTTCACAGTTGCCCGCAGCAATTCAACAATTAACCAATTAAACAACCAAAACAGTTTTCGCACCAGACAGCTCAACAACTCAGCGATTAACCGACTAAACTATCCAGAGCAGTTTTCAGTTCGCAGTTGGCAGTTCACGGTTTTCAGTTCACAGTTGCCCACAGCAATTCAACAATTCAACAATTAAGCAATTAAACAATAGAAACACCAGTTAAACAGTTAATCAATAACCACATTATGACATCCCGCTTAAAATAATGCAAATTGAAACTTTTATCTTCGATTATTCGTTAATAAGAGCACATGAGAGGTTTTCGTTTTTCTGATTATAAGCCGGGTGATTCACCGCAAGGAGGTTTTGAAGAGTTGCTGAAATTATTTAGCGAGTTGCTCAATTATACCTCAGGAGATGCTGCCGAAGCCCTGAGCTGGCTAAATGAGTTAGACAAGCAATACAAACTCACCAACAATGATTATGGCATCGGCAATTTTATTGACGACCTGAAGGAGAAAGGCTATCTCACGGAAGATAACCAGTCGGGAGAATTTAAGATTACCGCCAAAACGGAGCAAACGATGCGTAAATCGGCACTGGAAGAAATTTTCGGAAAGCTAAAAAAAGCAGGAAAAGGTAACCATAACAGTAACCAATCGGGAATTGGTGAGGAAAAAAATGCTGACAGGCGAGAGTTTAACTTTGGCGACAGCCTGGATCAGATAGACATGACTGCCTCTATCCACAATGCGCAGATTAATCATGGCATTGGTAACTTCACCTTAACGGAAAGGGATTTAGAGGTTGAAGAGAAGGATTTTAAGACCCTTACCTCAACGGTTTTAATGATCGACATTTCCCACTCCATGATTTTATATGGAGAAGATCGGATTACACCAGCCAAAAAAGTGGCGATGGCACTTGCAGAGCTTATCAAAACCCGATATCCTAAAGACACTTTAGACATTGTAGTTTTTGGAAATGATGCCTGGCCAATTACTGTTAAAGATCTACCCTATCTTCAGGTTGGTCCTTATCATACCAACACCTATGCCGGCCTTGAGCTTGCCACTGATTTATTAAGAAGACGTAAAACCCATAACAAGCAAATCTTCATGATTACCGATGGAAAGCCTACCTGCTTAAAGGAAAATGGCAAATACTATAAAAACAGCATCGGATTAGACCGGAAGGTAATTAATAAAACATTAAACATGGCTGCCCAATGCAAGCGGTTAAAAATTCCGATTACAACATTCATGATTGCAAAAGATCCTTATTTACAACAATTTGTTCGCCAATTTACACAAATAAACGGTGGACGTGCCTTTTACAGTTCGTTAAACGGACTAGGTGAGTATATTTTTGAGGATTATATTAAAAACAGAAGAAGAACTGTGAAATAGTAGTAAAGATTAAGTAAAAATCTTCAAAAATAGCAACCGCTCTAATTAACTTCAAACATTAAACAACGAAATGCAAAATACAACACTAGGCCAACTTAAAACAACCGACTATAAATCAAGATCTGTAAAAGAAGAACTGCGGGAAAACCTGATCAAAAAACTGCGGGGAAACAAAGCGGATTTCGAAGGGATTATCGGATATGATGAGACTGTAATTCCGGAACTTCAAACTGCTATATTATCACGACATAACATTTTACTTTTAGGTTTACGTGGCCAAGCCAAAACACGTATTGCCCGCCTGATGGTTAATTTGTTAGATGAGTATATTCCGTATGTGGCAGGAAGCGAGATTTTCGATGATCCTTTAAACCCTATTTCCTGGTATGCCAAAAATGAGATCGCAACCAAGGGTGATGATACTGAAATTGCCTGGTTACATAGAAGTGAGCGTTACACAGAGAAATTAGCCACTCCGGATGTAACAGTAGCCGATCTTATCGGAGATGTTGACCCAATAAAGGCAGCGACATTAAAATTAACCTACAATGATGAGCGTGTAATTCACTTCGGATTAATCCCAAGGGCTCACCGTGGTATTTTTGTTATCAATGAATTACCTGATTTGCAAGCCCGTATTCAAGTGGCTTTATTTAATATGCTACAAGAGAAGGACATTCAAATCAGAGGTTTTAAACTGCGCTTGCCACTTGACATTCAGTTTGTATTTACAGCCAACCCGGAAGATTATACCAACCGTGGAAGCATTGTAACCCCATTAAAAGATCGGATTGAGAGTCAGATTTTAACACACTATCCAAAAAGTATTGAAATCTCCAGAAAAATCACCTTCCAGGAGGCTAGGTTAACTGCTGAACAGAAATCGAGTATAGAAACGGATGGTTTAATTAAGGATTTAATTGAGCAGATTGCATTTGAGGCGAGAAAAAGTGAATACATCGATCAGAAGTCGGGGGTTTCGGCCCGTTTGACCATTTCTGCTTATGAAAATTTAATCAGCACTGCTGAGCGCCGAATGATTATTGCTGGAGAAAAGGACACTTTTGCCCGGTTATCAGATTTAGCGGGAATTATTCCAGCCATTACCGGAAAAATTGAACTGGTTTATGAAGGGGAGCTTGAAGGCCCTGCGCACGTAGCAACAACCTTAATTGGAAAGGCTATTAAATCGCATTTTGCGAGATATTTCCCTGATCCGGAAAAGGCAAAGAAGAGTAAAAACGCTAATCCATACACCGAGATAGCAGAATGGTTTACTGAAGGAAATAATCTTGATGTAACAGATACTTTAACCAATGCTCAATACAAAAAAGTATTAATGAGCGTGCCTAGCTTGTATGATTTGGTGAAAAAGTTTCATCCGCGCCTTAGCGAAAACCAAACCCTGTTGCTAATGGAATTTGTTTTGCATGGCCTTGCAGAATATTCACAGTTGAGCAAGAACTTCTTAAACGGTGGTTTTGGCTTTACCGATATGTTTGGAAGCTTGTTCAATGCCGAATTTGATCAGGAAGATGAAGACGACTTTAGATAACTATCTATTTCTATAATTTATTTAGCTTTGAACAAACCTGCTATTGCAGAATTGTTCAAAGCTTTTTTTATATCACTATTACGCTTAAAATGGGAAGATTACCTTTTATCATTGCTGCCAGCATTTTTATCATTGCCTTTGATATTTACTGTTATAAAGCCATAATTGCCGTTTTCAAAAAATGGAAACCCAGCACTAAAAGGCTGTTCGCTATACTTTATTGGGGCTATAGCATCCTTCTGATTATAGGTGTTTTTGGAGGAATTTACCTGAATCTCTTTTTAACACTTCGTGCAGTAATATTGGTAGCATTCTTTTTAACTGTTGCCTGTAAAATCGTTATGCTTCCTTTCTTATTGATAGATGATCTCAGAAGAGGCCTGATTAAACTTTCCAGAATCATCAGGAAGAAAGAAAAAGTTAATGCAAAAGAACCCATTAGTGAGGCAGAGCCTATTACCCGTTCGGAGTTTTTAGTTAAGGCAGGATTAGTTGCCGCAGCTGTTCCTTTAACTTCTTTAAGCTGGGGCATCATTTCTGGTGCCTACGATTACCAAGTTAGAAGAGTAAACCTAATCCTCCCAAACTTACCAAAGGCCTTTGACGGGATTACTATGGCTCAAATTTCGGATATTCACTCCGGAAGTTTTTACAACAAAACCGCGGTAAAGGGTGGCGTGGAAATGTTGTTGGCAGAGAAGCCCGATTTTGTATTCTTTACAGGTGATTTAGTAAACAACCTCACCAATGAAGTAAGAGACTATCAGGATATTTTCGCTAAAGTGAAGGCTCCGCTGGGTGTATATTCTACTTTAGGTAATCATGATTACGGCGATTACACATTCGGTAAAAATCCATCACCTGCGCGTACCAAGAATCTAAAAGATATGATAGATGTGCACAAGATTATGGGTTATGACCTTTTGATGAACCAAAACCGCAGGCTAAAGGTAGACGGAGAGGAAATCGGGATTTTAGGTATAGAAAACTGGGGAATGGGACGTTTTCCTAAATATGGCAAAATGGAATTGGCGGTACAGCACACCGATGATTTACCTGTAAAATTATTATTAAGTCATGATCCTTCGCACTGGAGAGGAGAAGTGCTTCAAAAATACCCTCAAATAGATGCCATGTTTAGTGGACACACCCATGGAATGCAATTTGGGGTACGCTTCAAGGAAGCTCAATGGAGCCCCGTTCAATATATTTATAAAGAATGGGCAGGCTTATACCAGGAACAAAAGCAACAGTTATATGTTAACGTAGGTTACGGATTTTTAGGCTACCCGGGAAGAGTTGGGATATTACCAGAAATTACTGTATTTACACTCAAAAGAGCATAATTAATGAGTGAATGACTGAATTTTGAATGAGTGATTTGCATGATGCCTAGCCCATTCAAAATTCAAAATTCAATCCTTCATTCATTCACTCACTCATTCTCTAATTCTCTCATTCAAAATTCAATCCTTCAATCATTTCAACTTATCCCGCATTAAAGCGATATCCAACCCCTCTAACAGTTTGCAATAACTGAGGATTATCTGGATTAAGTTCTATCTTTTTACGTAAACGTACAATGTGCATGTCTAAGGTTCTGGTATTCACATCAGAGTTGTAGCCCCAAACCACCAACATTAGTTCATCGCGATTAATTACCTTTCCAGGGTTTCGCAAGAAGTACAACAAAATACGGTTTTCCAGAATGGTCAACTCAATTTTTCTACCATCTCTAAATAAGGTGTGGATATTGGGATGATGCTCCATATTGCCAAAGCGGTGAATCTCTGCAGAATCCTTATTGACAATAAATTTCACTTTACTTTCCAGCATGGCAACCAGCACATCCATATTAAAAGGCTTGGTGATGTAATCTGATGCACCAAAGTTATAAGCATCAATTTTATCCACATCTTGTGCTTTCGCTGTCATCATGATGATCAGGTTCTCGAAACCTTGCTTACGCACGTTTTCACAAACCTCAGCGCCCTGTCTGCCTGGCATCATCCAATCTAATAAAACGATATCGGGTTGATCTGCTAAGATCATTCTTTCGCCCGACTCGCCATCATTGGCTTCTAAAATGATGTAACCTTCGGCTTTTAAACGATGGGCTACTAAAAAACGAAGATTTTCATCATCTTCAACAATTAATATTTTTACTTCTTTAGACATTTTTGTGTGTTTAAATTACCTCATTGCTCTATTTTCATCTATCGATGAGAAAGAAAACCGAGATAATATTTCCATTTAATTATTATATGGGAGTACAATTTTAAACTCTGTACCTGTCCCGACTTTACTCTTTACTGTAATTTCGCCCTCCATAAAGTTAACCAGTTCTTTGCAGAAAGCCAAACCAAGTCCAACACTACCCATTTGGTTATACTCATTCTGTATCCGGAAAAACTTTTTAAAGATATTATTCAATTCCGATGCAGCAATACCAATTCCTTTATCAGCAAACCTAAAAACCAACACTCCCTTGATCAGCTTGGCTGAAATATGGAGCTTTTTATGATCTGGCTTAGAATATTTATAGGCATTCTCTGCTAAATTATCGAATAAGCTACCTAGTAACACCGGGTCGGTAATAAAGGTTTTAAAGCCCAACACCTCATAGGTAATCTGAAAATCCGGATGTTTTAAGGTATGAGATTCGATAGTACTTTCGATAAAATCTTCAATATTAACTTCTTCCTGATTGAGTTTAATGGCTTTGTTTTCTATCTGGGTAAATGCCAGCAACTTATTCATTAAGCCATTAAGCTTATCGGCCTCTTCATCTAAGATTTTCCCGTATAAGTTAAGTTCCCGTTCAGATAAGCTGGTTGCACTTTTAATGTTATTTCCAGCAATTTTAATCACACTGACGGGCGTTTTAAACTCATGCGTAAGATTATTCACAAAATCATATTGCAACTTAAACATTTTACTGTTGATGTTTAGATTCCGATAAATGAGGAAGGCAACCAACAATAATACACCGTAAACCAATAGTAACACCAGGGCAATAGGCATAAAATAAATGAATATCTCCTTCTTAATGTATGATTTTGAAGAGATGAGATACAATTTGAAGTCTGAGAAAGCACCTGGCAGTGCAATTTCTGTAGTAATATTTTCTTCTGATGTATCAATAGGATCGTAAGTTAAAGGCTCTATGCGGATAGTTTGATATAGCAATGGCCTTGTATTTACAATCTTAATCTTATTGGCATCAAGTTTAAAAACCAAAACATCCTGCTGATACACTGGTGAGGGATCAAGTTTCCTTCTCACCATATCCTTATAAGTTTTTAAATCTTCTCTTCTGGGAATATTGAGATAGGTAATCTTATTATCATTAGAGTTAACGATAGAAAAATTGGTAAACAGCTCTTCTTGCGTAGGTACGGCAGCGGTATCCAAATCCTCTACAAAAGTAGCCAGCTTAATAGCCATGGCATTAAAATCATCCCCAACATTAAAAGAACGGGTGTTATCTTCCGAATAGATTTTAATTGAATCAGGGCTTACCTGCTTGCCGAATTGAAATATGGCCTTTGGTCCTATACCCAGGTGATTGGCATTTACGCCGTCCTTAACCGGAACGTTTTTCACTTCCGTATCGTAGAAGGTTACTTTAGATACAAAAGGATATTTCAAAATTAAGGTATCAACAAATCTTGAAGCTGTAGCAGAATCCAGATAGCCGTTATAATAGGAAATCTCGGGCATTTTATTCTGAAAGAAATCGTTATATGGCTTAATGCTCTGCTCGAGTACATTTACCTTTTCTGCCACAAAATCATTCTCGATAGACTTTTTACTGTAGTTAAAAGCCAGGAATAAGGAGAGAATAAAAAGGATCGATATTAAGCCAATAAAGATAATGCCCAATGAAAAATTCTTACGGTAACCTGCTTTTTTATCCAAGGCCATAACCTATCTCTTATTTAGGTTATTGTGTAAAAATTCTTCTAAAGCCTTATAAAGTGCGGTTCTACTTTGTTGACGAATCACCCAGTTCGGACCTTCTTCTTTCTCGATATAGGTTACCGGGACGTTACGTTTTTTGAGTTCCTTAATAAATTGAACACCTTCTGCAACATTTACACGAGGATCTTTAGGGTTCTGCGCAATAAAAACAGGCGATTTAAACCTATCCGCATGGAACACGGGAGATGCAAAACGCATATATTCTGTATCTGTTACGGGGTTACCCACAATTTCGTAGTACATCTGTAAATTCGACTTTAGGAATGGTGGAATAGTTTTCAGGTAGCTGAATAAGTTGATGACACCTGAGTTTGATCCTCCACAAGCATAAATATCGGGATTTTTATACAAACAGTTAAGTGCAATATATCCGCCCAAACCATTTCCATAAATGGCTACCTTTTTGGGGTTAACAATCTTTTTAGCGACTAACCATTTCACACCATCGTTTACGTCCTCCTGAATTTTATCGCTCCATTGTTTCAAACCCGCAGCATAAAAGGCCTTTCCATACCCTGATGAGCCGCGGTAATTAACCTGCAACACTGCATAACCCCTGTTGGCCAGGAACTGGACATCGGCATTGTAGCCCCATGAATTCCTTAATCCGGGTCCATTGTGTGGAACAACAACCAATGGTAAATTTGTTGCCTTTTTTCCCTTCGGCAAAGTTAAATAGCCGTTAATCTTCAAACCGTCTTTGCTTTTGTAACAGATGGGCTTCATTTCACTCATATCCTCCTCTTTGATAGAAGAATTAATATCAGTGAGTTTTTTAAGCTTATTCTGGCTGGCGGTATATAAATAATAAGATCCCGGATTTCTATCGGTAAAGGTTCTGACTACAAAAACGCCATCGGCTTTGTCCTTATCCATTATCCGCCACTCGCTACCGGGTAAGAGTTTTTCTATCTTGGTGTAAGTTTGTTTCGTACTTTCATCCAGATAGAATTTGTTTTTTTTCCAGGTTTCGCAGGTTACAAAAATCATTTTCCGCTTGGTACGCGAATATTTGGCATCTACTACATTCAAGGTATCATTAGCAAACAGCACCTGTTTCTCCTTGCCTGTTTTCAAATCAAGCGCAACCAGTGCATTTTTATCACGGTTAACATTTGAAATGGCAAACAGCACGTTAGGCTCATCTTCAGAAAAAGCTATCGGTTGTAACGTTGTTTCAAAATTATTGGTTATGACCGGGCTAAAAGGCTGGCTTTCATTTTCTCTATAAAAAAGAGTTTCGTTTACACCATCGCTGGCAACAGCAATTTTTAAAACACCCTTATTGTCAGTCATCCACTCGGTAACATTGCCAGGATTTTTGGCTGCAATATCCATTTTCCCATTCCGTACGTTTAACCTGTAAACATCAAAAACGGTAGAATCCCGTTTGTTAGAAGCGACAATGATGTATTTATCGTCAATCAGCTGATCCTCTATTACGCGAAGCCTCGTTTTTTCATTCGAGCTCAGCTGAACCTGTCTGCTGCCATCTTTATTGATCACAAAAAGATCAGATTTCCTGTCATTGGAGTCGTCCTCAGTATAATAAACCAACTCATTATTACTGGTCCAAAAGTAGAAACTGATACTCTTATCTGTTAAATGAGTAAGTTGAACACTACTCCCTGAGGCCAGGTTCTCTACAAATAAATCTAATTTTTTATCGCGTAATTTAAGGTACGACAAGCTTTTACCATCTGGTGAGATACGATAATAAGCCTTGTCCTGTGTTTTGAAGAAATCATCCACAGGTATAATCTTCTCTTCTTTGAAACCCTTACAAGCCCAAACCAATACGATTAATACCAACACTATTATTCTCTTCAACATAAAAAAACCTTAACGGGGTAACAAAAATAACTATCCCGATTGCTTAAAAAAGTTATACACCAACAATGTTACCTTATCACGGGGTAAAATATGGTCGGGTTCAATTTAGTATTTATAAAATAGACACAAAACACAATACAAGTAACATTTAAAATACGTTTTATTGTTATTTAAGCTTTATTGAAAGATGTATTAAAATGTTACATTTAAACCATATAAATTTGATGTATGAACCGCTTGATTTTGTTCCTTCTGCTCTTTTTAACCGTTGATGCATCTGCTCAGGTCTTCCGGCAAGGTCAGCAAATGGCTCAGGATGAAAGTGCCTTGGCGGTTCAATATTACCAGGACGGAGATTATGAAAAAGCGGTGGTCCTTTTGGAAAAGCTGTTTTCTTCTCCTAATAACGAGGCCTATTTTGACCTCTATTTTAGTGCACTACTGAAATTAAAACGGTACGAAGTGGCTGAGAAAGTAGCCAAAAAAGCAATCAGGCAAAATCCAACTTCTGATCTTTATCCTATAGCCCTGGGGAAACTCTATCAGGAAAAGGGCGATGTACAAGGTGCCAACAAGGTGTTTACGGACATTATTAATAAACTACCCAAGGATGAATTTAAGATCCGGATGCTGGCCAATAATTTCTACCGTTTTGAAAATTACGATTTCGCTGTGCAAACCTTTAAACAGGGTAGAAAACTATTAAATAATGATCAACTTTTTGTTTTTGAGCTTTTAAATATCTATCGTTTTAAGAAAGACAAACCCATGCTGATGCAGGAATACCTGGATGCCATAGGCACCATGCCCCAGCTCCTGGCACAGGCACAATCGGTATTACCCCTGGTTTTTGATGAAAAAAGCGATTACGAGAATTTTCAAGTGGGCATTCTTAAGAAAATCCAGAAAGAGCCCGATGCAGAAATCTATGTTCAACTTTTAACCTGGAATTATATTCAGCAACGCGAATTCGACATGGCACTCCGCCAGTTGATTGCCTATGATAAAAGAACAAAATCGGATGGCACGATGCTTTTCAACACCGTTTACACTTTTGTGGATAACAATGCTTACGAAACGGCGATTAAAGCTTACGAATACCTTTTAACCAAGGGAAAAGAGAATCAGTATTATCTTCCTTCCAAAATTGAGCTCCTGAATACCAAATATAATTTACAACTTTCGGGCAAGTACAATGTGGCCGATTTAGAATTATTAGCTAAAGATTATGAGGTTTTAATGGAGGAGAATGGGAAGAATAAAGGAACATTGTTTGCGATAAAGCGACTGGCCAATCTCCAGGCATACTACCTAAATCAACCATCTAAGGCTGAAACCGCACTGGAAGCCGCCCTGCAATTCCCTGGACTTACACTTCAGGATATCGGGCAAATTAAACTTGACCTTGGTGATGTGTACATCTTAACCAACCAACCCTGGGAAGCTTTTTTAGTTTATGAACAGGTTAGCAAACAGTTTGAAGGACAGCCCATTGGAAATGAAGCCCGTTTTCGTAGTGCAAAGCTCTCCTTTTATCAGGGAAATTTCGAATATAGCAATGGTCAATGTCTGGTTCTTAAATCTGCAACCTCGCAACTGATTGCCAATGACGCACTTAACTTAAGCCTGTTAATTTCTGACAATATTCAAACCCCTGCAGATAGTAATGCTTTAAAAATGTATGCAGATGCAGAAATGCTGACTTTCAGAAATCTTCCTGCCCAAGCGATAAAAAAACTAGACAGCATTAATGTTGCTTACCCGCAGAACAGCTTGTCTGATGCGATTATGATGAGCAAGTCCAAAATTTTTATTAAAGCCAATGAGTTTCAAAAAGCAGCAGATATTCTTAAAAAAATAACAGAAGATTTTAAGGACGGCATTTGGACTGATGATGCTTTATTTACCCTTGCTGATCTTTACGAGAAGAAGCTGAATGACATTGTGCAGGCTAAGCTCTACTTCCAAAAATTAATTACCGATTACCCGGGAAGTATGTTTAGTGCAGAAGCCAGAAAAAGATTCAGAACGCTTAGAGGTGATGGGGTTTGATTTGGTTCATTAGTTCATTAGGCATTGGTCATTAGTTCATTCCCACATCCACTCATTCACTCATCCAATCATTCAATCATCCAGTCATTCACTCATCCACTCATTAATTAATTCAGTCACTCATTAATTCTATCATTCTTATCTTTGCATATGCTTTTATACAACGTAACTTTAATTTTAGAAGATTCAGTAGCCGAGGAGTGGCTTCAATGGATGCAAGATATACACATACCACAGGTCATGGGAACGGGCATGTTTGCCTCTCACCGCCTGCTCAAGGTACTCGATTCGCCGAATGAAGGAGTTACCTATTGCGCCCAATATGTTGCAGATAACCTTGCACTTTATAATGAGTACCAGGAAAAATATGCTCCTGCATTACAGGCAGAGCTAAACGAAAGATATAAAAATCGTTTCGTGGCTTACCGTACTTTAATGGAATTTGTAGGATAACTTTAGCCCTAAAAATTAGCGCAGTTTCTGATTATTCTTGTGTCGGTCTGCATCACGGATACTTTTCTTTTGAAGATTCTGCGCTAATGCTTCGGTTAAATCTATTCCGGTTTGATTGGCCAGGCAAATCAGCACAAACATTACATCAGCCATTTCATCTGCCAGATTCACCTCTTCATCACTTTTCTTAAAAGATTGTTCACCATACTTTCTGGCCATAATACGGGCTACCTCCCCTACTTCTTCCATGAGGATTGCCGTATTGGTTAATTCATTAAAATAACGGATTCCAGTGGAATTAATCCATTGATCTACGGTTTCTTGTGCTTCTTTAATGGTCATTTTGCTCTTCTTGTATTTCTTGTTCAATTCTGCTGTTAATATCAATCTTCGCATTTTCAAGTAAGAAAACGCTTGCACCCTTTTCTCGGGCATAGGGGTTCGTTACTTCACCGATTTTGGTAATTTTCTCAAAAAAGGGTCTTTCCTTCTTTCGCTCTGGATCCTCTTCATTGGGTTCTCTGATTAAAATCAGATGTTTTATCTCCTTATCCAACTTAAACCAGTATAAATAATCGGCATTGTATGAAACTGTATTGATGCTTTTAAACCTGGAGTAATAATTAACTGCACCAGCCTCGCCATAATTATCTGCCCTTACCAATACCTCCGACCTATCCTTCACTTGTGCATAAGCCATATCTGCGAGATGTGCCAATTCCTTCCAACCTTGCATATCTGCGTAATCTTGAGGCAGCTGATGATTTTTTCCGTCTTCCCAGCGTAAAGCTCCTACCCTTTTAAATCGCTGTTGATGGGCAACGATTTGTTTGGGTGAATATACAGGCATAATCAGCGGCAAAATATAAATAAACGAACCAACGGTAAACAAAACCAATAAGCCTGTTAGTATTTTACGCTGAGCCAACTTCTCTCCCAGGTAGCTTGCTCCAAAAACAAGTATTATGGGATATAAACCAAGTGCATAGTAATCTTTCGCCCTGAAATAACAAAACACGGTAAGGGTAAAGATATAAGTTAATATCACCCATCGATAAGCTTTAAAGGGCTTGTAAAAAATTAAGCTAAGTAACCCTGCGAATAAGATAAAAATAGCGTTCGCAAAGAAGAGTACCTGATGCCATAAAAAATCAACCCGACTTACGTTAACCAACTGGCTCCTTTGCAGTTCCTTCATATGACTAATAACCGGAAAGTGATGATTGACTTGCCAAATTAAATTAGGAGCGATAAGTATCAAACCTAAGGCTGCTGCAAAATAGAAGTGTTTATCGGTAAAAACATTTCGTCTGGTTGTAATCAAAAGTGACGGCAATAATCCAACCAGCAGAAAGAGAATATTGTATTTATTGAGAAAACCTAAAGCCACCCAAATGATCACCAAATAAATTGCCCGGTAATCTTTTTGTTCAAAATAAACCAGGAGGAAATAAAATACAGCTGTCCAGGCCAGCACGTCAAAAGAGTTAGGCTGGTAAAGCGTATTTAACCTTAAAAAAGCCGAACACAAACAAGCTATGGACACCAAACACCTGGCCAAAAGATTGCCTTTTAACAGCTCAATAGTTTTCCAGCAAAAGTAGATGGTCCATGCGCCAAACAACGCAGGAAAGAGCTTTATCCAAAAATAGCCATTACCTAAAATCTTAATCAACCAAGAGAAAATAGCGGTTAAAGGGGGAACGGAGGTATATCCGGCAGCCAGATGATTAGCCTGATCCAGGTGTAAAAATTCATCCCGATGAAGTTCATAAATGTTATTTATCAACAGGAAAGACAAAACAATTTTGAGCAACAGAAAAAAAGACAATATCAACTGATCTTTATATAGAGGATTGTTATTTCCCGTTGGTTCTTGCATAATCTGCCAATTAAATATTCCCTTATTCCTTGTTCTTGGTATCAATCATGATGGTAACTGGCCCATCGTTAACTAGTGAGATTTTCATGTCTGCACCAAAAATGCCGGTTTCAATCTTTTTATTGGTTAAAGCAGCCAGCTTCACAATCATTTCTTCATATAGCGGAATGGCCACATTGGGCTTAGCCGCACGCGTAAACCCTGGCCTGTTTCCCTTTTTAGTGGAGGCAAATAAGGTAAACTGACTAATCAGTAAAATATCTCCATTCACATCTGCAATAGATTTATTCATCAGGTCATTTTCATCGCCAAATATCCGCATACCCACAATTTTTTGAGCCAGCCAATCTAAATCTTCAGCTGTATCGGCTTCCTCAATTCCCAATAAAACTAAAAATCCCTTGTTAATCTCGCCTGTGGTATTTCCATCAACAACGCAACTTGCTTGTGTAACCCTTTGTAAAACTGCCCGCATTTTATACTATTTTTGGAGGAATAAAATTGATATGCGCAAGATAGGTATTTTAATAATTTCTACATTTTTATTGGTGGCAGGTTGCAGGGAGAAATCTATAATACACCCCACTTTCTATTACTGGAAAACCATTTATCAGGATAAAAAAGTAGAAACAGATTACCTCAATAGATTTAAATCGCCTGCGCTTTATGTTCGGATAATGGACGTAGATATCGATCCCAATACTTTAGAACCGGCACCGGTTTCGCCCATTACTTTTCAAGACCCCATACCTGCCAAAACTACCATTATACCTGTGGTTTACCTGGTAAATAACTTATTCAACACCATCGATTCGACTAAAAGCAACGTGCTAGCCAACCATATTGCCAAATTTGTTGATGCAAAGGTTAAACAAGCAGGAAAAAACAATTATTCGGAACTCCAAATTGATTGTGACTGGACCAAAACCACAAGAGATAGTTATTTTACTTTTTTGCGCCAACTTCAGGATCAACCTTTATTAAAAAGTAAATTGATATCGGTTACTTTACGCCTGCACCAGGTAAAAAATATTGTTTCTAGTGGCATTCCTCCTGTAAAAAAAGCCATTTTAATGTGCTATAACATGGGAAACCTGCGCAAGTACGGCGAACAGAATTCCATTTTAGATTTAAAAGAAATGGACACTTACCTCAAGAAATATCTGGAAAATTATCCGCTGAAGTTAGATGTGGCCTTGCCGATATTTGAATGGGCGGTTATTTTTAGAAATAAAGCGTATGCAGGGATCTCTAAACGCCTGAACAAGCAGCAGATTTTAGATCCGAGAATGTTTAAGCGAAGGGGATCATCAATATTATTCGACCTCTTGGTTAACCTTCCGCAAGCCGGGCTTAAAAAAGGTGATGTAGTGCGCTGGGAAGAGATTACTGCCGATGATTTGCTTGCCACTTCTAAATTTTTATCCCGATATTTAAAGCCAGATGATCGAAACCTGGTTTTTTATCATCTAGACACCGACCTATTAAAACATTATACCCATGACGACTTTCAAAAAGTTATCGCTAATTTCTAGCGTTTTCTTACTTTTTTATTTTGGAGAAATTGCCGTAAATATCGCCTGCGGTGGTGAATCAGATCCTTACGATTATTACATTACCTATTTCCACAACAACATTCAGGGCGATGAATATGCGCCTTTTGCATTCAACAAAATGGTTTCTCTTTATGACGACCAGGAGGTTAAATCCGAATCGGATGTGAACAGTGAAGACTGGGCTAAACACCTTAACATAAAGGAGCAGGATGTAAAACAAGTGATGTATAAAACAGATAGTGCCACCGATGTGAAACTATTGGCATTCAATGGGAATACAAGTGCGTTGCCCGATAGCCTTCAACGCAATACATTTGTGCAAGCTCTGGCAAAGAAAAAAGATCTGCTTCAATACTATCAGTTCGCTAAAGCCTGTGAGCCATTGGCTAATGTAGCCTTTGATTTATGGGATCCAAAACCCCGGGATACTTCTGCCATGCAAAATAAAGCTGAAGAGGCTTCAAAACTGCTTTCAACTTCAAAAGATGATTTCTTAAAGCTTCGTTACGCCTATCAGGCAGCCCGGATGTCTCATTACGCAGGAAACTACCCCGCGTGTAAAAGCACTTATGAACAATATATCAAAAATGCGAAAGGCAATAGCCCGGTAAAAGGCTGGGGATTGGCACTTTATGCAGGTGCAGTTAGAAAAACCGGCAATCCTGGTCAATCTGCTTATTTATTTTCCAAGGTCTTTAATTCTAACCCAGAGCGTAGAAACCAGGCCTACAGAAATTACTATTATACTGGTGCTCCCGCAGATGCTGCACTAAAATATGCAAAAGGCGATGCAGAAATTGCCAATATCTGGGCCATTAATGGTTTTGGTAATTACGATTATGACCTTAAAAGCCTAAACAAAGTTTATTTATTGGATCCTAAGAATGTAATTAATGGCGTACTGCTGTTAAGAGAAGTAAATAAATTAGAAGAAGCACTGATTAAAAGCAGTGATATCGCAAAGGTATCCTATAGCTATTATTTTGACGAAGGAAGATCTGCTAAATACAACGACAGTCTAAAAGCGGTGAACTTAAAACATCTCCTGGCAACCAAAGATTTTTCATTAAAACTGGCCAAAGAGAAGAAATATGCAGAGCCCGATTTAGGTTACGTTACGGCAGCTTACTTATCGTGGATTGAAAACAAGCCCGATCAGGGAACTTTATATTTAACCAGCATTAAAAATCCGGATAAACTTTCAGCAAGATTAAAAGATCAGATCAGAATTGTAAAGTTGCTTTGCGAATCGAGCAAAATAAAAAAAGGAAGTCCTTTTAATGAAAATGAATTAGTAGCCAGTTTAAAGTGGTTAGATGAAAAAAGGTTTGCTGAAAACCCTGTAGCGCCCAAAGGGGATTATTACGATTCATGGGGCAATGCCGATAAGAGATTTACACTGACTACCAGGAATTTCTACCAGCAAATTTTAGCACCAGCCTACCTGAGTTTAGGCGATACGGCTAAAGCTGCATTAGCAATGGTTAAGGGTGATTTGAAATACAAAACCTTGTCACAAAATTCGCTTTTTAAAAATATGAGCTACCAAACTCTATCTTTCTGGCAGCGCTATTTAAGTCCTAAAAGCATGCAAAACCTGAGTGCTTACAAAGCTAAGTCTGGCTCGGAAGATATGCTTGGTTTATTATCAAAGGGTTTAAATCAACTCAGCAATGACGATTTTTACGAGCTTTATGGTACAACTTACCTCAGAACACACCAATATGATAAGGCAGTAGAAATGTTCAGCAAAATATCTCCTGCGTATCAGTACTTCAGTCCGCAAAACTGGTACGCTGGTGATGACAATAAACTTTTTGCTAACCCGTTTATCGAAACCATTAAAGATTACCCTAAAAATTACGCCAGTAGCAAAACCGCTACCACTAAAAAAACCTTCGCCCAACAAATGCTGCGTTTGCAAAAACTAACGGTTACTGATAAGAAAAATGCAGCTTACTATTATTATAAAATGGCTAATGCGGTTTACCAAACCGGATATTATGGCAACAGCTGGTTTTTAATTAGCTATGACTGGTCGTCCTATGATAATTTCAGTAAGCCTAAATACAACTATGATGTAGATTATAAAAAAGCCCAAACCGCTAAAGCCTGGTATTTGAAAGCACGAACATTGAGCACTGACCCAGATTTTAAGGCAAAATGTACTTTTATGTTGGCCAAATGTGCGCAAAAACAAATCATCCTGAATGCCTATCCATTGTCGTTTAGTTGGTATGATAAAGACGATGTAAAGTTCAAAGACTTTATAGCAGCCAACTATAACAACCCCTACTTCAAAGAGTTAAGATTAAAATACAAACAAACGCCATTCTATCAGAAGGCTTCTGGTGAGTGTAGTTATTTGGGAGATTTCATTGGAAAATAGGCTTATAAGTCCGAGGCTTAAGTCTTGGTGCCGATTCTGTATTTATAAAATAAGAAAATCAATCAGAGAATTAAGAGTTGGTTTGACCCCAATTCTTAATTCTTTGGTTAGCCCTGCTTAGCTACATTATAGTAAGAGCGTATTAAGTTTAGTTTCTGCACTTGCCTGGCTACTTGCGTCTACCTTATGAAATAGATAGATTTAACGAGGAAAGCTCCTGTCCCAATTGCCTAATACCCGTTAAGATCCTATCAATTTGTTTTGGCCCCGGTTTTTTATGGCCATTAGCATATTGAGAAATCAATGTCTTATCCATACCTATCATGGCCCCAAGAGCACTTGCATTTATGATCTTATAATAATCAAAGAACTGTTTAACGTCCAATGTGATCAATATATCGTTGATGGAAACTTCCTTTAGGCCTTTAATTTCAGCATAGGAGTTGTAAGCATCAACAATATTTTTTTTTAATTCTGTTACATCGTCTCCTGAAGTTCCTATGGGAAACGACTCATCCGAAGCATACGCAGAAAAACCTGTATCGGTCTTTTCTACTATAAATTCAATTTTTGACATTTCGTACTGCCTTAAATGATTTAAAAACTACCATAAAACGGTTTATAACGGGGATTTGCATTACTTGAGGCTATTTTAGCCCTGCCTGTTTAAGTAATTTATGAGCTAGACCTGTAGTACCTACTTCTTTAGAATTATGGCTAGTGAGAACCATCTCACTGTTGGGTCTATCAGGATGGTGCCAAATCTCATGACTACCTTTTGCTTCTCTGAGGAAAACAAAACCTCCATCCTTCAGTTTGCGCTTAAGTTCGCTTCATTTCTCCTTGTTACCAATACCATAACAACAAAAGTAAACAATAGTATACCAAATTACAATAAAATAAAAGTAAACTATTTTATACTTCTATATTGCAATAAATTAAATACAGCGCTTTAGTCTTTATTCTTTGCTACTTGTTCTTTGCTCTTTATAAGCTCTTACCACCTAATCAACGCACTAGCCCAGGTAAAGCCAGAGCCGAAAGCAGCCAGGCAAACCAGATCGCCATCTTTAATTTTTCCGGCTTCCCAGGCTTCGCAAAGGGCAATAGGAACAGATGCTGCTGTAGTATTACCGTATTTTTGAATATTATTAAAAACCTGTTCGTCGTTTAAGCCCAACAGTTGTTGCACATATTGACTGATTCGTAAATTAGCCTGATGGGGTACCAGCATATCAATATCCTTTTCGGTAAGGTTATTGGCTGCTAAGGCTTCTTTAATAACCTCAGGGAATTTTACAACCGCTTTCTTAAATACTGCAGGGCCATCCATATAAGGTAATGCCGCTCCACTATTCAATATTTCTTCAGTCATAAATAAACCACCCAGCTCCTGATCGGGAAAAGCAGGTTTATCCTTCATCCATTTATTGGCATGAGAGCCTGGATAATACATCGCCAAAATCTCGGCATCAGCTCCATCACTATGTAGGTGCGTACTTAAGATTCCCTTTCCTGGTTCATCAGTAGGTTGTAGAACCACTGCACCTGCACCATCGCCAAAAATAACCGACACGTTTCTGCTACGGGTTTCAAAATCCATTGCAAAGGAATGCTTCTCACTCCCAACTACGAGTACGTTTTTATACATCCCTGTTTTTACAAACTGATCTGCTACAGATAAGGCATAAACAAAACCTGAGCATTGATTGCGGATATCCAGCGCGCCAATCTCACCCATCCCCATTTCTCGCTGCAATAAAACACCACATCCCGGAAAGTAGTAATCCGGACTTAGCGTAGCAAAAACAATAAAATCAATATCTTTAGCTGTAACACCAGCACGTTCGATGGCTATTTTAGCAGCCTCAATACCCATGGTTGTAGTCGTTTCCTCATTCCGATCTGCAAACCTCCGCTCTCTGATTCCTGTACGCTCCTGAATCCATTCATCACTGGTCTCCATGAAACGGCTCAAATCGTTATTGGTATATACATTTTTCGGAACGTAATACCCTATTCCCGCAATTTTAGATTGGTGCATGGTCATTATTTATAATTTGGTCGTACAAAGGTAGTTAATAAAAAAGATATGAGATGTGAGATATGAGACTCGAGAATGCACATTATCAATAGCTACTAGTTCAATATCTTACGCCCATGTTCTCAAATCTCACATCTCATGTCTCATATCTTCCAATTATTGTTTATTTTTGCAAATATGTCTACAGAAACCAAAGAAGAGACCTTTACGCTCGAAGAAATTTTAACTTCACTCAAAACTGTTCATCGCCTGATTTTATGGAACGATGATATCAATACGTTTGACCATGTTATTTTTTGCATGATGAAATATCTGGATTATAGCGAATCGCAGGCAGAAAAAATCGCCTGGAAGGTGCATAACGAAGGTAAATGTGCCGTATTGGAAGGTTCTTTTACAGAGATGGAAGTTTACCGGAAAATTTTGCAACAAGAAGGTTTAACGGTTTCTGTTGACTAGTCCTGGTTTATCTATTGGAGTAACTACCCCAACTTTTTAAACAGCTCGTTCATCTCTAATTGCGTAGTGAGTGTTTTATCTTTGGCGTACCATCCATGAAGCTTTTCGGCAATGATTGGCATTTCTGTAGTTTCTTTTTTCCACTCTGCCAACAGGTGTTGTAAAATTTGTGGTCTTGGTGCCCAACTGAGCAATACCTTGTCTCCCGTTTCATTTAAAACTAAAAGTACCGGGATTGCCCTACCACCATTAGTTAAATGTGCATCAATTAATGAAAGGTTCTGATCGCGAAGTACAAATTTCAAATCTAATTGTCCGCTTGCAGTAGAAGCTATTTTATTGAAAACAGGAATAATCTGTGCAGCATCACCACACCAACCTTCGGTAATAACCAGCAACTTGTAATTCCCCTTTAAGTGATGAAGGGTGGTTGTTAATTCTTCTGTTAAATTAACCGTTTTATCTACCCGGTTCATGCGCTGAACATTCATTTTACTGTAATGCAACATGGCTTCCGAATCATCTGGACCTGTTGTTTTACCCTCTGCCAGTAGCTGATCTACCAGTTGACGGTAAGTAGTATAATCCATTCCCTGCTGCTCAAAAATTTCGCGATAATTAACCATAACATTTTCAAAATTACAGCGCAAAGGAAAGGAGAAAAACGATGGAAATAATCATTGTTTTGCAAGAAAACGACAGGAAAAATTAATGGCTTGTCAGAAGGATTTTTTTCCTGTTATCCAGGGCGATAGCAAGAATCCATCAACTCTAAACGCAAGACTCCTCCGAATTGAGAATGACACACTCACCTTGATACTCTCAACCTATAACTTTCTACTCAATACTTGATACTCGATACTTTCTACTCAATACAAGCGCAGCGCCTCTACGGATTACAACATAACGTTGAATTTCATAACACAACATTACTTAAACCGAGTCCAAGACTCTCCTCCATTTAACAATCCGTAGAACTCCTGCGGAACTCGACGGACAGGATTGCAAGACTACTCCGAATTGGGAATGACACACTCGCCTTGATACTCTCAACCTATTACTTTATACTTTCTACTTGCTACTCGATACTTGATACTTTCTACTCAATACTCGATACTTTCTAAGCAGACATCAACTTACTCACATGCTGTGTTAAGGCTACAAAATCTGCAACTGTTAATTGCTCCGCGCGTTTTTCAAAATAAATATGGTCGTCCATTTTATCCTTAGGCATTACCGCAGAAACTGCA
This sequence comes from Pedobacter rhizosphaerae, assembly GCF_900111155.1. GTDB lineage: Bacteria > Bacteroidota > Bacteroidia > Sphingobacteriales > Sphingobacteriaceae > Pedobacter > Pedobacter rhizosphaerae. Next base: position 82,496 of record NZ_FOGG01000015.1, on the reverse strand, counting down.
TTACGCAAAGTTTTTCTCCGCTGATTGAATCCTGCTTTAACCACTCGCCAAAACAATTTCTCGTCGCAATCCAGCTGCTTCACTTCATTGCGGGTTAAACGAATTACGGCAGAATGCACCTTGGGCGGTGGATTGAAAGTTCCCGGTTTTACAGTAAACAAGTATTCAATTTTATAATAAGCCTGAAGAAAAACGCTCAAAATGCCATATTCTTTATTTCCGGCAGGGGCTGCACAACGCTGTGCCACTTCTTTTTGAAACATTCCTACCATTTCAACTACCTTGTGTCTGTTATCCAAAATCTTGAATAAGATCTGCGAAGAAATATTGTATGGAAAGTTTCCTATTATAGCGAACTGATCAGAAAAGATCGAATCAAAATCGAGCTTTAAAAAATCTCCATTAATTAAGCGATCACCCAGCTGAGGATATTTTTCATTCAGAAAATGAAAAGATTCAGTGTCAATATCAATTAAATAGGTTTGTAAATCCTCGCGCTGCAATAAAAAATCAGATAAAATCCCCATTCCTGGCCCCACTTCTAACACCTGATTATATTTATCGGTATTCACCAAACTTTCTACAATGCGATTGGCGATACCTTTATCGGTTAAGAAATGTTGTCCTAAATGTTTTTTTGCTTTTACTAAACTCATACCCGAACCCCAAAAGAGGCTTTAAAATTGAAATTATAACCACAAAGATAGGCTTATTATTTCTTTGCAAATAACTTCGTGTTGCTTAGGCTTTCATTTTTTTTAAAGTGTTTAAGCTAAAATCAGTAATTTGCGCTAAAATTTTCCATTAATTATGAGCAATAAACTTAAAATTGGTATCAGTATAGGCGATGTGAACGGCATAGGTTTAGAGGTGATTATTAAAACCTTATCTAATCCCGTAATTTTAAATTACTGCACACCAATAGTTTATGGTCATACCAAAGTTTCTTCTTTTCACCGCAAGGCGAATAACCTTGGCGACTTCAGCTTCAATGTGATCAATCAGGCTAATCAGGCCCAGCCTAAAAAGGCCAACATGATTAATTGTTGGGAAGAGGATGTTAAGATAGAGCTTGGCCAGGTAACAGAAACAGGTGGAAAATATGCGCTTTTATCTTTAGAAAGGGCAACGAGCGATTTAGTAAACGGTGATATTGATGCGCTGGTTACTGCTCCAATTAATAAACACAACATCCAATCTGAAACTTTTGCCTTTCCGGGGCATACCGAATACCTACAAGAAAAGAGTGGTAGTAAAGATGTATTGATGTTCCTGGTAAGCGAAGGCCTTCGTGTGGGGGTTGTAACCGGTCATATTCCAGTTAAGGATGTTCCTTCGGCCATTACCAAAGAGAAAATAATCAATAAGCTTAAACTCATTAATGAAAGCTTAAAAAAGGATTTCTGGATTGAAAAACCCAAAATTGCTGTTCTTGGGCTTAATCCCCACGCCAGTGATAACGGTTTATTGGGCACTGAGGAGGCCGAAATTATCAGTCCGGCCATACAAGAAGCTTTTGATAAAGGCATTATGTGTTTTGGCCCATACCCTGCCGATGGCTTTTTTGGCAACAGCAGTTACAAAAAATTCGATGCGGTATTGGCGATGTACCACGACCAAGGTCTTATCCCTTTCAAAACCCTGGCCTTCAGTAATGGCGTTAACTATACCGCAGGGCTAAACTTTGTGCGTACCTCTCCTGATCATGGTACAGGTTACGATATCGCAGGTAAAAACTTAGCCGATGAGACTTCATTCAGAGAAGCCCTTTTTGCAGCCATCCACATTGTAAAAAACAGACGCGAGCAAGAAGAAATGTTGAGCAATCAACTCAGAACTGGTGGAAAAATTGTGGAAACGCAGTTTGACATTAAGGATGATGCTTCTTAATTGGGTTGTGGGTTACATGTTACCTGTTACGGGGCTGGGTGACTAACACTTCGAGCGCTAAGGAGTCATCCTAGCACAATAGCTAATCGAATTGCAGGTTATAGGGTTACAAACTCTCCACTCAAAGCTTTGAACTAGCAGGCTAAGGTATAATGCCCTATTTCGGTAGCTTTTTGTAGCTATTTCCAATTGATGTAAGCTAATTATGACAGTTTTTTTTGAAAGTTAAACTTTTAATCTTTAATTGCATCAATAAACCAAACGCTTCTCTTGTTGAAAACCGCACTAAGCTTTATTTGTGTATTCCTAATATCTTTTATCGCATCATTTTCTGCTGCGTTTTATAAAAAAAACAGCTATCATTCAGTACCGCCTTATCCTGTTCAAGATTTTTCCAGCTTACACCAATCAAAGTTAAAGTATGCCTGCACAGCTACGTTAACGGGAAACGAATGTGTAGGCAGTGAGCTCCTGGTAACCAGTAACAGTGCAATTGCCGGCATTTCCTGGTTATTAGACGACGTTTCTATACTGGAACAAAGTAATGTTAAACAAAACAATGGTATTATCGTTGCAGGGGGAAATGGAAGCGGCTCAGCGCCCAACCAACTCTATAATCCTAATCGAATATTTGTAGATAAGGCAGGAAATATTTTCATACCTGATATGGCCAATAACAGGGTGCAGAAATGGGCACCAGGAGCTACTGTAGGTATTACTGTGGCAGGTGGAAACGGCACTGGAAATAGTTCCAACCAGTTTAACAGACCCACTGCAGTAGCGGTTGATGGTCTTGGAAACCTTTATGTAGTAGATCAATCCAACTCCCGTGTTCAAAAATTCAGTCCCGGAGCAACGTCTGGAATAACAATAGCCTCATCGCTTATTTTACCAACCGGCATTTGTATTGATGCACAAAACAATGTTTATGTATCTGAACAAAATGGTCAGCTGGTTAGAAAATACAGCGCCGGAACTGGCCCGGGAATAATAGTTGCGGGAGGAAATGGCTATGGGAGCGCAGCAAATCAGCTTGCTGCTCCTACCGGATTGTTTATACAAGACAACAACCTATACATCTGCGATACAGATAATTACAGGGTACAAAAATGGATTATAGGAGCTAATACTGGAACAACTGTTGCCCGTACTTCTGGTAACCCACTTGGTGTTTATGTTGATGGGAGTAAAAACATTTATGTATCAGATTACACTGGATATGCTGTTCTAAAATGGTTGCCTGGGGCGAATTCAGGCTCTATCATTGCTGGCGGAAATGGCCAGGGCAATGCCCCTAACCAGATTATGCCTACAGGCATTGGAATGGATGCTTTCAATAACTTATATGTTTCTGATTTTTTAAATGGACGGATTATTAAGTTTTCCAACATCTTTACAGGAACTTACACCACTTTAAAAGCCGGAACTTATCGCGCAAAAATAACTACAACAGACGGCTGTACAACCATTTCCAACCCCATAACTGTAAGTGAAAATCTCCTTCCTAAGATAACTATCTCTGCTGATAGAGATGTACTTTGTGATCATTTCCAACCCATATTTACTGCAGTTACTGTAAATGGAGGAGCTAATCCTGTACTGCAATGGCAAATAAATGGCAGAAACATTCCCGGAGAAAACAACGACACTTTTAGCCCCAATAACTTAACATCAACAGATGTTGTAACGTGCAACCTTACAAGTTCCGAAACCTGTGTTACAAGTAGATTGGTACCGAGCAACAGCATCTCACTAAGTAGTCAAGTTACAGAAGCTCCTGGTGTTACCATTCAGACTGATCAATCAACCACTTGTAAGGGTGCATTAATAAAATTTAAGGCAACAGCAACCCGTGCAGGCGAAAAACCTATTTATAAATGGAAAATAAACGGAAACGATGTGGGTATCGATTCAGATATTCTCGAATTAGATGATCTTGAAGATAAGGATCAGGTGAGTTGTACCGTGGTTAGCAATGCTCAAAATTGCCAGGTGAGTACTACCGCAGAAAGCAATGCAATTATTGTCAGAATCAATCCCATTCTCACGCCCACCGTTAGCATAGAGAGTGATATTAGTAAGATATACAGTTCATCTACTGTAAATTTTACTGCAACCACCACCAATGAAGGAACAAATCCAGAATACCAGTGGTTTGTGAATGGAATTCCAACTGGAGCAAACAGTCGTTTTTTCAGTAAAAATAATTTACAACAAGGAGATCAGGTAACCTGCGAGTTAACTGTCACCACCCCCTGTTCAAGCACAAATAGTGTATCATCTAATACAATAGACATTAACATTACTATAGTTGTCAAAATTAAACCAGCCAATGCATTTAGTCCCAATGGTGATGGGGTAAATGATTTGTGGCAGATAGCAGACCTTAAATCGTTCTCCAATTGCCAGGTATCAATTTTTAACCGGTATGGAAACTTGGTCTTCTTCTCCAAAGGTTACGAACATCCATGGGCAGGAAATTATCAAGGCAATACCTGTCCTCCGGGAGTTTATTATTACGTGATCAACCTAGATGGACAACAAACGCTAACCGGGAGCTTAAGCATTATCAAATAAGGCACCTCCCTGTCATAAAGCCCCCTTTAATTGGGTAACCCCATATAAACTGAAGAAATTAATTCGAGTCTGGATATAAAAACTACCCGCTACACAAAGATTGGCCTTCTATTGCTTAACTTTAACTAACCAAATACGACAACAATGAAAACCAAATTATTTATACTGGCAAACCTTTGTGCAATATTTCTATTTAGCCAACCAGCGCTTGCATCAGATATTTACTTAGAATATACCATGACTACCTCTGGTAGTAAGCCCATCCTCAGTAAGATGTACGGTAAAAATGGTGATTTACGTACAGAAACAAATATGATCATTGCGGGCAGGCAAATGTCTACCACACTGCTGATGCTTAAAAACAGGCCCGGGGTAACTCTTGTATTTAACTCGATGAACAGAACCTACACGGAAGCCAAAATGAGCAATAACGACGGCGAAAATATCGACATCAAGGTTTTAGGGAATGAAAAAATTGGCAACTACAATTGTTCTCACGTAAGAATGACTGCTGAAGGGAAATCATGGGATGCCTGGTATAGCAAAGAACTACCAACCTTTGATTTTCCAATGATGGGAAATAATGCCAATACTAAAAAAGTTCTGTCGCAATTAAAAAGCAAAGGAATATCAGGTATGCCTGTAAAGGTGATTGTATTTAAGCCTGGCACGCAAACGCCTACCCTAACCATGTTACTAACTAAGCATGAAACAAAAACCCTAAGTCCGGCACTATTTACCATCCCGGCAGGTTATAAAAAAAGCAGTATAGATTTTGATGCCAATAAAATAAAAAATATGACCACGCAACAAAAAAAGGAGATGATGGAAAAATTGATGAAAGAGCAATTGAAACACTAACGCTACTGCTTATTTTAGGTAACATTGTGCATTTAAAAGATGACCAGCATTAATCCACCCAAATTTGTTCTCCCCGTTATTGTTATAGGCCAGTTCTTATGCACCTCCTTATGGTTTGCAGGGAATGCAGTGTTGCCAGATCTGGTCAAAAATTTTGCGACAGATCCAAACCTTTTAGCCAATCTAACCAGTATGGTACAGTTTGGTTTTATTGCCGGAACACTGAGTTTTTCTTTACTTGCTATCGCAGATAAATTTCCCCCGTCAAAAGTCTTTTTTATTTGCGCTTTGGCTGCTGCCTTCTTCAACGCTGGCATTTGCCTGAAGATAAATGATGTTGCCTTTCTACATTTATTCAGATTTCTAACAGGATTCATGTTAGCAGGAATTTACCCGGTGGGAATGAAAATTGCATCCGATTATTTTAAGGAAGGCTTAGGCAAATCATTAGGCTTTCTAGTAGGTGCCTTGGTACTGGGCACGGCTTTTCCACATCTGCTTAAAACACTCACAGCCAATTTCCATTGGGAATATGTAATTTACACCACCTCATTTCTAGCCATTATTGGAGGTGCAATGATCGCTTTCTTCATTCCAAATGGTCCCTTTAGAAAAGCAGGACAACAACTCAGGTTCAATTCCTTTTTAGAGGGCTTTAAAAATGCTGAGTTTAGGGCTGTTGCCTTTGGTTATTTTGGACATATGTGGGAACTGTATACTTTCTGGGCATTTTTGCCGAGCATCCTTCTTTCTTACCAAACCAGATATCCAGATGCAAATCTTAACATTTCTTTGCTCACTTTTCTAATCATCGCCGCAGGCGGTTTATCTTGCATGGTAGGCGGGTTACTTTCGCAAAGATTCGGTGCCAAAAAACTAGCCACTATTGCTTTATTATTATCAGGTTTATGCTGCCTGCTCTCTCCGCTTTTCCTCTTTACTGATTATACGATGGTTCTTTTAGCCATATTGTTTTTTTGGGGCTTAGTTGTTACTGCTGATTCCCCGCTATTTTCCTCATTGATTGCCCAACATGCGCCAGAAGCATCAAGAGGTACATCGCTAACCATCGTAAACTGCATGGGCTTTGCCCTAACAATTGTGAGCATCCAGGTGATTAATCTATTGTCAAAACAACTGAATTCTCAATATCTTTATATGATCTTAGGCCTCGGCCCTGCATTGGGGTTATGGGCTTTGAAACAATCACCAAAAAAATAAATATAAAATGCAATCAAAATTATCACCCATTATAAAACCAGCAGATTTAATTCAGTTAAGTCAATCAGAGGAAATAATTATCATTGATGCCAGTGCGGGTTCGAAGGCCAGATATGAAGAAAACCATCTTGCCGGAGCGCTATTTGCAGATGTGAACACCGACCTTGCAAACATCGGAGATTTCGCCATTGGCGGACGACACCCCTTGCCAACATTGGAGCAGTTTGCAACATTTCTGGCCAAGTTTGGTATTTCTCCAGATAGCCATGTGGTAGTTTATGATGATAAAAACGGAGGAAACGCCGCAGCCAGACTTTGGTGGATGTTAAAGGCTATTGGACACCAGAAAGTACAGGTAATTGACGGTGGGTTTGATGCCGCGGTTAGAGCAGGTTTCCCGACCAGTTCAAAGGTAGAAACAGCCAAACCTGCTAAGCCTTACGCCCTTACTTCCTGGAATTTACCCTTATCAGATATCAATGAAGTAGAGCAAGTAGCCAAGAAGGATAACTATATTGTAATTGATGTTCGCGATGCCAATCGTTTTGCAGGCCTTACAGAGCCAATAGACCTCATTGCAGGCCATATCCCCGGCGCAACCAACATTCCCTTTACCGAGAACTTAGATGCAACCGGAGCGTTCTTAGCCCCTGAATTATTGAAAGCTAAATACACCCAATCATTAGCGGGTATTGAACCCGAAAATATAATTGTGCACTGCGGATCGGGAATTACTGCTTGCCATACACTACTGGCTCTGGATTATGCTGGCCTACCGATCCCCAAACTTTACGTAGGTTCTTGGAGTGAGTGGAGCAGAAATAATAAAGAAATGGTTTTAGCTCCTGCTCAGTAGCAGATACAATCTGGGCACCAATACTGAGGTAAAAAGGGCTGCGCTTCTAGAAGCATGGCTTGGTAATTTTGTGGCTGAAAGAATTCCCAACTGCATTAATAACTGCTGGCAGATGAACCAATGACTACTCAATAATGAACCAACAACCCCATAACTTCTTCAATACCTGCTCAATCAAAGGAATAATTTTTAAAAAACATTTTTAATCTAATTATTTTATCCCTACATTTGCAGGCTAAAATTTTACAGTACTTTGAACCCGCTAAAACAATTTTCAGTACCGTTTACCGGATTAAAATTGGGAACTCATGAGTTTGATTTTCAGCTTGATGACACCTTTTTTAATGCATTTGAGTATTCATTGATTAAAAGCGGCGACTTAAAAGTTAACCTGGAGCTTGAAAAACAAGAGACCATGTTGATCTTAAGGTTTAAAGTAATTGGCACTGTTAATTTGGATTGCGACAAATGTTTAGCCGAATTTCCATTGCCTGTAAATCTGTACGAAAGACAGATTGTAAAGTTTGCTGAAGACGAGCTGGAGAGTGATGATGATGAAATAATCTCATTGAGCAGAAAAGAAACAGCCATTGATATTGCAGAACCGTTATATGAAATGATCAACGTTTCGGTTCCATATATCAAAAACTGCGAGCAGGCTGATAAAGATTGCGACCAGGAAATGATTGATCGATTAGAGAAGCTTTCTATCGAAAATCAGAGTGAAGAGAACGAACAAACAAGCGACCCACGTTGGGAAGCATTAAATAAGTTAAAAAAATAATTAGATTATACACCAATGGCACATCCAAAACGGAAGATCTCGAAACAGAGAAAAAATAAAAGAAGAACTCACTATAAAGCTGTGGCTCCTTCTTTAGCAACATGCTCGGCAACAGGTGCTATCCACGTACCTCACCGTGCTTACAACGTTGATGGTAACTTATACTACAACGGCAAACTGGTTATCGAAAATACTCAGATTGGTTAATTTTCTTAAAAAATTGTTTGCGTTTTCAGCGGCTTTAGTCATACCTTAGTCCACTGAAAAATTTAGGATTAACCCTAATTTAACACAAACAGATTTTTTCTATGAAAATAGGCCTCGACATAATGGGCGGAGACTATGCTCCCAAAGCAATTGTTTTGGGAGCAATAGCTGCTCATCAATCGCTAAATGCCGGAGAACACCTGGTTCTCATCGGCGATACCGAACAGATTAAACCCATTCTTATTGAGGAAGGTTTTAATCCGGATCATTTTGAATACGTTCATACTGATGAAGTTATTGGTATGGGCGAACATCCCACAAAAGCAATTGTTCAGAAACCAAAATCGAGCATTTCTGTTGGCTTTAACCTTTTAAAAGAAGGTAAAATCGACTCATTTGCAAGTGCAGGTAACTCTGGAGCCATGTTAGTTGGCGCTGTTTTTAGCGTTAAAACTATTCCGGGCATTATCCGCCCATGCTTATGTACTATCCTTCCTAAAATAAAAGGCGGCACTGGTTTATTATTAGACGTTGGTGCAAATGCCGATTGCAAACCTGATATCTTACTTCAATTTGGTGCCCTGGGCAGTTTATATGCAGAAAATTTACTGCAGATAGACAACCCGAAAGTGGCCCTGATGAATATTGGTGAAGAGGACGAGAAGGGTAATATGCTAAGTATGGCAACTTTTCCGTTAATGAAGGATACAAACTTGTTTAACTTTGTAGGCAACGTAGAAGGAAGAGATTTATTTAACGATAAAGCGGATGTAATTGTTTGTGATGGTTTTACTGGAAATGTAATGCTTAAATTAGCAGAATCATTTTACGTAATGACTGTTAAGAAAGGGATGAAAGATGAATTTTTCGATCGTTTCAATTATGAGCAATATGGTGGCAGCCCGGTTTTAGGTGTTAATGCACCCGTAGTAATCGGCCACGGTATTTCGAGTCCGTTAGCAGTTAAAAATATGGTCCTTCAATCACGAGAAATGATTACAACAGGATTAGTAGATAAAATTAAAACGGCATTTAAATAATTTATTTAATTTATTAAAATGAGTAAAATTCACGCTGCTATTACAGCAGTAAATGGTTACGTCCCCGACTATGTGCTTACCAACGCAGAGTTAGAAACCATTGTTGATACTTCGGATGAATGGATCACCAGCAGAACGGGAATTAAAGAGCGCAGAATTTTAAAAGGCGAAGGTTTAGGTACATCCGATATGGCTGTACACGCTGTAAATGGATTGCTTAAAAAAAGAGGTATTGATGCAAAGGAAATTGATTTAATTATCTTTTGCACTACTACACCTGACTTTACCTTCCCGGCTACAGCAAACGTACTTGCCGATAAAGTAGGCGCAACAAATGCCTGGGGTTACGATTTACAGGCGGCCTGTTCAGGATTCATTTTCGGATTAAGTACTGGTGCTCAGTTTATCGAATCGGGTAAACACAAGAAAGTATTAGTGGTTGGTGGAGACAAAATGTCTTCAATCATTAACTATGAAGATAGAACTACCTGCATTATTTTTGGAGATGGTTGTGGTTGTGCTTTGTTAGAACCAAACGAAGAAGGATTAGGTATTCAGGACTCTATTCTTAGATCTGATGGTTCGGGAAGAGATTTCTTAGGCATGAAAGCCGGAGGTTCTGTTAAACCTGCAACTCACGAAAGTATTGATGCACGTGAACATTTTGCTCACCAGGAGGGTCCTACCGTGTTTAAATTTGCGGTTACCAATATGGCTGATGTTGCTGCTGAAATTATGGAGCGTAATAACCTAACTGCAGATGATGTAGCCTGGTTAGTTCCTCACCAAGCCAACAAACGCATTATTGATGCTACTGCCAACCGTATGGGTGTAGGTACCGATAAAGTAATGATCAATATTGAGCGTTATGGCAATACCACTAACGGAACAATTCCACTTTGTTTATGGGAATGGGAAAGCCGATTAAAAAAAGGCGACAATATTGTTTTAGCTGCCTTTGGAGGTGGATTTACATGGGGTTCTATTTACCTCAAATGGGCTTACGACTCCAATTAGTCTGAAGTTCTTAGTCTGAAGCCGACAGGCTGATTATCAGATAAAAATAAAACAAAAAAAGTATAACTTAGTTAAATTATATAAACACTATTTTTTACATAACTAGCCTAAAAAATGGATATTAAACAAATACAGGAACTGATAAAATTTGTTTCTCGTTCTGGTGTAAACGAAGTTGCTATTGAGCAAGAAGACTTTAAAATCACCATCAAAACAAACCAAACCCCAACAGTTGTTCACGCTACAGTGCCACAAGTTCCACTTGTACAAGCTGCAGCCCCTGTAGCTTCTGCTCCTACTGCACCAGCTGCTGTTGCAACTCCAGCTGCTTCTGCTGCGGAAGACACGTCTAAATACATTACGATCAAATCTCCTATGATCGGTACTTTCTACCGTTCTTCGAGCCCTGATAAGCCAATGTTTGTAAACGTTGGTGATGAAATCGGTACTGGAAAGGTAGTTTGTATCATCGAGGCAATGAAGCTTTTCAATGAAATTGAGAGTGAAGTTTCTGGCCGTATCGTTAAAATTTTGGTTGATAACGCTTCTCCTGTTGAGTACGACCAACCATTATTCTTAGTAGAGCCAATTTAATTATAAAAACATTGACGTCACCCAGTCCCGTTACCCGGGATTTGGGTCTTCTTTTTAATATAGATGCTGATCAACCAGCATGACGATTATTTTAAAACAGATTGACGAAAAATAAAAAATCATGTTTAAAAAAATACTAATTGCCAACAGGGGTGAAATCGCTTTGCGTATTATCCGTACCTGTAAGGAAATGGGCATCAAAACAGTTGCTGTTTACTCTACCGCAGATCGCGAAAGTTTACACGTACGTTTTGCTGATGAAGCTGTTTGTATCGGACCTCCCCCAAGTAAAGATTCTTATTTAAATATTCCTAACATTATTTCTGCAGCAGAGCTTACCAACGCTGATGCGATTCATCCTGGATATGGATTTTTATCTGAAAATGCTAAGTTTTCAAATATCTGCAGAGAATATGGTATTAAGTTTATCGGTGCTACTCCAGAGCAGATAGATGATATGGGTGATAAGGCTTCTGCCAAATCGACTATGAAAAAAGCAGGGGTACCTACTATTCCTGGATCTGAAGGTTTATTAACCAGCGTTAAAGAAGGTATCAAAATCGCCAACGAAATGGGCTATCCTGTAATTCTTAAAGCAACTGCCGGTGGTGGTGGCCGTGGAATGCGCGTAGTTTGGAAAGATGAAGATTTCGAAAATGCCTGGGATAGTGCCCGTCAGGAATCTGGCGCAGCTTTCGGTAACGATGGCTTATACCTGGAAAAATACATTGAAGATCCACGCCACATTGAAATCCAGATTATTGGTGATCAATTCGGTAAAGCTTGTCACTTATCAGAACGCGATTGTTCTATTCAACGCCGTCACCAGAAATTGGTTGAAGAATCTCCTTCTCCATTCATGACTGATGAATTACGTGTTCGTATGGGTGAAGCCGCAATTAAAGGTGCTGTTGCCGTTAATTATGAAGGTGCCGGAACAATTGAGTTTTTAGTAGATAAACACCGTAACTTCTACTTCATGGAAATGAATACCCGTATCCAGGTAGAACACCCGGTTACTGAAGAGGTAATCAACTTCGACTTAATTAAAGAACAAATTAAAGTAGCTGCAGGAATTCCTATTTCTGGTAAAAACTACTTCCCTGATATGCACGCCATTGAGTGCCGTATTAATGCAGAAGATCCGTTTAATAACTTCCGTCCATCACCAGGAAAGATTACTAACTTTCACTCACCAGGTGGCCATGGCGTACGTGTAGACACACATGTTTATGCAGGTTATCAAATTCCACCTAACTATGATAGTATGATTGCCAAACTGATTTGCGTAGCGCAAACTCGCGAAGAAGCAATTTGTACCATGGAACGTGCATTAGGCGAATTTGTAATTGAAGGGATTAAAACAACGATTCCTTTCCATTTACAACTGATGAAAGATCCTAACTTCAGAGCAGGAAATTTCACTACCAAATTCATGGAAACATTTGACTTATCAGAATAATTTAGATCATACTGGTATTAAAATTTTTAAAAGGCTGTTTCAAAAATTTGAAACGGCCTTTTTTGTTATACTTAACCCAGCTGATCGCTTCAACCAACATTAACTTATTATCTTGTAGCGTTTTAGTAACGGGAAACGTTTTGACTAAAAAACCTAACCAACATGAAAAAAAATCTATTTAACGGATTACTGCTGCTCCTCACGATGGCGGTATTTACTCAATGCAAAAAAAATACTGATGAATTTGAAGTGATACAAATCGCCAAAACAATTTCCCTTCAGGAAATGCGGGCGTTACCAGTAGGCATAAAAAGTGCCGTAAAAGCTAAAAAGACAGGAAAGATCTATATCTATAACGACTACCTTTTTATCAATGAACCAAACAAAGGAATCCATATTTATAACAACGTCAATCCGGCTGCACCCGTTAATCTCGCATTCTTGCAAATCCCAGGTAATGTAGATCTTGCTATACGCGATAACATTCTCTATGCAGATAGTTATGTAGATTTACTGGCTTTTGATATCTCATCGATAAATAACATCAAACAAATAAAAAGGGTAAATGAAGTTTTTAAACAGTTTTTCACTACTGGTGTGCAAAAATATGTGGTTATTTATAAAGATACCGTTGTTAGAAAGGAAACCTATAAAAATATAATGTATGACGCGAGCTACAGTAGTAGTTCGGGCGGCTCATCGGGTCAGGGTGGCTCAATGGCCAGATTCACCTTGTTAAGTGATTATCTGTATACCGTTGGTCATGCTGATTTGAGTCTCTTTGATGTAAAAACACCTTCAAATCCAACCTTTGTAAAAACCATTGCTTTAGACTGGGGCGTTGAAACTATTTTCCCGTATGAAAATAAATTATTTATCGGCACCAACAGAGGAATGCATATTTTTAATGCTAGCGACCCAGCCAATCCGGTAAAGCTATCTACTTATAGCCATGTTTTTGCTTGCGACCCTGTGGTAGTACAAGGAAAATATGCATTCGTTACCTTACGTACAGGCAATTTTTGTAGGCAAACCGTAAATCAATTAGAGGTTGTAGATATTGAAGATCCAACAAAGCCAAAACAAACTGCAGTTTTTCAGATGCAAAACCCGCATGGCTTAAGTGTGAGTGGCAACAACTTATTTCTCTGCGAAGGCACTTATGGTATAAAAAGCTTCAATATTACCGATAAAAATGCCATTGGGAATAATCTGCTACAGCATTTAAATAACATTAAAAGCTTTGATGTAATTGCCGGCCCAAAATCTTTAATCGTTACTGGCGAAGACGGGGTGTATCAATTTAACTATATTAATCCCGCAAGTATGAAGCAGCTGAGTGTAATCAAAGTACTTCAGTAAAAAGTTTAATCTTTTACTTATTGCTGTGATTAAAATTCTATTTTTAATCACGAATTCACACAATAATATAAACTATTTCTATATTTAACACGTAAATACCATTCTATTCATTTAGAATGGTATTTTTGTTTTCAACATGAGCAGCACTAAAGAAAAATCATCACTAATAAAAGCTATAGGGGAAAAAGGTAAAAATTTAGAGGCAGAGATGTCCTTTTTTGATCACCTTGATATTTTACGTAAACACCTGATTAGAGCAGTTATTGCCGTTGCCGTTTTTACGGGTATCGCCTTTTACTTCAACGAAGAAATTTTAGACAAGGTTATTTTCGGACCTAAAAAACCTGATTTCTGGACTTACAGAATGATGTGTAAATTGGTTGAGCGTTTTCCTTCTTTAGGGAAAGACATGTGTATCACCAAAATTAATGGTGAGATCATCAATACTGAAATGGCCGGGCAGTTTAACCTGCAGTTAAATGTTTGTGTGATGTGCGGAATTGTGGTAGGTTTTCCTTATCTATTATGGGAAATTTGGCGCTTTATTAAACCCGCACTTCATGAAAATGAACGCAAATCGGCCAGTGGTTTTGTTTTCTTTGCTTCAGTGCTTTTCGTTATCGGTATCTTATTCGGTTATTTTGTTGTATGCCCATTGTCAGTTAACTTTTTAACGGGTTACACCGTGAGTGAGGAAATAAAAAACACCTTTACCGTTGATTCATACTTATCATCGGTAGCTACCCTAACCTTAGGAACGGGAATTATTTTTGAACTTCCGGTAATTATCTTTATCCTATCAAAACTAGGCTTAATGACACCAAAACTGATGAGATCGAGCAGAAGATATGCGGCTGTTATCATTCTTATTATTGCGGCAATTGTAACGCCTACACCAGATATCATGACGATGTTAATTGTAGCAACACCTCTTTTCTTACTTTATGAACTGAGCATTTTTGTTTCAGCATACATCGAGAAGAAAAAGAAAAAAGCTGAAGCTGCGTTCTATGCTAACTAACAAAAACATTACGAATAGATTTTATATTTCTCTCTAAATTTGAACATGTCTGATACAAAGATTAAAATTGCCATTGGCGCTGACCACGCTGGTTTCGAATACAAAGAAGTACTGAAAGATTTTTTAAAAGATTACGATCTTAAAGATTTTGGCCCGTATTCTTCTGATTCTGTGGATTATCCGGATTTTGCTCATCCTGTAGCGTCAGCAGTAGAAAGCGGCGAATTTACTTATGGTATTTTGCTTTGTGGATCGGCCAACGGCGTAGCCATTACCGCCAACAAACACGAAGGCATTAGAGCAGGTCTTTGCTGGGAAAATGAAGTGGCTTCTTTGGTTCGTAAACACAATAATGCCAATGTGCTGTGTATTCCTGCCAGGTTTGTATCAGAAGAAGTAGCAAAGGAAATTACCACAACCTTTTTAAATACTGAATTTGAGGCTGGTCGTCATCAAAACAGAATTGATAAGATTTCCTGTTAACTAAAACTCAACTAACTATTATCATAATGAACAAAAATTTTTTAACCCTTGGCTTGGCTACTGTGCTTTACGCAAGTTGCTTTGCACAAGTAAAACCCCTTGTAGCCAATAAGGATGCCATTAGATTCAGTAAGGCTATTAATCCGGATAACGCTTACAAGCATCTTTCAGTTTTAGCTTCTGATGCCTATGAGGGTAGAGAAACAGGTACCAAAGGTGCCTGGATGGCAGCAGATTATATTCGCGATTATTTTAAATCATTAGGATTAAAAGCACCTGTTAACGGTTCATATTTCCAGAATATAGATTTAGTTAACTATAGTGTTAGCGAAAGTATGCTAACAATCAATGGTCAGCCGAAGGTAGCTTATAAAGATTTTTTAATCGCCAGTAATGCCGTAGGTTTAAATGGTTTTACTTTTAGTACAGATGATATCGTGTTTGCAGGTTACGGTGTAACTAAAGACGGTTATAATGATTATGAAGGACTAAATGTAGATGGCAAAGTGGTATTGGTTTTCCTATCGGGCGATCCAACCGTAAAATCTGGAGAAAAACAAACTGGCCGTCAGCTTTTGATGGCTAAAGCTAGAAAAACCTCATATTTAGCTCAGGCTAAAGCTAAGGCCGTAATTTTTATTGACCCAAGCTTAGATAATATTACCGAAGAACAGAAGGCGGCTTATACCAAGGGTTCTAACCTGATGAAAACGCAGGATAATATTGATCGTATGAAAAAACAAAATCCTTTCACCACGATCTCTATATCAACTGCTACGGCTAACGATATTTTAAAAACAGCAGGAACATCTGTAGAAGCGGTTCAAAAGAAAATTGCTGAAACTTCTAAACCAGCATCTCAAACCATAAATGTGGCCATTTCTGCCAGCGCCATGAAAAAGGAAACGCCTGTTCGTTGCGAAAATGTATTGGGCTTTTTAGAAGGTTCTGATCCCGTGTTAAAGAAAGAAGTAGTTGTACTTACAGGTCATTATGACCATATCGGCATCACCCCGGAAGTAGAAGGACCAGATAAAATTAACAATGGTGCTGATGATGACGGATCTGGAACTACGGGTGTGTTATTAATGGCAAAAGCTTTTGTTGATGCAAAAAAAGCAGGCAAAGGCCCTAAACGCAGTATCTTGTTTATGACGGTTGTTGGAGAAGAAAAAGGACTTTGGGGTTCTGAATGGTATTCTTTACATCCGGTATTCCCGGTAGAAAATACCATCGCCAACTTAAATACCGATATGATTGGCCGTACTGGCGAAGAATATTTAGGTAAGCCCGATTCTGCGAACTACATTTATTCTGTAGGTTCCAATATGTTAAGTAGCGATTTAGGTAAATTAAGTGAGCAGGTTAACGCTACTTATACTAAAATGAAACTGGATTATAAATACGACGATCCAAAAGATCCTGAGCGTATTTATTACCGTTCAGACCATTATAACTTTGCGAAGTTGGGTATTCCAATCATTTTCTACTATGATGGAATGTTACAACAAGATTATCACAGGCCAGGGGATGAAGTAAGCAAAATCAACTTCCCGCTATTGGCCAAGAGAGCACAGCTCACCTACTACACCGCCTGGGAATTAGCCAATAGAGCAAAACGCCCGGCTGTTGATATGGATGGTAAGGGTAACCCAAAATAATAAAGTCAAAGCATTGAGCCTCAACAAATCGTTGAGGCTTTTTTATGCACATTAACTTTTGCTGGCACAAGAATTTCCTATCTTTGAAATATGATCAAAACTGCTGAGGAATTTTTAGAGAAGAGTGATGAGAAAGCGTTCGATTTATCACACCGTAAAACCATCAATTACAATATCGGTAAGTATAATGTCGCGGTAGAACGTGGATTATCCAAATTCGAAAACCTGGAGGCATCGAAAAAGAAAGCGCACGTCATTAAATGGCGTGTAATGGAAAATCTCGATAAATTCTTGCCAGAATTTGAATCTAACTTCCAACGCAGAGGTGGTAAAGTAATTTGGGCAAATGATGCTGCAGAAGCTCAAAGAGAGATTCTGAACATCATTAAAAAGAACAATGGTAAATCAGTCATCAAGTCAAAATCGATGACTACTGAAGAAATCCATTTAAATGAATTTCTGGAAAGTAATCAGATTGAATCTTTGGAAAGTGATTTAGGCGAGTATATTGTTCAGCTTCTGGGGCAGCCACCTTACCACATTGTTACCCCAGCCATGCACCTGAGTGCCACAGACATTGCGCAGCTTTTTCACGATAAGTTTGGTACTCCCTTAGATGCAACACCGCCTCAACTCGTGCAAAAAGCAAGAGAGTTGCTGAGGGAAAAATATTTAAATGCTGATATCGGTATCAGTGGCGGTAATTTTTTAATTGCAGATACCGGAAGCATTGCCTTAACAGAAAATGAGGGAAATGCCCGCTTAAGTACCACATTTCCAAAGATCCATATCGCCATCGTTGGTATTGAAAAGGTAATTCCGTCTATGACAGACCTGGATTTGTTTTGGCCACTATTGGCTTCTCATGGAACAGGCCAAAATTTAACGGTATACAACACTATTTTAAGTGGACCAAGGCAAGCCGATGAAACAGATGGTCCGGAAGAAATGTATGTCATCTTGCTGGATAACGGCAGGACGAACCTTTTAGCACAAAAAGATCAGCGCCAGGGCCTTTATTGCATCCGTTGTGGTGCCTGCTTAAATGCCTGCCCTGTTTATAAAAACATTGGCGGTCATACATATAATACTACTTACAGCGGCCCTATCGGCTCTGTAATCACACCACATTTAAAAGGAATGGAAGAATTTAAGCATTTAAGTTATGCTTCTAGTCTTTGTGGAAAATGTTCGGAGGTATGCCCCGTTAAAATTGATATCCACAAAATGCTTTTATTGAATCGCAGAGATGCCGCTACAGCACATGAAAATGGAAAGACAGAAGAGATGGGCTGGAACATGTTCAATAAAATGATGCAAAAACGTAAATGGATGGACTTTTTTGGTGGAAGATTTAAAAATTTCATGCTTAAAACCTTCTTCAAAAAAAGCTGGGGTAAATACAGAGAGATGCCAAAAGTGGCAGATAAATCTTTTGCCAAACAGTGGGAAGAATTGAAAAAAAGTAAAGAATCTTAATCTATTCACTATAAATCACCTCATATGTACTTCAACCGAAGAGATAAAGACGACCAATTCTTATTGAATTTATACAAAAGGCTTCTTTATCCCCGAATGGTTGAAGAGAAAATGCTCAAACTCCTACGCCAGGGTAGAATTGGTAAATGGTTTTCGGGTATTGGCCAGGAAGCCATTGCTGTTGGGAGTACCCTTGCGATGCAAAACGATGAATATATTTTGCCCATGCACCGTAATCTGGGGGTATTCACCACACGCGATATTCCATTAAAAAAATTAATGGCACAATGGCAAGGCAAGGTAACGGGATTTACTAAAGGTCGCGATCGCTCCTTTCATTTCGGCACGCAAGATTATAAAATTATAGGGATGATATCCCATTTAGGCCCTCAATTGGCGTTGGCTGATGGAATAGCACTGGCCGATGTACTAGCCGAACAACCAAAAGCCACCTTGGTTTTTACCGGTGAAGGGGCAACAAGTGAGGGCGATTTCCATGAGGCACTCAATGTTGCGGCTGTTTGGAACCTTCCTGTCATCTTCCTGATAGAAAATAATGGCTATGGTCTATCCACACCTACTCAGGAACAATACAGGTGCAAAAATCTCATCGATAAAGCTATTGGATATGGAATGGAAGGTATCCAGATTGATGGCAATAATATTTTAGAAGTTTTTGATACTATAAGCCTTATCTCAGCCGAGATTAGAAAGGATCCCCGTCCTGTTTTATTAGAGTGCTTAACCTTTAGAATGCGTGGTCATGAAGAAGCCTCCGGAACAAAATACGTTCCCCAGGAGCTATTTGACCAGTGGGAGAAAAAAGATCCGATCAGCAATTTCGAAACCTATTTAATGACTGAAGGCATTTTGAATCCTGAACTCGTCAACGAACTCAAAACACAGCTCAAAAAAGCCATTGAATTAGATGTAGAGGCAGCTTTTAAGGAGGAAGAGCCTCATGCAGATGTCAATCAGGAATTGAAAGACATGTATTATCCATTCGAGCAAGAGGTAGTGGAACCCGGAACATCATCAACAGAAAAAAGATATTTAGATGCCATTTCTGAAGGCCTGGAGCTTGCCATGCTGAAATATCCTAACCTGGTGCTGATGGGACAGGACATTGCAGATTATGGAGGTGCATTTAAAATTACAGATGGGTTTACTGATAAATTTGGTAAAGGAAGAGTAAGAAATACCCCGATTTGCGAATCGGCCATTGTTGGAGCAGGATTAGGCTTATCTATTAATGGTTTCAAAGCTGTTGTGGAAATGCAATTTGCTGATTTTGTAAGCGTAGGCTTTAATCAAATCGTGAATAACCTGGCTAAGACCCATTACCGCTGGGGAGAAAAAGCAGATGTAGTTGTACGAATGCCAACAGGCGCCGGAACAGGTGCTGGTCCTTTTCACTCACAAAGTAATGAAGCATGGTTTACCAAAACACCCGGATTAAAAATAGTCTATCCGGCATTTCCTGCAGACGCGAAGGGTTTACTTTTGGCAGCTATCGAAGAGCCAAACCCTGTAATTTATTTTGAGCATAAATATCTTTACAGAAGCTTAAGCGCAGCAGTTCCTGATGGCTATTACACCACAGAAATCGGTAAAGCGGTAGAGCTCAGTTCGGGTAATCAACTGGCTATTATAACTTATGGATTAGGCGTTCACTGGGCATTGGATTACTTAAAGGAGCATCCAGAGTGCGATGCAACACTCATTGATCTAAGAACGCTCCAACCTTGGGATAAAGCTACTGTGGAGGCAACTGTAAAGGCTACAGGAAGGATATTGATCTTACACGAAGACACCCTAACCAATGGCTTTGGCGCTGAAATAGCAGCGTGGATTGGGGAACACTGTTTTCAATACCTTGATGCACCTGTTATGCGTTGCGCCAGCCTGGATACTGCCATCCCCATGAACAAGATTTTGGAAGACGATTTTCTGGCTAAAGCCAGATTAGCGGAAACAATAGAGAAATTATTGAAATACTAAGGTGTTTAAACCAAAACTCGTCATGCTCAATTTATTTCAGCATCTTCTATAAAAGACCCTGAAATAAATTCAGGGTGACGGATAAATTAAAAAAAATCTGATGAACACATTTAAAGTCGAAGGCAATATAGTCGATATCTTAAAACGCAATATTTTCTTCGGAGAGATTGAGGTTGACAATGGGAAAATCAAATCAATCCACAGGCATTCAGAAGCAAAAGAAAATACCCATTTTATTCTTCCCGGGTTTATCGATAGTCATGTGCATATCGAAAGCAGCATGTTAATTCCGAGTGAATTTGCAAGGCTGGCAGTGGTTCATGGAACGGTATCCACCATCAGCGATCCACACGAAATTGCCAATGTTTGCGGAATTGAGGGAGTAGAATTCATGATAGAAAACGGTAAAACGGTTCCCTTTAAGTTTAATTTTGGCGCTCCCAGTTGCGTTCCGGCTACTGTATTTGAAACCGCAGGTGCTGAACTTAATCACGATGATGTAGAAAGTCTTTTGAAGCGTCCGGAAATAAAATATCTGAGTGAGATGATGAATTTCCCCGGGGTGATTTATAAAGATGATGAGGTACTGAAAAAGATTTCAACTGCACATCGATTGGGTAAACCGGTTGACGGACATGCACCAGGTCTGCGTGGCGATGCGCTTCAACAATATATCCATGCAGGTATTTCTACTGACCATGAATGTTTTACCGCCGAGGAAGCTCTTGACAAACTCCAGAGAGGGATGAAAATTCTCATTCGCGAAGGTAGTGCAGCAAAAAATTTCGATGCTTTGATTGATCTGTTAAACGATTGGCCAAAAATGATTATGTTTTGCAGTGACGATAAGCATCCGGACAGTTTAGTGGAAAATCACATCAATGCCCTTTGCGCAAGAGCAGTTGCCAAAGGAATCGACATTTTCCATGTACTTAGGGCAGCCTGCATCAATCCAGTTCATCATTATAAGTTGGATGTGGGCCAGCTGGGCATTGACGATTATGCCGACTTTATCATTATCGAAGATTTAAAGGACTTTAAAGTTAAACAGACCTATATAGATGGGGTTTTAGTGGCACAGAATGGCAGAATGGTTGGCGATTGGATTACACACATTGAAGCCGAGGAATCTGTAAATCACTTCAAATGCAGTTTAAAAAAAGAAACTGATTTCGCTTATCTTTATTCTGACCAACAAGAAATACCGCTTATTGAGGCGTTAGAGGGACAACTTATCACTAAAAAGCTTTCATTTCTTCCAAAAGTTATAACCGGCAATGCAGTAAGCGATGTAGAACGGGATATTTTAAAGATAGTAGTGGTTAACCGCTACCTTGATGCGCCGGTGGCCGTTTCCTTTGTAAAAAATTTCGGCTTAAAAAAAGGGGCTATTGCTTCTAGTGTTGCCCACGATAGCCATAATATCATTGCTGTTGGTGTAAATGATGAAAGTATTTGCGAGGCAGTTAATCTCGTAATTAAAGAAACCGGTGGTGTTGTGGCCTTAGGAAACGGCAAAGAAGAAGTTTTACCCCTTCCGGTTGCAGGCTTAATGAGTACTCAGAATGGTTACGAAATAGCCGAGCGTTATACTTCTATTGATAATTTTGCAAAGGAACTAGGTTCTACCTTAGTAGCTCCCTTCATGACACTTTCTTTTATGGCTTTACTCGTTATCCCACATTTGAAGTTAAGCGACAAAGGCTTGTTTGATGGAGATGAGTTTAGGCTGATTTAAGGCTTGAGGTGCAGTGCTGAAGGTTGAAGCCTAAGTAAACAAAAGAGCATTAGCAGTGGCATTTTTTATACGCCCCGTCTTGATACTTGATACTTGATACTTGATACTAAATACTTTATACTAAATACTTTATACTAAGTACTTGATACTAAATAAACCTCCGCCAAAGGATTAAACAAATAAATCCGCTTATCATCTAAACACACACAGCGGTAGCGTTTTCTAATCCGCTCTCCTTTTGTAAATCGTCGCCCATCTTTAATTTTAAAAGTTGTGTGTATGGGCAATTGCTCCAGGTGCAGGGTATCGGCTTTGTCGGTATCGTATTTTTTTAAAGCGCGTGATAAATGCAGATCCGAACAACTTGAAGCGGCTGGGTTAGACATGTAATTGTCAATCGCTTTGTGGATATCATGAGGAAAGATGTTCAAATCGAAAAATGGGACCATCATCCGCTGGAAATTCTTTTTCCACTCTGCACCGTGTGGCTTAACCTTATTTTTGAAATCGTTCCAGGTAATCAGGTGCGCAAACTCGTGAACGGTGGTCACTAAAAAAGCGTAATGATTTAAGTTAAAGTTGACAGAGATTCTATGACCTTTCCCTCCATAAGGATGGCGATAATCACCGAGCTTAGTTGAACGGGTTTTAGAAATCTTAAATTCACACTGAAAGTAATCTATCCACTTAGCAATTAGCGGCGCCGCCTCGGCAGGCATGTATTGCGCTAAAACTTTAACCTTTTCCATTTAACCGCAAAGTTCGCAAAGTTTTTCGCAAAGACAGGAAGAAAAAGGTTTGGTTAATCATATTTTACATACCATTGGCTATTCTCTTCAAACCGTCCTTTAAAAGCAATACATTGAAATTTATTAACAGCCCTAATCTATAATTTCCCAATTTCATATAAGTGAGTGTTTGCGCTAAATGAATATCATTTAGCGCATCAACACACTTCAGTTCAAGAACAAGTTTATGTTCAACCAGAATATCGATTCTATACCCACAATCGAGCTTTATGTCTTCGAATACGAGTGGCATTTTCTTTTCTTTTTCGGCAAACAGACCTGATTTCCTAATTTTATACAATAAACATTCCTGATAGGCACTTTCCAATAATCCAGGCCCAAGCGCATCATGTACTTTGATTGCTAGTCCGATTACAATTCTTGAGAGTTCATTTTCATCCATGGCTGGCGGTTAACTTAGCGTTCTTTGCGTTTCATCTTTGAGCACTTTGCGGTTTAACTTACTCTTCACTTGGAAACATCGATGCCAGTACCAACTTAATCTCCCCGAATGAATAATCCTTTCCTAAAAACTCTCTAATAGTGGCCATGGATTTGGTTTTCTGGCTTTCTATAGCGTCGCTGATGTTTTTGATTTTGTTGGGTTTAACCAGCTTAGCTACATCCAGCTGCTGGGTAGAGACATAGTAAGCTAAATGTGTTTCAATTGTACCCACAGATAAGCCCCGCTCCTTCGCAATCTCCGATGGGTCTTTCCCCTGGTTATACAGGTCAAAACTTACAAATTTGGTGTCTACTTTAGGTTCCTTTTTCTTTTTCTCCATTGGTGATTTGACCTTTAAAGTAGTTCCTTTCAACTGAATTGCCTTTTGAAGCTGTTGAGTGCGTTCAGCCTCATTTAATAGAGCATCAGTATCGGCTTTATTAAATTCCTTTCCTTCTATCAATGCCTGAAGCAATGCCTTTCCTTTATGAATTTTCTTTAATTGCTCGTAAACCAGAATTTCTAACTCAAGCAATTCTGTAAGATAGGTTTTGATTTGCTTCTCCTCCTTTATGGCTTCAATTTGTTCCAGAAAGCGGTCGGATAGTTCTTTAATGAGTGGATTAAAATATTTCAATGCAGCCTCTACCCTAATGAGCACATTACCTAAAGCATGGTCATGTTGTTGAGCGAAAAGATTTTTAAGCTGATTGATAAAAGTATCGGCCGTTGCCGTAATTTTTTGAAAATCTACATACAGATTCATCGTCCATTCATCATGGCGTTGCTTGGCTGATTTCCCTTCACTTTTATCAAAAGTTTGCGAATGCTCTTTCAAATAGTACCGCACAACATTCAAATCAAAAGCGGAAATTAAATATGCTTTGATAAATTCTATACTCTCCGTACTGATCTGTGCCGTTAAAACATCCGAGGGTTGTTTGGTTTGCGAAAAATAATGCACATTCTGATCTTGCTGTAAGCCACTATCACGCAGTTGAGAGGTTAAAACCAAACCCTTCAGTGAGCGCAACCTCGACAAAGCTACATAAGCCTGACCTGCAGCAAAAGCATCACCCACATCAATTATAGCTTTATCGAAGGTTAAACCCTGGCTTTTATGCACGGTAATGGCCCAGGCCAGTTTTATTGGATATTGTGTGAAGGAGCCGGCAACATTCTCTTTGATCTCGTTAGTGGCTTCATCCAGTTTATACTTTACATTTTCCCAGGTATAGGGAGAAATCTGAATCACCACTTTGTCTTCAGGTAATTCAATTTCTATTAAATCTTTTTCAATGTAATGTACAATCCCAATTTTACCATTGTAGTAACGCTTTTCGGCAGTCATGTCATTCTTGATAAACATTACCTGGGCACCAACTTTCAGTTCCAGACTTTTATCATTGGGATAGGCATACTCGTTAAACTCGCCCTGAACCTTGGCTTCAAAAAAGTACGATTTCGTTTGTAGCTGTGTTAACCGTTCGCGATTAATTCCATCGGCCTTATTGTTGTGCGTAGTTAGGGTAATATAATTTTCATCGGCAGCCGGTTTAAAATCACGTTTAAAATGTTGCTGCAGCAAGGCTGTATCTTCAGGTGTGATTTTATTATTCCGAAGGTTATTTAATAGATTAATGAAAACAGCATCATCCTGACGATATATCTTATCCAGTTCGATATAGACCGGCGGATTGTTTTGGAGTGCCAATGCATCGAAAAAGAAGATACTTTTATAAAATCTGGCCATAATTCGCCATTCATCATTCTTAACTACGGGTGGGAGCTGGTGTAAATCGCCTATAAACAATAACTGAACCCCTCCAAAAGGTATATTTCTATTCCTCCTAACATACCTCAAAGCAAAATCAATAGCATCCAGCATATCTGCCCGAAGCATACTTACCTCATCAATAACCAGCAACTCCAGCTCTTGCAGCATTCGCCGTTTATTTCCCTGCATATTTAAATGCTTCACCAAAGTTTTAGGCGTATTAAAGTTGAAAGTGATATTTTCGTTAATCAAAGATGCCGCCGCGTCTGGAAAAAAAGCCCCAAAGGGCAGCTGAAAAAGTGAGTGTATGGTGGTACCCGAAGCATTAATGGCCGCAATGCCCGTAGGTGCACAAATCAGGGTCTTCTTATGCGTGAGCTTAATCAGCTTACGTAAAAAAGTAGTTTTACCTGTACCAGCTTTCCCGGTTAAAAAAACGTGTTTGGAGGTATAATTCACAAATTTTGCCGCGATTTCTGCGGGCATAGAACTTTCTTCTAAAATTGGCATCTACAATAAAATTTTGGTTTGCTTTATTCTGAAGGGATAGTTAAAGCTAAACATTTTAGCACAAAAATAGGCATGATTTAAGAGAATACTGAAATTTAATTCAATGGCTATTGGGGAACTGGTGCATTGGTTCATTAGTCACTGGTTCATTAGCTCATTAGTCATCGGTTAATTCGGGTTATAGTCAGAAAAGAACAAAAAAGTACGGCAAACAAACCACCTATGATGAAAGGGCTCTATTTACAACACTATGTCTTGATTCTCAATACTTGGTTCTTGATACTCGATTCTTAACACTTGATACTCAATTACCAAGCTTTTTCTTATCTTTGCGGCTAGATGAAACAACAATATCAATATCTTATCGCTGTTAAATTCCTTTAACCAGGTTTCATCATTCTTTATATCCTAATTTTATTATGCTTAACCCTGAAATAGAAAAACGTAAAACCTTTGCCATTATTAGTCACCCCGATGCGGGAAAAACTACTTTAACAGAAAAATTTCTGCTTTTTGGTGGTGCGATTAATACTGCTGGTGCGGTAAAAAGAAATAAAGCCAACCAAAGTAATACTTCAGATTTTATGGAGATTGAACGTCAAAGGGGAATCTCTGTGGCCACTTCTGTAATGGGATTTGAATACAGCGGTAAGCGTATTAACATTTTGGATACCCCTGGTCACAAGGATTTTGCTGAAGATACTTACCGAACTTTATCTGCAGTGGATAGTGTTGTTTTGGTAGTAGATTGCGTAAAGGGGGTTGAGGAACAAACGGAAAAACTAATGTCTGTTTGCCGTATGCGGAATACTCCGGTGATTATTTTCGTTAATAAGATGGACCGTGAGGGTAAAGATGCTTTCGATCTTTTAGATGAAATAGAAGAAAAACTATCCATTAGCCTTTGTCCACTATCTTGGCCAATTGGTCAGGGACACACTTTTAAAGGGGTATATAGCATATACAACAAGCATTTAAATTTATTCAATTCTGACAAGAGTAAGGTTACAGAATCGGTTGTTGCGGTAAACGACTTAGACGATAGCGCTTTACTCGATTACCTAAAAGATACTGAGGTTCAAACGTTAAAGGACGATGCTGAACTGGTAAATGGTGTTTACGGAGATCTTGACTTAAGTTTGTATAAAGAAGGATTAGTTGCTCCGGTATTTTTCGGAAGTGCCATTAACAACTTCGGTATCAAAGAATTACTGGATACTTTTATTGATATAGCACCAAGTCCGAAACATCGTGAGGCAGAAGAACGCGACGTATTGGTGGAAGAGAAAAACTTCACTGGATTTGTATTTAAAATCCACGCCAACCTTGATCCTAAACACCGGGATAGAATTGCTTTCTTAAGGATTTGCTCAGGAAAATTTGAGCGTAATAAATTTTATTACCATACCCGTCAGGATAAAAAGCTAAAATTTAGCAACCCGATGGATTTTATGGCCAACGAGAAAAGCATTGTAGAAGAGGCATGGCCAGGTGATGTTGTGGGCTTATATGATAGTGGAAACTTTAAAATTGGCGATACTTTAACTGAAGGTGAAAAACTGCAGTTTAAAGGTATCCCAAGCTTCTCTCCTTCTATCTTCAAGGAAGTAGAAAATATGGATCCGATGCGTACCAAGCAATTGGAAAAAGGTATAGAGCAGTTAACTGATGAAGGGGTTGCGCAGCTTTTTGTAATGCAACCAGGAAACAGAAAAGTGATTGGTGCGGTTGGAGAACTGCAGTTCGAGGTAATCAATTTCCGTTTAGAGCATGAGTATGGTGCCAAATGTCGTTTCCGTACATTGAGCTACAGCCGCTCTAGCTGGGTAAATTCTACCGATAGAAAAAAACTGGATGAGTTTGTAAAACGTAAGCAAGCCCATATCGGGACAGATAAAGAAGGAAACCCGGTTTATCTGGCTGACAATGATTACATGATCAATCTAACCAAACAGGATTATCCTGATATTGAGTTCTTCAAAACCAGTGAGTTTAAGTAGTGGATATTTGAAGGATTGAATCAGTGATTGATTGAATGATTGAATATAGGATGATTGAGTTTTGAACGTTGAATTCAAAACTCAATCATTGGTAACTCATATTTGTATTTCTGTTTTGCGTTCAGGTTCTTCGTCTGTTATCTTGTATTGACTGAAAGTTCTGGCTAGCCTTGCTTTTATTTTAGAAATCAATAACCTCGGAGCCAATACTTTAACACATTCCCCAAAGCCCAATATCTCTCTTTCCAATTCGAAGTTTAATACCACATCTATCCTGAAAGTTGTTGTTTTTTCATTTTGGGTTAAAATAACCTGAGAATGATGCAGCGGTTTTGTAATCACATAGGGCGCGTGATCGTTCGTAAACTCCAAAATCACCTTCTGTGCCCGGTCTCTTTCGCTTTTGGTTACACCAATTAAGTCATCGTAATATCGATCGAAATCTACTCCCCGATATGGGAAAAAATCCTCGTTGGGCAATTCCTGAAATTCAACAATTCTATCTAGTGCCAGGTTTAAAATACCAGGTCTTTTCTTCGCCTTACAAATCAAAAACCACCTGTTGCGATATTCCTTTAGTAAATAAGGGTAGTAAATCCCCTGTTGTGCCTGATGTGCTTTGAACGATTTATATTCGATGAGCAGGGATCTTTTATTCAAAACAGCCTGATACAAAGACGGAATACATTCCAAACCTTTAACCAGCTTATTGCTCTCTAACTGAATGTTATTACCACTTTGCTTGGTCGATTTGTAAAGATTGTTTTCTAAACGGGCAATCATATCGCTCATCTCATCGAAGTAATTGAAGGCATTAAACTGTTTTAATACCCCAACAATTTCTTTCATTTTATCTACATCTGCATTATTGATCGGCGCATTTGTGATGCTAAAGCTTGGATCTTCATAAGCATAGAAACGTTTATCCTTAACCACAATAGGTGCATTGTATCCGAGCTTATCACTTCGCATCAATTGAATATCCGCCTGGATAGTCCGCTTACTTACACCAGAAGTAATCCCTTCAAGCTGGTACAAAGTGTCGGCAACCTTTTCGATAATATCATCCAGCGTCCATTTCCTGAATCGATTTCTCAAACAATCATCTATTGTTTTGTATCGGATAAGGGCT
The DNA here is from genome assembly GCF_900111155.1 of Pedobacter rhizosphaerae. Lineage (GTDB taxonomy): Bacteria > Bacteroidota > Bacteroidia > Sphingobacteriales > Sphingobacteriaceae > Pedobacter > Pedobacter rhizosphaerae. The sequence goes on along the minus strand of NZ_FOGG01000015.1, from coordinate 53,590 downwards.
AGTTTATTTACGGCCATTGCGAGCGGTTTTAAGTTTATCGGCACAATCTATTCCTCATGCCTGATTTAAATATAAAGAAAGTCTCTCTCATCTACGCAATAGAATTGCGCAATTGAAGACAAAAAGCACTAAACCAGTTGAAAAATAAAAATTATCACACTAATTAACAACCACTTACAACAGAAGTGCAGAACAAATTTAAACTACGCAAATCGGCCGCGCATTGGTGGTGGCATCTTTGTAATGTCGCCAGTCGATAAAAGTTCTTTGAGCAAATATAAATCATGATATAAAGAAATCCCGAAAGGGATAGCAGTACAAAATAATAATCTATCCAAAGTTGTGGGTTTCTGAATAGCCCCAAAGTGTTCGGGTAAATTGCCTTGAACATACTGATAGAAATTAGATAGGCTGTTAAACACGTTGTGTGGGTGGGTTCGAATCCCACTTCTGGATTACCAGAATAACTCAGGGGTAGAGTGACAACAAAGTGCAGGTTCGAATCCTGCTTCCAACCATCACTTGGAATCGCATAAGGGTAGTGCAATGGAATCTTAATCCATCTAAAGAAGGGCAACTTCAAATGGCCCACCAGAATCAGCGCTGCGCAACCGCATTTGGCTACAGGCTTTACACGAAATCCTGAAAGCAAATTTGCCTTCAGCTCAGTAAGTATCAGCGAAGCATGACAGATTTTAAAAATCAATCATTCAATCGAAAAAAGTATTCAGCTCCAAGTAGCCCAATACTCATAAGAAAGACTGAATCATTTTTAAAAACATTGTGAAGAACTTTTACTTCCGCAGAAAACAAATAAATGTTCTTCCGCAGCGCTTTATGAACAAAAATAATTATAAACAAATAAAACATCAGAAAACATGAAAAGAGTAACAATTAACACCAATTATGTTGGATTGGTGTTCAAAAAAGGAAAATTAAAAACCGTACTAACAGCTGGTAGCCACTGGTTAGGATTCGGTGAAAACCTGTACATGTATGATATGGGTAAAGAGCATACTTACACTGCTGCCGAGTTGGATATCTTATTAGAAAATGCAGATTTTGTGAATTTAATTCACTTAGTGAACGTTGCCGATAATGAATTGGCTTTGGTTTATCAAAACCAAAATTTTAAAACCGTTCTATCTGCCGGAAGACATGCCATTTGGAAAGGTTTATCTACATATAATTTTGTTAAAGTTGATATTTCTAATATCGAGATTGCCAACAACCTGGATAAAAATCTTTTGGAAAAAGCACCTTTATCCAATTTTGTAAGAACTTTTAAAGTAGAGCCTTCAGAAAAAGCCTTGCTATTTATTGATGGCAAGTTTGAAAAAACTATGGAGGCTGGCAATTATAGCTTCTGGAAAAACAGTACCAGCATTCAAATCGCAAAAACCGATATGAGACAATTGAATATGGAGATTGTTGGACAAGAGATTTTAACTAAGGATAAAGCACAATTGCGAATCAATTTTAGTATCCAATACAAGGTAGAAGACATTGTTAAGACGTTGTTGGAAAACAAAGAGTTCGACAAACAACTGTACATCATCATGCAATTGGCTTTAAGAGAGTCGGTAGGACTGATGACCTTCGATGAGTTGATGGAGAGCAAAGAAAAAATTGCTGATCGGGTAATGGATATCACCATCAATAAAACGGCAGCCTTAGGGGTAAAATTGGCTGGTTGTGGCGTTAAGGATATTGTGTTGCCAGGCGATGTGAAGGAAATCATGAATCAAGTTCTGGTTGCCGAAAAGAGAGCACAAGCCAACATCATTACCCGAAGAGAGGAAACGGCTTCTACCAGAAGCTTGTTAAACACTGCGAAATTAATGGAAGACAACGCTATGCTATTCAAGTTAAAAGAGATGGAATACGTTGAAAAAATTGCAGAGAAAATCAATAACATCAGCTTGTCTGGAAGCGGACAAATCGTAGATCAATTGAAACAAATCTTCGTCAAATAAATTAAATTTAGATGCCCCCGGTTAGGTGAATGTTGCCTGCCGGGGATTAACTGAGAAAAAATGAAAAATAACATATCAGGAAAACACCTTATTGAAATAGGTTATTCCGAAGGAAAAATACTAGGCTTAGCTTTAGAAATCTTAAACGAAAATTTCTCAGAAATTGAAGAAAAAGAGCTGTTGGCCTTGTTTAAAAAAGTGAAAGATTATCCGGAAAGCTTTTTGTACGATCCAGTTTTAGATAAATTGGCAAAAGCCATGATTGAAGAGGCTAATTTAAAATCAGATGATACCATGAAGCTGAAAGAAGGTGTGACGGCCTATACCATTTTTGGGGAAAATTATATTGAAGAGGGAGCCCGAAATCAGATGGATATTGCCATGAAATTACCTGTAACTGCTGCCGGGGCACTAATGCCCGACGCACATCAAGGTTATGGCCTACCTATTGGTGGGGTGCTAGCCACCAGGAATGCGATCATCCCATATGGAGTAGGCGTAGACATCGGCTGCCGTATGGCCCTGAGTATTTTTGATATTCCAGAGGAACATTATTTGGCAAAGGAAGCCATGTATAAGCGAGAGCTGATTGCCTTTACCAAATTCGGTGCAGGACAAAATTTTAAAGGTAAGGAACGGGCAGATCATGCAGTTTTAGAAAATGAAGCTTTTAAAGCTACGCCATTTTTGAAAAACCTTCATGAAAAAGCCTGGGCACAGTTGGGTACCTCTGGTGGTGGAAATCACTTTGTTGAATGGGGAATCATAGAATTCGCAGTGAGGGATGAAGTATTGAATGTTGAAAAAGGCAGATATTTAGCACTACTTACACATTCGGGTTCTCGAGGCCTTGGCGCAACAATTGCCGGTCATTACACCAAAGTAGCCAAAGAGATCTGTAAGCTTCCTAAAGAGGCCATAAACCTGGCGTATTTGGATTTAAATACTGCTGAAGGCCAGGAGTACTGGATAGCCATGAATTTAGCTGGCGACTATGCTTCTGCCTGCCACGAGGTAATTCACAACAGGTTAACCCAGGCCATTGGTGCAAGGGTGCTGGCTAAAGTTGAAAATCACCATAACTTTGCCTGGAAAGAAGTATTAAACGGTGAAGAAGTAATCGTTCACCGAAAAGGTGCCACGCCTGCGGCTAAAGGGGTAATGGGAATTATCCCTGGAAGCATGACTGCCCCTGGATTTTTGGTAAGAGGCAAAGGTGAGGCAAGGGCTATTCATTCGGCCTCGCATGGTGCGGGTAGGCAAATGAGCAGAACAAAAGCCATTCAAAACATTACCCGATCAGAAATGAAAGCAATTTTAAAAGATCATGGTGTAACCTTAATCGGTGCGGGCTTAGATGAAGCACCCATGGCTTATAAAGACATCCATAAGGTGATGGCTGCGCAAACTGATCTGGTAGACGTTGTTGCCAAATTTGAGCCGAAAATGGTCAGAATGGCGGATGATGGAAGCCGGGAGGATTAGTTTCTTAGTCCTTAGTCTTCAGTCTTGAGTCTGGAGTCTGATTGTGAACACGGAAAAAGAGGCTGTATAATAAATGCAGTTCGAATCAGATCTGTCAAGTTGAGCTTGTCGAAACTCCCTAACGCTTAATGGGGGCCCTTCGGCAAGCTCAAGGATGACAATCGATTTTATGATACAGCCTCTCTTTTAATGCTATTTCAATTTCTCTAGTGCTACTTTAATTCTCGGCATCATATCTTTGATATCTTGTAGCGTACAGGCACCTACTGAAGCCCTGAACCAAGGCATGCTGTCTTCATTCCCAAAAGCAGATAAAGGTACTAATGCCACTCCAGCTTCTTTAATCAGGTAGAAGTTCACATCTGCACTATCCTTTAAAGTTTGTCCTTCAGGAGTGGTTTTACCAATGTAATCGATTTTAATCGTTAAATAGATTGCGCCCATAGGTTCAACTGCATCTACAGCGAAACCTGCAGATTTAAGCGACTGAAAGCCTTCATAAAGTGCTGATAAGCTGTCTTGTATTTTTGCTTTGAAGCTCGTTAAGAAACTATCCAATTCTGCATTATCGGCAAAGTATTTAGACATGGCTACTTGTTCAGCTTTTGGCGACCAGGCCCCCATGTGCCCAACAAGCGCTTTCATTTTATCGATTATGGCTGCCGGACCAAAGCCCCAGCCTACCCTCACTCCTGTTGCGGCTAAACATTTCGAACTTCCATCCACAAATACGGTGTAATCGCGCATTTCCGGACGTAAGCTTACCGGATTTACATGCTCCACTCCAAAAGTAAGCAACGAATAAATCTGATCGTACATCATGTACAACGGTTTTTCATCTGCTCCACGAGATTTATTCTCTTCTAAAACTGCATCACAAATCTCTGCTAATGATTCGGCTGTAAACATCGTACCCGTAGGGTTTAACGGAGAGCATAAAGCCAATAAGGTTGCCCCTTTTAAATGTGGTTTCAACTGTGCCGCTGTAGGCATGAAATTATGCTCAGCATCGGTATCTACCGCTATCACATTAGCCGATGTTAAATGACTGTAGTGATTGTTATTCCATGATGGAGCAGGAAACACAACAGTATCTCCCGCATCAATCAATGCTAAATAAGTAGCATAAATTAATGGACGCGAACCTCCGGCAACTAAAATCTCATTGTTTTTATATTCCAGGTTATAACGTTCCTTTAATACCTGAACTACCGTATCACGCAAAGGCAAAATACCATCTGCAGGTGGATAATTGGTTTGATTTTGGTTATATGCCTCTACAATACCTGCTTTTAAAGCCGTCGGGATTGGATAAATATTGGAATCAAAATCGCCAATGGTTAAATTCGCAATGGTTGCCCCCTTGCGTTTCATCTCATTTACCTCGTTACCGATTTTTATAATTTCTGAGCCAATTAATGAGTTGGCTAGTACTGAAACTTTCATATATGTATTTTGAATGCTGAATTCAGCAATTTTATAATGCTTTAATTATTTTTTGAAGTTCCTTAATATTAATATTACTTTCTTCAGACTAGTCATACATGGTCAGCATATTAATAACTGTTCCATCAGGATAGTTTGAAACTAAGTAAGTTACTATCCTGAAACCACCGCTTTTACCTTTTCCTCTACTCTTCACTGCAAGTCTGACTTTATAAAGCCCAGCTCCTAAATCATTTCCCTGCATGGGATTTTCTAAAAGATTTTGCTCCAGTTCATAAAGGTCTTCGACTAAAGAAAAGTGTTTCTTTTTATAGATTTTAGCTTTTCTAATAAAAACAGCAGAATAAATAATGCTATTGTGCATTAAATGTCCTTTAGACTTAAAGGCTTGCGCTTACCCTGCTGCATTTCTTTAATCTCTTTTAAGGCTTGCGCAATTTCTGAAGTAATCTGATTTGTTGGATCAGCTTTAACTTTAGCCCCAATCTTGCTTAGCAATTCTTTTACGAATCCAGCATCCTTATCTTCTATTTCTATAGTTAAAGTTGTCATAACTACAAAATTAATAAAATTTTACTTAACTAAATCTTCTATCGCCTTATTCACTTTTTCAAATCCAAACTGGTGTAATACCTGTTGCATTCCAGCCTGAATCTCCTCATTGCAAAGGTTGCCGATACTTCCTTCATGGGTATGGTGTATTTCACTTGATGGTGCAAAAGTACCATTCTCGATTTGTTCACCAACAATTTTGTAGGCCTCTCTAAAAGGCACTCCTTGCAAAGCTAAATCGTTTACCACTTCCACACTGAAAAGATAGTCGTACTTCTTATCTTTTAAAATATCGTCTTTAATGGTGATATTCTGGAACATGAAAGTAGCAATTTCCAAACACTCATTTAAAGAGGTGATAGCTGGGAAAAGGTTTTCCTTTAGCAACTGCAAATCACGGTGATATCCTGAAGGTAAATTGGTAATCATCATGGCAATTTCGTTGGGCAGCGCCTGTATTTTATTGCAACGTGAACGAATTAGCTCAAAAACATCAGGATTTTTTTTGTGCGGCATAATGCTCGATCCTGTGGTTAACTCAGGAGGAAAACTGATAAAACCAAAGTTTTGGTTAATGAATAAGCATACATCCATGGCCATTTTGGCCAGCGTTGCAGCAACAGCCGACATCGCCTGGGCTAAAATCCGTTCGGTTTTACCCCTACCCATTTGTGCATAAACCACATTGTAATTGAGACTTTCAAAACCGAGTAATTGGGTGGTTAACGTTCTGTTTAAAGGGAAAGATGAGCCATAACCTGCTGCCGATCCTAATGGATTTTTATTGGTTATTTTCCATGCGGCCAGCATCAGTTCCATATCGTCTGCAAGGCTTTCTGCATAAGCGCCGAACCAAAGTCCGAATGAAGATGGCATGGCGATTTGTAAATGTGTATAACCAGGCATTAACTTATCCTTATGGGTATTGCTGAGCTCGATAAGCTGGTTAAACAAAGTTGTGGTTTGCATCACCATATCTTCAATACAAGACCTGAAGAATAGCTTTAAATCCACCAAAACCTGATCATTACGGGAACGGCCACTGTGGATTTTCTTTCCTGCTTCGCCAATACGCTGTGTTAAAAGCCACTCTACTTGAGAGTGAACATCTTCAACACTTTTTTCAATGGTAAAGTTACCTGCTTCTATCTCTGCATAAATATTTTTAAGCTCCTGCTGAACTACTTTCAACTCCTCGGCAGTAAGCAGGTTAATGGTTTCCAGCATTTGTGTATGCGCCAGAGAGCCCAATACATCAAATTTTGCCATCTGTAAGTCCAGTTCACGATCTTTACCTACTGTAAAGTTCTCTACAAACTGATTTACGTCGATATTTTTTTGCCAAATTTTCATTTGAATTACGATTTTAGAGTTACGATTTACGATTCTGTTCGTTACGTCGCAAAGTTATAATTGATGCTACAATAATGGAAAGTAATTCATTTGCCTCTTTCCAATTTTGTTGTATAACATCTTTTTTGTCAGGATTAAATTCTTCCAGCAGCTCAAGAAAGAACATGCTCTCATCCAATTCTTCCTCAACAATTTTCAATTTATTGATAAAATCAGCAGTGGATTTTGCTCGACAAGCTGCCCTATAATTTGCTCCAACAGAACTAGAACATCTCACCAACTGATTTGAATAATTCTTGTTAATCACATTAAAGGGGAGCGCGATTATTAATTGACCAATCGAAACTGAATAGGCTTTAGTTCTTTGCTTTAAAATATCGCTATTCATAAATCGTACTTCGTCAATCTAAAATCTAAAATTCTATCACCGGCTTTAACATATTTACATACCCCTCAACACCTTCTGCAACTTCTCTAACGTATAAAAACTCGTCGGCCATATGCGAGCGACCCGAAAAACCGGGCCCTACCTTAACCGATGGGATATTTAATAGCGCTTGATCTGAAGTGGTTGGTGAACCATAAGTAGTTCTACCCAAAGCTACACCAGCCAATACCACCGGATGATCTTTATCTATTGATGAAGGCTTCAACCGGATTGATCGCGGCGTAACATCACAATCTACATTCGCGCGGATAATTTCCAAAACTTCTTCGTTGGTATAGGCATCCGTTACCCTAACATCTACAGTGAAGGTACAGTTAGCCGGAACAACATTGTGCTGAGAACCTGCATTGATAATGGTAACGGTCATTTTTAAGGGGCCAAAAACCTCCGATACCTTTGGAAACTGATAGTTTCTGAACCATTCAATATCCTTTAAAGCCTTATAAATCGCATTTTCGCCCTCTTCTCTCGCTGCATGTCCTGCCTTGCCATGAGATACACAATCCAACACCAATAAACCGCGTTCTGCGATAGCTAGATTCATTTCGGTTGGCTCGCCTACAATCCCGAATTCTAAGTCTCCCAGATCAGGGAGTACTAATTCTAAACCATTATTTCCAGATATTTCCTCTTCCGCCGTTGCGGCTAAACAGATATTATATTTTAAATTATCTGCCTCATAAAAATAAAGGAAGGTTCCAATTAAAGACACCAAACAACCACCGGCATCATTACTGCCCAATCCGAATAATTTATCACCTTCAATGGCAGCATCATAAGGATCGCGGGTATAGCCAGAGTTTGGTTTTACCGTGTCATGATGTGAATTTAACAGCAGTGTAGGTTTATTTGCATCGAAGTGCTTATTATAAGCCCAAACATTGTTCATCTTCCGATGTGTTTTTACTCCCCTTTCTTCCAGAAACTGTGCTATTAAATTAGCCGTTCTATCTTCTTCCTTACTGAAAGATTGAATTCTGATGAGTTGTCTCAATAAATCCAGACTTTCCTTTTGTATATTTTGTAGTAACATAGTATCAAGTAGTTAGTATCGAGTATCAAGACTGGTTGCATAAAGCAAATCCATCTTCAACTTTCTACCGTTTGTATTCATTGTCCGAGGATGTTTAGTTTGATGTTAATACCCATCTCATTCACCTTCCAGGACTCCAGACTTTTTCCTAACATTAAGAAGTTAAGGCAAGTTAAGTTCCACGTTCCATCCTCGCCTTAAACCCTACATCTTTAACCTCATTCAAATTCTCCTACCAAGACTCAAGACTTCCGACTCAAGACTTCCGACTTTTTCCTAACATTAAGAAGTTAAGGCAAGTTTCATCTCTATCCTAACTTCAAACCCTACACCTTTAACCTCATCCAAATTCACCTCCCAAGACTCAAGACTTCCGACTCAAGACTCCAGACTTTTTCCTAACATTAAGAAGTTAAGTTCCCGCTCCATCCTCGCCTTAAACCCTACATCCTTAACCTCATCCAAATTCACCTCCCAAGACTCAAGACTCAAGACTCAAGACTCATCAACCTTCCTTAGTATACAAATTCCCTGCTTTTAAGGCCGAGAGTTTAATTCCTTTGATTAGAGAAGAACTGAAACCGTTATGTTCCATTTCGTTTAACCCGGCAATGGTACAACCTTTCGGCGAAGTTACCTTATCTATTTCTGATTCTGGGTGTGTTCCGTGTAATAAAAGTAAGTCTGCCGCCCCTTTTGCCGTTTGAACAGCCATTTTTAACGCCTCATCTGCATGAAAACCAATTTCAACACCACCCTGAGAAGCCGCTCTGATTGCCCTTAAAAAGAAAGCGATACCGCAGGCACATAAGGCTGTTGCCGAGGTCATTAAATCTTCATTAATCTTAACCACCGATCCTACGGTTTCAAACATCCTTGTTACATCTGCAATGTTTTGAGCTGATGCATTATCGCTTGCCATGCAAGTCATGGATTGGCCAATGGCAATGGCGGTATTTGGCATTACGCGGATAACTTCCACAGTATCACCTAATTTTTCACGAACAGCTGCACAGCTTACACCAGAAATCACAGAAATTACCAAATGTTTAGCCGGATCAATTACAGGTTTAATTTCATCTAATACAGTGTTTAACTGTTGCGGTAAAACGGCAAGAATAACCACTTCTGCATCAATAACAGCTTGTTTATTTTGGTTACTCACCTTAAAACCAGCAGCTGCAAATGATTGTAAATGATCAATATTTCTCCGGGTAAGGGTAATATCTCCTGCCTGAGCGAAATCAGCTTTAACTAATCCTTTTGCTAAAGACAAGCCTATGTTCCCACTTCCTATGATGGCTATTTTTTTTGTCATGATTATAATTTGGTTATACTACTTTGTTAATTGCTAAAATTTCAATCTGTTTTATCAACATATGAAAAGCAATGGCTGTACTATTAGGTTCCTGTAGTCCTGCTATCCACTACAAGTTTTATTTCCCCTTGCGCTGCCCTGGCAAATAAAAGCTTTCCACTGCTATCAGGTTTATGGAGCACAGGCAGTACCCATTCATCTCCGCCCTAAAACCTTACGTCCAAAACCTATTTGAGCATCTTAGTGCCAAAATTACCCGTTGAAAGCTCATTTAATTCATCGGCCTTGCCAATGTAAACAGCAGCAACACCTTTTTTTATAGCTTCAAAAGCATTGTGCAATTTCGGGATCATTCCCCCTGCTACCGTTCCATCTGCCTTCAATCCTTCAAATTCATCAGCTTTGATTTCTCGCACAACAGAATCTTCATTATTTATATCTCTTAAAACACCCTTTTTCTCAAAGCAATATACCAATTGGGTATCGTATAAGCTTGACATGGCTACTGCAACCGAAGAAGCAATAGTATCAGCATTGGTATTAAGCAGTTGCGAATCACCATCATGTGTAATGGCGCATAAAACGGGTACTAAACCCGCTTTAAGTAATGCACCTAATGTTGTTATGGATACAGATGCTTCATTTAAATCACCTACAAAACCGTAATCTATTGCTGTTCCGGTTCTTTTGGTAGCCTTAATTACATTACCATCTGCACCACTTAAGCCGATAGCATTGCTGCCCTTGGCTTGCAGTTGGGCAACCATATTTTTATTGATGAGCCCGGCATAAACCATGGTTACGATTCTTAAGGTTTCGATATCGGTAATCCGTCGGCCATCTACCATTTTGGCTTCAATTCCTAAAGACTCGCTCAATTCGGTTGCAATTTTCCCTCCTCCGTGAACCAGGATTTTATTTCCTGGTAGCGCAGTAAAATCTTCTAAAAACCGGTGAAGATTCTCTGAATTATCGATTACGTTACCGCCTATTTTTATTATGGTAAGTTTTTCCATGATTGAGTTATGAGTTGCGTGTTGTACGTTAAAGGTCTAATGCCTTAACCATTACACGAGACGTATTTGAGTTATAAAAAGTTAAACCGCTAAGCTACAAATTATGGGTTACGTGTTTGGGTGCCCTGCCCCATAACATGCAACCCAAAACGGGTAACAATTTAAAGTTCTTCCAGCATCGCTTTAATCACTGCCTGTGCAGCCCATAAGCGATTTCCAGCTTCATGAATGACTAATGAATTGGGTCCATCTAAAATTTCAGAAGAAAGTTCTAAATCGCGACGAACAGGTAGGCAGTGCATCACTTTGGCATCATTGGTAAATTTAAGCTTTTCGTTGTTCATCATCCATCCATCAGGATAGGTTAAAACTTTACCATACTCTTTATAACTACTCCAGTTTTTAACATAAACATAATCAGCACCAGCTAAAGCTTCTTCCAAATTATATTGAATGTTTGCTCCAGGAGTAAATTCGTCTGCCAATTCATAACCTTCAGGTTGTGCAATGGTAAAATCTACCATTCCCTCAGCTTGTGCTTTGCACATCCACTCTGCAAAAGAGTTCGGAACGGCTTGTGGTAATGCCTTAACATGCGGAGCCCAGGCCAAAACTACTTTAGGCTTTGCACCATCAGGTTTCTTGGTCCAGGTTTCGTGAATGGTAATAATATCTGCAAAACTTTGCAAGGGGTGACGGGTTGCACTTTCCAAACTCACTACCGGAACCGCGCAATATTTCACAAACTTGTTGAAGAAATCTTCACTGTAATCCTCTTCACGGTTGTTTAATTTCGGGAATGAACGTAAACCCAAAATATCGCAATATTGCCCCATAACGGCCGCAGCCTCACGGATATGCTCTACGGTAGTGCCATTCATTACTACACCATCTTGTGTTTCCAGTGCCCAGCCTTCTTTATCCAGATTCATCACCATCACATTCATCCCTAAGTTTAAAGCTGCTTTCTGTGTGCTTAAACGAGTACGCAAACTGGGGTTCATAAATACCAATCCAAGGGTTTTATTTTTCCCTAGATCCTGGTGTGCATACGGATTTGCCTTCAGTGCTAAGGCATCTGTTACAAATTGTTTGATGCTTGGTACATCGTGTACGGAAGTGAAAAGTTTCATCTTTTTAAGCTTAAAGATTAAGGCTTAAGGCTGAAAGCTTTTTGCAAAATTCGCAAGCAAATTGCTAGCCCAAACACTAATCTAATTATCGTCGTAAACGTTTAAGCAAGCCTATTAGCATTGCCTTAACTTAATTTGTTTTATTATTTATTTCAAGATACTTCTCTTCATCTAAGTATCTTAAATCTTTTGCTAGTAAGCAAGCGTATTCAGCTTCATAACAAGAGCCTGATGCCATGCCCAGAAAACGGGAAAATCTAATTCAGTCCTTCTTCCCGCACCTTTTACAATATTTAATGGCACCGGGTACACGGCCCTTTTAACATGGCTATACAAATCGTATTTCTCTGACGAAGGGAACATTGGAAGTATATCCGAATATATAAACAGCACCATTTCATGTGCCTTCTTCCATACTTCTAATTTTTGATAATCTCTCATTTTCATTTAGCTTAAATAGTAAAGCAGAAAGACAGAAATCTTTCCATTGAAAATAGGGATACTTCTAAATTAGTTCTTATTCATCATTTTAGCTAATTATAATTTACTTTAAGCACTATTTTTTCGACACCACCTTCGCTTAGTCTTTGTGCTTTAAGCTTTGGAATCTTAATTAATTAATTTCCCAAACGCTTCCAAAAATTCATCAGCATGTGCCTTCGTTAAATTCAATGCAGGCAACAAACGGATTACATTGGGTTTAGCTTCGCCCGTAAAAATATGGTGTGTAAACAATAGCTCCTTTTTAACATGAGCCAGTTCTGCCGGCAGTTCGATTCCTATCATTAATCCACGGCCACGAACTTCTATAACCTGCTTAAATTTCTTTAATTCTGCAATCAGGTAGTTTCCAACTTCTTCGGCATTTTTCATCAGGTTATCCTGATCCATGATTTCTAATACCGCCAAAGCAGCAGCACAAGCCAAATGGTTACCACCAAAAGTAGTCCCCAGCTCGCCATGCCAAGCCTTAAATTTAGGTGCAATTGAAATGCCTGCTACCGGAAATCCATTGCCCATTCCTTTTGCCATGGTATATACATCAGCTTCAACCCCTGCATAATCATGAGAGTAAAACAAGCCTGTACGGCCATAGCCACATTGAACACTATCGGCAATATAAACCGCATTGTATTCATCGCAAAGCGAACGGATCTTTTGCAAGAAACTTTTTGAAGCCTCTTTAATTCCGCCCACCCCTTGAATGCCTTCAATAATAACCGCAGCGATTTCATTCCCTTGCGCTTTAAATGTTTCTTCTAAAGCCACCTCGTTATTATGTGGTAAGAAGATCACATTTTCCGTTTGGTTAACCGGCGCTACAATTTTAGGATTATCGGTCACTGCAACAGCTAAAGAAGTACGCCCGTGGAAAGCACCTGTAAATGCCACCACTTTCTTTCTTCCGTTGTAAAAAGAAGCCAGTTTCAAAGCATTTTCATTCGCTTCTGCGCCAGAATTGCAAAGAAACAATTGATAATCCTTTTTACCAGAAACTTCTCCTAGTTTTTCAGCAAGCTGAACCTGCAAAGGAATTTTTACCGAATTGGAGTAAAAACCAACTTTACTTAACTGCTCGGTTAGTCGCTTTACATAATGCGGGTGGGTGTGACCAATGGAAATTACAGCATGACCACCGTATAAATCCAAATATTTCTGTTCGTTAGCATCCCAAACATTACTGCCAGATGCTTTTGTTATTTCTATATCGTTAAGAGGGTAAACGTCGAATAAATTCATAATCTGAGGTGTGAGGTTTGAGGTGGAGGGTTTAAGGTTTAACCCCTCCACTTCTCAAAAATTTTAAAAATGAAATTAGCATTGCTCTAACTTCGTTAATTGAATGGTTAACCTTCAAATAATCATCTTCATTTATGTATTGCAATTCTAATGCACATAAACAACAATAATCAATTTCATTGGTGGAACCTAATGCAGTATCTAAAAAATGAGCGAAATCTTTATCTGTAAATCGCCCACAACCTTCTACTATATTTAAAGGAATCGACAAGGAGGCTCGCGTAAGCTGGGAGGTTAACTCGAATCTTTCTTCTTTTGGAAATTGTACTGCAATCACTTTCTTAATGAACATATTTAGTTCATGCGATTTTTTCCAAACGTCAAGCTTTTTATAATCTCTCATATGCTCCTTACGCCTTAAACCTTATACCTTTAACCAATTTAAAAGTTCGCAGCCTTCAACCTCAATCCCGCTGTTTCATCAAGGCCAAACATCAGGTTCATATTTTGAACCGCTTGTCCGCTGGCGCCTTTTAAAAGGTTATCGATAATACTGATGACAAACAACTTATCGCCGTGTTTCTCGAGGTGGATTAGGGCCTTATTGGTATTTACAACCTGTTTTAAATCGATGTTTTTCCGGCTTACGTGGGTAAAAGGGTGAGCGCTGTAATATTGCTCGTAAATCTCTTGTGCTTCTTCCAGGCTTAAATCAGACTCCAGATACATTGCGGCCAAAATACCTCTGGTAAAGGCTCCACGTTGAGGAATAAAGCTTAGTGGAGCAGATAATTCGGGTTGTAACTGCACTAAACTCTCGCCAATTTCATTTAAGTGCTGGTGTTCAAAAGCTTTATATACCGAAAGGTTATTGTTTCTCCAGCTAAAGTGCGAAGTAGCAGATAAACTTTGCCCAGCACCAGTTGAACCTGTAGTTGCATTGATATGCACCTCATTGTTTATCAGCCCTTTTGCTGCCAATGGCAATAATCCCAATTGAACACAAGTTGCGAAACAACCTGGATTAGCAATATTTTTAGCTGATTTTATGTTATCTCTGTTTAATTCAGGAAGCCCGTAAACGAATTGACGATCATCGATTGACGAATTACGGTTTAACCTGAAATCTTGAGATAGATCGATGATTTTGATGTTATCATTAATTGGATTTGCGGTCAGAAATTTCCTGGCATCTCCGTGTCCAACACACAAAAACAATACATCAATATCTTGTGGAATGTCGTTAACAAATCTTAAATCGGTATCGCCGATTAAATCTGTATGCACATCAGAAATTAAGTTTCCGGCATTGCTGGTACTGTTTACGAAAGCGATTTCAACATTTGGGTGGTTAACCAAAATGCGTAACATTTCGCCTCCTGTATATCCTGCGCCACCTATTATTCCTGCTTTTATTTTATTCATTACTTAAGGTTTAGGGTTTAGGGTGTAAGGTGTAAGGCTAGGCGCAATGACCTTAAACCTTACACCTTTTACCTTATGCCTCGTTATTTACTTTATGCCAAATCATTACCTGGTTACCGAAGATTTTAGAGAAACCTTTAACGTCTTCACCAGACCAGGCGTTGTTCATTTCACCGTAGCTACCAAATTTATTGCTCATTAAATCGTGGTTAGATTCAATTCCAATAATGTGGAATCGGTATGGCAACAATTCAATAAACACTTTACCGCTTACTACTTTTTGCGTATCGGTTAAAAATGCCTCGATATTCCGCATAATCGGATCGTGGAATTGGCCTTCATGCAACCAGTTGCCATAGAATGAAGACAATTGTTCTTTCCAGCTCAGCTGCCATTTCGTTAAAGTGTGTTTTTCTAAGGTATGGTGTGCCTTAATAATGATGATTGGTCCGGCAGCTTCAAAACCTACGCGACCTTTAATACCGATGATGGTATCACCAACGTGAATATCTCTACCGATACCGAAAGGTTGAGCAATAGCCTGTAGCTTTTGGATCGCTCTAACTGGTGCCAATTTTTCACCATCAATTGCCACTAACTCTCCTTTTTCGAAAGTTAATTCGATTTTACGCGAAGCTGTTTCAGTAACCTGAGTTGGCCATGCAGATTCAGGTAAGGTATCATGAGAGGTTAAAGTTTCCTTTCCACCTACAGATGTACCCCATAAACCCTTATTAATTGAATATTGTGCTTTTTCTGCGCTATATTCAACACCGTGCTCTTTTAAATATTCTATTTCCGCTTCGCGGGATAATTTCAGATCTCTGATTGGGGTAATGATTTCAACTTCCGGAATTAAGATATTAAAAATCATATCAAAACGTACCTGGTCATTACCGGCACCCGTACTGCCGTGTGCTACGTAATCAGCTCCAATTTTCTTTACATAGTTTGCAATAGCAGTAGCCTGACTAACACGTTCAGCACTTACAGAAAGTGGGTAAGTAGCATTTTTAAGTACATTGCCGAAAATCAAATACTTGATACAATCTTCGTAGTAATCTTCAGTTTCATCTACTACAGCATGAGACACAACACCTAAAGCGTAAGCTCTTTTCTCGATTTCCTGTAATTCTTCATCAGAAAAGCCACCAGTATTCACAATTACTGAGTGCACCTCAAGACCACGATCCTGAGCCAAGTAAATACAACAAAATGAGGTATCTAAACCTCCGCTAAAAGCTAAAACAACTTTTTTCTTCATGCTATTTATTAAATAAGAATGTAAATAAAAATAAAATGGCCTTCAATCCCGATTTAGGTTTGGGCTTTACTACCAAGCGTTGCTTAATGCGCATAAAACGCTCATATAATTTAGGTTTCTTTTGCAGTTCTTCAGCAAATCTCTTTGCAGCCTCATGTTTTTGAGTTGCCGGATCATAGAGCATGGCTGTACACATGCAGTTCTTGCGCTCCTTCATCTTTAAAATCTCGAAGTTGACACAGCTTTGGCAACCTTTCCAAAATTCTTCATCCTGAGTCAATTCAGAATAAGTTACGGGTTCATAGCCCAAATCAGAATTGATTTTCATTACTGCCAAACCTGTTGTTAAACCAAAAATCTTGGCTTTAGGATATAATGCTCTCGAAAGCTCGAAAATCTTTTCTTTGATGGCATGAGCGAGACCAGCCTTACGGAATTCCGGAGACACGATGAGTCCCGAATTGGCCACAAATTGCCCATGGCTCCATGTTTCGATATAGCAGAATCCTGCCCAGGTACCGTCTACGTGGAACGCAATTACAGCTTTGCCTTCTTGCATTTTATTGGCAACATATTCTGGTGAACGCTTAGCGATACCAGTGCCACGTGCTTTCGCAGATTCGGCCATCTCGGTTACGATCTGTTCAGCAAATACACGATGTTCAGGGAGTGCAACCTGTACAATAAATTCGTTAATATCCATTAAATTTCTAACGAAAAAATATAAGTATTCTTGTTAATTGGGTTTTTAGAGAGGATCAATTCCTCGTATCGCTTAGTATAGGGTACTAAATGCGTGGAGTAAAATTTTGCCGGTTCATGGGGTAGTGAAATACAGCTTCGTAACGATTAATAAACGTACTTTTTTCTACAACAAGTGATGTTGCAGAAGCAGAATGTTTATGTAAAAAATTTTTAATCATTTCTAGCGTATTAAAACGGCTTTAACTCTATTGAGGTGCAAAGGTTTAAATAATAATTGAGTTCCACAATATTTTTTAACTTTTTTACGAAATTTATGTGAAATAAAAGACATAAAACGATCATTCCCTTACATAAAATCGAAAAAGGGATTGATGGACGGTGGACTGAACAGCGGGGCGGCCTCCCATTTTACATCAACAATCTTACATATAATGGTAGAGGGAAAAATGGACGATGGACTGAATAGCGGGGCGGCTTTTCCATTTTCCATTAAACCATTTTACATATAAAGAAAGGGGTTGTAATGGACGATGGACTGAACAGCGGAGCGGCCTTCCCATTTTACATCAACAATCTTACATATAATGGAAGAGGGAAAAATGGACGATGAACTAAATAGCGGGGCGGCTTTTCCATTTTCCATTAAACCATTTTACATTAGGATGGAATAGGGAAAAATGGACGATGGACTGAACAGCGGGGCGGGTTTCCATTTTACATCAAACCATCTTACATTTTATTTAAGCGGCACTAACGGACGATGGGAATGTGCAAATCATCAAATAAAAGCCATTTTTAACATCAATTAACAAGTTTTAACACTCTCAATTGCTATTTAAAGTTAATATTTGCATTTGAAACCGTGTTATTTAATTAAAAGGTTCCATCATTAGATAAATTGTTAATCATCAAACACTAATTATGAAAAATTCTACGCTGAAAAATTTTAAATTCCTGTCCTTAACTTTAATGTTTCTTATTACGCTTAGCGCATGTAAAAAGGATGAAGTAAGTACAACCATTTCTTACCTGAGAACTGTTAACGCCTCTCCAACCCTGGCCACATATAATATTTATTTAAATGGAAGTGTTATTAATTCTGCTGCCATTCCTTACGCAGGTTCAGTAGCTTATACCGCACGCGAGGCAGGATCTTACAGCCTGAAATTTACAACGGCCAGTTCTACCGAAAATTTGTTAACCAAAACTGTTTCCCTATCACCGAACATGTATCAGTCGTTTTTCTTAATCAATAAGGGTACTTCTTTAGATGGATTAACAGTTAGCGATGATCTTAGTGTTCCTGCTACTGATAAAGCTTACATCAGATTTATCAACCTATCGCCAGATGCACCGGCAATGGATTTAATTAAAAACGGAGCCACTACAGCATTATTCACCAACAAAACATATAAAACAGCCACTGCATTTGTACAAGTAGATGCAGGCTCATACACGCTGGATGCTAAAGAAACATCGGGAGGAGCGGTTAAAGCATCGTTAACAGGCTTCACCTTTGTTGCCGGCTATCACTACGATGTTATTTATGGTGGATTGGTTACTCCGGCAGATGATACTCAGCGCCCTGTTAATCTACAAGCGGTTACAATCAAATAATTGAGGGTTAAACCTGATATAATAAAACCATAAATTTGGATTGCCATGCATCATACCGCTAATCACAGACATTCCTAAAACGGAAAAGTGATGCCGTCCCCCCAACCATACAAAAGTAAGTGTTAGTAAACCTGGGATAACTTCCGATGCACGGCAATCCATGTTTTGTTTCTCCAAAAATACCACACCAACTACAATCGATTGAAGCAAATTACTTCAGGAAGCACCTTCTTGAAGGTTTTTAGGTGCTTAACTCCTTCCTTTGTTAAAAAGCAAGTCTTGCTTAGGGCATTCTAAAAGTCGTCATTCTCTCCATCAATTAACACTCATCTGCTGTAGGTTAATTTTGACCTCACCAAAATACCATTCCAGCCATTAATACTTTTGTTTTAATATCGCCTGTAGAATTTATTTCATTTAACAAAGAATTAATCGTTTTAGCTTGAAATAGCTAATCATTAAAATTTAACGTATTATTATTTAGATTAATTAAAAATAATTTGGATTATTAGAATTTGCTCCGTTATTTTGCCGCTACTTAGAATTAATCCAAATAAAAATTTAATATGCTTAAAATCAAACCCTTTTGTTTAACGATTATCCTCTCTTTTATCGTTTTATTTTCCTATGCACAGCAGTTGGGGACCATAAAAGGTAAGGTAACTACATCTGACGGAAAATCTGCTCCCTATATTTCTGTTGGCTTAAAGGGAAAAGGCTTAGGCAATATGACGAATGAAAAGGGTTTTTTTGAAATCCAGCGGGTTAAACCAGGCTCTTACACTGTACGTGTATCAGGTGTAGGGATCGAGAATATTGAAAAAAATATAACGGTAGTTGCGGGTGAAGATAAAATAGTAGACTTTGTTATCAGTCAAAATGCCAATCAATTAAATGAAGTGAACATTAGCCAGGGCAGAGTAAATAAATATGCTGCTAAAAAGAGCGAGTTTGTCTCTAAAATGCCATTGAATAATTTAGAGAATCCACAAGTTTACACCACCATCACTAAAGAAACCTTAAATGATCAACTGGTATTTTCTGTAGATGACGCAACCAGAAACGCAACGGGTATTCAAAAAATGTGGGATGCAACATCTCGTGGTGGCGATGGCGGTGCTTATTATGCATCTAGAGGTTTTATTGTTCAGGCTAAACTACGAAATGGACTTGCAGGATTGGTAACCAGTCGTAATGATGCCGCTAATTTAGAAAGCGTAGAAGTAATTAAAGGTCCTTCTGCTACCCTATTCGGAAGTACCCTTACTTCTTATGGGGGCTTAATTAATCGCATAACCAAAAAGCCTTTTGAAGGAATTGGCGGAGAAGTAAGCTATGCAACAGGCAGCTATGATTTAAATCGGGTAACAACAGATTTTAATTTCCCTGTTGATAAAAACAATAAAATTTACGCCCGCTTAAATGCTTCTTACAACTACAGAGGCTCTTTCCAGGAAAATGTTTACGATAGAGGCTTTTTTCTTGCACCCAGTTTATCTTATAAAGTAAACGATAAATTAGACTTTACTTTCGATGCCGAAATTGCTAATGGTACCAACACTTTAAAACCTTTTGTTTTCTTTTACTTCCCTGTTGCCCAATTGGGTTTTGACAGAGCCGATCAGGCTGGAATTGATTACAACAAATCATTTATCGGTGATGGCATTAAGCAAAATTATAAGAGCACCAACTTCTTCGGGCAAGCCAATTATAAATTTAACGAAAACTGGTCGTCACATACCAGCGTATCCTCAAGCTATAGCTTTTCTAACGGCCGTGGTTCTTATTTCTTTTTGGTTCCAAATAGCGTCCTCAATCCAGGTGCAGCTCCCGGAGCAGATTATCTTTCAAGAGCAGACCAATCTACAGATAACAGCAAAGTTTACACCTACGAAATACAACAAAACTTTAACGGCACTTTTCATATAGGCTCGGTTAAAAACAGAATTGTTTTAGGATTGGATTATTTACGCCAAAATTCTGATCAGTTGTTCTATTCTATCGACACATTCGATTTAACCAATAAAAATGGCCAAGATGCTAACTATAATGATTTTAACGAAACCAATTTAGCTGCTTTTTATTCCAGACTTGCAAACGATCCCAGTGTGGTTTTCAGATATCCTTACAACTTCAAAACGAATACCTACAGTGCTTACGCATCAGATGTGATCAACTTAACTGAAAGATTAATTGCGCTTGCAGCATTAAGGGTGGATAGGTACGATAACAAAGGGAACTCTGATCGTGCAGGTTCGGCACCAACGGGAGCCTACAAGCAAACCGCTTTCTCTCCTAAATTCGGGTTAGTTTACCAACCTATTAAAGATCAATTATCATTATTTGCCAACTACCAAAACGGCTTTAATAATGTTAATGGAATCGATTATCAAGGAAATACCTTTAAGCCAGAGCAGGCCAACCAAATGGAAGGCGGAGTTAAAATGAATGCTTTTGGTAATAAACTAACCGGGTCTGTTTCTTATTACTACATCAAAGTAAAAGACATTGTTAGGGGCTATAATGGCGACCCGTCAAATCCAAATGCACAGATTCAGGATGGAAATAAAATTAGTAAAGGTATTGAAGCTGAAATTATCGCCAATCCGATTAACGGTTTAAATGTGATTGCAGGTTTTGCCTACAATGATAACCGCTTAGAAAATGCATCTCCAGATGTAGAAGGTAGAAGAGATGCCTACTCAGCAGCGCCCTACTCGGCTAATTTATGGATCAGCTATAAATTCAATACAGGTTCTCTGAGAGGTTTTGGATTAGGTGCTGGTGGAAATTACGCAAGCGACAACAAAATTGTAAATAGTGTAAGCCAGGGCGTTTTCATTTTACCTGCTTATGAAATATTTAATGCATCGGTATTTTATGACCACCATAGCTTTAGAATTGGGGCAAAAGTAGACAATATTACTAATGAAAAATATTGGACAGGCTATAGTACAATGAACCCTCAGGACATAAGAACATTTACAGGCAGCATATCTTACAAATTTTAATATCTCATCCCCAGTTTTGGATCAGATCAGAGCTGGGGTCATTTTAACCTTAAAACTAAAAACAATGAAAACGAAAATCTCCTTACTCGCCCTATTTCTGGTCTTCAGTATTTCCAGTGCTTTTGCACACGCCTTATGGATTGAAACAGCCTCCACCGGGAAAAAAGGCCAGGCACAAGAGGTAAAAATCTTCTTCGGAGAATATGAATCTAACGAGCCTGATTCTGCAGCCAAATGGTTTAGCAACTTAAAAGAATTTAGTCTGGTATTAACAACTCCAAATGGCACAACTAAAATTTTAACGGCTACTCCTGATGTGCATTTCTTTAAAACCAGTTTCACGCCAGATCAAAACGGGACTTATAAACTTTCTATCGTTCATGAAGTGAGAGATATTTACGAGAAGGCCAAAATTGAATATTATGCTTTTGCTGATGTTGCTGTTGGAACGGCTAAAGTAAATACCACCTATCCGGCTACGGCTGCATTAACCATCAGACCAGAAAAGCAAGGCTTAAAAGTTGGCGAAACTTCCAGTCATCAATTAATTTACAATAATGCACCCTTTGCCAAACAGAAGCTAACGATTGTAAATCCAGCCAGAAAAGCAGAATCGACTGAAACCGATGCTACCGGTAAATTTGTTTTTAAACCTGCCGAACAAGGAAATTACTTTTTCGAAGCCTTTACAGAAGATAAAACTCCGGGAAAACTAAATGGCAAAGACTATGAAAAAGTTTGGCATTTGGTAACCTATACTACCCAGGTAAAGTAGAAAATTTAAGCATACCACTGCACAACCAATTGATTTGTAAGAGGATCAATTGGTTATTTTATTAAATATAGCTTTAATGGCGCTAAAAAAACAAATCAAAAAAAAACCTGCTAAATCGCGGATCAGGAGAATCAGCGATTGGTTACACCTGTGGCTAGGCATTGCCTCCGGCCTCATTGTTTTCCACTTAGGGATAACGGGGTGTATCTTCGCCTTTCAAAAAGAAATCACGGAATTTATCCATCGAAAAGAGGTTTTTATTGAAGTACCAGCCAACCGCCAAACGCTACCCTTAAGTACTTTAAAAGCAAACGCGGAAAAAGCTTTAGGGGGAAAGAAAAAAATCAGTTTCATCTCTACTTACCAAACACCAGATCGCGCCTGGGAATTTGGCACCTACAAAGCTGGAGATCCCAAAGCTTTTTGGTACTTCGATTCGATAGACTACTATGATTTGGTGCTGATTAATCCCTACACCGGGAAAGTCACCTTAGTTGCCGATCACAAATACGAGTTCTTTGCCATCATTAAAATGCTTCATTGGAGCTTTCTGATCAATCATCCAATAGGCCAGCAAATTATTGGCTGGGCAACATTCATTTTCGTTTTTCTGCTCATTTCAGGTATTGTAATGTGGTGGCCAAAAAATCTGAAGAAATCAAACTTTGAAAAGAGTTTCAAAGTGAAATGGAAAGCCAAATTTAAACGGGTAAATTACGATCTACACAATGTTTTGGGCTTTTACGTCATGACTATTTGCCTGATGCTTGCCTTAACCGGTTTGGTTTGGGCCTTTCAATGGTTTCAGGCTACGGTTTATGTGGTAGCCGCCAGAAGCATTACACCTCCTGCCCAGGTCGATGTAAAGTCTGATTCAACCAAAACCATTACAGCCATTCCCTTTGATGTTGCCTTTGAACAAGCCAAAAAAGAGTTTAAAGGAGCTGATCGTATTGGAATGTCTCCTGCAGAAGGTGGAACAGCTACCATTTACGCTACAGGCTACCGCGGAGATGAAACCTATTGGAATTATGACATGATCCAATTTGACCAATATACCGGCAAATTACTTCAGCGAAGAAATCAATCAGAAAAGAATGCTGGAGAGGTCGTAGTCGGGATGAACTATGATATCCATGTTGGCGCAATCTTAGGTTTACCAGGAAAAATTCTTGCATTTTTTGCAAGCTTCATTGCTGCAAGCTTACCCATAACCGGATTTATCATTTGGTGGGGAAAAAAGAAGAAAAAGAAAAATCCCGCAGCAGCGGAAAATTAAAAACAAAGTAATAAATCAATATAAAATGAAAATTTTAACCCTAATCTTAGTCCTTACAGGTATGGCTACTGTTGGTGCCCATGCTCAAAATAAACTGGAGCAAGACAGACAAGCGATAAAAGCCCTGGCTGGTTTTTATAAAGTTAACTTCAATTATGCCGAAGTGACCGCACCAGATACTGCATACAAATTTAGTAAGCCCTACAAAAGCCATGCAAATGAATGGGCAGAAATCATTGTCGATGAACCTAAAAGAATCGTTATCCAGCACATGCTGGCCATAGATGACAGTACCGTAATTAAACACTGGCGCCAGGACTGGACTTATGAGGATACCGATTTGATGCTTTATACGCAGGACAATGCCTGGAAAAAAGCTAAAGTAAGCCCGGCAGATGTAAAAGGCAAATGGACGCAGAAAGTTTATCAGGTAGATGATAGCCCACGTTATCAAGGTTACGGCACATGGAGTCACGTAGGTGGCCGTGATGCCTGGCAGAGTGAAACCGATTCTCCTCTACCTAGAAGAGAGTCTACTACCCGCAATGATTATAACGTATTAAATCGCGGTAGCAGAATTAACATTACCAAAGAGGGCTGGATGTTTGAACAGGACAATAAAAAGGTGATACGTACGGCTAATGGGGATAAGCTTCTAGCCGTTGAAAAAGGTTATGAGGAGTTCAGCAAAATTGCACCTGAAAAATTCGCATTCGCACAAAAATGGTGGGCTAGCCAGGAAAAGTATTGGGCAGATGTTCGCGCTGTATGGGCAGATATCCTTGCAAATAACAGCAACCTAAAAGTTCAGACTAAAACCAATGGCAAATTACTTTATGAAGTACTTTTCGCATTAGGCTACCAGTCGGTTAAAGAAAAATGGACTACAGCACAAAATCAAGAAAAGGTTAAAGCAGGTCTTCAACCGTATTTGGTAAAATAAAGATCGTTAGTTAAATAGGAGATGGTTAGTTGCGAAAGGAGCTGACCATTTTTTTTATCACCCATGGTCTGTGGCTCACAGACCAGTAAACTTTCGAGTGTTATTAAATTAGCGAACTCACAATTGCAGTTTAATTATACTAACCACCCCCTGCCCCTCCTTGAAAAAAGGAGGGGAGCTAGATTATGATATCATTCTTCAAAACTCATTTTGTTTTAGTGTAAAACACTATATTAGATTCTTGACCATGAAAAAACTCATTTTAATACTCCTCCTGCTACCGGCATTTTGTGTTGCTCAAGATTCAATATACGTTCGCGAAACCATCAATACCTTAACTTCAAAGGCACTTTGGGGTAGAGGGTACACGAGGGATGGAATGAAAAAAGCCGGAGCGTTTATAGCTTCAGAATATCAAAAAATAGGCTTAAAACCCATGGGCAGTAGTTACCTACAAACTTTCAACTTCCCTGTGAATACATTTCCGGGCAAGATGAGCGTAGAATTAAATGGCAAAAAGTTAATCCCCGGTAAAGACTTTATTGTTAACAATGAAAGTACAGGATTAAAAGGCAAATTCACATTAAGCAAAACAGACACTTTAAATTACGAAAGTAATCAAGGCCTTAAAGTAACATTGAAAGATAAACTCACCTGGTCTGTAGCTACCGAAACCACCCCCAATCTTACTATTCAGCTCAATAAAAAATCTTTTAATTACATTCCGAAAGATATCAAAACAGATATTGAAAACCAGTTCGTCCCTAATTTTCAAGCCGCCAACATTTGTGGTTTTGTTAAAGGAACACGGAAACCCGATTCACTGTTAATCATTACCGCCCATTATGATCACTTGGGTGGCATGGGCAGCGAAACTTACTTCCCCGGAGCCAATGATAACGCTGCAGGAGTGGCTACACTTTTAAGTCTGGCAAAATATTACGCGGCCAATCCTCAACCCTATTCCATAGGTTTTATCTGCTTTGCTGCAGAAGAAGCAGGGTTAATAGGATCGCATTACTTTACAGAAAACCCATTAATTCCACTTTCCAATATCAAGTTTCTATTAAACCTGGATTTAGTAGGAACGGGAGCATCAGGTATGACAGTTGTTAACGCCAGTGTTTACCCTAAAGCCTTTGCACAGCTTAATGAACTGAACAATGCACATCAATATATCATTAAAATAAATCCGAGGGGTAAGGCCGCCAATAGCGACCATTATTTCTTTACCGAAAAAGGGGTTCCGGCCTTCTTTATTTATACCCAGGGAGGTCCTTCCGCCTACCATGATATTTTTGATCAGCCAGAAAGCCTTCCTTTAACCGAATACAATGATCTGTTTAAATTGATAGTTGGCTTCAATCAAAAGCAAATGGAATGATGCTTAAGCGCCTTCTGACAAGAACAAATCGGCGAGAAGCTGATAAGATTTAATCCGGTCTTCAAAATGCTCGGTAATCGTTACCGCCATTAATTCATTTACATCATAATCATCTGCAAGTTGGGTTAACCGATCTTTAATTACTTCCGGGGTACCGTAAATCATTCGGGGTTTATTGGCTTTAATCCGTTCCTGTTCGGCAAAATTATAGCTGATATCCTTAATATCATCGTAACCCGTGGAAGTTAATCCCCCACCCTTTTCCAGTTGCAAAAACCGATAACTCATTAAGGCCTCCTGTTGCATCACCTTTTCTTCATCTTCAGAACAGAAAACAAAGAGGGCAACATTTTCTTCAGGTGCTACCAAATCAACCGAAGGTTTGAAGTGATCACGATAATATTGAACAGCCTGTGGGCCGCCATGTGGATTGATAAAATGGGCGAAAGAAAAACCCATTCCAAAATGGGCTGCAAATAAAGCGCTTTGACCGCTACTGCTTAATAGCCATTGAGTAGGAACGGTTTCGGCAATTGGAATGGCTTTTATTTTGGCCTGAATGCCACCATCAGAAGTATCATGAAGGTAATGTTGTAACTGAAGCAATTGTTCCGCAAAATCCTGCTCACTCCAGTTGTTTGATGGATTAAGCATTGAAGCAGTAATGCGATCTGTTCCCGGTGCTCTGCCCATGCCTAAATCAATACGTCCGGGATGTAAAACTTCCAATAAACGGAAACTCTCGGCAACCTTTAAGGCGCTGTGGTTGGGCAACATAATCCCCCCAGAACCAATACGCAAGGTTTGGGTATGATTGGCCAGGTGGGCTATAAGTACTTCGGGTGTGGAGCCTGCTAAACTGGTTGTATTATGATGTTCAGAAACCCAAAACCGATGGTATCCCAATCGTTCTGCCTCCTGAGCCAATAGCGTTGTTTCTTCAATCGCCCTGCGGGCATTTACCCCCTTACGTACGGGCGATTGATCTAATACGCTTAATTTTATCTTTTTACTCATCATCTGCTAACAAATTTATGAGCCTTGAGATTAAAACTTATACCGGTTGCCGCCTTATGACTTTAATATTATTGCGCTAAAGTTAATTTGACCAAATACTGATCTTCCCCATCCTCAAAAATAATCTCACTCTCCCAACCCGTTTCTTTAGCGATAGTTTCTATAGTTGCCTCATCAACATAAATCCAGTTAAACCAATTGCCTTTCTCCCCTTTATATTCATATTGGTAAGAAACCTCCCCGTAATATTGGTTAAGTGGCTTTGGCATATCTTCATACAAATAAGCGATATCCGAAGAATCGAAAATGACTTGCCCGCCCGGATTTAACAGGTTTTTAATATTGATTAAGAATTCCTTAAACCCTGGCAATGTTCCGGTTAAGCCAATACCATTCATGAGTAATAAAATAGTATCAAATTTTTGCTGATAGCTGAATATATCCTGAACAAAGGCTTTCTTTACACCACGGTCTTTCATAATATTTACCGCAGCCTCCGAAATATCAATAGCGGTAACATCTATATTAAAAGCTTGTAACAGCAACGCATGACTCCCTACTCCTGCACCAATATCCAATACCTTACCACTACACATATGCAAAGCCTGAAGCTCTAACACCGGCATATCTTCATCATCTCTAAAGAAAAATTCTACAGGCATCTCCTCTGGTTCTCCATAAGAATTGTGCAACCAAAGCGTGTCTGCCTCGCCAGTTCTATATACATCGGTTAAAGCCTTACCAAAAACATCCATGGTGCAAAGATAAGGAACAAGCAGCAGAAAAAAGGAAAGCAGAAAGACTCTAACCGGCGCTCTTGATACTAAATACCCGATACTTTTTAACAGTACTTAGTATTTAGTCGTTAGTATATAGACAATTAGCCTAACCATGCACCCAATCTTGATACTTGATACTTGATACTCGATACTAACCTAAAGTTCAAACTCCTGATGATACTCCGGAATAGCCACATGTTTAAAGCCATGATCTTTTAATCTGGTGGCAAAATTTTGCTGTACATCATATTCACCATGAACCAGGAAGAGCCGTTTCACTTTCGCTGGATCCTGACAAGATAAAAACTGCAATAAATCTTCGTAATCGCCATGGGCACTCATCGATTTGATCGAGCGAACCTCTGCTTTTACTTCGTAATCCTCTCTAAAAATATCGACTACTTTTTGCCCTGCAATTAATCTTCCTCCTAGAGAAGAAGGCTCACAATACCCCACCATCAATATGGTATTTTTGGCATTACTGATATTGTTTCGGATGTGGTGTTTTACCCGACCAGCCTCTGCCATCCCCGATGCGGATATGATTACACATGGCCGTGGATCATTATTTAATGCTTTAGATTCCTCTAAACTTTCAATAAACCGTAATCCTTTAAAGGCAAAAACATCATGATCAATTTTCAGCGTTTCCTTTACGCCATTATTATAAACTTCCGGGTGACTTTTTAAAATCTCGGTAGCTTTTGATGAAAGTGGACTATCAACATAATATAGTACATCAGGAAGCTTTCCTTTCAACTCTAGCCCATTTAAGGCGTAAAGTAATTCTTGCGTTCTACCTACGCTAAATGCTGGGATGATCACTTTTCCCTTTTTAATTTTGCAGGTGTTCTGGATGATTTCTAAGAGCATATCCTCGATGGGATCAAGGTCTTTATGCAGCGAATCACCATAAGTAGATTCCATTAAAATATAATCTGCCTGTGCAAACTGTTGAGGACTTTTTAAGAGTAAATCGCCATAACGACCTACATCACCTGAGAAAGTAACTTTAGTTGTTCTCCCTTCCTCTGTGATAGTCAAATGCACAGCGGCACTCCCTAAAATATGACCAGCATCGGTAAACTTTAGCCGAATGTGAGGTTCTATTTCGAAATCTTCTTCATAATCTACAATTTTCATTTGACTAACCGCCTGTACCACATCATCATCAGTGTATAAGGGTGCTTCAGGTTCTTCGCCCTGACGGAGGTGGCGGTTGGCAAATTCGGCATCCTGCATTTGAATCTTCGCAGAATCCATCATTAAAATGCGGGCAAGATCCATAGTAGCTGCCGTGCAGAAAATTTTCCCACTAAAACCATCAGCTACTAATTTGGGTAATAACCCACAGTGATCTATATGTGCATGAGACAATACCAGATAAGTAATCTTACCCGGATCAAAACCAAAATAATCATTTAGTTTTTCTGTAACTGCACCCATTCCTTGAAATAGGCCACAGTCTAGTAATATTTGGGTATTATTTTTTAAAGTAATGAGGTGCTTACTTCCCGTA
The DNA here is from genome assembly GCF_900111155.1 of Pedobacter rhizosphaerae. Classification (GTDB taxonomy): domain Bacteria; phylum Bacteroidota; class Bacteroidia; order Sphingobacteriales; family Sphingobacteriaceae; genus Pedobacter; species Pedobacter rhizosphaerae. The sequence continues at coordinate 24,372 of NZ_FOGG01000015.1, read as the reverse complement.
ACTGTACGGGCCGCACCGTGAAAAGCAATCTTCATTTAACAGCGGTTAGAAATATGTCAGAATAAAAATGCCGGATATTTCCGGCACTTCCAATTCTTTATGCATTTATTTCTGCTATTTTATCTTTAACCTTATCTGCAACTCCCGCTGCTTTATCTGCAACACCAGCAAGCTTCTCTTTTGATGCATCTAGTATTCCAGCCAACCAATCTGAAACTTTTCCTTTAATTTCACTGGAAGAATCTGAAGATAATGCCAATGCAATGGTTGCTCCAAGTGCAGCTCCTGCTAATACGCCTACTATAATTTTTGTTTCCTTTTTCATAATAAATGATTTTAAATGGTAATTCAATTAACACTTGATTATTTTATCTGAGCAATACCTGATTGATAATTAACAACTTTAGTTTGTCAACATTAATAACATAAATTTGCCACAGCTGTTTTATTTTTTACAACATTCAAGCCAAAATATATGAAAAAAGTCTTTTTTATTGATTTAGATAATACCATTTACTTTACTAAGCCGAATGAAAAACAGCTTATGGGTGGCTTATATGCACTTTTAGCGGGCGAAGATCTCGGTATTACACCTGAGCAATACCTTTTAGCCAAGGCCGATATGCTGAGAACGCCGTTTCAAAAAGTAGCCAAAAAATATGGTTTTAAACAAGAGGCAGTAAATCATGCCATTCGATACCTCAAAAATGGGGAAGTAACCGAAGCCCTTTCCCCAAGTGAAGATTACCCCCATATCAAAAATTTAAAAGGAAGAAAATTTATAGTCACTGCTGGCTTTTTAAAGAAACAAACAACTAAAGTAAAAATGCTAGGCATAGCCGATGATTTTGAAGAGCTTTATGTGGTTGATGCCAGCACATCTAACGAAAGTAAAAAAGATGCTTTTGAAGCATTAATTGCGAAACACAATCTAAACCCTGATGACATTTTGGTAATTGGCGACGATGCTGAATCGGAAATTAAATTTGGACTGGAACTCGGTCTTTCTACCTTTTTATTAGATCCTGAAAACCTGCACCCCGAAGCTGAAACTACGTTTCGTGCTAAAAATTTAAAAGAACTGGCAAAAGCAGCTGGCCAATAAAAATAAAAGTCCCGACTTTCATCGGAACTTTATTGAATTATCCTCTTCCGCCTCGTGAAGGTCTGCCTCCTTCTGAACTTCCTCTTTCACCACCCCTATTTTGTTGTTGAGGGGCTTCCGATCTTCTTTGCTCCTGGCGTTGTTGCATTTGTTGTTGCTGTTGTTGTGCCCTCTGTTGCGCCTGCGCTTCTCTCTGTTGTTGTTGTGCTTGCTGACGTTGTTGGTCTTGTTGCGCACGTTGCTGTTGCATCTGTTCGTTGTTGCGTTGTGCCCTTTGTTGCTCCATCTGCTGGCGTTGCTGCTGCATTTGCTCGTTACGTTGAGCCCTTTGCTGATCTGCTTGTTGCTGGCGTTGTTGTTGCGCCTGAGCATCACGCTGAGACCGCTGCTGCTCCATCTGCGCAGAACGCTGTTGTTCTACCTGTTGCTGGCGTTGTTGCATTTGCGCATCACGTTGGGCACGCTGTTGTTCCTGGCTTACACGATCTTGTTGCGTTCTTTCAAAACGTTGATTTTGCTGCTCACGTTGCTGCTGCTGAGTTCTTTCGGCACCTGCCTGTCTGTTTCTCCAATCAGCATTGTTGTTCTGATCTGCACGCTGTGTTCTACCATTGCCATTATTGTTAAACCTATCATCTCTGCTGGCAGAAGAATTATTGCCACGATTGTTATTAGGTTCATTTCCTCTATTTGGCTGACCTACAGAGCGGTCTGGTCTTGTTCCAAATCTATTGTCGTTACCATTATTATTTCCTCTGTTATCGCGATTCGCCATACCTTCTCTTCCATTTCTGGTAAATCCGGCATTCCCCCTATCAAATTTCTTCGGAGCGGCACTTCGGTTATCTACATTGCGATCTGTTCTTGGTCTGTAAATTGAAACCTCACGTCCACCTACTCTGCTTGCTCCTGGCCTACTGCTTTGTGAGAATCTATACACCCGCACATCACGATTGGTTGCCCGTCTGATATCTTCCGCTCTTGGACCACCATAATATGTTCTTCTGTTATATACATAAGTATTATTGATGATGGTGGTATTGCGGATGTAAACATTGTTTCTTCCGTAGTCATATCTTGGGAAAGTATTTACATAGATATTGGCCTGTGGAATAAAGTTCCAGCAATAATCAGGAACTACGTATCTTCTACCAAAACTGATGTTAATACTGATACTCGGTGCCATTGGTGCCCAGCCATAGTAACCATCTCCACTTCTCCAATCAACCCAAGCAGGACCCCAGTTGGTATCTGGTAACCAAATCCATTGTCTGTAGCTATTATATACCCAACGGCCATAGTGGAAAGGTGCCCAACCCCAGTCGTAATTTGAAACCCAGGTATTTCCGTATTCGGTCATTACCCACCTACCATTGGTGTAGTAGGGGCGAAAATCTGCCTGATTTACATCTGGCCGCCAAACGTACCCGTATTGAGGATCCTGAATCCAGGTTCCATAGGGAGAAAGTTCATCATAAAAAGTTTGAAGAGAGACGTTGCCATCATTGTAATATTCATCATCCTGATAGCTATCAGGATAGCCCTGCGCCCTGACTAAGGTAGTGGTTCCGGCAAGGAGCGCAAAAAGCCCCAGCACAAGTGCCGATTTTTTCAGTGTTTTCATTTGTGTGTTTTTTATATTAACCTAACATTGTGTGTGTATCAATTAGAGAACCAAAACCATTTAAGGTTTAATATGCTTGCATAGTTTTTTGGTTTTCCTTTAAATATTGCTCGTAAGGGCATATTTAACTTATATTTAACGTTTTGCGACGAGTATAATTGTGCAGAAAAGAAGTCATTTAAAAATAAAATTTGCTACACCACTGCTTAAAAAATAGATTATACTGCTCCAAGCCGAAACTTTAAAACTTAAATTCTATTTATTGTCAGTATTTTTGCGCTATGCAAAACGGCACTTTATATCTTATTCCTGTTCCTTTAGCGGAAGAAGCAGCACATAAAACCTTTACCCCCTATTTGGTAGATACCATCAACCAGATCGACACCTATATTGTTGAAAACAGTAAAACGGCGAGGAAATTCCTGAAAGAAGCAGGATTGAAAACACCTCAAAAAGATTTAATAGTACACGATTATGGCAAACATAACCGTAACAATCTGTCACCCTTTTTTGCGGAGCTTACCCAGGGAAAAGATGTAGGCTTAATGAGTGAGGCTGGCTGTCCGGGCATTGCCGATCCAGGGGCAGAGATTGTTGCCGAAGCACATAAAAGAGGCATAAAGGTAGTTCCATTGGTAGGGCCAAGCTCTATTTTACTGGCTTTAATGGCATCTGGCTTTAATGGTCAAAGCTTTACCTTTTGGGGATACCTTCCTATTGATAAAGAGCAACGCAGTAAGCGCATTAAAGATTTAGAGGTATCTGCTACTCGGTATAAACAAACCCAATTGTTTATTGAAACCCCTTTTAGAAATAATCAGCTGCTGGAAGATATTTTAAAAAGCTGTAAATCCAACACGCAACTTTGCATTGCCTGCAACATCACAGCAACAGATGAGTTTATCAAAACACAGAGTATTGCCCAGTGGCGTAAAGAAGAAGTAGATTTACATAAAAAACCGACCATCTTCTTGCTTTCTTAATCCATATGATGAAGCCTTTAATACTTCAGGTGAGCACGGATATCCAGCTGGAATTGATTAACAGGCATCATGCTGAGGCTTTGTTTTCCTGTATCGATGCCAATAGAGCTCACCTGGGGCAATTTTTACCTTGGGTAGAGCACATGAAGTCAGTTGCAGATGTTATGGCTTATATTCAAAGTTGTGAACAGCTTCAGGAAGAAGATAAGGAGATTAGCTTTGTTATTATTCATCAAAATAAACTTGTAGGCAGAATTGGTTTGCATCATATTCAAACAGCCAATCGCAATGGTGCCATCGGCTATTGGCTAGCCAAAACAGCTGTTGGTAAAGGTATTATGCTCAATTCCTGCAAGAAAATTCTTGATCACGGCTTTGGCGTAATGGGCCTAAACAGAATTGAAATTAAGGCAGCAACCGAAAACCGGAGAAGCCAGGCCATCCCTGAGAAATTAAATTTCGTAAAAGAGGGTATTTTGAGGCAGGCTGAACTGGTTAATAATAAATTTCTCGACCTCGTGCTTTACGCTATGCTGAGGGAAGATTGGACAAATTAGATTTCGCGTAATACTTTTACCATATAAGCCACATAAGAATTATAAGCTGCAATGCTAATCATTCCATCAATCACAACTGATTGGGAGTCGTTTTGGCTGAAAATTACCTTTTAGTACATTCCGCAGGCGCGAGAATGACGACTGTTTGTGGTTAAGGAATTGGAAATAAGAGGCTTCCTATCTATACATTCCCTTACCATCAATAAAATCAATCACTTTATCTGGCAGGAAAAACTGCACATTCTTTTTTTCCTTTATCGCTTTGCGAATAAATGTGGAGGATATTTCCATTAAAGGAGTTGATGTAAAAGTAATGGCAGGATGGTTTTCCCATTCGCTCACATCTGCTCCCGGCCTTGGGTAAACGTAAATTTGGTAATTTTTAAGCAGTACTTCATAATTTTTCCATTTTTTGAATGACACCAGGTTGTCTGCTCCCATAATTAAAACAAATTCCCTGTCCGGATATTTCTCATGCAGATGCGTGAGGGTATCAATGGTATAAGAAGGTTGGGGTAGCGTGAATTCGATATCGCTTACGCGGATATGTTCAACATTTTCGGTAGCCAGCCTGGCCATTTCCAAACGGTCGTACATATTCGTTAGGCCTTTTTTATCTTTTAAGGGATTATGTGGTGAAACCACTAACCAAACTTCATCAAGTGCTGTATAGTTGGCCAGGTAATTGGCCATAATTAAATGCCCAGTATGTATGGGGTTGTACGAACCGAAAAAGAGGCCTGTTTTCATGTTTACCAAAGAACAGTTACGTTGTAAAGTTTAAAATTTTGGTCCATAGTTAAAATAGTTATTTTTTCAGAAATACCTTGAGCAATAAGGATACGATCAAATGGATCTCGATGTTGAAAATCCAGTTCATTTAACGTCTGAATATGATTGAAAGTAATGGGTAAGATTTCTATTTGATTTTCTGTAAGAAACTCTTCTAGCTTATCGAATCCCCCGGAAAAAGATAGCTTTCCTAATTTGGATTTAATAGCGATCTCCCAAATACTGGCAATACTGATAAAACATTGATTTTTTAAGCTCTGAATTTCTTTAATTACTCCTTTAGGAAGATTGGGATCGCCGTTTATAAACCAGATAAAAGTATGTGTATCTAATAAAAATGGCATTTACATATAGTCCTTAAAATCGTCTAATGGCTCATCAAAGTCATCATTGATTTGAAAAAATCCTTTTGCATAGCCAAAATGCCTTTCCTTCTGTTTTTTGCCTTCTCCAGACTTTTTCCTAAGTGAAGATACAAAATCAGATACTTGCTTCTTCAGGTCTGAAGGCAGGGCAGAAATCTGGCTATACAATTGAATATCAGTCATAATATAAATATAAGACTTTTAATGTTTACTCAAGATCATTTATTCAAAAAGTCCGAAACAAGCTGCTCTGCTTCTGCACAGGCAATATCCAAATCGAAATTCTTCAATACTACATCAAACTTATCTGCATACTGAAGTTCTTTTTCGGCTTTGGCAAAGCGTTCCTGCAATTTTGCAGCACTGTCGGTTCCACGGCCGGCCAAACGCTCTTTAAGCACTTCTAATGACGGAGGTTGAACAAAAATAGCTAATGCATCTTCTTCATATTTTCTTTTTAAACGCAAGCCACCTTCTACATCAATATCAAAAATTACATGTTTATCGGCATCCCAAATGCGCTGAATCTCCGAACGCAACGTTCCATAAAATGTTCCGTTGTATACCTCTTCAAACTCTACAAAGTCGTGTTGTGAAACACGGTGCAAGAATTCTTCTTTAGAGATAAAATAGTAATCCTTTTTATGTTGCTCAGTGCCTCTGCTTTCGCGTGTGGTAGCAGAAATAGAAAAACTCAACTCAGGGAATTTGGTTAAAAGATGTTGTACAATTGTTGTTTTACCTGCTCCAGATGGTGCCGAAAATATAATTAATTTGCCTTGTTTCATTTTATTAAGACTAAAGACTAAAGCAGAAAAACCAAAGATTAGGCTTTGGTTTTGCGCTTTGAGCTGCTATAATACGTTTAGTAATTGTTCTTTAATTTTTTCTAACTCTTCTTTCATTCCCACCACGAACTGTTGCATTTGCGCATCATTTGCTTTGGCACCCATGGTATTAATTTCTCTTCCAATTTCCTGAGAGATAAATCCCATTTTCTTTCCGTTAGCTTCTTTACTGTCTAAAGTTTGCAAGAAATAATCACAGTGGCTTTTCAACCTCGTTTTTTCTTCAGTAATATCAATTTTATCAATGTAATAGATTAATTCCTGTTCAAAACGATTCTGATCAATATTTACCTTACCTACTGCATCATCTAAAAACTGAGCAAATTTATCGCGAATAGCAGTAATTCTTCTCGGTTCCAGTTCTTCTACTGATTTGAAATAAGACAGAATATTGGTAATACGAAGTGCAAGATCTGCCTTTAAAACAGCTCCCTCATCTTCTCTAAATTGATTGAAATTGCTTAGTGCCTGTGTAAACACTTTGTACAGATGATTCCACTCATCTTCGCTTACACTCTCCTCTTTGTAATTAATTACATCGGGAAAGGTTAAAGCCGTTTGTAAAAGATTGCTGCTATTGGCATTCAGCGATTCGTTTACCGCAATTAATTGGTTATAATAATGACTGAGTAATGCAGTATTGATGGTAGCCCCGGTAACTTCGCCGCCATTTCTTTCTACGGTGATACTTAAGCTTACCTTACCTCTTTCAATGTCTTTACTACAGATATTTCTAATAATCAGTTCCTTTTCAGAAAAAGCCTTAGGGAATTTTAAATTCAGCTCCAGAAACTTGCTGTTGAGCGATTTGATTTCGACACTGTACTTTGCATTTGCATAATCAGCTGTTGCTAAGCCGTATCCCGTCATGGATTTAATCATGCGCAAAGCTAGCTATAAATAAGAGATAACACAAAAACACAATAGATAATAATTAAATAGCTTATACTAATTTTTTTAGCGCTTTGATATTGATTACTTTTGATATACTTTCATACACTATTACCAACTGAAAAGTGATTACATGAAAGAATCATTTAAGAAAGCTTTCAGCACGCTAATGGGCAACGATATTATGAATGTTTTTAACTAAAAATCAGTGTAATTTTTTGAATCTAAATTAAAAGCTCATGAGTAAAATCAATTTAAAGGGAGTGGAGATAAGCATAGTGGCAAAAAACGATCAAGATTACATCTGCCTTACAGACATGGTAAAGGGTGAGGAAGGCGTAGACCATATAAAAAATTGGATGCGGAACAGAAACACAGTTGAGTTCCTCGGAATTTGGGAAAAGTTATACAACCCAGATTTTAAAGGTGTCGAATTCGACACCTTTAGAAAAGAAGCCGGCTTAAATAATTTTACCCTAACACCAAAAAAATGGATTGATGCCACGGGAGCCATTGGTATAATTTCAAAATCAGGAAAATATGGGGGAACCTATGCTCATAAGGATATAGCTTTCGAATTCGGGACATGGATTAGTCCGGAATTTAAGCTTTTGCTGATACAGGAATTCCAAAGACTAAAGGACTTTGAGTCAAAACAACTGAATCAAGCTTGGGACGTACGTCGTGTTCTTACAAAAGCAAATTACAGGGTTCAAACAGACGCAATAAAAGACGTATTAATACCAGCCAAAAATCTCCCAAAGGATAAGGAAGGTTTTCTATACGCTACGGAAGCAGACCTATTGAATCAAGCTATGTACGGATATACCGCTAAGCAGTGGAAAGAAAATAATCCGCAACTGGCATTAAATGGTGAAAATATGAGGGATTACGCTACAGTCCACCAACTGATCGTATTGAATGGTTTGGAGGTTGTAAACGCAGAACTCATCCGGGCCAATATGAGTATTGATGACCGTTTCAAAATATTACGTAGATCTGCAATTCAACAATTAAAGTCTCTACAATCTTCAAAAAGCATTGAAGATGCGGATGCCGAAAGCCCAAACATGCTGAGGGCTATTGTACATAAGAAGGAAGACCCAAAGAAATAAATATGTATATAAAGACCTATACAATGTTTACTACTACTTTAAAAAAAAAGTCTTACAATGCATTAAAGAATGATAATTAATCTAGCTCATTTTATAATGGAAAGGTAAGAAAAATTAGTGAACTGTTTTTAGATTGATCGCTTCCCCAGTGGCAGGGTTTTCTAACATAGATAGTATTGTACTGAACGTAGTTGCCTTTAATTTTTCTAAATCGGTAGCCTGTAAGCCATCTACCGGTATTGCCGTTCCAAACTTCATGTCAATAATACCAGGGTTTAATAATAAGGGGTTTTTACGGGGTAAATGTTCTTTGCTATTCAAAATAGCGAAAGGCATAATAGGGGTTTGAGTTTCTATAGCTAAGCGAAAAGCTCCATCGTAAAAGGGTGCCAAAGGCTCGTCGGTTTTATTCATTGTTCCCTCCGGAAAAATTAAAATGGACTGTCCATCGGCTAAATCCTTTCTCAGCTCTGCTACCGATTGGTCTCTACTTTCCCTGCTGCTTCTATCAATCATCACCACCAAACGTTTGTAAATCCAGCCAAAAACCGGAATCTTCAACATTTCTATCTTTCCCAGCGGACTAAAAGCCTGCGGGATGCAGATTACTATCGCTACAGCATCCAGAAAAGAACCATGGTTACCAACATAAATGTAAGCCTTATCGGTATCTATGCTTTTTCTACCTTGACTGCTAAACCATAAAAAAGTTGACAGACTAAAACCCCAGGCCCATACCTTAAGAAAAAAGAAGGCCATCTTCCTGCCTGTTTTTTCTTTAAACAAGGCGGTAGATAACACAATGAAGGGACAAACCAGCAGCATTAACAGGAAAAATATCAAGCCTGAATACAACAAATAAATTAGCCCAACAAACTTTCTCATGCGGATTAACGTTTTTTTAACAACTTTCCCAGTTAACAATTGTTAATTTTACAAAAAATATCTTATACCTGATGAAAGCCCTCAAAATCTTTTCCTGTTTACTGGTTACCTTAATTTGCTTTAATTTTGTGGCGCGGAGTCAGGATTTTATTGTAAAGGGTGTAGTGATTGAGCGGGGTTCTAACATCAGAATTGCACTGGCAGAAATTACCAACATGCGCACGGGTATAGGCGTAGGTAGTAATGATATGGGCATGTTTCAGCTGAGAGCTAAGGTTGGCGATACGCTCTACATTTCTAAAAGAAACCTGATAGATCAACGCGTAGCGGTTAACGGCACTCAAGACCTTATTATCTATTTAATAAGGGAAACGACTACACTGGATGAGGTTACCGTAAGGGGAAATACCAAGCAACAGGACCTGGCTGAAATTAAACAGGAGTTTAAAAATAAAGGCGTTTATAACGGTGGTAAAACCAAATTTCTCTCTGCTGTTTTCCAGCCTTTAAATGCCCTGTATAATCTTCTGGGTAAAGACCCTAAAAATGCAAGACGTTTTGGTCGTTATGCGGATAATGAAATTAAGCAAAGCCAGATTGATCAATATTTCAATGGCACAATTATCCAGAATAATACCGATTTAAGAGGAAAAAACCTGGAAACTTACATGTTAAATTGCCGACCAGAATATGAAAAAGCCCAGTTCTGGAACAGCTACGATTACATCAAATACATTAAGGAATCTTCGAAAAAGTTTACAGATACGCTGGGAAAGGGGAAGTAGTTTGGAGATTGGAGTTGGGAGTATCGCTCAATCGCCTTTAGCAGTTTGCAGTTCTCAGTTCTCAGTTTGCAGTAAACAGTTTGCAGTCGCGGTTAAACAATTTAGCAATTAAACAGTTAAGCAATTCAATGACTCTAGCAGCTTAAAGTTAACCGATAAACTAGATACTCAACGCTTCGCAAGCTTTCTCTGCCGCCAATTTTTCAGCGTTCTTCTTGTTGTAATCGCGTCCTGTACCATGCTTTTCTCCATCTACAATGGCACTGATGGTAAACAATTTAGCGCTTTCACCCTCATCGTTCTGTACGAGCTCAAACATCACATCTTTACCATGGCGCTGACACCATTCTATCAATTTACTTTTGAAATTGGTTTCAGTAAGCTCTAATGTATGAATATCGATGTGTGGCTTAACAATTCTGCGCAGTAAAAATTCTTTGGTAAAATTATAGCCCTTATCCAGGTAAATGGCTCCAATAATGGCTTCGAAGGCATCGCCCAGCATAGAATTATGCTTGGTTTGAACACTCACGGATCTCTGATCGAATTGAATGAGTTTATCAAACCCGATCTTCTTTGCCAATTGGTTTAAGTTTGCCCGGTTTACAATCTTCGATCGCATTTCAGTTAAAAAGCCTTCCTCTTTGTAGGGATAATGTTTAAAAAGTAGCTCTGCGATCACAGAGCCCAAAACAGCATCCCCTAAAAATTCGAGCCTTTCATTACTACTTCGACTTCCATTCTTTAAAACTTTGGCCACAGAACGATGTCTGAACGCCATTTTATAAAGCGCAACATTGCCCGGAACAAAGCCCAAAATGTTCTTAAGCTTTTTTACAAACTCCTTTTCAGGAGAAATATAAAGTTTATATAATTTGAATATCGGCATTAAATAAATAACACAATTAGCGGCTTATGAGCATATTTAACTAAGTTATCTATTTTTAGTCAGCATACAAAATTATAAAGCAAGCTGCAGGATTAATCTTCGTATTTTTTGAAAATTACCGAAGCATTGTGCCCACCGAAACCGAAAGTATTGCTTAACGCCGCTCTAACTGTACGTTTTTGAGCTTTGTTGAAAGTGAAGTTCAGTTTTGGATCAAACGCAGGATCATCTGTAAAGTGATTAATTGTTGGAGGAACAATATCATTTTGTACAGAAAGAATTGCGGCAATTGCCTCAATTGCTCCAGCTGCCCCTAATAGGTGACCAGTCATAGATTTTGTCGAGCTGATATTCAGTTTGTAAGCATCCTCACCGAATAAATCTGCAATGGCCTTGGTTTCACTAATATCACCCAAAGGTGTAGAAGTTCCATGAACATTGATATAATCGATATCGGCAGTACTTAAACCTGCGTCTCTTAAAGCGTTAGACATTACCATTTTAGCACCTAAACCTTCAGGATGTGGAGCGGTAATGTGATTTGCATCAGCACTCATTCCACCACCCACAAGTTCGGCATAAATTTTTGCTCCCCTTGCTTTTGCGTGTTCAAGTTCTTCTAAGATAATTGTTCCAGCGCCTTCACCAGCAACAAAACCATCACGGTCTTTATCAAACGGACGTGAAGCTGTAGTTGGATCGTCATTACGTGTGGATAATGCATGCATGGCATTGAAACCACCCATCCCCGCTTCATTAATGATCGCCTCAGAACCACCACTGATAATTACATCGGCCATACCCAAGCGGATATAGTTAAATGCATCAATCATGGCATTGGTTGAAGAAGCACAAGCAGAAACGGTTGCAAAATTTGGCCCACGTAAGCCGTATTTGATAGAGATATGCCCTGGGGCAATATCAATAATCATTTTAGGAATAAAAAATGGATTGTATCTTGGCGTACCATCTCCCTTAGCGAAATTTGAAATTTCATCTAAAAAAGTTTTCAATCCACCTATGCCAGCACCCCAGATTACACCGATACGGTTGGTATCCAGATTTGTAAAATCAAACCCACCATCCTTTACCGCCTCCTCTGTAGCTACAAGAGCATATTGTACAAACGGATCAAGCTTACGGGCTTCTTTTTTCTCCAAAAAGTCTTCTGGATTAAAGTTTTTTACCTCACAAGCGAATTTAGTTTTGAACTTTTCAGTGTCAAAACCTTTAATAGGAGCGGCACCGCTCACTCCGTTAGTCAACCCTTCCCAAAAATCAGGAACATTATTGCCTATAGGAGTGAGCGCACCCAAACCTGTTACTACTACTCTTTTTAATTCCATTTATACTGAAAAAGCGTACTTTCTATTTAACGTTTTTTTCCAAATAAGCGATTGCTTGACCAACTGTACCGATGGTTTCAGCCTGATCATCAGGAATGGCTACATTAAATTCTTTTTCAAATTCCATAATTAATTCTACGGTATCTAAAGAATCTGCACCCAAATCGTTGGTGAATGAAGCCTCTGGTGTAACTTCGCTTTCATCAACACCTAGTTTTTCTACGATAATAGCCTTTACTCTTGAAGCAATATCAGACATAATTTTATAATTTAATGGTTAAATAATTCTGTGCAAAGAAAAATAAATTCTTACAATTTTCAAATGTTTTTATTTCGACACGTATTTTTGGCATCTTAATAACACAACGAATATAGAATTAGTTTTTTAATTTCGTTCTGTTTAAAATTTATTTTACCTTGAATAAAACTTACCTAAAATTAACCTTAGACCTTGATTTTATATTAATTGCGATCACAGCGCCATTAAAAGACTATGTATTGTGCCACAAAATTAATACGAGATTAAACACTGAATTTGAGAAGGTAGAAGATCATGAAATATTTTTTAATATTGACGAACCGGCCTGGTCTTTTTCCAAATATTACTTTTTTGTAGAGCAAGGAGAGGTAGAATATTATTTAATCAGCAACAGAAGTAGCGACGGACTGCTGATTCCGGAGATGTCTAACGTAGATTTTTTCATGATTATTAGAGAATTTATTGACAAAGAAGATCTTAATTATTTAATTGCCGGATTAAACAAACTGCCTGATATACAGGTTGCTGCAAAGATAGAGCCTACCAAATTGAAGAGCAGGGAAAATTTGGTAATATAAAAATTATATACTTGGTGTATTAATTACACTATATTTGAGGGTTACAAACAACGAACAGAAGAACAAAATATATAAAAATTGATGTAGTTTAATTACTTTAGATAGTGAATTAGCGACGAATAAACTACATTGCTAAAAATCAATTATTAAATGAAACCTTTTCATTCCAGAACCAAAATTGTTGCCACACTTGGGCCAGCATCGGCAAAACCTGATGTATTATACAGTATGTTTAACGCAGGTTTAGATGTTTGCCGGTTAAATTTTTCACATGGTTCACAAGCAGATCACCAAGCGGTTTTAGACACTATCCGCGATCTTAATAAAAAATACGATTACAATGTGGGTATCCTTGCTGATTTACAAGGGCCTAAAATCCGTATTGGCTTAGTTAAAGAAGGTGGTATTAACCTGATTAACGGAAGCACAACTGTCATCACCACCAATGAATGCATTGGTAACGAAGAACGCATTTATATCACTTACCAAAACTTCCCTCAAGACGTTCAGGCTGGAGAAATCATCCTTTTAGATGATGGAAAACTTCAAATGAAAGTTTTATCTACCAACTTAAAAGATGAGGTAGTTTGTGAGGTTGTTCACGGTGGTATTTTAACATCAAGAAAAGGAGTTAACCTTCCGAACACTAAAGTTTCTATCCCTTCTTTAACTGCTGAGGATCGTGAAAACTTAGAGTTTGTATTGGAAAATAATGTAGAGTGGATTGGTTTATCTTTCGTTCGTAAGGCAGAAGATATCATCGAGCTTAAAAAAATTATTGCTGAGCGTGGTAAAACTGCCCGCGTTATTGCTAAAATTGAGAAACCAGAGGCCATTGCTAATATCGATGAGATTATTGCAGTTACTGATGGTGTAATGGTTGCCCGTGGTGACCTGGGTGTTGAATGTCCGATGGAAGAAGTTCCATTACTACAAAAAATGATTGTTCAGAAATGTAGGGCGGCTTCGAAACCTGTAATTATTGCTACTCAAATGCTTGAAAGCATGATTACAACTCCTCGTCCAACCCGTGCAGAGGTGAATGACGTGGCTAACTCTGTTCTAGATGGTGCTGATGCTGTGATGTTAAGTGGAGAAACTTCGGTAGGTGAATTCCCGCTGATCGTTATCGAAACCATGCAAAAAATTATTCAGAACATTGAAGAGAACAATTATCCGTTTAATCCAGATAAATTCTTAAAACCAAAATCACCTTCATTTTTAAGTGATGCAATCTGTGATTCGGCTTGTTTCTTAGCTAAGCAAACCAATGCTGTAGGTATTGTATCGATGACTTTAAGCGGTTATACTGCCTTCGAAATTTCGAGCCACCGTTCAGAATCATTGGTGTTTATTTTTACCAGCAACAGAGAATTATTAAACACAGTTAGTTTACTTTGGGGTGTTAGAGGTTTTTATTACGATAAGTTTGAAAGCACTGATAATACCATTATTGAGGTGAACGACTTCTTAAAGAGCAAGAAATTGGTTAAAGCAGGTGATATCTTAATCAACACTGCAGCCATTCCAATGGAAGTTAAGGGAAAAACCAACATGTTGAAAATCACTGTAGTTGAGTAATCCTTTCTAAAATAATTAATAAAAATGCCCGGGTTATGGCCTGGGCATTTTTGTTAACCAAATAAAAAATATATTTTTGCAACCCGCTCGGAGAGGTGTCAGAGTGGTCGATCGAGCACGCTTGGAAAGCGTGTGTACTGCAAGGTACCGCGGGTTCGAATCCCGCCCTCTCCGCCAATAAACAAAAAGCACTGATTTACAGTGCTTTTTGTTTATAATAGTAAAGCAAAATCGAACGCTTAATTACCACATGTTCTTTCGAATGCTCAAAATCTGAAAGCAAAGTTTATTGCAAAAAACTATCCATAAACCCGAATATTGCCTTTGTCTGCTGCATCAGGCTAACATGGCTTTGATTGGGAATAATGACCAGATGCGATTTTGGCATAGGTTGCATGTCTGCAGCAACTCCCCCACCCAATAATTTATATGTTTTAGCCAATTCGATTTTATCCATCCCATCATTATCGCCTGATATGATTAATACAGGAGCCGTGATTTTAGCAATATTGGCGTCGCCCAAATTATATGGCTCCCCAGCTAAAGCAATCATCTGCTCGAGGAACTTGTTCCATTTTGTCTTATCTGGTGCCACTGCATCATAAGCGACTTGCAGAGGTGAGTTTGCAAAAAACTCAGGCTTCATTTTTTTAAAAATACCTGCCACTTCGGTTACCCAGCCTTCAGTTTTATAAACGGCAGAAATGATAACCAATTTTTTCAATCGTTTAGGACTTTGTATGGCAAACTGGTAGGCGATATGACCACCAAAACTATATCCCGCTATATCTGCGCTGTCAATTTTCAGGTAATCCATTACTTTCTCTACATCGTTGGCTAAAGTTGCCGATGATAATTTTCTATCTGAAAAGGGGGTATGTCCATGTCCTTGCAATTCCAGCGCAATAACCTTTCTTGTTTTCGCTAATTCAGGTATTAGTTGAGCCCAATTCATCTCTATGGTGTAGTAAGCGCCGTGCAATAGCACAATAGGCTTGCCCTCGCCATATACTTCGTAATAAACTTGAGTTCCATTAGCTGGGGCGTAACCACTGCTGCTGGGTTTAACTTGTTGTGCTTTGGATTGAGATGCAGAAGTCATAATGATTGCGATTAGGAGTAATTTAATCAGATTTCCTGGTTTTAATAGTTTTTTCATCATGTTACCCAGTTTAGTTTGATCGTATAAATATCAGGAGCATTTATCAAATCTGTGGGGTGCAAAAATGACAATTTAGGGGCGAATTACGACAGGTGCTTTTATTTATCCATCTCTCCATTATGAAACGTTGCACCATGTAAGTTCATTGTAACAACCACCCCCGCCACTTCACACCCTACCCCACCCATTTAAGAAATGTAAGGGGATTTAAGTTTGATTAGGTTTTAGAGTCATTTTTTTACCGCAGAGTGCGCAGAGAGAAGGCACAAAGTACACAAAGCTGGGCTTACATTTTCTTATGTGGCTTATATGGTTCAAAAATAAAGCACATACTTTTACCATTTAAGACATGTAAGCTCGTTGTAAAAACCACCCCCGCCACTTCACCACCCTACCCAGCCCCTCCTTGAAAAAAGGAGGGGAGCATACTTTTACCATTAAAGGCGTGTAGGCGAATTTAAGTTTTAGAGTCATTTTTTTTACCGCAGAGTGCGCAGAGAGAAGGCACAAAGTACACAAAGCCGGGCTTACATTTTCTTATGTGGCTTATATGGTTCAAAAATAAAGCACATACTTTTACCATTTAAGGCATGTAAGCGCATTGTAAAAACCACCCCCACCACTTCACTACCCTACCCTCCCCCTCCTTGAAAAAAGGAGGGGAGTTGAACGTCGAGGCCTAAGGGAGAGTATTCTTTGTGTACTCCTACCAATAGCGAAACTATCTCTGTGTACCTTGTGTAAAACCAAGGGTTATTTTTGGTAAAAAAGAGCGTACTAAAAAGGCCGCAAGATAACTTACGGCCTTTTGTAAACATTGTGGCGGGTACAATTCTCAGATTGCCCTACTCCAATCACTAAATATTTTAATTCGTAATTTTTGTTGCTCCTGCCATTTCCTGAATCACTGCCAGTGCAGCAGTTTTAGGAACAGCAATAGTTTTTTGTAATCGTTTTACCGGCCAGGTTTTGGTTGCTACATCGTAAACGCCGCCCAGATAGGTAAATTGAGATGCCTCTGGATTGGCCGCCACTTTACCTGTGTTATTACCTTGTCTGTAAAAAGGTTGAAAAGTAGTTCCGTTATATCTTTTGTAATAATCATTATCGCAAATCGCATAACCTACACGGGTAACAGGATCATAAACACTACCACCTGTACCTGCGTAAAACACCACATCGGATGGAACCGTATTAAGATCTACAGTTTTAGTGGCGAAAATGGCTATACCTGCCGGATTTCCACTATTGGCGAGTAAATTTGCTGTTTTTTCACCAATGCCGTCATCTCCATCAAAATCGTTATAAAGTTTACTTACTACCCAGTTCGCCTGGCTAATATCGGTAGAGTTTAAGCCACCAATTAGCTTATATCCGCCCACATAGAAGAAAGTTCCCTTGGCCACTGTTCCTTTGGTGATGTTGAATTTATAGGTTCTTAATCCACCCGTAGCCCAGCCATTTACCGGAAAACCTGTTGGTGTAGATGCCCCTGCATTATTGGTAGTAATTAAAGAAAAAGGTTTTTGCCTGAAATCCAGATCCTGTGTAGCCATTAACTGAATGTACTCATGGTTGGCATCTGTACTTTCTGGATCGGCAAAGTAACCCGTAATAATGGCAGGGTTTGGACCAAGTGGTATAGTTGGATCAACCACAATACTGGTGGCCATAAAATCAGCCTTAATGCGTGGCCAAATTTGTGGAATTCCGGTGGTAGCTGAAGGAATAACAATTCCCCTAACATTAGCAGAATACGGCAATAGTTCGGTTTTAAAAAGCGCAGTGCTATTAATGTTCATCTGCATATCACCAGAACCTTCATTAAGGGTTTTTACGCCTTCAATACGCTCTACACCAATATTAGGTTCAAAGTTAGCGTTATAAACCACTCCAAATAAGCCCTCAAAATTTTCGGGCTTGGCGAGCATGGTCAATGTAGAAACGGGGGTCATTATTACTTTTATACCTGTGGCTACCCTTTGTACATTGGCAGCAGGAATTCCGGTAATTTGTAAAATTCCATTCACCCTTTTCAATACCCCACCCTCTAATTTAATGTGTACAGAATCGCCCGGAACATAGTTTGCCGCAGCTGCACCAATATTGATGGCCATTCCTCTAAGCGAATCGATGGTTGCACTAACCATTCGCGAGTTTTGAATAAACAATAACCCATCAGGCAGGTTTTTGCCCGAATGGTCGGAAGTTACCTGGCCGGCCACTACAGTTGCTGACCTGGTTATTTCTGTAGTTAAGGTCACATCACTCCCCTTGTAAAGCTTACGCAAATCGAGGTTAGAGATATATGGACTTGGTGTGCTGATCACAAAATTATGATCTCCTTTACTGCAGCCAGCAAAGATGGATAACAATGATCCGGCGATAATTAAATGTCTTTTTAAGATCTTTCTCATCGTAGTATCGAGATTAAGGTTTTTGCCACCAAACCAAGGTATTGATATCATCTGCACCTTGAACGGCAATGGCATTTTTATAGCTGGTTGGATTTGTAGATTGTGTAATTAAGGGATAATTTAATCGGGCCGGCATACGCTGACCATTAACCAAACCTGGTCCTTTTGGTAAAATAGGATGCCCTGTACGGCGGTACTCAAACCACTGCTGCATATCTACCAGGAACATGGCATAGTATTTCTGAAGCTGAATCATTTCCATCTGGCTTTTGCTTCCAAATGCCGTTGCCTCTAAAGGTAAGGTTGGATCCCATTGCAAGCCTGCATCGACTATGTAGGAGATAAACCTGGCATCTGTTGGTTTTACAATATAGGCTGGCATCCAATAATTAATGGCATCGGCCATGCCTTTATAATAGTAAGCATCTACAGGCCCGTTAATCCAGCCTTTTGCAGCTGCTTCTGCCTTAATAAAAGCAACCTCAGCGCTGTTCATGATAATTCCTGTATTCTGATCGGTTTGTAAGGTTAGTTTATTCTCTGTATCCGAATTGAAGTGCGTTTGCATAACAATCCCCGAACCTGGAGAATATCCGCTGGATACCCCTACCCAACCATCGGGGCCTCTGTCTATCCCAAAACGAGGTACGCTGGCTGTACCTAAGCTTGGTACCACACAAGGGTGTTCCCAAGTTACCAGCTTGCCTAAAAAAAAATCGCAAACGGGCATGTTTCTAAAATCAACCGCACGGATATTTACCATAAATGGCGATGAGTATACTGCTGTACTGCTATTGGTTCCGTTCCAAAGAATCTTAGCGGTATGGCTATTGTTTTCCATTACCGGATATTCTGCCGGGTTAGTATCTACCATTTGCTTGATCTTTGCGATGGTAGTTGCAGCTACTTCAGCCTTGCCAGACACACGTAATAACAACCTTAGGTATAAGGAGTTACCAAACCTTCTCCATTTCGAAACATCACCATTAAATACTGGGTCGCTGCTAGCTACAATAGCAGTACCTTCCTTCAGCAATTGGTTGGCTTGTTCCAGTTTGGTAAACATATCGGCATAAATATCCTTCTGCTTATCAAACACAGGTTGCAAATTATCTTCTCTACCTGAGTTCGCTTCCGAATAAGGTACGTCTCCGTAAGTATCTGTTAGCAAGGAATAAACCCAGCTCTGTGTAATTAAGGATATGGCCTGATAAGATTTATTTAACGACTCAGGCTTACTGGCAATGGTGTAAATATCTTTTAAATCGGTGAGATTCGTATACCAGTTATTCCAGGTATAATCGGCCAGATTTCTTCTTACATCGTAGCGGAATACCCTACCCTCCGAATCGTTAATCTCAACTGTTACCTGCATCAGCTGGTTATTGAAGTTCCAGTTACGAACCATATTGGTATTAAGTACATTAACCAGTGCAGGTGCTAACAACTGGTGAGCTTCTGCGTTCCTCTTACCAATTGGATCGGTATTTACCTCGGTGAAATCCTTTGTACAGGAAAGCATGGTGAGCGTAAACACGGTTAGCAATAAATAAATGATGGTATTTTTATTATTTTTCATGATTGCTATAAATTAAAGACCAACAACTAAACGTACTCCGTATGTTCGTGTAGAGGGTAACTGACCTGTTTCAAATCCCTGAACGATATCAGAACCGGCAAGCGTACCAAACTCAGGATCGAATGCAGGCCATTCTGACCAGATGAATAGGTTACGGCCATAAGCGCCCAGTGTTAGTTTACTAAAGCCTATTTTTTTAAGGAATTTTTTATTGAATGCATAGGTTATGTTAGCTTCTCTAAACTTTAAATAATCGGTTTTGAAGATACTTCCCTCGGCTTGTCCGCTACCATAAAGCGACTCGTAGTATGCTGCGATATCGGTTGCTATCACATCATTTTTACGGTATGTTCCATCGGCATTTTGAAGTACACCATCTCCAATTACACCATTGTATCTGCCGGGTACCGTAATGGCATGTTTTCCTAAAGAAGCCATTCTCGAAAAGGTAAGCGAATGGCCAATTGCACCCAATTGCGCATCAAACAAGGCAGTGAAACTGATTTGTTTATAAGTAAAGCCTGTTCCGAAACTGAACCTGAACTTCGGTGTAGTATTGCCTAAATAAATCAGGTCGGGGTTTTCTAAAGCAACGCCAGTAGTTGGGTTAAAAACAATCTGTCCGTCTGGAGAACGTAGATATCCCCTTCCATACATATCGCCCATACTGCCACCAACATTAGCCACTACCTGCCCACTACCTAAAGCGCCTGTACGAAGCACCAGTGAACTATCTGATAACTCTTTAATTTTATTTCGGTTGGCAGAAAAAGTTCCGTTAAGTGTCCATTTAAAAGATTTGGTTTGAACCGGTGTTCCATTTACGGCCAATTCAAGTCCTTTGTTATCCACCCTTCCAATGTTTACTACCTGTACGTTATAACCTGTTGATTTGTCTACAATCCTGTTTAGAATCTGATTTTTGGTGTTTCCTGAATAGGCTGCCAAATCGAAGTTTAATCGATTTTTAAATAGCCTTAAATCTAATCCCAGCTCTACAGTAGTGGTGATGAGAGGTTTTAAATTTGGATTAGGTAGTATTCTGGTATTATTAAGGGCTCCATCGGGGTAAATACCATCCGCGGCAGAAAGATAAGCATACTCTGTTCTGTATGGAACGGTACTTCCACTTCCTACCTGCGCAATTGATCCTCTTAATTTAGCGTAGCTGATGGTTTTTGGAAGTTTCCAAACATCAGAGGCAATGAATGCTAAACTTGCAGATGGATAGAAGAAACCTACGTTATCGGTTCTGGTAATGGTTGCTAAGGTACTGTTCCAATCCTGGCGGGCAGTAACATCTAAGTACAGGTAGTTTTTATAACTCAATGAACCCGTGGCGTAGAAACTATTAATCCTGTATCGTGCGGTATCGGGTGCATAAACCAGAGGACTTCGGTTATTATCTAATGAATAAACGCCTGGAATGATTAATCCATCAGCTCTGGTTTCTAACCTGTTATAACTATTACGTAACTGACTCCCACCTAAGCTGGTTGTCATATCCCAGTCTTTACCAAACTTCTTATTGTAGCGCAACATAAAATCTGCACTAATTTCGTAAGAGCGGATATTACCTACTCTGTAGGAGCCTTGAGCAAATTTATTTCCTGCAGCATCCCATGGGCGCATGGTTTCACGCACATCATTATTCAAATCTGCCGATGCCCTCAACATTAAGCTTAATTCTGAGGTGATTTTATAATTTGCCGATAGGTTACCTAACCAGCCATTACGCCTTTGTGCATTAAGGTATTGCTCTGAAATGGCATAAGGCGCTTCGGGGTTGGTGGTTGTAATGTTTACAAATTGTTGTAACTCTTTCCCGGTTACCCAATAATCTCTGTACCAATCTACGTTTACATTGGGTTGAGCAAACATAAACCAATACATTAAGGATTGATTACCATAACCTGTAGCAGGCAAGTTATCGCTATTTCTGTTGCTATATTGCCCCTTAAAGTTTAAGGTTAATTTTTTAGCAATGGTGGTATTGGCGTTCAAGGAAACGGTTGTTCTTTCTAAACCTGTATTGGGAACAATCCATTCGTTATTGCCATGGCTTGCAGATAAACGCAGGCCAACACCTTTATATGTTCCATCCAAACTAACAGAGTTTGTCGATTCAAATCCGGTAACAAAAAATGCATCAACCGGATCTTTATATGCTACCCAAGGGGTACGTTCAGCTCCCCGGGCCTTGGTTACAGGATCATATTGATAAAACATACTACCTGCTGAAAAGGCAGGCCCCCATGTTGAACTTGTTGCATTGGTACTGGGTCCATCAGGACTTGTTCCGTACGAAAAATACGAGTTGCCATAAACTCCGGCACCGAATTCCTGCTGTCTATCAGGCCCGCTATTTACTTCTTCCCAGGCGCTATTAGAGGTAAAAGTAATGCCTAATTTCTTTCTTCCAACCGTTGCAGATTTGGTGGTAATGATAATGGCACCGTTTGCACCTCTCTGACCATAGAGTGCCGAAGCTGCAGGCCCTTTAAGTACCGTAACGTTTTCAATATCATCAGGGTTTAAATCATTTAATCCGCTACCAAAATCGGCAGGCATAATATCTCCTGATGTACCATAAACACCCCCACCTGTTGCCGAGCTACGCCTGGCGCTACTACTGGCCACTACACCATCAATTACGATTAAGGCTTCATTATCGCCGGTAAGGTTGTTTTCTCCCCGCAGGATAATTTTATTTGAACCAGCCGGGCCACTATTCCTCACCAGGTTTAAACCTGCAACCTTACCAGATAAAGCGTCGGTCCAGTTACTGGCAACTGCATTGGTAAATTCGGTGCTATCTAATTTGTTTACTGCATAACCAAGAGAGCGCTCTTCACGTTTAATACCCAAAGCAGTAACCACCACCTCGTTCAGTGTATTTTCTCCAGCTTTAAGGCGAATATTAAGCAGGGTTGTATTTTGATTAACCACTCTCTTAACAACCGAATAGCCAAGCATGCTGAAATTTAGCTCCGTTCCTAAGGGTACGTTTACGCTAAATTCGCCATCATTGTTGGTTATTGCGTATACTTTCTTGTTGGCATCCATAATGTTTACGCCTGGCAAAGGCTGGCTGTCTGCCTCATCAACTACCTTGCCCTTTACTGTAATATTTTGCCGGGTTTGTAAAGGGGAAAATTTCATTTTTTCATCAGCCCTTATCTGATTTGGCTGGACAAAAAAGAGTATCAAGATCACACAAGTTATTCTTGTGGGTACAAGATACTTAAGGCCTTGTTTCACAAGGTGCTCAAGTAAATTTTTCTTCATTAGTCAGTTTTAATTGGTTTCCTTTTATTGCGGCAAAGGTTGATTTTTAACTTAAACCAAAAGTTAACTGGGGATTAAAAGAAGTTACTTAAACAAACGGCAGATCACAGGGCAACAAATCAACCACAAAGCATTAGCTAACAAGTGGTTACTGTAAAAGAAAGTGAATGAAATTTAATTTTGATAGATTTTATGCAACAATATTTTTATTCAAGGGTAACATCAAATTAAAACAGAAGACATTTATTCCGGATAAGAATGTGTTCAAAAGTTTAAAACGTTTTAGCCTATTGTTTTCTCATCTCCTTTAGCTTAGCTTTTACCAGGTTATTCCTGATATCCTGAAAAGTTTCCTGATAGACTTGAATATGCATTTCAATATCGGATAGCTTACTTAGGTACTCCACGTACAATGCCTGTAATCTCAACCGGCTTGCTTTAACTTCATTTAAATCGTTAAAGGCATTTAAGGCTTCCTCCTGAGTCATTTCGTCACATTTGTTTGTTTCTAAAAAACACTCCAGTTTACTGAGGATTGATTTTAAATATTCGTGATTGTTTCGGTCTATTCCGTGCATAAAATTGGTTAGTACATACAACGCGAAGGGCTTCGCTTTGCAAGATGAGGCGTAATTGATTGAGATAATTTGATAAAATTCGGTTCAGAAAAACCCGATTAATAAATTAATTTACAGGGTTCTAATTGGTTAAAGGATTTTAAACCGCACAACAATAGGCTCCGCGTAGCAGAATATTTTTTCATGTTAATTCATTATTAGTTATCTGGCTTAAAGCAGCCATATTTTTTCCGTTTTCCGATGGAATAAGTAAAACTAAAATTTTAATGTAAACAGGGCATTAAATTACGTTAACTTCTTGCGCTTATAGGAAATATATCCTTTTCTAGTTGTAGCGTCTCGGTACTACTTAATAGTTTCTCTTTTCCTCACCACTGGAAGGGCTCGTAACTTTTTCTTGGCAAAAAGGTACCCAAACCGAGCCTTAGCGAGCTCATAAATGCCATTAAAAGCAATAAATACTAATGAATAAACCCAAGGCTTGCATCCTTTCTTGGCTAAGATCATCCGAATGCTATTGGCGGAAATATTTGTGTTATAGGTTTTGGGTTACGTGTTATGGGTTGTCAATGCCTAAATAAGGTTGAATGATGTTAGTTTGCTATTTGAAAAACTCAGCGTGGCTATGCGCCCAGACTCGTAACCCACAGCTCAGTGTTGTCCGGTAAAATTCTGAATTAGTTAAGAAAGTTCGTCCTAGAGTTTTCAAGGCATATTTTTTCCTGTTAGATAAAAGTAAGCCCCC
>NZ_FOGG01000060.1 GCF_900111155.1 Pedobacter rhizosphaerae | reverse complement strand
AAGCTATAGGTGTTATCCACAATATCCTTTCCACCCCTGTGGTTATCGCTTTTGACCTGCACTACACGGCCATCCAGGTCATAGTAGTTAACCGTAAGCAGCATGGCTCCATCGCCGAGGTTCTTTACCTTGCTTCCGGTAAGCAGCCCTTTCACCCGCCCCGCACTTGCCTGACTAGCCGACGGAGGACCGAAAGTATTCTGTGGGAAATCGTAGTCGTCGTAATAATTTTGTGCATAATAATCGGCTACGCCATTTTGCGGGAAGGCATTGTTGCTATAACTGGTACTGGTATTGCTGGCATCGCGTTCTTCGTAAGCGGCTGCACTATTGGCCTGCCCTTGAAAATACTCCCTGAAATTGGTATGGGCTTCGGTATGTAATGCATCTACGTAACGGCCCGTTAATACTACACGGCCAAAGGCATCGTATTTGGTAAAGTTCCAGTGCTGTGGGCTTTTCTCCCGCTGAACGGCATCCTGATTCATCACTACCTGATCCAGCTGGTTGTAAATTAAATATTCCCAGCCTTTGCCCGGAACTTTTTTCTCGGTTACCCTTTTGCGGCCATCGTAATGGTAGCCATAAATAAAGTCATTAAAGGCAGGTAAGTTCTCATCAAAACTATTGATTTCGGTTCCCCGGTCACTGTTTTCATTTACAGCCGGTGGGAGCACATAACGCAAATTTCCTAAATCGTCGTAAACATAGTAAGTGCTCAGGCTTTTGGCATTGGTTTCCCAAACCCTTTTCAGCACTACCCGGCCTTCAAAATCCTTAAACTCTTCGGTGGTACCGGCCTTGAGATCTGTTTCCCTCCAGTTCTCATCTTTTAATATGGTTTTATAAAGCTTGCCTGCAGAATAAGTTGTAGCTGATGCGGTATTGCCGCTCACTGTCCAGAGTTTTACTTCATTGGCAACATTGGTTCCGTAAACGGTTTTCACCGTATGGTCATCGCCCGTTGTTGCAGGTTGCCAGTCTAAGCCAGGGAAACCCTGTCTCTGCACCCGGTTCAATGGGCTAGGTTCAAATACCGTTACACTGAAAGGCTTTTCGGTCTTGTTAACCGCCGCATCCCAGCCTGTAACGGGGCTATAGAAATCGGCCTGTTTCACCAGCGCAATTGCCCGGTAACTTCCGTTGGCACTCTCATTCTCGGCATAAGGCAGGTATTTAACCGCCTCCCGTCCGAAGGCATCATAGGTCACAGGCTGCACAATATCCTTAAAACCCGGACTTGCCTGCACCTGTACAGTTTGCAGGGGGCGACCAAGGCCATCAAAGTATTGGATTGTTTGGTTCACCTCACAGGTACTCAGCGCCTGGTTCATATTAAGCTCGGTTATCCCTGGCCTTTTAAATACTTTGGTGCTGATATAATTTTGGTTGGTACTCGCAGCAGCCGAAAATGGATTGCAAACCTGGTAGCTCTTCCCAGTGAACACCCGAAGGTTACTCCCAGCAGGGGCATAGAAACCATCCTTGAGCGTTACGCTTATCTGATCACTGATCTGGCTCTCCCCATTATAGGAAGATACCTCTTTTTGCGCTTCAGCACGACCAAAGAAGAGCAGGAACGCTGATCCGGCCAGTATGTATTTCAATTTTTTCATGAGGCGTTAATGCTTATAATTATAATCTGTATGTTTTAAAATATTGCCGTTCTGGTCTTTGATGTTCTTCAGTCTTTGAAAGGCATCATACTCGTAGGTGGTTGTCATGCCCTTGGCATCGGTCATGCTCGTCATACCGACCATAGGCTTGTAGGTATAAGAGGTGATTTGAGCATTTTTGAGCAATGGAGAATTTCGCAGTTGGTCTACCAAGGCTTTCACTTCTGCATCGGCAGGGTTGGTTAATGCAATACTATCAATAGAGCCCCCCAATACAGTTTCAATAGTAGCATATTCTGCATTAATAATTTCAGCGATAGGGTATTGATTATGGTAACTCCAAATGTAATTTGTTTTTGGCCCTTCGGTATTACGTAGACTAAGCAGGTTTCCATATGAGTCATAATTAATAAAATTAATCCTATCTTCCATAACCTGATTGGTAGTGGATAATCTGCTCATTTTCGACTGCTTTACCAAGCCTCCAAAATTCACATAACTATTTATCTCTTTTGAAATAAGTTGGTTATTAACATAAGCAGACTTTTCTAAAACCACATCATTTGATAACTGGTTTCGCAACTGATCTGCTCCGTAACTTCCATCCGTATAATCAACAGGGTATTTGACTATTTCAATATTCACTAATCCACTGCTATTAATCTGCTCCGTTTTACTGTTAAGCAGGTTAAAAACGTTTTGTTCATAAGAGGCTTTTTCCGTCAAAACAGTCCCATCAGAATATGTCTTCGTTTCAGTACTATCAAGATGTGACCAACCAGTAACAACATTATAAACATCCCATTTAAAATCGCCTAATGACTGGTTATTAGATGGATACATATGATATATCGCTGCTTTAAGTCCAAAACCGTAGGTACTTCCAGGTGGATTATACATTCCATATTTATTATTTACTTCTTTCAGTAAATTGTATTCATTATCCTTTAAGCGATAGGTCTTTTCATTCTTTAATGTACCTCTAAAGAAATCCCTGTTATCGGCTGGAGGAAAAGGAAGTTTATTAATCGTCTGATCAGAAACAGTCGCGGGAGAAATGTACACATATTCCTTTTTGCCCAAAATCCCATTTTGATCAATGTACTCTGAAATTTCAGCATACCCAACCGGACTTCCGTTAGTGGTTCCCAGCCCAGTATTCGATGTTGCTGTAATACAAAGCCAATCACAAGAAGCGCCTTGAGCATAGTTAACAACATTATACTTATAATAGGGCACACTGACAATCGTTCCGCTTGATTCATTCGGTGCATTAAACTTCGTATAAGTATAACGTTTGGTATAAGTATGATTGCTGTTTGGTTCGTAGTTATCTATCTGCTTAATCCTTAACCCTCCTACTTTAACATTGTGAGCTGTTAATGGATTAGCTTTAAAGGACTCTGGCCAGGTTAACAAAAAACTGAAATTTTGAATTTTAATCTCTGGGTCAGCAATAAAGGTGTAATCGGCGGTTATCCGGTATCTCCCTTTTTTTAAGAAAAAAGTCTTACCGTAACTCTGCTGATTGATCTGGATGCTTGAACCGTCAGGATAGAATAACCTGACATCGGGGCAACTGAATGAGGTGCCCGAACCTGGGCTGCTTGATGTACACCCAAAATTACCACTGAGCTTTGCAAAAACACCCCCGGTTTCCAGGAAAGTCTGATCAATATCGAAAGTTTTTTCATAATAGGTTTCAATGCCCGAAGGGTCTCCGTTCAGGAAAAACTGTTTATCTGTCCATTTCAGATCAAAATCTGCAGGTAAAGAATAGGCCGTATTGTTCTCGTATACAAAATTAGTAGAACCACCGGTCGGGTAGGCAATTTTCTGAAGCACCCCAGCCTGGCTATAAACGGTATCGATATATTTATTGGCGCCAGGCACACCTACGTAAGTATTAGCACTTGAATTGTAAAAATAATCTGTTGGTGTAAAAAAGTCGTTGTTATCTGAATTATTAAAGTAGCCCCAATGGTCCTGATTGTAGGAAAGTCTATGCGGCAGCAGAATAGGATTATACGTAAATGTATAGTTACCTAGAACACCATTGCTAACAGCTACCTTATCTAAAAATAAACGTTTGCCATATTCAGCACCGTATGGTGAGCTAACGGTTGTGTAGTGATAGCTCAGGTTATAGGATTTAATTACTTCATCATTCAGATTTTTAACCACAACTTGATCAAGAACTTGGTCGCCGGGCAAGTCTTCCCTCGATGCTCCTTTAACAAAATCAACATATCCGCCAGGAAACCGAATTTTTTTTATACGTAAAGCACCAACTGTGGTTAAGGTATAACTCTCTCCTGATGAAGGCACGTCACAGCCCTGATCAAATGCGATGTATTTACTACGGCTACCAATAGAGCGTTGTGTATATGAAAATCCCTCGTAGTCAAAATAAATAGATTCTGATGTGTTTTTAACTACAATCTGAGACAAATACCAGCTGCTATCAAAGGTTTGATTTGATTTTGGTGTTGTACCGATACTGGTTTGCGCACCAGCCTTTGTGGCAGATGTATAGGCAGTTTCTTCACGGTCCAAAAAATAATACTCGTTTCCTGAAATATCAATTATTTTCCAGCCAGTTCTTCCATTTACTGTAACCCACACAATTTTGTTTTTCTTAACCGGAGCTTCCTGAATCGATCCATCATAGCCAAAAAAAAATTTCCCAACCCCTCCCGGGTAGTTGAAAAAGAAAACATCCGGCTCTGCATCTACCGCACCGGTAGACAGACGGTTTAGATAGTCTAGCGAAACTGCTTCAGACTGGCCACCAGCCATAAAAGCAGCTATTTCTTGCCGTGCATGATTGCTACTATATCCATTAGCAGATTCGTCAGGCATTCCAACCAGTTGCCTAGTGATAACACCACCCGCATTGAGGCTCCATTCCAGGCCAACCCAGGAGGCTACGCTTTCTACTTTTACACCTGACGGCTTATAACTTAACGAAATGGGGACACTCAGTCCCTTTACCTGTATCGTGTATAATGGTACTGTAACGTCTGCCTGCCCAGTGTAAAGGCTTACCTGGCTTTCTCCATATGCCCCCAGTGAAGCTGCATTAGGAGAGCTAGGAATAATCGGATTTGGATTTGGGAGTTTAGCAGGATCAACCTGTGCATAAGAATAAAACATACCCATCAGGAAGGCGAGAAGTATTAAAGGTATTTTAGATAGATTCATTTTAGAATATTATTAAGTTGTTACATTTGTTTGATATAAATTTCGAGATCCCAACTACTTATGATTTTCCGCTTTTGAAACTTTCTCCTGAATTTTATTGAGTATTTTACTTTGCTTTTCTACCAGATTTTGAAGCGCCTGCATCTGCTTTTCCTTATCAATCAGGTGAAGGGTTAACTCCTCTATCTTCTTTTGCTGCAACTTTAACATTTCACTGACCGCAACCCCCTGCTCTTCTAATGCTTTAGCTGTGGGCATTCCAGGCAAATGCTTATTGGCTTTAATGAATTTCTCTGTGTCTGCTAAAGAAAGAACTTTGTACTCGTCGTTAAATACATAATCTGGCCAATGGTTAGTTTCTACTTTCAGCTCTCTGGCCCTGATATTTCCGTTTACTGAAAGCTTTTCACGCGGAAAAAGCGTACCAATTCCCACCTGCCCGTTCAAATCAATGACCATGGCTGTTTGGTAAGCTAACGCTTCGTAACTACTGGCACCTGGAGCATACTGAAATTGAAGTCCGGCAGCACCATTGTCTATATTGGTCATTAATCTTACACCGTAAGAACTAGTATTGGAATTGTGGTTCACCATTTCTAAGGCCACGTTACCATTTCCTATTTGCCCCAGTTGTACCCTTTCAAAATTGTACACACCAGGTATTAAAAGTTGCTTACCACTAATAGACTGGTTAAATTCTCCCAATTGAAGAAGTGATGTAGGATTAGTCGTTCCAATCCCTACATTCCCATTATACTGCCAGGTCATAGCATGCTGATCGGGAATATTGTTAGTATTCGAGCCTCCATTAATATAAAGGTCCAATTTAGAGCCCCAGTATTGCGGCCCTCCATGGCCTATTCTAAATTCTGCCGATTCGTTGTAACTCGCATTAAGAGTTCCAATACGCGACAACTTCAGGAGCCCTACCGGATCTCCAACAACCCAATTGGGCCTACTGTCGATATCCGTATGAACGGTGAGAGGGGCAGTGGGTTTGAGCGTTCCCACCCCCACCATTCCGGTAGATTCTAATTTATTTTGGGCATAAAGCAAGCTACTGCATGCCAGGGCAGCGAGTGTTAATAAAGACTTGAAATACATGATTATGAATTATGGTTTGGTTTTACTTTTTTTGATCTTCGAGCACCTCTACCCTTTTAATCAGGGCATCTATTGTTTTATCTTTTTCGATAAGGTAAAGCGTCAGTTCTTCTATTTTCTGTTGCTGCAACCTGAGCATTTCGCTCACGCTAATCCCATTGACCGATGCTTCCTGGGCGGAAGGCATGTCGGGTAAATGCTTATTTTCCTGAATATATTTGGCAACTTCGGCTAAGGAAGGAATTTTATAGTCTGGTGCAAAAACATAATCTGGCCAATTGACACTTTCCACTTTTACTTCTCTGGCACGAATGTTTCCATTTACAGCCAGCTTATCGTTTGGATTTAAAATGCCAATACCTACGTTTCCATTAGCGAGCACCGCTAGCTTAGCTGTCTGATTAGTCACAATAGTAAATGGATGATTAGTATACGTACCAACAATGCCACCAGCCGGGGCACCATAAAATCCTGCTTCATGTGACCAAATTCCACTGATCACACTATTGGTGGAGACTAACGTTTTCGAAGAACCATTTCCACGAATTTCTAATACTTTATCCCAACCCTCGTGATTTTCTGGTGCATCAGTTCCAATACCTACAGCATTGTTAAACTCTGTCAATACCTTAGACCAGGCTTGGCTCGGATTATTTGCAGTCTTTCGAAAATACAACTGCTGATCCCAGAAACCACCTGAGAACTGCATCGCAAAATTATTAACCGAATTGCTGTGCCTAACATCCAACAAATGCCACCAGCTACTTGCCCCAGCTGGGTAATTGACTGGAAGATTTGTTTCAAAAAAGCCTGAAGTTGCACCAGCATCTCCTTGCAATCCAGCATCATTCCGGGTTAGAGTCTGGGTAAATGCCATAAAAGGCAGTAATGAAAAGAGTGTGATTAATTTAGAGGTTTTCATGAGCGTTTTATTTGATTTTGTTTTGAATTTCGTTAATGATTTTTCCCTGTTCAGATAAAGCATCTTTGAGGATTTGTAATTCCGATTGCTGGGTGCTGAGCTGTTTGTCCTTGTCAATGAGATGAAGCGTTAGCTCCTCAATTTTTTGTAAGAGCTTCTTGTTCATTTCTCCTAAAGCGATACCATTGGTTTCGGCTTCCTGTGCAGAGGGCATATCGGGCAAATGTCCATTGTCTTTAATAAACCGTTGTACCTCAGCTAAAGATTGCAATGGATAATCTATACTAAAAACATAATCAGGCCAATTGGCCGTTTCCACTTTTACTTCCTTTGACCGGATGTTGCCATTTACCGATAATTTCTCTTTTGGAGCGGATGTACCGATCCCCACATTTCCATAGATATCAATCCTCATCTTCTCCTCGTTGGCATTGGTATTAAAAGAGATGCCACCACCAGTAATACTTCCTCCACGGTAGAAATTAATGGAACTGTTGATGACCCCATAAAAACTATGTTCAAGGGCGAAACTCTTTCGATCGTAATTATTCGTTGTATTATAACCCCTCACACCTAAAAATGTACCATCCCCTGTCGCATCACCCTCTTCTAAGCGGCCAAGCACACAACTCAACTGAAGGTCATTACAATAGTTAGCCACATCAAGAAAAGCTCGCGGAGATGGCGTACCCAATCCGATCTTTCCCGCCTGAGTAAGGACCATATTGGGTAAATTGCCTCTACCTTTAGAAAGAAAACCCAGCGAATTAGAATTTCCTTCCAATTGAATAGCATATTGCTGTTCTCCTAAATCTCCAACTTTCAATCCACTAGAAGCATAGTTTTGCGCAAAGGTAATCGCGTTACGGGCACCGGAACCAAAGGTCCAGCCATCATTCTGGTCTTGTAACCTACCTGTCAGAACTAGCGATGTGCGCCCATAATCACTGCTATTATTGGTTAAAAATAAGGTGGTACTTCCATCAAAACCACCATCACCCATAATCTGAAAATTTCCGGCCGGAGTTAAGGTATTAATCCCAGTTCTGCCACTGGTGGGAAAAGTATTTTGTGCCAGCAAAGATTGGCTGGCAAAGAGAGAGACGATAATAATAGATCTAATTTTCATTGTTATTTTTGCTTACTTTTTTTCTTATCCTTTTTACTGAAAATGGATTTGAGCCAACGGCTCAGTTTACTCTCCTTTTGAGGCGAAACAGCCACTTTTTGAGGAACAATTTTCCCATCTCTATATTTAACTACCTGAACACTATCTTTCCCGGAATATTTTTTCAATCTTCCGTTAATTACCCCCTGAGTGTATTTTCCTTCTTCTGAAAGTCGGCCATTAGCATCATATTTTTTAAACCGCCCGCTCGCTATACCAGCAGCATAGGTTACCGTACTTTGTAAAACACCATTTTCCTGCCAGTTCTTCCACAAGCCGGTTTTCAATCCCCTATCATAAACTCCCTGCTCTTTAAGGTTCTTATTCAGATAATAATCACTATAGCCACCATGCAGTAATTTTCCGCTAAATCCGCCCTGCGTAACCCTGATCTGGTTACTGCTATACCATGCATATTTTTTATCCAGATCTATTTCTGCTATGGAGTACGCTGAAGGAATCACCTGAAACACCACCTTATGATCATCATAGTTGATAGTATGGTTGTACAAGCTAGCATCGAAATACTTTTTTTGTGTGTTTTGCGCATGGGCAAAAAGAACAAGGCCAAGCACTTGCAGTAGAATAATATTTAAAGCCTTCATACTATTTAAGAGATAGATATTTTGTCGAATTCTGGTACAATACCTTAACCGAATCACCTGCATTTTTAAGCAGTTTAAGTCCATGGGCACTTTCACCTTGTGTTAACATGGATTCTTTTCCATTGATATTGATAATGACAATTCTTTTCTTCGTAGTTGGATTGAAGATCTGTCCTACATATAATATGCCAGTCCAGTTTACCTGAGGTTTGGCCATGGCAGGCACCATATAATTAGGAGTCGGAGTAACATCAACAGCCTTCGCTACTGGAATTTCAGGCACTGCCGGTTCATCAGCAAAGGGATCTGCGTAATCAAATTGTAGTACAAACCGGTCATGAGCATGATCAACTTCTTTAAAGTACACCGGTTTGGTAGATTTAACTAAGGGCGCTAGGCTTTCCTCTTCATTAATGCCAGCATAAACCCGATAAAAAATAATCCCCCAAACCGCAAGCACACAAAAAATCAAAAGATAGGTAACCTTCTTATTTTTCATTTTATTGAATTACAAAGCCTCTAAAATCACTGTATGCGCCAACATTTCCAGCTTTATCAATTGCCCTAACCCGCCAAAGCAGTGTTTGGCCAGCATCGCCGCCAGTAAATATATGCTCGGTTGTGGTTAGTTTTTGAGGGTAAGCATTATTGAATAAAGTAACAGAGTCACTTTGATAAACATAAACCTCAAACCGGTCGGCATCTGCAGGTTTATTCCACAGCAATTTTACCGGTTTGGCAACAGTTTGCTTATTGGCGGGAGAACTAAGTACTACCTTTTCTGGCCCTGTAACATCATAAGTAAAATTTCTTACCGAGCTCCATTTAGAGTTCTCTGTTGCATTCTCGGCGCGCACCCTGAATTGATATTTCCCTTCCTTGCTAAGCGTTTGGAGAAAGCTAAGGTTATTCGTGGTGGTATTAATGAGTAAATTTTGTTCGTCGGCAAAATTATTTTGATCTACCTGCAAACGATACTGTGTTGAACCAAATAATCCCAGCCAACTGTATTTAATATCTGCAGTAGTGGTATATACATCAGCGTTCGGACTAACCAATTGAACACTCTGGTCTTTCAAAGAAGAGGGGTACACCGTAAATTTCCTTGAGGTAAAAGCGGTACTGCTACTGCCATTTTCTGCCCTCACCCGCCACTCATACTTCCCGGGGTCTAAAGTGTAAACAAACTTATTCTGGCTAACGACCGTATCAATAATAAACTTACTGATACTATCAAACTTAGGCGATACAATTTGAAGCCTGTAGCCTAAAGCATCCTCCTGTTTTTCCCACCAAAAGGTTTGCTGGTAGTTGCTCGTTTCCAAGTGATTGCCGGGAGCAACCAACACCATAGTCCTATCTGTTAATGAAGGCTCAATAAATTCCGAGCAACCAAAAAAGAAAAGACAAACAGAGACAATGGAGAGCGCAATTTTATTCATACACGAAGGTAAAACTTATTCGGAATTATTGTAAAATTTCAATTGTTTTTTTTTCCTTTTTTGGATACC
This sequence comes from Pedobacter rhizosphaerae, assembly GCF_900111155.1. Classification (GTDB taxonomy): domain Bacteria; phylum Bacteroidota; class Bacteroidia; order Sphingobacteriales; family Sphingobacteriaceae; genus Pedobacter; species Pedobacter rhizosphaerae. The sequence continues at coordinate 6,835 of NZ_FOGG01000060.1, read as the reverse complement.
TGGTAAACGAACATTAAATATTTTATACCGTTATAAAGCCACCAGGCCAATCATCCTTATCAATTTTAACGCATGATACTTCAAACCCTTTTGGATGTTCTTTAAAGCCGGGTAAAAGTGATGCCCTCTCCTGAGCCTCTTTAGCTTTAAGTTCAGTACTGTAGGCCCCTATTAATTTAACATCCTCATCTCCGTCGAGATGAGGATCTGAGTGAGTATGCCATAATAAATAAATGAATTCCATAGTTGATATGTGATTAAAAATCGGTTAATTACTATTCATTTTCAGCAGCCATGTATTTTTCCCGGGCATATATTTATTTTTAATCATTGCTTCAGGAATTAGTCAATATAATTTATTTTTAGCACAAGCGGGACGCTGTGCGCTAGAATATACTTGCACCAGAAAGGGATAGATTTCAAAAGAATTTTTCTACTTTATTTTTGGAATGTAATAACTTTTAAGTGAACCCCTTACAAAAACTAAATTCCATTCAAGGGGTTCGCTATATTTCAAATCAGAAACTTTATCCTTATAATTATTAAATTTACCCAGATCTAATTTATAAAACCGTTTGGGTTGCAATTTGTAAAAACTCTTTATCGAGTTCCCTGTTAGATATACATTATGCCTCTGAATATTTAACATACCTTTAATTCCTATCATTCGTAGATCAGGAGTTGAATTAACTATGGTAATAAAGGTAGTATCTCCAGCCCCTCCAATATGAACTACGACATCCTTCTCCCCACCCCTTTACTTTTTAACTGTCCCACAAAGCTATTAATATAGGTATTTAGCTTCTCATTCATAATTACAACACCTGGTACTTCATCCGAAGATTGTTTACAAGCGAGACAAAGCGCAACTATTAATATTAAATAGACTTTCATTAAAATATTTTTTTGAATTATAGCGAATGTATTCTTTAACCATTGGAACATATATCCTCGACACTACCCAAGGAAAAGATTTAACTAGAAATTCTAAGCCATTTTGGTTCATATATATTATTTACATTATCACCTAAAATTCCCTCAGGTTTAAGAGTTATTTAAGGATCTTTAAGTCACGTTTAAAATATTCAAAGTAAATGATTAGATATCGGAATGCTCAATCGAAAATCAAACTGTCATCAACAGACAATCCGTTTTCATCCTCGTAGTAAAAGTACTTTCCAATCATAATATTACCCGGAGAAAATAACTGTAATTTAACTTCAATAAGGAAACGATTAGATTCAGCTTTAAAAAATTTAAAGGAAATATAATCATCAACTAGCCTTGTCTCATCAATCTGAAAATCGATCTCCTCTCTTAAAAAGCGATTATTCACATCAGCTATACAATCCTTAAAAGAATTTCTTGCCTTCTGATACAAATTATCTATAAAATCTTGTTCTACTTTGATCATTTCCTGGTATGCCTTATATTTCTAACTGTTATAAAGAATAAACGCTCCTTATCACTCTAAATATCAATAATTTTATATTAACTTCAATAGCACTGAACAACTAAGATGATTACCTTTTGGAGAAATTTATCTTTTTCGCATAAGCTTTTTTTATTCCGATTAGGACAACTCCATTGGCACCCTTAACACCATAAATTGCAGTGGCTTTAGATCCATTTAACACTTCAATTTTTTCAATCCAATCGGGTGATAGCTCATTCATCTTCTCTGCGTCAATAGTACAGCTTTTACGACCCGAATAAAGTAAATATAAAGGCTTTTGATTTATCGATACCGTCGAAATCCCACCTACCATGATTCTGCGTTTAACAATGAGTTTAATAACCATATCAGATTTTACAGATGTTTCCAGGCTGGCGTAATCTCCTAAATCAAAAATAAACCTGGCTAACTTATCTCCATCGGAGACCTGAAATTCAAAACCACCATCGCTACCTGTAATTGCCAGAACATTCTCATACCCCTTTTTCCTGATTTTTACATTGGGGAGTGGCCTATTGCTTAAACTATCCACTACCTTTCCGGAGATGATATGATTTAAGAGTGGTGATTCAACGGATTGAAGTAGGGAGTCAACAGGATTCGAACGCATTCCGGCAGGTTGGTCTGTGTGCACTACAACAGGTTTTAAATGCTGCGCCTCAACCGGACTAACTGCAACTACCCCCAAGGCCAACGGCAATAACCAGTGCCAATTTGGTTTTGAAGCGGGCAAAACAAGTTCGCGATTAAGCTGACTGCCAAGAACCCGGCCACAAACATTATCTTTTTTATTCTTGAAGAACTGGATAAGTTCCTCATCCGATCTGTCTGTAAGATCTATAATATTTTTCTTACAACGTTCACAATAATGCCTGCCATCTGATTCCTCAATGTTGCTCCATTGCTCGGTACACGGGCTGGTTAATACTAATTGTAGATTTTTCACATTTTCCTGTTTTAACAAGGATGCCTTGAAATTCGATATTCCATATTAACATGAAAAAATTTGATCGGTAAAAATCATTGTCCATTCCTTAACCCTTTCTGTACCCTTGATTAACCCTTTACTAACCCTTTCTTAACCTATTCATTACCTAATCATTACCTAAAGGGTTATGAATGGGTATGTAAAAGGTATAGAAACAGTAATAACGGGGTGTGGGAAGCCTTAATCATGTATCAGTGCTAAGACAGGTATACCAGCCGCTCTGGTTGAAGCACTCTTAACTATAAGCCTCAAAAGGGCTTAGATTTTAATCTGAGTTTTTTTAAATATGCAAACATCGAATTTTGATACCTTTACACATCAACAAAAATTAATGTATAATACAATTAGCTTATTGATATTGGTTTCCAAATATGGATAGGAGTTATCTTTTAGAAATAACCGCTTACATCGGAGTTTTCGTAGTACTTTTTCTTGCATTCTTTTTGTTGACGGTAAAAACAAAACACAGACTTACAAATTGGCTTCTTGCTTTTTTTCTTTTCTCAAACGCAGTAGATGCCTGTAAATTTTTGATGCGTGGTTTTCCTGTTAATTTCATCAACCTAGAGGCTTTTCGCTGGAGTATTGTCTATTTGGCTCCAGCATTATTTTATCTCTATGTATTGTCCATTTGTTTTTCCAATTTTCGATTAAAACCGAAACATTTATTGCACGCTATTCCCTTTGTTGCTTTCAACTTGTATCTAATGTGGGAGATATACCTTGAAGATAGAGTTATGAAATTAAATTTCATAAACACCATGAATCAAGCACCTACTATGCAATTTTTTTATTTTCTTTTCGAATTTCTATTTCAAGTTTATTTTATTGCTTCATTTCTGGTTATAAAAAAGTCTAGAACTGTTTATCTCGAGAATTATACAACCCCAAACGTTTCTGTACTTAATGCACTTTACAAAATAACGGTTCTATATTATGCCTTGCATTTTATAGTACTTCTAAGATGGCTGATTACTTTTATCTTTGGTTTGGGAGAAATCAGACAATGGATTGTTATCCTGGATGGTTTTGCATTTTTATTTTGTACTTGCTGGTATTTATTTGTTGCATTAAACAAACCTTATTTTTTTAGAGGTGTCGATGCTCAATTAAAACCGATTATAGATGTTGTGCCGAGACAAAAATCCGCACTTGAAATCAATAATGAAAAAAATAAACAAATTGAATCTTTAAAAGAGTTTATGGTTGTCAAAGAACCCTATCTGGATTCTTCACTAACCATTCAGGATTTGGCAAAACAATTAAAAATGCCCATTAAAGATTTATCGGCATTGATTAATTTATATATCAACAAACATTTTTTCGATTTCATTAATGAATATCGAATTGAAAAAGCCAAAGAAATTCTAAAAGATCCATTGCAAAAAGAACTCACTATTCTGGAAATTCTCTATCAAGTTGGTTTCAATTCAAAATCATCTTTTAACACTTCCTTTAAAAAACATACAGGAAAAACGCCAACAGATTTTAGAAACAGTCCTAATTAACTTATTTTTTTCACTAAATGAGTTCGACTTTTTTTAGTCGGTCGCGTACTACGACCATCCTGAGCATATTTGCTTCAAATTATAAAATCGATATCCCTTATGAGAAATTTCCTGTTTGCATTTTTTATGCTTTTATCAATTAGTGCTTTTAATCAAAAAAAAATAAGCTCAGAAGTCGAATTAAAACAAACCATACCCACCAAAACTAGAAATTCGATAGAACAAAAAACCACCTACATCAATGAAATTGATTCCTTAATGAAAAAATCCTTTGAAAGAGGTTTATTCAATGGAAATGTACTCGTTGCTAAAAACAACAAAGTCATTTACCAAAAATCATTTGGTTTTACGGATGAAACGAAACAAACTGCTTTAAATAAAAAGTCGATATTCAACATAGGCTCTATTGCTAAGGAATTTAATGCTGTTGCCATAATGATTTTAGTTGAACGAGGTCTTTTAAATCTAGACGACAAAATATCTAAATTTAAATTGGGATTACCGAAATGGTCGGAAAAAGTTAGCATAAGACACCTTCTTAATTATGCCAGTGGTATTCCTCGAATAGAATCAGGGCTAACTATAGTAAATGATGAGGGTGCTTGGAATATTTTGAAAAGCAACGATAATCTACTCTTTGAACCAGGAACTGGTTACAGGTATGATAATGGAAATGTTTTTTTGCAAAGAAGAATAATTGAAAAGGTAACAGGAATATCCTATGAGGAATTTGTCCTTAAAAACATAGTTAAACCATTGAAATTGACAAATTCGGTATTTGATCCAAAATTCGGATATAAAAATCGAACCTCTTGTTATGATATGGATAATGTCAGATGTCCGGAATTGAAATTTATTAGCGGCTGGCTTTGGGTGGATATAAGTGATCTGTATAAATGGATTGAAGCTCTGAATTCCAATCGTTTAATATCCAAAGAATCCCTTCAAACGCTATTGAGAAACCTATATGCAATTGACGAAGGTGGCTCACTTGGGAGATACCTTGAAAAAGATGAACTACAAAGACACAATGGAATATCATATAAATTTGAATCCATTTTTTTAAACGATTTTAAAAATAATGTTACCATAATTCTATTGTCCAATAATCTAAATAGAGTTTGGGATTTAGGATACTCTATTCATAATTTAATGCTAGGAAAAGAGTACGAAATTCCTAAAAAATCTATTTATGAAGCTATCAGAAAAGAAGCACTTACCGACTTGAATAAAGCGATATCAACCTATAATTTGCTTAAAAAAAATTATAAAGAAGAATACAGTTTTGCCAACCCAAGCGAGCTAAATAAATTAGGATATGAATTATTACGAGCCGGCAAAAATAGCGAGTCAATAGTAATATTTAAATTGGCAATAAAAGAGTTTCCAAATAATGCCAATCTATTCGATAGTTTAGGAGAAGCCTATTATACAGATAAACAATACGACTTAGCATTAGACAGCTATAACCAAGCAATAAGTCTTGGTGAAACTAGTGGAAACTCGATAAAAATGGTAGAAAAATTAAGAAAACTATAGGTAAATAATTATTATTTAATTCTTAATAGACGCTCCTATTCATAGCAATTGTAGCTAAAATTAGCTATAAATGGGAGCGATTAGGAGAGTTAAAAATAGGAAACCTTACTAAATACTTTTCAAGCACTGATACTTGAAGGAGGTTCACATCTTGCGGGTCTCCGATGTAAAATCGGGAGCCAGCACTAAACGAAAAGAGGCCGTCTCATAAGTCAATTATGAGGCGGTTTTTTATTTGAATTGCTTTAGGTAATCTATCAGTAAAGGAGTACTGTGTCAGCCTGCTTGCGTTCTTTTTGGTGCTTTAAGAGCGTTTGGCGAAGTAAAAAGCCCTTTTCCTCAGGCTTTCCACTTTCTGAGGTTATGGGCGATGGACAATAAGCCTATTTCGACCTCGGTTTTAGACAGTCCTTTCAGCAGAAAGCGCCTGAAGCCATGATTGTGCTTCAGTTGGGCAAACACCGGTTCTACATCAGCGGGTCGTCGTTTCCGATATTTGATTCCCTGTTCGGTATTTAATCTTTCCTTTGCTGCCTGCTTGTGTTTTCTCAGACCGTGATTGATCTCAACAATCCTGTTGCCCGCTGCTTTATGACATACGCCCCGCATCGGGCAACCCTCACAGTTCGGTGCCTGGTAACGACTGATCAGCTGTACAAAGCCCGATGTGGTGACCCGCTGACCATCACCGATATGTTTCATTCGCTGACCCATTGGGCACACCAGGTAGTTCTCTGCCTGGTTATAATGCAGGCTATCGTTACTGAACGCCTTGAGGCCATCCTTTTGTTCCTTGTCGAACGTATTGTATTTGATATAGGCTTCAATACCTTTTTCTTCCAGTACGCCATAGTTCTCATCCGAGCCATAACCTGCATCAGCGAGGGCACTGAAAAAGTAGGCTTAAAATGGTCTATAAAAAGATTAGCGGATGGGTAGGTCATAAGATCTCCATCCGCTTTTTGTTTTTGAGTGTTTTTATATTTTTACTGATTCCAATTTATTAAGATCTCTCCCCGATTTATAGCGTTTTAGGACCCTTTTCAAGATGTTTTTTTTTGCAAAAGTGATCCCGCTTTAGAATTTTAGTATTCTTTTTAGATTTACCACGAATATCGCTATTGCACCTTGCATTTTCATGCTTTCAAGGCCATAGGAGTTTGCCCTGTCATATCCATGAACATTTTTCAATTCACTATTTTTCGCCTCAATTTTATATCTGTGTTTTGATTTCTCCCTAAAGTACTCGCTTTGTTGGAATATTTCCTGTTCTTTTTGCTCATCTGGTTTTATTGCGACCGAATACGTCCTGCTTTTGGCTTCCGGTTTGTAGCAGCCATCTCT
>NZ_FOGG01000022.1 GCF_900111155.1 Pedobacter rhizosphaerae | reverse complement strand
GTATGAGTTCAGCTTGGGAAACCATCCGAGCAGATAATCCGAGGCAAATTTATGGATCTGTTTTATTTTGAAACGTTGTTCCTCATAGATACCAAATAGATAAATGGTCATGACTTCCTGATCGGTAAAATCAGGTCTACTATTATTGGTGAACCGCTGGCAGTGGTACTGCAGTTCAATTTCATACCTATCGCATACATATTGGTATAATTTTATTAATTTTAGTGCCTTAGCCTGATTAATCATGTGGTTTTACAGTGCGTCGAATACACTATAAATATACTGATTATCAGGCTATTATAAAAATACGACAGGCTGTTTTATGCCTATTTTTATAATTAAATCCGACCCTTAATTCGCATTACTAAGTACTACTAAAGTTACCAACTTACGCTCATTATATTTTTTTCTATCAAAACTGCTGCAACGAGTGTAAGGGCTAAAGTAAAGATTAAGATGGTTAGCCGAAAGGAAAGCTTTTTGAACAATAGCCTGCTGTATCTTTCTGCTGCGTAGCTTCTTCTGATCGCCATACGCTTCAGGGCTCGTAAGTTTTTGAGTTTCTTCAGCATCAAAATTCCAAACAAAATCAGCATTGTGCTGAAGATGATCTCTATGTAAGGGTGCATATTTAATCGATTTTATTCCTTTTCAATAAATTAAACTAATGATATTCCTTTTTGATTAATGACAGAGGCTTTTACCTTGTTTTTAGTTGACCAACTGCTTAAATCAATTTGGGTTAAAAGCTTAATATAGATGTTTATCCCCTCTTCGATCTGCTCTACACCAATAAACTCATTCTCGGTGTGGGAGCAAGTTGGATTTCCGGGACCAATTTTTATTGAGGGCATATCTAACCAGCATTGATCTGAACTGGTAGGTGAAAGATAGGTTTTGATCCCCAGTGAAATACCTGCAATTACAATGGGATGAAGGAGATTGATTGCAGAGGGTTTTGACACATTCGGACGAACATCAAATTCACATTGGGTGTGATTGATAATGGTATTGATAATCTCCCTGGGAGTGTAATTGTGGTCGAAGCGGATATCTACCGTAAAGCTACACGCTGCTGGAATAACATTATGCTGCGTACCGCCTGATATTTCGGTCACCGTCATTTTAACAGGTTGCGGACAACCATCCATAATTGGAAATAGATAATTTTTAAACCAATCGATATCTTTTAAAGCCCGATAAATGGCATTCTCCCCTTCTTCTCTTGCTGCATGACCACTTATACCTTTTACTTTGCAATCAATTACCATGCTCCCCTTCTCTGCAACGGCCATTTGCATAGCGGTTGGTTCCCCTACAATTGCAAAATCGGCTTGTTTAAGTACATCGAGAATTGATCTTATGCCATGTGCGCCCGAGTTTTCTTCTTCTGCAGTGGCAGCAAAACAAAGGTTAAAGGGTAGATCAGGGTTTTCAAAAAAATAAAGAAATGTAGCTAATAGAGCTACCAATGTTCCTCCGGCATCATTGCTACCCAAACCATAAATCCGTTCTTCTTTTATAATTGGATGAAAAGGGTCGCTATTTAGTTTTATGGGCTTTGGGGTATCATGATGGGAGATTAATAAAATAGTGGGCTTTGAGCTACTTTGATAGCGATTATAACACCAAACATTATTGTACCTTCTAAAAGCATCCACACCATGATCTGCTAGAAATTGCGCCGCCAGATTGGCGGCCTCCTGTTCTTCCCCCGAGATTGATGGCGTGTTAATAAGTCTGGAGAGCAATTCTACCGCTTCCTGATATAAGCTGTTCAGATCAGGTACTCCGGCTATATGCGTTCTGAAATTATTATTCATGAGATTAATTTTCTTGAAGAGCGCCTGGCAAAGTGAATGCCTGAAACTTCAAAAACCATTTAAATCTGCTTTTAACTCTTTTAAATACCGCTTATTTTTTATACTTCATTTACATGATCCAATAAACCTTTCCAAAATGGTAGGGTTAATTTCATTTTGAAAGCTTTTAGTAAATGTATCATCCATTAGAAATTAACTTTTATCGCTTTATGATTAATCCTCCTGTGCATTTTTTACCTGTAAATGAGCCTAATGGGATTTAACAGTTCCTGACTTTTTTCAATTTTCATGATATTTTCCTGTACTGGCATAGCGATGGTATACAGCACCTAAAAAAAATCGACCATGTTAACAGTAGAAAAAATCGGAGGAACATCCATGTCAGCGCTCTCAGCAGTAATAGATAATATCATCTTGTATAACAGAACTCCAGAGAATATCTACAATAGAATTTTCGTTGTATCTGCATTTGCGGGTGTAACCAATCTTTTATTAGAGAATAAAAAAACCGGCGAACCGGGGATATACCACAAAATTAGCAAGCACCGTGATTTTCACTCACATTTACAGTTATTGATAAGGGAGTTAAAGGCTATTAATCTGCGTTATGCCTCATTGGGCTTAGATTTAAAAGCCTGCGATCAATTTGTAGAAGACCATGTAGAGCAAGCCACAGGCTATCTAGAAAATCTGGTGAGTGTACTATCCTCTGGTTATGTTAGCAAAACAGGCATCCTCCAGGCAGCAAGAGAAATATTGGCTTCCATTGGGGAAAGCCATTCGGCATTTGTGCTTAGTAATATTTTGTCCAACAGAAATTTAAGTATAACACGGATAGACCTTGGCGGCTTTGGCGATCATGATTTCCTGACAATTGATCAACGAATTAAAAGGGCATTTAAGGAGGTACCGCTTGCCCGAACACTTTGCATTGTAACGGGTTACACGAAAGGTACCGAAGGAATTATGCGTGAATTTGATCGTGGTTATTCTGAAGTCACTTTTAGTAAAATTGCAGAAATGCTGCGCCCTGACGAGGCCATTATACACAAGGAGTACCACCTATCTACCGCCGATCCGGCTATTGTTGGTGAAGATTTTTGCATGCCTGTAGGCAACACCAATTACGACATTGCAGATCAGCTGGCTGATGTTGGAATGGAAGCCATCCACCCTGCTGCATCTAAGCCTCTTGAAATGAAAGGAATCAATCTGCGCATTAAAAACACCTTTGATCCCGCACACAGCGGAACACTGATTTCAAAATCATATCTCTGTGAGAAAAAAAGAATAGAAATGGTTACCGGAACAGATAAGCTGGTGATGATTGATATTTATGATCCATTAATGGTCGGTAATGTGGGAAGTGACCTTAAAGCCATGCAAATATTCGCTCAGCAGCAAGTGAGTTATAATTTTAAAACCACCAGTGCAAACAGCATTTCGGTGGTTATCTGGGAAAAAGATTTTCACAGATCCTTGCTTTCAGAATTGGAAAAGAACTTTGAAAAGGTTTGCGCAGAAAAGGTAGCCACAGTATGTTTATTGGGTTCTAATATTGATCAGCCGGGTTTACTGGCCAAAAGTGCAGCAGCTTTAACCGCAGCCGGTATTAACATTAAAAGTGCCGGTTTTGCGCTGAGGAAGGTAAATATCCAGTTCATATTGGATCGGGAAGATTACAAATCTGCCATTGTTGCTTTGAATAAGAGTATGAAGTAACTGGTATCGGGTATCGAGATAGGGAGCCGCAAAACTCCGTAATGACTTATCAGAAGTATCAAGTAGTTAGTATAAAGTATCGAGTATTTAGTATAAAGTATCGAGATAGGGTGACGCAAACTCCACAACAACTTATCAGAAGTATCAAGTAGTTAGTATAAAGTATCGAGACCAGTTGAACGGATCAATTACCTTCTTTAAACTTAAAACTTTTCACTTTCTACTTTTAACTTTGAACTTTCTACTTTTAACTTTCTGACCTGGTCTTTCTACTTCATGCTTTCCTGTCCAAAAAAAATGTGCAAAACAAACCTGAAAATCTGCTGTCGAAATCCTGAAATAAGGGTAATTTTGAGGCGTAAATATGAATAGTCCCGGTACCGATCAACACCTTATTTTAGATTTCTTAAACCATACCAATCAGCCTATTTTCTTAACGGGAAAGGCGGGTACTGGTAAAACCACCCTTTTAAAGCGCATCAAAGAAACGATAAAGAAAAACTATGCAGTGGTTGCGCCTACAGCTGTAGCGGCCATTAACGCAGGCGGTGTAACTTTACATTCTTTTTTTCAAATTCCTTTTGGCCCCCTACCCCCTGTTGAGGAACATACGCAACCCGTCAAATATTCGGAAGATAAAACCAAGCTTTTAAGGTGCTTAGAACTTTTGATTATTGATGAGATCAGTATGGTTAGGGTGGACATTATTGATTTTATCGATAGAACACTAAAAAAGGTTAAGGGATCAAATCTACCTTTTGGGGGAGTTCAGGTGTTGATGATTGGCGACCTTTATCAGCTCTCTCCTATTTTTCATGATGCCTGGCACATTTTAAGGGAGCATTATCAGAGTCCTTATTTTTTTGATGGACAGGTGTTCCGCTCCACCAGCATGATTACTTTTACCCTGGAGAAAGTTTACAGGCAATCTGATCCGGTTTTTTTAGAAATCCTGAATAAGATTAGAGAAAACACCATGGACGAGGCACTCCTGGCTACTTTAAATGAGCGTTACGATGCTACTTTAGATACGGGCTGGAAAGAAGATTACATTACCCTCACTACGCACAACAACCTCGTTAACGAAATCAATAACAATTGCTTAGCCTTGCTGCCGGGAGAAACCTACACCTTTACAGCAGAGGTTACAGGAGATTTTCCCAAAGATGCCTACCCTTCTGATGAAGTATTAGAACTTAAAGTAGGTGCTCAAATTATCTTCATAAAAAATGATTCTTCCGGGAAAAAGCAATTTTACAATGGTAAAGCAGCTAAAATCACCCATCTGAGCGATCAGCAGATTAAAGTTCAGTTTATTGACGGGAACAAAGAGATTGAGGTGGAAAGAGAAATCTGGCAAAACGTAAAATACAATCTTGATCAAGCGGAAAATAAAATCAACGAAGTGAATACGGGTTCTTTCGCTCAATATCCCTTTAAGCTGGCCTGGGCCATTACCGTTCACAAAAGCCAGGGCTTAACCTTTGATCAGGCTATTGTTGATGTGAGTTCTGCTTTTGCCCATGGTCATGCTTACGTGGCTTTGAGCAGATGCAGGAGTCTGGAGGGTTTGATTTTAAAATCGCCAGTAAAACTGGAGAATATTATTACAGACCCCAGGGTGGCCAGTTTTACTGCTTCAGCCGCATCAGAGCAACCTAGCCTTCAATCGTTAGAAAAGTATACACGACAATATGGATGGAGCTTAATAAGAAGTGTGTTAGACTTCTCCTTTATCCAAAGGGATTGGATGTTATTACAAAAATCAAAATTCAGTATTGGTGCAGAAAGAATGGCCTTCTTTCAAATCTATGATCCTACTCAAGTGATTCTGCTGGATCAGATTGTGAAAATAGCAGATCGCTTTAATGCACAGGAGCTTTCCAAAATACCAGCAACAGCTGACTTCCAAAGTGAAGTAAACTTTGTGGATCGTTTAAAAAAGGCTTCTGCCTATTTTGTACCCAAGCTCGAAAATGTAATTAAGGAACTGGAACGTTTATTAGAACTTAAGCTATTTAACGATCCTTATTCTGACCGCGTATTCGAATTGCTAACGGAGTGCCACACTGCCTTAAAAATTAAGCTTGCGCTATTTCAGTACAACTGGGACTTGTTCTCTGTAGAGGCATTCATCACGAAGCTTCACACCACAGGAAGCAATCATCAAACTTATGAAAGAGGCGTTGTTGCCAAGAAAACCATAGCCCCAAAAGAAATTGTTAATCCGAAACTTTTTCAAACGTTGATGGATTGGAGAAAGGGAATTGCCACGCAAAGAAATGTTCCAGACCATCAGGTGTTGTCTGAACAGGCATTGCAACTTATTGCGGCCAAACTACCAAAAACAACAGATCAATTGGCCAAAACCATTGGAGAAGGCAATGCAATTGAACTGGGAAGTCAGATCACCAGGATGGTTAACGGGTATTTGGGTACTTCGGAATTGTTTTAGCGGGATTAATGATCCGTGGGGCACGTGGGTAATGGTCCGTGGGTCACGGACCATGGGTTTATTTTTTCTTTGCTTTTTGAGGTGTTTGTCCGTCATTAAAGTTTACTACCTTTAAGCTATTTACGTTTTTCTGGCTAATTCCTTCACCAAAATAGCTTGGCTTATTAGCTCCCCAAACTACACTGCTGTTTTGTAAGCTAATGGGGCCTGTATTTTCGAAATAAAAGCCTGCGATATTACTTTTTACTAAGCCCTCTACGTTACTTGGTCTTCTGTCATATACGCCACCAGGCACTTTCGTGGTTTTGTCGATAAACACACTTACCTGGTCAAAATAGATATCTGATACTTTATCAGGTGATTCTGCACTGATATAAACACCACTTTCCCCTGTACAACGAATGTTACTGAAGTAAATGTTCTTTACCGCCCCTACCTTACCCTTAGTTTGGCCTTTCGGCAAGCGCCATCCTGCATCTTTATTATTGGCGGTAGCCCTTGGATAAGCCGTGATGTAGATGGGTTCTGCCTTGCCCCACCAAACATCTGAAAATAAATGTGATTCTATCAGCAGATTAGAGAAGATTACATCACTAACTGTACCTTCATCACGATTTTGGATGCCAATACCACGGTTACTATTCCTGATATTGCAGTTATTGATGAGCACATGGCTTATTCTATCCATATTTTCTGAACCTATCTTAATGGCACAAGAGCTGGAAGTCATGGTACAATTACTGATTACAATATTTTCACAAGCACCATATTCCTCAAATTCCCGTCTGTTTTTAAGGCAGATGCAATCATCTCCAGATTCGATATAACAATTGGTTATCCGTACATTTTTACTGTGATCGAGATCAATCCCATCACTGTTTCTAATCTTAATGCTATTTAAAAGTGTAATATTCGATATCGATACATCATTACAACCTACCAAATGCACTGTCCAATAGGCAGAGTTTTGAAAAGTAACGCCATCAATATTGATCTTTCTTCCATCAATTAAAGTAAGTAAATGCGGACGTGGATCTACTACATTAAAAGGCTTAAGCACATAAGAATCATCTAGTTCTTCGCCCATGAATGAGATGCCATTACCATCAATAACTCCCGTTCCGGTGATACTTACCTGCTCAATATGCTCACCTCCAATCCAAATGGTACCCTCTCCCTTATTACTGCGAAAGGCACTTTCGGTGTAAATGCTCTCATCGGAACTGGCTAAAATCCTGGCTCCTCCTTCAACATGCAGATTAACAAAAGACTTTAATTTAAAAGGGCCTGTTAAAAAAGTGTGCCCCGAAGGAACTAAAACCTGACCGCCACCTGCCTTACTGCAATCATCAATGGCCTGTTGAATAGCCCTGGCATCATTGGTCTTGCCATCGCCTTTGGCACCATAATTTTTAATGTTATACGTTTTTTGTTGTGCAATAGTACTAAACGATAATAAAAAAACGAATAAAAGTAAGCTGTTAAATTTCATAATTGGGATGAACTGATATTATAAAGGTTTAGGACGATTTATAAATTTCTTATTATTTTATTTACCAAAATACAGTGTAAAGTGCGGCCAATATTCCGCAGATAATTACTGAGGCTACTGTAAAGGCTGGTGTAACTTTAAACATGCTCGAATCGATTTCTAATCCCTGAGGATTATTTTTGCTCTTCGGATCGGCCAGCGTGATGACTACCATCAAGGCGATAATGATACAGAACACCCATGACATTCGATTTAAGAAAGGAATAGCCTCAATTGTTCCTCCGCTTACTTCAGGTAAAAACTTAAATAAAGTTGATAGTGGAATAGTTAGAAGTGCCGCGGCCAATGCAGCCCTCGAAGTTGTTCTTTTCCAGAAGAAGCCCAACAGGAAAATAGCGAAAACGCCCGGAGAGATAAATCCTACATATTCCTGAATAAACTGATACACCTGATCAAAGCTCCTCAATGCAGGTGCGATTATGATGGCTATAAGCGATGCAATAACTACCGACCAACGGCCAACTGATACCATTTTGCGCTCTGTAGCTTCTGTATTGATGTATTTTTTGTAAATATCTAAAGTAAAAATAGTAGCTATACTATTGCATTTACCGGCTAATGAAGCCACTATCGCTGCTGTTAACGCAGCAAAGGCTAAACCTTTTATTCCTGTAGGGAGCAAGTTCATTAATACCGGATAAGCATGATCTGGTTTAACTACGCCAGTTGCATCGACCATTTCCGACTGGAAATAACCGTTTTGATAAAGTACAAATGCTGCAATTCCGGGGATAACAACGATAACAGGAATGAGGAGTTTTAAAAAGGCTGCAAAGATTAAACCGCTTCGGCCTGTTTTTAAATCTGCGCCTAAAGCGCGCTGAACGATATATTGATTACATCCCCAGTAATTAAGGTTATTGATCCATAAACCACCAACCAATACGGCAATTCCCGGAAGTTCATTGTAAAATTTGTGTCCCTTGGAAAAGATCATATGGAAATGGTCACCCGCCTGTTCCCGCAGCAAGGGCAAAGCACCCAAAACGGTTTGTGCATCCATCTTTTCTGAAACCAGTTTCAAAGCCATGTAGCAGGTAATTAAGCCCCCTACAACTAAAACCAACACCTGTATTACATCGGTATATCCAATAACCTTCATCCCACCCAGGGTAATAATGGCAGAGAAGATGGCCAGGAAAATAATACAAGTACTAAAGGGTACACCTGTGATGGTTTCTATCGCAATAGCCCCTAAAAAGAATATGGAAGTTAAGTTTACAAATACATAAACCAAGAGCCAGAATACCGCCATCAGCGTACTTACCGTATTATTATAACGGTTAGATAAGAACTGAGGCATGGTATAAATGTGGTTCTTAATGTAAATAGGCAAAAAGAATATGGCCACAATAATTAAGGTAGCTGCAGCCATCCACTCATAACTGGCAATGGCTAAGCCCATGGCAAAGCCCGAACCAGACATACCGATAAAATGCTCTGCAGAAATATTGGAGGCAATAATTGAAGCACCAATAGCCCACCAGGTTAAAGAACCTTCGGCCAGGAAGTAATCTTTAGTATCGGTACTTTTATTCTTTTTACTTCGATATACCCAATAACCATATCCAGAAACGAGAATAAAATAAATGAGAAAGACGGCATAGTCAAATGCAGCAAGATGGTTCATAATTCGATTTTATATTTGGTATTTTTAAAAGTGTGTAAAAAATCCCAAGTTATTAATTTAAACAGCTATTTTATTTACTTAAACGTTTACGAATATAATCCGAACATTTGAATTGCGCTTTATCTGCTGCTAACTTTTAATTAACCTTTTGTTAATGAACCCTATTATTTTAAGCCAGTTACCTGATCTTTTGGTTGTGTAGCCCAGTTTTTGTTAGGCTGGTCCTGCAGGTAAAACTCCAACTTCCCTCCTGCCACTAAGCTGCTGTGGTTGATATAGTTTTGTGTATATACTTTTCCATTAAGCTTTATTGCTTTTATATAGGATGAATTTTTAGATTGCTTGTGGGCAATAATCTCCATTTTTTTCCCTTTTGCAAGCTGCATCGTAACCTGGCTAAAACGCGGCGCAGTAAGCTGGTACTGTGTTGATACCGGATCAAGCGGATAAAATCCAAGAGCTGCAAAAACATACCAGGCAGACATCTGCCCTGCATCGTCGTTACCGCTTAAACCACCTGGTCCATCACTATACTCTTCATCTAAAATCTGCTTAATGTGCCATTGTGTTTTCCATGGGGAAGCAGTATAATTATACATAAAGGGAATCTGATGACCGGGTTCATTCCCATGCCAGTATTCTTTCAACTTAAATAAGGAATCTAATTCGTTTTCGAGCTGTTTTCGTCCCCCCATCAGCTTGGCTAAACCCGGAACGTCTTGTGGAACATAGAATGTATATTGTCTGGGCGTGCCCTCTGTAATGTAACTCTCCCGATGGTCGGCATAAAAAGGCTTGTACCAGTTTCCGTTAGCATACCTACCCTGTACTTTTTTCACTGCCGGGTTAAACACATGCTGATAATTCAGTGCCCTTTTGATCAATAAATTGTAATCGCTTGTTTTACCTAAACCTTTAGCTATGGTAGCCAATGCATAATCATCGTAGGCATACTCTAAAGTCCGGCTTACCTGTTCTCGTTTATGAAAAGCATTAGGAATACTATCTTCCATAGGAATGAAGCCATATTTAAGGTAACTGTTAATTCCTCTTCTACCCTTTCCATCCAAATATCGGGCAGAATCTGGCATGTTGAAAGCGTTTTGTCTCATCAGGCGATAGGCTTCATTAACATTATAATTCCGAATCCCCTTATTATAGGCAGAAGCAATAAATGCGGTAGCGTGATCGCCAATCATGGCTGCTGTATAACTATTCCAGCAAGGAAAGATAGGCATCCAGCCTCCGTGTTGTCCTTTCAACACCATTGAATTGACCAGGTCATTGGCCAAATCGGGTTTTAACAATTCAACCAGCGGCAATTGCGCCCTGTAAATATCCCACATCGAAAAATCATCGTAATAATTCCCCTTCCCTAATTTCTCCTGCTGATAATCGCCCGCAAACCGGGGATAAGTTCCATCAACATCGTTAAACAAACGCGGATGCTGCATACTGTGGTAAAGCGCAGTATAGAAAATCCGCTTGTTTTGTTCATTGACATCGGTAACTTTCACTTGTGCCAGTGCATCCTCCCATAATTTTTCGCTTTTTGCTAATACCGTTTTAAAGTCTGCAGCACCAATTTCTGCATCAAGATTACGTTTTGCGGCCTCCACACTGCTGAAAGAGGTTCCGGAATACACTAAAAGTTCTTCCCCTTTACCTACCTGAAAACCAACGAAAGCACCTAAATTCTTTTGGTTAGCCAACTTTTGTGCAGTAGAAAGATACTTTTCGGCATAAACACCACTGCTTTTAATTTGTTTTTTAATGCGGATAAAGAAGTAGCCGCTAAAGCCAGCAGCCTGGCCCCAGCCCTGGTAAATCCGATGTACCGGGTTGTATCCTGAGATCTCCCCTTTCGCCGCATCTATATGAATATAACCTTTGCCCTGGTCGCTATTTGGGCTAATTAACAGGTATAAACTATCAGATTTTAATGCTGTAATGCGGATTAAACCTGAACGAGGCATTGCGGTAACCTCAGTTAATAACTGGTAGCGAGGAAGTTTCAGTTTATAATATGCAGGACCAGATACCTCTTCATCATGAGTATAATCTTCAGCATAAATTGCCGTTTGTGTTTGCAGTTTACCTGTGATAGGCATGATGGTAAAGCTCCCATAATCCTGAGTGCACGATCCACTAATCCAGTGACTCCCCCTTATTCCGTAGAATTTTTTATTGTTAAAATAATAGGGCGCTAAACACTTATTCTCAGTCAATTGCGTTTGCGGTGTCCATTGTGTCATACTAAAGGGTGGTGCTACGCTTGGAATGGTATTAGCCAATCGTTCTGTTTTATCTTCAATATGCTGACTTGCGGGTGTTGTACTAGCGGCAGTTCCCGAAAAAGGCTGAACGTATTTAATTAGCGGGTGTTGTTGTGCAAAAGCTGAAATAACGGAAACCTTACAAAAGAGAATCAGGCTTAAAGTTTTTAAGTTAAATCCTTTAGGTTGTATATATTTAGTCATGGTTTGGCTGAATTAAAAACATATTTAAGGTAATTGAACAATGGCTTCTTTCGAATCAAAAGGCAGCTTAATTTGCTTAATGTTGTGCGCAGTAGTTTTCCGCAGCACAATTACCGGTTTACTTTCCGCGCTCGCTACTTCTAATCCGGCAATATTAAGCTTTTTTACATCATCGAAAACCATTGCGGGTCTAAAATCGGATTTTTCATACTTAAACTTAATGTTTTTAAAAGAAATTCCGCTGGCATGACGTACGTAAAATGCCCATGACG
This sequence comes from Pedobacter rhizosphaerae, assembly GCF_900111155.1. Classification (GTDB taxonomy): domain Bacteria; phylum Bacteroidota; class Bacteroidia; order Sphingobacteriales; family Sphingobacteriaceae; genus Pedobacter; species Pedobacter rhizosphaerae. The sequence goes on along the minus strand of NZ_FOGG01000022.1, from coordinate 60,511 downwards.
GCAGCTCTCCAAACATACTGAATTCGGGATAGCCTGCTTCATTTTCTGTTACCTGATCCAATTTATCTAAAGGAATAAATGCTGTTGCTTTTGATGCTCCACCTCCATAGGTAATATCAATATCTTCTAAAACTACATCCTCTACCAGATGCCCCGGAATACCTGTTATCGAGGCAGGAATAAGATTATGAGGGGCTACTTTAGGCAAAGGTCCTTCCAGCGGATAACCCGCATCAGGTTTGGCATTGGGTATTTCTGCTTTTACTTTGGCGATTCGTATATTTTTGACCGTACTGTACTGATCAGTTTGGTTTCTATGTCCGAGGCGGATAAATATAGCATTACCGGTGTATTTCACCGTTACATTTTCGATATCTACCTGATCGATAAAACCACCATCTACTGCTTCCAGTGCAATAGCAGAGCGATAGGTATTATAAACAGTCAGATTTCTAACCTTGATATTGCGAAAGCCTCCATGAGAACCTGTACCTAACTTAAAACCACTGGCGCTTGATCTTACCACACAATTCTCTACATATACATTTTCACAGATACCGGCTATTTCTCCTTCCGATTTTAAGCAAATACCATCATCTGCTGCATCAATACGGCAATTGGTAATGCGAACATCTTTACTATTAACCATATCGATTCCATCATTATTCCAATACTCTGTACTTTCTACGGTGATGCTATCGATATTGATTTGATTGCAGGCAACAAAATCCTGAACCCAACCTGCGCTGTTCTTTAAGGTTATATTTTTCACTGAAACATTACTGCATTTCGTAAAAGCGATTAATCTAGGCCTGTTTTGCTCTGAGGGACGTTTAACGGCCCAGGTTTCATCCTGAAATACGCCTTCATGCAGCAGTTTAATCAAGTCTTTCACCACTTCTCTACCTCTGCCGTTTATGATCCCTTGTCCCGTTATGGAAATATTTTGCTGATCGCGTGCAGAGATTAAGGCTTTTGCATCTTTTTTGCCATAGTCTAACCGATTTGCACTGCCTAACAACTCTGCATCAGCCAATAAATGAAGTTCTACACCTGATTTTAGCACAATTGGCCCTGTTACAAATTGCCCGGCAGGCACAATTACCTTAGCCTTTACGGCTTGATGAGCAGCATCAATCGCCTTTTGTAGCGGCAAGGTGTTATCGGTAGTTAATCCTGGTTTTGCCCCATAATTAAGGATATTAAATTCTTGTTGCGCCCAAACATTTAAGCATATTAATAAAGCAGTAAAGAGAAGGGATGTCTTTTTCATTTGGTTAGTTTAATCGCTTACAGGTTTTGCGTGTAGCGAAACGTCTAAATTAGAAACAAAAAACAGTTCGGTGGGTATTGTTTGTGTATAAAATGCGTAAACGTTTTCGGGATTACTGATAGGTTGGTGTAACCGCAATGATAGAATGAGTGAATGATTAAATGATAGAATGAGTGAATGATAGAATGGGTGATTGTTGATGTGCAAAGATGTAAAATGGTAGAATGTAAAATGGACAAGCCACCGCACTGAACTAAACGCCTAATTACTAAAGCCTTACTAACCAATACCTAATGAGCAAATGAACTAATGAACCAATGATACTAATGAACCAATGACACCAATGAACCAACGAACCATTGACACCAATGAACTATTAACACCATTGAACCACCTAAAACCCCGTAGATTCTCTTTTGATTAGTGTAGATTTAAGTACCACATTCTGATCCATTCCCTGATCTTTTTTATGGAGAATTTTGAATAAACTTCCTGCGGCTTCCATGCCAATTTCAAAAGCGGGCTGGGTTACGGTTGTTAGCGATGGATTGAGTAACCGGGCAGTGCTTAAATTAGAGAAGCTAACCAATTTCACATCATTTGGAATATGAATATTTAAGTCCCGGCAAACATCATAGCAAGGCAAAACAAATTCCTCTATAGAAGAGAGTACGCCATCGGGTTTCTGGTTTTTCATTAAGGCCTTTATGTTAAAAGCATTAACCTGTTCACTTTCGTGATATTTAACAATCAATGCGTCCTCATCAACCAGCTGATGCGCTTTTAAGGCCTCTCTATAACCAGCTAAACGGGCTTTTCCTGCTGGTAGATGCTCTAAACCATAAAGAAAAGAGATTCGCTTGCAGCCACACTCTATTAAATGTTCAGTTGCCTGATAAGCAATTTCAAAATCATCAGTAGTTACTTTAACCGCATCCAGATCTTCATAAACACGGTCAAAAAATACCAGCGGTACTTTCTTAACTAAATTGGAATAATACTCAATATTATAAAGACTACTGGAAATTGAGGTTAAAATACCATCTACCCTACCATTAATCAGGCTATTGGTAAAGTTCACCTCCATCTCACTATTCTCGTGGGTTTGGTAAATTAATACATGATAATCATAACGGCGGGCAATTTCTTCAATTCCTTTAATCGCCAGCGAGAAGAAATTATTGGCCACGCAGGGTATAACTACGGCTATGGTTTTTGTTTTATGACTACGCAGATTGCTTGCGGCCGGATTAGGGGTATAATTTAACTGCTTTGCTAATGTCCAAACCCTATTTTTGGTTTTTAAACTAATCTCGTAGCTGTCATTTAATGCTTTGGAAACCGTTGCAATAGAAATATTGAGTTCTTGCGCTAACCTTTTAATATTTACTGGCTCTGACATGGTTTGGTCTTTTAAAATAGTCCTGTTCGCTAAGGCATGTTTTTCCAGGTATCGGCAATATAAGGAAGATATGTACCATAAATTTAATCAAAATCTACTATAAATGGTGAGCCAATTAAAAAATGTAAACCTATACTCATCAGATGGGTACGAACAAAAAGCACCCAACTATTTTAATCCCTATTCCCCATAACTTGGTTAGACCATAGCTGAACAACGAATATATAAAATAATACAAAAAAACGTCTCCTCAACGTTTTTTATATTTTGTACATTTGCGGGCTGATAAAAGAGCGGGTTATTGAATAAAAAATACAGATCAAGCTTACTGAGGTACTTTTTCTATCCTTTATACAACAGGAACCGGCTTCTCATCAAGTAACACATTTACGAATAAATCAAGCCTATACTAAACCGTTTTAAACAACCATGAAATCCACTTTCAGCGCTATAATCTTGCCCATTTACTTAATCGTTTACGTAAATAAAGTCGCTTGATTTTGCAGTTATCATGTTTCAAAACGTCAACTTTATTCCATCTAATCAAAACATAATTAATTTCTAACCGATGAGCATAAACAAGAACTCAGGTATTGTTGATGGAAATAATCCACTACACAACTTAGATGAATGGGAAGAAGATGTAATCAAACGCTATCCCGATCCCACCTCAATCAATAAAGACAAAAAAGAGGAACAATTTCGCAACTACGAAGAAACGGAGAAAGATGGTGTAAAGGAATTTTACCGTTTAAATCACCTGTACCAAACGTATGAATTTGTTCAACAGAAGAAAGCCCAATATCTTAAGTTCGACAAAAAGGAAATGCCGATTTGGAGTGCCTTCGAATTCCTGAATGAATTGGTTGATGATTCTGACCCGGATACCGATCTTGATCAAATGCAACACCTGCTTCAAACCTCAGAAGCCATTAGAAATGATGGTCACCCGGATTGGATGGTACTTGTAGGTCTTATTCACGACATGGGAAAGGTACTTTGCCTTTTTGGTGAGCCTCAATGGGCGGTTGTGGGCGATACTTTTCCTGTAGGGTGTGCTTATTCGGACAAAATCGTTTACCCGGAATTCTTCCAGCACAACCCCGATTATCAAAATCCAACCTACCAGACAAAACTGGGGGTATATACACAGAATTGTGGCTTAGATAACGTACACATGTCTTGGGGTCATGATGAATATGTATATCACATGATGAAAGATTATATTCCTGAACCAGGGCTTTACATGTTGCGCTACCACTCTTTCTATTCACAGCATCGCGAAAATGCTTACGATCACCTGATGAATGAGAAAGACCATGAAATGTTTAAATGGGTTAGACTGTTTAACCCGTACGATTTATACTCTAAAAATCCCAATCAAAAAAGTTGGGAAGAATTGAAACCTTATTACCAGGCTTTAGTAGCCAAATATCTTCCCGTAAATATTAAATTCTAATCACGCCCCCCTTTGCGGGGGCAAATTTTCATAACAAAACAAACTAACCAATTTATGAACCTAATTTTACAAAAATCATGAGATTTAAAAGTACAAGCTTTAAGCGCAGTTATCTGGTATTGCTGTTCTTATTTATTGGCCAGTTCTTTAATATCGCATTGGCTCAAAACGAGAGAAAAATAACGGGTAATTTAGTCGATGCCCAAAACTTGCCCATCATTGGTGCATCAGTTATCGTAAAGGGAACAACTAAGGCTACCTCAACGGGTGCTGGTGGAGCATTTAGCATTACAGCAAAAACAGGTGATAAAATCGTATTCAGCTTTCTGGGTTATGACCCACAAGAATTAACCATTGGTGCAGCAAACAATTACAAGGTAACCATTCAGGAAGCTGCTGCTTCTCTTAATGATGTAGTGGTTGTAGGTTACGGTAAAAGCACCAGAAAAGCATTAACCAGTTCTATTTCTACCGTTAAAGGAGACGATTTGAACAAAGGCGCGATTAGTGACGTTGGTCAAATGCTTCAAGGTAAGGTACCCGGACTAAACATTAGCCGCAGTGGTGACCCTAACCGTAATGCTGCCATTATTATGCGTGGTGCTTCTACGCTACGTGAAGGTGCACAATCTCCGTTATTTGTAATTGATAATGTTGTAGGAGCCGATATTTCTGTTCTGGCACCAGACGACATCGCTTCTATCGACGTGTTAAAAGATGCCGCTGCTGCTGCAATTTATGGTAACAGAGCTGCCAATGGGGTTATTATGGTAACTACTAAAAAAGGAACTGCGGGACAAACACAGCTATCCTATAGTGGTTACTTTGGTGTAGAAAATGTTTCCAATCAATATGACATGATGAATGCAGATCAGCTTCGTTCTTTCCTGGCAAGAAACAATTCTGCATTAACACCAGCCAACGATAAAGGTGCAGATACTGATTGGCAAAAAGAAGTACAACGTGCCGATGCAACCTCTTATAACCACAATATTTCGATGAGTGGCGGTACGGAAAAAACTACTTATAATGCCAGCATCAACTATTTTAAGCAGCAAGGTATTGTTAAAACAAGTGGATTAGACCGTTTTATTGGTCGACTAGGCATTGAGCAAAAAGCATTGAATGATAAATTGAAGCTGGGCTTAACATTAAGCAATTCGATTAGCGATGCTGACTTGGTTCCATATCGTAACACCGTATTGGCTCAAATGTTAACTTATTTGCCAACTGCACCAGTTAGAAACCCTGATGGAAGCTATTTCGATAACCTGATTCAAACCAGTTATTACAACCCGGTATCCATGTTGGAAAATGGCAAGGAAAACCTGAAAACTAAAACCATTATTGGAAACTTCACTGCAAACTTGAAATTACCTTTTGGATTCTCTTATGATGTATCCGCATCTTATCAGAATACCCAAAATATCTATGGTGCATTTTACAACAGCATCTATACTTCGAGATATAACAACGTAAGGAATACACCAGACCCACCTGCAAATCCAACATTTGTTTCCCTGGTAGGACAAAATGGCGTTGCAGTGAGAAATGCTTATCAAAATACCAATAAAATTATTGAAACTTATTTAACCTGGAATAAAAAATTTGGCAATCACGACATTAACGCAGTTGTAGGTTATTCTTACCAGCAATCATTAAATAATGATGGTGTACAAGCAACTTCAACCAATTTCCCTGTTAACGAAGTAAGTTATAACAACTTAAGTTTGGGAAATCCTTATGCTGTAAGTGATTTCAGGGTGAATTTTAATCCGGATGTTGTTTACCAGGAAATCCTCATGATTTCTGATTTTGCCAGGGTAAACTATAATTACAAGAATAAATACTTACTTCAGGGATCGATAAGAAGAGATGGATCGAATACTTTTGGAAACAATGAAAAATGGGGTTATTTTCCTTCCATTGGTGCGGCATGGAATATTGACCAGGAAAATTTCTTAAAAAACCAAACTGTACTTAGCACATTGAAACTTCGTGGAAGTTATGGTATTGCGGGTAATGCCGCTGGTTTTTATCCTTTAACCACCAAGTTAATTTATGGTGCTGTTGGACAGTTCTACTACAACGGATCGCCAAGAGAGGGCGCTTACGGAGCCATTCAAAACGAAAATCCAAATCTACAATGGGAAAAAACAGCGACAACGAATATTGGGGTAGATTTCACTTTCTTTAATGGTCGTTTAGGAGGTTCATTAGATTGGTACAACAAAAAAACCACAGACCTTATTCTTCCGTTTGAGGTAGATCAAAACCTCTATCCATCTAATTTACTTACGGCCAACGTAGGTAAGCTTTCCAATAAAGGACTTGAATTTGTGTTAAATGGAACACCGGTAAGTACAACCGATTTTACCTGGACTACCGGAATCAATGTGGCACACAATAAGAATAAAATCATTACACTGTCTGACAGCCAGTTCAAAATAGACGACAGGCTTACCGTGCAGCCAGATGGTGCCGGACAAAGTGGTGCAACCTTACAAATATTATCTCCAGGACAAGCCATTGGAACATTTTACACCTTTCAATATGCAGGTAAAAATGCTAACGGTGTTTCTCAATACTATGATGCTGCAGGAAACATTAAAACTCAGGGTTTGCTAAACAGAACAGACTACTACATTCTGGGTAACGCACAACCGAAAGCTTTGATTGGATGGACCAATAATGTTAGATATAAAAACTTCGATTTCAGTGTTTTCATGAGAGCAGTACTTGGAAATAAAATCATGAACGTTACCCGTGCTGATTTATTCCGTCCTAACACCGCTCAGTTCACCAATATCCCTGTAGAGGTTGAAAATGAATCCACAGCAGATTTCAATTCATACAAATATTCTAGTAGATTTATTGAGAACGGAAGTTATCTTAGATTGGACAATGCAACATTAGGCTATACCTTTAAAAAAGGCATTATCCCTGGCGTAAGATCTTTAAGAGTTTACACTACAGCTAACAATTTATTTGTAATTACTGGTTACAAAGGTATTGATCCGGAGATTAACCAGGGCGGTACAGCACCAGGTGTAGATACCAATAACTTCTATCCAAAAACCAGAACTTTCCTATTCGGTTTAAACGTATCATTTAACTAAAATATAAGGAGATGAAAAATCTTATCAATATAACTACAGGCTTGATCTTATCACTTACTGTGTTAACATCCTGCCACAAACTGGATTTAAAAGTGGAGACACAATTAACTCCTGAAACTTTCCCCCAAACAGATCAACATTATATCCAGCTTACTGGCCAGGTATATGTACAATTACGCCAGGGATGGGGAACAGATTATTTCTTCATGCAATCGCTGAGTACGGATGAATCCATTATGCCTGCAAGAGGCGGAAACTGGTATGATGGCGGACGTTTTGAACAACACCATAAACATACCTGGGATAAAGATAACGGGCACGTAAACAGTGGCTGGTCATGGCTCTCTGGCACCATTAGTAAGGCTAACCAAAGTTTATTTTTACTTAAAGATGCTCCAGAATCGCCAGCAAAAACAACGGCATTAGCAGAACTTAGAGCCACACGTGCCTTGGCATTCTTTATGATGATGGACCTTTGGGGTAATGTTCCTATTGTAACCACCTTTGGTGAAACTACACCGCCAGATACTAAGTCAAGATTGGAAGTATTCAATTTTATTGAGACAGAATTAAAAGAGGTTTTGCCACAATTGAGTACTGTTGTTGGCGCTGCAACTTACGGGCGGCCAAACCGTTATACAGCTTATGCTATTTTAGCAAAGATGTATTTAAATGCACAGGTTTATACTGGTACCGCACGTTATAATGACGCTGTAGCCATGTGCGATGCCATTATTACGGCAACAGGATCTCCTTACAGTCTGGAATCTGATTATCGTAAGATGTTCTTTATCGACAACGGACCTCAAATTAAAGAGTTTATTTTTGCTCTTCCTTTCGATCCGGGATTTAGTAATGGTTATATGTTTTATGCCAGATATTCACTTCCTCGTTCTTTACAGGCTAAGTTCAGTTTAAAACACACGCCAAGTGCTCCAATGAGTACCTTGCCTGAGTATTATGCAAACTTTAACGATCCTAATGATAAACGGAATAATCAATGGATTAAAGGACCACAATTTAACTACAGTGGAACTCCTGTAAATGTAAGCACCACCAAAAAAGGCTATGATCAGTTTTATACCGGTGCTGACGGCTCTGCGCCAATTACTTACCAGGTAGATATTACACCAAATGTGACTTTAAGAGACGCTTCAAGACCATTTGATGCCGGTAATGATGAGATTGCCTGGAATATGGGATATCGCAACAATAAATTTTATTGTGATAGTACCTCATCTAACAGAAATCAAAATAATGATGTCCCTATCTTCAGGTATGCAGATATCTTGTTAATGAAAGCCGAAGCCATCCTACGTGGCGGAAATGCTACTAATGGCCAAACAGCTTTATCATTGGTTAATCAGGTACGTGCGGTACGTACTACCTCTCCTGCCTGGACTACTGTAACGCTGGAAGATTTATACAAAGAACGTTGCAGAGAGATGGCCTGGGAATGCTGGCACCGCAACGACATGATTCGTTTTGGTAAATTTGAAAACAGCTGGGGCTTTAAAACAGATGCCCAAACTTTCCACAGGTTATTCCCTATTCCAGCAACTGCAATGGTGCTTAACCCTAAGTTGAAACAAAATCCGGGTTACCCTCAGTAAGCGTTAATATCCTTTATATCGGAAAGATGAGGCTGTAGCAATATTCAGTTATCAATTTAAGTTGTCAGGTTGAGCTTGTCGAAACGCATTAATGTTTCATTAATCCTTCGGCAAGCTCAGGATGACCAATCAATTTTATAAATACAGCCTCATACCTTTCCAAATCTCTATCTTTAATCGGTCAATTTCTTTAAACTGATTAACACTTTTTCAAAGCATCCCATGATTAAACATTTACCTTTTCTCCTCTTTTTAATGGCATTCGGTTCTGTAAAAGCACAATTATTGCTCAAAGAACCAGCAAGCAACCCAGCCATTACGAAAACAATAACCAAAACACCCGGTTCGCTAAATTTTATTGCCATGGGCGATTGGGGCCGAAACGGAGCCGATCATCAAAAGCAGGTTGCCAAACAAATGGGCTTAACGGCAACAGACGTTAAAGCACAATTTATCATTTCTACCGGCGACAATTTTTATCCGAGCGGTGTTATCAGCGCTCAGGATCCATCATTCAAATATTCGTTTGAAGACATTTATACCGATTTCTCTCTTCAGTGGGACTGGTACGTTGTATTGGGCAACCACGACTATAAATCCAATCCGGATGCACAGGTAGAATATTCCAAAATCAGCAGAAGATGGAAAATGCCTGCCCGTTACTTTGCAAAAAAATTCCCCATTAACGGGGATCTAAATAATCAAGTCTTAATTGCTTTTATAGACACAAACCCCCTCATACCCGAATTTTATAAAAATTCGGAATATGGTCCAAATGTTAAAGGACAAGACACTACCGCACAAAAACGTTGGTTAGCGAAAACACTGAGTGATAGCGACCCCAGCATTAAGTGGAAAATAGTAGTTGGTCACCATCCCATGTATACAGGCGGTAGCCGAACTGATGGTTATGATACCAAGGCTGTTCGCAGCTCACTTAAATCGGTACTGGACCGTTATGGTGTAGATGTTTACTTAACAGGCCACGAACATAGTTTACAACACATTAAGCCAGAAGGCAAAACCCATCATTTTATTTCTGGTGCAGCATCAGAAAAAACACCGGTAAAACTGATCGAAAACCAACAAATGGCAGCCTCTACTTATGGTTTTATGCTTTTCTCCATTAATAAAGATTTGATTAAGGTACAAACCATAAACGATGAAGGTGAAATCATTTATACCACCAATATCAAAAAGTAAAAATAGATTCAAAGCCCAAAATGATCCTATCTCCAACATCTGAAAATAGTTTAAAACCCGCTAAGTCTAAAAGATTATTATCATTAGATGCGCTTAGGGGTTTTGATATGTTCTGGATTATCAGCGGTGAGGGTATTTTCCACGGCCTTGCAAATGGTGTTAAGGAAAAACATCAGCTGCTCCGAAATGCGGAGAACTGGATGATTCAGCCCAATGGCGAATTATCTTTTTTAGAACGTACTGCCGTACTGGTTAGTAACCAGCTTCACCATACCGTGTGGAACGGCTTTACCTTTTACGACATGATCTTTCCCTTGTTCATTTTCATCTCCGGCATATCAATGCCCTTTTCCTATAGCAAGTATTTTACTGAAACCAATCCGGTTTTGAAGAAAGAGGCCAGAAAAACAATCTATCGTTCTCTTATCAAAAGAACTTTAATTCTACTTGTTTTAGGTATGGTGGTTAATGGCCTGCTTCAATTTAAAGGCTATGAACAAACCCGTTTCGCAAGCGTTTTGGGCAGAATTGCCTTATCTGCCTTTTTTGCGGCACTGATTTTTCTACACTTCAACTTCAAAAAGCAGGTGATGTGGTTTGCAGGAATTCTGTTTGGGTATTTTGCGTTAATGATGTGGGTTCCCGTGCCTGGTTTTGGTGCTGGGGTAATCAGCCCAGATGGCAACCTTTCGGCATTTATAGATCAGCACTTTTTGCCCGGTAAACTACATCGTATATTTTACGACCCTGAAGGTTTGCTTTCTACGCTACCTGCAGTAGCCTCTGCCCTTCTCGGGATATTTACAGGCCAGTTTTTAAAACTTTCTGAGCACAAATTCAGTCTGGCTAAGAAAAGTCTTTTAATGGCTATTGCTGCAGTTGTGCTTCTTGGCATGGGCTTAGTGTGGAGCATTTGGTTCCCAATTAATAAAAATATATGGAGCAGTTCATTTGTACTTTTTGCAGGTGGCTGGAGCCTGCTGTTATTTGCCCTGTTTTATGCCATTATTGATGTGGCTGGATACCGCAAATGGAGCATGCCTTTTGTGTGGATGGGTACCAACTCTATCTTAATTTACATGGCTGCGCATGGATTGATTAACTTCGAAGCCAGTTCGCAGTTTTTATTTGGTGGCATGATCAAGCTGGCCAATACACCGTGGCAACCCGCTATACTCTGGCTTGGTGTATTGCTGATCCAATTGGCCTTGCTCAAATTTCTTTACGACAAAAAATGGTTTTTAAAGGTTTAATTTATATCAAATGAGATTAAAAATATTTATAGCTGCAATAACACTTTTGGGAATTACCAATGAAGTAAGCGCGCAAGCAGACCTTCAGGCATCCAAAGCCTTAATTTCGAGGGTATTGCCCCAAAAACAATCAGCATTTATTACCGAAAGCATCCCCCAGGAAAATGGAAAAGATGTTTTTGAGTTGGAAAGTAAAAACAACCAAATCATTTTGCGGGGAAGCAGTGGCGTAGCCATTTCCTCTGCCTTATATTATTACCTAAATGAATATTGTCATAGCCAGATTACCTGGAATGGCACTAATTTAAACGTACCGGCAAAACTCCCTTTAATCGCTGAAAAAATCAGAAAGGTTACCCCTTACACCTATCGCTATTACCTAAACTATTGTACTTTCAACTACAGCATGAGCTGGTGGAATTGGGAACGCTGGGAAAAGGAAATTGACTGGATGGCTTTGCACGGGATTAATATGCCCCTGGCCATTAGAGGTGAGGAATATACCTGGTATTTATTATACAAAGAGATGGGATTTAGTGATGAGGATTTGAAAGGCTTTTTCACCGGTCCGGCATATTTCTCCTGGTTTTGGATGGGTAACATAGACGGTTGGGGTGGCCCGCTTCCTGTTAGCTGGATGAAAAGCCATTTCGAACTGCAAAAGAAAATCTTAGCCCGTCAACGCGCCTTAGGCATGAAACCTGTGCTTCCTGCATTTACAGGCCATGTTCCTGCAGCTTTTCAGAAGAAATTTCCTCAGGCTAAATTAAAAGCCACCAATTGGACAAATGGCTTTGCCGATACCTACATTCTGGATTCTGAAGACCCTATGTTTGCCGAAATTGGTAAGCGTTTTTTACAAAAACAAACGGCCTTATTGGGCACAGATCACCTGTATTCTGCTGATACCTTTAATGAAAATGAGCCGCCATCTGATGATCCGGCATTCTTAGGAAAACTGAGCAAAAGAGTATACGATGGGATGTCGCAAGCCGATCCCGCCGCAGTTTGGGTAATGCAAGGCTGGCTTTTTTACAGTGATCGTAAGTTTTGGAAAGAACCACAAACAGAGGCCTTACTCAAAGCCGTTCCTAACGATAAGATGATTATCCTTGATCTGGCTACGGAAATTGAACCTGTTTGGAAGCGTACGGATGCCTTTTATGGTAAGCCCTGGATTTGGAATATGCTGCATAACTTTGGCGGTAACACCAACCTGTTTGGCAGAATGGATGTGGTAGCCTCAGCTCCTGCAGCTGCATTAAATGATCCTAAAAGCGGAAACCTGGTAGGCATTGGTCTTACAATGGAAGGCATAGAGCAAAACCCTGTACTTTATGAATTAATGACGGCACATACCTGGCAAAATCAGGCTATTGACCTCAAAACCTGGCTTCCATCATTTATCCGCAACCGCTATGGAAATAAAGATGCTCATGCTTTGAAGGCTTGGGATATTTTACATCAAACCGTATTTACCGTACCGCAAGACAAATACATTAGAGATGGGGCCGAATCTATTATTCAGGCCAGACCAACCTTAGATAGCCTTACCCGATGGACGAATACACGTTTAAACTACTTACCTCAGGATTTGCTCCCTGCCTGGGACGAGCTGATAAAGGCATCGGCTACCTGCAAAAAAAGTGACGGCTTCCAATATGACATCGTTGATTTAACGAGGCAAGTAATGGCCAACTATGCACTACCCCTTCAACAAGAAATTGTACGCGCATATAAAAATAAAGATCAAGCTGCGCTGAAGAAATACAGTGTACAATTTATACAATTAATTACTGATATGGATCAGGTTTTAGCCACCCGAAGGGATTTTCTTTTAGGCCCCTGGGTTGCAGATGCACGCCGTTGGGGAACAAATGAAAGTGAAAAAGCCCTTTACGAAATGAACGCAAAAGACTTAATTACCTTGTGGGGGGATGCCAAAAACCCACTACACGAATATGCTTGCAGGCAGTGGAGTGGGTTGATGAACGACTTCTACAAACCAAGGTGGCAACAGTTTTTCCAAAAGCTGGAAACCAGCTTACAACAGAAAAAAGCGCTTGATGTGAAAGCCTTTGATAAAGAGATTAGCGAATGGGAATGGAAGTGGGTTAATCAACGGAAGGATTATCCAACACTAACCAAAGGTGATCCTATTGCAACAGCAAAGCTCATGTATCAAAAATACAGAAAGCTGATGCAAAGTGCTCATTTGTAGTAAAAATCAATCCTGAGTATTGAACATGCCCAGTACTCAGGACTGATTGCCTTCGACTTTCTAACCGAACATAAACAACTCATTAACAGATTTTTACAAAAAAGATGCCATGATGGCTTCCAAATCTAAAATCGGAACAGGTATCCGATAAGCTTAAGCAAAGCTTTCATTAACGCTTGCTATATTCATAATTAACAAACAGAATTAATGCTACATCCTCTTTATTCCTTTTCATCATCATTCTTCTCGGGATAATGAAGATGCACATCCTGTTGTGGAAAAGGAATAGCGATGTCATTTGCTTTAAAAGCAGCTGAAATGGCAATAATCAGATCACTTCTAGTCGCATAAGCATCTCTGATATGTTTAGTCCAGAAGTTAATTTTAACATCAATGGTACTCGCACCAAACTGCTCGTATTGAACAACCGGACCTGGGTTCTTGACTACCCTGGGTTCTGCAGTTAAAACATCAGAAAGAATTTGTCTGCACTGCTGTAAATCGGCCTGGTAGGAAAGTCCCATTACAATAGATATTCTTTTGCGGTTACCAGCAAGTGTCCAGTTAACCAGATGCGAATTCAAAAGATCCCCATTGGGCATCACCAAATCTGCACCATCCCAGGTAGATATCACACTACTTCTGAACCCGATCGACTTCATTGTTCCTCCCTGACCATCAACATCAACAATATCACCTACATTAACCGGTTTTTCAAATGCAATGATTAAGCCACTCACCAGGTTATTCACCAGGGTTTGTAGTCCAAATCCGATGCCTACACCCAAGGCACCCAACACGATCGTAATCCGATCCATGGGTATTCCTGCCGCAGCAATGGCTAAAAACAAACCCATACTTAAAATAAAGATCCGAACAAGCAGAATCCAACTTCCCAAACCTGTTTTAGGCTTTTCATCTTTGTTTACCACTAAATGCTCATCAGAAGCGAAAAAAGAAACGATTTTAGAAATCAATACAGCTATCGCCATAATGGCTACAAAAAGTAGCAGGCTATTAATGCTAAAGGTATAATTACCTAAGGTACGATCTTGGTTAAAAAAATCTTTTAAGGGTGCAGAAAGGTATTCGAAAGCGGGAAAGTTATGTCCCATCAAAATGAGCCAGCCCAATACGAGGAGCGCATAAAGCAAGACAGGGGCCTTCTTGCCAACCCTTTCAAAATTGAGGTAAAAAAGTTTTCGGTCTTGTACGGTATACACATCAAAGGCAAGTAGTAATCCCTCATTAATAAAGCGCACTACCCAAAGAAAAAGTATGGCCACAACAACGTTAAGAAAGCCACCAATAAATAGGGTTTTAGAGAGGTTATAACGGCCTAAAATATTAGCCATTATGGATACTGTCTCCAGAAATACCATAAATCCAATGGAATAAATGATCCATCTTTCTCTGAGTTCGCTCTGTCTTTTCTCAAAAAGAATAATCAATCCTATGATCACACCAATTCCAGCCACAACCAAAATGAACCAACGTTCTACCCTGGAGGCTTGTAAAACCAAATTGTCTACCGAAGAAAAGAAGAAGAAAAAAACCATTAACAACCAAACATTTAGCCAATATTTGGTAATAAATCCTTTAAAAATGATGGTTAAACTGAAGCAACAAATCAACCAGAATATTACACTGAGGATAAATGGAGGCGAGAGAAAAATGAACTGAAAGAGACTGATGACCAATATGATAGCAGAGGCAATGGGGTAACGAAGCACAAGCTGTCCTTCAAAATCACTTTTAAGCAAATTTCTAGCTGCATATATTCGCTTTAATGAGCGCAGGTAAATAAAGGAAATCAGCACCAAAAGGAAGAGAATTATTAATTTCCCTAAATTGTTCTCTGCATAAAAAAGCAGTGTCATTATCCCTTTAGCTATAGAAAAATGGGCTATTTCTCCAAATGAACGATATTGACTGGCTGGACTCCAAAGATTTCCAAAATCTCTTCTGAAGGTATGTACGGCCATCTCCTTCTGATAGACTTCAATTTCTTCGATGTTAATCTGAAGTTTAGATACAACTAAATTAACCTGATTTAATAACGTTTGAACATTACCATTAGCAAGCTTTAATGCACTATCTATTGGTGTCATTTCATAGGCAACGGTTGCAATCTTTTGCAAGTATTTAACTAAGGCTGAAGAATCTGTAGGAAAACGAAAAAGTGCAGGAACACTAATTAAAGAATCTAGTCGGTAACGAAATCCGTTCAGCTGCTGCTGATGATGATCTAAATTGGACTTACGCGCCTTGGCCTTGTTTAATAACTCATGCAGGATTTTTGAGGTGGCTGTTAAATTTCTGAAAGTTTGGGCGCTACCCTTTTCAGTAAATACGCCATCGCCAGCAACTTTTAAGTCAGCTTCAATTTCCTTTAATTCAGACTTGGTACCCACCGTATCAACACTGGTTCGAAGGTAAGCTTTAGCTTTTTGCATTGTTATCCTTACCTCCTCAAATACATTGTTCTGAATGGCAACGGCTTTATCATCCTCAAAATCGGTGGCACTTTTCCGAGCAGAATTACGGGCAAATTCCTGCATTTTGGCCACAAACGTTTTATTGCTATCTAGTTGTTTTGATCTTAAAGTATCTCTTTTTTGAGCCAGAGTACTAAACCAGGTCAATAAAAAAAACAATAGCAATAAGGGGAATCGATTTGTTTTAAGGATGATCATAAAAGCGGAACTTACTCAATAATAACGAAAATGAAATTTGAATCAAAACATATTGTTTGGGAAATAGTTGATTGGTTCAATAGTTCATTAGGCATTGGTTCATTCAATCATCCAATCATCCAATCATTCAGTCATTCAGTCATTCAGTCATCCAATCATCCAATCATCCAATCATTCAATCATTCAATCATTCAATCATTCAATCATTCCATCATTCAATCATTCCATCCCTGTACACTATAACATCAAAGCGCTTTCGATAGGTGCTAATTTACCTTCCCGACCAAACTTAATATCAAGTGTATTCTTTTCACCATCCTTTTGAAGTTGATAAACTTTTATGGGGTGTATTCCTTTCTGCAATAGGATCGTTCTTTCAATTTTTCGACCTGTATAGCCGAAATCCGCATCAATTGTGGCAGCATCATGGATCCTTACAAAGGCTTTCTCTTTACTGGATAAGGAAATCTGGTAACGTCCGGTTTCAGGAACTTTTAGGTAAGAAGAAAATACCAACACTCCCGATCCATTTATTTCTTGAGCATCGAAGGTACTAGCAAGGCCTGATTTTGATATCTTTAAACCATTTTCTTTCGCTAACCAGGGAAAATCACCTTTATAAAAGCTCCATTTAACACCCTTCTTAGGCATTTTTCTAATCTTAATGCAGGAATTGCAGTTGTATCATAAGGTCTCCTGGCCTCTTTATCTGGAGTTCTTAACTGCAATACACGATCCTTCATTTGCTGTTGTGTATTTATATAATGAGCAAGTTTCGCCAAATCAACGCTCTCCTTAGGATCTTTCACTACATCATAAATTTCAAAATTATCATCAGCTGACTTGATATTGTAACGGACTCCAACCAAATTCCCAAAACGGATCATCTGCATCTGTCCACGCTTTCTCCCTTGCCTGCCCAATTCAAAGGAATTGAACTTTGGTGTATTTCCTCCTTCAAAATATTCGGTGTATACCATACTTTCCTGCTGATTTCCTTTCCCCAATAAAGTGGGTAACAATGAAACTCCATCTGCCCTAGCTGGAATTGGAAGCTTTGCTGCATCGGCAAATGTTGGCAACCAATCAGATAACATAGATGGTGTAGCTACTATCTTCCCTCCAGGAATATGTTTTTTCCATTGTACAATAACTGGCATGCGCATTCCTCCCTCCCAGCAATCGCGCTTAATCCCATCAAACGGACCATAACTATCAAAAAACGTGGGCAGGTTTGCCGCATATTCCTTAGGAAGGTAAGACTCCATTGACGGACCATTGTCTGATGAAAATACGACTAAGGTATTGTTGTCTATTTTTAAATCCTTTAATAGTTTTAAGAGATCTCCTACTGCATCATCAATCCTTCTCACTGCCGTTGCATAACGCTTATAAGTATCTGGCCAGGGTACCTCTGGTGTAGCAGCATTCTGGTCATCATCATACGTGGCATGTACATAATCCGGGTGAATGTAGTTATCTACCGTTCCAGAAGCGGTGTTAATCATGTTACCTGCTGTACCCATCCATTTTAAGCCGCCATCAATTCCGCCACCTGGCGGATAAGCCTGTGTTGGAAGTTCGAGTACTGCATGTGGAGCATCATAAGCCAGATACATGAAAAAAGGCCTGGCGCGATCTTGCTCTTCAGCTTTGATAATCCAGTCTTTGGCTTTCGCTGTCCATAAATCAGTAGTGTAGCACCTGGCAAAATCTTTAGAAACCTCTTTATAATTTTCCCAAATCTCCTTTTTACCCCTGTATATTCCTTCAACTGGATAATGCTCATGGCCATCTGCGTGGCGCATATAGCCAAAGTAATGGTCAAATCCTCTTTTTAGTGGATGTGCAGGCCAATTCGGACTTTGCTTCTCATCATCACCCTGCAAGCCCCATTTCCCAATTGCTGCAGTGCGATAGCCGGCTTGCTTCATTACAGTTGCCAGGGTATGGTTATTTTCGAGTGCTTTATCAAACTGATTATCTCTTACCTGAGCATTTCCTTGATTAACACCTGTAAGCAGAGATGCCCTTGAAGGCGCACACACAGGAGCATTGGCATATTGTTGAGTTAAAATGGCACCTTGAGCAGCCATCTCATCCAAATGTGGACTAACCTGATAAGGAAGACTTCGGTTTCCGCTTAATTTACGTTGATTTTGAAAAAGTACCCCCAAATCTCCGTAACCCATATCATCTACCAAAATATAAATAATATTGGGCGCTTGCTGGGCATAGGTAATTAAAGTGAATACACTAAAAAAGGCAGCGATAATTATTTTTTTCATGGTCGGTTTTAAAGGAGTTTGAGGTACAAATGGCTTTATCGTCCTATTTCAGTACGTATACAAAACCAATTCTCCCAGATTTAAAGGAAACTTCAACTCTTTTATAATCGTCTACCTCATATTCATCTGCCTGAGCAAGCTCCTGGTCAGTGATTTCAAAAAGTACTCCTTCTACCTCCTTCGCCTCTTCTCCTGAAAAATGAATAATGGGATGGTATTTCTCCTCGCTCTTTCTTAGAACTTCAGGATCTGTAATCTCTAACATCCTTAGCTCATAGCCTGGCAAAGCATCATGCTGCCCTTTTAAAATGCGTCCAAAAGTTTCTAGCTGAACTTGTTCTTTCTGCAGTGTACCGTAAGAAAATAATAATGGCATGTGTAGATAAATTTATATAATTCGTAAGAATACGGAATTTCGTCTGAATAAAGTCATATAGCAATTTAAGAAAAAAAAGCAGAAACAATATGCCTGCTTAATCGTTTAGTAAATGATTCCGGGGTGGTTTCCGGAATATATTAGTTTGGTTAGTTGATTAGGGATAGCGTTCTGCATCCCTTTTCTTTTTTCCTGGAAATTTCACCGACAACATAATCCACACATTACCAACACTATAGCATCACACCTGCAGCAACAGCCATGGTCATAGCCAGGTCAGGATGATACGACTTACTGGTATACTCTATTATACTGGTTACAAATATATACCACACACGATATACCTTTGGTTAAAATTTAAAATCATGAAAAAGTTTAATAACAAAGTTGCAATCGTTACAGGTGGAAATAGCGGTATCGGTTATGCAACAGCACAAGAATTAATAGCACAAGGTGCTAAAGTAATTATTACAGGTAGAAGAAAAGAAGCTTTAGAAAAAGCTGCACAAGCGCTTGGAGCAATACCCTTTGTTGCAGATCAAGCAGAATTAGGCGATATAGATAAGCTGGTTGCAGCAGTAAAAGAATTTCATGGAAATGTAGATATCTTATTTGTTAATGCAGGCATTGTGGGAGAAAGTACCTTAATTGAATCTGCCAGTGCAGAAAATTTCGATCAGGTAATGAACATTAACTTTAGAGGAGCCTATTTCACCTTAAGCAAATTTATTCCAATCCTTAATGATGGGGCCTCAGTGGTCATGCTTTCTTCTATAGTAGCTACCATGCACCAACCCTCAAGCTCGATCTATCAAGCCAGTAAAGCCGCACTCAATTCTATCTCGAAAACTGCTGCCAATGAGTTGGCCCCTAGAAAAATTCGGGTAAATATGATTAGTCCAGGACCTACTCAAACAGAAGTAATGAATAAATCTGGAATGGATGAAACTACAGTAAAAGGGATTATGGATCACCTAACCAACATTATCCCCTTAAAAAAGATAGGAAAACCTGAAGATGTAGCCAAGTTGGTAAGCTACTTAAGCGATGATGCAGCCTCTTTTATAACGGGATCTGAGTTCATCATTGATGGCGGATTAACTTTGTAATGTAAGAGGGCTGAAAAGTGGAAGATGGTATAATGGAAATGGATATATTAAAGTCCTGAAATCCATCTTTCCCTTTTTATTTGTAGCCACAGAAGAAAGATAAATGGTGCCCTATTATATGGTTTTCAGCCATCAGAAAGTCCCTACTAGTTTAGTTCATTTTGCATCCAAGCTAAAACATTGTTCGTCCTCAGCATTGTCTATCTGGTCTTTTATTTTGTCTAACTCAGGGTAAAACTGCTCTAACTTCCAGGGATCAAAACCCATCTTTGAATTATTAATTAACTCAAAATCAAAAGATCATGAACACAAAAACAACAAGCGTAATTTACTGGGCAGGCGTAGCATTAACTTCATTATGGTTTGGCGCTAGTGGTATATTCGAATTAACAAAGAACCCAATTGTATGGGATATCACTTTACAGTTGGGCTATCCGGTCTACTTTATTTATGTATTAGGAGTAGCTAAATTAACAGGTATTGCTGTACTACTTACTCCCGGGAAATTTTTAAGATTAAAAGAATGGGTATTTGCCGGAATATTTTTCGATATCATCTTTGCTTTCTCCTCCAAGTTAAGCGTAATCGGATTTGCCGCAACCACAGATGCCATCATCGCTTTTGTAATGGTAAGCGTTACTTATGTGATGTTTAGAAAATTGTATCCTGCTACCTATTTAAAAGCTGCAACAATTTAATCAATAGCTTAATTATCAAAAAACCCATGGTCCGTGCTTCACGGACCATCATCTATCGATCGGCCATCCAGGATAAAAAATTATTCGATTTCTCTTTATTAATCAATAATTTATCTGGCGTTTCGATCACCAACTTAACGTAAAGTTTGCGAAGAAAATAATGCTCAATTTCTTTTATGGCTTTAAAATTCACCAGGTATTGGCGGTTAACCCGAAAAAACTGTTTACTGGATACTAAGTGGGTAATTTGATCCAGCGACTGACTAAGTGCAAACTCCTGCTGGTCAAAGCACATAATGGATGTAGAATCATTTCGAATGTAAAAGAATGCAATTTGATCGACATGCACAGTCGTATATTTTTGATTCTTAAATACCAGAAAACTCGTTTTTTCTGCGGCAGGAATTAGCCTGGCTAATAATTCTTCAATATCTGGAGAAGTTTTTTGCTGGAAGAAATTTTTAAGTTCGTCAACCTTTTTAAATGCATTTTCGATATCTGCTTTAGAAAAAGGCTTCAAAATATAGTCAACACCATTACTTTTAAAGGCATCTAAAGAGTATTCATCATAAGCAGTGCAGAAAACCACCGGACAAGTAATCTTTACCGATTTGAATATCTCAAAACAAAGTCCATCGGCTAATTGAATATCCATAAAAATTAAATCGGGCTTAAGATCAGCTGAAAGTGCTGTTACCGATTCTTCTACGCTTTGAAAGTGACCAATAAGTTTGGCAGCAGGTTTAATCTCTACAATAAGGTTTTGAAGTGACTTAGCTGTTCTAAGCTCGTCTTCAATGATGAGAATGTTCATAAATAAGTGGGAGTTTAATCTTAAAAATTTGCTGGTCATTTACTATTTCTACGCGTTTATCTAGCAATCGGCTATATCTAAGTTCAACATTTTTGAGTCCCACGCCAAGTGAATCTTCAGCTTTTTTCAGTTGAATCTGATTCTCTACAACGATTTGCTCATTTTCCTGATATACCTTGATATGTAGTGGCTTATTTAGGGAAACAATATTATGTTTAAGGCAATTTTCGATTAGCAATTGCAAGGTGAAAGGTGGAATAAGCGTTTGTAATACCTCTTCATTCAGCGAGCTCGTAAAGGTAAACCCTTCATCAAATCGGGCCTTCTGTAAAAAAAGATAAGCATTTAGAATCTCCATTTCTTCGTTCACATGAATCAAATCGAGTTTTCGACTTTCCAGGGTATGCCTGTAGAAACTCGATAATTTCAAAATAAAATCTCCTGCATCCTTATCTCCGGTTTCTACCATCGCCTTTAATGTACTTAAACTATTAAATAAGAAATGTGGATTTACCTGTTGTTTCAACAGCTCGTACTGTGCCTCCAGATTATCGGTTTTAATTTGTTCCAACTCTATGCTTACATGCTGATTTTCATAGTTTTGTTGTAGCAAATTGAGAAACATATAACAAACCAGGTTAATTAAAATGCCCCTCACTTCCACCATCAGCATGATTGGTCCAAAACTAATATGCGAAAGAATAAGTTGCTGAATATAAGCCAGTCCAAACATAATAACCAAACCAAACAGCAAGGACCGAAGCAATTTGGAATAAGATATCCGCTGCTTACGTGGATTACTATCCTTACGGGAAAGCATATAAATATTGAAGTACCACATCAATAATGAAAATATAGCTGTTATGGCGGCATTAACGGAGGCCTCGGCTAAATTAAAATTATGTGATGCCAGTTGTGGCGCAGAGGATATTAAACCCAAGAATATGGAGCTGAGCCATATGGTGGCCTGAGATATCTTTAAATCGTTTATTTTCATCTATTCTGGGATACTGTTACCTGGTATAAAAACAGTATACAAATTTATAATTAAATTAGAGAGATATGAGACGCTAGAAATTAGACACAAGATATGAGACGCTAGATATGAGACTACCGGTATGGTGCCTATTTGCCTCTCAAGTCTCAAATCTCATATCTCACATCTCAAGCCTTTGCTAGATATGAGACGCTAGATATGAGATTACTGGTATGGTGCCTATTTGCCTCTCAAGTCTCAAATCTCACTTCTCAAGCCTTTGCTAGATATGAGATGTGAG
Organism: Pedobacter rhizosphaerae; assembly: GCF_900111155.1. Taxonomy (GTDB): domain Bacteria; phylum Bacteroidota; class Bacteroidia; order Sphingobacteriales; family Sphingobacteriaceae; genus Pedobacter; species Pedobacter rhizosphaerae. The sequence continues at coordinate 37,710 of NZ_FOGG01000022.1, read as the reverse complement.
ACGCTAGATATGAGATTACTGGTATGGTGGGTATTTGCCTCTCAAGTCTCAAATCTCATATCTCATATCTCACTTCTCAAGCCTTTGCTAGATATGAGATATGAGACGCTAGATATGAGATTACTGGTATGGTGCATATTTGCCTCTCAAGTCTCAAATCTCATATCTCATATCTCAAATCTCAAATCTCAAATCTCCATTACATTTCACTAACTGCAATAATTGCGTCTGCAAAAGCTTTAGGTGCTTCCTGTGGCAAATTATGCCCTATCCCACCAGAGATGGTTTGATGTTTATACTTCCCAGTAAATTTGGCTGCATAATTTGCGGGGTCAGGGTGTGGCGCTCCGTTGGCATCACCCTCCATGGTGATGGTTGGTATACTGATTACCGGACCTTTGGCTAATTTTTCCTCCAAAACATCAAATTTACGTTCACCATCAGCTAAACCAAGCCTCCAACGATAATTATTAATTACAATGGCTACATGATCTGGATTATTCAATGAAGCTGCTGAACGCTCAAATTCGGCATCATCAAATTGCCATTGTGGCGAAGCTGTTTGCCAAATCAGCTTTGCAAAATCATATCGATTGGCTTCATATCCTTTTTCTCCCCGCTCTGTTGCGAAATAGAATTGATACCACCAGCTTAACTCGGCCTTTGGAGGTAGTGGTGCCGCATTTCCCCTCTGACTGCCAATTAGGTATCCACTTACAGAAACTAATGCTTCGCAGCGTTCAGGCCACAATGCAGCCATGATATTAGCCGTTCTGGCTCCCCAATCGAAGCCTCCAATGATGGCTTTATCGATTTTCAATGCATCCATCAAATCGATGATATCTACCGCTATAGCGGATTGTTGCCCATTACGAGGCGTATCGGCTGAGAGAAAGCGAGTAGAACCGTGTCCACGTAAATGAGGAACAATTACTCTAAACCCTTTTGCGGCTAACAATGTGGCCGCCTCAGTGAAACTATGAATATCATACGGCCACCCATGAATTAAGATGACTACCCGCCCTTTCGCCGGACCAACTTCTGCATAACCAACATCTAACACTCCAGCCTTAACCTGTTTGATCTGTTCAAAAGAATTTCCCACTAACCTCGTCTTGTTTTTCGCAGGAATTACCTCTTTTAGCGCTTCTGCTTTTAACAAGCTAACTCCACCTAATTCTGCTGCAGCAAAAGTAATTGCGGCCATACTTAAAAAGCGACGGCGACCTAAGTTTGTATTATTTTTCATGTTGTTTTTGTTAAGTATTTAAAATGGTTGATTGTATGCTGGACGTTTCAGTGCCTTTAACAATTCAAAACTAGCTTCTCAAAGTGCTTGAAAAAATCATTGTTTAGCTGAAATGGACATACTTGGAGGTGAACTAGACATCAGTATGCCCGAAAGGGCTAAACTGAAATGAATTAACATCGGGCGTAATGAAATATATCATCAAAATTTGATGTCCAATTGGTAAAAATAAATATGGAAATGGAATGATGGAAAATGGAATGATGGAAAATGGACAGGCGCAATCCCAACCACCAAGGCGCTTAGGCACCGAGATATATCATCAAGAAATTGGTTTCTTTGTTCCTTCGTGGTAAAACAAATATGGGATATCCTTAGGTATCTGACCTGGCTAAAAACCTGTTACCTACCTAACCACTCCTTCTTACATCTTTACGTTTAGCAGAAAACTCCATGAGCATTCCACAACTTTGAGGATCACGTTCAAAACGGGCAGTTGAAATAGACAGAAAAGATGATAACGCAATAAAGCTGGTAATGATTTTTCTTTTTAGAGCAATGATGAAAGTTTTCATAAGTATTTTTTTAATGATTAGACTAGAATTGGCCTAATAATTAAAGTTAATCCCAACAAAAGCCAGAATCAATTAACGATCATCTCTAATGGACAAATTCCAGCTTGAACTAGACATTAAAAAACGCAGGTGCATGGGCAGGCCATGCTTAGATCTTTCGCATTAACTTACTAGTTTTTCAACAGCGTGCTCCAATAAAAAGTTAGCTTTTCTCTTTTACCACAGTTTTAGTCGATCCATCATTTGTATTATCTTGTATAGAATTATTTCCTGTCTCCACTTCGATTTCTCTGGTGGTTACCGCATAATGTGCAGGTTTAATTTCAGATCCGTAAGCTACTGCATAAGCTTTTGTAAACTCTGCTCCGAAATAGAGTATAATAGAGGAATAATAAGTCCATAATAGCAAAATTACCAAAGAGCCGGCGGCCCCATAAGTACTGCCTACATCGCTTTGTCCAATGTAAATAGAGATGCCGAATTTACCGAGCATAAATAATACAGCCGTAACTATAGCTCCCAAGGCCACATCACGCCATTTGATTTCGGCATCTGGCAATACCTTAAAAATGACACCAAAAATTAATGAAATTACACCTAATGTCACTATCTGATTGAGGATATAGAAAACAATCACGGAAATATCTTGATACCGTGCCTGTAAACGGCTGCTAAAACCATCCAAAACAGTAGTTACAGCTAAAGAAACCAAAAGAATAAACCCTAAACTGATAATGACAGAAAAAGATAAAAATCTGTTCTGAAGCATCTTTAACCAACCTCTTTTGGGTTTTGCTTTAAGCCCCCATATACTATTGATTGAATCCTGAATATCTGAAAAAACGGAAGTTGCACCTACCAGTAACGTAACAATACCAATAATAAAAGCTACAGTCCCCTTTTTTCCAATAGCCGCTTTTTCCACAATATTCTGAAGCTGTAAAGCAGTTTCCTTTCCCATGAAACCGGCCAATTGTTTGTAAATTTCGCCTTGCGCTGCTTCCTGACCTAAAAAAATACCACAAAGAGAAATGATTACCACTAATAATGGTGCCATGGAGAATACAGTATAATAGGCTAGTGATCCACTAAGCTTAGTCACCTTATGATCTGAGAATCCTGTAACTGAATTTTTGAGTACCTTCCAGATACCTTTGAATGTCGGTCTTTCTTTCTTCATCTTTATACGGGGCTAATGAGCTAATCTAACAATGTGTTATTTACCTAACTACTGTTTCAGATGAATTGTTTTAAGTACGCATAGCGTAAGCAATCGGATTTTCTTTAAAAAAATTTAGATAAATTGTGGAGACAACGCTTGAGCTAGCCACTAAAAAGGCCGTAGTGAGACACTACAGCCAGATGAGTTTATCTATTATTTTTGCCGTTCGTTACAATAAGCAATCAAATAAGTAGAATCTTTGGGCGACTTTTTACCCTTTTGTTTTTGTATTAAGCGATCAGCCTCTTCTTCCAATTTTGGACTAATCAACTTTAAAAAAGGTAAAATATCATCAGGTGCTATTTTGGTATCCAAAATTGGATAGAATCTTTTTTCTAAATCACTTTTTCCATTAAGTCCTGTGAGTTCTAAGATCCATTTATCTTTTTCCGAAAAACCATATTCATACCTGATATTATTCAGTTCATACAAGAAAGCCTTTGCTTGCATGCCAACGCTATCACTTGCCATTTTTAACCTTTCTATTTAACATTACAGGTTCGTCTTTCAGAACAGTTTTACCTTTTCCCGATTGGTAATCAGAGGGAGTCTTGGTTTTAACACTCGTCTCTTTTTTCTTTTCTCTACTCATAACAAAGTTATTAAACACGTAAAAGACCAAACCATTATTGCATAAACAATTCAATGGTTGGAATTAATGATATAAAACGGTATTTCGGATTATATTTAAGATACCAGCAAGAAGGTAATTTAAAATTAGTGGAATTTTGATCGCTGGTTTTAGTAAATATACATTAAATATTTGGTAATGAATACATAAGTAGTTTAAAACCGGAAGATACCGGTACAGTAAATCAGAGTGACGGCTGTTTCGCTTAACCGCAGAGGGTACAAAGTTTTCGCAAAGCAAGCAAAGCATAACAAAACAGAAAAGGAAATTTACTAAAGGCACGAGAAGCTGCCCAGATTGAAATTTATTTTAAGCACAAGCGTGACGCTACACTAGAAGAAAAAATCATTCCGGTTGGTAGGGATACCAACCGGAAGATTAAAATATTTAAGTCGTAGAGAGAGGCTACCAATGCTATTAACTTAAGGAGAAAACTAAAATGGATTGTCAATCCTGAGCCTGTCGAAGGGTAATCCATTTTAGTTTTCTCCTTATTCAGAAGGTCTTCGACTACTTGTCCCGATTTCACATTGCGAAGCTCGGACTGACAGCATTTAGCTTAAGTTAACTGCATTGGAGGCGCTAAGACCAGATAATCTAGATAGAGACAAACTATTTACTTAATCATTATGTCCTGCACTACTTTCAAATCCAAACAAAGTCAATCTTACTGGTCTTGAAGAAACCTTGTGCTTAACTACCTTACCGAAATCCGTTAAATCGATTTGAGCCACCTCTCCTGTTGACGGCAAAGCGATATAAGCAAACTTAGAACTGGCTTCTAAAACTGGCTTATACGTATCCGTTGCACTAACTGCTGATATTACACTTCCTTCTTTAATGAGCTGAGAGGTACTGAGGTCGTAAACCCTTAACTTCCCATCTAGTGTTAATACCAGTAATTTCTTGCCCGCATAATCCACCTTGCATTGAAAAGCATCTGCTCCCGCATAAATTGGTGTAATTTTATCAGTCTTAATGTCGACCAAATAAGCCCCTTTGGTGGCTACGAAACCAATAAATTTATCAGCCGCATCAGCGTAATAAATTGTAGCTAATCTAAAGGCCCCAAATCCTGCCGGATTTGGAATTAATCGTTGCTCCCCTGTCGATTTTACCACTAAAACCCCTCCTGCGGTAGCTGCAGAACTTGCAAAAGCACCGAATACAGCATTTCCACCATCCGTTGCATTGCCATGAATGGCACCTACCTCTAAATTAGATTCGTGGATATGCTTTCCATTTTTATCAATAATGAGTACCCTGGTTGGTGAAGTGCCAGCAGTTGATGTAGCAGTAACGGCAATATTTCCGCTATCAAAGTTCGCCATGGCACCATGGTGAGGCAACAAACCAGCATTGATGGTTTTAAACTTCGCGCCAGCAGTATTAAAGTCAGTTTCTACACCTAAACTCAATGTTCCTTCCGCATCGTTAAAAATAAGCGATTCCTTGCCGGCAGTTTTGAAATGTGTAGGCTTTGCACCTGTGGCTGTTATGGCAGTCCATTTCGGTTGGTTTTCCACATCGATATGATCCACATGAGTAGAAAGGCCACTATCAAAAACTTCAACCAGATTTTGGCTTGGGTAAAGCACTGCAGCATATCGCCCACTGGCTGTTCCATACAAATTTGCCAAAGGATACTTAGCATCATAACTGGTTACTGAAGCACTGAAGGGATCAATCTGGCTGAGTTTATTGCTCAGCTCATCGGCAACCAGCACGCGAAGGAATTTAAATTCTTTAGCTGTATTTTGGGGCGTTTCGGGCTCAGTTACATCGTTGTCTTTCTTACACGCCGTAAAGGATGCAGCTATTAAAGCAAACAGGGCAATTTTCTTAAAGTGTTTTTTGTTTAACATAATGGGTAATTTTGATTATGGGTTTATTTAATTAATTATTTAAGGAGTTTTTTAAGGAGAAGGCAAATCAATACCAGCACTCCGGCAACAACAATTGGCCATATGAAAAGACCAAGAATTGGGTGAATGATACCGGATAAGCACATATGACTATTGAACCTTGATGCTGATTCCTCTAATGGTTTGCCAACCCGCTTTATCCGTTAATCGGATCATAAAATGATAGTCTCCCGGATCGGCATCTGCCGGAACAACTAGTTCTTCATTTATGGTATAAGTTTTTTGACCAGCAGCAATGGGAAATGCTTTGATCAGTAAAAAAGGATTAACAGGTTTTTTCACCGCTTCCATGCTACAATCGTTCACTTCTGTACTGTGCGTATGGTGATCGAAGTTGTGGTGAATATCTATACTTGCAGAACCGAGCTCCACATTATCACTAAAACTGGCCCGGAAACTAAACTTTTCGCCACGTTTAACTATACCACATTGCTTGGGAAAAGCATTAACGGCAGAGAGGTCAATCTCAGGATAAGTGGTATCGATTTCTTCGGTCTCCTTCTGACACGCGGCTAAAAAGCCTAAACTTAAGAGCAAGCCAAACATTAAAGTTCTTGTATTCATATATGCTGTATTTGGGATTGTTTTATTGATAGTTGATGGTAATTGGAATACTTTTGTGGATACTGATGTTGTGCACTTTATTTTCATAAATCAGCAGCAGATTGTATCTCCCCGATTCCCAGGCTTTTGCAGCACTGATAGGGAGTGGTGCAGGAACGGCATAGTCAACCTCTGCGCCTACCACAAGCGTATTGAACATACCCCATGATGGTGTGGTGCTATCTGTGTAATTTCCAAGGGTAATGGCCTTGCTAAAATCAATTTTACTTACCGTTTCCGGGTAATGCTTTGCACTTTCCTTGATGAGCACAGCACATAAGGTACCTTCATCTCTTACGTTATTCACACTAAAGCGGGCAATAATGCTTTCTCCTTTTTTGTAAACCTGATTGTCTGTAGGCACATTCCGAAAAGTAAAAGTGGGATTAAATGGTAGGTCGGCTGCTGCCAGGATCGTAAAGTCTTCCCTAATTTCAAGCTTCGTTCCGTTCTGGTCAGTTACAATCAGAAAGAAATCATACTTGCCTTTTGGAGCATCAGCAGGAATATCAAAGTGCTTATGGATATTGGTGTTCTTTGCACCTTTATAGGTTTCCCAGGAAACTTCAAACTTCCAGGCTGCCGTATAAGTTTCAGTAGTTTTTTGTGCAATGCGTACCGTTACGTTGTCAATTTTATCGCCGGCAACGATATCGGCGTTAAGGTGAAAATCTGCGCCTATAATGCCACGCTTGTTATTATTCGTTCCAATTTCGAGGTTTTGAGCAGTAGGCTTGGCGAGTTCAGGTACCGCAGCATCATCTTTTTTACAAGAACTCCAGGTAGCGGCCGTAATCAGCAGTGCCAGGATCATTTTTTTTGTTTTCATTACGATTTTTTTATTGGTGGATGGATGTTTATTTCTTGGTAATGGGAATATTTACCGATAGAATGAGATTGCGCCCTGCCTCGGGTAGTTCAATCAAACGGTAAAAACTGGTATGATTCAGGTATTTGGTATTCAGGAGGTTTTGCGCCTGTACATTTATCGATATCCACCTCTCCCCAGCCTGTATTTTTGTTCCCGCCTGCAGGTTAAAGATGGAATACCCGGCGGTCTTCTTCTCCGGTGGAACAATATTATCCTGCCTTGCGGTAGCCCGATAATCAATGGATAAATAAGCCTCCTTCAGTTTTGGGCTGAGATCAGTTTCATAGCTTAAATTAAAAAGTACTGAGGCAGGTGGCGAGAAAGGTAATACGTAACCTTTTTTATCTCCGGAAAGCTGTTTTGAATAAAGATATTCGCCCAAAACTTCGGCAGTAAGCCCTTTAAAAACATTTACTTTCGCCTGCAATTCTGCACCATACCGCATTACCCTACTTTGGGCATATTCAAATACCTGGTTACCTGCACCATAAAAATAATCGTGCGTCGCCGTCGGATTTAAGTAGATATAATTCGGGAAATAATTATAAAAAGGACTAAAATTTACAGACCAACGTTCAGCCTTCCAACCTAAACCTAAATCAAACTGATAAGAAACTTCGGGAGATAGATTAGCGTTGCCTTTTTCATAACTGAAATAATGATAATTGACTCCATTAGCCCCAAGCTCCTTGGCAATAGGCATTCTGAAACTTTTGCCGGCATTCCATTTCAGGCTAAATGCTCCACTATTAAAATTCATCCCCAGGGCATACACCAAACTGTTAAAGTTTCTGGTCAAATCGGAAGAACGTGTGAGATAAGCAGAGCCCTGTGCCGCACCTGTACCCAGCTGGGAAGGGAACCAATCATCATACCGATCCATATCAATGCGACCAAAATCATAACGGATGGCTCCATGAAGCCAGATCTGATCATTCAGTTTAAACTTGTCGTAAACAAATGTACCCTGGCTAATCTGCCTGAAGGCAGGCACCAAAAAGCTCCAACCACTAATTTTATTGTTTTGAAATTCTGTATTGAGCCCAAAGCTCAATTCATGATTACCTAAAGCAATTTGGTCTTTAAAATTTGCCGAGTAAACCTGCTTATTAAATTCCCGCTCCAAATCGGATGGCTCTTGCCGATAATCGGGATAAATGGCAGGCATATAGCCATGGTTTACATAAGCACTAAATTCCTGCCTAAAATTATGCTGGTAGCCTAAATCAACCTTAAACCGGTGCCTTCCCCATTTAAAATCTGTCCTGTTGATTACCTTAAAATGATTCACTTCCTGTTGGGGCATTAAGATATCTCGGGCAGAAGCATCATGAAGCGTCGCATCCACCCTACGCGGTTCGAGTCCGTGGGCATTAGCAAAAAAGCCACTTTTATTATAAATATTACTGAAGTAAAAAATAGAACGGATGCCTTCATTTACATAACCCGTTGTAAAGTGCAAATTGGTTTCACGCCCGGCGGTATTGCGCAAATAACCATTCTTCAGGGCTACAGCATAATCGTATACATGTACCGAATCGGCAGGCACCTGGTAATCGCCATAGTTTTGGTACGTAATTCTCGAATCGAAGAACCATTTATTGCTTCTTCCATCCAAATTAACAGATGTTCCATAAAATCCATTGTTAGACTTGCCTGTCAAATCAACTGCACCCGATATCGTATTTGCTAGCGGAATAAGCGGTGGTTTAAGTTCAATCACACCAGCAATGGCATCAGAACCATAAACAAAAGATGCCGCTCCTTTCAATATTTCTACTTCTCTGGTCGCAAACTGATCAATTTCCAGTCCGTGGTCAGCTCCCCACTGCTGCCCCTCATGTTTCATTCCTTTATCCACCACAACCACGCGGTTAAACCCTAATCCACGAATCAAGGGTTTAGATTGACCACTCCCAATTCCTATGGTTTTAATTCCAGGCAGTCGTTCCAACGATTTCATCAAGCTTCCACCCAAATTTTTAATCAGGAAATCTCTTTTTACTGTTTCTACATTCATCGACTCTTCTTTGCTTCTAATCTCCATCAGGTTATCTTTCACAAAAACCTCATCAAGCTGATGAACAAGTGGATCTAAAACAAAAACCAAAGATTTGGTGGTCGTAATAAGCTGAATATCTCGTGTTAACTGTTTATAACCAGCTAAAGTGATTTGAATACGATACCAACCGGGAGACGATAAGCCGAAATTAAAGAGACCTTCAGAATTGGTTTTGGAGACCTGTTTGAGTCCTTCAATGCGAACCTCTGCTCCAGTTAGCGGATGGCCATTATGGCTTATTGTTTTTCCCGTTAAATGATACTCTTGTGCAAAAAGCATAGCACAATACAACATGCCGGTAAACAGCAAGAAGATTTTCTTCATGGTAAATGGAAGGCATGCCAAACATACCCAGGCATCGGAAAACCCAAGTTAATCCGATCAGTAAATGATTAATAAAATGGAAAGTTGGGGCACATTACAGCCCAGAAGGAAGAATCAGGAAAAACTGGGAGGGCCTTTATTACTGAAACTTTGAACAATACAGCTGTAATCTCCAAGAAAATGTACTCCACCCTTTACAATCGGAGGTGCAGTTATACTCCAATCGAGCACAGTAAAATCTGGCTTAATGGCAGTACTTTGATGATGAAAAAAGTGATCGCAAATTTTGCAGTGTTCTGATTTCTTGATCACTGTTTTGGTAACGCACTCGTCATGATGAGCAGAACTGCAATGGTGATGATATTGAAACACGGCAATAGAGCATAGCGTCACCACTAAAGAAAGCGAAACTAAGCTTCTCCAAATTGTTGCGATATATTTACCCTTGCCTTTCAAATTGCAACAAAATTGCATTTAAAAAACCTGTTTTGCAAATGAATTTTCAAATATAAAGGTATAGACTTATTATCAACAACTTAGAATATTACAGTTAGATGCAAACTTGTACTTTATTCGAACCAGATAAGCCTTGTAAGGAAAATATAAGTAGGGTTAAAAGTGATGGCTTAGGGCGCAAGAATGGACTTAGCGAGACCTGAAGAGTAGATCAGGTTAACCGCAAAGCAAAGTAATAGACGCTATAACTAGAAGATAAGAAAACTATTCCGGTCGGTAGGGATACCAACCGGTAGATTAAGGAGAAAACTAAAATGGATTGTCATCCTGAGCCTGTCGAAGGGTAATCCATTTTAGTTTTCGACTTATTAAGAAAGTCTACGACTAATTATCACAATATCACATCGGGAAGCTCAGACTTGTGACAGCATTTAGCTTAAGTTAACAGCATTGGCTGGGATACCAACCTGTAGATTAAAGTATTAGAGTTATTATTTCACTAAAGCCGAATTAAGCTTCTCTAACCTTATTCCAAATATCATGGTAAAGCTCCTCGTGCCTTTTAAATTGTAAATGCACATACGGACAAACTGGAATAACCTTAAGATGATGCTCACGCACATACCCCACCATGGCATCAAGCAATAACTTAGCATAGCTCTTTCCCTCTTTTGATGGGTCAACTTCGGTATGATAGACGGTTAAATCGGTTGAATTGATATCAAAAACCATTTCACCAACCTTGCCATCTTCATCGTATAAATCGAATGAGCTTGGCCCTTTCTCCTGAATATTGATTTTAACTTCTGCCATAAGGATTATTTTTTTGAATGAGCAATTTAACAACTTCTGTCCTAACAAATGCCAACGAGGCTAAAAATGTAAACCTGAACTTATTATTGATTTATTTTCAAATTTTTAACTTTAACTGGTATGATCCTTTTACCGGTAGGAATTTTTGTGTCTGATAAATCAATCTGCATCTCCTGTTTCCGAATCACCTCATCGCTAAAGACTTTTTCCTTCCTTATTTTATGAAGTTCCTGACGTTGTAACTTATAAATATCCTTAAGTATATCGTTATATGCTTCCATTTCTGCATTTTCAATTTCCTGGCACTCCATAGATTCCAGTCTTCTTGATGCATTTGAAAGGCTATTTTCCAATTCCTCCTTCAGCCCACTAATTAATCCAACTCCTTGTATTTCATTCGAATATTTTTCTTCTAATGCCATTAAAGAAATTTTCAAAAGTCTAAGTTTAATGGTCGATTCTTGCTGTTCTTCAGGCACAATCGGGTCAATTTCATCCACTTTGATGGCTTTAATAATATAGGGTAAGGTAAGTCCCTGAAAAACCAGTGTTACCAAAATCACCACAAAAGTGATGAAGATAATGAGGTTTCTATGTGGAAAATTGATATTTGCAGCCGTGGTTATAGGTAGTGAAAGTGCCGCAGCTAAAGAAACCACACCTCTCATTCCTGCCCAACCAATTACAAAAGGAATTTTCCACCCCGGATGAGCCTCCCTTTCCCTTACTTTTTTAGATAACCAACGAGGGATAAACGTTACCGGATAGATCCAGGCAATTCGCAAAACAATTACAACAGCACTAATGATCAAACCGTAACTAATAGCTTCCCATAAAGAATAACCTTCCAGGCCTGCCATTACAATGGGTAATTCTAAACCGATTAAAATAAATACGAATGCATTGAGAATAATAGTCAGGGTAGACCAAACATTTATGGCCTGTAACCTGCTTTGTCCATCCGTAAAAATTTCATGTGACCGGTACGATAAAAATAGTCCACCACTTACCACAGCCATAACCCCCGAATAATGAAACTGCTCTGCTGCCAGGTACATAAAGTATGGGGAAATGAGAGTTAAAGCAGAATCAATACTTGCCGTAGTAGGTAAAAATCTGTGGATGAGATAAAGCACATGTGCCACAGCTAAACCAATTACGATCCCCATTATGGTGCTTAAGAAAAAATCTGTTGTCGCTTGAGATAATGAAAATTGCCCTGTAATTACTGCTGCTAAAGCAAAGCGAAGTACAATTAAACTGGATGCATCATTTACCAAACTCTCGCCCTCTAATATTGTGGTAATCCGTTTGGGTACTGTTATATTTTTGAGTACGGATGTTGCCGCAATCGCATCTGGCGGAGAAACAATCCCTCCCACTAAAAAGCCCATGGCCAGTGTAAAACCCGGGATCATTGAAGAAGTTATAAAAGCTACGGCTAGAGAGGTGATAATAACCAATCCAAAAGCCAAGAGACTAATTGGCCTGCGCCATTTCCAGAAATCATTCCAGGAGGTATACCATGCTGCTTCATAGAGTAATGGGGGCAAGAAAATTAAAAATATTACTTCGGGATCAATAGACATTTCTGGAATTCCCGGAATGTAGCTAATGCCCAATCCTGCAAGCACTAAAAATATAGGATAAGAGATTTTAACCTTCTGAGCCAGCAAAATGAGCATAAAGGCAACAAAAAGTAAAATAAGAAACTGAAGTAAAGTATAGTGCATAGTCTTTTAGGATGGAAATAAATGCAAATATAAGGAAGAAAGGGGAAAGAGTTGAAGGAGTGAAAAGTTAAAAGTGGAAAGTTGAAAGTGAAAAGTAGAAAGTATAAAGTACTACCGCCTTAACTTACCTCAACTTCTTTATGTTTAGCGGAAATAGTTAAAAGTTGAAAGTGGAAAGTGCTACCGCCTTAACTTACCTTAACTTCTTAATGTTTAGCGGAAATAGTTAAAAGTTGAAAGTGAAAAGTAAAAAGTAGAAAGTATAAAGTATAAAGTATAAAGTGCTTCCGCCTTAACTTACCTTAACTTCTTAATGTTTAGCGGAAAGTGGGAAGTTGAAAGTGCAAAGTATAAAGTGGAAAGTGCTACTGCCTTAACTTACCTTAACTTCTTAATGTTTAGCGGAAATAGTTAAAAGTTGAAAGTGGAAAGTGCTACCGCCTTAACTTACCTTAACCTCTTAATGTTTAGCTGAAATCGGAAAGACCAAAGCGATATACCAGCAAGACGAGATCCCGAAGAAGTTTCTTCTAATCTCGTCTAAAAGGGAATCTACTGGTTCAACAGTAACCGCTCCATTCTAATTATGCGATATAATTGTAGCGGTCAGGGCTGGTGTTCCTGCTAATGTTCCGTTGAGATAAATGGTATAAATCTTTCCGTTTTCAAATACAGCTCCGGTTAATGCGGTATTGCTAAGCGGAATAGTTGTTTGATTGGTATTATCTTTAATCAATAGGTTAATGCCAGAACCTGCATCCACTTCCTTAAAAGGACCTAGTGTTTTCCAGCTTAGTCCTTCAATCACCGCTGGTGCCTTTCCTGCCGTGTAGGGAATTACGGTTTGACCACCAAAAGTACCATATCCCACAGCGCTGAATAGTACCGATCCGCTGGCATAACTAAGATCTACCTTAGGTGCATCGGGAGAAAAGTTAGCAAATCTAATCTTGGCTTTGCCCGATGCGGGTAAGCTTAAATCATCGTAAACCAATATTAAACTATCTATATTGTTTGGATTTACAGTGCTGGTAAGTTTTTTCTTTACGGTGAATAAACTATGTGCAAAATCTGCTATCGGACCATTTGGGCCTGCAAAAGATGCAGAATTGGTTTCTTGAACAAAGTTAGCACTCCCTCCAAAAATATACGATGCCTTGTAAGATGGATCAGTTCCTTCGGTGAGGTTAAATTGTACCTTACCATATTGCGTTTCCAAATAGGGAGAAGCAGTATTTCGCTGAAGTACTGTACCGGTTACCTTTCGGGTAAAATCCCAAAAATTAACGGCAACGGTCGATTGTCGGGCATTAATAAACTTCACCTTAGCACTTAATGGTATCCTGTCTCCGGCATCTATATCGAGGTAATCGGCCTTGTTGCAGGAAGTAAGTACTGTAGCCGTTAGTGTTAAAATGAGAAGAGCTTGCTTAAGTATTTTCATATCTCTCTGGTTGTAAAGCAATCGTTAAAGGTTATATTATTTAAAATTCGCCGCAATGCGGATAAAGGGTTGGATTCCGGTGCTGGTGCCCGATTGAGCGGCACTAGGTGAAGGTGTTCTGGTTATATTACTTCCGGGTGCAGGAATGGCATAATCGCCCTGAACATTAAACAGATTATTTACTCCTAGGGTGGCATTCAGCACTGGTGTAATCTGGTAACCTGCAGAAATATCGGTAATCCAGATTGGACTATACGTTTGGTAATAATAATCGGGCTTAGGGAAGTTAGCATTTAGCTGGCTTACAGAGGTTACCGAACCAAAATATACCCCACGAACCAGGAAGTTAAACTTATTTAAATTATAAGTTCCTTGAAGCGTAACTTTCGTTTGAGGGATACTGGAAGTAACACGTGCCTGCTCGCTTTCATCAAAGATAATGTAGCGATAAGCCTCTAGTCCCTTAGGGGTATTTACCTTGGTTAAAGTTGTTTTTTGAAGGTTTGCTCCGGCAAGGAAAGCCACATTTCCACCGTTAGGGAGTAAAAACCGATAGCTACCGGTAAACTCTATCCCTTTGGTTCTGGTGCTAAATGAATTGTAAAAGAATTTGGCTTGTACCGTACCTGTCTGAACAAAAAGTGCACGCACATCTGCCGGAAGGTTCGTATCCGTTGCCGAAAAACGCCCGGTATTCCCTACCCTATCTTTGATGTCTACCTGATACGCATCTACGGTAATTTCTACGTTTTGTATCGGTTGAGAAGTGATCCCTGCAGAATAACCTTTAGACCTTTCCGGTTGTAACGATGGAATGCCCAAAGCTTTAGTCGCTGGATTTACATTATTTGCCGTAACCTGATCTATCGCTACTCCATTTTGAAATGTAGTAGAGGTTTCTGTATAATAAAATTGCGCCAGATCCGGAGCCCTAAAGCCTGTATTAAAACCACCACGAACGGCCAGCCATTTTGCAAAACCATACCTGGTGGCTGCTTTATAAGTAGTTACACTTCCAAAATCCGAATAATTTTCCACCCTTAGCGCTCCTGAAAGTAACCACTTGTCGGTTACATTTAGCTCTACATCAGCATAAGCTGCAGAAATAGACCTGTTTACGTTAACTTCATTGGATGGGCGGAAACCTGCATGGATTTGTGAACCTGGAGAAAGACCGTTTAGTGGTGTACTTCCAGATGTTACCAGATATGGTATGCCCCCAGTGGTATAGGCAACGGTATAAATGGGACTTAAATCCGCTTTAGAATAAGAGCCTTCTTCTCCTGCAATAATTTGATAGGTTTCTACCCGGTATTGTCCCCCAAAAGCAACGTTTAATCCATGAAGCACTTTATCAAACTTACGTGAAAGATCTACGCTTCCGCTGTTTTGTGAAGCATTGTAACTCCCTGCATTAAAAGTTCTAGGCGTTTTTTGGCCCAAACTGGCATTTAAAGTGTTACTGATAATATTATCGAAAGCATTTCTGCCATAAACATTAGATACATCAATGTTCCATCCACGGATTTTTCCTTTTACACCAACGGCAAAAGATTGATCGGTAATGATATTGTCCATAGCAGGAAGAAATCCATCTGGATAAACGAAGGTATTATTGCGTTCAGTCCATCCCGGAAGGCGGTACACGGCAGTAAACTGCGAATTTCTGTGACTTATCCCTCCAAAGGAATAGATTTCAAAGCCTTCTTTTAAAGGAATAGCGGCATTAAACGATAGTAATCCATCTTTTGATTTATTGGTAGATCCTCTCTGATCGAAGTGATGGCGGTCAATTCCTCTACTGGCGATAATCGCATCGTCAATTTCTTTAGTATAGATTTGATCAAATCCCCTGGTATTGGCACCACCACCATATGCAGGACCTATATATATCCCATCAGTATCATTTCCAACAGGAAGCGACACGCCTTGCGTAGCATATTCTCCTGTAATATTTAAAAAGCCTTTTGAACCCAATTTTAAACCGATATTGGCATTGGTTCTGGTCGTTAAACCGTCTCCTCTTCTGCGGATACTCTCTACAGTGCTCAAGTTCACCTCTTCCGAATTATTTTTGAGTACCACATTGATTACCCCCGCAATGGCATCTGAACCGTATTGTGCCGCAGCACCATCACGCAGGATTTCAATTCTGTCGATAGCTCCTACTGGAATGGAGTTTAAATCATATCCCGTAGCACCATTCCCTAATCCACCCCAGCTGATATTCGAACTTTTATGTCTTCTTTTTCCGTTTACCAATACCAGCACCTGGTCTACTCCGAGCCCCTTAAGCTGTACCGTGGAAGTTGCCGAAGCGGCATCGCCTCCCCCAGATACTGAAGAGTGAAAAGAAGGTGAAACATATTGCAATAACTGCGTAACGCTGGCCTGCGGCGAATTTTGCTGCAATGCCTTCAGGTTAATAATGTCGACAGGTACCGGCGAATTTAATTTGGTGCGATTAGCGTTACGTGAACCTACGATTTGCAATTCAGTTAGCGTATTATCGGCTTCCTCAAGTGACACATCAAATTTAGTATTGGTGCCAATTTCGATCACTAAAGACTTATAACCAATGTAGGAAATTTCCAGATAGCGGCCATTGCGCGTTGAAATTTTGAATTTTCCGTCTTTATCTGTTACGGTAGAGCCTTCCAGCCCTTTAATCCTTACAGAAACTCCTGGTAGCGGCTGTTTGTCATCTGCTGATGTAACAACACCGGTAATGCTACGCTGCTGTGCCAGCAGTTGGGCACTAACCACCAGAAATAACAATAGTATTGATAGTATTTTTATTTTCATATTTACCTTTTGGAATAAGCAAAACGAGGTCTGTCCAGCCCTGTTTGGGGTAGAAAAGACATGTTTTGCCTGATGTTTTTAGTTGTTTATTTGGTTTTACACATTACTTCTGGGCAGTTTTTAAAAACCGGTCGTCGGTAAGTGATAGCAGGAAGGCTTCTAAATCAGTGATTTCACTTTCAGAAAGCCCCAATGGCTTATTTAAGGATAAATCTCTGTTCTTGCCATTTTTGATTACAGCATCGGGATCATTATAATACCTGATGACCTCTTTTAAGGTTTTAAACATCCCGTTGTGCATGTAGGGTGCAGTTAAGCCCACATTTCGCAAACCTGGAATTTTAAAATGTCCTTTATGTTCAGGCTCTTTTGTCACATCAAACCGACCTTGATCTTTCAGCTCTGCATCGTTAAACAGGCCAATTCCTTTGAAACGATCGGCCGTAAAGTCTTCTCCTGAATGGCAGTTATTACAGTTTGCTTTACCAATAAATAATAATCTTCCCCGCTTAGCATTTTCAGAGATGGCATTATCATCGCCATTGATATAACGGTCGTAAGGGCTATTGGCCGTTTCGAGCGTACGTTCAAATGCAGCAATGGCTTGAAGCAGGTTTTTCTGTGTAGGTGCCGAGCCAAATATCTTTTGAAAGAGTGCTGCATACACCTCATCTTTATTTAAACGATCAATAGCTTGTGCAATTGGCAGGTCCATTTCTACAGGGTTGATAATGGGCTGTAAAGCCTGATCCTCTAAAGAATTTACCCTACCATCCCAAAATAGATTCGGCCTCCCCGATAAATTAGTAACGGATGGAGAATTTCGGGTTCCCTTTTTCCCACCTACGCCAATGCTTACCATTGCGGTATCGGCGAAGGCAAACTCAGGACGATGACACGATGCACAACTAACGGTTTTATCTTTTGAAAGGATCGGATCAAAGAACAGCTTTTCGCCTAAACGTTCTTTAGAATTGATGTTTTCCGGATCGTCTGCGCCAAATCCAGCCATGAGTATGGTTACAACAGAGAGGCTAAAGAAAATTTTGATCTTGTTTCTGCTCATTAGAAAATAGGATATAGGTGGATAGGATTATAGAAGAGGCTGTACCATAAATTAAACTTGTCATCCCGGGCCTCCAGATGTAAAATCGGGACAAGTTGTCGAAGGGTTTACATAAAGTGTATGTAAAGCGTTTCGACAGGCTCAACGTGACAACATTGAAGTGATTAATGATACAGTCCCCATCTAAATCAACATAACAAGAGAGAATTTTTAGTTATTGGCAACCAGTTGTACATTCAGGTCAAAATCATCATAGATGGTTTTGTCGCCCAGGTTTTCAAAGAAACTTTTAGATCTGAATTTAATATCGTACTTGGTTCTATCCACAGTTATTTTAGCATTGGCAATCACCTTGCTGCCTTCCTGTTTTACGGTTGCAGGAAAGCTAATTTCGTGTGTGATTCCTTTTATTGTCAGGTTACCCTTTACATTATAAGCACCTTTACCACTTGGGGTTACATTCGTAATTTTAAATAGCGCTTTACCATGCTTATCTACAGCGAAGAAATCATCTCCCTTAAGATGGCCGAGCAATTTTGCATTGGTTTCTTTATCGGCAACATCAGTAACCGTAATGGTTTTGGTATCCAATTCAAAGCTTCCACCTTTAAGCACGCCCTTATCTAAATCCAAAGAACCAGCACTTACATTAATGGTACCTGCATGTTCTCCGGTAACTTTTTTAGCTAACCAGGTTAGTTTACTTTGTTCGGCATTCACTTTGTAACTCACTACTTTTTTAAGCGTAACTACGGATACTTTAGCTTTTGGTTTCGGACCGTTCGGTGTACTTACAGCAGATAATAAGGCTACCGTTGCGGCTAGTGCAATTGTTTTGTACTGTAACATGATATATGGGGTTTGGTTTATGGGTTTATTTATTTTCCTGTGGCCTGAGCTTCGAAATAAGAGGCAGATGGTACGGGTTCGGCAATGAGCTCATCCAAAAGCTTGTTGAATTTTTTCTCATAGTCGTCGTAATATTTACCGGTAACCGTTCCGGTATAGCCCGTATATATTTCACGTACTTCTCCTTTTCTATCGATGATGATGGTAGTAGGGTACGCAATAAATTTGTTTAAGGCAGGCAGTTTGTCTGCTACCAAACGTTTATCTGCTAATCCTCCAAAAAGGATATCATACTTGATGTTGTACTTATCACGAAGCTTGCCTAATGTATATTTACCGTATTCCAGGTCATCCTTTTGCTCAAAGCCGATAGCAATGGCCTCTACTCCTCTTTTAGCATTTTTATTGAACCATGGAGAAAGGAAGATGGTTTGATCGGTACAATTTGGGCACCAGGTACCCACCAATTCTACGATAACCACTTTGCCTTTGTACTTATCATCCGTTAGGGAAACAGGTTTACCCGTCAAATCCGGAAAAGTAAAGGCTAATTTTTTAACTCCTTCTTTTAATGAGGTGATTTTATAAGGGTCTGGCAACTCTGCCTTAACGTCTTTTACACCTGTAAATTTCAGATTATCATAAATTCCCTGAGAAATTTCACCTGAAATGGTACCATCTTCGTTAATGGTTCCCTTATATATTTTCGGACTAGGGCCACTAAAACCAGAGAGCACAAATTGGTTGCCCTGAACAGTTCCTTCCAATTCGCGACTATCGCCGGTTACCTGCATAATTACACCAGTTAGTTTGTTTCCCTGTTGCTTTAATATAGCTACCTTATTGGGAACGGCCTCTTTAGAAAAGCCTTTAAATTCCCATTTTCCGGTTAAGTCTGCTGTTGGAGCAACGTCTTTTCCTGGCTCAACAAAGCGATAAGTTTTGCCTTGCTCTGCTGTAAAGGGAAGCGAATTACCTTTCAATCCGGGAACCAGACTTCTATATTCGCCAGAAATCCTGCCGTCGCTTTCAATTTTAGCCACTAAGGCCGCATCGTAGGTATTCATTTTAATGAAAAGAGAATCCTGACCGAGATAGCTGATGTGGAAATCGTCTCTGCGGGTTCCATTTAGTAAAGTAAAAGTAGCGTGTTCGGCATCCTTTCCTTTTAGCTCAAAGTTGAATGGAACTTCTGTTTCTGCAACTTTGAAAACGCCTCTCCAGATCCCCTCTTTGATAAATTTCTTAGCTTCTTTTGGCTTCTCATCTAATTTGTGTGCAGCTAAGGCTGATGTAGAAATCAGTGAGGCTACGGCCAAAACCTGAAATCTTGTAAAATAATTGCTCATCGTTTTAGTTTTTTAGTGTAGGTTGAAACACACCAGCACATTTTATTGCACTGGTGTAAGTTTAGTTTGTGGTTTAGTATTTATTTACCGTTTTCGGTCTTGGTAGAAGCCAGTTGTGGTACTGGTTCAGCAATAAGTTCATCTAATACCTTGTTGAACTTTGCTTCATAATCATTAAAGTATTTGCCTGTTACCGTTCCGGTGTATCCGGTATAAATTTCCCTTACCTCTCCTTTTCTATCAATGATGATAGTGGTTGGAAAAGCAATAAATTTATTTAAGGCGGCCAGCTTTTCGGCAACTACTTTTTTATCGGCAATACCACCGAAAAGGATATCGTAGGTGATGTCATATTTATCTCTCAGTTTACCGAGTGTATATTTGGCATATTCGAGGTCATCTTTTTGCTCGAAACCGATGGCGATAGCTTCTACACCGCGTTTTTGGTTCTTTTTAAACCAGGGAGATAAAAAAACAGTTTGATCGGTACAGTTTGGGCACCAGGTGCCAATGGTTTCTATAATCACCACTTTGCCCTTGTATTTATCATCGCTAAGCGAAACTGGTTTTCCATTCAGATCCGGGAAGGTAAAATCTAATTTCTTATAGCCTTCTTTTAAAAAGGTGAGTTTATATGGATCAGGGAGTTCTGCCTGTTCATTCCGTTGTCCGTCAAATTTCAGGTTTTTATAAATCCCGAAACCCTGCTCACCTGTGATGCTATTGTCATCGTTGATTTTACCCCTTACAATAAAAGGGCTAGGGCCTGTAAATCCCGAAAGTTCAAATTCATCGCCCTGTACAGTGCCTTCTAATTCGCGGGTATCGCCTACTACGGTCATAATCACGCCCGTAAGTTTGTTTCCATTTTGTTTTAATAAGGCAATAGAGGCAGGAACAGCTTCCTTCGTGTAGGTTTTGATTTCCCATTTCCCTGAGATGTCATGTTTAGGTGCAACATTCTTTCCTGGCTCTACAAAGCGGTAGTTCTTGCCGTACTCTGCTACAAACGGAAGAGAATTACCTCTAAAGCCAGGCACCAAACTGCGATATTCACCACTTAATGTACCATCGGCCTCTACCTTCGCCACCAGTGCTGCATCATAGGTATTCATCTTTACGTAGATAGAGTCATCCCCTCTACGCTCGACATGAAAATCATCTCTGCGAGAACCGTTTAAGAGCGTTAATACCGCACTTTTTGAATCTTTACCTTTAAACTCAAAATTAAAAGGTACCTGCGATTCGCTTACCTTAAATACACCCCGCCAGATTCCCTCTTTAGGGAAAGGTTTAGGGCCGTTTGCAAAGGCTGATCCGCCTAACAACACCACCGAGGTTGCCAGGCATGCAATTTTGGAGTAAATTGAAGTTTTCATAATCATCGTTATTAATTAAAAACACTATTGGTTTTAGGTTTTAAATAACTGTAAACCTTCAGGCAAGAAATTTAACCCATATCGAAACACTCCGGTGCAGCAGAGCAATTGTGACATTGGAAAATCCTTAACAGAAACTTGTGTTTACTGGTTATCGGTTAATTTATAATCTATTGCTAGATCAGTTTGAGCACTTTTTCCTATGGAAAGTTGCTAGAAGTTCAACGAGAACTGACTCTCCCTTCTTCTGTATAAATCAACTAATTAATGGTGGTGAATTAATTAGAGTAATAACCTAAACTAGTGGTGGTGATTAGTTAGGCGGTTCCTGATACCCCGGCAACTTATTTCCAAAATACATGACCACCATAATATTCTCTCCACTTGTCCCGGGGTACCAGGATTTTCAAATAAGAATTTGAACGAGAGAACCTTCGAAAAGGGGCGGACTATATTTCAGTTATAATTAGCGGCAACAGCAGTTGCACATGTCTGATAGAGAAATCAGAAAAGTGGGCTGTGGTTGTCTGCGGGATTTCATATTGAACGTATATTTGCTGGTGAATAATTATTATTTTTTTTGTAAAAGTATAAACTTCAATTAAATTAAACAAGTAATTCTATAGAATTAGTAGACTTATTTATTAAAACATTGATTTAGTGGTGATTAATTTTTATTTAAGGGGTTATACAAGGTTGATATTTATGCTTTTAGTTGCTCGGTTAACAACACTAAAAGAAAAGGAACATATAAATCTGGCTGGTGGGGACACCAGCCAGTAGAGGAAGTTTACTGGTCCGTGAGACACAAAATGCTGGTCCGTGAGACACGGACCAGGGGGGGATTTAAGGGTTGATGGTTAACTGTTTGCCAGCAATATCTTCCCAACGGTAAAAGTGAAAAGTCTTGTCGTCGCTCATGGCTACCAATAAACCATGCTTAAAATCAGAGTTCAATGGAACTGAAACGACATCAATACCATCGGTTTGATTAGCTGAATATTTAATGGTAGCTAAAAGTGGATGAGGATTAGCAATATTCGCCTTACCTACCCTATCGTAAACTTTTAACTGTTGTGCACCTTGATCGGATACTAAAACATAGCCTTTGTTTCCTGCAGTTTTATAAATTGCGATACCTTCATTATCTACGGAAAAATCTCCCTTTCCAAATAAAGCAAGCTCTTCATTTCCCTTACTCGGTTCTGCATAGTACTTGCGAACGCCTACCTGCTCATCACAGTAATAAACATAACCTAATTCATTATCCACGGCAATGGCCTCAATCTCCTTTTGGCCGCTGTACTTTCCAAACTTACGTACCAGCTCTGCTTTCACATTTCCCTCTCCATCATCAGTTAGCAAATACTGCCATAAATAACTTCCCTCTTTGGGTCCATTTTTACGTCCAACAATAGCGTAAATCTTACCGTTCGGATCGGTATACATCGCTATTCCCATTAAATCCCGATACTCTGCTCCTGTTTCGCCAACAAATACCGGAATCCCTCCGTTATCTACAGCTTTCATATCCGGCAGCGAGAAAATCCTCAGTTTGTGCGTATATCGTTCAGTAGTTACCGCTATATCTGTTTTTTTGCCACCAAGTAACAAGCCGTAGGCAATATCGACGTTATCAGGTCTTTTTAACCCTTTTATGGTTTTATTTTTAATGATCTTACCTTTCAAATCAAATACGTACAAGCCGCCATTCGTATCTTTATCGGTACCAATTACCAAAGATTGAGCTGCATCCTGAGGGTTGACCCAAATCGCGGGATCATCGGTATCAAAATCTACAGGCTCTGATACATAAAGTGGTTTAATGGTATTTGAATCTTTCTGTGCTGTTCCGCCATTACATGAAATGGTCAGACTAATAACCGCCAGTGCAACCAAATTGATAATATACTTATTCTTCATTGTTATATTTTAGTTCCGTATGCACCTACAAAGGTTGATGGCTGAGGTGAGGTATAGGTAATTCCGTTTTTCATCACAATGCCAGCCTGGTGGTGACGGGTAAAGTTGGTGATTCCTTTACCTAAAGCGGGTGAATTACCCTGCAAATGAAAATCCCATGAGGTATTGAAATCAGCATTGCTTACAGCTGTATTTAACGGATAATTTACGAATTTAGGATCATTTACGCCCGCTACATTGCTTATGATATCGTTTTTACCACCAACAATATCGCCAGTTGGCTGAAACTGATTTACTGTGGTTTGGTCATAGCCATAATACCAGTTATTACTGTAAACCGAACGGCTATCTTCGGGTTTCTTTGGATCTCTTTTTACACCAAAACGGGTATTGGCGAAAAGATTGTTATATAAATCTGCACGAACCGTACTTTCTAACCAGATTGATCCACCTTTGGCAGTTGGTCTTCTCCATCCCGTATTCACCAGGGTGTTATTGTAGGCAATAATATAGGTTTGTGGTGTTTTATCGCCACTGTTAGACAACTTCAAGGCATTGGTATTGGTACTGTAAACCAAATTATAAGCGATATCTGCCAAACAACCTGATTTAAAGTTCATCGCCTCTCCCCCGGTTACTCCGGTGGTATAAAAAACATTATTGGCAAAAATGATCTTCCCGCCCTCTATGTAAGTACAATCTTCCTGGAAATTTCTGATCACACTGTTTTGAACCACTAATCTACCACTAGCATTGGCAAACCAAAGGGCAGGTAAATTTTCGCCCGCAACGGCTTTATAAAGTCCCATTTTTACCGAAGTGGAAGCATCAGAAGTGGTAGAACCACCGTATTCTAAAATCGCATGATCGAGTACCAGGTCTTCGCAGGTTGGTCCGGCCAATATTCCTCCCCAAAGCTTTCCAAATTTCTTAGCCGGGGTTTTATAAAATTCGTTCACGGTAAATTTGATTGGGTTTTCGGCAGTTCCCAGCGCATAGAGATTTCCTTTCACAATAATCTCAGGTTTGGCAAGCGTATCCATTAAGATGGTTACCCCCTCTTCTATGGTTAGGGATTTTCCTTGCGGAATAACAATATCGCCCTTTATTACCTGCGTACTTCCCTTTGCCCAAACACCAGATACTTCGCCTATGGCAGCACCATCTACAGCAGACGTATCTACATTAATATTTGCCTTTTCACATCCTGCCAAAACGATCAGGGAAAGGATCATTAAACTAAAAAACTGTCTCGTTTTCATGTCTTTATTTTTTAAAATTTCGATTAATTAAACTTATATCTGAAGCCGATCAGGTAATTCTGGCCGTAGTAGTCGCTTCTAACCAGAGTACGCCCATCTTTCACTAAATCCTCTTTAATTTTATCGTTCTCCGGATTGGTACCTTTTATAAATAATTTGGTTGGGGTATTCAGTATGTTATTCGCTTTGATAAAAACACTTAAGCCACTTTTAAAACGCTTCTCTGCTGATGCATCCATCTGAATGAAGCCTTCTTGCCATAAATCATTGTTTAAGAATTGAGAAACCGTATTAATCCTTGGACCAGTATAAGCACCTGCAACCTGAATATCTAACCGTTTTTTAGTATCCTTAAAGAGTAGAGATAGATTGGCAATATGCTCTGATTGTCCGTAAAGCGGACGCTCCTGATCTACAGAAATGGCCTGAATATCGCCAGTAGTTGGGTTAATGGTTCTGGTGGTTTTAGGTGTGGTAATGCGAGAGTGTGTGTAGGTATAGTTCGCCTTGATACCGATTTTGCTAAAATATTTGATATAATCTACCTCTGCTCCATAGTTATTTGCAGTACCGAAATTGCCTGGTGTGTAGTATATATCTTGTCCACGGGTAGCATCAGCCTGGAAAGTATATTCAATAGGATCTTTAATTCGTTTATAAAAAGTACCCACCAACAATTGTTCTGAGGCACCAGGGAAAAGTTCATACCTCAAATCGAAGTTATCGGCCAGTGCACGCTTTAAATTTGGATTTCCACGTTCCTGGAATTCTTCATTGATTACTTTTCCAGGTACAATTTCATAAAATCCCGGACGATTAAGCGCGCGGTAATAAGAAGCGTGTAATTGCGCTTTATCGGTTAAAAAATACTTTCCCGTTAAGCTGGGTAAAACATCTGTATAAATCTGCTTACCGTTTGGAGCACTTTCTCCTGCCGGAAAGAGTAGATTATATCCCTGATTAGTATGCTCTACTCTCACACCCCCAATTAACTCTAACTTGCTGGAATTGTACTTAAACATACCATAACCTGCACCTATTTTTTCTGTTGCATCATAAGTTAAAGGATTAGCTACAGCACCTGTTGGATTGGTAACCACCAAATTTAAATCGGTATAATTTTGAAAATCGATACCATAAACATCATTTGCATCAGCGGCATTCGGCGCTAAGGTATAGTTGTTGAAGAAACTACTTCTCTGTTTATCGCGGTATAAACCTCCAGCCATCACATCCAACTTATCCTTTCCTAGCGAAATGCGATAAGTAAGGTCTAAATAACCTGCTAAATCTTCATCGGTATTGCGTTCCCATCTTCTGTTTACAGGAGCGGTATTCACCAGGCTCAGTCGTTTACGCTGAAAATTCTGTTCAATCCCGTTTAAGCTAATACTGGTATTTTCAGGAACATCATTTTTAGCCGATGAGTAAACTGCAGACCATTGAACCTTAAATTTATCGTCGAAGAATTTGTGATCACCGTGCAAGGTACTGTTATAAATCTGTTGTTCTGTTAAACGGCTACGAGTATTGTAAACCAATTCTGCATTTCCCAAAGTGGGATTATAAACACCATTAAAAGTGGTAGTTACGGCATCCCTCAGTTGCTGGTTCTTCAGGTTAACGTATACATTATAAAGCGTAAGCTGATGGTTTTTATTGAATGCATAATCAATTTTACTGTGCAAGCCTGTTCGTTGCTGCTGCTCAGAAAATTCTCTGTAACTTTTATTCGTAATAACCGAATAGGCATCTGTTCCGTTAACGGCTGTATTGTAGAATGTACTGTTGCTGCCGCGATAAGTATTTTGGTAACTTCCGGCCAACACTACCCCCAGTCTATTATCTAAAAACCTTTGGCTTACAGATAAACTTCCAATTAAGTTCGGCGCAGGGTTTTTATACTTGTAATCCAGTGTTCCTGCTGTAAAATCATTTTGTGTGGCGTTGTAGCTCCTTCCGTTGATTTCGTAAGGCGATTTAAAGTTAATTCCTGACGATTTAAAACTGGCGAAACTGCGATTAAAAAACAACTGGTTATAACCCGAAGACACATTAGCATTCACCTGAAACTTACCGGGTGCATTCTTCATCACCATATTAACCGCTCCGCCTATCGCATCGCCTTCGAGGTTGGGCGTAAGTGTTTTATAAACTTCTAAACGATCCAGAAGGTCTGATGGGAAAAGGTCTAATGGTACGTAACGGTACTTATTATCAGGACTTGGAATTTTCACTCCATTTACCAGCGTATAATTGTAGCGTTTATCCATTCCTCTCAAAATGGCATACTGCCCGTCGCCATTGCTGTTGCGTTCTAATGAAACTCCCGAAACCCTTTGCATTACATTGGCCACAGTTAAATCCGGAGAAATCTCAATTGACCTTCCTGATATGATATTCATCAACTGGGTAGCGTTTTTTTCTAATCGACGGGCTCCCTGATCTGTCGAACTCACCGAATTTGATTTAATGGTTACATCGTCAAGACTGGTGGCATCACTCTCTAAGTAAAACTTTAAGTGATCGTTATCATCCTTTTCTACCACAAAGGTTTTAACAATGGTTTTGTAAGTAATGTAGCTTACAGTTACAGTAGCTTTTCCTACGCTTAAACCTTTAAATTCAAAGGTTCCATCTAAGCCAGTATTGGTAATCCGACGGGGATTTTCAAGAACCACGGTGGCCCCTACTATGGCTTCTCCGGTCTGCTTATCGTAAACATGACCTTTTATTTTTGCAGCATTGGCTGTGCCTGCACAAAAAAGAAGTAAAAAAAGAATTTGTAAAAGTTTGTTCATTGCGTTTGGTAATGTCTTTTATTTATCGACGGAGCAAAGGTGTGTACATCAATCCATACGAATGAAATCTTTGGGGTTACATAAAGGCAACAGCGTTACCACAACCATAGACCAAAAAGCAACAACACATATCAAGACTCTGAAAATCAGATAAATAAAACAATAAAAAAGCGCCGTTATGCTTTTATTACCGTTACATTAACAAATTGTTAAGCACTTAAAACCATCAAAAATTTAGCTTTTAAACCTGCCGATTTAACGCTTATAGGGTTTGAATAAAAGCAGATAAATTATCACCTTGTGCGAGATTTAGTTTTTTCCGCAGCCTGTATCTGGATACCCTCAGGCTATCGGTAGATATACCCAGTAAAGTGGCAATATCTCCTGAATCGAGATTCATTTTAAGCAATGCGATCAGGCGCATATCTGCCGAAGTTAACTCCTGACTATAGGTTTTGAGGTTTTCTAAAAACTGATGATGAACCTGTTCAAAGGCCAATGTAAATTCCTTCCAATTA
Source organism: Pedobacter rhizosphaerae (assembly GCF_900111155.1). GTDB lineage: Bacteria > Bacteroidota > Bacteroidia > Sphingobacteriales > Sphingobacteriaceae > Pedobacter > Pedobacter rhizosphaerae. The sequence goes on along the minus strand of NZ_FOGG01000022.1, from coordinate 9,850 downwards.
CGTTCATGATTAAAGCTCTGATTGATTTCGGTCAAAATTTGATTCATCTGTTTTTTCTGATCCCGCTTATCGTCCTTTACCATGGCTTGCAGTGTATTTCTGAGATTCTCGAGAAATTGATTATGCTTGATCAGATTGAGCGTATGCGTGGATAATTCCCTGCTTTTAACCTCCAGTAATTGTTTTAAACCCTGCTCCTCTAACTGCAGGTTTTTAAGCGCTAAACTGGTCATATCATGTTCAATATCCTTTTGCCTGGCCAGCATCTGCTGATCTTTAAGCTTTAAACGTTGCCTGCTAAAAACGACAAAACCTAAAAGCACAAGCAGGATAATGACTATAGCTGCTGAAAAGGCTATTATACCATTGATCTTCCTATCATTTTGCAGCTTGTTTATCTCATCAGATTTTTTATTTATGTCGTAAAGTACCTGTAAAAATGCTGCTTGCCTCGCACCATCCTCTGAATATAGATCTAGCGTATATTTATAACCCAGTTTTACATAATGATAAGCACTGTCCATTCTATTCATCAACTCGTAGGCCTTCCCTAAATCTCTGCAACACGAAGCCAGCTGATAGATATTGCCTAACTTTTCAGCCAGTTTCATGGCAGCCTCAGTTTTAGCCACACTCTCCTGGTAATGGCCGGTTTTGCGCAACACATCACCCAAATTATTGATCACTTCTATACTGGCAAGGTCATTTTTATCAAGCTGATATAAGTCTAAAGAACGCTGAAAATTGACCTGAGCTGAATCATACTTTTCTAAATCTTCATAAATACTCCCCAGATTCTCATATATCTTCGCTGCCGCGCTATGGTCATTATTTTGCTCATTTATTTTCAGGGCTAAGTTCTGATAATAAAAGGCGCTATCGTACTGTTGCTTCTTCTCGTAAAGCTGCCCGATATGGCCGTAAACATTTGCCTGACCGGTTAAATCGCTTGAATTTTTATAAATATGGAGGGCTGCCCGATAGCTATGCATTGCCTTATCATGCTGCTTCATGTAATAGTAGAGGATACCTACATCAGTTAAGTTGGCGGCCATGCGTAATGGCTTTTTGGCTGTATTGAAAATCTGATCGGCCTTTAAGAAAAACTCCAGCGACTGACTAAAATGTCCCTGCGCATAACACACTTTACCCATCTGCTGTAAACACTGGCCTTCTAAAAGCTCATCATTGCGCTCTATTGATTCTGCATATATTTTCTTTAAACGGACTAATGATTCCGTTGGGTTTTGTTGGTGGTTAGCCACAATCGACTCAAATTTCTCTTCCTGGGCATGCAGGCTTGAAACAAAAACGAAGGCAGATATCAGGGTAACTAAATATTTTAACATATTGAAAAGCCTGTAAATGGTACAAACTGAGGCAAAGTAAGCCGATGTATGTTAAGTTAAGGTTAAGAAAGAATAGAAGGGGGAATAATGGAAGATGGAAGGGATTGCAACATACCAAGTCCATCGCCCATCATTACACCCAAACATCTTACATCTAATGGAAGAGAGAATAATGGAAGATGGAAAGGGATTGCACTAAGCCAGACCATCGTCCATCATTACATCAAACCATCTTACATCTAATGGAAGAGGGAATAATGGAAGATGATAAGGGATTGCGACATACCAGGTCCATCGTCCATCATTACATCAAAACATCTTACATCTAATGGAAGAGGGAGAAATGGAAGATGGAAGGGATTGCGATAGGCCAGGTCCATCGTCCATCATTACATCAAAACATTTTACATCTTACATTTTACATCTTAAAAAACTAGCACTATCCCAAACGATAGTAGTATCCTCTGTGATAGTATCTAGGTGATCCAGATGAGCAGCCTTAATTTTGCGTAGGTTATTGTAATAGCGTAGAAAAACTCAGACGCTATCTGAAAAAATAGCCTTAAATCTTATTAAAAACAATTTAGACAATGAAAAAAGTACTTCATGTAATATCAAGCCCTAGAGGCGATGCTTCATTTAGCATAAAACTGGGCAATGCCATTATTGATAAAATTAAATCAGCATATCAAAATGTTGAAGTGGAAGAATTCAATCTTATTGAAAATAGCTTCCCACACCTGGAAGAGGCTCATTTAACTTCCTTTTTCACTCCAGTAGAAAGCAGAAATGAAGCACAGCTTGTGGCTGTAAGCCATTCAGATAATGCCATTCAACAAATAACTGATGCCGATATTATTGTCATTGGTGCCCCACTTTACAATTTTGGTATCCACTCTTCTTTAAAAGCATGGATTGATCATATAGCCAGAGCGGGCGTAACTTTTTCTTATAGCGAAAATGGTCCGGAAGGGCTTATTAAAGGTAAAAAAGTTTATATCGCGGTATCTTCAGGTGGGATTTATTCGGAAGGACCAGCTAAAGGCTTTGATTTTGTTGAGCCTTACTTACGATCAGTTTTAGGCTTCTTAGGCTTAACCGATATTACAGTATTCAGAATTGAAGGCACAGCGTTGCCTGGAAATACAGAAACAGCCGTAGAAAAAGGATTGAATAGTATTATTTTAAATTAGTATTGTGCAAGAAGACCAGGGGGGCAAAATAACCACCTTGGTCTTCTTACTTTCGCTGCTAATTTGGACCTATTACAGCATAGGATGTGTCCGGAAGTAACCGTTAAACACAGTAACAAACAACTCATAATCAAAAACTTAAACACTGTTATTGACTTAAGTTAAGGGGAAAATAAAATTGTGCAGAGCCAGTTTCAGGATAAAGCTTTATCTTGGCTTCAGATATGCAGTTGTTGAATCTATTGGTTAGTACCAGTTGTCTTTTCCTTCTTTTATTTTCCATGCATTTATTCTTCGCTAAAAAAGGGAATAAATTGCTTAATGTATTGCTTTCTTTAATATTTTTTTCACGTTTTGGGCAAATTGTAACCATAGTATTGGCTACTTCAGGCCAATCGAACTTTTTAAGCGTTGCTTTCCTGGCATTCACCCCCTTGTATTACGCCGCACCCGCTTGCTTCTATCTTTACATCTCCTGCATAATTGACGATAGAACTGAGCTTAAAAAATTGCAATGGCTTCATTTCATTCCTGCTTTATTAGCCATCATCCACGTTACGCCATGGCCAACGGCTACAGAAATAGACTGGAATTCCATCACCAGGCACTTGGCTGCTAAAGGATATTTCTCGCTAAAAGTAAGAAGCGGATTATTTCCTTCATCCTTCCATTATATACTCAGGCCCTTACTGGTTTTAAGCTACCTCACTTTAGCCTGGTTTAAATTACTGCGGTCGAAAACAGCTGAGTCTAAAAATCCAGATCAGAGCCAACGTTTCTGGATACTGTTTTTCCTGAGGACAGCAACATTTTTCCAAACCCTAAGCTTGGTTCCAGCGTTTTTAACTATGCTTCACATCCCCTATACCTTAACCTCATTTGTGATTGTCAATTGCCTTGCTCTTCTCGCGATTATCCTGTATACACTTCACAAACCGAATATTTTCTACGGGCATCTACTTGTAGCTGTAGATTGGAAAAAGAAGCCAGAGCCTTTAATACGCTTAACGGAAGATACAGGTAAGCAGCATGAAATTCGCTACATCGAAAAAGAGGAAAACGAAAAACCGTTAAGCAAACCAGGTAAAAAAGTTAAAATCCCGGCAAATCAATTAGCTGAATATTCATTTTCCATGAAAAAGCTAATGGAAGAGGCCGAGCTTTATCTGCTGCATGATTTTCAGATTATTGATCTCGCAGCGAAACTTGATATTCCCGTACACCATTGCTCCTACATTATCAATAACCATATCGGTAAAAATTTTCGCGATTGGATTAATGGATACCGGGTAAACTATTTTCTAAAGCAATACCCCATCAAGGGAGATAAAATCACTATTGAAGCCATAGCCAATGAATCTGGCTTTAAAAGTTTAGCCACCTTCTACAATGCTTTTAAAAAAGAGAAAGGCGCTATGCCTAGTCATTACCTCAATCAGGAAGAAAGTAGAAAGTTGTTGAATAAATGAATGAATGAGGGAGGGAGTGAATCACTGAGTGATTGAGTGGGTGAGTGAGTGATTGAATGAGTGATTGAATGAGTGAATGAGTGATTAGGCATCGTGCTTACTACTCGATAAGATGAAATAATTCCCTCATTCTATCATTCTCTCATTCAATAATTCTCTCATTCAATCCTTCTATCCTTCTCTCATTCTATCATTCTCTCATTCATTATTTCTATCATTCAATAATTCCCAAATTCTATAATTCGTAAATTAATTATTCTAACGGTTGAATGGTTAGAGGGAACTGTTATACACTTTTTACAGTGTTTAACATATTGAGGCTAATTTTACGGCAGTAGTGCAAAAGCTCTATCTGCCAATTATAGATAAGCTGTTGCAAAACTCTATCCCTATATTTATTGTCCTAATGCCTGAAATGAAACTTCATTCGCCGCTGCTTCCGCTATTTCAATACCTGGAGCAATTTCATCCCCTATCCAGAGAATTTATGGAGGCGCATGAGAAAAATTGCAAGTTAATCCGTGTTAAAAAATATAAGTATGTGCTCTCCCCGATAGACAATAATGCTTCACTGTATTTTTTAGTGAGTGGCATTGTTCGTGGGTTTATCAAAGAAGGAAAAAAAGATATTAGCACCTGGTTCAGTTTTGGGAACGAAGTAATTGGTGCCATCAGACATCCAATAGAGCACTCCAATCACTCCATGGAATATCTTCAGGCATTAGAAGACGCGGTGTTAATCTGCATTCCCTATACATTGATAGAGAATGCCTACCTCGCCTTTCCGGAAGCGAATCTGATTGGCAGAAAACTTCTAGCCTTGCATTATTATGCGGCATCAGAACGGTCTATTTTAGCCAGAATACCCAATGCATCAGATCGGTATCACAAGCTGGAAAACAGTAAGCAAGATTTTGACCGGATCCCTAAGCGGTATCTGGCCAGTTATGTAGGTGTACGTTTAGAAACTTTAAGTAGAATCAGGACTAAAGATGTAGAACAAGGGTTCAGTACAATTTCAAAAAAGCTGGAAACAGAAAGTCAGGTTTCAACTGAAGTAGTTTCGGCTTACGGCTAAAGAGAACAGTTACTTAGTTCTCTCAACTTGCTCTAGCAAAGCCCGATAATAACGTTCAACAGCCTGCTCGTGGTAAGAAAGATAAAGGAAGGGTTCGATCAGTTCCAGCTCCATTAGCATGAATTTACCCTTAACCATTAATCCATCTACGCGTGTATAAAGCGCATCTGGTGCAAAGGTAGCAGCCAGCTTACCCGCAATATCGATATAGGTTTGTTCGGGAAAAGCCACTTCAATGGTACCTCCAAAAATCTGCTGTACTCTAAAATCACCCGCTTTGGGTTTCTTAATAATAGTATGACTGTAGGTACCATTTAAAAAAATAAACGACCATTCGCCCTCCTGAATTTGTGGCATCAGAGGCTGCAGAATAAAATCCCCTGCCGAAACCAGCTCCACTACCTGGGCCTTATTTTCATTTGCAAGACTTTTATCAAGTATTAATGTATTCTTTGATCCACCACTGATGCAAGGCTTGATAATGAGTTGATCTGCTCCTAACTGTTCAAAGAAAGGTTTTAAATCATCATTCCAGCCTTTTGCAATAAATATGGAAGGGATAATATCAAAACCTGCTGCAGCAACTTCCGATAGATAGTGTTTATCCATGTTCCACCTTACCAGTTCATAATCATTCAGGAGTTTTAGCTTCAGTGATTGAATCTTATCCAGCCAAAGGTTAAACTGCTCAAATTTCTCGTGGTAATCCCATGGTGTTTTTAATAATGCAATATCATACTTTGCCCAGTTAACCTCAGGATCATCCCATACTTCTGCAACAATATCCAATCCTTTCTGCTGCAAAAACGGCAATAGATCTTCGTTTTCATTAAAATTATTGGCAGTACCGTATTTTAAGGCTCCACTGTAGATTATGTAGGCAATCTTCATTCTTAACTATTTCTTTGTTTGATATTCACTACCACCTCAGGGAGGCTCCATAATAATCTTTTCGTTTCTTTCCTTTGGCCCTGAAAATAAAATCTTCGCTAAAATTATGATTGTATACACGGAAAGTGACAGGCCATTCATCCTGCAATAAGGAAACGACATACTTAGAAAAAATCTGCTCAAATGTTCTGAAGCTTACCTGTGCACTACAAACCACCATGAATTCGCTGTCAGATCGCATTACCACCTGCTCTATTAACTTGGGCCATCTGGCCATAATCTCTGCTGGTAAAGCATGGTAATGCTGCCGATCAATAAATGTTCCGGCACCAGAAACCAACGCAGCCGGGAGGCTTTCGCCAAGCACTTGTCGCCATTCTCCCCTCAGCTTGGCAATATTACCCAATAACTTATCTCCTTCAACCAACCTCCATGGCTCCTGTAATTCAAACTGGATTAGTTGTATTACACGGTCGGCACCACCTGGCGTTGGAAAGAAATAGTCTAACTCGATCATGGGAATGATAATTGGATGAACCACAAAACTAACAATAGTCAGCTAATAGCGGAGCAGGAAAATATCAACATCCGTAAATGAATGTAAAAGGCATTAATATAAAACAGATACCACCAATATCAAAATATACTGCCAACCTGAAGCACATTCAGGCTGGCAGTATTTCATATCACAGTAATTCAGAAACCGTTTCAGACTCTCCCGTCGGCCATCATTCTTTTTCCTTTAACGATAATTTTTTTAGCCTGCCTGTCGAGCAAAAGATTTCGTCCTGTTTTACTTTCCTTTTCGTGATTGATATTATACGCTTTGACAATATCTTTATAACTTAAAAGCCCTTCAAAAGTTACCCCATCTCTGTGATTTACAACCGGAAGAAAGTCGTTTTCTTCTTGAGACATGAGTGACAAAGCCTGTTTTAGATAGTCGTTGTTTTTCACTTCTCCTTTGGTAAACCTGGTAATGGTGATCACTCCCGCAGTAGCATCTACTGAAGGAGAAAACAGGTCTAAAATGGATATAGTGCCCAGATAGCTCCCTTTAGGGTCTCTTATTGCATATTGATTTTCCTTTGGCGGATGCGTTCCAAAGTATTTTCGAACTTCTGCAATGGTGTTATATGGACTGATAAACACCGGGTTATGATCCATCACCTCAGACACCCTTAATTTGAGCAACAAATCCGGCTCATAGCTATCTGGTGTATGCACTCCCCTTCGGGCAATCTTTTCGGTCATAATGGTATTCTTCATAAAAAATACCGAAATTAGATAGGCACCAGAACAAGCTCCCAGAAGTGGAAGCAAACCATTAATTTGCTGTGTAGATTCGAGCGCAAAAAGGATACTGGTTAGATAAGCCCTTGAGGCTCCGGCAAACATGGCAGACATACCCACCAGTGCCGACATGGACACACTGATGTCCAGGCCAGGAAAAAAAGAATGCAGCAAGTAACCAATTGCGGCACCACTTGCCCCACCAATGGTCATTAGGGGTGCAAGAGTTCCTCCAGAAGTTCCGCTACCTAGGGCTATGGCCCATGAAATAAATTTGAACAAGCACAAAGAAAGAATTACAGAAAGGGAGAGTTGTCCGCTTAGAAGCGAGATGATATTATCATACCCTACCCCTAATGTACGGGGCGCGAAATAGCCTACAATACCCACGGCCAATCCCCCAATGGCTGGCCACCACATCCAGTGGATTGGAATTTTCTCAAAAACATCTTCAATAAAATACACCATCTTAGTGAGTGCAAGAGAAGCTAAACCTACCAGAATTCCGATTAAACTATATATACCCAAAGCTGCATTTGATGGAGCCAAAAGTGTTGGCATAGGAAAAACTGGTCCTGATTCAAATAAAAGATGATGACCGGCAGCACCAGTAATACAGGCCAAAGCTACGGGAATGATAGATTTCGGGGAGAATTCAAACAACAATAGCTCTATGGCCAGAAAAACCGCTGCCAGAGGAGTACCGAATATTGCAGACATCCCGGCGGTAGCACCCGCAGCCAGTATAATTTTCCGTTCGTTGGCACTCACCGTAAACAGTTGCCCCAGTGTAGAACCCAATGCCCCACCTGTAGCAATGATGGGACCTTCAGCACCAAACGGCCCTCCCGTACCTATAGCAATGGCAGAAGAAACAGGCTTTAAAATCGCTATAGATGGTTTTATCTTGCTCTGATTGGTTAGCACTTGCTCCATAGCTTCTGGAATTCCATGCCCTCTAATTGCTTTAGAGCCGTAAAGTGCCATCAGACCGACAATCACGCCACCAATAACGGGAACAATCACCACTAATAACCCAAGGTGATTATTGGCGGGACTTTGGAAACTAAAATCAAATTGCTGATAGAAAGAAAGATTGGTGACTAAATTGATCAGTGAAACGAGAACCTTTGCAATAAGAGAGATACCCACAGCAACCCCAACCGATAACATAGAAATAAACAACAGGCGCTTTTTCGAACTCTTCTCTTTGTTCTTACCCATTTTAAATTTACCGAAAATACCCAGCGCCGGGGAAATCGGTATAATATTTTTTGTCTTACTCATTTTCTTTTTAGAATGCACAAAAGTAAAAATAAAAAACAGGAAATAAAAAATAAATATATTTTAAGCAATACTAAAATATAATTCAAACCAATATATATACATTAAAATATAATACAAACAATATAAAGATCAAATAAACAAAAATTAAATATAAGTTGTATTTTTGCGCTAAGTAAGATTCAACTGATGAAAGAGAGCAATAATGTGTGTGATGTAAAAAGTTGCTATTTGTGTAGTAACGTAATAGCAGACTGGCTGCCTGCAATTGCTCAGAAGAAGAAAAACTTCCAACTGAAAAAGGGGGAGCATTTGTTCAGTGAATCGGAGCCTGTAAGTGGCATATTTTTCGTTTATTCAGGAATAATCAAGGTCCATAAAAAGTGGGATCATGAAAAGGAGCTCATCATCAGATTTGCTAAGCCAGGAGATATTATCGGGCACCTGGGCTTGGGGAAAAATCCCACCTATCCTGTTTCAGCCACAGCCCTGGAGCAAGCTACCGTATGCTTTATTGATCTGGATTTTTTTAGATCGAGTTTAAAAGTAAATCCCGATCTCACCCACAAATTGATGGATTTCTTTGCCTCTGAGCTTCAGGAATCACACGAGCGCATGCGAAATCTGGCTCACATGTCGGTGAAAGGCAGAATTGCCAATGCCATACTCTCCCTCCAAACGCAATTTGGTGTGGATTCCGCAGGTGCGATTAATATCGACATTTCTCGCCAAGACATTTCTTCCTACTCTGGAACAACCTATGAAACCCTCTTCAAAATTTTTACAGAATTTACTAAAGCAGGGAAAATTGAAGCCAATGGTAGAAAAATTAGTGTGCTGGATACCGGTTTTCTTCAGGACATTGTGGCTGGGGATAATAGGAAGTGAGGGGCGTTGAGTGAGGTGAGTTTTTAATTGCTTAATTGTTGAATTGCTTAATTGCTGCCTGCAAATGTAGTCGGTAATATAGAATGCAGAGTTTTTGGTAATTAGGAATACAGTATTTTTGGCAAGAATGGTGCAGAGAAAATGGCACTAACAAATACAGAGTCCGATTCAAAAGTAGGTTAATATTTTTATGTTTCAAAGAAAGTTTTCCGGTTCTGTAACCTGAAACTTTCTCCGGTAAGGTTAACCACTTCACACTTAAAAAGCAACCTGTCTAGCAGTGCCGTAGCAATGACTTCATCCTCCAGCATTTTTGCCCATTCTGTTGGTTTTTTGTTCGTAGTAACTACAATTGAAGTTGACTCATAAACGTGGTTTATAAAGTTGAAAAAGGCCACTGCCATG
>NZ_FOGG01000012.1 GCF_900111155.1 Pedobacter rhizosphaerae | reverse complement strand
ACCAGATATGGCGAAGGCTTCGGCGGTGGCCAGTCCTACCCCACTGGATGCTCCGGTAATGACTACTGTTTTACCAGAAAGGCTGGATGTTGCGTTATGTTTTTGCATAGTGATAATTGATCAAGGTATTCTATTCTGCAACACCAGATTTACTGAAATGTTTGCTGGTGTTGGTTTAAGGCTTGGTTATGCTGAAGTGACGGAGATGATTGAGCGCAGCTTATACCGGTAGCGGGGTAAAACTTTAGCGCCCTGTGTACTGTTTAAGATGATATAAAATATACGCAAGGATATGACAGATCATAAACAGCAGGCAATTGCCATATTGAAGCAGGGATTGGAAACAATCCAGGATAGGGCTTATACCGAGATTGCGGAAATACCTACTGAAGACAGTGAGGATTTTCAGGTCAAGTACAGTTTTGTACATGAGGATATCGAGGGCATTTTTACCGTGGTTGGAAAAGCTGCTCTCGGGGGACCGGAAGAAAGGGTAACACATTTCAGCCTTTCAAGCGAATTCGCAGAGGATTCCCGGCATTATGGATTGGTGGAGGCGAAATCGCAGGTGGATGAGGATTTGGCCAGCGCTGAACTTTATCTAAATGATCACATCAAGGAGGGTTTAAACTAATGGATTATGGGAAAGCCCAGTTACCTGAGTTTTGATGAAACCAGCTATGCCTGGAAATCGGACATCGATTACCGTGAAAATCCTGGCAGCTACCGTGTTGGCAAGGGTGAACAGGTGGTGCTGATCTGTGAACCCTATAAAAGTGAGATTGGCCGGTACTGGCGCTTTAAAACTCCGGAGATAGCCCAGCAGAGCAGTGAAAAAATTTATGCCCTGTTTTTAGCTTACCTGAAAGATGGGGATTTTGTGGGTGCAGATATGGCGCGAAAGTACTTGCAGATGGGCTATACCAGATCCAGGCGTTATGCTAATTATAAAGGGGGCAGGAAATATGATGCCCCTGATGGTTACCGTGAGCTTGAACGTGGTACGGGTGATGAGCAGAAAGCAAAATCAGCAGCCATATTTTACGATCAATGGAAACTGGCGGAAGCAAATGAAGTTTATTCGGCAATAAAAAAGAGCTGGAAAGATGAAAGGGGTTAAAAAACAGCATTTGCCTGAAAAGAAGTGTGCGGTTTGTGGGCGCAGCTTTAGCTGGCGCAAAAAATGGGAAAAGGTCTGGGAAGAAGTAAAGTATTGTTCTGAAAAATGTAGTCGTAGCAGGAAACCACCAACTGGAAATTGAGAGTTGATTGTATGCTCAGATGACACATATCCCCTTGCCCAGGAATACCTCGAAAAATTTCCGGAGATTATCAATATCTTAAGCAAACGCTTCAGTTATGTTTTCATCGATGAGATGCAAGAGATGGGTAAATATCATCACGATTTGCTTAAGACCTTTCTGCGTGATGGACAGCAAGGCTTATTAATGCAGTATCTTCCCAACAAAAGGCAGAAATGCCCGCTGTTTAAAATGCGAATTATATTCTACGGTCATAAAGAAGTCCGTTAATCTAAAACAATATCCTCTATGTGAAACCCGGCCGAAAACCAGCCCGAAAAAACAATCCAGCAGGCCATTTAGCCGAAACAGAAAGTCTTGCAGCCCTTAAAAAATCTACAAAAATATTAGCGGCAAATAACAATCATATTACCTTTTCGCGCATCAATCCGGGTGAGACTAATTTCCCGGGATAAGAAAAGCTGGTTTTCAAGTAAAAGATAACAATTGAAAAATTCTCCAACTCTTAAATTTAGGCACCAGGTCTGTGTTTCACAGGTTTTCTAACATAAGTTAAGGTATGGTTCTAGGTTTCCTGTTGAGAGACAAATACGCTATGCAACTGCTGAGGATATAAAAAACATTAACATGACTAAAATCGGGTAAGGTTTCATATTAACGTGTCGGGGCTGTACATTAAAAAATCGTTTGACGACACAAAATTTCGTCACATCCATGCCTACTACGCCGAGAACGAACTGACAACCATAAATCTTAAAGTTATCTTGAAAAATCGATCTATATGACCCTATTTATCCAGCCCTCAACAAAATTACAGCTACCGGTATTTTCGGTAATGCCATATCAGTGGCGTAATGGGAACATTGTCCGGCGTATACCCGGATAATCTGGTTGAACGCTAAATCGGAATAATTAGGTGAGTAGCGCAAAAATCAAGAAACTTCAACAAGAGTCATTCCTCATAATCCACCATTCTAGCAGTCCCCAACATGTAAGGCCTCGAATTTACTTGTCATTTCCTAAAAAAACTGGCACCACTTTAAAATCATTGCATCATATTTTTAATAACTGCTAAAAGTTAACTGATTTTGCAACAGGCTAAAAACTACCAACTTTGTTATCGGATTCACCGAGAAAAGTTTGCTTGGAAATGCATTGTTTCGAACATATCTCTAAAAACATTCAGAACTGGATGTTTCCCAGGCTATCCCGTTAGGACTCATTTTGACTGAGAGCATCGTTAACGCGATAAAATATGCTTTTATAAATGATAATAAAGGATCGGTTGATATTCAATTGGCCCGCGATGGTGAGCACCATGTAATTTTAAAAGTATCAGATAACGGCATCGGGTTGCCGGAAGGTTTTCACGCTTCAGATCGTTCATCGCTAGGCTTAGATTTAATGCAGGGATTAGCCAAACAATTGAATGGTAAGTTCCATATTGCAGACAATGGCGGTGTACAGATCACCATGAGATTCCTTGTTTTGAAATAATAATTTCGGTCTAACATCCTACGTAGAGCTCACTTATAGTATGAGCTTCCAATTTGCTAGACAGAGAATTCACGAAAGAGTAGATTGGGTCGATTTTCCACATCGTTTGATTTACAAAAAGTTAAATCAAGAGTTCAACTCCCTATTATCTCGATTAGCATTTTGAATCCCATTACTTAACTGAATTGACCTCATCCTATAAACTCCGATGAGATGACTCAGCCTGATGCGCCCGATGTCTAGTCCGCTAATTGTCATATCCACCGTTCCCTTTGGACATCTATAGATTAAATGATAGCTGGTAGCTTTTCCTGAGCCTTTCCTGACAATCCTCTCATCATGAATTTCTTCCCAGAGGAATAGCTCATCACTGAATCTTCTGATTCCCCCGTTTCCGATCACTAGCTGCACATCGCGGTTTAAAAAGTCCTGGACTGAGATCCAGAAAAAAACGCCGCCAAAACAGATAAACAGGGCACCCAGCACATAGCTCCAGAGTGAACTGGGTGAGCCAGGATCATCCTTAGGATAAAATACCCAAAGACCACCTGCACCCAAGATGAGCAATGCTAGAAAAATATTCAAAGCCTGCTTCCACAGGGAAAACCTGATTACAACTTCATCGGGAACGTCCGGATCATCCGAGTGGATATGTTCTTTTTCAAATCTCATACTTCAAACCTAACATTAAAACAAAAAAAACTAACTACAACCATTTCACAGTTAGCTGGTCGGCTACAGTTTGTCCGATAACCGCAGGCACCAGGAAACACTGAAAACCGCACATCAGGAGTTTAATCATTGGCATTTATTAAACTTTTAAACAGCTTGCCCGGTAATCTCCCCGATGAAATTAACAACAAAATGATAAATTAAGTGTTTTCTTGCCAATAAGATGTAATTACGCTTTTACTTATCTGTCAGCGGATGGGCTTTGAAAGGCTAGTAATGCACAAACCCTAATTTAACAACTTGATGAAAACACCTGTTTACCTGTTCATTTGCCTATTATTACTCGCCTGCAGTTCAGGGCCAAAGCAGCCTGCACAGGATATCGATACAACCGGGACATCCGGCACAATCCAAAATCAGGTTCCTTTTGACCTGGCGAAACTGAAATTAAAGGAAGACATTCATATGTTATTGTCCGGAATTTCCGTTAAGCCTGAAATAAGTGAAGCCATCCATACCACCTTAGTGGGTTTCGAAACATTCAAAAGCAGCAATCCGAAAGTTCTTCGCTTTCATGGCAGCGAACTTGCTCTAAAAAACAACTATGTACTGTTCCATTACGAGGTCAAAGACAAGAAACTCGCAGCCTATGAGCTTTTTATCAACAACTGGCAACAGACCGATGTGCTCATTAATAGCCTAAAAAAGATTGTTAAGCCTGTTTTTAGTCAAACCGGAAACAGAGATGGGGCTATAGAACTTGATGAGCAGGGCGACGAAACTACACAGGGGCAAACACAGGCTAAAACTTTCAGGGTTTGGGAAAATGCCAATACTGGTCTCTCCTATTTTCTCAGCACGAGCGGTACCGGAAAAAATCTTTCTGGCAAGCTCACGGTACTGAATCCCACATCTCCGTTTGGCAAGGATTGGATGTCTAGCCAGGCATTAAACTGGTATAAAAATGCGAAGAGCGAACCCTTTTAATACTGTAATTTTGAACTGTTTCTCAAACGCTTTCGGCAGAACCAGACCTGACGAGGTGAACGGGCTTAAGGGTTTCTGAAATGCTAAATTTAAGGTTGATCCTGGGCCAAATTCCTGGTGGCATCTTTGGAAAGTGAGGTTAATAATTTGCCTTTATCTATTCGCCCCATCAAAAGCAGGCTTCAAAGGGTTAGGGGATATCGAACAGAGAAATATCCCTACTTAAATTCAAGGCCTACCTTATCGCCAAAGTCACCCAAAACGACTAAGTTTTGCCTGCCATCCGCATAGAGAATGTCAGTATGCCAGGCTGGATAAACCTGAATTAGAAAAATTCTAATCACACTACTAAGATTATGTGAAAATTGGAGAAATCACCAGGGTGATAATGGTTCGAAACTTGCTAGAGTTTAAACATTCAGTTAAAAAGAAATAGCTATGGGCATATTCAGCAAAAAAGAAAAAAAATCTGAAGTCAAATCTTCCTACAATGAAGAGAACGAAATCAATCTGTTTGACGTTGATATTCACAGTGAGGCATTTTTGGAAAAAGTCCGGGAACTAAAGGATGTAAACAAAAAATTTCAAAAGGGGTTTAACCTTCTTCACTTCGCCTGCGAATATCACAATATCCAGCTAGCGAAAGAATTGCTTGAACGAAATATAGCTATCGAAGAGAAAAATATCCATGGTAACACGCCGCTATGGATTGCAGTATTTAATTCCAAGGAAAACTACGAAATGGTTGACCTGCTCATGTTGCATCATGCGAACCCCAACTCAGTAAATAATGCAGGCAATACTCCGCTTAAACTCGCCGAATCATTCGGTGACGAATTACTAATCCGCCGGCTCAAACCTACTGGATAATCACTCCGTTCTAACTACACTTTAACAGGAACGAATAGCAAAAAAAACGCGTTAACGAAAATAGATGGATAAACCGGAGTATTCTGATCAATCTTTTCGGATTTAAAATTTTTATTAAATCATTAACTAACTCGCAATTATCAATTTGGTGGTGCGTGGTCAAATAGATTGATTGTCCACCGAAGAACTCGATCCTGCGACTTTTGTTCAACAACAATCTTACTTATGGTAAGGGTTCATTTAGAACTCATTACATCCATCCGGCCTTTCAGCATAACGCACTTAAAATAAATGCAAAAGACTTGTTTTTTTTTGCGAACAAGACTTCCAGGTAACAAACATTCATTGAACATTAGAAATCATCGAGTTTGGCTTCCTTAATAATGTCATTAAAAGAATTGAGCAACCCCCTGAAGATGCTATTCAATTCTGATGAGGTAGCTTTAGCTTTTTCAATACGCGTTTTTCCGGTGATAGGTGCAGATTTTAATAAAAGTGAATCCAGACTGGCAGTCAATTCCTCCCCTGCCCTGGGCTGGATATTGAGCAAGATATCATAGATGCGCATGCGGTATTTACCATCTCTGACATCAAGCTGAACACTGAATTTGTATATGGGGTATCCCTCCAGACTGTTCACCAGCGAAGATCTGTTTTCTACGTCCAGAAAAGCTTTTCCGATGAGTTGACCAGTGGTCAGATCTTCCGTTTGCAATACAGGGCCGGTATTCTTGAGCACATCTGCCATCCATTTCTTTGCACTGGCATACAAGAGCGGCTTTTTTACATCCATACCCTCTACTATTTTTTCATAAACCAGTTTACCGTTTTTAACAGGTAAATCCTGTGTAAAATTGTAGCTCTGGCCATAAGAAGAGATTGAAGCAAAGAGCAGCACCAATACCAACCATGATTTCAGCTTAGCTTTTATTTGTTCCATTGCGGTAGGATTATTTTGAAAACGTTTCAAAGATAAATCATTAACTTCTAAAAACCTTCTCAAATCCTTCTTCACTCCTCCCGTTATTATCCTACCTCCAATTTTTAAATTGACCGGGATGTTTATAAAATTGGCTTACTAATGGAGCTATCTTTTAAATGTCCTCCTTTAATGCTAGATTGCTCAATCCCTTATAAATGTTTAGAACAATAAAATCAATAACATTCACTACCTTAAAAGTTAGTGTAATGCAACAAAAACATCAGGGCAAGATTTAAATAATTATTTATCAACAAATCTAAAACTGAGCAAAAAAGTGTCAGTATATAAGACAGTACTACAAAAACAAAGCCCCATAAGTAACTCACTCACAAGGCTTTATATATAATCAGGTACCTGGAAGCAAATTCGAACTGCCACATAAGATTATATCACGATAAAGTAAATGGAAGTCTAAAATAATTGTAAGATAATTCGTTCTTAATTACCTTATTTTCAGGTAAATTTGGTAACAGATTTGTACACAAAAAATAAAGGTGAGTTTTTGGCACATTAAATCAAAAAACAAAATTTAAAATACTGATATACAGCATTTTAAACAGAAGGTTCGAACCCCTTCGGCTCCACTGTAATCAGTATCAAAAATCACCGAAAAACACTAAAAGCCTGCAAATCAACAATTTGCAGGCTTTTGTTTTTTGGTATTTAGTGGCTTTTTGGACAAAAAAACGCATATGCCAGGTCCGTCAAGAGGTGCGTCAAATTTTAAAAAACTGACGTAGCGAATTTGGCTGCAACTATCTGTCAATCAACAAATTTACTTCACACATATTTTCACTTGCGCAAATTAAAAAGGGAATTGTTTCTTTTTCTACCCTAGGTTGGGCCAATATTAAAATCTTTGATCATTTACCGGAGAACAATTGCTGCAATAATTTACTGAGACTCTCTCCGTTCAAATTTCTTGCTATGATGATCCCATTGCTGTCGATCAGATAGTTAGTGGGAATATACTTGATACCGTAGGTTCTTTGAGCCACATTTGCAAAATCACTTAACTGGTACCAGATGGAGATCTTATCCTGTTTAATAGCTCTGAGCCAGTTTTTTTTCAACGTTGGGCTGTCCCTGCTAATGCTGACAATGCTAAAACCATCCCCACTGTACTTTCTAAATTCCTTCACGAGTAATGGGGCTTGCTGCCGACACGGGCCGCACCAACTCGCCCAAAAATCTATCAATATATATTTAGCTTTTATTGCCCTTATACTTATAGCTCTACCGGAAGTATCCAAAAGGGACACATCCGGGAACTCATTCCCTACGGACATCCGTTTTGCCAGCTCAATACTACTTTCCAGAATAAGAGCAGAAGGCATTTTTCTCACCTGCTCTCCCATTTCACCGAGGAGTGAACTGATCTTTTCCGGTTCGCTCTTGATGCGTTGATCTGCTATTGGCCGATCAGCGTACCGTGTCAGGGCATACAGACCAATTGCCTCATTTGGAAAAGAGCGGACGGTCTTCAGATAAATTTCATTATCAATCACATTTTCAATTGAGTCTCTGATTTTTCCAATTTCTGCTTCTACATCTTCAGTTTTTCTGTTCACATAGCTGACTGGTCTAACCAGGCTGTCGGATAGGGTTTTATAGGATCTGACACCGCGATCTAAGTTTAATACCTTGCCTGCGAATAGGCTGACCAAAGGAGCAACTAATTTGGCTTCATAGTTGTCAGTTACCAAAATATCCATCTTAGATCCGCTCCAAAAGGATGTTGATGTTTCGGGTTTATCCTTCCACTGGATATTTATAACGTAAAGCTCTGGTTCTTCAAAGCTGGTGCTGTAAAAAACCCTCTGGTTCACAACAGCCAGCGTATCATTTTTTACAGTGTAACCGTCAAGCGCTACTTTTTGCAGTATGACGAACTTAGGAACATCCTTAACTGCCCTAAGGTCTATATCAAATTGATCATTAGAATCATTCTGTTGAGCTTCTACTCTATATGTTAGCATTAGAAGTATAATGATCGTAGTAACGGCCTTCATGTTTTTCGTTAGTAAATTCAGGTACTGTTATAATGCATCAATACTCTTCTTTAGCTCGATTCCGTTAGGACTTTTCTTAAGTCTTTCGGATAACAGAGAATATAGAACTTTAAGAGGCTGTTTTTTGTCCATATCTCCCCTAGAAGGAGCATCATTCATCTGAACCATTTTGTCTATCATGGATAGGCTTACGGGTGAATCCGGATATTTTTTTATAAATTCAACACTTTTTCCCTGCGCTACTGCGGGCTTGCTTTCATCCCACTGTTTAGTTAAGATACCTCCAGAAGTAACTTTTGACTTTGATGCCAGCTGGCTGTTTTCGATCTCGAAAGTTACCTCTTCCAGGATCACCGGCCTAAGGTTTTTCCTCCCATTGATCCAGACTCCCTGTTTGAGTTTTGAGTATAGCTCATCCATCGTGATGTTACCTCTTTCATCAACAAACAGAACTGCAGGTTTTAAATTTTCACCTTTTAAATCTGTTTTACCTGAGAAACTGAAGCTATTATTTTTAATTGGAACTACCTTGAACATCTCTTTATTCTTGGCAACAACAAGATAGGCAAACTTTGCTGTTTTGTCGTTTATAACAGTCCCTTTAACAAGATAGCTGGTCGTCTGCGCATTGATCAAAAGGGGTAAAATGGAAAGAAGTATTAGGTGTATAATTTTTTTCATACAGGAAATTAGTAATTTTTTTCTGGTATGACGAATCATACAATAAAATTAATTAATTAGACAAAATTATGAACAACAGCCATCAGAGCAATCATAGACCCGATCATCATTAGGATCTGCTTCCTGCCTATAATAACACAACAGTTAAAGCAGATACCATATTAATTACAGAAATAAAATTTAACTGAAGGTGAGTTTTTGCCGTCCAAGCAAAACAAACGGAGATCAAAATCTTAATTTACAAGTCATTATATGCTAACTGTTATTTTTAGCCATTTCTATCTTTGCAGAAAGCTCACCTACAGCAGCTTCGTTATTTCCAGCAACCTAATCTGTGTTGCGTACTTTCTGTTCCTGTAGGTATTCCGTTGGCCTCATATTGAGCGGCAAACAGAAGGTTATTCAACCTGTCAAATGGAAATCATGTTGCTATTATACTTTGAGAATCAGAACTGGTTGCGTAAAGTGTGATGGCAACACTTGGGTTGATCATGTGGCGGCCAAAACTAAGGTTGATGTACGCATTTGTTCTGCTCTGGATATTTGAAGAGTTATTATTGGTTGCGGTGTAAGATCCTTTCCTACCTAAATCAGTCACGCCATTGAAACGGCTGTGTTCTGCAGAATAAAAAAGATCAGTACTCCCCTTTTCGCGACTGAGGCTTAAACTTGTAGAAATGCGTGAATTGCGCACAGGCGAATAATCAACCAAAAATTTATTTCTAACGTTGAATGATTCGGTGCTGTTTATGTTATTTAAATTTGCATCGTAGAAGGAGGTTGCTTACCCTAAAAGCGTACCCAGTTATGAATAGCGCGGAATGATTATTTATCAATCTCTTTTTAATCATAATTTTATTAGCTTTATACATAATAAATTCTCTCAAATGACTTTAGCTTTTATCAATCTTGGTACCCCAGAAATTTTATTGATTTTATCTCTGGCATGTATTTCCCTAATCGCGGTTGCAGCATATGGTAAAAACACCATTTTAGGATTCTTCGGTTCATTACTTTTAGCGATAATTATTACGCCGATCCCCGCATTTGTGATCATCTGGCTGTTCTTTAAAAAGACGGCAACATCTTAGGCATTTCATTCCGGGAGGGCATCTGCCCGGGTATGCTTGGTACGCTTTCCAGGCTGCATAACAATATTGATTACTATATTTCAGGGTATAAAAGGGCCCGAACTGGCATATGCGAGTCGATTCTTTGTTCAGTCTAAGATTGACAGACATGAATAACAATTCCCAAATCAGTTGCCCGTAACCACTTTAAATTATAGATATGAGAAGCATACTTTTTCTAATTATCCTGATGGTCTCTTTCCAAGTCAATAAAGCACAATTCATAGCCACGCCCAAAGTGACGCCTATGCATAAGTTCTTTCAGCAATACGCAGATAGTACAGTAATTATTGAATACCAAAACGAGGGGAACGAACCCACTAAATACCGGCTAATATGTAAAAAAGAAGGATTAATAAACGCCTTCATTTACGAGCCAATAGATACAAGTTGGAAACTGATAAGTAAGATAAAATCTCAAACACCCAAAGAATTATGGCAGGAATTAGCGGCTAAAAAAGTATTGTTCCAATATATGCCAGCAGATATCAACATTTTCTTCCAGGCCTCAAAAATAAGCCAGAAAAAGGCCAATCTTGCCTGGAAGAGTATCCAAAAATTGAGCTTATGGAAACTTGTGGACGATAGCAGTTTCGGAATCGGTTGTAATGGAAGAACCACTGGAGATGCATTGGAAGGCAAGCCAAACATCATTCATCTGATTACAAAGGACAATATCAAAACGCTGATATACCAATATCCCGAGTTCTATGAAAAACGTTGTCCAGGAAATGAGAACAGGCAAAAAATAATTGCTCTTAATAATTTTTTCAGTTTGGAATTTGAGAAATTCAAGGATGATGAAACCAGATAAGGTCTACTTGACTTTAACGAGTAAAAAAATAAGTATGCCTTCCCCCCTTATCGCCAAAGTCACCCAAACGACGAGGTTATGCCTGCCATCCGCATGGAGAATGTCACTATGCCAAGGCTGGATAAACCTGAATTAAAAAAATTCTAATCACACCACTAAGATTATGTGAAAATTGGAGAAATCACCAGGGTGATAATGGTTAAAGTTAGCTTAAAGGATTAGAGAAGCCGGGAACTTACTGCCCAATGGCTAAGGGTATCGAGAAGTAAAAAGTTGAACTTTCCCCCAATTCACTCTCTGCCCATATCCTCCCCTGATGCCTTTGAATAATTTCAGAAGAAAGATAAAGCCCGATACCGAAGCCGGCAACGGTAGCAGTTTTTGAATTTTCTACCCGGTAAAACCTTTCAAACAACCGTGGAAGATCAGTGGTACTAATTCCCATGCCCTGGTCGATAATTTTAAATACCGCGTTGCTACCATCCTGGAAGCAACTAATCGAAATGTCAGTATTTCCTGATGAATACTTTATGGCATTACTGATCAAGTTATTAATCACCTGTCCGAGTTTCTCCCAATCTGCCATAATAAATAATTCAGGCCCATAATTTTCCTGGAACCGGTGATCTACGATATCGCCCTTATATTCTTCAAGGATTTCCTGAACCAGCTTATTTAATTCTACTTTCTCAAAATCGATCATGATTTTGCCGGATTCTAAACGCGCTACGTTCAGAAATCCGTTAATCATATTGGTCATCTTAACAATCTGCCGGTTTGCCCCTTCCAGAGCTTTCATTGGAAAAGCCAGTTTTTCAATTTTTGCCTTCAACTGTAAAACCTGAATATACCCTTTCACGGAAGTTAATGGCGTTTTCAGCTCATGGCTAACCATGGCAATAAAATCATTTTTTCTCTGTTCATCCTGTTTCTGGTCGGTAACATCCATCAACACAGCAGATACGCTCACAAAATTACCACTTTCATCCTTTTTACATTTGCCAACCACCCTCATCCATCGCTTTTCTCCTGTTAGCAAATGCTTTATCGGATAAGTGCTGTCTACCGGGGAACCGTAAATGATACAATTTTCGAGGACCTTGTTGAGTCCAGGAATGTAGGCCGGATCTACTGCTGAAAGGACCATTTCCCAGCTAATTTCACCCGAAACAGGTAAGCCGTAAAGTTCACGGAATCTTTCAGACATTTCTGCCCTACCGGTTTTTAAATCCAGGCTGCAGCTACCTAACTCCCCGGCATTAAAAG
Organism: Pedobacter rhizosphaerae; assembly: GCF_900111155.1. Classification (GTDB taxonomy): domain Bacteria; phylum Bacteroidota; class Bacteroidia; order Sphingobacteriales; family Sphingobacteriaceae; genus Pedobacter; species Pedobacter rhizosphaerae. Next base: position 148,502 of record NZ_FOGG01000012.1, on the reverse strand, counting down.
CAGAGTGAAGATTATCCTCACTTTCCCTTAAATCCTTAAGTGCATTAAACAACTCATGGTTTTTAGCTTCAAGTTCCGCTGTTCTGTCCTGAACAATCCTTTCCAGATTTTCGTTTAATTCTTCACCTAACCGCTGCGCTTCTTCCAATTCTGCATTTTTGATTTGTAAAAGCTGTTGTGTTTTCTTAATGTCTGTTAAATCGGTAATGATAACACTTAGAGAAATACTTTCATCCAGATCAAGTTGTTTCAGTGAAAGTTGCACAGGGGTATTATTTCCGCTGCTATTTTTTAAAAGAAGTTCTGCCTTGGTTTCTTTCTGCCAGGCTTGAGTTATTACTTCTTTAGCTAAATCTTTGTAACCTGGTTCTATAAAATCCAGGAAATCCTTTCCAATTAGCCTTTCCAATGGCGATTGACAGAGTGCTGCAAATTGGGAATTGCAATAAGAAATGATCCCGTCGCGGTTAAGGGTAAGGGCACTTTCGATCATTTGTTCAATGAATATCCGATAGGAATGGTCAGCACTTTTTAAAGTGAAAAGCTGATGACCATCTTTTCCATTTACCACTAACGCATCTACCTCACCACTACGGATAGCATCAATAATATCATTTGCTTCCTCCAGTTGAATTTGAATTTCACGATAGGCCGCCTCAAGCTTAATATAATCGCTGGATTTATCCATTTATCAATACTTAATTCCTAGCCCTATTAAAACCCTCTCGCGGTCAGAAAAATCACCAATCAAGCGCTTTTTTGGAGATGGTGTTTTTTTAATCAGCATAGGCATAGCGGTTACATTTTCATCCCTAACCAATAATGGTTGCTGATGGGCATCAATAACCTCCAAGGTGTATCTGTTTTGGAGAAACTCTTCACAAATAACACGAAGGTTTGTTACCGCGCGAACCGAAATAGGTGATGAACCGGCAATAAATAGCCGCAAAGTATAGTGCTCATCAACTAATTGGGTATGGGGATTCAACTGACCGCTTTCTTCCATTGCTATTTTTTTTACCTGGGCCGGATATCCAATCCCACTAATACTTTTTCAACGTTAGATAGATCGCCTATGATTTTTCTAACTGGTTCCGGTACTTTTTTCACCAAAGTTGGAATAGCCAGAATCTGGTCTCCCTCTGCAAGCTGAGGCTTTTCCAATAAATCTATCACTTCGATACTGTACTTACCCTCCAGATGTTCCTCACAAATCTTTTTCAGGTTGGCTAAAGCAACAACCGATTTAGATGTTTTACCTGCAACATATAGCCGCAACTCATATATTTTACCCACTATCTACTTTTCTTTTTTGATTTAATTGGCTTCGAAACATCAGCCCGGCGAAGATCAGTCATTTTCGAAAGTGTATCCCCCATTATCTGCTTTTTTAAAGCTTCCTCTACATAAACTTTATTTAATTCTTCCTCTGCTGATTCAAATTCAGACCTGAGACTATCAATTTTAGACTCAAGAACTTTTCGTTTCCTGATCAGCTCTCTGTCTTTTCTGCTGATGGCCTGCTCGTGAATAATCTCACCGGTTTGCTCTAAAAGCAACCTGGCCTCTCTTGCAGAGCCCGTTAAAACCCCTTCCTCAGTCAAAAACACATCTACCAGATCCAGTCCATTATCCGTGATAACAAACTCCCTGATCTGATTGGAATGTTTCATTCCCCTGGACTTCATGATATATAACCCCCTGTTACGTTCGCCATTGTTCTCGATATCACGGATCAGTAGCCAGGCATCAACCAAAGAAGAAACGCCTTCATCGGTCTGCTCATTAACAATATTATTGAGCGTTAAGGCAGTAAACATAACTGTTATTTGCTCGGTTTGTAAAAAATCTATCAAACGGACTAACATCGTTTTCACCTCGCTTACCGAACCGATTGTAATCAGGTTAGTAATGGGATCGAGAATAACAACATCAGGTTTAAATTTACGTATGGCCTTATGGATCGCAACCAGGTGCATTTCTAAGCCAAACAAAGTTGGCCGGGAGGCATAAAATTCCAGGTACCCTTTATCTACATGTTTTTGCAGATCCATACCGATTGAACGCATATTGCGTATGATTTGTTTTGGGGATTCCTCAAAAGCGAAGAATAGGCACTTTTCCTTTCTTAAACAGGTAGCATTGGCAAAACTGGCAGCAATCCTCGTTTTACCTGTACCTGCAGTGCCTGACGCAAGGATACTACTGCCCCGGTAAAATCCTGCGTTACCCAGCATCTGATCCAATGCGGGAACACCCGAGGAAATGCTGTCAGACGAAACATCCTTATTCAGTTCCAAAGAGGTTACCGGTAATACCGATATCCCTTCATCATCTATCAGAAATGGATATTCATTTGTCCCGTGAACTGATCCGCGGTACTTCACAATCCTAAGCCTGCGGGTTGAGATCTGGTTAATGATACGGTGATCCAAGAGAATAACACAATCAGAAACATACTCTTCCAATCCCTGCCGCGTGAGGCTTTTTTCACCACGCTCGCCGGTAATAATGGCTGTTACCCCCTTTGATTTAAGGAACTGAAATAATCTACGGATTTCAGCCCGCAATATCCCCTCATTTTTAAGCCCAGAAAAAAGGTTCTCAATGGTATCCAGTACTACGCGCTTGGCACCAATACTATCTATAGCGTACCCCAGGCGGATGAATAATCCTTCAAGGTCATATTCACCAGTTTCCTCTATCTCAGCACGGTCAATATGCACATAATCAATGCGTATCTTTTTATCAGATTCCAATTTTTCGAGATCAAAACCTAAAGAAGCAACATTGGTTTTAAGTTCATCAGCCTTTTCTTCAAAGGCCATAAATACACCAGGCTCGCCATAATTCAGCGCTCCCTTAACAATAAATTCTATGGAAAAGAGTGTTTTTCCTGAACCTGCCTCTCCGCAGATCAGCGTTGGACGGCCAGAAGGCAATCCGCCCATTGTGATTTCATCAAGTCCGGATATTCCGGTGAGTGTTTAGAGATTGCTGCATTTAGGAGAATCCCTGGCTGTTTTTTTGCTTTAGCCATTCATAATAAATTAATAGATAAAGCTATTAAAAATAGTGTGTATTCCAAGTTCCAAACCACAACAGCCCGGAATAGCAGTTTAAGTCAGTTACAATTTTCATTTTGCAACAGAAAATCATGGTACTTAATTTGCTAGAAACGACATCATCCACAAGACACCCTATATGACCCATAACGAATTCAGTCAGCAGACCTCTTTATTGGCTCCGGCATTGTATCAATTTGCAATGCGCCATACCCAGAACCCGGAAGATGCTGATGACCTGGTTCAGGATACCATGATGAAAGCCTTCAAATATTATACACAATTTGAGACAGGAAGTAACCTTAAGGCCTGGTTATTCACCATTATGAAAAACACTTTCATCAATAACTACAGGCGCAAGACTAAAACCAATGCACTAATTAGTCAAAATGATGAGGTGAGTTACCAGGAATTAAAATATAGTGCCACTCAAAATGCAGGGGAAGGCACAATGATAATGAAAGACATCAGAAAAGCACTTCAAAATATTCCTGAATACTATTCAACACCATTTATCCGTCATTTTGAGGGCTATAAATACCATGAGATTGCAGTGCAGTTGAACTTGCCTATTGGCACGGTTAAAACCCGGATCCATGTTGCCAGGAAGCTTTTAAAAGAATACCTGCAAAGCTATTCCAATTACGACTATAAAAAAGGACTTGTATAATCATTATTTATACCTATGCAGAACACCCTTTTTTACTTAAGCATTTTTTTAATGTTTTCAACCATAGTCCCTTTTATCAGACATGATTATTGGGTTTTCCGTGTATTTGAGTATCCCAGGCTTCAAAAGCTTGTTTTAAATATCATTTTGTTTTTGGGGACATTGTTAATGGCTTTCCCCAAAGATGTGCCTGGATATGTGGTATTGATTGGTTTGGCCATTAACCTGATCTATCTATGTTACCTGGTTTTCCCTTACACTCCACTGGCTAAAAAACAGATCATCACCACAAAAAGTCCTTCGGGTCCCAGCAACCTTAAAATTCTGATTGCCAACGTCTACCAGGAAAACAGGCAATCGCACCAGTACTACAAATTAATAGAACAATGTGATCCTGATGTGATCCTTTTAGTGGAAACCAATTTATGGTGGCAGAACCAGATGGAAGCGATAGAACAGAAATATCCTTACCAATTAAAAGCGCCATTGGAAAATACATATGGGATGGTGTTATATTCCAGGTTACCATTGAGCGGAGAGGTTAAATTTCTCGTTGAACAGGATATACCTTCCATAGAAGCAGAAGTTATTTTGCCTATAGGACAGCCCGTAAAGCTTTACTGTTTGCATCCACAGCCTCCCGTACCCCAGGAAAATCCAAGATCAACCGAGCGTGATAAAGAGATCCTGATGATTGCAAAAGAGGCAAAGAACTGTCAACTTCCGGTTATTGTAATGGGCGATTTAAATGATGTGGCCTGGAGTTACACTACAGATCTTTTTGGAAAAATCAGTGGATTATTAGATCCGAGACGCGGGAGGGGATTTTTTAACAGTTTTAATGCCAAGTACTTTTTCCTCCGGTTTCCACTTGACCATATTTTCTGTTCCGGGGATTTTTCGCTCAAATCAATTAATAGACTCAGCAGCTGTGGCTCTGACCACTATCCTATGTGTGTAAACCTTGAATATGCCCCACAGGCAGAAAAGAAAAATGAGATTCCGGTTGCTACACAAGAAGAAAGGGCGCTTGCAGAACAAAAAATCAATACCCCTACAGATCAGCTATAGGAAAGTAGCGAGAAGTTACATAACCAAACCGCTAAAGGAGAATTTTTTTGGGAATAGGGATGCAACAAAAGTAGTTATAGCCATGTACAACCAAATAAAAATACACTTCTTAAACGAAATTGCGTTTATATGCGAATGATGCCTCCGTTCAGCACCAATTTCTTAAAAAATAAAGCAAGAGGACCTTTTCGCCCTCTTGCTTTATTTTTATTCTATCACAACTCATCAGCTTAGTGTGATAGTAGGCTAAGCATATTATTCTTAAATCAGTTTAACCGTAAATTACTAGGAAGCCCCTTAACCGCCTAAGGCCCTGAATAAACCTATCAGTGCAGTGTAGGATGCCTGCTTAATATCTACCTGTTCCATTTCTGCATTTAATACGCTGGCCTGGGCCACTATCACCTCTAAATAACTGGCATAACCAGCAAGGTAAAGGTCATTTGCATTGGCCACAGCGTTGCTAAGTTCTTTAACCTCCCTGGTTTTATATTGATAAGCCTTTTTATAGTTTTCTATTGCCGAAAGTTGCGCAGACACTTCCTGGTATCCCTTAATAATCTTTTTCTGATAATTATAAAAGGCTGAAAGTTGTGCAGAGTTGGCCAGCTTGTAAGTGTTTTTCAATGCTGCCCTATTGAGTAATGGTGCTGAGAGCCCGCCCAGAAATCCTGCTGCCAGAGAACTTGGTGAAAATAATAGCGGAAGTTTAAATGCATTATACCCCACATATCCGTTTAAATTAAGGGATGGAAAAAACGCCTTTCTGGCGGCGCTTACATCTGCTTTTGTAGCTTTGAGCTGCAGCTCAGCCTCTTGGATGTCAGGCCGGGAAAGTAAAACACTGGATGGAATTCCGGTATAAAGCTGATTTGGCAGCGCTTTATTCATTGCACTGGTATCACGTGCCACTGCCCCTTCATATTGCCCTCTAATCAGGTTGATTTGGTTTTCAATTCGAATTATGGCCTGTCTAATCTGAAACTGCTTCCCCTCGGTGGCCAGCTTTTGAGCCCTGAACTGACTCACAGCAAGGGAAGTAGCCCTACCTCCAACTAGCTGTGCTTCAATAATCTCCAGGCCCTTTTGCTGAAGTTTGATATTTCGCTGGAGAATTTCCTGGCGTTTTTCAAGTGCGATAAGTTCATAGTAAAGTTCTGCTACCTGACAAATTAATTGTGTTTTAAACCATTGAAGACCTTTGGTACTGGCCAGATAACGGTTGTAAGCTGCTTGTTTACGCTGAGACAATTTACCCCAGATATCAATCTCCCAGGAACTTCTGAAACCCATAAAATAATCTGGGGTTGGATTAGGTATTTTCTGGTCCGCGCTCAAACGCTCGGAAAAATTCGTATCATAATTTCCCACACCGTTCATGGTGTAATTGCCGAAGCGATCTACACCCGCTGAAAGCCCCAGGTTTAAAGCCGGAAGCAACTGTGATCTGCTCAACTTCAGGTTTGCACCTGCCATTAAAATCCGTTGAAGCCCAGACTTAAGATCAAGATTATTAACTAAAGCACTATCAATAAGCGCCTTAAGCTCCTGCTGTGTAAAAAGCTCTTCCCAGTTTAGGCTTTGTGCCTCAGTACGAACAGCATTAAAACTGTCGGGCAACTTTTTAAGCGAAGGCAAGCTGGTTTGCTTTACGGATCCACAGGATTGGATAATTAACACCAGTAAAACTACCGGATAACAAAAAAGGGATATTCTTTTATATAGATTCATTTTGGAGTCTTTTACTATTTGCCAAATCTGGCTTGTTTTTAATCTTATTAGATTTTGCGAAAAGGGCATAAAGGCCTGGAATCAGCACTACGCCGAACAATGTTCCGATAAGCATCCCTCCTACGGCTGTCATCCCGATAGACCGGTTACCTACGGCACCTGCTCCGGAAGCAATACAAAGTGGGATAAGCCCCGCAACAAAAGCAAACGAAGTCATCAAAATAGGCCTGAGCCTTGATATTGCTCCCATGGCAGCAGCCTTGCTCACCGACAGGCCAGCCTTGCGTTTTTGTTCAGCAAATTCGATAATCAGGATGGCATTTTTACCCAACAAACCGATCAGCATGACCAATGCCACCTGGGCATAGATATTATTCTCCAGGCCGGCAAACTTTAACGTAAAAAATGCACCTGCAATTCCGGCAGGCAACGATAAAAGTACCGGAAGCGGTAGCAGGAAACTCTCATACTGAGCAGCAAGGATCAGGTAAACAAATACCAGGCAAATGATAAAAATATAGATCGCCTGATTTCCCGAAAGAATCTGTTCGCGGGTCATTCCTGACCATTCTATATCAAATCCCCGTGGTAGTTTCTCCTTTGCAGTTTGCTCCACAACTTCTATCGCATCACTACTGCTAAAACCAGCCGCCGCATCACCGTTAATCATCGCTGAGGGATACATATTGTAGCGGTTTATCTGCTCAGGACCATATACCCGCTCCAGGGAAACAAATGATGAATATGGTATCATCTCCCCACGATCATTCTTTACATATAAACTTAATAAATCACTAGGCTTGCTGCGATATTGAGGATAGGCCTGGAGCATTACTTTATACATTTGCCCAAACCGGATAAAATTGGTGGCATAGTAACTTCCCACTAGCGTTTGAAGTGTACTCATCGCATTATCAACCGTTACGCCCTTTTGTGCTGCCATATCCTGATCGATATGGATCATATACTGTGGAAAATTAGGATCAAAACTTGTAAATACCCCTGAAATAGCACTGTTGCTCTTTAGCGAAGCCAGAAAATCTTCGGTCACCCTGGCGGTCTTTTCCAGATCGCCGCCCTTATTTTTATCTAGCAACCGAAGTTCAAAGCCACTCGCATTTCCGAAGCCGGGCACAGTTGGAGGGGAAAAGAACTCAATGGCAGCGTCACTTATGCCATTTGTTTGTGTTTTGAGCTTAGCAATCAGATCCTCAACACTTTCCTCCCGGTCATCCCACGCCGAAAGATTAATCATAGCCATGCCATATGAAGCACCAGTAATATCACTCATCAAACTGTAACCTGCCAGTGTACTCACATTCTCTATTGCAGGAAACCCTTTGGTTACGGCATGAATTTTATCTAACACCTCCTCTGTACGCTCTACTGTAGATCCTGGCGGAGTGGTAACATTCACATAAACCATCCCCTGGTCTTCGGTAGGAATAAACCCCGATGGAAGGATACTGTTTCCTAACCAGGTAGCCAGTATAAAAAATAAAAGCAAGGCTATTGTTACGGGTTTACGACCTATGATCAACCTCACCAGGCGACCATATTTTCGTTCGGTTTTGTTATATCCACGGTTAAACAAATTGAAGAAACGTTGGATAGGTCCCCTTTTTTTCTCCTGGTTGTGGCCATGTTGCAACATTAATGCACAAAGCGCAGGAGTTAAAGTCAAGGCATTGATTCCTGAAATAACAATTGAAATGGCTAAGGTGAGTGAAAACTGACGGTAAAAAACACCTACTGGTCCAGAAAGAAAGGCCACAGGCACAAACACCGCCGACATCACCAGGGTAATGGCTACAATGGCTCCACTGATTTCCTTCATCGCCGATATGGTGGCTTCCATTGGTGGTAAGTGTTCTTCAGTCATTTTCACGTGAACTGCTTCAACCACAACTATTGCATTATCTACCACAATCCCGATGGCAAGAACCAAAGCAAAAAGTGTTAAAATATTGATCGAAAAACCCATTATCAGCAGAAACGCAAGGGTACTGATCAGTGCAACAGGTACAGCCAGCGCAGGGATCAAGGTGCTGCGAAAATCTTGCAGAAAGATGAAAACCACTATAAAAACCAATATAAATGCCTCTATTAAGGTTCGGAGTACCTCATGAATACTCGCATCCAAAAATCGCGAAACATCATAGGCATAATTATATTCCATTCCTGGAGGAAAAGAATTCTTCTTTAAACTGGCCATTTTGGATTTGATGTTATCAATTACCTCACTGGCATTCGATCCCGGACGTTGCTTGATCATAATGGACGCGGAAGGCCTCCCATCAGTTTTAGAAACCATATCATAACTCACCGTACCAAATTCGATATCTGCAATATCCTTTAAACGGGTTACCCCTCCATCACGCTGAGCCTTGAGGACCATATTTTCATATTCGTCTTTATTATTGAATTTTCCGGTATACCTCAACACATATTGCTTCACCTCAGTGCCTTTCCCCGAATTTTCACCCGCTACACCCGGTGCAGCTTCAATATTCTGGCTGCGCATTTTCTCAATGATCTCCTCAGTTGAAATATTATGCGACAGCATCCTGTCAGGTTTAAGCCATACCCGCATAGAATAGTCTCTGGCACCCATTATCTCCACAAATCCAACACCATCAATCCTTTTTAGCTCCTGAAGTACATTGATATCCGCGAAATTATAGATGAACTCTTCGTTCATCCCGGGATCCTTGCTGGTTATATTTAAGTATAACAGCATACTGTTTACTTCCTTTTCGGTGGTTACACCAGCTTTAATCACTTCTTCAGGAAGCTCATCAAGAACTGTAGTTACCCGGTTTTGTACGTTTACAGCAGCTTGATCCGGATCGGTGCCTACGTTAAAAAACACCTGAATCAAGGTTACCCCATTGTTGCTGCTTACAGTATTCATGTAAGTCATACCAGGAACACCATTTATGGCTTTTTCCAATGGTGTGGCCACCGCTTTGGCACACACCTCAGCGTTAGCACCATTATAATTGGCCGTTACCACTACCGATGGTGGCACAATATCGGGAAACTGCGTTATGGGCAGTTTAAATAAGGCTAAAACGCCCAATAAAATCAATATTAGCGAGATGACCAGTGAAAGTACCGGCCGTCTGATAAATGTTTCTACCATTTAATTATAGGATAATACAATGCCATGCTCCGCAAAACGGAACGGCATAGATGAAAATATTTCAATAAATTACTTTTGTGCAAAGAGCACCTTTTGGCTGGTGGCTACCGGCTTAATTGTTGCCCCATCGCGGATATTCTGAATCCCTTCGTATACAATGGTATCACCGGCATTCAGCCCCTCACCACATACAAAATATCCAGGCAGCCTCATTTTAGGCATGAAGCTTTTCATTTTCACCGTATTGTTTTTGCCCAGTACAAAAACGTAGTTTTTATCCTGAATTTCAAAAACCGATTTCTGAGGGATGAGCAGGCTTTGCTTGAGTGCCGAATGAAGTTTGACCTTTCCGGAAGCACCATGTTTAAGCACATTTTTTGGATTAGGGAAAATTGCCCTGAAGGCGATTGAACCTGTATTACCTGAAAATATATTCTCGTGCGTCTGTATCTTCCCTTTTAAAGGATAAACGGATCCATCAGACAGGATCAGACTGGTTTGCTTATCCTGATCAAACCTTCCGTTTCCAGCCTTGGTAAACTGCAGGTATTCGTTTTCGGAAATATCGAAATAAGCATACATATTTTGCGTATCAGAAAGCGTTGTGAGCAATGCTCCCTCCTCTATAAGGCTTCCCGTTTTTAACGGGATTCTATCAATAATACCTTCAAAAGGTGCACGGATTTGTGCATACGATAACCTTTGATTTGCATCATCAATCATCGCCCTTGCCGACTTGATCCGTGCCTCTGCCTCTTCCAGCCTGGCCTTGCCCAAGGTAAGCTCAGAGCTTGAGATCACTTTCTTTTCTACCAGACTTTTTATCCTGTCCAATTCTACCTTAGCGATACTCGCCGCAGATTTAGCGCTGGATAAATTAGCCTTAGCCTTATTGAGCTCAATCCGGTATTCATTGTCATTTAGTTTAAAAAGCAATTGGCCTTTATTCACCTTCTGACCTTCATCTACCAAAACTTTTTCAATAAAACCGCGCGAACGTGAGCGTATTTCTACGTTTTTCACGGCCTGGATATCAGCAACGTAGTCAAAGGAAAGGGATGTATCCTGTGGAACAAGTTTTAAAACAGGTATTTCCGCTATATCATTATCATTTTTCTTAGTCTGCTCTCCGGTGCAGGACTGCAGTGCAGCTGCCAGGATTGCAATGACTATGCATTTAATTTTCATGGTGTATTGTCTTTATCTGTAAGCACATAGAACTAGTTTTTGAGCAAAAACATCCACTAAATGATGTCTTTGTTCAAAAACATAACCGTACTACTGCCCTGAGCGATATTCAGGAACATATCTTAAGAAGTACGGTAATAATTAGGACTTTAAATAGAAAAGATCAGAAATACGCCAGCCTATGAAGAAAAGAATGCTGTTCTAAGCGAAAAAATGGGCTCTCGTAACCTAAATATGGGCTGAATATAAAATTTAATCTCGCTTCTACCCTTTTTTGAAAAGGCTGAAGATCACTGCTGGAATCATTTAGATGCTTATATTTCTTCCGGTATTTTGCCCATTTGGTATCTAATGAAGAGATCGTTTTTTTAACTTGCTCATCACCATTTTCAGGAGCCAGCAGTTGTGCCGCATTGGTTAAGAGTGTATGCGTATTGGAGGAAAAATGACTAAATGCCTGACCACGAAAAAAAAATGTGGCCAAAAGAAGCAAGGGAAGTACTGAAACCAGATTCAGCCTTAGAAATTTTTTTCTGATGTAAAAATCCTCGTCTATACTTATCATCAAATCCCAGGTGTGTGGCACAAATATAGGTCTTTAGGCCTAAAAAATAATATCTTATAATGTAACAGAATTGAAACTATGTTAGTTATCAGGTAGTCAAATTCTTTTTTTTACCACGCAGAAAGCAAATCCAATCTTTAGCCGTCATCCTATAAAAGATGTCTTTTCGTATCCCAAATAAGCACTCAATGGCTTATAGTTACCTGTATTCCTTAAGTCCGAATGCTGTTTCAAATAAATGGCAAAGTACCGAAATCACCACTAAGTCAAATCCAACCTGGTATATGATCAGACCTGTCAAAAATAACTATCCGATAAAATGTAGATTCGCCTAAGCGGAAAGTCAAACCTGAAAACTAAAGGGGCAAGTGCCTGGCATCGAATTTGCATAGTTTGGCCCCAAATGTACTATACTGTTTCATTGAAATACACAATTATACCAAAAACAACTAGCTACCCTTTAATATCAATTACCCTTTCTGGTGCATTATAAAACCGTTGATGCTTTTGTTTACACTCTGAATAAAATAAGTTGTAAGCTTCTTCCATTTTATCAACCTGTCGTTCGCCATTATATTCCATGAGGTATACACGAGCTATCGGTTTAAAGCTTTCCAGATAATCGAGCAATGTTACGCCGAAAAAAACCTGGTAAGGTGTTGATTGAGAACGTTTAAAGATATATTCCAATCCACTTACAAAATGTATTTTATTTAAATGTATGGAAAATAATCCTCCTTGTGGATAAATACCTAGCATGATATTGGGATCTTTAAGCAACTCTGTGGCATAATTCAAAGATTCGATCATCTTTCTCGACTTTTTATTCACTGAAAAGCAACCAAAGTATTTCAAGGCTGGAAATAATTTCAGTTGTGCTTCGACCACCATTGCCCTTAATTGCTTTTTTAAAAGTAGCCGGCAAATACGATTCAGAATCGCTCCATCATTATAGCTGTAATGATTCATGAGCATCAGGCAAGAACGATCATTTTTTACCTCTAACTCTCCAATAAATTTTATAGCAGCAAAATGACGTAAAATCCATCGCTCCGAAATTCCTGTGGCTAGCCATTTTATAAATTTATTAGGTTTGTCTTTAATCATGAGTAAAGGTTGTGGGATCAGCTGGTTTTATTGGTTTTACACTCATTTAAGACGTGTAAACTTGATGGTAAAGTTAGTTTTTTCCAATCATATTTAAAATTTACACGATTTAGAGACAGAAAAGGTTTAAGATCGGGTTTGTTGTTTTTGGCCTAGTAATCAGGTATTGTAAACCCTAACTTCTTGGGGTCTATTTAAAATGACTTGTATTTATTTTACCTTTGCGGTGATTAATGGATAGCTATAATTTAACTATTTTACGCCTACTTAATACACATACAGCTTTCCTTTAAACTCCCTAGTCCGAATTACAATTATGCCAATCGTACAATCATATTACCGTCCGCCAGCTTATCTTTTCAATAGACACTTGCAAACTATAGCACCGGTTTTTGGTGTAAAGCGAGACAATACACTTTACCAAACTGAGAAGCTAGAATTAGCTGACGGAGATTTCTTAGAACTCGATTGGATTCGGGCTGGCAATGATAAACTGATGATGCTTTTCCATGGACTAGAGGGCAATTCGAGAAGTCATTATGTACAGCAAATGGCGCAACATTTTAGTGCACTTGGTTGGGATATTTTAGCCATGCATGCGCGGAGTTGTGGGCGAGAAATGAATCGTTTGCCTGTGCTCTATCATGGGGGATCAACAAATGATATAGAAATAGTCGTAAATGAGTATGCGGAAAAATATCATTCACTTGTGCTTGTAGGATTTTCATTAGGCGCAAACATGTCGCTAAATTTTGTAGCCAGACATAGCACGCCCACCAACCTACGGGCTATTGCTGCTTTTTCTGCACCCTGTGATTTACAGAAATCTGAACAAGAAATTGACCGATTCGTTAACCGAATCTATTCACAAAAATTTTTGCTCAAACTAAAAAATAAAGTCCGAAAATTAGAAACCCAGCACCCTGGAATATTCGATTTAAATAAACTAGAGCAAATAATATCTGTTCAAGGGTTCAGTGAAAATTTTACTGCACCATTTTGTGGCTTTAGCGCATTAGATGATTTCTATTCGGCAGGCAGTAGCCTGGATTCCCTGGCGAAGATTCGTATACCTACTTTACTGGTAAATGCCAAAAATGATCCGTTTTTATCCGACACCTCCTATCCTATCGATTTAGCCAGAACTTCTGATTACCTATTTCTTGATATTCCTAAACATGGCGGTCATTCTGCTTTCCCTATTTCAGCCGAGAAATCATGGATGCCCAATAGACTTGAAAAATTTCTGGCTGAGGAAGTAAAAATACTTAATGATTGGAGCAGGGGACCGAAATTTTAAGCAGAGTAAAGCACTGCGAATACGGCCACATTGCGTTTATTTAATATAAAAATAGTACATTTCTAACATAACCTTAGCCAGACTTAGATCATATAAAGAGGACGTTATTGACCATCCAGGTGCGGATGAAACCTCAGTTAAGATTAATACTTTCCATAATTGCCCTACCTTGAACAGTAAATACAAAATCATCTTTGCTTCAGCCCTTTACCTTAACCTTCAACCCCGTTTCCGCAGCTTGATATATCGCATCAATAATTTTAAGGTCTTTCAAACCTTCCTCCCCGTTTACTGGAATCGCCGGCCTGTGATCATCAAAAATAATAGTCGCCATTTCATCCATCTGAACAGTTTGGTGGGTAGTTATTGGCTGGTTAAGCTCCCCTTTATGTGTTCTTCCCCTAATCGGGCCGTAACCCGTAGAAGGTTGCATTTCTGCGAAGCCTTTCTCTCCACTCAAATAAAACCTATCCAGGTGACTGATATTATAGCTAGACAAGCAGGAGGCTATAGCGCCACTGGGAAAACCCAATTGAAATTGTATGGTCTCATCTACACCATCTTTAAACTTTAACGGATCAGTCTTGGTTTCCTGAGCGGTTACCCAAACAGGTTCTTCACCCACCATATACCTTGCCCCGTTAATCGCATAAATTCCAATATCCATCATAGATCCACCACCTGCAAGTGCTTTATTTAACCGCCACTGGCTTGGGTCGCCGGCTTTGAAACCACATTGCGCCTGGAAAAACATGACTTTACCGAAATCACCCACATTTCTCATCCGAAGTACCTCCAGCGTACGGGGTTCAAAATGCATCCTGTAGCCGACCAGCAACTTTACATTTGCGTTTTTACAGGCATCGATCATTTCCTGGCCTTCCCTGGCATTTAATGCCATTGGTTTTTCGCATATCGCATGTTTTCCTGCTTTTGCTACACGGATAACCTGATTGTGGTGCAGTGCATTTGGGGTAATGACATAAATGGCATCTATATCCGGATTATTCTTTACCAGATCGAAGTTGTCATAATTATAGCAATTCTTTTCAGGGATATTGTAGCGAGCTTGCCAAGCTTTTATTTTTGAAGGCGTTCCGCTAATTACACCTACAAGCTTTGCCTTAGTGCAGGCTTTCATAGCTTCTGCGACACGGGTTCCATACCCACCTAAACCCATGATAGCTACCCTGAGTACTCTCCCCTCATACGGCTTTCCGATTTGGTTAGCTGCTGATGAGAAAGATGTTATTGAACCCAATTGAAGCATCAATGCCGATGCCCCCATTTTTCTTAGAAAATCTCTTCTGGTATTCATATTCCTTTTATGGCTATTTATGTGAAAAGCTTAATCTTAAGCCCTATCTGCTAAGGGCACTGATTCCACCCAATTCATTGATTTACAATATACAACCTAACATCAACATGTCACATTTAGTTTTTGAGATTTGATTGCTTACCTGCCTAGCATGACTCCCAGCTCAGTTTAAAGAAGCCAGGGTACCCAGGCAATGCTGTTAACTTAAGCTGAATGCTGTCAGTCAGAGCTTCTGAGGTGAAATCGGGACAAGTAATCGAAGACCCTCTTAATAAGTCGAAAACTAAAATGGATTACCCTTCAACAGGCTCAGAATTGACAATCCATTTTAGTTTTCTCCTCAAGTTAATAACATTGGGTACCCGGCACAGGATCAAAAATAGCTGGCTTACGTTTTATATCTCCGAAGGTAAGAAATGTCTCCTTGTTGAAGTAATAGCCCAAAAGATAGTCGAGCGCTTAAACATATAGAAATCGGATCGGGATTAAGAGGAAAAAACAACCTGCTATCTCTGCATTAATGACATATGCTATTGAATATAGTTCCTACATTTTACATCCATCAACAAATAATTACCCCTTTCTGGAACAAAAAAAATGCAGGCAACATCAGTTAACCTGCAATTAATTAATAACTAAAATTCTATAAAGTAATACTACATTAAACCATTAGCCTCCAGCCATTTACTTATCGTTTCAAAAACCTCAGGCGTGATTGCTTCTTTAATCTGCGCATATTCTTGTGGTTCGCAGGTAATACAATGTTGAAGCAAATGATTCATACTTGATATCTGCTTTATAGTGACATCCTTATTTCCTCCTTTTAGTGGCAAATTCTTCCAATTGGCAAGGTTCACCTCAGATCTAACCATTAGATCTTTGTCACCATTTATAGCCAGGATTGGAACCTTTACTTTAGGCAAGAAATTAACGGGATCAAACTTAAGAAAATACCTGTACCAAGGCTTTACTGCATTCATAACATAGCTATACACCGGAAATCGAAAATGATCGAATTCAATATTGAGCGTTTTGAAATAGGCATCATCTTTTTTCTTCCACTCATTATAGGTATCATTCAGTTTCTGTTCCATATTTACAGAATCTACATACTGATAAGCTGTTTTAAACATCAGGTTATTAATTTCATTAGAACGCTTTTTATCGATGTCACTTATCTTTGCATTTGCAACAAGATCTTCGTTTTGAAACTTCAAGGAAGACTGACCATCCAGTGCCAAACCTGCCAAGCTTATAATGAAAGCAACATCTTTGGATTTAGCTGCTGCAATCGCGGATGCCGCGCCACCTTCGCTATGTCCTACCAAACCAATGCGTTTCAATTTTAAATCCTTCCGTGATTTAAGGTAAGCAATGGCAGAAAGGGCATCATCGGCAAAATCAGCAGTTGTGGCAAGATCATACTGCCCCGTTGTTTTACCTATTCCCCTGTCATCCATCCTCAATACGGTTAAGCCCTTTGAATTAAAATAGTCGGCCAGTAATTTAAAATAAGGGTGGCCAGCCATTTTACCATCGCGATCTTGTACACCACCGCCAGAAACTAAAACAACCGCATTACCGCTATTATGCCCTTTTGGAGCAGATATTGTGGCCCCAATCGTAATACTTTTATCTGCATTATTAAACAATACCTCGGTATCCTGTGCAAAAATGTTTGCCGAAGTCAATAATAGTGCAATGAAAAAAATTCTTTTCATGTTATTCTCCTTTACGTGCCAATTCTACCATCATACTAATCTCATCAACCAATTCTGAAGGGCTGCCCATATATCCTACTTCTGAAAAACGTAATTTTCCATTCTTATCCAGCACCATCTTATGCGGAATCGCTCCAACGCCGTAGCTTTTGGAAAAGGCTGCATTTGCATCAAACAACACATTGAAATCGTAATTATTATCCTTTAGGTACTTGGACACATAAGCTTCATAATCCTTCATCTTTTCCTGGGTATCTACAAAATAGAAAACTACGTCTTTATCATTCTTGTATTTCTCCACGGCCATTTTCATGCCCGGGAAAGCAGCTTTACAAGGTGCACACCATGAAGCCCAGAAATCAAATACCACAATTTTACCTTTCAGATCGCTGAGTTTAACCATTTTTCCACGATTGCTCTTCACGTTAAATTCTGGAACGGTTTTATTAATCATCGACTTTCTAACCTTGTTTTCCAGAGCTGAATCGAGTTTCAAATCTTTTAAGGTTGCCAGGTAGCTCTCATAACCACTCTCATTCTTGTTTAATGCGATGTAGTTTTTCTTTAACATATCCAACATGAGCGGTGTCATCTGATTTTTTCTCATGCTACTTTCCAGCGTAAATTTTAACTTTTCCGCTTGTCCGTTTCGCTCTAATAATATGGCGCTTACTTCATTCAGTGGAGAATTCCCATACTCGTATTTCTGTTGCGCAGCAGAGGCAAAGTTCAATGCAGCTTCATCCTTGTTCAAGTGCATGAGTATATCTGCGTAAACTCCGGCATTGTTCAGGTAAATATCCATAAAGGCATCGCGATTTATTTCTTTAAATTGCATTAACCTACTCATCATCGGTCTGGCAAATACGTATGCTTCCTGTGCATTAAAAGTTTTAAGCGATACGTACGGAACATACATGCTCTTATAAAATAGGTTTGGAAGACTGGATAAAGGTGCCTGAGCTACATATTTCTTAAAGGTTACCGAATCTTTATCAACAGAGGCCATAATTGCGATTGAACTATAAAATTTTGAGTAATCAATCCAATTAGCCTGATCAAAAGCTCTATCCGCCTTATCCATCGGGTATAGCTCAAGAAAATTAATCATTGCAGGCAACAGTTTTTTATAATCCCTTTCGCCATTAAGCGCTTTGGCTGCAGCTAACTTTTCCGGATTACGGCGCTTTATCGCTGCAGAGTCAATAGCTGCAATCACACGCCCCATAGAATCGGCAGCTGAAGGATTGTCAAGCACCTCAGCATAAACCTTTTTGATATTTTTCAGGTCATTCAAATTTTTATCAGGCAGGGATTTAATTAACGACAGGTCCTGAAGTGCCAGGGCCCTTGCCTTTTCGGCATCGACCTTTTTCAAAACTTTAGAATGTGCATAAAAAATATCCCGCTTGCTTGATGGAAAATAACGCAGTTGTTGCTGCATCCAGTAAACCACTACATCATCACCAATCAGGAACTTATCTTTAGTAAAATCAGGAAACATCTCAGGTACTGAGGCATTTCTTAAAAATGCCCAGCCTGCATATGCACCGGGCATATTTTTACCTTCCTTATCAAACAGAAGCCATGCATAAGCACTTGTTTGCCCGATGTCTACAGTTGAACCGCTTTTAAATTTGAAAGCTACAATACTCGCATTTTTAGGCAGGGTATAATTTGCTGTCCAAATGCTATCCTTTTTTTCTAAAGCTAGTTCATTTTTAATCCATTTATAATCGCAAAACTGATAAACTGTTGCTGTTACATTCTTCTTTCCTGCCAGCACAGTGCCTTTGGGATTGTAAGTAACGCCAATTTCTTCGCCTGCAACAGGTTTCTCCGTGCTTAGTTTAAAATTTTTGTCTTGAGCAAAGGCTGAAGTGACATGGATTGCAAGTGCGATGGCACTTGCAATAATTATTTTTTTCATAGTAATAAAAATATATTTGTTGTGTGTTAAAAGAGTAATCATTATAAATTCCCTGCGCCCCTTGGCTTGGCACTGATGTCTGTTATTTTACCAAATCCATCAAACCTGTTCAATGGATTACTGTTAATAACAGCCGTTGTAGGGTTAATCGAAAGCTCGTACAACCTACCTTGAGTTCCATCCCAGGTGGCCACATACAGCAATCTGCCATCAGCATCCGCAAGATTAAAATTAGGGCTTGGTTTATAAACTTTCATACAGGTAATTGTTTCTCCTGCAGGCACCTGAAATCCGACAGCAGGTGTATTCTGAGTTGTATAATCGTAGAGATATACCTTAGATGCGGTAGCATAATAGCAAATATTGGAAGATTTGTTTGCCTGATAGAATAATGCATTTGAAATATCAGGTAAATTGGTCATATCATAGCGCCCTACACCCAGAAGGCCATCGTCAGATTTATTAAAATTGATGACATACAGCCATCTTCCTGCTCCGGTTTTATCCTTAAAGAATGCCAGCGTATAATTACTTATGCCCCTATCCATCCCAAGCATATCTTTGCCAATATTGGTCAGGTTAAAAGGTTGACCGGCATTACCAGGCACCCTGAAATCAGTAATTGTACCAGCTGTTGCAGATGTTGGCTTGATAAACCGGCCGTTTTTCTCATCATAACCAACTGATATTAATGAACCTGATGTACCGCTTACCGTGAAAGGCGCAAGGTAATAGTCTCCTGTTAAGGCAGCTGAATATGAGGCCACCAACTGATCAGAAGCATTCGTAATGTGCATTTTGCCATCATTAATCAGGGTTTCATAAGAACTGAGATCGCTTAAATTATGCGCCTGAGGATTGATCACTGTACCTGGCCTTAAAAACAGGGAGCCATTATCTCTCAAAAAGCTGAAATCGTTACCGTTTACCCTTTGTAACTGCGTACTGGTACCCACTGTCACCCAATTGGTAACTATTGCCGTAAAACTTGTTCTTCTGCTAACACTGATAAATCTGCCATCGCCAGCTAAGCGACTTCCCGTTGCGCTAAAGTATAAATTCCTCAACCTCTTTTCAGGGACACTGGTAATGGGCACTGCGTTTCTGGTAACCAAAAAATCGACATCGCTAGATCCGCCTGCGGTGTGAAGTACCAGTAATCCATATTCCATTCCTGCCGATACACTCAGGTTAAAAACGATATTAGCCTTCGCTTCATTTTTTTTGTCTGTAACGATAAGCTCTACATAATATAGGCCAATGGGATCACCAATAGATACATTCAGTCTTCTCAAACTTGAAATTTCTCTGGGTATATTGGCCTGTCCGGTGGCAACCGTTTGTTTATAAATAATCCATTTATAGCTCAGGGAAGTGGTATCAATTCCATTCATCCTGATCTTGGGTTCAATTACCAAATTGGCATATCGTTCTATGGAGTAATTTGCTGCAACTTTAGTGGTATCCAAAACAGGTGTACTTACGGTTGTATAATCATAATTACCCAAATCTTTCTTACATGAAACCACCAATGCAAGCAACAAGCCTACACAGATATATAAATATAATCTTATTGTCTTCATCATTTTGTTTAATTAGTTTGGAAAGGTTACCAATACACCATTTTCATCTGTTAAGGGTGTTGTATGGCTCGCATTATAAACAGCCAACGCCTCTTTCACACGCAACTTAATATCATTCATCATACTGTTGCTGTATTCACCTGGGTTAAGCGGCACCCTGCCACTTTGCTGAAGGGGGAAATCGGCAATCCCCGTCACATCAATAATAAACCTGAATTTGGTTTTGCTATACGTTCCAAAATAGAACGCCAGACTGATTAAGCCATCCCAGTTTGCAGGTTTAACGATATCATCACTCCAGTTTAAGGTGAAATTCTGATCTTCAACTACACCTGGCTTAAAGTCTTTCGTTTCTGCAATGGTCAGATTCAGGGTTAAACTGGTAGATTTTATCTTGGCGGTACGATAAAGTACCACAGGAAGAAAACCCTCTACCTGCCCTGCCTTTATTTTACCGTCAATAAAAGCATAATCAGTGCCTTCTACTGCCGTAGTACCCTGCTTAATCGTTGCTCCTTTTAATACCCTATCGGCATCTGTAGCCAGGCCCATTGTTTTAACTTTGATCTTTATGGTATCGGTAAGTATGGAAGAGGCTAAAGGAACAAATGAAAATGATTTGGAAGTAATCCTGGTTTGGAGCACATCGTTACCACGCTCAAAAAAGTACAATCTTGGGTCATTGGTGTAAGTATCGATCTCCTTTTCACAAGAGCTCAATAATAGGGTCAACATTGTAACAAAAAGTATCGAAAATTTTCCGGTTTTAGTCATCGTAAATGCGTTATTATCTGTTTCCATACTGAATTTCCTGATCTGGTTTTGGGAAAACATACAGTGTGTTGTTACCTGCAACCGTGGTGTAAGCAATAGTTGGTGAATTAACTCTTTTGTAATAATAGAAAAGCTGGCCTTCGCATATAAATTCCCTGCGGTATTCCTTAAAGATCTCGTTTTGAATCTGTGCAGGTGTACTGGATGCAGCGATCAAAGTTGTCTGCCCTCTATTTGTTCTTACATAGTTTAAATAGTCTACAGCGGCCTGCGGATTGCTTGTTTTTAAGCATTCTGCAGCAATGTAATACATCTCCGAAGCCCTAAGAACAGGCATCTTGTTGCCGAATACCGCCGGTGCATTCGCATTGGGAATTAATTTTGTTGGAAATAAAATTGAGGTTACATCAGCCGTTCCGGTAAGGTATAGCAAACGATAATCTGTAGAGGAATTATCCATTTCTGAACTATAATTCACCGCACTTTTACCCAGCAAGCTGGTGGCTGTTCTACTAAAATAATTACTGGCATTAGCCGCGAGGGTATTGATGTTTAATGCAAAAATAATTTCATCCTGGAACAGCCTGTCGTTACCATTGATGATATTTGCTGACTGTGCAGCGGGATATCTTCCCGAATTAATTACTTCTCGTGCACAAATCAATGCATTGGTTTGATCACCAGCATATAGATATACTCTAGCTTGAAGGGCTTTTACCGCATAATAATTGAATTTATATATCCTGTCTCTCAAATACCCCGTTGAAGTTTTCCCCTGTAAAATTGGATCGACTCCTTTTAACGCTTCGGCCGCAACGTTTAAATCAAGCTGAATCTGAGCCAGCACTTCAGTTACTGAGGAAGTTGGGGTTGCCTTTGGATCGATGGTTTTAACATAAGGAATTGCTGCTGCAGCAGCTCCTCCGGCAGACGAAGGGGCAGGCGCGTATAACCTGAGCAAATCGAAGTGCAAAAATGCCCTTAATCCATACGCCTCACCCCTGATTATGTTACGTGTAGAACCAGCGAATATGGAGGGATCGGCAACATCAATATTAGTGATCAGACTGTTTGTATTTGCAATGGCCGAATATAGTCCTGTCCAGAAATTATCCAGTCTGGTTTTTAGTTCCAGCTGTGCGTAATTGTAATTGTAGCCATCAAAACTCGCGTAAGGTGAGCCAGATATATTGGTGTATTGTTTGGCGAGTATATCTAAGGTTCCAAAGGTAAGTTCTTGACCATACAAACCATTTGCGGTTAATTGTATGTAAACGCCGGTAAGCGCATCTTTGTAACCTTGCTCATTTCTAAAAGCAACGGTAGATTCTACCTCTGTTTTAGGCTTTACCTCAAGCCATTTTTTACAGGAAGAAACTGAAAATAATGCAATTAGCATTAAAATAATATAAATATTTTTTATCGTCTTCATATTCTAAGTCTTAAAAGTTAGCCTGAACAGACATGGATACCGTACGAGCGTATGGGTAATCTAAACCACGCTCTGTTTTAACTGTTGCGATCCTTGCAATGTCATTAAGGTTGAGTGCAACGCTAATCCTGCTCTTATTTCCCGGACCAAGAAACTTCAGTTTATTAAAGTCATAGGCGATACTTACGGATGAAAAATTAAGTTCGCTCAGATTTTGAACAAATCTTGAGGTTGGTTTGGTTGGGGAAATATCAGCGATATCTTTATAAATCGCAGCCTGACCAGGAACTGACCAACGTTGTTCTAATGCGCGGATATCTACGTTGTAAATAAAGTCTGCATTTTCTACTTTTTGTACCAAACTGGTATTATATGCTTGTCCGCCAAGTCTGAAAGCAAAAGCAAAGTTTACGGTAAGATCTTTATAGCGCACATTACTCCCAAAAGTTCCATTCATATATGGATTGGTCTCACCACCAGCCACATAATCAGCAGCAGACCAAACATAAGTTTGCGTTCCATCTCTTTTTACAAAGATTTCCTTTCCGTTAGATGGATCTATACCTAGTGAAGGAACCACCCAGATGGTTGACATTGATTGACCGGGAACATACCGTGTGGAGGGGTTTTGTCTTAGTGCACGCTCTTCAGCATTGGTTCCACTATTTAACTTATTGGCATCTTCTGTGGTATTCAGCTGCTCTAAGGAACTCGAAACTTTTCTTATCCTATTGGTATTATGTGCTGCATTAACAAATACATTAACAAATGTTCTGGAAGCGGTATTGTTGTAAACCCTTAAATTGGCACCAATCTGGTACCCCTGATTTCGTACTTCACCAATATTCTCTTTATAACTTACAAATCCCGTAGATAAAGGAAGAATCTGGTCAGACAACAAATTTTGGGTATCCTTAATATAAAAATCGAAGCGCAGGCTTAAACGTTGGAAAATACCAAGATCTAAACCTATGTTTTTGTCCATTACCTTTTGCCAGCGTAAATCAGGATTGGCCAAAGAAATGAGGTTAAAACCAACATCACCATTATAATTTTGTGTTGTGTTATAACGATATGAAGTTAAGGCCTCATAAGCGCTGAAATTCTGCGTACCCGTACTTCCAATGCTTGCCCTCAACTTAAGCATATCGACTTTACCCTTCAGGTTTTTCAAAAAGGCTTCATTGTGTAGATTCCATCCTAAACCTGCAGACCAGAAACTTCCCCAGCGATTATTGGCACCAAACTGCGAGCTGGCATTAGCCCTGTAACTTAGGTCAGTTAAAAACCTGTTGTCATACGCATAATTCACCGCTGTTGTTACAGCCATTGTACGGGCAGTATTTTCAGATCCAGTGGGCCTCGATCCTGCTGTAAATCCGCCTCCGGCTGAGATAAAATCAAGATTATCATTAGGAAAACCAACTGCTGTCATACCATTAATGTTGGTAATGTTCTGAGTGATGGAATAAATGGCATTTGCAATTGCCTGGTGCTTGCCTTTGTTAAGGGTGTATGCGGCACCAATATCGGTACTCAGCCCTGAGTTTCTACCATTTGTGATGGTATACTGTCCTCTTTGTTGATACAAATCTGAGTTAATGGGAATTGAAGCATAGCGGGTATTATTGGCAGAGATATAATTATCAGAACTATTGTTTTGAAGATTGATTCCCACACGACCGGTAAATCTCAATACCGCTGATGGCCTCCACTCGGTATAAAAGTTTTCTACAATATTCGTATACCTGCTGTTGTCTTTAGAGTTAAGTTCGCCATTATACAGTGGATTATACACCGTTGCCCCAAAATTGGTATATGTTGGAATTAAACGCCCAAACTCATCTTTGATTCTCCAGTATGGATTCATTTTGGCATATTCAGCAAAAGATCCATATGGGGAATTATTGGCATTATTGCGATCTATAGTCAGAATATTATTGAATGAAAACTTCTCCTTGAAATAAGATAAGTTAACAGAGCCACTGATAGTTTCCCGGTTTGAACCCTTCATCACCCCAATGTTATTGTTGTAACTCATATTAGCTGAATATCTCAGGGACTGGTCGCCACCATCAACCATTACACTGTGGCGCTGACCATAACCATTCTGTAAAGGTTGAGAAAGCCAGTAGGAGTCTACGCCTTCCAATGCGGCCTTCTGGTTGATGGCATACTGTGCTGTGAGGGCTGATTCATTAATTGGGTTAGCAGATATATACCTTCCAGCGCGTATTTCTGCCTGTATTTTCTGAGCTGAATTGGTTAATTCATAACTGGATAAATCAGGAGCAGTAAAATTCAAACTTCCCGAATAAGACACACGGAGTGCACCAGCCTCAGGTTTAATGGTCTCCACAACCACCACGCCATTACCGGCCTTCGATCCGTAAATGGCTTTTGCAGAAGCATCTTTTAAAAGGGTAACACTTTTGATTAAGTTGATATTCAGGTCATAAATTCTTTGCAAAGTCGTTTCAAAACCATCCAGAATAAATAAAGGCAAATTGGGTGCATTTGCAAATTCGTCTCCTACATTCGGGAAACCTGTTTGCCCGCGCATCTGTACATCAGGTAAATTATTGGGATTGGAACCGAGATTATTATTTTCAACAATGATAAAAGATGGATCTAAAATGGCGAGGCCTGCAATAAGGTTCTGATTGGTAACCACTTTGAGCTGCGCATTATTAAAAGTAGAGGTGGCCCCTGTTGAGGTTCCCACCTTACGATCGAAAAGCCCGTTATTGATTACAACTTCATCAAGGTTTTGCTGCTCTACCTCCATCTGAATGAATCTGTATGCACCAGACCTGGCACTAACCCGCTTGGTTTTATAACCAACAAACCGAATCTCCAGTACGGCATTTGAATCTGGAATATTGATTGAGAAATTTCCCGTACTACCTGTCATCGTACTGATTTTTGTTCCAACAACCCAAACACTCGCACCGGGAATTGGAATTTTCTTTTCATCAGTCACTTTACCAGAAATCTGGATATCCCGATTAGTGGTTATCGCGTTAACGATCTGGTTGGCATCATTAAGCTGACTTGATCTGACAGGTATTTTTTTAGTGATGATAATATGTCTGTCTATCTGTTTAAAGGTTAAATTAGAGTTAGCCAAAAGTGCTGTTAGCAATATATCCAGGGTTGTGGTTGTTTCACCTAGATTTAACAATGGGATTTCGCGGATTTCCTCGTCTCGATAAATAAAATGGAAAGGCGTTTGTTTTTCAATTTTTTCGAGTGCCTGGGAAAGTCGCTCTCGGTTTAATTTCAATTTTACCCGTACATCTTCCATTTGCTGTCCTTTAACAGATGAAGCAACCAGCATTTGTGCTGATATGGCAAGGACAAGGATGATAAACGAAGTGATACGCATAAAATCGATTAGTAGTTTTTTATGGGTACATTGGACATAACAGTCCCTGTACTTTACTGCAATTGCAGAAAAATTCATATATTCGAATGTTGGTGTGATTTAAATACCTTATGAGAATTACATTAAAACAGGCTTATCATCCAGTTTTGGATGGCCTGGGAGGGTTCTGCATTAGTTTCATACAGCGAATATGTTGCTAACGCAGGGCCTTTTTAATTAGGATGGTACAGGTTGGTTCATTTTAGTTTTTTGGTTTAATAGTTACAAGTTTGGTTGATTCGTTGAAAGTGTATTCAGCATTATTAAAATCACAGATCAAGGTTAGTATCTCTGTTAAGCTTTGATTTTCGAAAAGTTTGGTTGTAAACTGTTGCTTTGCTAATGCTTCATCTTTTACAATAATGTTAACGTTAAATCGCTGCTGTAAAAAATTTGCTGCATGACCAACTGTGATGTTGGTAAATACCAGGTCGCCATTACTCCATGAGCTGGTTTTTTTGGCATTAATATCATGGATAGTTGACTTATCTCTGGCCTTATCGTAGATCACCTGTTTATTCGGGGTTAACATTCCCAACTGTTTCCCATCCTTTGTTACGCCAACCTTTCCACGAGCAACGGTTACAATAATTTTACCGCCGTTTGCATTCACCTCGAATGCGGTTCCCAGTACATGTGTGGTAACCGATTCAGTACGAACGATGAAGGGCTGCTGATCAATATGCTTAACATCGAAAAATGCCTGTCCTTTTAATTTCACCTCCCGAACGGGTATTTTACCAGGGATTGAGCTGTAAGACATGGTACTTCCGGCACTTAGAATAACTGTACTTCCATCTGGCAACTGAATGAGTTCGTTAGTATTTGTGGAGGTCTGATTGGCGTAATTAGCCACATTGTCAACAACCGGATGATTTACATTGATAAACCAGAATGCAGCAACGGCTACTACCAGTATAGCAGCAATGGAAGCAACCCATTTCAGATTTAATTTAAGGCGTTTAACGGGAAGCGGTGCAGCAATAGATCGATCTATCGCGGCCAAAAGCATTTGTCCACGAGTTTGCTCATCCCCCATCTCCTTCTCATCCCACACTGAACTGGTTTGAAAAGAATTAAAATACTTGATATATAGTTCCAGTTCCGCCTCGTTGGCAGATCCATCATTAATTTTGTCCGTTAGTTGAAAAAATTCTTCCTTTTGCATTTGAAAACAGCTATAAATGAAGACTAAATGAGCATTTGACAGCCGTCATTTAACATTAAGGCGTTCAACTATGGAGCAACCCCACAAACAAAGGCAAAAAAAGTTTTAAATATTTTATTTTTTTTTCCCAGAGCTAAAAAAAAGGCTAAAATAAACCGATAAAAATATGGTATGAACTACCAATTGATGATTTGAATCGCTTTAATGCAATGGTCATCTGTCTTTCAACGGCCTTTTCTGTTATTCCTAACCGAAGTGCTATTTCTTTATTGGATAAATGATGATTTCTGCTTAAATCAAAAACTTCCCTGCAGCGATCGGGAAGATCTGCAATAAATTGGAGGATAATTTTTCTAAGTTCCTTTACCTCAAGGTCACTGGTAACATTATCAAATGATGCCTCTGCCTGAGACAAATGGTCAAGGAATACTTTACCCACTTTAACTCTTCTTATCACATCAGTTACCTTATATCTTACAGCTGAGAGGAGGTATGATTTTAATGAGGTGATCTTCAGCTCTCCCCTCTTGGTCCACAGCCATGTAAAGATATCCTGATTAATATCCATACAGGCATCATGATCTTTAAGCATATTAAATGAGGCTATGTACATCGCTGACCAATGCCGGCGGTATATTTCATCTAGTGCGCCTCTATCTCCATCATTCAATAGATCGATCAGTTTATCATCGGAAAAGTCTGTTAACGTGTTTGTCAAACCTAGCAATCAGTTATGGGAATAGTCCCGGTTGATATCTTTCTATTGCTGAAGTGCACACTGCGGATCTTGTGCCCACTTCTTCTGCTAAACTAATAATAATTGTCAAATAAATATGCTTTATAAGCGAAAGAGCATCCAATTTTCAACCTAAATACGCCCCATATTACCAACCAGTATCTTATTTTAATAATAAGCTGTGTACATCTGAAGACATAGATGGTATTTTTTGGGGTTATATATTAGTTATACAAAACCAAATCAACCAACTTATTTTAAACGTTATTTTGACGTTTATAAAAAAAATTCAATATTTGTTCATTGCTAACCCTTCGTATACGAGACCAAATATCCATTCCAAGACTAAAACAAATAGCAGTCGCTTAATTTGCAAGCCCGATACCGCAATTCGCTGTGACCTAACTAAACAAATATGAAACACTACAAAATCTTACTTCTAAGTTCATTACTCCTTTTCATTTTTAACCTCACATTTGCTCAAACCATGAGTGTTTACAGCCCCGATAAAAAGCTGGTGGTAAAACTGTATATGGAGGAAGGGAAACTACATTATAATGTTTGGCTGAATAAAGAAGAAATGCTTGAGCGATCTCCTCTTGGACTTCGTGGGAGCCAAATGGATTTTTCAGCAAACTTAAAACTGATTGATCAGCAAGTGAATAAGATTAGTGAAACCTATACAGAGCCAAAAATCAAGATCAGTAAGGTAAATTACGATGCCAATGAGCTGATTTGCAGATTTGAAAACGGTAAAAAGAACCGAATGGACGTGATTTTCCGTGTAAGCAACAACAATATTGCTTTCAGGTACCATATTCCGCAAACCGGAGAACAAGCTAACTACATCATAGAAGAAGAGTTAAGCGGGTACAAATTTCCGTCGCAGACGACTACTTTCTTAACACCTCAGGCCACACCTATGATTGGCTGGATGAAAACCAAACCCAGCTATGAAGAAGAATACACTGCTGACCAGGCAATGGGTATTCCCTCCAAATATGGCGTTGGCTACACTTTTCCTGCCCTTTTCCACATCGGTAGTAAAGGATGGGTATTGTTGTCGGAAACAGGTGTAAATGCTTTATACTGCGGTTCCAAATTAAGTGAAGGAACGAAAGAAGGAAGATACAAAATTGCCTTCCCGGAAAAGGCTGAGAATAATGGTTTGGGTAGTGCGCTTCCGGCCATTCCTTTGCCAGGCAATACCCCATGGCGTACCATTACCGTTGGCAACGATCTTAAGCCTATAGTGGAAACTACTATTCCCTTTGATGTGGTTGAAGCCCAGTATGAGCCCTCCAAACCATATAGCTTTGGTCGGTCTACCTGGAGCTGGTTACTTTGGCAAGATGCCAGCATTAAATATGATGACCAAAAAACATTTATTGATCTGGCCGCTGCTATGGGATATGAACTTGCATTGATTGACGGAGGCTGGGAAAAAAATATCGGTTATCAAAAAACTGAAGAACTGATTAATTATGCCAAAAGCAAAAATGTAGGAATTTGTTTATGGTATAATTCTAATGGTTATTGGAACGATGCGCCACAAGATCCGAAAAACAGAATGAATACCCCAGCTGTAAGGAAAAAAGAGATGGCCTGGATGCAAAAAATGGGGGTTAAAGGAATTAAAGTTGACTTTTTTGGTGGCGATAAACAGGAAACCATGAAACTTTATGAAGAAATCCTATCCGATGCCAACAGTTATGGCCTCACCGTTACCTTTCATGGCTGTACATTGCCACGGGGCTGGGAAAGAATGTATCCTAATTATGTTGGTAGCGAAGCCGTATTGGCCTCAGAAAATCTGATTTTCACCCAACACGCCAATGATACAGAGGCTTTCAATGCAAGCCTCCACCCCTTTATCCGCAATGCTGTTGGATCAATGGAATTTGGTCCGGTACTTTTAAACAAACACCATAACAAGAAAAATGATGGTGGTACCATCAGAAAAACCACCGAAACCTTTCAGCTGGCAACAGCTGTTCTTTTCCAGTCTCCTGTACAGAATTTTGGCCTTACGCCTAACAACCTCAAAGAGATGCCAGCACACGTGATCGATTTTATGAAAAAAGTTCCAACCACCTGGGATAACACGGTATTCATTGAAGGTTATCCCGGCAAATACTGTGTTTTGGCCCGTCGTCATCAGGATACCTGGTATATTGCTGCAATCAACGCTGAAAGTACCGACAAAACGATTACGGTTTCACTTCCGATGTTAACAAGTAATGAAGTATCAGTTTACTATGATGGCGATGACAGATCACCGCAAATTGGCGTTAAGAAATTAAACAAATCCAAACAGCTTAGAATAAAGTTACTGGCCAACGGTGGTAATATAATAGTATCTAAATAAGCTGAGTACTGGATCATCACTGTAAAAACATGAAGATTAGACTCATACTTGTTATTGTTTATTGCTTTCAATCCATTTTAGTCTGTGCGCAACCCAACCCTGCCAAATACCTGTCTTTACAGGAAGGCTTATCCAGTCAGCAGGTAATTGATGTTGTTCACGATCAATATGGCTTTATTTGGATTGCTACCGAAATGGGGTTAAACCGTTTTGCAAGCAATTCATTTAAGCAATTTTACAAAACCGAGAAAGCAGATGGCTCTTCAGTTAACAGCAATGAAATTAACACCCTTTTTTGCGATGATGATAAACTTTATATAGGTACCAGGGCTAACGGATTAAATGTTTATGACATGAAAACCAACCGGTTTTCCTATTATCTTCATCACGATAATGATCCAAAGTCGATTGCTACGAATGATATTACTGACATCATTAAATCGGGCAGTGGGAAATTCTGGCTAGCCACTTACCATCAGGGGGTTCAGCGGTTCGACCCGGTTAGCAAAACATTTGAACGCTTTAACAAGAAAACCATGGCTGGTTTGGCAGAGAACAGCATTTGGTCTTTGGTAGAAGATCATAGCGGTATGCTCTACGCCGGCCATGTTAATAAAGGAATATCCATTTTAGATATCAGAAAGCGTTCTACAACTGTAATTAATACTGCCAACAGTGCCGGGCTATTGCCTGATAATGAAGTAAAATCATTATTCTGTGATCAAAATAACAATATCTGGATCGGAACCAGGAAAGGTTTAGCCGTTTATAACCCATACACTAAACTTTTACAAAAAATCAGTCTGGCTAAAAAGAGCAGAAATGGTTTAGAACCTTTTATTTACACCATAAAGGAAATCAATGGTTCAATCTGGATTGGTGCAGAATCTTCTCAATTGTTTATCCTGAAAACCAGCTATGCCAAATCGGAAAAATTGCTCCGCGTTACCGAGATTGGAATTCAAAACCTACACCGAGGAAACACCTCTTCGGTTCAAAGTATAGACCGTGACCAGTTTGGCAATATTTGGATGGGTATATACAGTGGTGGTATAGCCTTTTCCACGCATCAAAAACCTTTTTTTTCCATCTTATCTACCGAAAATCTTATTCAATCGGAAGGCAGGCCCGCAACCGTAACCAGCATATTAAACGATCGTGATAACAGCATGTGGCTGGGTACCGTGGGCGATGGGGTTATTCAGATTGCACCCAATGGTAAAGCCATCAAATCCAATATGCGCAATAGTGGTATTGCCGACGACTTCCTGCTATCCGGATACCTGGACAAGGATGGCAACCGATGGTTTGGTTTACAAGATGGTGGGGTATCTTTTTTTGAATCAAAAACCAGGAAATGGAAAAAAATAGATGCGGGAGAAAAAATGACTTCCGTACGTGCCATTGTGGAAGACAGACATGGTAACATCTGCTTTGCTGCCGAAGAAGGAGTTTTTATACACCATTTAAAAACCAACACCTTCAAAAAACTGGTAACCAACAAGCCCATGATGGGCGATTTTGCTCCTCGAACGCTCATAGAAGACAATAAAGGAAATATGTGGATCGGAACCTACGGGCAAGGGATCTATATTTTTGACAGCGAGGGAAAATTAATTAACAAAATATCTAAAGGTGAAGGGATTAAAAGTAATACCATAAACCATTTATTTTCCGATCATGATAACAACATCTGGATTGCCACAAATGATGGTTTAGGCTTTCATCCGGCAGGCACACCATTTAAACAAATAAAAAGTATTACACCGCCAGGTGGTGGGGCATGGTTAACCATCAATGCTATAACTGAAGATCGTGACCAGAATATCTGGTGTTCTACAAGACTGGGACTTTTACGCTACCTGCCTAAACAAAAACGTTTTTTTAGTTATGATCAGTCTTTCGGATTACCATTAGGCGGCTTTACAATCAACAGTGTTGGTAAAGACCAAAATGGACGGATATTTTTTGGGATGCCTACAGGCGTGTGTTATTTCGATCCAAAAGACATCCCGCTCAGCCTTCCGAAATCCCCTATCAGAATAAGTCGATTCATCGTATTTAATACTGGAGAAACGCATGCACAATCAGAAAAACATCTCGATCCAACCGAGAAAATAAACCTTAAGCATAATGAAAACAGCTTTAGGGTGGAGCTTGCAGTGATGGATTATGCCCTGCATGATTTGGTTGAATTTAGTTATCAGCTGCATGGACTGGATGAAAAGTGGGTTTACATAGGCGCTGAAAAAAACCTCGATTTCAGGAATATTCCCCATGGAGATTATGAACTGCGTATCCGGACGAGGCAAAAAAACGAACAGTGGTCTGAGGATTATCAAAAAGTCAGGATCCAAATCTCTCCACCCCTATACCTAAGCAATTATGCATTGGTATTGTACGCCATTGTGATATTAGCCATCATTATTACCCTGGTTACCTTTCACATTAGAAAAGTATATGCCGAAGCCGAACTCCGGTTAAAAAAGCTGCAGATTGAGCATGATGGTAAACTAAACCTGGAGCGGATGAACTTCTATACTAACATCACCCATGAACTTCGTACTCCATTAACGCTAATTCTTGGCCCTCTGGAGGATCTGCTTAGTGAAGAAAAGCTATCCCATAAACATAAAGACTGGGTGCTGATGGTACAAAAGAATGCCAACAGATTGTTCTCCCTGGTTAATCAGCTGTTAGAATTTAGAAAAGTAGAATCTCAACATAAACCCTTGGTTTTGGGAGAAAATTTTTTGGGTGAATTGGTTCAGCAAATTGTTAATAAATACACTGAAGCCAATAATAATCCTGATTTAAGGATTATCTGCAACATTGAGCAGGATGATATCAAAACCAACTTTGATGCTGAAATTGTACAGCTTATTCTGGACAATTTATTGTCTAATGCCTGCAAATATACCGTATCAGGCAAGATTGAAGTGCGCTTGCGTTATGAACAAGATCGTTTAAGCACAACTGCACTTATTTGTGTTGCGGATACCGGATGTGGGATCGAAAAGGAACACCTCGAGAAAATTTTCGATCGTTATTATCAAATCCCAAAAACAGTTAGTCAGGGCACTGGAGTTGGATTGGCACTGGTTAAGGAACTAACTGCGATACATCAGGGCAAAATCTCGGTGAAAAGCGAGCCGGGAAAAGGAAGTGAATTTTGCGTTCGATTACTCACTAATGCAGTAGCTTCAAATTCCCCGGTTACCCAGCCAGAAGCTACTCATCAAACCATAGATGAAACCGCCCGCCCTTTAGTTTTACTGGTGGAAGACGAAAGAGATGTGAGAGAATACCTGGCCAAGATATTAGCTGTAAATTATGAGGTCATTACTGCGCAAAATGGAAGAGAAGGCTTTGCTGAAGCAACAAAACGCATACCCGATTTAATATTGAGTGATGTTATGATGCCGGATATGGACGGTTTTGAGATGCTAACCAGGATTAAGGAACAGCGCGAAACAAGTCATATCCCATCCATTTTCTTAACGGCCAAGGATACCGATTCAGATAAAGCTCATGGTTATCGCCTCGGCATTGATTCTTACCTCACTAAGCCCGTAAGTCCTAAAGTGCTCAACTTAAGAATTGAAAATCTCCTGATGAAGCGCAAAGCCGTTTACGCGTCTATTATGGAACAGCTTTCTAGCGATAGAAAGACTGGAAAGGAAAATGAAGCACCAGCAACGAATCCAGACCTATGGCGAGAAAATGCCTTCGTTAGCGAATTTGTAAATCTCGTTGAAGCATGCATACAGGATGAAGTGCTGGATGCTGCCACATTATCAGAAAAAATGAACATGAGCCAGTCTACCCTTTACCGAAAGTTAAAAGGACTTACAGGCAAAAACATCAACCAACTGGTACGTAAAATCAGGATACAGCGGGCGGCACATTTGCTACGTTCGGGAGAATACAATGTTACCGAAGTAGCCCTCATGGTTGGCATCAACAGTTCGATATATTTCCGTCAGTGTTTTAAGGAAGAGTTCGGACTACTCCCCTCAGAATATCAGAAAAAAGGCACTCAAAAGGCATAAAAGTTCATTTTTGACCAAAAAACAAATGTTAATTGACGGATTTGTATATGTCTGAAAACAGTGCAATCTCCTAAGTTTGGTTTCAGTAACCAATTATAAATCCAGTTACATTGAGCAAACTGCCTCTTCCCTAAGAGAGGTGCTTCGACCGTTTTTCAAATTGATGGTTGTGGGTTTCTCGTACATCAGGATCTGTAATATGGGTTACGAAAACACTTTTTAAACAAAACCAAATATAACATGAGAATCCTGAAAATTTTCTTTTTCTGCCTGATGGTATGGGTAATCCCCAAATACTCTTATGCGCAACGCAAGATTACCGGACAGGTATTGAGCGAAACCAATGAACCCCTAACCGGCGTTACCATTGTAGTTCCTGGTGCCGTCCCAAAAGAAATTACAACAACCGATGGTCAGGGACGCTTTACCCTTAATGCAAGTAAGGGTACATTTCTGGTAACCTACATTGGTTACAAAAACCAAACCATCACCATTGGCGAAAAAACCCAGTTTACGATTACAATGGAAAGCGACGACCAGGGGCTGGAAGACGTGGTAGTAGTAGGTTATGGTAAGCAATCCAAACGCAACATCACCGGAGCAGTAAGTAACCTGAAATCAGAAGATGTGGTACGTACTTCATCCACTTCTACCGCAGGAGCGCTTGCGGGTAAAGTGCAGGGTATTTCTGTACGCGCCAAAGATGCTCGTCCAGGACGTGGAGCCAATATCGAAATCCGCAACATGGGTAATCCATTATTTGTAATTGATGGTGTAGCATATGGCGGGCAAACCGGAACAGACTGGGTAGGTACACAAAATGCCTCAGGTGCCGATATCTTTAACTCCTTAAACCTGGAAGATATTGAAAGCATTTCCATCCTGAAAGATGCTGCAGCAGCAGTTTATGGATTCAGGGCTTCTAAGGGGGTCGTTCTAATCACCACGAAAAAAGGGTCAAAAGATGAAAATGTAAAAATAAATGTCAACGGTTATCTGGGTTGGCAAAACCTGACCCGTTTCCCTGAAATGGCTACAGCTGCGCAATACACCAAAGGGTTGGTAGAAGCAGCACAGAATGAAGGGCGCGATCCGAGCACAGTGTATACCCGTGCCGAACTTGCAAAATGGCAGGCCGGTACCGAACCAGGCTATCAGGGATATGATTACGCTGATATGGTTATCCGCAAAAACATTCCGCAAAAATACATCAACGCCAACATCACCGGTGGCGGTAAAAAATCAAATTACTTTCTATCAGTAGGCAACCTGCAACAGGATGCCATGATTAAAGATTTCAACTATAAACGCACCAATTTACAAGCCAACCTCGAGGCAACAGTTCTGGAAGGGCTTACTTTAGGCACACAGATCTCAGGCCGACAGGAAAAAACACAGGATGTGGGTTTGCCTGGTGGCGATGGCTATTTCTCTTCTATCCTGGCCATCTTCAAAAACAGACCAACAGTGGGGCCTTATGCCAACGACAATCCACTGTATCCTAACCAAACCAATGAATTTGCCTATAATCCGGCAATTTTTAGCCGCGACATTGCAGGTTACAAAGACAATAGCTTTATGAGCGGCAATGTGAACATGACCGCAACTTACAAAACCAAATTTGGTTTGTCGGCAAAGGGTATCGTTTCTTACAATTACACCAATAACAAATTTGATGGGTTTCAGTACAGTTATGACGTATTCCGGTATGAAAACGGCAATTATGTGCGCAGCAACGGAACCAATTCGAGATGGCGCTATAAAACTGACCGTGTGGCCATAGCGAGATCAGGACAGTTTCAGTTGGATTATACCAAGCAAATCGGCGATCATAACTTCTCCGTAATGGCTGGATATGAACGCTCTGATTGGAACAGAACACTGACTACCATTGGCTCTAATCCTACCAACAACTATATCCCTCTGGTAAACACCATCTCTGAACTGAGCGGTGTTGGTGATGAATGGTTGTATGAAGCGAGGGCAGGTTATATTGGCCGTTTGAATTACAATTACAAAGGTAAATACCTGTTAGAAATCCTCGGCCGTTATGATGGCTCCTACCTGTATTATTCAGGCAAAGAGTGGGGACTATTCCCTGGGGGAAGTTTAGGATGGAGAATCTCTGATGAACCTTTCTTTAAGTCGTTGAAAAGCGTAGTTAACGACATGAAAATTCGCGTTTCAGTTGGTCAAACCGGGCTGGAAGAAGGTGTAGGCATGCATGGCTACTTATCCGGCTACAACTGGGCTTCAGGAAGTGCAGTATTAAACGGAGCCTACTACCCTGGAATTCAGCCTAAGGGCCTTCCCGTAAGAAATCTTTCGTGGGTAAAAAACACCAACTACAATGTAGGTATAGATGTAGGTATGTTTGATAATAAATTAACCTTCACAGCCGATGCATTTAAAATTATCCGTACGGGTTATCCAGGAACAAGGTATGATGTTTTACTACCTTCTGAAATCGGATATACATTACCGAATGAAAACTTAAACAGTAATGGCTACTACGGTGCCGAAGGTATCATTACTTATGCCAGCAAGGTAGGCGAATTTAACTATACCGTGAGTGGAAACTTTACTTTCTCCAGGTACAAAGTGCTCGATTCTTACAAACCGCGCTTCAGCAATTCATACAACGAATATACCAATTCAAGCGAAAACCGTTGGGGAGGCATCTGGTGGGGCTACGAGGTGGTAGGCCGTTTCCAGTCTGAAGCAGAAATCCGTAATTATGCTGTAAACAATGATGGACAAAACAACAGAACACAGCTTCCTGGCGACTTTATCTATAAAGATGTAAACGGTGATGGCGTAATCAATGATCTTGATCAACGTCCTATAGGCTACCCTACAGGCTGGGCACCAATGATGTCATTCGGTGGACGCATCGGCCTAAGCTACAAAGGTATTGACCTGAACATTGACCTAGCCGGTGGCGCTATGCAATCGTGGAATCAGGATTATGAATTAAGAAACGCATTCCATGGTGGTGGAAATTCGCCTGCCTATTTATTAGAAGACAGATGGCACCGTGCCGATCCTTACGATCCAAACAGTGCCTGGATTCCGGGTACCTATCCTGCCATCCGAAACGGTAATACTGGCCCTAACGGTAGAAACAACAGTTTCTGGCTAAAAAATGTGAAATACTTGCGTGTAAGAAATATGGAACTGGCTTATAGTCTGCCTAAAACCATTGCCGAAAAGATTAAAGCACAGAAAATCCGCTTTTATGTAAACGGTTCAAATATGATTTCTTTCGACAATGTAAAAGATTTCCAGATCGATCCGGAAATCGAAGCAGCTGCAGCAGTAGTATATCCGCAGCAGAAAGTATTTATGGCAGGATTTAACATCACGTTTTAAAAAATGATTAAGATGAAAAAAATTTATATAGCTTTTGCACTGCTTTTCGGTTTAAGCATGAACAGTTGCAAACACGATGAATGGCTTTACCGCGAGTCAAAAACCACCATTACAGATGAGCAATTGTGGAATGACCCCAATTTGATTACCTCTCTTCTGGCGAATTACTACGACCGTTTACCCTCACTTCATGGTGTATTTAATACTGGCGGCATGACAGAGATTGATGATGCCATGTGGTCGGGAACACGAGATCAGAATGGCAGAAACGATTTCCAGTATGGCAACGACTATGGTCGCTACTGGAATTATGGCTTGATCCGCGACCTTAACCTTTCATTAGAAAGTATAAACGCATTAGGGGGTAAGTTAACACCAGCCCAAAAAAGCCTTTTTATTGCTGAAATGCGCTTTATCCGCGCTTTTGTTTATTTCGAAATGGTAAAACGCATGGGTGGCGTGCCTTTGGTAACCAAACAACTGATTTACGACTTCAGTGGCGACCCTACCCCATTACAGATCCCACGCGCTAAAGAATCAGAAGTCTACGATTTCATTTATAAAGAGCTGGAAGAAGTTAAAGTCGATTTATCAGCTAATAATGGTATAGCCACCCGTGCAAATAGATATACTGCACTGGCATTGGAAAGCAGGGCCATGTTGTACGCAGCTTCTATTGCTAAGTACAACAGTTTAATGGCAGCACCCATTACCACTACCGGTGGCGAAGTAGGCATTCCGGCATCAATGGCAACCGACTATTACAATAAATCACTTACGGCTTCAAAAGAACTAATTGCGGGTCCATATGCCTTATACAATACCAACCCAGATAAGGGGGCTAACTTCTACGACATGCTGAATAAGAAACCGGTTAGTGAAGTAATCTTTGCTAAAGATTTTTCATTGGGCACCAAAGTGCACCGCTTCACTTACGATAACATCATCAAAAGCATGACCGAAGATAACGAAGCTTCATCTGCTATTTCACCATCATTAAGTTTGGTAGAAAGCTTCAATTATCTCGACGGAAGCAAGGGTACATTAAAAGATAAGGATGCAAACGGCAACTACATTGCTTATACCAACCCGGCCGATATTTTCGCCAATAAAGATGGTCGTTTATTTGGAACAGTAATTTATCCAGGTACCACATTTAAAAACAATCCGGTGAGGATGCAGGCGGGTGTAGCAGTGTATAACAATGGCGCTTACCAGTTAACTACATCAGCGGTACTGGGTGGCAACTACACAGATGGGCAGATTTGGACAGGGTTTGACGGTCCTAAAGACGATGCCGTGGATGTGAGCAATACAGGTTTCTATATCCGTAAGATGGTTAGCGATGCCCCGGCAGCAAGTACCCGAGGAACAGCTGCTGTAAACTGGTGGCCATGGTTCCGCTTAGGCGAAATTTACTTAAATGCTGCAGAGGCTGCTTTTGAATTGGGTCGTCCGGAAGGGTTAGGCTACGTGAACACCATTCGTACACGTGCAGGATTTCCGGCCAACAGTTTAAGCACATTAACAAACGACATCATCCGCAATGAGCGTCGGGTTGAGCTTGCTTTTGAAGATCACCGTTATTTCGATTTGAAAAGATGGCGCATTGCGCATTTGGTTTGGGATGGTACAGAAACCGATCCAAATGCAGTAGTAATGGGCTTATATTCTTACCGCGTGGTAAGACCGGGCCATCCCGATAACGGAAAATACATTTTTGCACGGGTACGCCCAACCCGCTTCCGTCGCGCAAGGATGTTCCGTATGGCCAATTATTATTCTTCAATCGCCCAGGATGTATTAAACAACAACCCTAAAATTGTTCGTAATCCATTCCATTAATCTCTAAAATGATGAAAACCAAATTTTTAACCCTAATAGCAGCTGCCAGTTTATTTCTGGCCAGCTGCAGCAAATACGATAATTTTGATGCACCCGAACTAACCTTATCAGGTAAGGTTGTATACCAGGGCAAAGTGCTGGGTGTACGCAATAATGGTCCTCAGCTGGAACTCTGGCAGGATGGTTATCCCCTCAAATCTCCTATTTATGTTTACATGAACCAGGACGGAAGCTTTTCGGCAAAATTATTTGCCGGACAGTATAAACTCACGCGACGCCCTGATGCGCCATGGCTACAGCAAGCCACTGATACCATCAGAATAAACCTTACCGGAGATACCAACCTTGAGGTACCGGTAACGCCATATTTCTCCATCACCAACGAAACCTTTGCAAAATCCGGTAATACCATTAATGCAAGTTTCGTAGTGAATAAAGTAGTTCAAACGGCAAACGTGGAATTGGTTCGGCTTTATCTGGGCAAATCGGTGTTAACTGACCAGGTACTTCGTGATGTTAGGGTAGATGCCAATATATCCTCCTTAGTA
The DNA here is from genome assembly GCF_900111155.1 of Pedobacter rhizosphaerae. GTDB lineage: Bacteria > Bacteroidota > Bacteroidia > Sphingobacteriales > Sphingobacteriaceae > Pedobacter > Pedobacter rhizosphaerae. Next base: position 108,386 of record NZ_FOGG01000012.1, on the reverse strand, counting down.
TTTGGTTCAGCAACCAGCCTCTCAGCCGATATTCCCGACAACCTGAAAAACCTCGACTTTATCTACGCAAGAGTTGGTGTAAAAGCTACAATTGCCAGCGAATATGTTTATTCACAAGTCCAAAAAATAGCACTAAAATAATCAACAAAGAAGGGTCATGCAGATACGAACCCAATTTTTTATGAAGATAACCCATTTAACGACCCAGACACATGATTAAAAACTATCTAAGCTTGTGCTTTATTCTCCTGGCCGCTTTACAGTTAGTTTTAGTTAAAAAAACATTGGGCCAGACCTACAAGTCTGGCCCTGCTGATAAAGATTTTGCAGGCTACCTTTTTACCTATTTTAAGGGAAATGCAATTAAAGATGAGGCAATATGCTATGCCATTAGTACTGATGGCTATAATTACCGTGCCTTGAATAATAATGAACCTGTGATCGATTCGAAAACTATCAGTTCCACAGGTGGTGTTCGCGATCCGCACGTCCTTCGTGCTGAAGACGGAAAGACGTTTTACATGGTTGCTACAGATATGACCTCCTCCAAAGGATGGGATTCGAACCGCGCAATGGTATTAATGAAGTCAACCGACCTCATCAACTGGAAACACACCATAATCAATATCCAGAAAGACTACAAAGGACACGATGACCTTAAAAGAGTATGGGCTCCGCAAACCATTTACGATCCGGCAAAGGGCAAGTACATGGTTTACTTTTCCATGCAACATGGCCATGGTGCTGATATCATTTATTACGCCTACGCCAACAGCGACTTTACAGGCTTTGAAGCAGAACCTCAGGTACTGTTTAACCCAAAAAATAGAAAGTCCTGCATAGATGGCGATATTATTAGCAAAAACGGCTTATTTTACCTTTTCTATAAAACTGAAGGCAATGGAAATGGAATTAAACTGGCCATCACAGATTCTCTTACCTCCGGAAAATGGCTGGAGCAGCCGGGATACAAGCAACAAACCAAAGATGCCGTTGAAGGTTCGGGTGTATTCAAACTGAACCGCTCTGATAAATATATCCTGATGTATGATGTATATGGAAAAGGCAAATATCAGTTTTGTGAAAGTGCTGATCTGGACCGCTTTAAAGTGATCGACCATGAAATAAAAATGGACTTTCATCCGCGGCACGGTACAATTATGCCCATTTCCCGCACTGAGCTGAGAAATTTGACAGCAAAATGGGGTCTTCCGCAAGGGATGGAGCTGAAGCTGGCCAAAAACCCCGTAATTGATGGCTTTTACGCAGATCCGGATGTTCTCTATTCAAACAAAACCAAAAAATACTACATTTACCCTACCAGCGATGGTTTTGATGGCTGGGGAGGATATTACTTTAAAACGTTTTCTTCTACCGACCTCAGCAACTGGAAAGATGAAGGGGTAATCCTCGACTTAAAAAAAGATGTTAGCTGGGGCAACCGCAATGCCTGGGCACCAACCATAGCCGAAAAGAAAGTGGGAAAAGATTATAAATATTTCTATTACTTTACCGCAGCACAGAAAATTGGTGTCGCTTCGGCCGATTTACCAACAGGCCCTTTTAAGGATTCGGGCAAACCCCTTGTTAATTTTAAACCTGCCGGCGTTAAGGGTGGGCAGGAAATTGATCCTGCTGTATTTACCGATCCGCAAACAGGGAAAAGTTATCTGTACTGGGGGAATGGGTATCTGGCAGTGGCCGAACTCAATAAGGATATGCTTTCCTTAAAAGCCAATAGTACCAAGGTGTTAAATACAGATCAGACCTTCAGGGAGGGCTGTTATGTATTTTTCAGAAAAGGAATTTATTACTTTCTGTGGTCAGAAGATGATACAAGGAGCGAAAATTACAGGGTACGTTACGGCACTTCTAAATCACCACTAGGGCCAATCTCTGTTCCTGAAAACAACCTGATCCTGCAAAAAAATCCTCAATTGGGTATCTATGGAACCGGGCATAATTCGGTTTTACAAATTCCGGGTAAAGATGAATGGTATTTGATATATCATAGATTTAACTACCCAAATGGCATTAATATGGGAGATGCCGCAGGATTTAACCGCGAAGTTTGTATGGACCAAATGTTTTTCGATGAGAAAGGTAACATTATCCCAGTAACGCCAACACACTAAATAATGATAAAATCGATTAAAAAGTTGACCTTATTACTTGCTGTAGCTGCTTTAACTACTGCAAATCTTTCTGCCCAGACAGGATTTGGCAGCCCTGAAAAAATCAATTCCGAATGGCGTTTTCATCTTGGAGATATAGATCTTAAAAAAGAAGTAAATTCAAGAGATAGGTCCTGGAAATCTATACAACTTCCGCACGACTGGAGTATTAAGCAGCCCTACAGCCCTACTTATGCCAGTGCATCGGGATATCTTCCCGGAGGAATTGGATGGTATCAAAAAAAACTCAGTATTACCAAAGATGATGAAGGGAAAAAACTATTCCTGTACTTTGAAGGGGTATACAACAGAAGTGAAGTGTATTTAAACGGACAGCTGCTCGGCAAAAGACCCAACGGCTATATTTCATTTAGTTACGATATAACACCCTTTGTAAAATACGGAGCAGACAACCTGATCAGCGTTCGGGTAGATCATAGCCAGGATGCAGATTCACGTTGGTACACCGGCTCAGGAATTTACCGAGATGTTTATCTGGTTCGTTCCAAGCCTGTTCATTTTGAGCAATGGGGAGTATTTGCCTTCCCTGAAGTTAAGGCAAACAAAGGTATTTTGCATGTTCAGGCCACTTTGAAGAACGAATCTTCTTCAAACACGGCATTATCGGTTGTTTCCGAATTATTAGATACAGAAGGGAAAACGGTAGCGAAGAAAAAAAGCAAGCTCGCACTTGCATCAAAAAGCAATGGCGAAATTAATGTTGATCTGGCTGTAACTAATCCGAAGATCTGGAGTCTTGATGCGCCGAATCGTTATACGTTACGTACAAGCATTGTTCAGGGTAACCAGGTGATTGACAGCACAACAACGATTACCGGATTTAGAACTTTCACTTTTAATCCCGACAAAGGTTTTGCACTTAATGGTCAACCTATGAAAGTTAAAGGTGTGTGTTTGCATCATGATGCAGGAGTATTGGGGGCCGAGATGTATCCCGAGGTATGGCGCAGACGTTTAATCACTTTAAAATCACTCGGCGTTAATGCCATTAGGACAAGCCACAATCCACAGGCTCCATCTTTATACAACCTTTGCGATGAATTGGGTATATTGGTAATGAATGAAGCCTTTGACGAGTGGGAATTCCCTAAACGCAAATGGCTTCAGGGTTGGAATGTAGGCACTCCTGGATTTCAGGGCTCTTTCGATTTCTTCAAAGAATGGGGTGAAAAAGACCTTGCAGATATGGTAAAAAGAGACCGTAACCACCTTTCTATATTCGCCTGGAGCATTGGAAACGAGGTAGACTATCCTAACGACCCTTACTCCCACCCTGTACTGGCTGGCACTGCAGAAGGCGGCTTTACCCAGCCCATTTTTGGTGGATATAAAAAAGATGCTCCAGATGCGATGCGCCTGGGTGATATTGCCAAAAGGCTTGCTGCAGTTGTAAAAAAATACGACAAAAGCCGTCCCGTAACTGCTGGATTGGCCGGAGTAGCCATGTCTAATGAAACGGAATATCCTGGAACCCTGGATATTGCAGGATACAATTATACCGAAAGCCGCTATATCCAAGACCACAAACGCTATCCTAAACGTGTAATTTTTGGAAGCGAAAACCGACACGATTTTAGTGCCTGGAAAGCGGTAAAAGACAATGAACACATTTTCGGGCAATTCTTATGGACAGGTATTGATTACCTGGGTGAATCTGGCAGATGGCCTTCACGTGGTTTTTACTCAGGTCTCCTTGATTTTGCAGGATTTATTAAACCAAGGGGGTATTTCCGCCAATCACTTTGGTCTGACAAACCCATGGCATACCTGGGCACCTACCCTATTAAGGGAGAAGGCCATGCAACAGACGTTTGGTCGGTACTTGAAAGTGAACAGGGACAATCCAAAAATGAAACCCCTTCAATGGATGCATGGCCCATTTGGAACTATCAGGAAGGGCAGATTATACGTGTTGTTTCCTACACCAATGCAGCTAAAGCGCGTTTAGAACTCAATGGAAAAGTAGTGGGAACCACCAAAGAATACGATAACAAAAACGGGATCATTTATTGGGATATTCCCTATGCCGATGGAAAGCTTGAAGTGGTGGTAATGGATACTAAGGGAAAAGAGGTAATCAGGCACCAACTGCAATCTAGCAAGCGCCCGGATGCAATCAAATTAATGCAGGGAGAACAAATCCAGCTTAAAGCAAAAGATGGTGTTGCACAAATAGAGCTGCAGCTGATGGATGAAAACGACATCCCTATAACCACGGCCGATAATGAAATTACCTGTGAAATTTCAGGAAATGCCCGTTTATTGGGAATGGAAGCCGGAGATAATGCAGACAAGGGAAATTATACCGATAACAAACAAAGGGCATTTCATGGCAAAATGATCGTTTATATCCAATCAACAGGAAAAGCAGGTGATGATGTTTCGGTACGTTTTAATTCACCCTGGCTAAAAACCGCACAAGTAAAGATTACATTGTTATAAGTTGCCTAATAGGACGTCATAACTTGTAATTAGCAAACAATATTCCTTCAAATCCCGGGCTAATCTCATATTCTAAACGCAGATGGCCCGGGCTTATTTATTTTAACATAACTTTCAATAGGTTCATTTAAAGCCCATACACAACCAACCAAACCAGATAAGGCATTCAATCCCGAAGAATGGCACCGAGCAAAAATAGCTCCCTATTTTTTTAGAAATGCTTCTGGGTAACCATGCCTGATAAAATAGATCATATCCTCGCTGAAAAGCTCTAAAATGAGATTTTTTATGGCCTGATTGTACAAAACATTTCCAACTGCTCGTTTGTTGAGAAGTACAATGATTTGACCTGCTTATGATCCCCACAAAAATAACATCACTAAAAGTTGTGAAACACCAGCCAATATCAACCTCCATGGTCTCACAGCATACTGAAAAGGAAAATGAATATTTTCTGAGGTATATAAAATTCCCTCTCCATTCCTCAATAAATCCTTTGGATCATTAATTTTGCAGGATTAGATACGTTTACCGCAAACCTATCCATAAACAACCGTAACACATCAATGGCAGAAAACAATAATTTTGACCGGGAATTCTGTGGCAATCTGGCCATCCATCAAACCAATTCCATCCAAGACTATGGGTATCTGCTGGTACTTAACAGTTCGGACCTAAACATTATACAAGGCAGTGAAAATATCGCTGATTTGACCGGGATGGATATTAGAACACTGATAGGAACATCCTTTGTCGATTTTCTAAACGAGGAAGATAAAGAGCGTTTTCGGGAAGAGGCTACCAGACAGGGACGCACCAGGGTGCCATTCAATTCCACCATCAGTGGCAATGGCTTCAATAAATCGCTTAATATACTACTGCATATTAGCAGGGAAATCATCATCATGGAAATAGAGGAAGCTGACCTCTCCTCAGCACGTACCTTTTCAGAAGTATTTCAGGAAGTGAGATCATTTATCTCTACACTGGAAGGAATTGAAGAACTGGAAGAAATTTGTAAGACCAGCCTTGCCGAAATCAGGCGTTTGTCTGGGTTTGATGGAGCCAGGATGTACCGCTTTGATACACAATGGAATGGAACGGTGATTGCGGAGGATATTGAAGGTGCGCTGGAGAGCTACCTCGGACAGACTTTTCCTGCCTCTGATGTGCCTAAACAGGCCCGTGCACTTTACATTAGAAATCCATTCAGGTTGATCTCTAACCGCAACTATAAGCCGCAGCGACTTTTTCCGGTAATCAATCCCGCTACAAATGGTTTTACAGATCTATCAGATTGTAATTTAAGGAGTGTTGCTGGTGTTCATCTCGAATACATGGCCAATATGAATGTAAGCGCTTCTATGTCAATCAGGGTAATGGTAGATGGAAAGCTCTGGGGCCTTATCTCTTGTCATCATGTTGCAGCCAGGCATCCGAGTTTTGAACTTCGTTCTATTTTTGAATGGCTCAGTATGGAAATATCGCACAGGATATCATCAGTTCTGAAACAGGAACAGCTCAAACGCTCGCATGAAATATTGCTTTTACAAGGCGAAATTGCCCGGGCGGTTTATCAAAGATCAGATATTGTACTTGGGCTTATGGAAGAAGGATACCAGAGTCTGCTCTCGCTCTTTAAATGCTCAGGCATGATCATCAGTCTCAACGGAAAAATTCATTTCAAAGGCAAAGTACCACCACGCGAAGAGCTAGACAACCTGTTGCTTTGGGCTTCAGGAATGGGATTTAGTAAGGTGTTCTCCAGTAACGAGCTGAGCCGCTCTTATGACGAAGCCAAATCATTTCAACAAACAGCAAGCGGGATTCTTAGCATACCAATTAACAGCAAAAACGGAGATTACCTGCTTTGTTTCAGACCTGAGGCGGTGAAAGACATTAAATGGGGTGGAAATCCCAATCAGGCGGTCAACTTTGATCAAGACAGTCCGCAATACCATCCCAGAACCTCATTTAAACTTTGGTTACAAACAGTTTACGGACAGTCTGAGGCCTGGTCGGAAACAGATATTGAGGCCGCAGAATCTCTTAAAAACTTCCTGATGGAATTTAGCTCATCCCTTGTTCTTTAATCACAATACTTTAATATGCCCGAAAATAAAAGAGAAGAAAAGACCAAAAGATACGATAAATACATAGTCGCCATCGGTGCATCGGCCGGAGGCTTAGAAGCTATACATGAGTTTTTTGATCATATGCCGGGCAGTGCCAGTTTTTCCTTTGTGGTGATACAGCACCTTTCTTCAGATTATAAAAGCCTGCTGGTAGAGTTAGTGGCTAAGCATACCCATATGAAAGTATTTGAGGCTGCACACGATATGGCTATTCAGCAAGATTGCGTTTATATAATTCCAAACAATAAACTCATGACCGTGAGCAACGGACGGTTAAAGCTGGCCGAGAAATCACTGATTAAGGCTCCAAACACTGCAATAGATCATTTCCTTTACACCCTGGCCCGCGATAAAAAAGAGAAGGCTATAGCGGTTATCCTCTCGGGTACAGGAACCGATGGAACTAAAGGCATCCAGGCGATTAAAGAACGTGGTGGTATGGTGATTGTGCAAGACCCCGACACAGCAAAATTCGATGGAATGCCTAACAGCGCCATCTTATCTGGCAATGCCGATTTTGTGTTACCGCCATCCAAAATGAGTGCCGAACTCTTTAATTATGTAAATGAAGCCCCTATACAAATCCTTGAAAACGGAAAGGTAAATGAAACGCTGCTAGACAGCATTTTTAAGCTGGTGCACGAACAGAGCGGAAACAACTTTCATCTTTATAAAACCCCAACCATCATCAGGCGCATTGGGAGAAGAATGAACGAAAACAAAATTAAAACGCTGGAAGAATATGTGACCGTTTTAAAGCAAAACAATGAGGAAGTTAGGATTTTGGGGCAGGATTTTTTAATTGGAGTAACCAAATTTTTTCGAGATATAGATGCCTTTGATGTTTTCTCAGCGCAACTGGATCAAATTGTTGAAGAAAAGAAATCTGGCGACACCCTAAAAATCTGGGTTTGTGCCTGTAGTACAGGCCAGGAAGCCTACACAGTGGCGATCATAGCGAATGAATGCATTTCGCGATCGGGAAAAGATATTGATATTAAAATTTTCGCTACGGATATTGATGAGAAGAGCATTGAAATTGCTTCCCGTAACCAGTATCCGGCTTCAATTAAACAGGAAGTTCCTTCCAAACTATTCAAAAAATACTTCCATCAGGATGGTAAGTTTTTTTCTTTGATTACAAAAGTTCGAAAACAGGTGGTATTTGCGAAACACGATGTTACCAAATCACCGCCTTTTATCAAAAATGATGCAGTTACCTGTAGGAATATGCTCATTTATGTGAATAATGTGCTTCAGGAGAAAATTCTTTCCGTTTTTCATTTTTCACTTGTTAATGGGGGAATTCTCTTTTTAGGATCAAGCGAAACAGCCTCGGCCATGAAGAGTGGGCTCAGTGAAATTTCGGGTAAATGGAAAATCTATAAAAAAACTGGTACAGTAAATTATGCCCATTACAATACCTACAACACCACATCTGCCACAACTTCCGGCCGGGAGAAAAAACGGGGGGCTGTACCTGAAAGCCATTTAAGCTCAATTGAAAAGAATTTTGTTGAGTTTATGGTTCGAGACATGGGATATGCGGCTGTGTATATTGACAAATCTTACATCATTCAGGAAGCTATCGGAGAATACAGGCGCTACCTTTCCCTTCCTGATGGAAAGATAGAGCTCAATATCTTAAAAATGCTGAGTAGGGAGATTTCTGTCATCTTAAACAGTGCCTTAAGAAAAGCCTGGAAAGAACAACAGGTAGCTCATCTGAAACACCTGCATCTCAAGCTTGATACCCAGGATATTTACCTGGATGTATCCGTTCAACCTCCCAGCGCTGCCTCCGGATCTTCGCTCACCCTGATTCTGTTTAAAGAGTGTCCGCCAGAACAGGCGCAGATAAGAGAAGAAGGTGTTGAAACAGATCATAGTCTCATCAACCACCAAGACTATATATTCGAGCTGGAAGCCGAGCTTGACGAAACCAGGACGAATCTGCAGATGGCTGTGGAAGAAATGGAAACAACCAACGAAGAGCTACAATCTGCAAATGAAGAGCTGCTCTCGGCTAATGAGGAACTCCAATCGAGTAATGAGGAGTTACAGTCGCTTAACGAAGAACTTCATACCCTAAATACAGAACACCAGGTCAAGATCAGGGAATTACTTGATCTTAATGATGATCTGGATAATTATTTTCGCAGTACAGATATTGGCCAGATTTTCATCGATCCGGATATGTATATCCGCAAATTCAATGTCGCTGCAATTGCCATGGTTAATCTGATTGAGGCCGATATTGGACGGTCTATAGAGCAGATTTCTAACAACATTGTCAATGAAAACCTCAATACTGACATACAGCAGGTTCTCTCTACCGGCCACGTAACAGAAAAAGAAGTTACCCTTAAAAATGGTAAGAGTAGTTTGATGCGGATAATGCCTTATATACGTAAGGACAGAAAGACCGATGGCGTGGTTATTACCTTCGTGGATATATCAAAGCTTACCGAACTTAACAATATCATTACCGGGGTATTTAATGCCAGTTTAAACGGGGTAATGGTGTTCAGGGCAATACGCAATAAACAGCACCTGATTACTGATTTTGAGGTCATTTCCTTTAATGATGCTGCCGTAAAATTACTCAAGAAAAACCATTCAGATCTTCAGAAGGCACACCTAACGGGGCAACTCGAGCAATTGCTTAATCAGGTTACACTTGATCGTTATATCAACGTCACCGAAAAAGGCACGCCCTTTCATTCGGAACTTCAATTGCGTGAAAATATGTGGATAGAGATTGTTGCTGTAAAAATGGCAGATGGTTTTGCAGCTACTTTAACCGATATCACTCAAAAGAAAATCTCTGAACAGAAACTTAAGCGAAACTACAACGAACTCCTGATGGCCAGGGAGAACCTAAAACAATTAAACTCTGGTTTGGAGGTTAAGGTAAGGGAAAGAACCCGTAAACTTTCTGAAAGCGAGTCGCGTTTTAATCTGGTATCCAGGGCAACCAATGATACGGTATGGGATTGGAATCTTTCTGAAAATACGATGTGGCGGAACGACAACTTCAGCACCATGTTTGGTTATGAGAACAATACGGAGAGTCAGAACATTACCTTCTTTTTTAACAAAATCCATCCCGATGATAAAAAGAGAGTGGTGGATAGTGTTTACGATGCCATTAATCAGGGTGCCGAACAATGGTCCTCACAATACCGCCTGAAACGAAAAGACGGAAGTTACGCAACTATACTCGACAGGGGAAGCATTCTGCTGGATGAGAATGGCGTTCCTTATCGGATGGTGGGCTCTATACTTGATATTTCTGTACTTACCGATACTGAAATCAAACTGAACTCTACAGAACGGAAATTCAGGAAGATCTTCGATTCGAATGTAATAGGTATGCTTTTTTCAGATGTACAATCAGGAAAAATAGAAACAGCAAACCGGATTTTTTTGGATATGCTGGGCTACACCCAGGCAGATTTTCAAAATGGCAATATCAACTGGAAAGACATTACGCCGGAAGAATATATGCCGATCAGCAAGATGTCTGCAGAACTGCTCAGGGCAGAGGGTTTCTGTCCTCCTTTCGAAAAACAGTACCTCAGCAAAAGCGGAAAGGCTATTGATGTACTCGTAGGCGCAGCAGTGCTTGATCCTGAACACCCCAGGGATGCCGTAACTTACGTGATCGATATTTCTAAGCAGAAACATAATGAAAAGCGCAGAAATGAGCTTCAGCAACTTGTTAAACGGCAACAGGAAGAATTTTATCGTATTTTTCAGAAAGCGCCGGCACTGATTAGCATACGCAGGGGGCCAGAACTTCGCTATGAATTTGTTAATGATGCCTTTATTTCCTTTGATGGAGATGTAGAACACATTGGGGCTAAAATGGCTACCGATTCACCACTGTATATCCCTGAAATAATTGAGATTGAGCAACAGGTACTTCAAACTGGTGAAACATTTATTGCAAGCGCCTATCCCGTGCAAAAGCAGACGGGCACTGCGAACAAGCAGGAAGACAGGTGGTTTGACCTGATTCTTAACCCTGTATTTTCTGCCGATGGGAAAATTGACGGAATTTCGTTCTTTGGTTTTGAGGTTACCGACCTGATGGTTGCCCAGCGCACCACCAAAGCACTGATGAACAAGAAGGACGAATTTATGAGCATTGCCAGCCACGAACTGAAAACACCAATCACCAGCATTAAAGGATATCTCCAGTTTGCTATGAAAATGGCCGGAGAAGAAAGATTTGGGGATATATTTCGCTTTATCGACAAAGCTAACCGTCAGGTGGGAAAACTAACCACCCTGGTAGATGATTTGCTTGACGTAACCAAGATCCAGGCTGGAAAAATGACTTTCAACACTTCTACATTTAAAGTAGAAGAAGTAGTAAATGAAGCTGTAGACGGCGTTCAGGGTAGCCTGACGAAGCAAACACTGGTGCGGGATGTGGATGATATTGCTATAACAGCCGACCGGAACAGAATTGAACAGGTGATTTCCAACTTTCTTTCCAATGCGGTAAAATATTCACCACAGGATAAGGAAATTAAAATCACAGCCAAATCTGATGGAAAAATGCTGAAATTATCGGTTAAAGATGAGGGAATTGGTATTCCACCAGACAAGGCCAAATTGATATTTGAAAGGTTCTTTCGCGTGGAAGATTCTTCGAGCTTTGTATCGGGGCTTGGCCTAGGCCTATATATCTCTTCACAGATCATTCATCGTCATGGTGGCGAAATCGGTGTAGAAAGCGTACCTGGTAACGGCTCTGAATTCTGGTTCAGCGTTCCCCTTCAGGCTAAACTTTAAAGAGCTATACGTAAGAAATAAAATCAGTGGGGTTTGATTTTAAGATCCATTGTGATTCTTGAGCGTACTGATGTAAAACCATGACAAGTTGTTGAAGTGCCTGATTAAGTACTATTAGGGCATTTTGACAAGCTATCATTGACATTATTTTGGGGGTATTTCGATTAGCTCAATGATTTGGTCGGTGGGGACACCAACCAATAGAGAAAAGATATTAGCGTTTATTAATGAGGCACTTTATGTCGATATGAAATTCCGCCCAACAAGGCCAGAGCACCACATCTTCGTTCTACCTAAACCTGGCCTAACAAATTTTTCGGGTAGCACTACCCAAGCCATACCACTGACTTCAAAAGAAAAATTTTCAGCCAGTGGTTTTTGTTTCTTTTTGCCAACAAAAAGAAAGAGCTCTTCGGCGGCGGCGAGCCGGGCAAAGACTGTGTAGGAGGATAAAAAATGTGATTAACTCACTGATCTGGTCAGGTAGGGACACCAACCAATAGAGAAATTACAAGATAGTTGATTCTTTTTTTCTACGACTCATTTATTTGTAACAAAATCGTTTTTCTTAAACCTAAAAATCAAATTAAACAGTTTGAAATATAAATTTGTTCAGTAATAGAAATCCTCATCAGGTTTAAACACATTAATCATGGAAAATAAACTAACTGAAAAGATCATCCTGGAACAAGAAAATAAGCTTTACAAGGCAATCAAAAATGCTAACATTACTGCGCTTGCTGAGTTGCTTCATGATGACCTGCTATTCATTCTTCCCAGCGGGCAAACGATAACAAAGGAGGACGATCTGGATACTTATCGCAATGGCGCATTAAAGGTTGACGAACTGCTGCCGGAAGTTGAAAATCTAAATATTATCGATGATGTGGCGGTAATTACCTTAACAATAAAATTGAATGGAAAGTTTAATGAGCTGCCCTTCGAAGCTAAATTTCGCTACATCAGGTTTTGGAAAAAATCCGGGGATAAGATAGAGGTAATCGGTGGTAGCGGAATCGCTATTTAATAATCGTGGTTTAAGATCGTTTCAGAAATTCATTTTCATTTTGTCGTTTTAAGACGCTCAATGCTTATAATATCCTAACGATTAATGTTATCAGCCCTACCCTGCTGCGCCTATTTCACCGCCCTAATTGCCTTATCAAAAGACAGCAGCAGGTTCTTCTGATCTACCTGCTTCAAAGGAACCTCATGTACCCCACTTCCCCGGCCTGCAGTAAAATAAACTTCAGTTTTAACCTCGCTCCCTCTTTCAAGTCGCTCCTCAAACAAAGCAATCCCGAACAAAGTGCTGTCAACCCTAGAGGAAGCAATTATACTCACTGTTCCGAGATCGTACTTCCCGTTATTCTTTAAAGTCACAATCCCCTCTTTATAAGTATAGCTCACTCCTTTCAGCGTTTCCAGATAGGTTTTATTCTTGCTGGTAATGGGCTGATAAGACTGTGCATGAGCCGAAACCCCGGCAAACGAAAGCATTAAAAACAAAATAATTTTCCTCATGATCTTCAAAAAATAAAAATAGGATAAAAATCTAAAAAAATCGCCAAGAGCCTTATACCCTGAACGCAAACTGTGGATTACTTACATAAAAAACGATATATTATGTGATAATCTCCAATTACCAAAAGCTTAAACTGCTAAGCCTAATTAAGAAATAAGAGGATTTTTTTGTTATAATCTGAACTAAATATTATTCATTCGCAAACAAAGCGATGCGCTAATCGTTTATCAAAAAAATCTACCACAATACTTTTGTTTTTTATGCTGTTAAGAAAAAATATTCCCTTTACTTATATCTTTAAAAAGATCAGGATCGAACTGCTTTATGTTCTAACCATTGGTCTTATAATTTATTACCTTACCTCCACTTTCCGAAATGTAATTCCGGAAATGCCATTGGGAATACCCGCATTTTTAGGTACGGCCATATCTGTAATATTATCCTTCAAGCTTAATCAGTCTTACGACAGGTGGTGGGAAGCAAGAAAAATATGGGGAAGTATTGTAAACGATAGCAGAACATTTGTACTTCAGTTGCAATCATTTTTACCCAGGAACTGCAGCGACATTAAAACAATCGCCTTTCGGCACCTGGCCTGGTGCTACAGTCTCAACCGCTCACTTAGGGGAAAAGACGGATCAGAACACCTTGAAAATTTTTTGAATGATGAGGAGCTTCAACACATCAAAAGCCATAACAATCGGCACTTGGCTATTCTTCAGCTGAACACTTCGCACTTGGCTGACCTGAGAAACATGAATATGTTGAACACTTTTAGCCACGTACAGATCAACAATACCATGGTTAACTTCTCTAACGAAATGGGCATGGCAGAACGTATCAAAACTACTATATTTCCAGTTACTTACAGGTACTTCCTGCATCTGGCCATATATCTCTTTTTAATTACCCTTTCCATCTCACTTCGAGATATTGAAAGCTACTTTGAAATCCCCTTACTGCTGGTTATTTCGGCAGCTTTTTTTCTTTTAGAAAAAACCGCCACCCACCTGGAAAATCCATTCAGCAATTTACCTACAGATACGGCTATGGATGCGATATGTAATACTATAGAAATTAACGTTAAGCAGCTCTTATCAGAATCAGAGGTGCCTGCCCCATTGAGTTCAGAAACCTTTTATATATTATAGCCCGAAGTGGTTTTAGACTCCAAACTCCCAGCTCCTAACTTGTTTAGCTGCTGAGTGGCTAAGTGACGAGTTGGATCTGCACCCAAAACTCCCATCTCCAAACCCCCAACTCCTAACTTGTTTAGCTGGTGAGTTGGCTAGGTGGTGAGTTGGCTATACGCCCAAAACTCCCAGCCCCTAACTCCCAACTCCTAACTTGTTTAGCTGGTGAGTTGGCTAGGCGGTGAGTTGGATCTGCACCCCAGACTAAAGACTCCAGACTGAGGACTAATTTGAGGCGGAAAAGCGAAAACGGTATAGTTATAAACAGGCCAAACTATTTATGCCTATATTTATTTTACCAAATCCAATCACATGCAGTTTTCAAACAAGCGACTTTACCTATTCTTCTTATTATTACTGTCAACTACAGGGTATGCCCAAGATCAGGAGTCGAAGGAAACCTTCGCAGATATTGCACTCAGCAATAGGATTGATTTTGTGGATTCAAAATTCGACCAACCGAGATTCAGTTGTGGTTTTTTGATCAAATATAAGGCAGATACATTTGCAGTAACAGCTAAACACCTGTTAAAGATTATTAAACCAGCCGAAATGAAAACACTCTGGTTTGAAAACTATATCAAAAGCTGGGTCTTGTATCCATTAGATAAAAAAGACCAGGTAGTTACAACAGATAATCTACTAAATGAAGATAAATCGAAATCGCTTAGTGATAATGCGACATACCAACAAGACTGGTTACTATTTTCAATAAAAAACAATCACTCCAAAGTGAAACCTTTAGAAATACGAACAACACCGTTAACTCCGGGAGAAAAAGTATACGTGCTTGGCTGGACTCGAAAAATGGAAGAAGGAAGTCAGCGGGTATATGAATTTGAGTATTATAAATCAATCGGAAGCCGCATTTTATTAAAGGATGTTATCGTACCCCAACAATTCGGAGGGTTAAGCGGCGCTCCTGTAATAGACAGGCAAGGATTGTTGATTGGTATAGTTTCAGGGGCAACCGTTGATCCTGAAACGAATAAAAAATACTTCTCACCCTGCTCAACAGATGATTTACTCAAGTTTATTGCAAATTTATAAATCACACATATTCCAAAACCGGGACAAAGACAATTAAATCTTTGTAAACAGCATCAGCTGATAAATAAGCCTTTGAATGAGGTTTGTAAAATCCCAAGTTGAAACATAATCAGGAGCACCAGCAATATAATTAAGCCGATAAGTATATTTTCGAGAGAAAAGGTATCCTGGGGCAATTTTGCTGTCCATTGCCGAATTAGTGCGTTCATTAATTGATAAATTTAACTACTAACACCAATCCTAAATAATTGTTTAGTGTAAAACGGAAATTTCTCTGAAAAAATACATCTTGCAGTTAAATGAGAGATGGAGACAGCAAATTAAAGCATCTATTTGATATAGATCAGCCAAAGTGCATTCTATCAATTGCGCCAAAATGATATTAAGCTAAGGAAAAGATTAAAATGAGTCTGTGTTTATGGCTTATAGGGTGATAAAAACGGAAACTAGCTTCTTTTGGACTTCAACATAACGGCAGGCATAGGAACCTCTCCCTTATCCTGGCCATAATATTTGAATAGGACAACAAAATTAACCTGCTTTGCTCTGAGATAAGTTATTGGACCTGAATTCCCTGCTAAGCTGCTTAATTTCATGGATAGATATGGTATCCGGATCGTTAAATTGCCGGTAAAGAATGGTTGTAGGAATCTCTAAATAGCCTGTATTGGTAGTAAGCAATACGTGCGAATCTGCTGCAAATACGGAGAGGTACTCTCCCACATCAGGCCTGAACTCGGCTATTCTAACTAGTAATTCATAATACAGGTAGAGAGGAAATTTCATGCTGCAAAGCTAACTAATGATAAATTTAATATTAAATTATCATTATATCAAGGTTAAATCTCACCTTAACATAGAGTTAACCTTCGGAGGGAATACATAAAAGGGTATATTCGAGCGATTATTCATCAAAGTAATTACGACATGATAAACCTATTAATGCCCTTTGTAGGCTGGTCTGGTGTATTATTCTGCACACTGGGTTATCTATTACTGAGTTTAAAGATCATCCGTGCCGACTCCCTGTCTTTTCAGTTACTCAACATTACTGGTGGTTTATGCCTGGCGGTAACAGCCTTCAATACCCAGGACCTACCCAATGCTGTAGCCAATATCCTTTGGATGTCTATAGGATTATTCGCACTCAGCAGGCAGTTCAGCCGCAAGCAGATCGGATCTGAGGGGAGGAATGGATAAAGCATCATAAGCCCGCTGCTTATAAGCCTCCAATCGTTCGTTGTAAGCCTTTTTATCACTTTCCATAGAGAGATAAAAATACGCTCCATCTACCAAAACAAATATAAAATCTGCTACGGCCTGAGGATCACTTATTTTTGTGAGTGATTGTGCATTGCACTGATCTATCATAGTGGAAAGTCCGGTACGCAGAGCATCCAAAATGACCTTATACTTCTGCTTAATCTTTTTCTCTCTGAAGGCCAGGGCATAAAAGGTATAAAAAAGTCCATCATCAAAAAGCAGGTTCCACTTTTTGGAAAAAAGCATCTCAATGGTACGTTGAAGATCTGTTATAGTAGCCTGCCCCTTATGCTTAATGGTATAGATCAATAGGTATCGCTCCAGAATATGATCAATAAGCGCGTAAGTCAGGTCTTCCTTAGTCTCAAAATAATGTATAATCAGGCTGGGGTTAATATCCATTACCTTCGCAATCTTGGCGATGGAAGTGTTTTCGTACCCTTCTTTTTTTGCCACCTTATAAAATACCTGGATAATCTCCAGTTGTCTGGCCTCTTTTAAACTCTTGCGTCCCATCCTGCTGTTAATTTTGATTGCGCAAACTAGTCAAATCTGCAGAAATTTCACAACTTATTTTCGATAATAAATTGAATGAACGTTCAATTAATCTTTTAATCAAAGATTAACTTCCCCTTAATATGATATACTCAATTTAGCGGCCGCTGAAATACATATAGCATATTCTAAATCAAACAACTAAACAATAAGCAAATGAAAAAAAAGCTACTTTGGATGTTCTTTACCCTGTTCATCTCTGCCAGCAGCTTTGCACAAGGCATAGCCGTTAAGGGCGTGGTGTCTGATGCGAAGACTAAAGAAACCTTACCCGCAGTAAACATCAGTGTAAAGGGAACAAACCTGCACATAGCTACTAACGGCAATGGGGAATACACTTTAAGTAACCTGAAAGCGGATGCCATATTGATATTCTCTTACATTGGATACAAACAAAAGGAAATCCAGGTTGGAGGCCGAAACACCATTAACGTTGTCCTGGAGGCAGATTACGCCAACCTGGACGAAGTTATGGTAGTGGGCTTCGGTACCAAGAAAAAGATCAACGTAGCAGGAGCCATTGATCAGATCTCGGGTAAGCAGCTCGAATCAAGACCCGTAAGCAATGTAATGCAGGGGCTTCAGGGGGCTAGTCCGGGGCTAAATATCACATATGCCGGCGGTGCACCAGGGAGTGTTCCAAACATCAACATCAGGGGCTATACTTCTATTAATGGGGGCTCTCCGCTTATCGTTATTGATGGTATTCCGGCTACCAGCAACGATGATATGCTACGCCTTACACCGTCAGACATTACCTCATTTACAGTATTGAGAGATGCAGCCTCCGCAGCAATTTATGGTGCCAGAGCAGCATTTGGCGTAATTTTGATTACCACCAAACAGGGTGTAGCAGGAAATAATGTAATCAGCTACAACAGCTTTTACTCCTGGTCTAAACCAACCCTACTGCCAAAGCCCGTTACCGACCCTTACATTTTTTCGAGGGTATTAGAAACCTCTACCGATAATACGCCCTGGGATTATGTGAATTATTCTGATGAATATTATCGCTGGGCGAAAGAAAGGTCGGATAATCCGGCTATTGAAGACACCCGTTTAAACCCCACCGATCCCACTAAATGGGCTTATATGGGAAGCAACGACTGGTATAATTACTTCTTTAATAATTCCAGTATCTCTAAAAGCCATACCCTATCATTTTCTGGGGGTGCAACTGTGAATAATAAGCCACTAACCTATTATCTATCGGCAGATTATGCCCGAGACAATGGATTAAACAAATTGACAGCCGATTATTGGGACCGTTATGGGTTGAGATCAAAAGTTGGTTTTTCTCCGCTTTCCTGGCTTAAGATAGATAACAACCTGAATATTTACCAAACCAAACGTGCCGTTCCTAATGGAAACATTACCGACCTGTATTACCTGATGCCTACAGATGTGGCTAAAAATCCTGATGGTACCTGGGCCAATACCGCAGCCGGAAAGCTGGCAGCCAAACTTGTTGACGGAGGAAATAACCTGGGAAATATGTTCGGTTTCCAGAATATTACCAGTGCTACTGCCCTATTTTTAAACGGAGATTTGCAAGTGAATGCCGACGCTTCTTTTAAACGTGAGCTTTGGAAGGTACACAACGATAGTAAAAAATATAAAATTGGTTACGGACCCAACGATATCCGTGAAGAAGGTGGTACTGGCTCTGTAACTGAAAACAACAGCTATCTCTACAATAATACCTTTAACGTTTATGCCACCTATAAAAAAACGATTGGTGATCACTTTATGAGCGCCATGGTTGGTTTTAATAGTGAAGATTACGATTATTCTACCGTAGATGCTTACCGTGATGTGCTGATTTCTTCATCACTGCCTTACCTTTCGCTAACCAGTGGCACCGGAACCGTGGGAGCAGCTTATTCGGCATATGCGACCAATAGTGTATTCTCACGCTTAAACTACACCTATAAAAACAGGTATATTTTAGAAGCTACCGGTAGATACGATGGTTCTTCACGCTTCCCGGTAAACAGACGCTGGGGCTTATTCCCATCGGCCTCGCTTGCCTGGATAGTGAGTAACGAAGATTTCTTTAAATCGCTTTCTCCTGCTGTATCTACCTTCAAGTTGCGTACCTCTTATGGCGATCTAGGTAATCAGGGGGCTCTAGGAAACGATAACACAGCCAATTTTGGTTATATCCAATCGCTGGCTACCGGAACTTCCGGTTATCTGATTGGTGGTGCAGGACAAAACCTGGTTATAAACGGTGCACCCGGACTTAACGTAGATCCACAAACTTACACCTGGGAAAGGGTATCTACCTTGAACATGGGGGCAGATTTAGGCTTGTTAAATGATAAACTTTCTTTCACCTTCGACTATTACATCCGTGATACTAAAGGAATGTTAACTGCCGGGCAGGAATTACCTGCGGTATTGGGTACAGGGGTTCCACGCCAGAATGCTGCCGACCTTCGCACCAAGGGATGGGAACTATCTGTAACCTACAGAGATAGATTTAACCTGGGTTCAAAACCTTTCAGTTTTGATGCGAAATTATTTCTTGCCGATTCCAGAGCCAAAATCACCAAATTTAAAAACGATCAGAACCTGTTCTCTGGATACCGCGTAGGTCAGGATATTGGGGAGATATGGGGACTGGAAAACGATGGCGTTTTCCGCAGCAAAGCAGAAATTGACGCTTTAGATCAATCTGCAATTATTCCATGGGGAGCACTTTCCATTGTTGAGGGCTGGCCTAAATACAAAGACCTGGATGGAAACGGAAAAATTGAACGTGGATTGAGTTCAAATAATGCAAAGGACCTGAAAGTAATCGGCAATAGCTTAGATCGTTACACCATAGGCGCAAACCTAAACATGGACTGGGCAGGCTTTGATCTTGCTGTGTTTTTACAAGGTGTACTGAAAAGGGATTTCTATCCACATCACTACCTTTTCTGGGGCCCTTACCAACAGCCTTATGCCAATGTTTATCCATGGAATCTCGATTTCTATCGCGGCGCTGCAGATTCACCGGCACAAAGGGCCAAGCATTCGGCTTCTTATATTGCAGCAGGTTTGGCCGATGCGAATACCGATTCAGAATATCCCGTATTACAATCATGGCTGGCAGATGCCAATTATGGCGCTGGTCTTGATATCCCACAAACGAAATACCTCTTAAATGGTGCCTACTTAAGGATTAAAAACGTATCTCTGGGATATACTTTCCCTGGCAAATGGACTAAGAAATTTAATGTATCGCGATTACGGGTATTCGTAACCGGAGAGAACCTATACGAATTTTCATCCATCAAAAAATACATAGATCCGGAAGCCGTAAACCAAGGCCCAAGTGCCTGGGCGTATCCCTATCAAAGAAGATATGCTTTCGGTATAAACCTCGATTTCTAATATTAGCGACCAATTTATCCTATTCAAATGAAAAAGTACACATACATCATATTTATTGCAGTGTTGGGATTATTCGCAGGCTGTAAAAAGGGTGAACTCGACCGTTTTCCCCAGACTTCAATTTCTCCGAATCTATTCTTTAATACAGAAAGTGATTTATCTTTATACATAAACGGTTTGCTGCAACAGCCCGATCGGGGCACATATCTGAACGACCAAAGTACAGATAATGTGGCAACTACGGCAGCTGTAGAGGTTAAAAACATCATGACGGGTAGTGCCAATGCCCAGAATATTACCACCGGCTGGAGCTGGACACGACTTAGGAACATCAATTATTTTCTCGAAAATTATGGAAAGGCTCAAGTTACTCCCGTTATAAAAAACCATTATGCAGGTTTAGCCAGGTATTACCGTGCTGAATTCTATCTCGATAAAATGAAGCGTTTTTCTGACGTTCCCTGGTATTCGGCCACACTCGAACCAACAGATGAAGATCTTTATAAACCACGTGACCCCAGAACACTGATAGCAGATAGTATCATGGCCGATCTGGATTTCGCCTATAAAAACGTGAGGGAAACCGTTCCTGTAGGTACCCCAGGAAAATGGGCGGTAGCCACACTTTATGCAAGGGCAGCGCTGTATGAAGGCACATTCCGCAAATACCACAATGAGCTCAACCTAAGCGCTTCGGCCAATACGTTTTTAGAAACTGCAGCCAGAATTTCAGGAGAGATCATCAACGCTAAAAAATTTAATATCTACAATACCGGAAAACCTGACCAGGATTATGCTACTTTGTTCTCCAGTCAGGATTTAACAGGCATCAGTGAGGTTATTATGGTCAATATCTTTGATCTGGCAAAAGGAAAGAGCCAGAATGTAAACTCAACTGTGTTTGGAGATTATGAGCAGGCCCCGGCAAGAGATTTGATTCAAACTTACCTGATGAAAGACGGAAGCCGTTTTACGAGCCTACCCAATTATAATCAGCTGGGTTTTGTTCAAGAGTTTCAAAATCGCGATCCACGCCTATCTCAAACAATGGTGTACCCAGGGTGGATCAGGGTACCAGATGCAACACCTTACATTCAGCGTTTAAACAAAAATTTCACCGGCTATCATCAATTAAAGGGTTATGTAAACAGTAGCGATAACGCCATATTAAACGGCGTAGATTTTCCCGTGTACCGTTATGCCGAGGTATTGCTTACTTACGCTGAAGCTTTAGCAGAACTTGGAACCTTAACACAAGCACAATTAGACCAGAGTGTTAATCTGTTGAGAAGAAGAGCAGGAATACCCGATCTTAATTTAGCCACAGCAAATGCAGCTCCTGATCCGGTATTACAAGTTCAGTACCCGAATGTAACCGCTAACCTGGGGGTAATACTAGAAATAAGAAGAGAGCGACGGGTAGAATTTGCCTTTGAAAACATGAGGTTTGATGACCTGATGCGCTGGAAAGTGGGTAAACTATTGACTAAAAGCCCTGAGGGGATCTATTTTGCAGGACTAGGCAAATATGATCTAAGTGGCGATGGTGTTGATGATATTATCTTAATTGACAGAACGGCAACCATCCCTGGAGAGGACCAAAAGGAAAAAAATTCATTGGGGGTAAAACTCATCTATTACCGTTCCGGAACAATTGGTAGCGATGCAACGGTTTACCTTAAAAATGGCAATAGCGGAGGCAATATTGTAACGGAGAATGTAACGCGCAATTTTGAGGAGCCGAAATTCTACTATCGCCCTATCCCTCAGCAGCAGGTGGTACTTAATCCGAATCTTAAACAAATATTTGGCTGGTAATTATAAGATATGAAAAGGAGATCACTATTAAAAGCGATGGGCTTGTCGGCAGGTGCTGCACTTACCGGAGGATTACCCGCGCTCGCTTCAACTGATAAAGATAAAACAGCCGCCAGAAAACCTGTACTTACAGTTGCCCATATTACCGATGTACATATCCGCGAAGGCGATGATGCCCCCGAAAGATTTAAAAAATGCCTGAATCATATTATCCAAAAGCACCGGCCAGACTTTTTCCTTAACGGTGGAGATTCTATTAATGATGCTTCTTATGACAATGTAGTTCGAGAGCAGGTAACTGCACAATGGGCAATTTGGGATGAATGCATTAAGGCAATAGAACGATATGAGATAAAAAGTTGTATAGGTAATCATGATACTTGGTGGAAAGCACCAACCAAGGAAGATGAGATGTATGGTAAGGAGTATGTAGTTAAGCGACTTAAAATACCCGGACGCTACTACAGCTTTTCAAAAGCAGGCTGGCATTTCATTATTCTGGATGGGAATAACAGTAAAATCTCTCTGGATGAGCAGCAGTATAACTGGCTGGAACAAGAACTGAAGCATTTAAAACCGGGTACACCTACCCTGCTGATGTCACACTATCCTATTCTGGGTACGACACAGGTATTAGTAGGCGGAGGGCATTCTGATTGTAAAAAACTGAAAGACCTTTTCTACAAACATCAGGATAAGGTAAAGATCTGCCTGAGTGGACATAATCACCTCTCAGACAACACTTGCTATAACGGTGTACGCTATTGCTGTAACGGAGCCATGAGTGGGTTCTGGTGGGGAAAAGGCGATGCAGAATCGGCAGGGCCAGGCTATTACCTGGAAACTCCGCCAGGTTATGCCATACTTAAAATGTATGCCGATGGAACGGTGGAAAACGACTATTTTCAACATCGTTTCTAAGCTTTAAAAGCATATTTTAAACAGTGTGGTTAAGGAACGAGGCTGCCTTATAAATTCCATTTAATTCTGTCACGTTGAACCTGTCGAAATAGAGAAGTTTGTAAATGATAGTAGGAGGACTGGTAGGTGCGGACAGCAACCAGTAGATAAATTCTGTCACGTTGAGCCTGTCGAAACGCACTAAAACTACATAATTTGATCCTTCGACAGGCTAACAATGACATTATTTAGCTTACCTTAATAACATTGGTGTTGTGCCCACCAGCCGAAATAGAGAAGTTTGTAAATGGTAGTAGGAGGACTGGTAAGTGCGGACACCAACCAGTAGATAAAGACGGTTAGGTGGGGAAACTAATGCTATTAACTTAAGGAGAAAACTAAAATGGATTGTCAATCCTGAGCCTGTCGAATGGTAATCCATTTTAGTTTTCGACTTATTAAGAAGGTCTTCGACTACTTGTCCCGATTTCACATCGGAAAGCTCAAACTGACAGCATTTAGCTTAAGTTAACAGCATTGGTGCGGACACCGACCAGTAGAGAAATAGTTTTTTCCATTTTCTCTTAAGAGCTTATTTGTGTTTTAACTCTGTAAAATGGGAAGATGCACGGTAAAAACTGAACCTTTATCTCTTTCGCTTTCCAGTGTAATCCTTCCCCCATGGCGGCTTACGATATTGTGAACTAAAAACAATCCGATTCCGAAGCCGCTAAAATATTGCTCATTCTGCCCCTCAACCCTGTAAAAACGTTCAAAAATCTTTTTCTGATTTTTTTCTTCAATCCCAATCCCATAATCCTTTACTGCAATTAACACCTCATCTCCTATTGCCGATACGGCAATATCAACCACATTACTTTTAGGCGAGTATTTTACTGCATTGGCCAGTAAATTAATCAACACCTGACTAATCCTGTCTCTATCAGCAGTGATAGCTGTTCCGGCACCTAATTCCAGCTGAAAGAAATGTTGCTGATGACTCAAACGGAAATCCTGCACCACTTCATTTACCAGATCATCTATATTGAAACGATCCATTTTCAGGTCCATCCTACCCGCATCTATTCGGCTAAGATCGAGCATATCACCAATTAGACCCGTTAATTGTATTAACAAAACATCTATTCGAGATAACGATGAATTCAGCTTCTCCAAAAATGGAGTCAGTTCTTCTCTTGATAATAACCTTAATGCCAGTTGCACATGGCCTTTTATGGCCGTAACCGGGGTTTTGAGTTCATGGCTCAACATACTCACAAAATCACTCTTGCGCTGTTCTTCTTGTTTTATGGCCTGAATATCGGTAGTTGAACCCACCCACATGGTGATGTTTCCCTGCTCATCTAAAATCGGCGATGCAATATTCAGATGCCAGATATAATTTCCCGTGGTATCCCGAAAACGCATCTCGGAAATATGAGGAACGCCATTTTGAGCAGCCAAAGCCAGACCTTCCTGAAATGCAGGGATTTCATCTGGATGCATCATTTGATGGTAGCCAAAATCCCGGAGTTCTTCAAAACTCAATCCGGAAAAATCAAGCCAATGTTTATTAAAAAAGGTTACCTCTCCGTTGGGTAATGCATTTGATATTTTGGCGGGTACCAGATCTGCGAGTTTTCGAAAATGTTGTTCACTTTGCTCAATAGCCTTCCGGGCATTTACCTGTTCGGTTACATCCCTGGTAACACCTGAAACTGCTACCACCTCGCCGCTGGCATCAAAAACAGGAGTTAAAATATAATCATACGTTCTTGGTCCTAAAACCGCATGAGGAAAATCTACTTCTCCACGGATAGCTTCACCAGTTGCGATAATCTGGTCTATCTCCCGCTCGTGCATTTCGGCATGCCAGGGTTCATATCCATTCTCAAGCAGGCTCTTTCCAACAGAATCTTCAAAACTTTTCCCCCACATCTCGAGCAGGGCTTTATTGGCGTAGGTAAACCGGTAGTCTAATCCAAATACATAAATAAGATCGGGCGTATTGGAGGTTACCGTTTCATAAAGCCGTTGTTGCTGTTCGGCTTGCTCTTTTGCCCGCTGCAATTCAATTTCTGCCTGCTTTCTTAGTGTAATATCGCTGGCTGCACCAAACCACTCTAAAATATTCCCTTCTGCATCCAGTATTGGCACAGCCCTCGAAACTGTCCAGCCTGCACTCCCATCTGCGCGCAGAACCCTATGCTCCAGGTCAAACATCGTCTGATTTTCAATCGCTTTGGCTATTGCAGCATTTACCATTTCCAGATCATCTGGATGGACATTAATTTTCCGCCAACCTATAATGGGTTCAGAAGTGCTCTTCAAAAAGCCCCTGCCATCCAGCTCATACATCACTTCCCAATCTGGGCTAAGCCGATAAACCACATCCGAAGTTGCCGCTACAAGGGCACTGAAGCGGTCTTGGTTTACTGCACCATCACTCATATTTAAAAAGCTATTAATTTTCTCAACATGGATGCAAATTAATCAAAAGATTATAAACGTAAAGTTACTTATGAAATGTTGATTAAGTTGATGAATCCTATTTCCATGCTTGATATGGTAAAACAATAGGTTTAGTGACCTCATAATCGCAACAAGGGCTTCCCTTTATTTTTTTTTATTTTTAAATATTTAAGGCTTCAAAGAACCGTTTTAATTCAAAATAATCATGCTATGAAAACAACCGATACCGGAAACAGCACCGAATCATTCGTACCAAAACCTTTTTCTCAGACCTTTTTCCATGGAACCAAAGCCGATTTAAAAATCGGAGATTTGATCCAAACGGGCTATCAGTCAAATTTTGTTGATAGGAAACTCAAACACATTTACCTTTCTGCTACACTAAGTGCCGCAATATGGGGTGCCGAACTGGCCTCGGGAGAGGGCCGGGAAAGAATATACCTGGTAGAAGCAACAGGCTTGCTGGAAGATGACCCCAATGTAACCGATAAAAAATTCCCAGGCAACCCCACCATGTCGTACAGGTCGGTGCATCCATTTAAAGTAATTGGAGAAGTTACGGTATGGCAAAGCCATTCGTCTGAACAGATCAGGGCTATGAAAGAAGGAATTGAAAAACTCAAACAGCAAGGGATTATGGCGATAGAGGAATGAGACTATTCAGTTCTATGAATATATAGAAACCTTATTTAATTGAGACCGAATTAGTATACTCTGGCTATCGCAAAAAGTGCACACGACTACATAAATGTAAAAATAATAATACACTCGAATATTTTCACTGAGACATAAGTGTATATTGCTATATTTATGTCGTTAAGACAATTAAACGCTCCATCATAAACTCATGTTCAAGCTCTCCTTCATAAACAAAAAGCGGTTAAGCAAAGTTAAACAGCAGCTTGCAGGAGATCATTTAATATTTCTTAATAGCATAATAATCCAGGAAAGTACCGCATTTTTAATACCCTCAGATAGTTGGAATGGAAAATAACATTAAAGATATTCTAGGCATGTTAATCGCTATCGTAGCCATCACCTTTGTCCTTCAAAAACTTACAAAAGGAAAATCCTTAACTAAGGAGGAAGTTGAAAAATGCTTTGAATGTAAATCCATCTATTATTCAGTTCCCGAATTATTTCCGGAAATAATAAAAAAGTAAAAGCATATTCTTCCACAAGAAGAACAGCAAAATAATGTTAGTTTGTTTGGTTTAGGCTCGCAGGGATGCGGGCCTTTTTTTGTCACAATAGCGGGTTTTGCTTAACTTAGGTGCTTCCCACATTATCTTTTTTCTCTATGGATTCAATTGCATTTTCCACTCAGCTGGCCAGTCAGATAGCCTCTCTTAGCAGATCACAAAGGCTGGCCTTCGGGCTCGACCTCTGTAACCGTCTGCTGCCAGATTATATTACTTTCTTTCAGGAATATAATTGGGGTGATGCGGAGGTTCTAATCCGATCGTTGGAATATGTAAAGTCTGCAACCGATACTGAAATTGATGAAGACAAGGTAAATCAATTGATGGATGAACTTGATCTGGTTATTCCAGACACTGAAGAGTTCGGTGATTTTTCTACCAGTTATGCCATAAATGCCTCATGTGCGGTATGGGAACTACTCGAATATTTATTGGATGACGACCAAACCCATTTTATGCACATGAGCACACTCGCAACAGACACCATAGATTTCAAGTTACAGGAAATTGTTGATACGCTTACGGCTGAAGAGCTTGCCACACATCCTATGCGCATAAAAGAGTGGCAATATCAATTAGAGATAAGCAGATAAGCCTGGCATGAACGCTAAACAGAAACTGATTTTGTATTTCATTGATACGGGCTTTGCTGTTGATCAGTACAACTGGTGAAGCACCTGGATCGTTCATCTTATTTAAACTAAAGATACCGCAATACCAATTCTTCCCATTCCTCCTCTAACGAGATTTGCGGGCGACTTTCTCCAGCTCTTCGATACCAGTAATCAGCATTCCAGATATCCCCTTCTTTTCGATGCAGGTAAGCATGTATCCGCGCAGAAACCCGATCACTTAAGTGGTCAACCCGGCTGTGCGCAGCATTCCAATCACCTTTTGCATCATACCACAAGGCGATTAAAGGTGCAGAAAGCTGATCACCCGGGGCATCCATTTTTAAAGAATTTTTAAATGCTGCTAAATTCATCGAAATAAGGGAATGGTTTTATCACAAAGTTACAACTGATACTGAAATATTAAATCAAATTCTTATCGTGACTAAGCAACTAGGTGAGATCCGCTTCTGCAAGTAAAAATTAAAGTTCTTTAGGATACTCTTCTTCCGTTACTGGTGCTAACCAGGTAACCTGAACATCATCTTTGTAGTTTGTAATGGCCACATGTACCATGCTGCTTATTGAGTTTGCCCCATGCCAGTGTTCAACATCTTCAGGGATGTTCACCACATCTCCCTTTTTAATCGCCTGAACGGGTTTACCTTTCTCCTGATAAAATCCATTGCCCTCAATAACCAATAAAACCTGTCCTTTCGGGTGCGTATGCCAGTTGGTACGGGCACCGGGCTCAAAGGTTACACTGCCTGCAGAAAAGTCATTATTTTTATCTTTTGAAACTAAAAGCGTTAAAAACGCATTCCCTACAAACCATTCATTTGGCAGTGGTTGTCCTTTTGGAAAAATTTCTGTTGTATTCATTGTTGTTTTCTTTAATGTTAGTATTTAAAATGTAACCTACACTATTAATTCAGGAATCTCACAGCTAAAATATTACTTTAGGTTTTGTTTAAAAAAGTTTTCTAACTGATCAAATGGGATGACATCTGTTTGATCATACAAATCAACATGTACTGCATCTGGAATAATATAAAGCTCTTTTGGTTCTGCCGCCATCTTGTAAGCGTCTTCACTAAAATAACGGGAATGGGCATTTGCTCCTGCAATTAAAAGTATCGGACGGGGAGATATTTCTCCAATATAAGTTAACAAGGGCATGTTCATAAAAGAAAGTGGATTGGTAACTAGCCAGGCTCCATTCGAATTAACAGAATTGGGATGAAAACCTCGTGGAGTACGATAGTAATTATAATAATCAACAACGAACTGTGGCTCATCTCCTTTTAATTTTTCAGGTAAATTCCTAAGGCCATCGGCAGGTTTCCCCTGCTCTGCGTCAACCCAACGCTGTTCACTCATTGCTTCAAGCATTTTAGAGCGTTCCCCCAACGTCATTTTATCATTATACCCCTTCGACATCACTCTGGTCATATCGTACATGCTTGTAGTAGCCACTGCCTTAACACGCTTATCAACAGCTGTAGCATTCAAAGCCATACCTCCAAAACCACAAATCCCAATGAGTCCTATTTTATTTCTATCAACAAATGGCTGCAATCCCAGAAAGTCAACAGCCGCACTGAAGTCTTCGGTATTAATGTCTGGAGAAGCCACATTACGGGGTTCACCCTCACTTTCACCAGTATAAGCGGGATCAAATGCAACTACAGCAAAGCCACGTTTGGCCATTGTGTTGGCGTATAAGCCAGAAGATTGCTCTTTAACTGCCCCAAAAGGACCGCTTATCGCCAATGCGGGTAAGGTTTCATTTCCACGTTTTTTAGGAAGATATAAATCGCCAGCCAGGGTAATTCCGTAACGATTCTTAAAAGTGACCTTTTGACGAGTAACCTCGTCGCTTAGTTCAAAAGTATAATGTCCATTTTCTATGTTATTTTTCATTTTTATTACTTTTTTAGATTGTGCTATCGCATTTCCACCTATTAAAAGGAATGCGATTAATAAAAGGTTAATTATTTTCATCCTATCTTATTTTTATTGTTTTTTTATCGCTTACTTTTCAATTATTGAGCATTAGCATAACTCGACATATTGGCATTTTCAATTGAATTTTGGTGATTTTCTTTGGCCAGCCTTTTATCCAAAACCACTCTGAAAAAGATCATCAGCAATGCCAATACACCAAAAACTGCCCCCAGCCATGGTAAATCATTAATACCCCTATTTGCAATAAACCACCCTCCAACTGCAGTTCCAATAGAAACGCCAAGATTACCAAACGATGATTGTAAGCTGTTGGCAAACTCCGGTGCTTCGGGTGCGGCGTCTATCATATAAGAAATGGCAGTTAGAAAAGCAGGACCGTACATTATCCCCCAAAAAGCGATCACCAGAATTTGAATAAGAAAGTTATCACCGGAAAATTGCAGGATAATAGGAAGCACCATGGTACCCAACAGGAAAAAGGCTGTGGTAAGCGGAATGTTTTTAGACAATAAACGACCTGCCAACCAATTGGCAAATAGGCCTGCTATACCAAAAAGGAATAACATATAGCTAATCTGTTCCCCCGTCATCATTTTTGCTTTACCCAGATAATCTGCGAAATAGCTATACGATGAAAACCATGCTGAAATTAGAAATACGTTCATGGCCACACTGATGATAAAACGAGGTTTTTTCAATATGCTTAATTGACTTCCATAAGTTGGTGTCTCGGTAACAGGCATATCAGGTATAAATGCCATGATGCCCGCAACAGCTATAAGGCTAATCAAGCCCTGCACCATAAAACTCGTTTGCCAGCCGTATAAACTAGACATATATGTTGTTAATGGAATGATGGTTACCTGCGCTATAGCAATACCACCAATTACAATTCCCATTAACTTATGCTGTTCAGCTTTTGTTGACTGACTAATGACTGCGCCCATTGCTGCTGAAAAGAATACTGGCTGCAAAATGGCTGGCAGCACCCTGAAGACCAGCAACAACCAAAATGGTGGCCCGAATGCGGAAACAATATTCGACACCAGGAAAAGTGATATGGCAACCATCATCATCTTTTTCTTATTGATACCCGATGTAAAAAGGACAACGAAAGGCCCCAGTAAGAAAATAGTTAATGCAAAGGCACTTAGTAATAATCCGGCCTGCTCAATTGCAATATGATAATGTGAAGCAACCTGGGGCAGTACACCAATTATACCGAATTCTGTACTGATAATCCCTATTACCCCCAGGCATCCCGCGTATGCTATCCTCTTTAACTCAGCTATCCTGTTGTATGGTTTCATATCTAATGCTTTCATCAATAATAGAAAGTACAAAGATACCCGCCCCATTTGCTCGGGCGCTAAAGATTATCAAACCGATGATTAAGAATTTCAAACCAGCAACTCGCGAAAGGAAGTAGGATTGGTTCCAGTTACTTTTTTAAAGAAGTTGTTAAAGTAGGTAGGATATTCGAACCCTAATGCGTAAGCAATGTCGGCCACATTCCAATCGGTATGTTGAAGAAGTGCCTTCGCTTCATTAACAATACGTTCTGTGATATGTGCCGTAGTGGGTTTACCTGTAATTTCCTTCACTGCCCGGTTGAGATAGTTTGCATGTACATTTAGTGAAAGGGCATAATCCTGAGCTGTTTTAAATTTGAGGGGCCTATCTATTGTTTCTACAGGGAATTGTCTTTCTAACAACTCCAGAAATACGGAAGTAAGTCGACCTGCTGCATTTTTGTGCTGATCGAAACTGACCGATGGTTGTATTTTGAGCGCTTCATGGATAATCAGATTGATGTAATTCCTTATGAGGTCGTCCTTGTATGCATAGTCACTCTTTTGCTCCTCAATCATTTTAAGGAACATGGTGTTCAGTAAATCTCTTTGTTTTTCATCAAGGCTCACGATAGGCGTACCTCCAATTTTGAAAAGTGGAGAATGTTGCAGGCTCTCACTACGCCCCAAACTGCTAAAAAAATCTTCAGAAAAGAGCACAGTATATCCTACATAGGTAGTAGAAAGTGTTTCCCAGGAATAAGGGATATGGGGGTTACCAAAAAATAAAATGGTCCCTTCATGTTCAAAACTCCGGTCGGCATAATGAATAATGCTTTTGCCTGTAGTAAGGCAGATTTTATAAAAATCTTTACGATTATAAATGCGTGTTGCATGGCTATCTGCTTCAAGCTGCCATACATTAAAGCCTTTCAATTTTAACTCACTGTTGAATTCTGATACCGGACGTTCGATCTTTGCCATTTCACAAAGTTAAGAAATTCAAAACAAATGAGCTTTCCCTGTCAATGCCAGGTATCACTTCTTTAACGAAGTTTCCGCTCCCACTTTACTACCAGACCTTTCACTTTTAATTTTTTCCCGATGCTGCATGCCCCAACGGGTCATCGCTCCCACCACTTCTTCCAGCGTATGGCTGTAAGGTAACAGCTGATATTCTATCATGACCGGATACCCTACTGATACTTTTTTGATGATAAAACCATTGAGCTCAAGTTCTTTTAATTCGCTGGATAAAACCCTTGCCGATATTCCGGTTACCTGCTTCTGAAGTTCAGTAAATCTGTTATTTCCCCTGGCCATGGCAATGATAATCATTAGCTTCCATTTACCTCCGATGGCATATAGCGCATCGCTAACAGCCATCAGTACCTTAGTACATTCAGCTGTAAATTCTTTATTGGACTCTGCAATTTCTTCTTTCATATTTCAATATAATCAATTGGTTATTCACTAACTTTTAGGTAACTACTAATAAAATGTAAGCGAATATACGCTAATTTTGGCAATAACAAAAAGCTTAATCCACAGCATAAGAGTGTGCAAAATTTATACTATAAACATAACAGTATGAAACTTGATCAAATTATAGATTCTTTAATATTGGAAATTTATCCATTAATGCCCTCTACAGGTACCTGGCCATTTACCATGGTCCGTGTAGAACGCAATAACCTGCGAGGCATGGAGCAACTTCCTCAATTTTATGCTTCTTCTGGCCTGCTCATTCTTCAACGTACTGACTTCCTCGAAGAGCATCTGGTAGATTATGCGCGGGGAGCTAAAGAATACGGTAATCTTTCATCAGAGCAAAGGCTTGAGTACCTGGAAAAACACAGAAAACAGCATGAAAGCAAAGAAAAACTTAAAGAATGGGTCGACAGAATTACCAGCCTGGCCATTGGACTAATTAGCCAGGTTGCGATACAGAAAGGGCTGCATCTTAACCCTATTGGTGTAGATTTCTCTGTTGTAGATACTTATTTGAAGTTGAAAAGCAAAAATCTCAAAACCTACCAGTTATTCGATATCTATCAGATAGATCCATCATCATTTGGATAACATTACCATGCTAATGCGATATCATTAACCACATGCAAAAAACAATTTTACATAATCAAAAAAATCATGACACTAGAAAATTTAATAACAAAAGACGAATTAAGGAGCCTGACAGATGCTTATGCTTCCTTAGGAGATGACAAGAGAATTTCTGAGCAAATGGCTTTATTTACGCCCGATGCAACTTACCAAGTTTACATGAACGGCTCCTTGGTCGCGAATATTGCCGGAACAGAAAATCTGGAAAAGGAATTTAACGGGCACGCTTCACAGGTAAAAACCTATTTCACCCTGAATGGGCAACACGTAGTAACTATAGCGGAGAACACGGCAACGGGCACTTCATTTTCTCAGATTAAAATGATCAGAGAATCGGAAGGAAAACACAACATTACAGACTATAGTGTAAAGTATGATGACACTTATGTCCGCCAAAATGGAAAATGGCTGATAAAGGATCGCACAGGGTACTTTGTGATCGTAGAGGCCAGGGCACTGAATCTTTAATACAATAAACAAGAAAGGTTGCTGAATCTGATAAAGATTAGGTTAACCTTTCTTGATCCAAAAATCTATAAGTTTGAAAACCAATCAGCATAAAACACAAAAATGCTGAGCTGATTATTTTTTCTTCCTCAAGAACCCTCCATTTGCATTAAAGTACAATTTGGTGTCGTTAGTTAGCTCCAATTTGTAGCCAGCAGCACTTTTATCAATGCTTTCTACCCCAATGCCCGAAAATTTCTTTTTCAGATAAGCCTGTATCGCCCCTGGAAAAAACGAGGTTGGTAATTTATTGGGCTCTTCCGCCTTTGCCTCAATCCAATTTCCGGCCTTGCCAAAATCGATTTCCGTATCATCTGCCAGTTTTACCTCATAAAAAGTACCTTGTGGTGTTGGCGATTTTTTTGCTTTAACTTCCCTTACTGCGGTCTTTCCAAAATGTTTTTGAATAAAGGCCAGAGCAGTTTTGGGGAGTGAAACCTGTACCACAGGCTTATGATCAAATAAAGTTGTGCTCATAACCACTTCCTCATCAAAACGATTGGGTGGGCTGGCATGTAAGCTAGCGGAGAACAATAAAAGGGCAGGCAAAATTTTGAATGTATTCTTCATCATGTCAATTAAGATTTTTTAATACAACGTGCAAGTAATCCAAATGTTTACAAAAATATGCAGACCATTATCTAAGGAATATTTTCTGTATATTAAGCCTGTTAAAAATCAATATCCTACAGATAGTTATCTATTTTATTTAGCTCATCTGGAGTAACTGATATACACCTTAACCAAATACCATGAGCGCCTCTCTGCCCACAAATGTGCCTTGCTGCAATAATTTATACTTAGCCGTAGAGCTGGGCAATCATCCGGTAAAAAAGCTTAGCGATTACCATATCTCCTGCAAAACATCTATTACCCGATAAATACATTATCTAAACGCAAATCAACCCATATTAACCCTATCTCACATCCCAAAATTATGAAATCAATCAAAATGTTATCGGCATTTCTAATGCTATCCTCTACATTATTTGCTCAATCTATCAAATTTCCTTCGGTAGATAGCGCTGAAGATCCTACAACCGTTATCACTGCAATTGAAACCAATAGCAATGCCACAATTGTATCTTTCAAACATACCAGCCCCGTAAAAGGCAATTGGGTACAATTAAATAAAAGCATGTATTTACAGGATGCTAATGGCGAGGAAAGATACAACTACATCAAATCTGAAGGAATTCCCTTAAGACCGGAAAGATTTGTTTCTAAGGA
The DNA here is from genome assembly GCF_900111155.1 of Pedobacter rhizosphaerae. Classification (GTDB taxonomy): domain Bacteria; phylum Bacteroidota; class Bacteroidia; order Sphingobacteriales; family Sphingobacteriaceae; genus Pedobacter; species Pedobacter rhizosphaerae. The sequence continues at coordinate 73,717 of NZ_FOGG01000012.1, read as the reverse complement.
AGATAACCAGGAAGTAATCTTCAAGGTATATTTTGAAAAGTTAAAACCGGGAACTAAAAGTATCAATATCATCGAACGGGCACGTTCAATGTCTGAATTAAATAATGGCATTAACTTTCTAAATTACTTCAAGGTAGACCTACTTAAATCTAAGTCTGAAACAAGCCATGAAACCCGTGCAACGCAAGTTATTATCGCTCCACCTCCACCCTTAGAAAATGGCACATCAACTGCAATGGGTTTTGAAAATATGGCCAACCTGGCTCCAATGATGAACAACATGTATGGCAGTATGCTTCAGGCACAATTGAATACGCTTAGCAAGCCAGCGGTAATCAATCAAATGGCCAAGGTTACCAAAAATTATTATGATGCTTTAATTAAGGCTGGCTTCTCTGTTGATGCCGCTTTAAAGATTGTGATTTCCAAGCCATTGGTATCGATAAATGATGGAGTAAGAAATTAATGAAAAAGGGTTTAATATTAGTCATTATCCTTCATTTCTTTCAGCTTGAGGTAAGCTCACAAGAGGTAAATTTACAGGTACTATTTCAAAAAGTTAATGCTGCATCGGGAAAGATAAGTAGTGGCCGATATCAGTTGGGAGAAAGTTATCAAAAAGTATCTGTTGGAGAAGACAGCTCCAACAGAACAAGCTATTATGATGTTTACTTTAAACTAAATCCTGCTGACACCCTGGTTGGCTATAAAGTGGCATCTGCCAGCAGTTCGGGGCTTACCCAACTTTATAACGGACATGAGCTACTTACATTAACATCCTGGGATGGTCAGCTTGAAATTAGCCCCAGCTCCAAAAATATCCGGAGGATTAAAGATTTGAAACATAGCTTTACCCAGTATCCATTTTTCCATAATGTAAATACTGGTTTTCAGAACATTAGTAAATACCATAGGGAAAAAACCGTTAATCTTGCGCTAAAAACCGTTCAATACAGGGGAAATTCCTGTTTTAAGATAACCGTTCCCTCGGGTGGAGTTCAAAAAACAAATGCTTATTCCAACTATTACATTTCTGCGGTTAGCTTTTTACCAATGGGGCAGGAAATTGTGATGGAAACCGTCATTTCAAATGCCAGGGAAATTCAGACTTTTGAATACTTCGTCTCAGCCTTAAAAGCCAATATAAAAATTGATGATGATAAGTTTAACAAGGAATCGTTACCTGGCTACAGCCGGGAAAGCATTGTTGATGAATCTGTTAAGCCAGTGAGCAATGAACTTCTTAAAAAAGGCTCCCTTTCTCCTGATTGGGAGTTACCTTTAATTAATGGCGGAACGCTGAAAGCCGGCGATTTAAAAAATAAAGTAGTAATTCTGGATTTTTGGTACAAAGCCTGTGCGCCTTGCCAACGACAAATGATTGCGTTGCAGCAACTCCAAGATAGATTTGACAAGCAAAAAGTGGTCTTTATTGGGGTTAATACCATAGATGATCCGGTAAAAGATAAGCTTCAGACTTTTTTAAAAAACAGAGGTTTAACAATGCCAAGTGTTTATAACGGACGCGAAATAGAAAAACTTTATCAGGTATACGCTTCTCCGGCATTATTTATCATTAATCAGCAAGGTATAATTAGCTTTTCACTTGATGGATATGCTGATAACCTGCTTCAAGAGGTACAAAAGGAAGTAGAGAAATTGCTCTAAACTGGCATTTTAAGATCAACTATCCATTGGAGCATGAGAAAAATTGCTCTTCAGCTATTGAAACAGGTAAAAATACTGAGAGATGTGGAATCTACTTAAGCGACCACTTTTGCAACTTAGCAGGCGGTTTCACTGGTATATGTTTTGTTTGGCTTACAACATACGCTAAAACAAAAACTTATGACACAGAAAGAATTCAGTGAGACCATTAGTTTGCATGCGCCATCACTTAAATCGCATGCACTCCATTTCACCAAGGATCCCGAAGATGCCAATGACCTCCTGCAGGAAACCTTGCTTAAGGCCACCCGCTTTGTCTCCAAGTTCGAGGATGGCACTAATATTAAAGGCTGGCTCTTCGTGATCATGAAAAACACGTTTATTAACAACTATAAGAGGAGTTTAAAAACCCGCGACCGTACAGTACAAGAGGATGAAATTACCTCTGCCAACCTTCATTACAGTGCCAGCACGAATAGTTCAGTGGGAAGTTTTATACTGCAGGATATTAATCTGGCTCTGGCCATGCTACCAGATAAGTATTCGGTTCCCTTTATCCGCTACTTTGAGGGCTACAAATACCATGAAATTGCTGAAGAGCTGCACCTACCTTTGGGAACAGTAAAAACCTACATACATGAAGCTCGGATTTTACTCAAGAAATATCTCAAACAGTACCAGTCATAAAAGCCAAAAGGGAAAGCAATCAAAAATTACTTTCCCTTTTTTTATACAGTATCTTAAAAATCATGCAATGCTAAAGCGCTTCATATGGTGTAAAAATACTTGTTTTAGAGGTGCAGAATACGCAAAATAATAATATTAAGATTTCAATAAATGGTGGTAGAAGTGCAAAAAATTTTATCAGTTAATAATGCCCTTGGTATAGGCAAAGCGCATGAGTACGGCAGTATTCTTGGCTCCTGTTTTATCTATCAGGCTTTGGCGATGTCCTTCCACTGTTCTGCGGGAAATAAATAGCTTATCGGCCATCTCTGCATTGGTTAAACCTTGACCAATAAGTTGTAAAATCTCGATCTCCCTGGAAGAAAAATCGGAATCATGCATTTTATTAGCAGTTAGAAATGTAGATTCGATTACCTTATCTATAATTTTTATGGAAAGGCCTGAACAGATGTATCGCTCCCCGGAGATAATTCTCGATAGCGCAAAGAAAAGTTCATCAGCATCTACCGACTTGGTTAGAAACCCCTTTGCCCCCGCACCTATCGCCTGGTAAAGGTGGGAATCGTCTTCAAGCATGGAAATAATAAGTACCGGAACCTCGCATTGATTTTCTTTAAGGGCTTTAATCATAGCAATCCCATCCATAACCGGCATACCAATATCCGAAACAATCAGATCTACCTGTAACCCCTGGTCCAATGCATTTAGTACCTCCTGTCCGTTACCTGCGTCGTAAATTACCTTGTACTCATTTGTGGATTCCAAAAGCATTTTAAGTCCGTACCTGATGACTTTGTGATCTTCTGCTAGAATAATATTTTTCATGATGATTTAGGCGTGATCAGGACAAAGCTGATTTGGATTGTCGAGTAGCAGGCATATAAAGAACACCTCTCATTCCAGAAAGTTTTAGAATTACCTATTTCATTTGACGGAAGATAAAAAACCGGATGTTGTGCATCCGGTCATTATTTCACTCTGAGTTATATTTCATTACTGTACTCGCTCCATTGTGCAATTCCTTCGGGTTCTGAAGACTTAACTTCTGCGCTTTTCTCCTCGCTCATTTTTATATTCAATGCTTCGGTCTCTTCCGTTTCCTCTGCTTTACGGTCTGGAAGATCGGTTAATCCATCGGTTACTTTCACAAAAGTGATTGGATCTTCAATTAATTCCCAATCCTTGCCCATTCCTGGCATTTCTCCCGTATTCCATGGTCCTTCAAACGAATTTTCTGGAGAAAGGTTAAAATACTGTTGGGTAAATCTTGGGTCGGCCTGTAAAACACCAGGAGGAAAGTTTGGTTGTATGGTATCTAATGCGGCTTCGAACATTTTATAATGGGCTACTTCCCTGGTCATCAGAAACGACAGTGTTTCCTTTACATATGGATCGTCTGTAAACTTCATGAGGTGTTCATATACCAGTTTTGCCCGTGATTCTGATGCCAGGTTGGATCTTAAGTCCACGGTCAAATCGCCATTAGAATGGATATAAGATGCACACCATGGGATGCCCTGACTATTGGCAAGCCTCGGCCCGCCACTGCTAAGCATTACAAAATGTGGATTTGCCGTAAGCGCCGAATGGATAATATTTTCCTTCGCTGCATTGCCATCTAACACCTGCATAATCTCCGAAGCATCAGCGGCATCTTTTAGTTCTCCATTAATCCCTTTTAGCAACATCTGAATGGTTGCACCAACAATCTCCAGGTGGGAAAACTCTTCTGTAGCAATATCCATCAGCATATCATACTTATCGGGATGTGGCTGTTTAGCGCCAAAAGCCTGGGTAAAGTATTGCATTGCTGCTGCAAGCTCGCCATTCTCGCCGCCGAACTGTTCTAATAAAATATTAGCAAAAACCGGGTCTGGCCTGGAAACCCTTGCATTAAATTGTAGGTCTTTTGAATGATGAAACATAAGCTTATTGTTTTGTTATTCGTTTATGAAACTGATAATCTTTACAGCTTCCGTAGTAAACACATTAAAAAGAGCCAACTGGTTTGCTTAATAAACAAAACACGTAGTGAGGCACAGAACAGGTAGCGAACCACGGTGTATACCTGTTATTAGAAATCTTTCAGGATAGTATTCCAGAAACCAGCAAGTGCCATTGCACGAATGACATTCCAACAGCACTTCCTCCATTCACGAGTAAATTCCTGGCTTTATCGAGCAAGGGCTGTTCATCAATATTAGGTACTTCATTACGACCGTGAACTTCGGCACTAAGCACGTTCTCCCTACGATAAACCATGAAGGTGGAGGTTGCCCTATCGGTAAAGAAATGAGCAATCTTCTCTCCTGCCTCCCCGGGAATGCTACTTGGCCTGGCTACAAATAAGGTGAAATCAATATCTGAGCCTACATCAGAAAATTTTTCCAGATATTCTATACAAACCCAGTCATAGCCTTTGCCCACTTTGGTCCCTGGCCCGGGAATATCAATCCGTACGTAATCATTTTCTTCCACAGGTCTGTTTAGCGGCAGTCCGCTAAAATCATACAGCGCAAAATCACTGGCCTCAATGGTAGAGATAGTTTGCCAGTTATTTATATCCAACAAGCGAACAACAGCTTCTTCATAAGCAGCTCTGGCCTCAGCGCTGGATGAGAATTTCTTTTCTTCCTCAGCGTCAGTTTGTTGCCCAATCTGCTGGGTGGGTATAAGGGTTTCTTTTTCCATTACTGTGTTTTATTAAAAAATCCCATTCGCCGAGGAATTGTTTTTATGTTTCCTGTAATAAGCCTAAATCGGGTAATCGACACGAGATGTGACAAATACCTGTTAACAAGATGTAAACTACCTGTTTGCGCATTATTCTAAACCATTTAGTATCAGCATAGTTCTTAAAGCAAACAGAAACCAAAAAGAAAAATATATGGCAACTACAACAAAAGCAGCAACAGCTAAGGCTGCGAGCAAAACAGAACCTAAAAAAACGACAAGTAATAATAAAGGTAAAATTGAACCATCAGAATTCCATGAGTTTTTTGTTGATGAGCTAAAAGATATCTATTGGGCAGAAAAACATCTGGTGAAGGCACTTCCAAAAATGAAAAAGGCTGCTACCAGTCCTGAGCTTGCCGCAGCATTTGATAAACACGCGCAAGAAACCCAAACGCATATTGATACCCTGGAACAGGTTTTCGACCTATTGGGCGAAAAAGCTTCAGCAAAAAAATGTGATGCTATGGCTGGATTATTAGAAGAGGCGAATGGTATTATTGAAGATACTGACACGGGTACCATGATCAGGGATGCAGGATTGATTCTTGCAGCGCAAAAGGTTGAGCATTATGAAATTGCTACTTATGGCACCTTAAAGGTATTTGCTCAGAATATCGATCGCGCAGATGTGGCAGATCTTTTGGATCAAACGCTTGAAAATGAAAAGGCAACGGATGTAGCCCTTACTGAGATTGCGGTTAGCACCATCAACGCTGAGGCCGCAGCAGAGTAAACAAAAGCTAAATTAGCTTACTTCAATTAAAGAGCTGTAACCTAACCCATTCATCTTTTGAAAGTTGACAAATTAAGCTTCCCGATGAGATCGGGAAGCTTAATTTGTACGTTAGAATTGATGATTCGAACGTTTTAGTTATTTATTATGGGATATTATGCGGCATCAATAGCTTCGCGAAGCGCTTTTGCAGCTTCTGCAGGATTTTCTGCCGCATAAATTGCTGCTCCGGCAACTGCAACCTGAGCGCCAGCCTTAATAACAGCACTCACATTATTGATGTTTACACCACCAGCTATTGATACCGGAACACCCGCTCTGGCTGCCTCATCAATCAATACCTGTATAGAATATCCCGCAGTCCATTGTTCGTCAAGTCCAGCATGTAATTCCACAAATTCTACGCCTAAATCAATAACGTCCTGCGCTCTCTTTACGCGATCAGGATATCCAATGGTATCTACTACTACACCTTTACCATGAGCCTTGGCTGCTTTAACTGCACCAATAATTGTTGCATTTCCTGCTGCTCCCATAACCGTTACCAAATCAGCACCTGCCTTAAATGCGATATCTGCTTCCAATTCACCTGCATCTGCAGTTTTAAGATCTGCGAAAACCAGTTTATCAGGGTGAGCATTTTTCATTGCTGTAATAACGGTTGAACCCATATTTTTGATTAATGGAGTTCCTAATTCTATGATATCAACATAAGGAGCCACTTTTGCTGCAAGTGCCAAAGCTTCGTCTGTGGTTAATAAATCTATTGCTACTTGTAATTTTGCCATGTTTTTGATTATTTATTAATGTTATTGATTGATTTTTTTATTCCAGATTAGCGTGTCGTTCCCATAGTTCTTCTGCTGGTACCGCACTAATTTTCCAAAGCGATTGAAACACTACATCCATCAGGAGAAATAAGAACTGCTCAAATAAGCTGCCTGCATATTGCTTGGACTTTGATCTCTTCACCTCCTGTTTTCCTGCTGCAGGGATAAAGATTACATGATTAGCCAGTTCGGCAAGTGGAGCATCTGCTACAGTAGTTATGGCAACAATTTTTGCACCCGCTGTGCATGCCTTCTCAGTTGCCCGAACAATGGAAGAGGTAGTTCCAGAGCCAGAAGCGGCAATGAGTAAATCGCCCTTTCTAATTGCCGGGGTAGTGGTATCTCCCACAAAGAACACAGTTAGGCCGAGATGCATCAATCGCATAGCAGCTGCACGTAAGGAAAAACCCGAACGACCTGTAGCTATTAAAAAGATTCTTTCTGCCTGTTGGATATGGTTAACCATTGGAATGAGGTTTTCTGTATTGATCTTTTTGGCCAATTGCAGGTTTTCATCCAATATTAAATCCAAATTTAATTGTAGCTCCCAGCTGAGTTGCTGAAAATCCAGCTTAGTGATCTGGTTGTCCTCTATTTCCATATTCATTTTTACTTGCCCAAAGGTATTACCACGCCTTGTACCTAGCTTTACACAATTGGCTCATTAAATGGGATAATTTGGAAACATTATAGCCTAAAAGTCATATTATTAACCATACTTCCCCCGTATTTCCGAATAGTCCACCTCTATTACCTAAAAATCCAACCCATAGCTGATTAACCTTTTATATTTGTATTTATGAATGCAGCACCTACCCTGGGCCTTGAGAAAGCCATGCTTTATATGCGAAACCTTGCTAATTGTCCGCCGAGTTATTTAAATGATCCCGGAAGGAAGGATTTTTTCGAAATTGTATGGCTTAAGAATGAAGATCCGCTACATGGCATTACCGATCCAGCATACCGGATAAAGGGCGACTGGGTTTACCTCATCCCTCCCTATCGTGTTCATCAATTAAACAAGGCAGGGAAAAAGGGAGAATTAATTTCCTTCAAAAGGTCGATGCTGGAAGAAGAGGATAAAGATTTTCTACTCGATCTTTTCAGGATATTTAATGTTCAGGGAGAATTTTCCTGCCTGCGCCTCGATGAAGAAGCGGCTAAAGGATTGGGTGACATTTACCGCCTGATGGAGGAAGAATACCAAAAGGGTAATCACTTTGTGATGATGAAAGCACTTTTAAAGGTACTTCTTCTGAAACTGATTTCTGTAAAAGAGCTCGAATTTACCGGACATGATACTCACCAGAAAAGAGTTTATGAATTTCTAATGCTTTTGGAGGGTAATTTTCAAACGGTAACCAATATTGATTTTTATGCCGGGAAATTGGGGATCAGTTCCAAGCGGCTAAACCAGATTCTAAAGGAAAAACTGGATAAAACCGGAACTCAAATCATTCACGACAGGATTATTTTAGAGGCTAAACGGAAGATGATTCACAGTGAAATAACGATTAAGGAAATCGCTTACGAACTCGGATTCAGTGACAGGCCCTATTTTAGCAGGTTCTTCAAAAAACAAACCGGACAAACACCAGAGGAATTCCAAAAAATGGCTCGGGCACACATAGAATCTAGATTTAATACCCTGGTATAAGGAGAGATGGTGTGAAGGATGTAAGAGGTATTGATGGAAGCATGGACGATGTACTGTGCGATCGCCATTCTTTCCATTTTTCCATTTTACATAACTAAAAAGATGTAAGATGTTGTGATGTAAGGATGGACGATGTACCTCGCGATCGCTATTCAGTCCATTTTCCACCTTACCATTTTACATAACCAAAGAGATGTAAGATGGCGTGATGTAATTATGGACGATGTACCTCGCGATCGCTATTCAATCCATCTTCCATATTACCATTTCACATAACTAAAAGAGATGTAAGATGTTGTGATGTTAGCATGGACGATGTATCCGGCGATCGCTATTCAATCCATCTTCCATTTTTCTATTTTACATAACTAAAGAGATGTAAGATGGCGTGATGTAATTATGGACGATGTGTCCGGCGATCGCTAGTCAATCCATCTTCCATTTTTCCATTTTACATAACAAAAGATGTAAGGATGGACGATGTACTGTGCGATCGCGATTCAGTCCATTTTACATCCTTACCATATTCCCTATCTACGCCATTCCTCCAAACACCACATACATTTGCTCTTCTTGTAAAAGGCCATGAATAATTTCGATGAAATAATCGTGTACATATATTGCTAATTTTAACGCAAAACTCTGCTTAATTGGTTTTTCCAGAGTAGGGAATTCTAGTTCTGGCACTCGCTTAGTAAAAACTGTGGGACTGGTAATGGCCTGAAGCAAATCGGTTTTAAATTCAGTGCGGGGTACACTTTTCATCCCAAATTGGCTAACCCATGGATTCGGCATTCCAAAATCATGTAATTTAAATCCATCTGCCCTGAGCCTTAGCATCAAATAGTAAAAGGCAACTTTACTGGCATTATTAACCGTATGAAACAAACTTAATGTCATGAAGTAACCATTAATAGCAGCGCCTATCACACCTCCCACCAAAACACCATTTTGGTAAGCTTCTACACTATGTGCGGTTCCCATTTTATTTAATTCGACAGCACAATTAATATATTCTTCACTTAACCAGGTAATTGCCTTAGCATCTCTGGGTTTTGAACAGGCACGTATGGTGGCCTCAAAGTCATGGTCAATTTTAATTTCAAACTCCTTAATATCCCTTGCGCGTTCCTTTTTTAATAACCTTAATAATCCATCTTGCATTTTAAAATGATCAATAGGTATTATTCCCCTGGCTTCCGGATCAAGCCATTCTATAATTTTATGATTTCTCATGTTGGGAAATACAACAGGCGATAATTCCAGCTGGCTATTTGCCCATAAAACGGCTTCCTTTTTACTTCTCGAAGCTTTGGATAAAGCGAAAAAACAAAAATGCTGTAGTTTTCTCTTCAATTTATGCTTGGTACCGCCTGGAAAAAAAGCAGCTAATAATTTAGATGAAATACGCATGCGAGGATAATTTTGGTTGATCCTCAAAATTAACTGGCAAACTGTAAAACAACATTGTAAACTGGTTTGCAGTATTTGAACAATTGAAAGCTAATATATGATGTAAGGTGGTGTGGATGTAAGAGGTATTGATGGAATGATGGACGATGTACCCGGCGATCGCAATTCGGTCCATCTTACATAATTAAAGGATGTAAGAGGTGTTGATGGAATGATGGAAGATGTACCCGGCGATCGCCATTCGGTTCATCTTACATCTTACCATTTTACATAACCAAAGAGAATGTAAGGGGTATTGATGGAATAATGGACGATGTACCTGGCGATCGCTATTCAATCCATCTTCCATATTTACATTTTAAATAACAAAGAGATGTAAGGTAGTTTGAGGTAATTATGGACGATGTACCTGGCGATCCCTATTCAATCCATCTTCCATATTTACATTTTAAATAACCAAAGAGATGTAAGGTAGTTTGAGGTAATTATGGACGATGTACATGGCGATCGCTATTCAATCCATCTTCCACATTACCATTTTACATAACCGAAGAGATGTAAGGTGGTGTGAGGTAATTATGGACGGTGTACCCGGCTATCGCCATTCGGTTCATCTTACATCTTACCATTTTACATAACCAAAGAGAATGTAAGGGGTATTGATGGAATAATGGACGATGTACCGGACGATCGCTATTCGGTCCATCTTCCATATTTACATTTTACATAACCAAAGAGATGTAAGGGGTATTGATGGAATAATGGACGATGTACCCGGCGATCGCTATTCAATCCATCTTCCATATTTACATTTTACATATTCGAAGATGTGAGTTTTTTTTATACGAACGAGAGTAATTCCAAAACAGGTACCTCATGAGTAAAAGCCAGTGGTGAGGTAATAGCTCTTAATAAAGCTTCCTTAAAATCTTTTTTGGGCAAGCTTTTCATTCCAAACTGTTGTATCCAGGGGTTCGGCATACCAAGGTCGTGGAGTTTATAGCCATCTGCTTTTAGCTTCAGCATTAAATAGTAAAAAGCAACTTTACCCGCGTTATTAACAGTATGAAATAAACTTAACGACATAAAATAGCCATTAATGGCAACCCCCACTACTCCACCTACCAGCTTACCGTTCTTATAGGCCTCTACACTATGCGCAATGCCCATTTTGTGTAACTGGATAGTACTATTAATATATTCTTCACTCAACCAGGTAATGGCTTTCAAATCTCTTGGCTCTGCGCAAGCTCTGATTGTAGCTTCAAAATTTTCGTCTATTTTAATATCAAACTCTTTAACTTCTCTGGCCCGTTCCTTTTTAAGTAACTTAAACAAACCTTCCTGCATTTTAAAATGATCTATCGGCAATATGCCCCGTACTTCCGGATCCAGCCATTCTACAATTTTATGATTGCGCATATTAGGAAATACAACATATCCCTGTGTAAATGCACTCACTAAAGCATGTGGAGATAATTCAAATTGACTATTCGCCCACAAAAGCGCATTGCCTTTACTTCTTGATACTTTTGATAGCGCAAAAAATAAAATTTGCTGTAATTTTCTTTGCGCTTTATGCTTCGCATTACCCGGAAAGAAAATGGATAATAATCTTGAGGAGAGTTGCATGGCAAGAAATATTTGGTTTAATAGTAAATTTACTCAACAAAATGTATAAAGTTACTACAAAATGGTTTACAGTATTTTAGCAATTATACTCGATACTTCTATTCAGTACTTAGTCCATAGTCGTTAGTACTTAGTCTGGAAGTATACTTTTCTGGCTCCCCATCTTGATACTTAATACTTAATACTTGATACTAAATACTCCGTCCAACAGGATGGTACAGGACAGAAATGCAAAATAAATGACCTAAACTCGTATTATCAATTAGCCAAATATTTCATTTCACCAACTATTAACGATTTAATCTTCGGTTCATTAGTAACAAAAGACAACTGATTACCAACTTATTATAAAATAAAAAGACATTATTCCTGATTACAACAGTTTTCAGAAGCTAAAGCAATCTCTCGTTTAGAACATCGCAACAAATCAACCTGGTTACTAACTTAATTATTACATGAATGACAACTTTTACCCCTTGCAAATCAAACTAGTTTACTACGAATTGGCTTAATGCGCAGCGCTAATTAAGCAAACTATCATTAACGAGATTGATAGTTATATATAAAACCAAATATTTCCTAACCAAATTATAAATTATGGATTTCAATTTCAATTCAGAAATGCCGCAATGGTGCAAGCCTAAGGCAGGCAAGAAAATTCTGATTATGGGACTCTCAGCGCTATCGCTAGTGCTTTTAAACGAAACAGCGATTGCCTATCCAAACCTATCAAATGCTGTTACCAAAACACGTTATGCCAATAAGCTAGATGTATTGCTAAAAGGAAAAATAACGGATGAAAAAGGTGAAACTTTAGTAGGCGTAAGTTTAAAGCTAAAAGGTACTACCATTGTTACCACAACAGACGCTAACGGGGCTTTTTCGATCAATATTCCGTCTAGTGTAACCAATCCGACATTAGTAGTTTCTTATATTGGCTACACCACACAAGAAGTTCCGGTAACAGGTAAAACAACGGTAAGCATACAGCTTAAAAGCTCAACGAATGATTTGGATGAGGTTGTGGTTGTGGGTTACAATACGGTTAAGAAGAGTGATTTAACAGGAGCAGTAACGAGTGTAGGTGCAGAGGAAATCAGGTCAAGACCAGTAACCAATGCTTTGCAAGCCATTCAGGGTAAAGCTGCAGGGGTGGATATTACTTCTAACGAGCGCCCAGGCCAAGTAGGAAGTATTCTAATTAGGGGAGTTAGATCTCTAACAGCGAGCAATTCACCATTATATGTTGTGGATGGAATCCCATTACAGGCCGGAGGAATAGACGCTATCAATCCTAATGATATTGAAACTATAGACATCTTAAAAGATGCATCGGCAACCGCTATTTATGGTTCACGTGGTGCAAATGGTGTGGTTTTAGTAACTACCAAAAAAGGTAAAGCAGGTAAGGTGACCATGGATTATGTAGGAACCGCAACCATAGAAACCTTAAACGACCGAACTGAAATGATGAATTCTGCACAATATGTAGAATTTAGAAGAGATGCTTTCAGAAGAGCAGGCACATATCCGGCTGTACCAACCTTAACTGATGACAGAAGAATTTTTGCCGGAGATACCTTTGTGCTAGATAATTTACAGCAGGGCTGGGCTAACGGTGTATATGATGGTAGTTTAATTCCAACTACAGATTGGGGATCATTGGTTACCAGAACAGGTGTTACACAAGATCACGTTTTGAGTGTTAGTGGTGGTACAGACAAAATAAAAGCCTATGGCTCTTTTGGTTATCTGAATCAGGAAGGTACACAACTAGGACAAGATTTTGAAAGATATAGTGGTAAACTGAGCGTAGAAATTAACCCTATAAAATGGTTTAAAATGGGTACAAACCTCACGGCATCCTACGGCCTTCAAAACTATGGTTTTCAGGCAGCAAGCGCATCAGGAGCAAGCAGTATCTATTTTGCAGCACGTGGTATGCTACCTCTAGCCGTACCATTTGATGCCAACGGAAACAGAATTAATCTACCAGGAGGCGACATCAATATTCAGAACCCAATACTTGAAGCAGATTACAATATCAACCTGCGTAAAACACTGAGGACAATCGGATCAATTTTCGCAGAGGTTAATCTTTTAAAGGGTTTAAAATATCGTGTAAATTTTGGACCAGACTTCTCCAATTATTATAATGGAAGATACCAGGATGCAAAATCCGTAAACCGTGATGCAGGCGTGCCAGGCTCAATCAACAATTATGCTCAATTAAATCAAAGCAGCAGATTCGCCTACACACTCGATCATTTATTGTATTATGACAAAACCATCAACAAACACAATTTTGGTGTAACCTTATTGCAGAGTTCTTCATCTTTCAGAGAAGAGTCATCTTCACTAACAGGTAGTAAAATCCCACTAACACAATCACTTTGGTATGGTTTGAATCCAGGCAATATTACCGGATTAGATGGATTTAGTACTGATTTAAGACGGTCTACTCTCGCTTCCTATATGGCAAGAGCCAACTATAGTTTCGACAGTAAGTATCTCTTAACGGCTTCTGCACGTTGGGACGGTGCTTCACAATTGGCCGCAGGAAATAAATGGGACTTTTTCCCATCTGCTGCTATTGCATGGCGCCTTGATCAGGAAGATTTCATCAAAAACATTAAATGGGTGGATCAGTTAAAATTCAGAATCGGTGTAGGAAGTACAGGAAATTCATCGGTTGACATTGGTAGTACATTAGGTCTTTTACAACCTTTAACCTATACTTTTGGAAGCTCGGCGCAAACCGGATATGTTTCTTCTGACGCATCCTTAGCCACCCCTATCCCATTACCGAACAAATTATTAAGTTGGGAAAAAACATTACAATATAACTTAGGTTTGGATTTCGATTTATTGAAAGGAAGAATTAGTGGTTCATTGGATGTGTACAAATCAAAAACTACAGACCTGATCTTGCTTAAAAAGATTGCTTCTGTAAATGGATATGTTACTTCTTATGATAACATCGGTTCTACTAAAAACAAAGGGATTGATTTAACATTAAATACGGTTAACCTTAAAACCAAAGATTTCAGTTGGGAATCAACCCTCAATTTCTCCGTAAGTAAAGATGAAATCGTTAAATTGGATAACGGAGACATGGTTGCAGATCGCTTCTTCATTGGACAAAGAAATGGGGTAGCATTTGATTATATCAAAGACGGAATTTGGCAAAATACCCCAGAGGATATGGCAGAAATGGCTAAGTTTAATGCAAATATTGCCAGTGTAAATAGCCAGTTCAAAGCAGGAAGCATAAAAATCAGAGATTTGAATGGCGACTACAAAATAGATGCGAATAATGATCGTGCCATTTTAGGGCATTATAATCCAAGCTGGACAGGAGGATTAACGAACACCTTTAACTACAAAAATTTCGATCTTTCTATTTTTATCATTGCACGTTATAACTTCCTGATTCAAACAGGTGCTGAATCTTTACAGGGCCGATTCGCTCAGCGTGTTGTTGATTACTGGACACCAACAAACCCAACAAATGATTATCCTGCACCGAATTACAATAGTGCTGCCGGCGATCCATACATCAGTTCGATGAACTATCAGGATGCCTCATTCATTAAAATAAGAAATATATCATTAGGTTACAACTTTGCGCAAAGCCTGGCCAATAAATTAACACTTTCCAGATTGAGAGTGTATGCACAGGCTATCAATCCTGGGCTCATTTACTCTAATGTTAAATGGATCGACCCTGATTTAGGTGGCTCGACCTTTAACAGAGGTGTTGTATTTGGAATTAACGCAAGCTTCTAACCAAAGAAAAATATGATTATGAAAAAGATTACACAATTAATATCAGGAGTAGCCTTATTGAGCGGATTAATGATTCTGCCAACATCCTGTAAAAAGAGTTTTTTAGATGAGGAAGTGATTAACTCAAGGAATACTGCCGATTTTCAACGTACTGACGGGTTGGACGGGTTGGTAATTGGTATGTACCAAAGCTTAAAATTCCATTTTAACTATACCTGGGCTTACACTACCGCTAATTATGGCGTTGATGAATTTACTGTTGGAGGCGACAGAACAGAACAAATGTTCAACTCTTACGATGGGAATTTCAACTCCTTTTCTGGCGATATTGCTTCCATTTTTGATAATATGTATGGCAATATCAATTCGGCCAATATAGTTATTCAAAATGTTCCCCTGTATTATCAGGGAGCGAATAAAAATACGCGTTTAGGCGAAGGTTATTTTATGCGTGCTTTCGATTATTTCAAATTGGTTAAACAATTTGGAGGAGTTCCTTTGAAATTGGAGCCTTCTGAAACTATTCAGGATCAGTTTACCAGAAGTTCGTCCAAAGAAGTTTATGAACAGGTGATCCAGGATTTTATCAAAGCATACGACCTTCTTCCGCCGACCCCTGGTGAAACCGGAAGAATTACCAAATGGGCAGCAGCTCATTTTCTAGCTAAAGCCTACTTATTTAGGGCGAGTGAAATTAATAGCTCATGGAATAGTGATACCAAAGACGCAGATTTACAAAATGCAATCAAATATGCAGATCTTGTCATCAACAGCGGAGCACATACCCTCGCTACTAATTTTAGCGATCTTTGGAATTTCACTACACCAGATGGTCCAAATGAACAAAACAAAGAAGTAATTTTAGCTGCTCAGTTTTCCAATAATACCACTACACAAGGACGTTACGGTAATCAAATCCACTTGTATTATCCTTCAGTTTACCAAAATCTTCCTGGTATGGTGAGAGATTTGGCTGGTGGCCGCGAATTTCAGCGAATGAGATCAACGGATTACGCTTTGGATGTGTTTGACAGGGTGAACGACTCGAGATTCTGGAAAAGCTTTAAAACCCGATATATTTGTAACAACCCAGCTGGTGCACCCAAATGGACTTCCGCAAATGCACCTACCCCCGCTCAGGTTGGGCAAGTTAAATTTGTGGGTGGCGAAGAGTCTATCCTTTACATTGTAAACAATGCCGGAGATACCCGCTACACAGCAATAGACCCTAATGCAACGGTGGCCTTACCAACCGACATTAGTCGCCGTAAACCTAATATGTATGTAAGATACTTTGCCGGACAACCCCAAAGTTATTTGAATACACATGGAAATTATGGTGTAAGTCAGTTTGTTGCTTTATCTAAATTTATGGATGGCTCAAGAAATCTGGTTGCTTCACAATTTGGCCAACGCGATGGCATATTAGCCCGCCTAGCAGAAACCTATTTAATTGCAGCAGAAGCATATGGAAGATTAGGCCAATTTGCGCAAGCGATTCCTTATTTGAACAAAGTTAGAGATCGTGCAGCCTATAAAGAGGGCGAAAACAGAGAAAGCTATGTAGATGGTGGTGTTGCTTACAAAACTAACCCGGCTACAAATGCCACTGCCCTTTCTTCATATTCTGATAAAAACACATATTTCGAATCGAACAACATACCTGCTACTACGGCAAGTACATTATCAGCATTACACTTAAACACAGAGGCTGACATTTTTAACTCGAACAAAGATTTTTATGATAAAATCGGGGCAAGTTCTAACACTGATAAGTTTATTGCCTATATTTTAAATGAAAGATCAAGAGAATTAATGGGCGAATTGATGAGATGGGAAGATTTAGCCAGAACCAAAACTTTAGTATCCCGTACAGCTGCTTTTAATGCAGAGGCTAAACCGCAGGACAACAAACACTATCTACGCCCGATACCGCAAAGCTTTTTGGATGTAATTAAAAATAATGGTGCTCCTTTAACATCAGCAGAAAAACAAGCTATGCAGAACCCCGGATGGTAGGCTTATTTAGTCTGGAGTCTAAAGTCTTTAGTCGAGCGTCTTGGAACGCATAAATAAATAAATGAACTACTTAACAAAGAGGTTGTTTCATAAATAAAAATCTGTCATGTTGAGCTTGTCGAAACGTCCTCAATGCTATTAACTTAAGGGGAAAACTAAAATGGATTGTCATCCTGAGCCTGTCGAAGGGTAATCCATTTTAGTTTTCTCCTTATTAATAAGGTCTTCAACTACTTGTCCCGATTTCACATCTGGGAGTTCAGGATGGACAATCGATATTTATGACACAGCCTCTTTGTTTTATCTCAAAAAACTTACAAATAACACAGGATAGTACAGGTTGCCCTTCTAGTTTACCCAAGGTATCTTTAGAATAATAACCCTAACCAAATTGTAACTATCTCATGAAGCACAAGCTATTTGTACTTTTTTGCCTATCCATAATAGGAATCCCGTTAAGTTTTGCTCAAAATTTAAGAAACACCTTCAACTTTAATCCCGGATGGAAATTATACGTTGGCGATATTCAAGGCGCTGAACAAAGCACTTTCGATGATAAAGACTGGAAAGCCATTACCCTACCCTATGCCTGGAATGAAGACGAAGCCTTTAAGAAATCAATAGAAAACCTTAGTACCGGAATCTCCTGGTATAGAAAGCATTTCAAACTTCCAGCCGGATCCTCGAACAAAAAAATATTCCTGGAATTTGAAGGGGTTAGACAGGCAGGAGAATTTTATCTCAATGGAAAATTTATAGGAAGGCATGAAAATGGCGTAATGGCCTTTGGTTTCGATATCAGCGAATTCATCCTTCCCGATCAGGAAAATATACTAGCTGTTAGAATTGATAATGCCTGGAATTACCGCGAAAAGGCAACTAATTCTGGCTACCAATGGAGCGACAAAAACTTTAACGCCAACTATGGTGGTATTTCTAAAAATGTTAGATTGCACCTCACAGGCAAGCTATATCAAACCCTACCGCTTTATTCATTTCTCAAAACTACAGGCAATTACATTTATGCTAAAAACTTCAATATCACCGGAAAAAGCGCCGTAATTGTATCTGAATCAGAAGTGAAAAATGAAACTACTGCCAGTCAATCTGTTCAGTATGAAGTAGAAATTAAAGATGCGGATGGAAAAATTATTAAAACTTACACTTCTGAGCTACTGAACATTGCAGCGGGTGCTACCGCTCAGCTTAAAGCCGAATCGTTAGTGAATGGTTTAAATTTCTGGAGCTGGGGCTATGGCTACCTCTATACTGTAACCTCACGTTTAAAAGTAAATGGCAATACCGTAGATGCGGTAAGCACCAAAACAGGCTTCAGAAAAGCAGAATTCAAGGATGGTATGGTTTACTTAAACGATCGGGTATTGATGATGAAAGGCTATGCACAACGTACAAGTAACGAATGGCCAGCTATTGGCTTATCTGTTCCGGCATGGTTAAGCGATTACAGCAACCAGTTGATGGTAGAAAGTAATGCCAATTTGGTTCGCTGGATGCACATCACGCCCTGGAAACAGGATATTGAATCGTGCGACAGAGTAGGACTGATTCAAGCCATGCCAGCAGGCGATGCAGAAAAAGATGTAACTGGTACCCGATGGGATCAGCGAAAATCAGTTATGACGGATGCCATGATTTACAACAGGAATAATCCAAGTATCCTGTTTTACGAGTGTGGAAACGAGTCTATCAGCGCTGCACACATGCAAGAAATGAAGGCGATCAGAGATCAGTATGACCCTAATGGAGGAAGAGCCATCGGATCCAGAGAGATGCTGGATATTCCATCGGCAGAATATGGCGGAGAAATGCTTTATATAAATAAAAGTGCTACTAAACCGCTATGGTCTATGGAATACTCCAGAGATGAAGGTTTAAGAAAATATTGGGATGAGTTCTCCCCACCCTATCACATTAATGGTGCAGGGCCATTACACAACGGCGCTGATGCCAGTACCTACAACAGGAACCAGGATACCCATGCCATCGAAAATATAATCCGCTGGAATGAATATTATGTAGAACGACCAGGAACAGGTACAAGAGTAAGTTCTGGAGGGGTAAACATCATTTTCTCTGATTCAAATACCCACCATCGTGGTGAAGAAAATTACCGCAGAAGCGGTGAAGTAGATGCGATGCGAATTCCGAAAGATGGCTTTTATGCACACCAGGTGATGTGGGATGGCTGGGTAGATGCCAAGAAAACAGGAATCCATTTAATTGGCCACTGGAACTATAAAACAGGAACGAAAAAGAATGTTTATGTGATTGCTGCTGGTGATAAGGCTGAGTTGTTTTTGAACGGAAAATCACTGGGTTTCGGCGAAAAAAGCAACGGTTTCCTTTTTACATTTAAAAATGTTGCCTACCAACCTGGCGCAATCAAGGCTGTTTCTTATAATACTAAAGGTATCAAGCTTGCGGAAACACAATTGAAAACAGCTGGAGAACCAGTGAGTGTTAAGTTAACGAAAATTCAAAACCCAACTGGCTTTAAAGCTGATGGAGCCGATTTAGCCCTGGTTCAGGTAGAAGTTGTAGATGCGGCCGGGAACCGCTGCCCTATTGCCTTGAACATGATTAACTTTGAGTTGAATGGTCCGGCAGAATGGCGCGGCGGAATTGCCCAGGGACCAGATAATTATATCTTGTCTAAACAATTACCCGTTGAGGGTGGGGTAAATAGGGTTTTAATCCGATCTACTACCACAGCAGGCAAAATTAATGTGATTGCAAAAGCGGATGGACTAAAACCAGCTACACTTTCACTGGAAACTTCTCCCGTAAATGTTGAAAATGGATTATCTAATCAGTTTCCTGCTGATGGATTAAAATCAAACCTTCAGCGAGGTGCTGCACCTTCTGCTCCTACCTACAAGCTGAGTAGAAAAGCGGTTAAAATTGTAAGTGCCTCTGCAGGTGCCAACAGCGACAAAGCTAATCTGAGTTACGACGATAATGAATTAAGTGATTGGGTGAATGACGGCAACCTAAATACGGCCTGGATTAAGTATGAACTTGCGCAGGAAACCACCGTAAACCAAGTTCAATTAAAGGTAAACGGTTTCAGGACTAAAGTTTATCCTTTACGCATTTTAGTGGATGGAAAAGAAGTTTTTAAAGGCAATACCGTACCTAGTTTAGGCTATTTTACGGCCATCTGTAAGCCAACTAAAGGAAAAACAGTAACTGTTCAGCTCATGGGATCGGGTAAGGAAACCGATAATTCGAAGATTGGTGTTGAGGTGAACGGAAAGAAACTAGATGATGGCATTGAAAGAGCGGAAACAAAATCAAAAGGTGGTTTAAGTATTATTGAGGCTGAGATTTATACTTTGCCTTAGTGGGGAGTATAAAGAAACTAGTATCAAGTATTTAGTAGCAAGACTGGGAGCCAAAGTCATACTTCCAGACTAGGGACTAACGACTACGGACTAGGTCCTGAATAGAAGTAGCAGGATGAATGAAAGGATTTCTCTGCCATAAAAACCATTGAACATGAAAACAGCTAAAATCAGTCTCCTCGCTATTGCATTATTCGCAGCAGTTCAAGTAGCTTACAGCCAGAACAAAGCCAGCATTGAGGTTAACTTCAATAAGCCTGTTGCCCCAATGAAGCCCATATGGGCCTGGTTTGGATACGATGAGCCCAATTATACCTACATGAAGGATGGGCAGAAATTATTAACCGACATTGCAAGGCTCAGTCCTGTTCCGGTGTATGTACGGGCGCATAACTTACTAACTTCAGGCGATGGAACACCTGCCCTAAAATGGGGATCAACCAATGCTTACACTGAAGATGCCAATGGAAAACCCATCTACAACTGGACTATTGTAGATCGTATTTTCGATACCTATGTAAAACGAGGGATGAAGCCTTTGGCACAAATCGGCTTTATGCCCGAAGCTTTGTCTACAAAACCCATCCCCTATCAGCACCATTGGAAACCGGGTACCCGATATGAGGAAATATTAACAGGCTGGGCCTACCCGCCAAAGGATTATCAGAAATGGAGCAACCTGGTTTATGAATGGGTTAAGCACTGCGTAGAAAGGTATGGCCAAAAAGAAGTAGAAAGCTGGTTTTGGGAAGTTTGGAACGAACCCGATGGTGCTTATTGGAAGAGTACTCAGGCAGATTTCTTTAAGCTATATGATTATGCTGCTGCTGGCCTTAAAAGGGCATTACCAACAGCAAAAATTGGTGGAGCGAATGTTACGGGCGGAGGTAGTAAATATTTAGAAGCTTTTCTTAATCATTGTTTAAAAGATACCAACTATGTAACAGGTAAAATTGGATCCCCATTGGATGCCGTTTTATTTCATGCTAAAGGCTCGCCGAGGGTAGTAAACGGAACGGTCGTGATGAATATCAGGACAGAGCTTCGAAATGTAGATGCCAATTACAAGGTGATCAGTAAATTTCCTCAGCTCAAAAATATTCCGGTCATTATTGGTGAATTTGATCCGGAGGGATGTGCAGCATGTGGCATGTCTACTAATCCTGAAAATGCTTACCGAAACGGCACGATGTACTCGAGCTACACCGCAGCTTCCTTTGCCAGATTATATGAACTCACAGACCAATACAACATCAATCTTTTAGGAGCAGTATCATGGTCGTTCGAATTTGAAAACCAACCCTGGTTTGCTGGCTTCAGAGATTTAGCCACCAATGGCGTAAATAAGCCTGTTTTAAACGTATTCAGGATGTTTGGAAAGATGAGTGGCAATCGTGTAGCCGTTAAAAGTAATCTGATGTATCCTTTAAAAACAGTGCTAGATTCCAGTATTCGTAAACCAATACCAGATATTGGTGTTTTAGCAGCAGGTTCTGAGAAAAGTGCAACAGTATTAGTTTGGAATTACCATGATGAAGATAAGAAAGGTGCTATAGACAGTATTTCTGTCGCTCTGAATGGCTTAACTAAGAAAGAAGTAACGATTACCCATTACCGCATTGATGACGAGCACAGCAATTCTTACGCAGCCTGGAAGCAAATGGGATCACCGCAACAACCTACCCCCGCTCAGATTGCCCAATTGGAAAAATCAAGTGAACTGAAAACGATAGGTAAGCCCATAAAATTTAATCCGGAAAAAGGACCGTTCAAGTTTGTGCTGGCCAGGCAAGGCATTTCGTTATTGAAGATAGATTAGAAATGTGGTGCAAGGTTCTGAAAACCAAGGTTCCAAAACAGCAATATTATTTGATGTTCCGTGACTCACCGAACATCAAATAGTGATGTCTATTTTACTTAACCTTCACCGGCTTCAGCTTTTCGAAAACATCTACAGGTAAGATATTCCCCTGTTCGTCAAATCGCATGGGCGAGATGCAGGTTTCCCGATTATAGCCATTCCCACCTGGAATTTTAAAACGGTGGTAGGCAATGTACCAGTCGTCTGTTCCCGGAACCCGAACCACTGAATGATGTCCGGCACCTTTAACCACGCCTTTTCCTTTTAAAACCGGATGGTTTTCTGCCTTAACAAATGGTCCTAAAGGAGATTTAGAAGTGGCATACGCAACCGAATACCTCGGATCGCGGGTATCGTACTCAGACCACATCAGGTAATAAGTTCCTTTTCTCTTAAACACAAAAGAACCTTCATTATATCCCTTTGGTTTAAAAGTTGCTACCTTGGTACTGTCGTAAGAAACCATATCTGCTCCCAGCTTCACAATATTGCAATTGCCTTGTCCAAAATACAGGTAGGCCTCTCCATCATCATCAACAAAAACCATCGGATCTATCATTTGCCCTTTCAACATTCCTTTTTTAATTAAAGGCTTGCCAAGTGCATCTTTAAAAGGCCCTACAGGCTTATCTGAAACGGCTACACCAATGTTTACATCAGCCGTAAAGTAGTAATAGTATTGACCATTTTTATAGGCAATGGCAGGTGCCCAGGCCCGTGCTTTTGCCCAGCTCAGATCTTTTGGTAAATCCAATATCACTTTTTCGTATTTCCATTTTACCAGATCTTTACTAGACCAGGCGGTAAAACTGCTCGAATTCCATCCTTCCGAACCATCTGTAGTTGGATAAATATAAAATTTGTTGCCAAAGGCAGCAATATGCGGATCGGCATAAACGTTGGGCAGAACTGCAGCCGGCGCATGCAAAGTATCGGTTTGAGCAAGGGCACTACAGGAGAAAAAGGCTACTCCAGCAAGTGTTAATAAAGCATTTTTCATGATCTCCATTTATGGTTTCTTAAGTTAATTTTCGGGTGCCCCGCCCCACTTTTCATTTAAACGTCTGGCTTCTTCTCGGGTGATCCCAATTACGCTGCCATGTCGTGGATAAAAATCCTTGGTAAAAGATTCTGGTGTTGGGGTAAAATGGTACAGATCTTCTGTACGCTGAAATTCGTAGCGATGGTTCGTGTACAAATCATACATCAACACATAAGTTGCAGAATGATTAAGCTTGAAAACACTTGACCCTTCAACCACTATTTTTTTAGCAGAATAGGCATCCAGATAATTGAAATCTTCTTTCCATGGCCCTTGTAAACTTTTAGCGGTTGCTTGCCTGATTCCATTGGCAAATTCTTTTCCTTTTTCGTCCTTGGTATTTCCCTTAAAGAAGAAATGATAGGTACCGTCTTTATAAATAATATCTCCATCAATCGCGCCATATTTCGGACTAAACATCAAGGTTGGTTCATTTTCAAAACCATTAAAATCTGGGTTAGCATAAGCCGAATAGAAATCCAGCTTGGCATCGTCCTTAAATTTGACCGTAAAATAAACCAGATATTTAGCCGCAGCAGGGTCGTAAATAGTTTGCGGTGCCCACACCCATTGTACATTTTTAAATTTTGTGGGATAGCTTTTCTCCAAATCGATAAAGGCATCTGTCCAGTCTGTTAGGTTCGCAGATTTGAGCATCACAATGCCAAGATTATGCCCCCAGCCATTTTTTGCAGTATTCATATCGGTTGCCACCAGATAAAAACTTTTCTCATCTTCTCCCCTCAGAATGTGCGGATCTCTGATCCCCCCCGTTCCAGATATTTTTTCTGAAGGAATAATGGGTTGATTTTTATTCAGTGCAAACCAATTAATGGCATCGGCACTTAGCCCAAACCGCAATTGTTCATCCTTCTCCCTCGGGCCCGAACCTTCAAAGTAGGCAAATAAATAACCATCTAAAGCCTGCTCCTGGTAAGCAATCCATACGGTAAAAGATTTTTTAAGTTTTGCTTTCCCATTTGAAAGGAAGGCCGTAAGCGTTACTTTTATCTTTTTTCCCTTGCGTGGGGAAAGTTTTTTCAATATTCCCTGATCAGAAAGATAGGCTGAATTACTTGATTTCCAGCCAATAACAGACCCATTTTTCCCAATAGAATCGAGGATCAAATTCCAGTGCAAATTCTGACTATAACCAGCCGGGATAAGCAAAGATTGCGCATCGAGCACAACTTTCTGCTGATCGGTACTGTCTTTTTCGTCCCACAGTGCCGCCTTTAAATTTATAGTAATAAAAAGCAGCATTGCAGAAAAAAGTATGGATAAATTAAGCTTCATCATCAATTATTTACCTGTTATACTAAAAACCTTGCTGGCATGTGCTTCAAGCTGTTTAGAAAAAGTAGCACCCGAGCCTTTAATGGTTTCTCCAGTCCACAATTCCTTAGCTTTGTATTCATTTCCAATGCCCAATGCTTTAAGATCAACTGAAATCGTTGCTGCATCTTTATCGCCAATGTTAAACAATGCTAAATAGCGTTCCCCCGTTTTACTATTGCGAGAAGTGATGGCCACCTTTCCATTTTCCATGAACAGTTGACGCACCTCTACTCCATCTTTATGCATTTTAAGGATTTCTTTATTATTGAGTAAGGATAGGGTGAATGCATCGTTAGAAGGAAGATCTCCGCCAAACATCAAGGGAGACCGAAAGATGGTAAAAAACGTCATTAGCGATACCTGTTCATCTTTGGATAAACGTGTCATACGGTCTTTTCCGCGTTCTCCGCGGATGGCAATTCTGCCTAAGGGAATCATATCACAATCTGGCCATGTTCCAGGTGCCGTATAAGCA
The DNA here is from genome assembly GCF_900111155.1 of Pedobacter rhizosphaerae. Classification (GTDB taxonomy): domain Bacteria; phylum Bacteroidota; class Bacteroidia; order Sphingobacteriales; family Sphingobacteriaceae; genus Pedobacter; species Pedobacter rhizosphaerae. The sequence continues at coordinate 48,472 of NZ_FOGG01000012.1, read as the reverse complement.
TACCAACCTTGTGCAACATCCATTAAATGAACTAAATCCTTCCAAACATCCCACACATCATCTACCATGCGCCACATATTGGCATGTTCTTTAACGTGGTTAGCATCTGCAACAGGTGTTTCTCCAGGTGAGGTGCTTAAAATGATTTTTCTGCCTGTACGGTCTATCGCCTTTCGGATTAATTCTATCTCTCCCTTGTGGTAAGGGCGGGATAAATCATCTACCTTAATAAAATCTACTCCCCATGAAGCGTATAATTCCAAAATGGAGTTGTAATATTCTTGTGCCCCTGGCTTATCGGCCACAATGGTGTAATTATCCCTCAACCATTTGCATTGTAAATCGGTAGTGTAAATCTGATCGGCAGTAATGCCTTGTGTGCCTTTAATAGGAAGTTTCCTTTTTACCGCTTCTACCGGGATACCCCGCATAATATGGATTCCAAACTTTAAGCCTTTATTGTGTACATAATCGGCCAAAGCCTTAAAACCTTTACCTCCTGGAGCTGAGGGGAAGCGGCCATCATAAGGTAAATACCGGCCATATTCATCCATCACGTACCGTGGATCGGTTTGGTTATAACCACCTGCCTTATCATTTTCAACGAACCAACGAATATCTACCACTACATATTCCCAACCAGCTTTTTTAAGCTTGGCAGCCATATAATCGGCGTTTTTTTTGACTTCAGCTTCTGTTACAGTTGATCCATAACAATCCCAGCTATTCCAGCCCATTGGAGGCGTTTCTGCCCAGCTTTTAAAAGAGGAATTCGTTTGTGCTTGTGTGAACGATGTCATGCCACAAACAAATAAAATGGTTAAGGCTTTTTTAAACATATTTTTATAAATCAGTAAATCATGGTTAGAATTTCATATCCAGTCCCCATCTCCTGGCCAACGCTTGTGCTTCTTTTCGGGTAACCTGAATAACAGCAGGATGTTTAGGTACCCTGAAATTTGTCGATTTCATTACGCCCTCATTGAAACGCCCAAGGTTTTTAAAATTGATAAAATCACTGGTTTCACTGAAACCAAAATTGTGTGGATTGATGCGATAAATATCATATATGAGTACCCATTTATTTTCTCCAATTCTTTTGTAAATGGTTGGAGCTTCACAACCTGCAGGTTCTGGATCATACCATTTTGGGTCGTACTGATACCCGGTATTAACCGAATCAGAAACGGCCTGTTTTATACCCGAAGTGCCATCATGCGAAGCATAAAACATATGGTATTTATTACCTACTTTTGTTATGTCGGCATCTATATACGCTACTTCTTTAGGATATTCAAACAAGGGTTTTGGAAAGGTTTCCATTTTACTAAAATCATCACTCATGTAGGTGTAATAAACCTTTTCCTTCCCAGCGCCATAACGCATGGAAAAGTAAAGCATGGTTTTCTTTTTACCTTCATCGTAAATCATTTCTGGAGCCCAGGCACAGCCAATATTAGCCAGCTCCGGAAATGCCATATCTACCCGTAATACCTGATGTGTCCAGTTGATTAAATCTGGCGACTTCATTAAAACAATACCCCGGTTGTTTCCCCAGCCAAATTGCTTGCCGTCTCGTTCCCATTCCGTATTGCGAAAGCCGGCCTTTTGTCCATAAATATGGAGGTCGGTTAAAGCCAGATAAAACATCCCATCGGGACCACGATAAATATATGGATCGCGAATGCCCTTTTGCTCTGCAATGGTATCTCCTGCTATAATGGGTTTGCCCTGATTAACGTCGGTAAAGCTGTAACCATCCTTGCTTAAAGCCATATACAAACCATGGGTATCGTCTTTAAAATAAACCATCAGGTAGGCCGACATATCTTTTTCCGTTGGTACTTTGTGCCTTTTTTGAGCATTTACATTACCGAATAAAAGGATGTGTAGCAAGATAATGAGGCATGCAAATGGCATTCTGCTCAGTTTCATTTCTGGTTATCATATTTGGTTAAATCAAAAATAAAAAAATAAACGTTAAATCAACGATTATTTAAAAATACTTTTTGTGAGTGGTTTGAGATCCGTGGTTCGTGGCGCACGAATCACAATCGATAATAAATAATTTTTGATGGTCCGTGGGCTACGGACTATACGACAGCATATCAAAAACAAATTATGATCCCGAGGTTCGTGGCGCACGAACCACAATCGATAATAAACAAGTAAGTTTTAATTCATGGCCCGTGAGACACGGACCATGGTACAATTATAACAAATCCATGTAATGCGTTAATATTTGAAATTCATCGATGCCATCATGGTAAAATTTGGCAGAACTCCATTTATAATCCACTGAAAAAGCAACCAAATTCCACATTTCTTGTAAAGGATTTCTATGAATGTAACTTATTTTCTGTTCTAATTTCCCCCGGTTATCCATCAAAATCGCTAAGGCATCGCGTTGCCATATTCTAAATGACCGGGAATGCTCTTGTACCATAAAATGTTGCAACATTTTTTGATTATTTAACTTTAAATCTTTTAAAATTTCGTGGGCTATCTTCTTGTTAAATGATGCAGCAGGCATTTCCTTACCATTAAGCGCTATGTTTTTCCAAACTATATGCACATGGTTAGGCATAATGACGAAGGCGTAAATCTTAATCAATTTCCGGTCTACCAGATCTTTTAGCGTTTCGATGATTAACTGCTTATAGCTCTCTGGCTGCAAAAGTTTTATCCAATCTTTTATGGTAGAAGTCCAAAAATAAGCCTTATTCAAGACCATCTTTGAATTACGTTCCACTTTAAATACCCTGATTTTAGGTCGCATATGCTATCAGTTTTACTAGATTTATGATATAAATCTGGGATAGCATATGACAATAGGTGATGATCACTAATATAGGGATTTTTTAAAGGATTAAAATCACAAATGCTAGTGAATCAGCTTACCATGATTTCGTTTATCAGGCACAAATGATGGTTCGTGGGACACGAACAACGGGACCACAATCAATAATAAATAAATTTATAATGGTTCTCTATGATGGTTCGTGGGTCACGAACCATGGGAGTACAGGATGGGCTTAAAATTGCAATGGTTTATATTTGAATTAACCAAATATCCTATCATGCTTAGTGGGCTTTACACCAAAATTTATACAGGCTTTATATTTTTCTTTATCCTGAATGCTGCTATTTCATTTGCCCAACAACCGGGTAATACCGATGCCATTTATTCTGGTATTCCCTGGTACGATCAAAATGGGAAGGTACTGAGTGCACACGGAGCAAATATCATCAGGGATAATGGCAAGTTTTATCTATTTGGAGAAGCACATAGCGATACGAGTAATGCTTTTGCGGGCTTCAATTGCTATTCTTCAAATGACCTCTACAACTGGAAGTTTGAAAGTATTGCCCTACCGCTGCAAGCAAGTGGTAAACTAGGCCCTAATCGGGTGGGTGAAAGGGTAAAAGTGATGAAAAATCCACATTCCGGCGAGTACTTTATGTTTATGCACGTAGATACCGTAGGTTATAAGGATCAATTTGTGGGCTATGCCACTTCCAGGAACATTACTGGTCCCTATCAATTTAAAGGCGCGATCTTGTTTAACGGTAAGCCCATCAAAAAATGGGATATGGGCACTTTTCAGGATCATGATGGTAAGGGCTATATTCTCACACATGGGGGCGTGATTCACCAGTTGGCAGATGATTATCGATCGATTGTAGCGGAAACCAATAAGCAACTTACTTCTGGCTTTGAATCGCCTACCTTGTTCCGCAAAGGAAATACCTATTTTTTTATCGGTTCTAACCTAACCAGCTGGGAAAAGAACGATAATTACTATTACACAGCCAGTTCTTTGAGTGGCCCATGGACTTCACAGGGTTTATTTGCCCCTAAAGGTAGTTTAACCTGGAATTCGCAAGCTACGTTTGTATTGCCAATTGAGGGCACCAAAGACACTACTTTTATGTTCATGGGCGACAGATGGTCGTACCCAAGGCAATTATCTGCTGCAACTTATGTATGGCAGCCTTTAACCATATCTGGTACATCAATATCCATCCCACAATACCTGCAAGGCTGGCAGGTGAATTTGGAAACAGGAGAAGCTACCCTGGCCAAAACCAATTTCAAAGTAATTGAAAATTCCGACAAAGGGATTCACTATAAGGGTAAATGGGCGCATCTTTCAGATACCATCTCTATAAGCAGAGCGACTAACAAAAACGATTCTTTCAGTTATTCTTTTCATGGGAAACAGATTGGCTTACACAGCTTGGCTTTGCCAGATAATGGCTATGCAAAGATTATCCTTCGAAATAAAAAAGGAAAACTCATCAATCAAAACTTAGTAGACCTCTACAGTAAAACACCAATCGCAGGCTTGGTATACCTCAGTCCTATTCTACCCCATGGAGCATACACTTTAACAGTATCTGTTGCCGGGGAACGTCCAAATTGGTCTGATAAGCGGAAATCGAATTATGGCAGTACGGCAAATACGATTACGGTAGATAAACTAATAATTAGTTATTGAATGAGTGAGTAATTGAATGAGTGAATGACTGAATGAGTGAATGAGTGAATATTGAATGAGTGATTGAAAGAATGATAGAATTAGGGATGAGGAAATTAAAGAACAGTAACATGGGATAAAAATTTTCTACTGCTTAATTTTCTTCAATTAATTACTGATATTCTTGCATATTCTCTTTTAGGCAATGTTAGTTTTGAAATACCTCCATGAGTGTTGATTTCACACCTGCAGTATTTAGAGAATGATGTACAGCCGAGCCAATTTCGGTATGCGCAGCTATCCTGAGTACATTATCGCTATCTGATAAATCTATCGTCCACTCGCTGATATCTTCAAATGCCAGAAGGCAGTTCGAAACCAATTCTACCTCTTCCTTTCTGGTGATTTTGGTGTACATGATGATTATATATTTTGACATATGTGTATAAATAGTTCTTCTTTTTAAAATCTTCTCTTAAATACCGCAGTCATTTTCACCAATAAAGGTTGAAATATCTTCGGGCGAACAAAAGTAATCAATTATTACTAAATAATAATCAATGATTACAAAATTTTATTTTTATTTTTGCTTTATGGAAAAGCACATAGATGAGAAAATAAGGGAAATGGAGGCCATGCAGGATAGAAATTGGCAGCGCCTTATTTTCAATCTTCGCAAACACCTCGACTCCTGGTCGCATCTGAATGTAAGACCCAGCTGGGGCGGAATGAAATTATCCTACTGGCCAATTATCTGTAATATTGGTATTGATGGCTCTACCCCTTCTGAGTTATCGAGAAAGTCGATGATCACTAAACAGAATATCAGCCGAACGATAAAGGAGCTAGAGAAGTTAGGCATGATCACGAGTAAAACGAATGAAGTTGATAAGCGTAGTGATGTACTAATCCTGACCGATGAGGGCAAAAAACTGATTTATGAGGCCAATAGTGATGTGTTGAAAATGAATGAGATTTACAGTGAAATTGTTGGTGCAGAAGAGCTGGAAGTAACCTTAACAGCCCTCAATAAGATTCTTGCTTATCACGAAGACCTTTTGAAGAAAAAGGAAAGGGTTTAATCTGGATTAGCGGGATATGGCGTAAAATATACCGTAAAGCTCTAACACGCACGTCACCCTGGACTTGTTTCAGAGCTTTATTTTAAAGATGCTGAAATAAATTCAGCAAGACGGATACAAAGCGATGAAAACTGGTCGGTGGTGACACCAACAAGTAGAGCAAATGGATTTCTAACACGCACGTCAACCTATACTTTTTTCAAGGCCTTATTTTAAAGATGCTGAAATAAATTCAGCATAACGGATACAAAGCGATGAAAACTGGTCGGTGGGGAGACCATCCAGTAGAGCAAGCGGCCTCTTCAATTAATTTACCTTCAATACTAACACATTGGGTTTTGGTCACAAGCGGGACGCTTGCGCCAGAAGGTGATGCTGAAATAAATTCAGCATGACGAATATTGAAACGAAGAAAACTGGTTGGTGGGGAGACCAACCAATAGGAAAATAAAAACTGGTTGATGAAACCACCAACCAGTTAAAAAATAGCGTTTATTTACTCCAGTCGAACGGTAAGTACCAGTTTGCCGGGTCCATTAACTTTTGTCTAACACTTGCTGCGTTAGGATTGCCCGCTTTTAATAATTTTTGATAAATGCGATCGGCCAAAAAAGCTGGATTGTTCTGACGGCGTGCAATGCGAACTAAATCTGGCCAACGGTTACCCTCAAAAGCCAATTCTAAAGCGGCTTCTTCAATTAATTTACCTTCTAGACCAACCACATTGGTTTGAAAGCTCACATCAATTGGGGTTACGTTAGCACGGGTTCTAATCCCGCAGCTGCGATACCAGGTACCCGAAACGTCGTTATTTTTTCTGGCATCAAAGTAATAAGGTGAATCTTGCGGATACGGGGTAATCATGGTATTTAATTCTGCAACAGAAACCGGCGACATGGCACCTGCCAAAAATGTGCCTACATAATAAGTTCTATTTAAGCCAATATTTAAAAATGCCCAGCCCAGTTTAGTTTGCCCATCCCGGTTAGCGGCCTCAGAAAAACGAAGGTGTAATAAGGCTGCGCGATAAATACCCCATTTCCCACCATTATCTGTCAGTTTGGTAATCGCATCGCCCATGGCAGAAGTGTTAAAAGAAAGTTTACTTCTTGGGTCGTAGGGAATTCCATTGTTAGCCGTTTGACTATTCCATAAATCCTTTATTGCCTGCGATGGCTTAATTTGATAGCTTTTTAATGGTGAACATAAATCGAGCATTGGATTTACCGGCTTAAATGCAGGATTAAAAGGCATGGCCCAAAACCATTCCGATCCCCAGGCGCTGAGGGTGGTTGGCAAACCGAAGATCGCCCTCCAGCCTGCTTCCGTACTATTCAATAAGCTAGATTCATCCTGGCTCCTCGTGTACTGAACGGCCAAGTTGGCGTAGGTTGCATCGGTGAAATTATTAATCTTGTAAAAATTAAATCTGAAGTTATCACCCGAGTTATTTTCAGCGTTCATCAATTTAGCATAGTTCTCTGCGGCCTTGATATAATTACCCTTCCACAAATAAAGATCACCTAAAAGGAAGGCCTTTGAAATGAAGAGCTTTTGTGTAGAATTTCCGTCAATGGTAACATACAGCGAACTTCCAGATGGATAAGCGTAAGCCTCTTTATAGGGTAAAGCTTCATTAAAAGCAATTAATTTATCGAGCAACTCATCGAACGTAGTTTTCGGGTAGCTGGCCAAATTGTTAAAATCATCTACAGATTTAAATGGCTCCGTGATGTAAGGTATGCTACCGTACTGGATCCCCAATTGCAGGTAAATCCAGCTTCTTAATGCCGCGATATCCGAATAACGTTTGTTATAATCGTCTACACTCATTCTCAGATTTGCCTTCATGGCATCAAAATTTTTGAGCACGTCGTTACAGTTTACGATCACCTGATAATACGGTCTTGGATCTACGTAAGGATTGGTACGACTAGTGGTATGCGATGATAATTCCTGCAAATCTGCACTCGATCGGCTGGTTACATCAACCAGATCACCTCTTAATTCATTTTGAAGAATGTAGAGCTTTTCCAGTCCCTGAAACTGACCGTATATTCCAATTACGGCAGCATCTGCATCTGATAAGTTTTTGAAACCGTTAATGCTATCTAATTTATCTTCTGTAGGTACATCGAGCATTTTTCTACACGACCATGAACCAACCGATAAAACACCTAATATTAAAAGTGATGCAATTTTTTTATTTAAATTCATCTTCATGATTAATCTTTCTAAATTATAATCCAACCCTTACGCCCAATTGAAACGACCTGAATTGTGGTTCCAAAGTCGTATCCACACCTTGTGTAAATAAACTGCCAGAACTGCTAAACTCCGGGTCGTAACCCAAATAATTGGTAATCGTTAATAAATTATTCCCTGTAGCATATACTTTAGCGTACTTAATAGATTTTAATTTAAGTGGCACATTATAGGTAACAGTAACTGTACGCAACCTTAAATAAGAACCATCTTCTATCCAACGATCAGAGAATTTTGCATTGCCCATTGGATCGCCATAGGTGGCTTTTGGCACATCAGTAACCTGCCCCTCACCTTTCCACCTGTTGTTAATGTTTTGCGTTTGATTGTAATATGTACTTCCTGATTCCAGTTGCGCCCTGGTGTAATTGTAAATGTCATTTCCACCCACGAAAGTAATCAGGGCATCCATACTCCAGTTTTTATAGGTAAAAGTGTTGTTCATGCTTCCAAAAAAGTAAGAATTTGGATTTCCAATCACCGTTCTGTCGTTATCATCTATGATCTTATCGCCATTGGTATCAATAAACCTTACATCACCTCCGGTAAAAGGTACTAAAGCACCCTGGCTATTGCGGATAGATAAACCTGCTTCGGCAGCTTCTGCATTGGTTGTATAAACACCATTCGTTCTTAAACCATAAAATTGATTAGCAGATTTACCCTCGCTGGTGATGTATGTCCCTCCGGCAAAACTCGTAATCACAGAATTTCCACCTGGCAGATTCGATACTTTATTGGTAGAGGTTCCTATGGTTAAGCCGGCATCCCATTTAAATTTTTTATTTAAAATGCGGCCGTTCAAGGCCAGGTCGCCCCCCTGAGTATTCATTCCTCCGTTATTGTTAAGATAGGATGCTGTACCGCCCACTGAGTTAACCAGTTGATAGGTTAACATATCTTTGGTGCTGTTTCTCCAGTAATCTACGCTGATACTTAATCGTTCACTGAAGAATGAACCATCAATACCTAAATTGAATTTACGAACGGTTTCCCATTGCAGGTTTGGGTTAGCATAGTTACCGGTAATTACCCCTCTCATACCGAATAAGTTTTGAGAAATGTAATATTTGCGTGCGGTATAATTACCCACATCATCATTCCCCACCAGGCCATAGCTCATTCTTAACTTTAATAAATCTACACGGTTTAAGTTTCTCATAAATGGCTCTGACGAGATTACCCATGCTGCTCCTATGGCAGGCAAAACGGCAAATCGGTTACCATTAATTCTCAATCCATCATCAAAATTCATAAAACCCTGTCCCTCTTTATAGCCAAATCTTGATGAACCATCAACCGCCATAGAAAAGTTAACCAGGTACTTGTCTGCATAGCTATAGTTGGCCGATAAATAATTATTCAGGGTACGCCATTTGCCAATATCCCCCCCAAAAGTTCTAAAAGCAGCGTTACTGTTACCAATACTAATCAACTCATCCGTAGCAGAGTTATAGCCAAGTGCAAAATCCTGCTCGCTTTCACTTTGCGAATAACGGAAACCGGCTATAGCATGTATTTTACTGTGTTTACCGATAGATTTATCGAAGGTTAAACGAAAATCGTTAAAAAAGCTAAAGAACCTGGAAACTTGTGTACCTAAGCGGCTATCGCCTACATAATTAGAAAGTGTATCGTTGGTTACACCTTTTCTGGGAACAAACAGCGTTTCCTGCGACTTGTCGTAAGTAAGCCCTGTCAAGTTAGATAACTTGAAGTTTTTATTGAAGGTAAAATCGAAGTTAATGTTTCCAAAAAAGCGATAAGCTTTTTTAAAGTTTTGTCCTTTTTCAATTAAAGCCCTGGGATTACTTACCTGCAGGGTATCATAATCAGCCAAATTTGGCGATACTGCCCCAAAGGCATCAATTTCGTTTCTGGCCATAAAAGGCGATTTAACCAGAGCTAAAAACAAGGGATTGGTTGCTGGTGCAATGCCCTGATCTTTTAATCGCTGCTCGGTATAGGTAAACGACAAACTGGTGGTTCCCTGTAGTTTTTTAGTCAGGTTTAAATCACTGTTAAAGCGTGTACTGTATTTTAATAGATCGGTACTATCTATTACCCCTTTATCTCTGCTATAAGCTGCTGATAAGGCATACTTTGCGATGTTATCTCCACCAGTAACCTTTAAAAAATAGTTTTGATCAAAGCTGGTTCTCAAAACCTGGTCTTGCCAGTCTGTTTCGTTGTGATATTTGAAATAATCGGGATTAGTCGGGCTTTCATTCATATAAGGTTTAGCAGCAATAGCGGTGTTGCTTAAACCCTGACTTTTAAGGATATCTGAAAGGTATAACCGATGGTCTGCCGCGTTCATCACCGGAAGATTTTTCGGTCTGAGGTTAACACCACTATTTACTGCGAAATCGATATTAGTAGCTAAATCATGCGCCCGGTTAGTGGTAATCATCACTACGCCATTAGCTCCTCTAACACCATAAACTGCAGCTCCAACAGCATCTTTCAGGATACTGATGTTCTCTATATCTTTCACATCAATAAATTGAAGCGGATTATTGATATGCCCTTTTGTTAATGATACGCCGTAGCTATTGGCATCATAAATCATTCCATCAACTACGTACAAAGGCTGATTGGTGCCATAAAGAGAATTGAAACCCCTGATCAGGACATCGGCTCCAATGCCTGGTGTACCCGATCTTCTGGTGGATTTTACGCCTGCTGCCCTACCCTGAACATAGCTCATTGGATTTTCCGAATTGTTGGCCCAAATATTTTGCAGTCCGATGTTACTCACTGCAGCAATAGATCTCGACTGCGATTCTGTTCCCAAAGGAGTTAACACTTCATTGTAAACTGAGGTATAACTTACCGGATAGAGCTTCGTTTTAAGTTCCTTCTCTTTGTAAACAGGTAATACCTTGGTTTGGAAGCCCGTTGCAGAAAGAATAATGGTTGCATTAAAATCTGGAACTACAATGGTAAATCTTCCTTTCTCATCTGAAATGGCGGCATTAAAACCCGGAACGGTTACATTAACCCCTACTAAAGGCTTGTTAGTATTCCCATCCAGCACAATACCTCTCACTTTTTCACCTTTAACTGTTCGGGCTTTAACTTTTACAGTGGTGGTATCTGTTTTTGTTTCTACAGAATCTACTTCCTGGGCCTGGGCAACAAAGCCAAAAACCAGTGAGCAAACCAGTAATACGCAAACTTTTTTAATCGTTGTAAAACTATACATAGTATTTTTTTTCAAAGCAAGATTCATAATTAAGGTAAAACAGGTTCAAAGCGTAGATAATCCAAAATCAATGTATTTACATTTACAGCGGTAGTGGCCGCAGATGTTAACCTGAAATTCAAATTCCCGAAAGTAGCAGGTGTATATTCTCCTAAATACGTTTCAGTGTAAGTGAGCGGGTTTACCAGGTGTGTAAAGGTGAGATTAAAGGTTGCAGTACCAGGATTAAGGAAGAAGAAGCGCTGAGTAAATGCCGCTACCTGTGAGTCGCCAAGAGCACCTGATATTGCCCTTGCATATACTTTGTATTTAACCGTTGGAACATTGGCCCGGACATAAAAAACACTGAACTCTGAAAGCAAATGATTATAAACCTGTATGTCTTTGTATTGCTTTCCTTTGTCATCCAACTTCGTTCTATAAGATATTGTTCTTGATGCTGAAAAGCTCAGGGGTAATTCTCCTTCCACTTTAAATACAGGAACTTTATCTGTTAAGCGGAAAGGCAATGCCTTCAATACGTGAACAATTCCGTTACTGGCCCGATATGATTTAACTACATTCCCCTTATTAAGCGGAATTTTCACTCCTCTTACAGACAATAAGGTATCTGGTAGCTTGTCGGCAGTATACACGCCCTTAACCGTTAAATCTTTAACCACATAAAATGATGCACTTAAATTAGGATCAACGCTTGGATAATAGTTGGCCAGCTTAGCGGTTTCGCTTGTAAAGGCAGCATCCTGAAGCATAAAATAGGTGTATTCCTGAGCCTCTGCACGTAAGTCGGCCACGTTAACCCAGTAAGTATTTCTGGATACCATAGGTGGATTAGGTGCAAAAATAGGCCTGCCTAAAGCGTTATATCCAATGATGGTTGCGTTGGCACTATCGATAACAGAAATAGAAAGTGCATTGATATAGTTCTTTTGAAGATTAGCATCTGTGCTGGATAACATATAATCCCAGATGTTTAATCTGCTTGGTACTGCCTGGTCTACCTTATACAACACGCCATTTTTTACAAATTGGCCGTTGCCTACAATATTGCTCTCCTCAAATTTGGCATCAATAATATTAGCGTACTTACTATTGAGCAATTTTACTCTTAAAGTATCATTGGATTTAGTAGACAATGGATAAGTAGATAGGGCTATATGATTTGCTACAAAATCCTTCAATTTTACCGGATCGGCAACAATTGCAGCATCCAAACCAGCCAGTGCGGCATTGGAAGGTGCCCAAACGGTATAATTCTGGGCGCTTGCCAACACTTTATCATACCCCGTGCTTTTAACAAATCCATTGAACACACTGATATCTGCCTGGCTGTCTATTTTTTGAGCAAGATCTATGGTATTATCTACATTCTTCAGCTCATTATGTACCTCCCAGTTATCTTTACAGGAGCAAAAAACTGTGCTAATACTGAAAAAGGCGATATAGATTAAATATTTTTTAGTCATCATACTTTATATATTTTGGTTAGCTAACTATCTGGTTTATGGACGCTTAAATATCACGCCCGGTGTTGGGTGAAATCTTGGATAATTCTGATCATCATCAACCGGAATAAAATGTATCATATCCAGGTTCACTCCATTACCATTTCCCCTTAAACAGGTTAGTCTTACCCAATGTCTGTCTGTAGTTTTAATGTCTACCACTCCGGCCAGTTTACCAACCATTGCTTTCCATCCATTGCTAGAATTTGTTGGCAATACACCTTTTGTTACCCCATCAGTAGCGGTTTCTGCTGTTGTTCCCATGTATCTTTTGAAACCATTTGTTAACATTAAACCATCAGCAGAAGGTAATCCACCGTTGGCATCTGCCACTCCGGAGGCTGTTAACTGTTGTCCGGTATCCATTAAGTTAGGTAATACCTGCTCCTGGCTTGTTCCTACATCAACTGCGGTTTGCAACAGGTAATTACCTACATTATAGGTGTAACATATCCAAACTCTGTACTTACCTTTTACCAGCATTGGTGTTCTCAGCTCAATCCAAACTGCTCTGGCATTGTTACTGGTACTCATGTTAAAATTCATAAGATCCCTGTTGGCGTAGGCCCTGGTATTATCAAAAGGTAAAGTTGAGGTAGAGTATACCGGACCAATGGTATTAGATCTGATTTGATCCAGGCGAATACCAGAGGTTATCAACTTACCGTTTTGCAACAAACTGATTGATTGTCCGGGCACACGCCAGGCCGCAAGGGCCTTCAGTTCTGGCTGGTCTCCAAGATCGAAGAAAACACCGGTAGGAACCCGCGGCTTAATTTTATAAAAACTTTTGGATTCGTGAAGTACGCCATTCGATGCAGTTACATTACTGATGGTTCGGTTTACCTCTACTCCAGGCTCTATAACCCCATTAAATTCATCATCGTTTAATAAGATTTTTGTTCCTGATAATTTAGTAGTTACGATCTCTCCTGGCACCAAAGTAGTTAAAGAAGGAGAAGAAACGATATCGGCAGTGTAACTTGCTCCCGGAGAAATGTGATACGCCACGTACATCCATAAACTATCTGCATGACTTTTAGGATTTCCGGTTTTAGAAAGTTTAGCTTTCAAACTGGCATAATCTGCAAAACCCGCTGCCCTTAAGGCCGAATCTGATTCGAGCACCACAGTTTGAAAACGCCGGGTGGTATCTGGAATGTTAGCACGAACATAATTTAAAGAATCGTAAAATCCTGTTTCCTTCATAGCCTGGGTAAAAATGCTATATCTGCTGTTGCTCTCAATGGATACCGCTAATGTTTTAGATGCAGGAACCAAAACATGATCCAATACATGGATAATACCATTTCCTACACGCACATTAGACTGTGTAATTAAAGCCTCTTTATTAATTACATAACTACTAGTACCTTCTTTAAAGGTTACCCCGGTTAATAAGTACTGGCCATACAAAGTGATTTGAGCCAATTTACCATCTGTAAACTTAGCAGTGGATACGGTATCTTGTAAAACGTGGTACCGCACAACATCCTTAAGCTCTTCTGGTGTTAATTGACTAACAGCCGTTTTATTTAAATTTTTTAACCAGGCATTTACAGCGTTGTTGTCTGGTGTAAACATGGTGTATTTTCCGTATGCTGCTAAATAGCCTTTAGTACCCGAACGGTCTAAAATTTCGCTGAAGAGCGAAAACTTCTCCGGATTTTTCTCTAAAAAACCTGTGATATTGACATCATCGGTTGTGGCAATGGTAAAGCTTTCTCTTTTACAAGCATTGATCACGAAAAGCATAAATACAACAAGCAAAACCGAAAAGGCAGCGTTGTGGGAGTTTAATTTCATTTTCATATCAATATTTATTTAGTGTAAAATGGATTCTGTACTAGGTTAGGATTGGTAAATAGCTCTGATTGAAGGATTGGCAGGTAATGGCTATTGTAATCTCTAAATTTGGTAATGGCCGATTGTTGCAAGGTAGGCGATACGGTTTTTGAAACCATATCCAGCAAGATATCTAATCTGCTGTAATTGTTGCGTTTGGCATGACGCAAGAGATCGTACCAGCGCTTTCCTTCAAAAGCAAACTCTCTTGCTCTTTCTGCCAGAATATAATCACATAAGGCTTCAGTGTCATCAGGATCAACATCAACTTTTGTGGCATTTACGGCATTTCTTCTTAAACGCAGGGTATTAACCAATTCTAAGGCCTCTACACCTCCACCGGTTAACGCTAAAGCCTCCGCTTTAATCATCATTATATCCGAAATCCGGTAAGCCTGCCATTTTACGTATGAAGGGTTTTCTGTGCCGTATTTTTGAATGGTTGCCGCAGAATTGTAATAAGATCCTGGTCTGATATCGTAGACATTGTCTGGGTCTGTTTCATCCGGAACAAAAATTTCTGAAGGTACGAGCGGAGATGCAATATAACGTCGTCTGCTATTCACCAAAAGATTAAAAAATGGATTTTCAACGGGCTGATCAAACTCAAATATCGTTTCTATTGATGAACCACGAAAAAAAACGGTATTGTACCAGGCAGAGGTTGAACTTACCAGGGCAAATCTTTGAGAATCGATAATTTTATTGCATTCTACCAAAGCGTTCGGATAATCTTCCATCCACAGATATACATCGGCCAATAGCGCGTTTACTGTAAATTTAGTAACCCTCCCTTTGTCAGACCTTGTATTGCCATAGGTGGTTAAGGCAAACTGCTCAGCTTTCTTCAAGTCGGCAACAATTTGCTTCAATATATCGGCTTGCCTGGTTTTTGGTAAATTTTGTAAGTCGGTATCTTTTACGGTTGCCGTTAACTTTAACGGAACATCGCTAAATGTACGGAGCAAGTAGAAATACATCAAACTTCTTAGGGTTAATGCTTCTGCCATATATCCGTTTAAAGTGGCCTCTGTAAAGGTTGGATCAACACTTTTAACACCTGGAGCATAATCTAATACGGTATTGCAATAGTTTATGGTTCGGTAAAAGGCAGCCCAGTTGGCAATGGTATTATCAGCGGTGATGTTTACGTTCACAATATCTACTTCCTGGGTAGTAATGGTTGGTCCGCCGCTGATCATATCTGCCCTAAGCTCGCCAAACATAAACATATACTCCAGTAAGGATCTGTCTCCAATGCTTGGCGGAGGTGCTAATAATGAGGCATAACACCCTGATACAGCTGCTAATACATCTTCCTTGGTTTTCCAGAATTCTTGTCTGGTAATACCATCTCTGGGTTCTAAATCAAGCCATTTGTTGCAAGAGCTGCCCATCATGAGCAAGATCAATAAACATGTACTATATAATGTCTTCTTCATATCAGCTGTATATTAAAAATTAGCAGTTAATCCCACAGTAACAGTTTTAATTGGTGGGGTGGTAGAATTATCAACTACGGTATTTGAACCGTTTAAACGAATGGGAACTTCAGGATCCTGGCCGGTATATTTGGTAAAGGTTAGGATGTTTTCTACAATTACATTTGCCGAAACCGACTTCATGCCAATGCGTTTCATAAATGTTTTTCCGAAATCATATTTTAGTCCCAAGGAGCGTAGTCTTAAAAATGATCCATCTTCAATGTATCGGTCTGAGCCTAAGAAATTATAACCACCGCCGTATATTGCCCTTGGAATATCGGTTTCATCACCTTCTTTTTTCCAACGACGCAATACCGCTGTACTTTGGTTGTTGAATCCGTACATGTTGGTGGTATTGATTTTCGTTCCATTAATGATATCGTACCCTGTACGGAAAGAGAAGTTAATGCTCAGTTTCAGGTTTCCGTTAATGGTAAAGGCAGAACCAATACCTCCGGTTAACTTAGGGTTACCATTACCTAAATACACAATATCTTTATAATCGATATTTCCATCATGGTTAATGTCTTCATACATCGCATCGCCAGGTTGAAAAACATAATCTACCGACGGATAGGCAAAACGCATATAGATTTTATCGCCATTTGGCCCAACAATCTGGTTGCCATTTTCATCTAATGCGATAGTAGAATTTCTGTCTTTGTACACACCTTTAAATTTGAAACCGTAAAACGATCCAAACGGATTATTTTCCTGAACAAAAACTTTGTATACGTTATTCGATGTTACCCTTCCTCTGTTTTCTCTAGGGTAAAGCGGAGAAACTTCACGAATCACGTTCTCATTGTGTGCAATATTGAAACTCATATCCCATCTGAATTTTTTGGATTTCATTACTGCACCCATAATGTTAAATTCCCAACCCTGGTTATCCATAGTACCTACGTTCATATCTACCGTAGAATAGCCATTGTAGCTGGATACCGCTAAATCTTCATAGAAAAGGTCGGTAGTACGCTTACGGTAAAGGTCAAAGTCGATGTTTAATCTTTTAAATAAGTTTAAGGTAACCCCTACGTTAGATTGTGTTACCGTTTCCCATTTCAAATCGGTTAATTCCATATTGGTAGAATAAACCCCTGCATTATCTAAATAGCTAAAGCCATAATTTTGATAAATATTGAAGAAGGTATAATCATATCGGGGCACGTTACCACTTTTACCATAACTGGCCCTCAAACTTAAGTCATCAATATATTTTTGGGTTCTTTTTAAGAAAGGTTCTCCAGAGATTCTCCAACGACCAGAAACGGAAGGGAAAATACCATATCTGTTAGATGCGCCGAACTTAGAGTTACCATCTCCCCTGATACTCGCATTGATGATATAGCGATCTAATAATTTATATTGTGCAGTAGCCAATAAACCCACAGAACGGGTTTGGTTATAGGCTGACGAAGCAGAGTTTGATAAGTTCGTACGGCTATCTACCGATGGATCGGTTAAATAAGAAGAAGCCGTATTGGTGGCCAATAAATATTGACTGGTTCTACGGCTATCTTCACTATCGAACCTTAAAAAAGTGACTAAATCATGTTTACTACCCAGTTTTGGAGTATAGGCCAAGGTCATACTGGTATTCATGGTAAACGAATCTCCATCCTGATCGAAGGCGGTATTCACCACAGATTCGGTAAAGGGACGACCTGTTGCAATTTGCGGCAGGAAGGTTTTAATTTTGGTGTTGTTAATGTTCACCAAAAAGCTTCCGGTAAATAGCAACTCAGGCTGAATTTGGTATCTCAAACTGAACTTCGGCGTGATACGCTCTCCCAACTGGTGGTTGATCCCGGCACTGGCCATAGCCAATGGGTTAAAGGTAACCGCATAGGCCCCTTGAGCTGTTGCTGCCGGACTAAAAAAGTTAGAAGTCTGATTTCCATATTCATCGTACTCATAAAGACTTTGGTTGGGCATTTTATTATAGGCCACATCTCTTACACGGTCTCTCCCACCCAGTGGATTATAAAGTGCATTCTGATCGATATGGGTATAGGCAATGTCTGAGGAGAACCTGATTTTATCAGAAACCGTATAATCTAAGTTTACCCTGGCCGAAACACGGTTTAAATCTGTTCCTATGGTGGTACCATTTTGGTTAAAATAGTTCACAGAAGCACGGTATCTTGCTTTTTCACCTCCCCCGGAAATGGAAAGGTTATGGTCTTGCAGGTAACCTACCCGTGTAATGGCGGCTAACCAATCGGTATTATTGCTGTAGTTGTAATAATTGTACGGATCGTTCTTATCGTACTGAAACTGTTTGGCAAATTCTGTCGTGGAGAATTGTCTTCCGGCATTGTAGAACTCTTCTAAAATGAGTGAAGAATACTGATTTCCATCTAACATTGGGATCGGACTTGGCTGTTTGGAATACGACCCTTTGAAGTTGTAGGAAATGGCTGGAGGGCCAATAGCTCCCCTTTTTGTGGTGATTACTAAAACCCCGTTCGCTGCCCTTGAACCCCATACTGCAGTTGCAGCAGCATCTTTTAATACACTGATTTCTTTAATATCGGATGGGGCAATATTTAAAAGCTGACCATAATTATTTTCATCAGAAGTAGCGAAATCAAAATCAGAAGGAATAGTAATATCATAAGGCATTCCATCCAATACAATTAATGGATCAGTAGCCCCGTTAATAGAAGAGGTTCCGCGAATACGAATTTGCATGGGTGCACCCGGATCCCCTGTACTGGCTGTAATGTCTACCCCAGCCATTCTTCCCTGTAAAGCCTGATCAATAGAGGCAGATTGCATGTCTTCCAGCTCTTTAGCATCAATGGTTACCGTAGAAGAGGTTTGATCTCGTTTATCAATCACCATCCCACTGCCTGTAGCAGCTTTAGCTTTAGAAACAATCTGTACTTCTTCCATTTGGTTATCTGCAGATTCCAGTTGAAAATTAATAACTGGTTTATCTATGGCTACGGCTGCAGTTGATTTATAACCAATATAAGACACTGAAATGCGGTAGGTTTTATCGGCTACTGGCAAGGTATAGTTTCCGTCAATATCTGTCGAAACCCCTTTAATAACCCTTTTATCTTTATCAACAATGACTACCGATGCACCAATAATGGGTTGTTTATCTTTTTTATCAATTACCTTCCCTTTTACGTAGTTAATCTGCTGTGCATGCGTAATGGTCGACACCAGCAAGCAGCATAGTAAAATAAAAAAACTATAATTATATCTTTTAAACATATGAGTTAGAATTGATATTTTAAATAAGAATTGATTTGATGGATCACCGTACGGTTAGAAAGGACATTGCTTCTGTCTGCAGCGCCTAAAAGCACATTTACCGAAGTATTGGTTACATCGCGCAGAATCAGCGAATTGGTGGTATTGGTTGTTACGGTTACCTTGGCGGCATCACCCGACTCATCCTTAAGCAAGGTTTCAAATGAGCCTGTTTTTTGTCCATCACTGGCTACACTGTTTTTAATAATGTGATACTGTATAAATTTAGATACCTTACTGATATCCGAGGCATCTGTTGGGGTATAATTAGGAGATCCATTGGCCAGCTTAGGTAATAAGCCTGCGGTTACTGCAGCTTGTATAGCTGTATTTGTAGGAATAAATATCGAATAGAAACTACCATCGGTTATTCCCTGTATGGCACCCGAAGTGGCATTGTAAAGCGTTACATTGTTTTTAAGATATTGAAAGAAAGAATAATACGGATCTGTAGTTGTTAAAGCATATCTTTCAATGTGTTTACTTACCGGAAGTGAGGTGTAGGCCAATACGCGCGTAGCATAAACATCAGCACCATTTACAGCATTAACAATTGAGTCTATTTTGATGGTTTTATCACTTGCAGCAGCTAAATCTTGAGTTCCCGCAGAAAAAATAAATCCTTTATCATATTTAATGTATTCTCCGTTTGATGCCTCTAAAATCCCGCTACCGGTGGCAAAGTTAGGTACAGCCCTATCTCCTAAAGGAATAATGTGTGTTTGGAGTAATCTTCTCAATATTGTTAAATCACCTCTGATAGGTGCAGAAGGGAAAAACGGATCATAAGAGAAGCCGAGGCTTACTAAGGTTGCATCGGGTATAGGAACAATAACATATTTTAAAGAAGCTGTTTTAATTGGAATGGTATACCCCAACACATCCATGGCCTGTTTCATAATATAAAAGGTTGGATCCAGGTTTACTTTTCCGTAAACAGTAGCAAATGAATTTGCATTCTGAGCCTCATTTACACCATAAAAAAGTCCGTTACTTAAAAACTGTTTGTCTACAACATTGCCAGGGTTCAGTTTTGTTACTTCACCTAAAAAGCTGTTAACCGAATTAAATTTACCAGGCCAAACCGCTGTTCTGTAGAAATGAGAGTTTACAAAATCCCTGATAATATCTGGTCTCAAGGCATAAAGCTCTGAAAGTTGTGCCTTATAATCGCCAGGCTGAAGTCTGCTTTTAGCATAATATTTTAATAATACTTTAGCATAGGCCTCTACCGCAGCATCGGTGGGTGCAAAAAGGGTATACATCCCAATCTGCGCATCGTTTGCATCATCTTTGAGGTAGTTCTCATTGTTAGGAGAAAAGCCTAAAAGTGCGCTATAATTCTTGGCATAAACATTATCGGTTTTACCGGTTAATACCTGGTAGCGACGGCTGATATCTGCATTTAGATTATAAGTAACGTACTTATCTAACAACGATTTAAATGCGCTGTATTGTGATTTAGCACCGATATACTGATCGATGCTTTGTGGAGGGGTTAAAACCCTGTCAATAATATGAATAACACCATTTTCGGCTACAATGTCTTCCTGGGTAATTCTGGCTGGACCAACATTCTTTCCTGTAAACTCAGAACTTGGATAAAAATAATTGTAATCTACCGCGCCTATTCCGGTAAAAGACATAAATGGGGCAAGGAAGTAAGGCAAATTCTTGTTATTGAAATCGGTAGGGAGGTAACTTCCGTTGCGATTGGCTGCAATCACTTTAATCGGCTTTCCGTTATTATCGGTACCGTCATAAACGAAGTCATAATATACAGTTCTTCTTCTGAAGCCTGCATTTTTAACAAAACCACGGGCGGTTAAGTTGTCACTTAAACGTTCGATTTTTTCCCCGTCATAGGTCATGGAATAACGCACTATTGCGGAGGCCAGATCTGCATTGATCTCGCTCAGATTGTTATCCTTCAAATAAATGGCAAAGGCTTCATCGGTTGGTGCAAAAACAGTCCAGGAACCGGCGGCACTTAAGGTTTCTTTATAACCAGCCTTGTCTACACATTCTAAAAACTTACTGAAGTTTCCTTTTACTTGAAGCTGCTGATAAATGGGGTCTGCCAGCGTTTCTGGCCGGCCATAAAACTCATCAAATTCCTTCTTTCTACAACTGCTAAGCAGGACAATAATTGTCAAACAAACAGTTAAAATTCTTGGCAAATTCTTACTCATAGCGGTCTTATTGGATAAAACGCCATCAGTTCAATTGCAAAAAAAAGCCATTGATCTAAATCAAATTAGAAATTAGGTAGAATAGAGATGATTTAAATGAGTGTAAATTTTTATTGCATAGAACCGGTTTACGGACGTTAATTAATATTTGGTTAAAAAGTTATTTGGTTAGTTTTCTTGATCTAATATATACAGGCTCACAAATATTTCCATCCTGTACCATCCTGTCTGTTTATTATAAAATATTATCACAAAATGTATAATAGGCTATACAAGATTGATAAAACGTTTTAACTACGTTTTTACTTAAACATAATAATTGTATTTATTTTAAAAAAAATGGCAAAAAGGTTTATAAATATGGTTTTATAACCACAGGACCGATCAATCCTGAAGGCATAACAGACCAATTTGAGGCATCAAATTCCCTGTAATTAATGTTTACGAAATTGATTTCATGGTACTTCCGCCATTGTACTTTTTTAACATCTAAATCACGGATACGGTTGGCCATCAAATTCACTACTTCTATTTTTATGGTATTGTTGCCAGCTTTTAGATATTTACCAATTCTTGCTTCAAAAGGGATACTCCACAAAATACCCACCTCTTGCCCATTAATCCACACACGGGCACTCTCATCTACCTGGTTTAACTGCAACAGGTATTCTTTTGCCTTTTTATTGGGCAGGTTAAAATTGCTGGTATAAACCCCTGTTCCGGAGAAGGCTTGAAGCTTTGGATCATTCAACGTAGTCCAAGAAACAAGCTTATTTAATTTTTGATCTGCAGGAAGTTCTGGCCCTCCGGCTGTAAAATGCAGATTCCAGGGGTTGGTTAGGGCAATTTCCTTTCCTGGCATATCTAAGTAAGTCCAGTTTCGTGTTGCTGATGCCGGAACATTACTCACCAATAAAAACAAACTCTCGCCCGATTTCAATTGCAGCCTTACTTTATTATCCTTCACATTGGCCATCCCCGTTAATCCATCCTGCGGATTTAAGATCTCTACTCTTCCTTTCTCATTGATAGGAATAAAAGCGTCTATATCTTTACTCGTATGGTTAACCAAATAGTAATATTTTCCTTTTTCCGTCTTCCTTCTTATCACTTGTAAACCAATATCGGTTAATTCCTCTCTCTTCAGTCCGTTTAAGAGGAGCGCCTTTTGCACATCAGCTGCCAGAAATATCTGCCCCTTCCCTATTTTAAATTGTGATATCCCATCTACTGCCGGAGAAAAATTTATTTTAGACAATGCTGTTTTCAATTTTTCTCTTCTTACCTGGAGGTTACTCCTTCCGGGTACATCCTTTGGCAAATCCTGAAAAATCACATTTGCACCCTCAGCAGCCATATTAATTACTTTTTCCAAAGTTTCGGGATTCATTAATTCGCATTTAGGAATCACTAATGTTTGATAAGGGGCTGCTTTTGCAGCAGTAATCAGGGTTTTATCCTTTACAGTTGTTTGTTGTAATAAGCGATCTGATGCAAAATCAAATGCATAGCCCACTTTATCCAATTGCTTGGCAAGCTTGTAAAAAGCACTGGGATGTAGCCATTCATCTACATCATGCACCTTTAACGGCATATCCAATCCTTTGGCTTTGTTCCAAACATCGTAAACCGGCCAATAGAGCAATATTTCATTGTCTGATGTTCCTGTTTGGAGGATAGACTGACAACGGGCAATATAATTGTTTAACCCATTTGCATGTGGCCAAAGGCTATTGTTGGGGTTCATTTCTACCGAAGCATAAAACAACCATCCTGGCCAGGGTACCTGGCTTGGTGAATGAGTGGTGCCGTGATAAAAAATATGGTTAATGCCCGACAAAAACAGCTTTTCTGCTTCAGGCTTGCATTGCGAATAAGAAGTTTTAAAATGCTCGGTAAGCCAGGTGAAGGTTTCTGATGAAGCCAGTTTCTTTCCTCCGGTATGTGCTGCAGAAGAAGCAAACCTAGACATTATTGGGTCTGGATCTACATTTCTGACATCCGCAGAATCTCTCCGGATGCCCGGAATTGGAAAATAACTCGATCCAAAGATTTCTGTTTCCGGAATATCTACCGCCCCATATAAATCTAATAAATTACCCGGAGAGCCATGCGACTGATTTTTAGTTAATGCTTTCTGCTGGTGTGCCCAGTTGGTCCAGTTTTGGGTAAAGTTCTTCAAAAGTAACTCATCCATTGTTTCCCGGTAATCAGATTTAAGGCGGGCAACGTTTTCATCAGCCGAATCTTTGCTCACCAGCTCTTTAATGTAGTTACTTAAGTCATATCCTCTGTTTTGTTTAAATGCCTCCAGGAAAGTGGGTGTCCAGGTTGCACCATAAACTTCATAACTATCATTGAAAAAAGACCTTACACCAGGTGCTTGATTTCCGAATGCATCTGTAAATCTTTTTAAATAGACGTCTGTGGATTTACGATCCAGGTGATCCAGGGTAAAGCCCTCGCCACCGGGGGCTGCCCGCTTAACCAGCTGACGTGTTTTACCTGAAAAAAGGGCATAGATATCCCAGTTACCAGAAGCAGGAGACCAGTTTAGGGTTCCGTCTGCCTGAACCAGTTTCAACAGGTTTAGGGTTTCACCACCTGCGCTGTAAGCAGTAAGGGCTTGCAGTTCCGCAAACTCTTGTTTAGCTTCTTTAACCTGAATACGCTCCGTTAACTTCTCGCCCGCCTTTAAACTATATTTCTGCGTAATGAGTTTGCTTGCTGCATTTTCAGGCTTAATTTGCGGTCCGCCAAATGGCCAGCCCGTACCCGTATTCATATCTACCCCTAAGCCTAAACTATTGGCTTTATTAACTGTAAAACGAACCATATTCATCCATTCCGGAGAAAGGAACTGGATGTATTTCTTTTCAAAACCAACGGCCCCATAAATGGGTGTAATTTCTACGCCGCCCAATCCGGCAGCACTGTATTTCTGCAACACATCATTTAAGTTCTGCTCATCAACAGCATTCCCCATCCACCACCAGCGTGTCCAGGGCTTCATTTGCCGTTCTATTACCGGCCAGGAAGAAGTGTTTTTTTTTGCAGGACTTTGAGCATCTACCTGGTTAAGGATAGCCATACCAAAAAGCAGTGCAGGCAGAAATAATTTGGTTTTCATAAAGGTTAATCTAAATGGAATACAAGGGCTAATGGAAAAGATTGTGGAGATTGATCGGGATTGGTTTCCATGATATCGGCCATATAAGCCCACCATTTCTGAACAATTGCTGTACTGCCCAAATCCTGCGAAGAATTACCATTTTGTTGCTGCACAGCAAAAAGGATGTTGGTTTCTTCATCTAAAAAAATAGAATAATCGCTAATGCCATTTTCTTTGAGCAGGGTGGCCAGTTGTGGCCAAATCTCATCATGTCTTTTTTTATATTCGGCAGCAAAACCTGGCTTTAGCTTCATTTTAAAGGCAATTTTCATGTCTTAATTGATTTTAAAGGTAATATCAGACTCATTATTGGCTGTTGACGTTATCCAGAGCGTTTTCTTAGTCGAATCATAGCGCCATTTTAGCGCAGCGCCAGCAGATGGAATCTCTTTTTCATTTTCTTTAACCACTTGAGGAGGATTTTTACTTACCCAGTGGATGCTCAATTCATATTGGTGCAAGGTGGGCTTAAACTGCCCTTGTGGTTTAGCAATTTTGACTGTGAGTCCATCTTTTGTTAAAGAAGAAGTAATTGCTGTTAAGGAAAAGTTGCCTGTTTTGTACGCTGAGCTTAAATTATCATCTTCATAAAGATCAAATTTGGATTCGCCATAAGGGAAAATATCCAGGGTAATCACATCTACCGGTTTCTGTCCGCTGTAAATCATTTCCGGTTGCATAGGTATAATGCTTCCGCCCTTTACAAAAAGGGGGATAGTATCTATCGGGGCTACCACATGGTGATATTTCTGACCTTCATACCGCTCGGCAGTGTAATAGTTAAACCAGGTGCCTTCTGGCAAATAAATGGAACGGGTTATAGCCCCTTTGGTAGTTACCGGTGCCACCATTAAATTATCGCCAAACATATACTGATCGCCAATTTCATACACATTTTCATCATCCTGATGATTCAATACCAATGCCCGCATCATCGGGATACCACTTGCATATTGTTGATGCATACTGGTGTATATATAGGGAAAAAGTCTATACCGCAGCAAATCATATTTCTTAAAATTATTAAGTGCCTGTTCGCCATAAGCCCAGGGCTCTTTATACCCCGGATGATCCATACCAAATACCAAAGCCACAGGGCTGAACATCCCAAATTGTACCCAGCGCATATAGAGCTCCGGATCGGCTACATGCTCAAATCCGCCCATACAGTGTGCCCAGGAGCCAACCCCCGAAATACCAATATTTAAACCGGCTTTAATTACAGGAGCAAAGTACTGCCATTCGCTAGGCCAGTCGCCCGCAAAAATATATGGATAACGTTGAATACCCGCATAGCCTTCCCTGGTTTGGTTTAATCCTCTAAATCCATTGAATTTCTCGAACTCCAAAAACGGTGCTTTCGCATAAGCGATAGGGAAAACATTGTGTAATTTCTCTGCTTCCTTTCCTGTTGGCCCCACTTTCTCACTTTCATTGGCTAAGGCACCGAAAGCACTGCCTTCATCGGTTTTCAGAAATTTAGCGCCCAGTTTTGCAACACGCATTACTCCATTGTCCCACCACCATTGGGTAGCTTTTTCATCAAAAAAGTTAACAAACTCTCCAGGTTTTCCATTTTCGGGATAGGTATAGCCTTTTTCCCTGGCCTGATCTAAAAGGTTTAGTTTTTTGGCATTGTCAAATCTCGGACGGAGGTGCAATCCTACCATTTTATAATTCATGGCATAAATGCTATCAAACATCCCTTTCGGGTCATTAAAGGTTTCTCTCCATTCGAAAGAGGTTGCACCCTTCCCCCCTATTTCTCCAAATAATCGCCAGGTAGAATCCAGCCAAAGCAAATCTACCGGAATACCCAGTTCCCTGTATTTTCTCGCCAGTTCCACTACGTAACGATCAGATGTTTTCTCTTCATGACTCCAGGTTCCGCCACTGTAAGTCCCTGCATGTAAGCCTAAAGCAAATTGCGGCAACATGGGCGATTTTCCGGTTATCGAAGTATAGCGATCTAAAATTGATGGGAAGGTTGGACCGTAAATGAAGTAATAATCCAATTCGCCATCGGCGGCTTTAAAACTGTACTGATCTTTTTTTGAAGCACCCATATCCCACGAAGTGGCAAAAGAGTTATGCAAAAAAATACCATAGCCTTTGGTGCTCATAAAAAATGGAACCGGACAGTAATTCGCTTCTAAAATATTGTATGCACCAATGGCATGAGGCAAGCCCTTTCCACGGCCCACATTTAAGGTTACTTTTTTAAAACGGCGATCCATGAAGTCCATCCGCTCACCAAAACCAAAGAAATGCTCGTCGGGTTGAAGCTTTTTAGTTACCCCTACCTGGGTATTTTCCCTGGCTATAGCGCCCTTATTTTCGGCACTCAATAACTTGCCCTTAGTATCAAAAACATCCACCCTAAATGGTGATTTATAGATTTTAACCAGGATTTTAGAAGTGCTTAGCAAAAAATGATCTTTTTTATCTTCAGCCTTAAAGTTTACGTTTGCCCAGGCATAATTAACCACCATCAGGTTTTCGTTTTCCTCAAACTTGCCGTTCCAGCTACTGCGCAGGCGAAACATTTCGGGCGTACAAACTTCTACTCTTACTTCTCCATTCGCCGTGATCAGAGAAACCAGATTACCTTGCCTTTTAAAGCCAGATTTATAATCGCCAATGGTTTGTGCATGGGCAATTGCAAGCGTAAAAACAAAAACAAGGGCAGCAGCCCAAAATTTCTTCAACATATTATTCTGCGACTACTTTTTCAACTTATAAACCTCTGTTCCGGCCAATAGAAAACAACCTAAACCATAATCTTCAAAATCAGGCATACTGGTATAACTAACCGGCTGACCATCTTTAGGCTCTTTTCCTGTTCCCTGTAAATAACCCAGGAAACCATTTTTATGCACGGCTTCTTTAGCCATCGCATTCCAGCCTTTTACTACGATTGGCAAGTAAGTGGCCTTATCTAAAATGCCTTTATTAACTCCCCAAGCCATACCATATATAAACAAGGCTGTTCCAGAAGTTTCCTTACCACCAAAATGTGTTGCATCATGTAAGCTTACATTCCAAAAACCATCTGCACGCTGAATGGGAACTAAAGCCTTGATCATTTCATGATAGGTTTTCAAATATTCTTCGCGGTGGGGAGCATTTTCGGGCATGATTTCTAAAACCTTTACCAATGCAGCTACAACCCAGCCATTGCCCCTGGACCAGTAGCAATCTTCTCCATTAGGTTCTTTGTAAGGTGGAACAAAATCTTTGTCTCTCCACCAAAGGCCATCCTTGGCATTGTATAAACCACCTCCTTCTACATTTTTGCTGTGCGCATACATTTTATACATATGCTCATAGTAACGATCATCTTTATATAGCTGGGCTAGTTTTGCATAAACAGGCATTCCCATTTGAAGGGCATCAATCCAGGTCCAATCGCTAACGTCGTTGTTCGTAATCATTAAATCGATAGAGGCCTTAATATCCTTTATGCGTTCCGGTTTAGGATCAATATTGTACAAATCAATATAAGTTTGCCCGGCAGCCTGGTTATCTGCGTTTTTTGTCTTTATGCCGTCTCTCAATCCCCAATGATGTTTCTCTCCCCACTGCACAGCATAATCATAATAACTTTTATCGGGATGAATCTGGTAAAGACTCATTAAACCTTCGTAATAAACGGCCCTGGTCCAGATATTACTTGGTCTTTCTTTATTCGTGATGATAGATTTACCTGCATCAGGCCATTTATTCATGAAATAGGCATTGGTAAGCTTTAAAGATTTTAAAACCTCCTTTTTAGAAGGAATTTTCTGTGCTTGTATTGAGCAAATGCTTGTGCCCGATAAGATCAGGGCGAGGATAATTCTTTTCATGAGTATTCTATTTTATAATGCTAAAAGGCTCCGGTAAATTAATTGCTTTTTGGCTTAGGCTTCAATTCGTCGGGACTATCTTTTGTAAAAGTATCAAATTGCTGTTTCGAAGGGCTGGTAAAAATGTCTTTAACCGTATCAAAAGGCACTTCATATTTTGGGTTAAACCGGGCAGACATCATGTATTGCTGTAAGCTAAAGTAAAGCTGTTGTGCACCTGGAGCATTCTTCAAGTCTGGACTCAGGTTAGCGCTCGAAATAATGAGTTTTCCCTTACCTACTTTAGCTTCTAAAACCAGTGCCAGACGACGGTTCATAAACCAGGTATCGATGGGTTGAACAATGGGTTTAAACCCAGCAGGAAAATCTTCCAGATTCATCACCTGCGCCTTATTTACAATTTCCCACCACTGCATATCACTGTGATAATCGGTTGGGAAATCTTTTAAGGCTGGATTTTTTGGATCGCAAAGTATGCCTAAAGTATGTGGTGGACGCATTTTAAACCAGGAGGTATTCCAAAATACAGGCAAAAAGGTTTGTACTACTTCTTTGCCTTTAACTACCTTACCTGCCGCATTTAGAAAAACATTTCCGCCTTCATCCAGAATTTTTTTAGCCTGATCGTCTAATTGCTCTGTATAATAAAAACTGGTTTTATACTTAGGCAGCTGCTTAGGGAAGAACCAGAAATCCCAATCGTTAACATATTCCGTTCCATCAATTGATACCTCTAATTTTAATTTACGTGCTGTGGTTATCGGATTAGACGAATAGGTAACTGATCCGATTGGTGTATTTACCCCTACAGGTAAAGTGAATGGCCCGAACTTATAGGTAAATACTGTTTTGCCCTTCTCATCTATCAATCTGCAAGTGATGCGGGCGTTTTGCAATGCTGCACTTCCCCAGTGTGCGACTTGAATTTTGGGCTCAAATTTCTCATCACTGGTGTAAACAAATTTTGGCACTTCAATTAAGGGTACGGTACTGTTAGAGAAACGTTTAAATTCCTTTGCCGTAATGTATCCTTTTTCATCCCAAAAGGCATCTAAAACCCCAACCATCGCTGTTCCCTGACCAGGATAATCGTTTAATGATAAAAGTTGGTAACCGCTGTAATTGGGTGTACGCAAGGCTTTTTCAATTTCGTTTTTATAACACAGCGCCTGTAATTTACCCGAAGCCATTAAGAACGCCTCCGATTGGTCGGCCATATCGTGATCCTTTAAGTCTTCCTGGAACATTTCGAAGTTTTTGGCCTTATAAATTCCGGTATATTTTTTAATTTCTTTAAAGTTCGGAAATACACAATATTGCCCCATTTCGTGTGCTACGAAAGGTACTTTAAACTGCTCAATTTGTTTGGCATAGGTAGAAATACTTTCTGGTACTCTACCCCAATCTAAGCCTCTGGCTCCAGCGCGAACCATAAATTCGTTGTTTGGAATCACCGGCCAGCTTCCGCCCACAGATGCACCGGTATACAATCTCCTTGAATCTTTAGCCTTCCAATAGTTATTGAACTTGGTGAGGTATTCTACCTGTCGGCCCCGGGGCTCATTTCCATAAGCCATCATGCAAAACGATGCGTAATTTCCATAGCTCTTGGTCATTCGGTTGGTTTCGTCGTAGATAAATTGATCGATAGGTTTACCATCTCCGATGGATGAGCCATGATTGGCCCAGCTTGGTCCTTCAGGCTGGAGATAAAATCCGGTTAAATCTGCCGCAATAAAAGCTGCCTCAGGAGGACACCAGGAGTGGAAACGCATATGATTAAGTCCGTGGGCCTTTGAAATCCTAAAAATACGTTCCCATGAAGCTACATCCATGGCTGGATATCCTGTTAATGGGAATTCGCAGTTATTAACGGTTCCACGAAGAAAAACCGGGCGACCATTAATTTCAAAATGCCGGTCTACTGCCTTAAACTCGCGCATACCAAACTGAACCTGCTTTTCATCTTTTTTACCATCTTTGGTAAGCAAAGTAGCTGTTAATCGGTATAAAGCGGGGTCAAATTCATCCCAGGCAGCAATTTTATCACCCATTGGGAGCTCAATTTCTAAAGTACCGTTTCCATTATTAATCTGATAGGGAACTGTGATGGGCTTCACCTGAATGATATTTTT
This sequence comes from Pedobacter rhizosphaerae, assembly GCF_900111155.1. Lineage (GTDB taxonomy): Bacteria > Bacteroidota > Bacteroidia > Sphingobacteriales > Sphingobacteriaceae > Pedobacter > Pedobacter rhizosphaerae. Next base: position 17,985 of record NZ_FOGG01000012.1, on the reverse strand, counting down.
GGTATTAAAACTTGTTGCGGCAAGTGTTACGTTTCCCGTTGAGGAACTGTTGGTATAGTCTTTAAGCTGAATCTTAACTTTTGCAGATTTGGTTTTGAGATTGGGGTAAATCTGAATATCCTCGAAATAAATTGCAGGGCCTGCCTGTATAAACATTTTACCTACTACCCCGTTCCAATTTCCCTGCGTGTGATCGGTTAAACTGTGTGAGTCCTGACCAACATTAATGGCTTTGATGCGGTTATCAATTTGCAGGGTGATGGTATGCTTCCCTGGTTTTAGCTTGGCCGGAAGTTCGAAATTTTGTGCTACTACAAAGGTAAATTGTGTGCCGATTTCTATATCATCAATCCATACCCGGGTTTCGGAATGTGGATATTCTAAGGATAAAACGATGCGTTTATCATTCCAGTCTGCTGGAATTTCAATGTCTTTCTGGTACCAGGCGGCACCGGTATAATGTTTGGCTGGCGTTAGCCAAAAAGGGATTTTAAGGTTTCCTGGCTGGCGATATTTTTCTAACCGGGGATGAAAAAAATATGAGCTATCGTAAATACTCCCTGTCCATTTTGTTTTTAAGGTAATTTCATCTCCCTTAAGGTTGCCCGCCATAGAGCCTGGAAGCTCAACGGTTTCGGGAAGTTTTTGGTTAAACCATTTTTGAGTTTGGCCTTCATCTTGTCTATCTATTTTAAAGCGCCATTTTCCACTCAGGGAAATTTGCTGAGCCCTTGATAATCCATTGCTTAAAAGCAACAATACAATGGCCGATGTAAACCATTTTAAAATTGATGAACCCTGTATCTGCATAGTAGTTAATAAATGAACGCTATTTGCAACGTTCACCCTATTTGGTTAAAGAGGCTATGATAAGCTTTAATCCGGAGTTACGCAACCTGTGGTGTCCTGTATCGTGTGTTAAAACCATGGTTCGTGAAACACGAACCATACGTCCACCCATGGTTCGTGACGCACGAGCCATACGGTTCACGAACCATACAGCTCACGAACCATACGTTCGTCTATCTCACGAACCATATATTCGCTAGCCCGCCCCGCTAAAATGGTCCGTTTGTAACGGACCATGGGTTATTTCAAATAATTCCTTAATTTATTTCGCTTCAGCGCCTTAATGCCCGTAACCACTGCTGCTGCATTAATTTTAGCCCCTGCTTCGTTGGTATGGGTATGGTCTTTTTCGGTGAAATAGGTTTTAACCACTTCGGCACTTAGGGCGCTGTATTTATCTTTGATCAGTTGATTTAAGGGAATAAAATCTACTTGCTCTGCTTTTGCCACTTCTTCAGCCCATTTGGCATAGCTATCATCAGCTAAAACTACTTTTCCATCTTTAACCGGATTGCGCGGAATTGGCGAGCAAACAATTGGTGTTGCACCTTTGGCTTTAATATCCTTAATAAACTTACGGAGGTACCAACCATAAGTATACACTACCTCTTGCTTTTTCTTAATTGGATTATAGATCTCTTTGCTTTCTACTCCTATTCCTTTTATCGTTCCACGCGCACGTGCCGTATCGTCTAGCGGGCTACTATCATTGTGGCCAAATTGCATCATTACAAAATCTCCCTTCTTGATTTTAGCCAAAACAGGTTCCCATAAACCATTGGTTTGAAAAGTGCGGCTACTGGTTCCGCCCAATGCATTATTTTCTACATTAATTTTGTCCGTATTGAAAAATGTACCTATAAAACTTCCCCAACCCCATAAAGCGCCATCTCCCTTCCCTTTTCCATTCTTTACAGTAGAATCTCCAATTAAAAACAAGGTTGGTTTATTCTCTTGCCTTAAAATAATACAGGATGAGAAGATTATAAATGCACTGAAGAGTATTAAACTGATTTTTATTTGAATTGATTTCATTATTTATGCTGTTATTGATGATGTATTTCTCTGTATTTTAACCACCTAAGGCATCTAAGCTATTATTTTCTTCTTATTACTTTAATTCTTGCTCTTTGTCTTGTCTTGATACCTGATACTCACTACTTGATACTATTTCAAATACTGCTTCAACTTACAATCCTTCAACTCCTTAATCCCCTGCACCACCGATTCGGCATTTACTTTGGCTCCATCCAGATTAGTGTGGGTATGATCTCCGGGAAAGAATAGTTTTACTTTTTCTGGTCCTAAGGCATCATATTTATCGGCTGTTATTTTATTGAGATCTACGAAATAAGCATTTTCTTCTTGCGCCACTGTTGCTGCCCATTTACCGAAATCGTTATTTGCCCTCACCACTTTTCCCTCTTTGAATATATTTCTTGGTATCATGGAAACCACGATTGGGGTAGCGCCCTTGGCTTTGGTTTCGCGCACAAATTTGCGAATGTACCAGCCATAAGTATGTACTGTTTCTACTTTTCCATCAGGCCAGGTCAACACCTTGGTTTCCTCACCTGTTCCCTTAAGAACCCCTCTTCTTCCAGCTTTGGTTGTATCTGGAGCACTGCCATCATTATGGCCGAATTGCATGGTTACAAAATCGCCTGGCTTTAAGCTTTCTAAAACTTTATCCCATCTGCCTTCAGATAAAAATGTTCGGGTACTCCTTCCAGCCATGGCGTTATTTTCTACGTGAATCTTCGTGGTATCAAACAAGGCAACAATGGGTGTACCCCAGCCCCAGGTTTCCTTATTAGAATTGCGTACGGTAGAATCGCCAATGGTATGTAGGGCAGGTTTATTATTTTGGGTAAATGCAGCAGCCAAAATAACGATGGCAAGAGCGGATAATAATTTTATAGCTTTTAACTTCTTCATATTGAATTAAGTTTTTATTAATTGTTGACTTCTAATTTTATCGTTCCACCAGACAAACCTTCGGCGGATGCTTTAATTTCTATTGTTCCGGGTTTAGTGCCTTTGATGTTGGCTAAACAAACACCACGGTATGCGTGTCGTTGCTGGGCTTTGTACATTTCATGACTCATTACATTTCCATTATCAACCGCATCGATAGTACCCGCTCCAGCAATCGAAAATTGAATAAGGTTATCGGCATTCGGGCAAATATTCCCGTTAGCATCTACGACAGTGGCCTTAACGAAAGCTACATCATCCCAGCTGTTACCAATCTTACTTCTATCAACTGTAAGAACAATTTTAGCAGGTTGACCAGCAGTTTTCAGTTCTTCGTTTACCACTTCCTTTCCCTTATTTTTCCCTACCGCTTTGATACTTCCCTTTTCAAAAGTTACATCCCATAATCGAGGAGAATCATCGGCTGGCTTAGGTTTACTTCCTAACGATTTACCATTTAAGAAAAGTTCTACTTCATCACAATTGCTGTAAACAGCCACTTTTGCATCATCATAAGTATCAAAATCAGTTGGTGTCCAGTTACTAATCCAATCTCCGGCCCCGGCATTATCTTCCTTACGCACAATGTGTACCACAGGCTTTTCTGCCCACCAGCTTTGTCGCTGCAAACTCTGTTGCTTCCAACTGCCTATGCGATCAAATAAACCTTGTGCATTCGTAACCTGAGGCCAATCTGCTTCACCAAGGTAGTCAAAACCTGTCCATAAAAACTGACCCGCCATAAAAGGATTATCCCTTAAAGCGAGGTATTGCTGAATAACATGTGTATTTTCTGTTCCGATTACTTTTAGATTAGGTTTTTGATTATGCAGTGCTACCAATTCATTCTCCCGGTAGTTTTGTCCGACAATGTCCATCGTTTCTGCAAAACCATTGGTATACACTTTGGAATTTGCCGGGCGAAAAAGCGCCATGGTTACGGGTCTGCCCGGATCTAACTGATGAATCAAGTCTTGCTGATCTTTATATTTTTTAAATCCTTCCGGACTATTCAGATCATCATGAATTTCATTACCAACGCTGTAAATTACGATAGAAGGATGATTCCGATCTCTTAAAACCATATCGCGGGTATCACGTTCCCACCATTCTTTCCAAAAACGATTGTAGCCTTTCTCGCCATTATTTTTTGCTGAAGTCCAGGTATCAAAGGTCTCATCCATCACCAAAAATCCCATCTGATCGCATAAGTCTAAAAACTCTGGGGCGACAGGATTATGTGCCGTTCTAATGGCATTAACGCCAACCTCCTTTAGCAATGCTAACCGATACTTCCATACGCTTAACGGAACCGCAGCACCAACTGAGCCTCCATCGTGGTGTAAACAGACTCCTTTTAGCTTAAAGTTTTTCCCATTTAACCAGAAGCCTGTTGCAGCATCAAATTTGAAGGCCCTGATGCCAAAAGTATTTACCTGATCATCAACAACCTTCCCCGCTACACTTACCTTGGTTAAGGTTTTATAAAGGAAAGGTGTTTCTACATTCCATAATTTCGGATTGGCTACAGCAATATCCTGTTTGAATTGAAAGGATTTTCCTGCCCCAAGGTTTTCTTTGCTTTGAGCAGACTTAACTACTTTACCATCACTATCTATAATAGCGGTTTCTACCGTAACCAAACCTGCTTTTGAACTTTCATTAATTACACTGGTTTGTACTTTAACTGTTGCTTTTGCAGTTGTAGCATCGGCTGTAGAAATGTAAACACCCCAATTTTCTACGTGTACCAAATCTGTTGCAACTAACCGAACGTGTCTGTAAATCCCCGCACCGGTATAATAGCGTGAGGCGGGTTGCACTGTATTGTCTGCTTTAACGGCAATTACATTGGTTTTTCCCTTTCCAAAGTTGAGGTGCCCGGTTAAATCGTAATTGAAGCTAATATAACCATAAGGCCGTTTGCCTAAATGAAAGCCATTTATATACACATCACTATTGGCCATTATGCCATCAAATTCAATTGATATCTTCTGTTTGGCCATGGCTTCGTCCAGGCTGAAACTTTTCCTATACCAACCTATTCCGGCAGGCAAATAACCTCCACCCCTTGCAGTGGGATTACCTTTATCATAGGCACCTTCAATGCTCCAGTCGTGAGGGACCGATAGTTTCTTCCATTTGGAGGCATCAAAATCTACCTTTTCAGCACCAGCTGCATCTTGTTGTACAAAAGACCAATTATCATCAAAGTTAGTGATGGTTCTTACAACAGAATTATTTTGTGCATAAGAAAGTTGTTGCAAGAGCAAAAGCGCTGCGATTAACCCCAGCCTTAAGCAGCTGAATTTATTTGTATGTTGCTGGTTCATCATTTATTTTTTGGGTTCAACTAAAACTATGTGAGGCTTTGGTGCTTTTTTCATGCCGAAGCCGAAGTAAAATCCGGTATGGGGAGGCTGGTTATAGCCAACATTTTGCCAGGCAATGCTCAAGCGATATTGTGGATCGTGCATCAAGGTATAATTACGGTGCTCAGTAGGAATAGTGGTGGTGTAAATTCTCAAGCTTTGGTTATCATAAGCCCGGAGGATTAATTCTTCTCTCCAATCGCCAAAAAGATCAGCACTCAGTGTAGGCGTAGATTTGGTTCCATTGTTAGATACAGCGCCATTAGCAGTGAAAAGACGGCCTCCACGATATTTATCAATATGGTTTCCATCCAGGAGTTCGCGGGATAAGTCAGCATCCCAATAAATTAGAAAGTTGGTAGAACGAGGTGCTTCACCTACGTGATTCCCTTTGATATCGAACAAGCCATTTGAGCCCGACCACCACATCTGTGCACCATAACGCGTATGGTCAATGTTGTCGGCCACACCTCTGCCCACATCTTCATCTTCCGATCCATGCCATAAAATTTCACCGGTTTTAGCATCATATACTGCTGCTCCCGCCCCCTTTGTTCCTTCTTCAATTTCATGCACCCCAAATACTTCCAATCCCGGGCGTTCAGGATCTAAATCCGATACATGCAGGGCATCGCCATGTCTCAATCCTGTGGTGTAAAGCCCCTTGCCATTATCATCCACACACATCGATCCGTATATAATTTCATCTTTCCCATCGCCATCTACATCGGCTACGCTTAAACCGTGATTGCCCATGCCTGAATAAGGATTTCGTCCATCTTTGGTATCGAATACCCAGCGCGAAGTCAATTTACCCTCACGCCAATCCCATGCGGCTAAAACTGTGCGACCATAATATCCTCTACACATCACAACACTGGGATGAACACCATCTAAGTAGGCAATACAGGCATTAAAGCGATCTGCTCTGTTTCCAGAATTATCATTTTTCCCATTTCCTCCTCTGCCGCCCCAGCCACCAATATTGCCTCTCGAAGGAATATAATCCGTAGTGGCAAGCGCTTCTCCGGTTTTCCCACTGAAAATGGTAAAAAATTCAGGCCCGTCTAATATTTTGCCATTCTTATTTCTATAATCTTTTGTCGAATCTCCAATCACTTTTCCCTTTCCGTCTACCGTTCCATCGGCAGTTTTACAGGCAAATTCTGCAATTCCATCCCCATCCAGGTCGTAAACCATAAATTGGGTATAGTGTGCACCTTCCCTGATATTTTTCCCCAGGTTAATCTCCCACAAAAAGGTTCCATCAAGTTGGTAAGCCTGAAAAATTGGAGGGTCGGTTATTCCATTAGACGAATTATCTCTACCCCTCCCTGTTTGGTGCAATACGATATCGTATTCGCCATCTCCATTTAAATCGCCTACAGATGCATCATTAGGTGTATACCCCGCAGGGGTACGCAAAGGCAGTGTTAAATATTGCTGTATGGGTGATTGTGCGCTTAGCTGGAATGCTTTACTGGCCTCCTGCTCCTTACCGTCCAAAACAGCCTTTACAAAATAACTGTTGGCCAAACTCAGATTAGCTGTTACATCTATGTAGTTGGTGCCTTTGGTTAAAACTACCTGATTAAGCTTTACAGCCGTTCCGCCAGCTGTGCTGCGATACAGGTTAAAAGCAATATCATCGGGCTCTGTACCCAAAATACGCCAGCCAACATACACAGAATCCTTCCCCTGCCGAACCGCAATCATGCCCCTGCCAAGCTTCTCCATCTCACGCTGGGCATAAGCACTATTTATGCTAAAAATGATCAGTACCCATATAAAGTATTTCTTCAGGAAGTTCATTTTATAAACCATTGGTTTTTCTTGTAATAAATGGCTCATCCTACTGTACCTGATAAGTAATTTTGGTCGAAATAGCATTGGATTGTGCTGCAATCCCTTCTGCCTTTACCACTACGCTTCCTTTGTTATCGCTGTTGAAAAAGCTAATGCTCACTGCCCCCTTTTCATTGGTTTGAATGGATGGATTCCAATATAATGTAGTTCTTAAATCTTTCGACTGGCTATTTGAAATGTTATAATTGGGCGAATAAAAAGTTCTGGCGTTGTAATAACCATTTAAATTGATGTTGAGCAAATTAAGGTTCGGACCTCTAAGCGCGCTATCCTTCAGGTTTAACGAAATTACATACACGTCCTGCGCCTGGTTATTAACCAAATGCTTAACCACTACCTGATTAATTTGATCCATGGTTAAACTGTAAAAATCTAAACGGTCAAATAAGTCCTCCCGATTATTGATCAACACTCTTGGCCTTACTTTTTTCCCATTGGCAACAAACATTACACCCTCATTACCAGCAGAATCCAGGTCATCTACAGGCTGAGCCCCATTAGCTTTAGTAAGCAAAAAATGATCTAAGCCTTTAAAATCATAGTCTGCAGCAGTAATGTTAAATACCTGATCGGGATAACCAAATGTACTTAGCGTTTCCTGAAACAATTGCACCTTTTGATTTCTGTTTGCGTTAATTTCCACATCGCCCAAGGTGATAGAATCACCAAATTTATAGGTTCTTCTGTATTCTGTTCGCTTACCCAATTCACTATTAAACGCCGATGAAACCACTTCATTCCCCTCTTTTAAAGTAATGGGCTGTGGTTTAAAAACAGAATCTATTTGCAACCAGCCACCTTTTTTACCTTCATTGTTTTGAGAGGATAGCTTAATGGCCTGATTTCCGTACCATTTTAAACCGTCCAGAAAATAACGCCCGTCTGCATCTGTTTTGGTGAGATAAATCTTGTTTCCAATAAAATTTGAACCAAATAGCGTGATATTCATACCCGCCATTGGTTTGTTGGCCAGTTTTTCCCTTACTAAACCTTTGATGGTAAAACCGGGCTCGGGTAAATAACTCACTTTAATGGTCGAATCGGCAATCCTGCGCCACAAATAATCTCTCCAACCCTGGGTAAGTAATAAAAGATCAAGCTGTTTTGAAGCTCCTGGATTTTCAGGATCGAGATACTGTTCGGCATTCTTAATTTCTCCCTTTACTTCTGATTGCAACAGCAAATAAGAAACCAGGTTATTCCCACTTTGAGGCACCAGCCCATCCACTGCCGCCAATGATATCGACGCTTTTACAGGCTTTCCTGAAAGATCTGTGGCATTAATATTCAAAACCACCTTCTCTCTGGGTTGATAATTGGCTTTATTCTTACTAATGGTAAAGCGCACATTATTATCGCCGGGAATAAAAACCAATCTTTCGCAATGGGGCTTGCCCTGGTCATCTACCACCGTAATTACTGCAATCCCTCTTGGAAAACCTTTAACCGGAATGGATACTGAAACACTTGGCTTAGTCATTTTTAAGGTACCGGTATAAATGTTTTCTCCGGCATGCTTGATGATAACACTCAGCGTTTTTCCATTGAGCTCAGCAAATATGCTTTCATTCGCACTGATTGCGGCTTTTATATTCAGCGAATCTCTGGTTACATGCAGCGACAATCCCTTTTGCAAAATAACAGGTAGTTGAGTACTAAATTTTTCCGTTCCAAAACTTCCCACTACCCGGTACTTTTCGTTGCGCTGAGGGGTAAAAGCAAAAATACCCATTCCAACTTCCGTACTTTGAAAGGTAGTTATGGTATCGCCTTTTGCAGAAACAATACTGCCCTGGGTTTTCAAACCGTTACCCATTTCGTCATTGGCCTTAAAAGCTACAATCCCGTTTACGCCTTCTACTAAAGCGCCCCCTTCCGGATAAAAAGCAATATTTTTTTGTGGGGTTTTGACTGTCGGATTGGCTTTTGACGCATTTTTACTGCTTTCTGCCAGGTTGTTATTGAGGTAAATGCGCTTTTGAAAGACAAAATTATCGCCAAAATTACGCATCCAGTTGGTGTAAGCCCTGATATTGTACCAACCCGAGGGGATAGAATCTTTCAGTCTGAAATCACCATTTCCCAGGCCGTTTTCTAAACGGATTACTTTCATATCCAGCACTGCCGCTTGGGGGGAAATCAATTCTACATACAAATTATTACTAGTACCGGTTAAACTGGTACTCTTTCCATTAACCAGGTATGCACTAAACCAAACATCCTCCCCCGTACCATAATAATCCCTGTCTGTTTGTAGATATACCTTTTCAAAAAACGGTTTTAATGTTTTTTGAGCTGATGGATTTGAGGCTGCTTTTTCCTGGGCACTGCCGTAAATCGAAAAGCATATCGATAATACGACAAGAAACGTTTTCTTGAGGTTCATTTTATATTCAGATTATCATGGTGTTGTGGTAATTTCATAGGTTTTTCCTGCAGCAGTTTCTATCTTACTCAACAATAAACCATTCTTTTTTTCTGCTTTAACCCGTATGTTATTCACTTGGATGGGTTCATGGGTAGATAGGTTTAATGACCCTTCATTTTTTGCCAGAATGGTCGCTTTAAGCAACTTGCCATTTTTCCAGTAAATGTCTACTACATATCCGCCGCGGGCAATCAATCCTTTTACACTACCGGTATTCCAGGCGGCCGGGAGTGCAGGCAATAGCTGAATTTGCCCCAAATGGCTTTGCAAAAGCATTTCGGCAATACCTGCAGTGGCTCCAAAGTTTCCGTCAATTTGAAAAGGAGGATGCGTATCGAACAGATTATTCAGGGTCGAACTTTTCAACAGCTCCTGATACATTTTGTAGGCATGGTTGCCATCAAGCAATCGGGCCCAAAAATTAATTTTCCAGGCTTTGCTCCATCCCGTTCCTTCATCACCCCTAACTTGCAGGGTTTTACGGGCGGCATTAGCATATATCGTATCAATTAATGGCGAAATCTCTCTTCCCGGATGCAAACCAAACAGGTGAGAAACATGGCGGTGCTGCGGATCTTCATCCTCAAAATCGCCATACCACTCTTGTAAATTACCTTTTTTTCCAATCTGTAGTGGCCGCAGTTTAGCTAACTTTTGCTTTAAAAGTGCTGCAAAATCTACATCAGTTTTTAAAATTTGAGCTGCTTCCACCACATTCACAAATAAATCTCTGATAATGGATATATCCATAGTAGAAGCAATGGTTACCACTTCTTTATTTCCATTAGGTAGCAGATAGCTGTTTTCAGGAGAAGTAGAAGGAGCGGTTACCAGGTAACCGTCCTGCTCTACTAACCAATCTAAACAAAATAGGGCTGCTCCCTTCATTAAGGGATAAGCAGTATCTCTTAAATATTTTTGATCCTGGGTAAATAAATAATGTTCATACAAATGTTGCGACAGCCAGGGGCTACCCAACGACCAGTTCGCCCATTTAGGGTCTCCTGTTCCCTCTCCCACCGGGTTCGTCTGCGCCCAGATATCGGTATTGTGGTGTACGGCCCATCCTTTGGCATGGTAATAATGAGTTGCCGTTTTTTCTCCGTTTACAGCCAGGTGCTTAATCTGCGTAATCAAAGGCTCGGTAAGTTCTGATAAGTTGGTCACCTCCGCAGGCCAGTAATTCATCTGTAAATTGATATTGGTGGTAAAGTTACTTCGCCATGAAGGCCGAATCAGGGGATTCCAGATGCCTTGCAAATTGGCAGGTATTCCGCCTGGTCTGGAGCAGGAAATCAATAAATATCTTCCAAACTGGAAATACAATTCTTCCAGGCCAAAATCGGTTTTCCCGGTTTTATAATTGGCTAAACGCTGGTCTGTTGGCAGATCTGCAAGTTGGTTTTCTGCATGGTTTATCGACAGGCTTAAGCGATTAAAATATTTCTGAAAGTCGAGAACATGATCCTTTTTTAAGGTTTCAAAAGTCTTTCGCTCTGCCTTTTTCAAAAAACTGATGGCTTTGGCATTCTCGTCAAGGCCATTTTGATCTGGATACTGATCAAAACCGTTAAAACTCGTTGCTCCAGAAATGAGCACCAAAATTTCGCTGGCCGAACGTACATTTAGTAAACTATCGGTACTTAACTTACCATCTGTACGAATGATTTTCAACCTCGCCTGGTACCGCATGCCATTGTGATGGAGACTATCGCTGTAAATTAGTGGCTTTTGATTTCTTCTTTCATCAGAGGTAATCCTCGCCTTTCCTTTTAGTATGATCTGATTATCCGAATCTGTACTTACCGAATGCTCCAGTTCATCGCCCAAGCCAAAGCTTACGTTGATCGCCCCTTTCACACTCGACTTCAAACGCATTACAATTACCTGATCGGGAAAAGAAGCAAATATTTCCCGGGTATAGCTCACATTATTGGCTTTGAAGGTAGTAGTGGAGATCGCATCGGCAATATTTAAACTTCTGGCGTAATCGCTTACTGTTCCAGCTATGTTTTGTTTTAAAATCAGATTAGCCAAAGGCTGATACATGTTGGTGTTCGGCCCTTGCATCTTTTTCATCAGCTTTACAGCCTGGGCATTATCACCAGCAAATAATAATTTCCTTACTTCACTCAAATACGGGAAAGCCCCTGGATTAGGATTCGGATCTGCCGGCCCTCCCGTCCACAGGGTTTCTTCATTCAATTGTATCAGCTCTTGATCTACTCTACCAAAAATCATGGCCCCCAGGCGTCCATTCCCAATCGGAAGTGCCTCATCCCAGTTTTTCGCAGGCTGTTTATACCACAAAGTACGGTTTGAAAATGTAGGTTTTTGAGCGTACAAATACGTACACATACAAGCAATCAATACGATAAGATTGAATGATTTGAGGCTCATAAATTCTGTTGGTTAGTGCTAAATCTTAAGGCTAAAAAGTAACCAGGATTTCAATACAGGCCAATTTAAAGAGTAAATTCTGAAGGCGCATCCTGTAGTATCCTGCTATGGCAGAAAGTAATAAATAAAATACAGTTGAAAAAAATAACTGTATTAATAACGTTTATTATCTTAAATCTTTTACTTTTACGATAAGATCTTCCAAATATAGAACCGTATGAAATTAAATTCTCCTATCAAGAGAGTCCTATGCGCTTGTATGGCTTATTCCTTAGCGGGATTGAGTTCGGCAAGTTTGTTACAGGCCCAAACCCTGAAAAACATTACCGTTAATGTAGATAATACCCTGGCCAAAGTTCAGCCCAATATGTGGGGTGTCTTCTTTGAAGATATCAACTTTGGGGCTGATGGTGGTATTTATGCCGAACTGATCAAGAACAGGTCTTTCGAATTTGCCAAACCATTAATGGGCTGGACGGTAAAAAGGGCAAAGCCAAATGAGGGAGATCTTTTAGTGGTAAATCGTAAAGAGGTAAATACTGCCAATCCAAGGTATTTACAGGTTAATAACAACCAGGAAGGATTAAGCATAACCAATGAAGGCTTTAAGGGCATTGGCGTGAAAAAAGGCTTACGTTATGATTTTTCTGTCATGTACCGTCAATCTGCTGCCCATGTTAAACTACGCCTCCAATTAATCAATGCTAAGAATGAGGTCATTGCTGAAGGTTCTTTAGCTCCTGAAAAAACAGGCTCCGAATGGCACAAGCAATCCGTTAGTTTTACTGCCACAGCAACAGAGCCTAAAGCCAAATTTAGCATCGCCTTTGAAGGAAAAGGCAAGATCGATTTAGATATGATCTCTTTATTTCCCGGCGATACCTGGAAAAACCGTCCTCAGGGATTAAGAGCGGATATGGTTCAGCTACTGGCCGATATGAAGCCTGGTTTTATCCGTTTCCCCGGTGGATGTATTGTAGAAGGAACTGACCTGGCGAACAGATACCAATGGAAAAAGACTATAGGCCCTATCGAAAACAGGCAATTATTAATGAACCGCTGGAATGTAGAATTTGCTCATCGCCCTGCACCAGACTATTATCAGAGTTTTGGCCTAGGGTTCTTTGAATATTTCCAACTGGCAGAAGATATAGGTTCTGATGCCCTACCCATTTTAAACTGTGGTATGGCCTGCCAATTCAATACAGGCGAAGTAGCTGCCATGGATGAACTTGACCCTTATGTACAAGATGCTTTAGATCTTATTGAATTTGCCAATGGCGATGTAACAACCAAATGGGGCAAAATGAGGGCCGATCTTGGGCATCCAAAACCCTTTAATTTGAAGATGATGGGCGTTGGAAACGAAAACTGGGGGCCTCAATATTTAGAAAGGCTGGCTGTTTTCACCAAGGCCATCAAAGCTAAATATCCTGATTTCAAAATTATTAACAGTTCGGGAACGGATCCTGAGGGCGAAAGATTCAACCTCCTAAACACCTCATTAAGAGCAAATAACGCTGATTTCATCGATGAACACTATTATCGCCCGGCAGATTGGTTTTTGAAAAATGCAGGCCGTTACGACAACTACCCCCGCAACGGATCGAAGGTTTTTGTAGGAGAATATGCCGTTCATGCAGATAAAAGCTTAACCGGCCCGGATAAAAGCAACTGGCAAAGTGCCCTGGCTTCGGCATCCTTAATGACTGGCCTCGAGCGAAATGCAGATGTAGTGCAAATGGCCTCCTATGCGCCTTTGTTTGCGCATGTTGATGCCTGGCAATGGGCACCCGATATGATTTGGGTAGATAACCTCGAATCTTACGGGACACCAGATTATTACGTTCAAAAACTCTTCTCTACCAATAAAGGAACTGATGTAGTTCCAATCACCCTGGAAAATAAAAATATTATTGGCCAGGATGGTTTGTATGCCTCATCGGTAATTGATAAGAACACAAAGGAATTAATTATCAAAATAGCCAACAACGCAGATAAAAGCCAGGATATTGCCTTCAACTTAAATGGAAAAACCAGGTTAAAAGCCAAAGGAACGGTAGAAGAATTAGCCAACGCCAATCTGGGGCAGATTAATACCTTTCAGAATCCTAAAGCAGTAAGCCCCCAAAAAAGTACTGTAAACGTAAAAGACAAAAAAATCAAAATTGCATTAAAACCTTATTCATTTACCGTAATTAAAGTTCCTTTCGGTTAATCTTGTCATGCAGCTTAAAATGAAAAAAATATTCCTTTCCATTGCCCTGCTCAGCACTGCTGTATGGGCAAAGGCACAAACAGAAACAGTACTCCAAATTAAACCCGCTGGCGATCAGGTCATCAGTAAACACATTTACGGCCACTTTTCAGAACACCTGGGCAGGTGCATTTACGATGGCTTCTGGGTAGATGAAAACGCTACCATACCAAACAAAGGACGAATCAGATTAGACATTGTAGAGGCATTGAAGAAGATCAAAGTTCCTAATCTGCGCTGGCCCGGAGGATGCTTTGCTGATGAATACCACTGGAGAGATGGAATTGGCCCAAGAAACCAACGCCCAAAAATGGTGAATACCAATTGGGGTGGCGTAACAGAAGATAACAGCTTTGGTACGCATGAATTTTTAGACCTCTGCCAAATGCTTAACTGTGAACCGTACATTGCGGGCAATGTGGGCAGTGGTACCGTTGAAGAAATGGCTAAATGGGTAGAATACCTCAACTTTGATGGAGTAAGCCCCATGACCGCTATCCGTAAACAAAATGGAATGGATAAACCATGGAAGGTTTCTTACTGGGGTGTGGGCAACGAAAGCTGGGGTTGCGGTGGCAATATGACACCCGAGTATTACAGCGATTTATACAGAAGATATGCCACCTACGCCAGAGATTACGCCGGTGCGCCATTAAAAAGAATTGCCAGTGGTGCCAATGCCGACGATTATAGATGGACCGAAACCTGTATGAAAAACATTGGTGCGGGTAGAATGTGGGGATTAACCTTACACTACTACACCCTTCCTACCGGAAAATGGAATGCCAAAGGATCGGCAACCAAATTCGACGAACAAGAGTATTTCTCTACGATGAAAAACTGCCTCCGGATGGAAGAAATTGTAAGCAAACACGCCGCAATTATGGATAAATACGATCCGAAAAAGAAAGTAGCCCTCATTGTAGATGAATGGGGAATATGGACGGATGTAGAGCCTGGCACTAACCCGGGCTTCCTCTATCAGCAAAACAGTTTGCGCGATGCCTTGATTGCGGGAACAACGCTCAATATTTTCAATAATCATTCAGACAGGGTTAGGATGGCCAATCTGGCTCAAACCATTAATGTACTACAGGCACTTATTTTAACCGAAAAGGAAAAAATGATCCTCACCCCCACCTACCATGTTTTCGACTTATTTAAGGTACACATGGATGCTAAATACCTGCCAATCAACTTCTCGAGTCCGGATTATGTTTTAGGCGATAAAAAAATTCCAGCCTTAAATGTATCTGCTTCGCAGGATCCTACAGGTGCCATCCACATTTCATTGGTTAACCTTGATCCTAAAAATAAAATTACCTTAAATACTGATCTGGGCGACTTGAAGTGGAAAACGGTAACGGGGCAAATACTTACTTCGGCTAAGCTTACCGACATTAATACTTTCGCAGATAACAATAAGATCCACAATGAAAAGTTTACCGGAGCCAGGAAATCAGGAAATAGCCTTAAGGTAGATCTTCCGGCACAGTCTGTAGTGGTTTTAGAACTTAAATAAGTAATGATGAAGAAACTATTATTTCTCTCCATTTTCCTAATATCTGCTCTCTTCAATGCGCAGGCACAAAAAAAGCAGGATGTTTACCTTTTCGCTTACTTTAAGAATAATGGAGAAGATGGTCTTCATTTGGCTTACAGTCGCGATGGCTATAAATGGGCTACACTCAAAAACGATCAGTCATTTCTTACCCCTACCGTAAGCAACGATAAGTTAATGAGAGATCCTTGTATTATCAGGGGCGCTGATGGATTATTTCACATGGTTTGGACCGTAAGCTGGAAAGATAAGGGAATAGGCTATGCCAGCTCCAGGGATCTGGTTAATTGGAGTAAACAACAATTCATCCCGGTAATGGCCAAAGAAGCAGGCGCAAGAAATACCTGGGCTCCCGAAATTACCTATGATGACCAGACTAAAACCTATCTCATCTATTGGGCCACCACCATTGAAGGCAAATTTCCTGAAACAGCGGCTAAAGAAGAAAACGGATACAACCACAGGATGTACTATGTAACCACCAAAGATTTCAAAACCTTTTCTGATACCAAATTGCTTTATGATCCGGGATTTAACGCTATTGATGCCTCTATAGTTAAGGATGGCGGCAAGTTTATCATGTTCTTGAAGGATGAAACCCGTAACCCTGTGCAAAAGAATTTAAAAATTGCCTACAGCGATAAGCTGGAAGGCCCTTACGGTAAAGCCAGCGCCCCAATTACAGGAAAATACTGGGCTGAAGGACCTACCACCTTAAAAATTGGTGAAGATTGGCTGGTGTATTTTGATAAATATACTGAGCATAAATACGGTGCAATCACCTCAACAGACCTAAAAAACTGGACAGATATTTCTGATAAAATAGCCTTACCAAAAGGTTTAAGGCATGGTACTATCATCAAGATTAAAGAAAAAGAACTCAGCAAACTATTAAAACAATAAGTGATGTTAAAAAAACTAGGTTTATCCATCTTAACCCTGTCAATGATACAATTGGTCGGTAAAGCACAGGAGAAAATTATTACAGCCACAGCTAATCCCATCATTACAGATAAATACACTGCAGACCCCGCAGCATATGTTTATAAGGATTCCGTTTACCTTTACACTGGTCATGACGTATGCCCGAAAGGCAAGGATCGTTACGAAATGCACGAATGGCTGGTTTATTCTTCAGCAGATATGGTAACCTGGAAAGAACACCCTTCGCCCTTGAATGTAAAGGATTTTGCCTGGGCAAAAGATGATGCCTGGGCTTCGCAGGTAATCGAACGCGACGGTAAGTTTTATTGGTATGTAGCCATTTCGCATGGTACTATTCATGGAAAATCAATTGGTGTAGCAGTTGCTGATAATCCTCGTGGCCCATTTAAAGATGCCATTGGAAAGGCATTGATCACCAATGATATGACCACTGATGTAAAAATCAGCTGGGATGATATCGACCCAACGGTCATTATTGATGATGACGGACAGGCCTACCTTTTCTGGGGAAACCAGCAGTGTTATTATGCCAAACTCAAAAGGAATATGATTGAGTTGGATGGCCCGATCCAAAAAGTAACGCTTACCGGTTTTACAGAAGCACCCTGGGTACATAAGCGTAAAGGCTGGTACTATCTTTCTTATGCATCCGGCTTCCCGGAAAAAATTGTTTATGCCATGAGCAAAAACGTAAATGGCCCATGGGAATACAAAGGTATATTGAACGAGGTTGCCGGAAATTCCAATACCAACCACCAGGCGATCATTGATTTTAAAGGTAAATCCTATTTCATTTACCACAATGGAGCAATCAATACCGACGGCGGCAGTTATAGAAGATCCGTTTGCATCGACTACCTCAACTATAACAGCGATGGTACCATGAAAAGAGTGATTATGACTTCAGAAGGGGTGAAAAAAGCAAAATAATTAATTGAACTACTGGCTGGTGTCATAACCAGCCAGATAACTAGGCTCAATAAAATCTCTTCATAAATCTCGCTAACACACTCGTCACCCTGAATTTATTTCAGGGCCTTATCCTAAAGATGCTGAAACAAGTTCAGCAAGACGGATTACGGATAAGGGAATTATAAACGGATCTCTCTAACACACCCGTCACCCTGAATTTATTTTAGGGCCTTATCTTAAAGATACTGAAACAAGTTCAGCAAGACGGATTACGAATAAGGTCTATCTACTGGCTGGTGTCCCCGCCAGCCAGATAACTTTAGGCTCAATAAAATCTCTCTAACACACTCGTCACCCTGAACTCGTTTCAGGGCCTTATCTTAAAGATACTGAAACAAGTTCAGCAAGACGGATTACG
>NZ_FOGG01000048.1 GCF_900111155.1 Pedobacter rhizosphaerae | reverse complement strand
AACCAATAAACCAACAATGATCAATGCACCCACAGCAAAGCTGGTGGTTGTTTTAAACATTTTGGCATCAATATCAAGTCCTTTAGGGTTAACACCGTTTTTGTTCTCAAATAAGCTGATGATCACCATCCCTACAATACAGAATACAAACACGATACCCATACGGTCTAGGAAAGGGATTTCATATATGCCTGCCGCATTCTTAACCGAGAAACCAATCCCCGATAGGAAGGAAAGATCGGTCATGTTTGGAAGGGCTTTCAACAATAACGATAAGCCGAAACCACCAATAGTTGCAAACAAGGCCGCATTGGAAGTAGTCCGTTTCCAGAAGAAACCTAAAATAAACATGGCGAAGATACCCGGGGATACAAAGCCCGTATATTCCTGGATATATTGGAAACCACCTTTTTTATCGATACCCAGGAATGGTGCAATCACCACACCCAATATCATCGCTACCACTACGGCAATCTTTCCGGTGGCTACCAAATTCTTCTCAGAAGCATCTGGTTTTAATACTTTCTTATAAATATCTAAGGTAAAAATGGTGGCGATACTGTTCGCTTTACCCGCTAAAGAAGCTACCACAGCTGCTGTTAAGGCCGCAAACGATAATCCTTTCAAGCCCGCAGGCAACAGGTTCAACAATACCGGGTAGGCCCTGTCTGGGTTTACTGATCCATCCTGGAGCATCTCTGACTGGAAAGCACCGTCTTTGTACAGCACGTAAGCCGCAATACCGGGAAGTACCACAATGATAGGCATTAACAATTTTAAGAATGCCGCGAAAAGGATACCGCCACGGGCAGTATTCAAATCGGCACCCAGGGCACGTTGGGTAATGTACTGGTTACAGCCCCAATAGTTCAGGTTAACAATCCACATACCACCAATTAACACACTTAACCCCGGAAGGTCGATATAGTTCTCGTTATCAGGTTTAAAGATCATGTGGAAATGCTCTGAGGCCTTGCTGGTCATTAAGCCATAGCCATTAAGCACACCTGTGGTACCGTAGTGTTCCGATACTAAGTTTAAGGCTAGGTAGGTTGTTGCCAAACCACCCAAAATTAAGAAGAACACCTGGATAACATCGGTATAACCGATTACCTTCATCCCCCCAAGGGTAATGATAATGGCAAAGGCCGCAATGGCATACATACAAAGTTCTAAACTGAACCCTGAAATACTGCTTACCGCCAGGGCACCCAGGTAAAGGATGGAAGTTAAGTTTACTACCACATAAAGCAAGAGCCAGAAAACGGCCATAATCATGGCTACCGTACCGTTATACCTTTGGTGAAGGAACTGCGGCATGGTGGCAATCTTGTTCTTCAGGTATACCGGGATAAAGAATACGGCCACAATGACCAGGGTAAGCCCGCCCATCCATTCGTAGGTGGCAATGGCCAGCCCCATCTTAAATCCCGAGCCACTCATCCCGATAAACTGCTCTGCAGAAATATTGGAGGCAATAAGCGAGGCCCCGATTGCCCACCAGGTAAGCGACCCTTCGGCCAGGAAATAATCTTTAGATCCGGTAGAGGCAGATTTCTTTTTGTTGTAGATGTAAAGACCATAGGCCGCTACAATAACGAAGTAGATCATAAAAACTATGTAATCCTTCGTCTCTAATAAGTTGTGCTTCATTAAGTGATAATTTGGTTAGTAATATATAAATTTTTTAATTATACAATTTGAGATGTTCCATCAGCACTTTCTACTACGTAAGCATCTAACTTTAATCCGAATTTTTGTTGATAGGCCTTGCTTATATTTTCAATAAGCTCCTCTATCACTTCATTTTTAACTATGTTAATGGTACATCCACCAAAACCACCACCCATCATCCTTGCGCCCAATACCCCTTCTAAATTTTTTACCGAATCTACTAAAAAATCAAGCTCTTCACAGCTCACTTCGTAGGCTTTACTTAAACCTTCGTGTGTTTGGAACATTAAAGTGCCCAAAGCTTGTAAATTACCGCTTTTTAATTCTTGTGCCGCTGTGGTTAACCGCCCAATTTCTTCCACTACGTAACGACATTTGCTGTATACTTCAGAATCCTGCGGTTTTACAAATTCGTCAAGCATCGCTACAGTGACATCACGAAGACTATTTACTGCAGGATGATGTGCTTTTACCCAGGCTACCCCTTGCTCACATTGCTCCCTTCTCTTATTATAGGCAGAATCTGAAAGAGAGTGTTTTACATTGGTATTTAAGAGTACCAATTTATATCCTTCCAATTCTAATGGGATGTATTCATACTCCATTGATCTGCAATCTAACATTACGGCGCGATCTTTTTTCCCGAACACGGAAGCAAACTGATCCATGATTCCACAGTTTACACCTGCAAAATTATGTTCTGCCTTTTGTGCAATCAAAGCAATATCCATTTTCGGAATGTCTAGTCCGAAAAGTTGGTCAATGGCAAATCCGGTAGCACATTCCAATGCCGCAGAAGAAGATAAACCAGCTCCTAGCGGTACATTACCATCAATATAAATGTTAAAGCCGCCAAAAGTGTAACCTCTTTTCTGAATCTCGCTTGCTACGCCTAATATATAATTTGCCCAGCCTTTGTCTGATTTTTGTATGTCGGCCACTTTAGCCACATGCGACTGCTGATAACTTTCTGAAAAAAGGTGAATTTCATCATCTTTTCTTTTAGAAATGGCTACGTATATAGCCTTATCTATGGCCGCAGGAAGTACAAATCCCTCGTTATAATCGGTATGTTCGCCAATAATGTTAATTCTACCTGGAGATTTAACCAGCAAGGGTTCATCCTGGTACAAGTCTTTGAAGATGCTCTTCAATCTTTCAATATTCATTTGATATGTTTGATCAAGGTTAAGTTCTATCATCCTGTTAACCTTTATTTTTATAATGTACGGTAGGCAATTCTCTTAATTTATTGGCTGCAAATTCTGGCGTAATATCGCGTTGTGGGTTAGCCAGCATTTCATAGCCCACCATAAATTTCTTCACCGTTGCCGAACGTAAAAGTGGTGGATAGAAGTGCATGTGCCAGTGCCACTCCGCACTATCGCCACTATTAACAGGAGCCTGGTGCATACCAGCAGAGTAAGGGAAAGAGGTTTCGAAAAGATTATCATATTTAATGGTAAGCCTTTGTATGGCATCTGCCAGTGATTTCTTTTCTGATGCAGTAAAGAACTTGATACTGGTAATGTGGCGTTTACTTACAATCATAGTTTCATAAGGCCATACTGCCCAGAAAGGTACCAGTACCACAAAGTGATCATTTTCAAAAAGAATCCGCTCTTGTTTCTTTAATTCGAGACGCAGGTAAGCGCTTAGCAAGCTTTCGCCATGCGCTGCGAAATAACTTTTCTGGCGTTCAGTTTCTTTCGTAATTTCTAACGGAATGTCGCTTGTAGCCCAGATTTGACCATGTGGGTGGGGATTGCTACAGCCCATAATGTCTCCCTTATTTTCAAAAATCTGAATGTATTTAATCCATTCGTTTTTAGCAAGCTCGTTAAATTCAGCTTGCCAAACCTCTACAACCGCCTCAATTTCAGTTGTACTCATTTGTGGAAGGGTAAGGTTGTGCTTAGGACTAAAACTAATTACCCTGCAAATCCCTTTTTGATTTTCTGCAACCAATAAATCGTCTTCATTATATTTTGCTGCCGGAGTATCTGTTAACAGCGCCGCAAAATCATTATTAAAAACAAAACTCGATTCGTAAGCTGGATTGGTTTCTCCGTCTGCTCTTTTATTTCCCGGACATAAGTAGCATTTTGGATCGTATTCCGGGCGATTATCGGGAGCAGTTTCTTCCACTTTTCCTTGCCATGGGCGCTTGGTACGATGAGGAGAAACCAGTACCCTTTCCCCTGTGAGGATGTTTAATCGCGTGTGCGGATTTGAATCAAGATCAAAAGTTTGTTGCATAGTTTTATTTTGTTGATTAGAAAGCAACAGAAATAATTGCCGCAATCTGGGCACAATGTATAAATTAATTATTAATTGTCAAATAGACATTTAATAATAATTTTTATTTTCACTAATTTTTAACATCTTCAACCAAAATTCCCTATCATGATCGAATATTCCAGTCAACCCCATTATCTAGTTGCCGTAGATTGCATTGTTTTTGGCTTTGATGGGGAGCACCTCAAGATCTTATTGGTAAAACGTGGCTTAGAGCCCGAAATCAATAAATGGAGCTTAATGGGAGGCTTTGTAGGGGCTGAAGAAAGTCCTGACGATGCGGCAAACAGGGTGCTCAAAAAAATGACAGGATTAGAGGGGGTTTACCTGGAACAAATGCAGGTTTATGGCGAGCCTAAAAGGGATCCGATTGAACGAACCTTATCGGTAGGTTATTTTGCTTTAATCGACATCCACAAATATGAGGAGCAGCTTAGTGACGATTATGAAGCAGAGTGGTTTTTAATTAATGATCGGCCAAAACTAATTTTTGATCACAACCAGATGGTGGCAGATGCGAGAAAAAAATTACGTTATAAAGCGGCATTACACCCTATTTTATTTGAAATGCTTCCGAAAAAGTTTACTATTCCACAGCTACACATCTTGTTTGAGGAAGTAAACGACACCAAGATTGATACCCGAAATTTTAGCAGGAAAATAACCTCTACTAAATTATTGATTAAATTGGATGAGAAAGATAAACTGGGCTCAAAGAAAGGTGCTTTCTATTATAAGCTGGATAAAAAAGAATATAAAGCAAATGCCCAGGCTTTTCTAAATCTTATTCCGAACATAAAAACCCAGGGCTAGCTTAAATTAAAACACTAAACCGTTTTAATTTCAATACCTTTTTTAAGATCAATGGCTTTGATAGCCTCATTAAACTCAGGCTCTGCAGCAATATACTTGTTCAAAAGATCGATTTGATTTAATGCCCTCTTTAAATTTTGTTCGGGATAAGTGGTTTTGTAATAAACGTCTCCGTTTAAGAAATCGGTAAGAAACCTGAGCGCCTGCATGTAAATCATAAACTTTCCGCTATATACAAACAACTTATCTTCTGCTACAGAAAGAATACGGTGCATTTCTTCCATGTAGCCCTTATAAATGGCCGAGAAAATCTCTACACGAACCTGCACACGGTTCAGATTAGTTTCTTCTTCGTTGGCTTCCGAAAGATAAGTACGCATCATATCACCTACGTCACTAATAAAGTATCCCGGCATAACGGTATCTAAATCAATCACACATAAGCCTACGCCTGTGCCTTCGCTTAGTAACACATTGCTGATCTTTGTATCGTGATGAATTACCCGGTTTGTCAGGTTCCCCTCTTCCGTAATCCTTTGATAATCAACAGCTATATCTAAATGCCTAACAGTTTCTTCTATTGCCCAGGCAGCACGCTTTAAACGGTCATCGGCAGCCGTTTTCAGTGCTTGCTTAAACTGTTCTACCCGCAGAGGGAGGTTATGAAAGTCGCTAATGGTAGGCTTTAATTTCTTCACATCAAAAGCATCTAACATGCGGGTAAACTTACCAAATTGCTTGGCAGCATGGTATGCTTCTTCACTTTTGGTAACGGAATCTAAAGAATGGGAGCCCTTAACAAAGGGGAAAAGCCTGTAAAAATCGCCTTCCAGCTCTACCAGCTGATCTCCATTTACCGTATCAATAGGGGCAACAAATAAATACTTAGGGGCAGTAAGATCTAAATGTCTCTTTAATAAGAGTAAATTATGGGCGATATCGCCGGGGGATTTAAAAACATTTATATTGATACGCTGCAGCACATAGGCTTTCTCAGCATTGGAAACTTTCCAAGTATGATTGATCAAGCCAGAGCCAAATGGTTCAACAGTAAATTCTTTTGAATCAAGCCCATAAACATCTAAGACCTTTTGAAACATATAATGGTGTAATAATTATTAATAAGATGATTTCAGGTATTACTGTTAATCTGAATGCCTGTAAATTTAGATGGATATATGTATAGAGCGGGCTAGGCCAAAAGCGCGTCACCCGCATCCGAGACTAAAAACCGCTATCGTCAAGAGCGAAAGTATTTTTTCTCTCTTTCCATTTTCCTTTTGTAAAATCAGGGAATTTTTGTGGTTTATTCCCTTCTTTCAATGATTTGGTTGAAAGTGGTGTAATTACACTCATGGTTACCGAATCATAAACATCAATTGGTGGTTGTTTTTTCTGTTTAACTGCTTCTATGAAGCCATTGAAAACAAACCAATCCATACCGCCATGACCAGCACCTACAGCTTCTTTTTCATATTTTTTCCAAAGTGGATGATCGTACTTATCGAACCACTCTTTTGCAGGATCCCAAACATCATGCTTGGCTGATTTTTTTTCGATGTAAACCGACTTATTTACATCCATCCAGATTCCCTTGGTACCCTGAACACGGAAACCGATAGAATATGGACGAGGCAAATGTGTATCGTGCGTTAATAAAACGGTTTCACCATTTGCGCAGTTAATTAAGGTAGTGGTAACATCGCCATTTTTATAGTTGATTTTGGCATTTGGATGACCTGGAGACATATCTTCTACGTAAGCTGCCAGACCTCTGGCCTTCGAACTGAATGAAACCAGGCTGGTAAAGCGGTTACCTCTATTGATATTTGCATATTGCATAATTGGTCCGGCACCGTGCGTTGGGTACAAATCGCCATCTACATCAATATTAAATTGTGTTCTCCACTGTGCTTCACTTAAAGCTTTCGGACCGAACTCTACACCTCCACCATAATATTGCTTTCCGTCATTAAAAAGTACACCTCTCAGGTCGTGCTGGTATCCACCTTCGAAGTGGAGCAACTCTCCAAAAAGACCTTGTCTCACCATATTTAAAGCAGCCATAACATCTCTTCGGTAGCAAACGTTTTCTAATGTTGAATATGGCATACCTGTTTTCTCAGAGGTTTTTACAATATCCCAATGATCATTAAGCGTAAGACCTGCGATTACCTCGCAACCTACGTATTTACCCGCAAGCATGGCATCCACTGCCTGATCACGGTGAAACTGCCATGGTGTTGAAATAATAACAGCATCAATATCTTTTCTTTCGAGTAGTTTTTTATAGGCATCTACTCCGCCGGTATATTCTGTTGGTGCCGGTCTTCCCTTTTTAGAAAGGAATGAACGACAGATTTTTAATGAACTTTCTTGTGTATCGCAAATGGCTACAATTTCTACATCATCTCTTAAGGCACCTTCAGAAATGTGACTCATTCCGCGTGCACCAACACCAATATAGCCAAGTCTTACTTTTGCACTATCTGAGGATGCGAATAAACTTCCAGTAGGCAGGATGGTTAAGCCTGCTGCTGTTAATGCTCCGTTTTTAATAAAATTTCTACGTTCCATTAGGATGTTTTGTTTTTATGTTTAGTAGTTCGATTTTCAAGTATACGGATATTAGCATGTTCAAAGCGCGATTAACTCCACGCAAACGATTGATTAATTTTATTGTTACCCAACCGATTACAATCTATACCATACCTCCAAAAGAATTAATCGTCTCCTCAACAGTATTCAAATCAATTTGTAATAAATGTAAATACGTTTTACTAACCTAATGATAAAAATTGTATTTCCCGAACCCTCATTAATTGGTCAAAAAACGCTGCTAAAAAATCATTAGGCAATACTTTATTAATA
This sequence comes from Pedobacter rhizosphaerae, assembly GCF_900111155.1. Lineage (GTDB taxonomy): Bacteria > Bacteroidota > Bacteroidia > Sphingobacteriales > Sphingobacteriaceae > Pedobacter > Pedobacter rhizosphaerae. The sequence continues at coordinate 20,275 of NZ_FOGG01000048.1, read as the reverse complement.
GTTCTAATTGCCGGCTGCTTTTGTTTCGATACCGTCAAACGTTTGCGCAAAACTTGTGGATGTTGGGTGAGTCAGGGAATATGGGTGGGCTAACCAACTCAGCACCTAACCAACTCACCAGAAGTAATCAGTTGGCAGTTGGCAATTTTCACGTAGTTTTTGGTGGATGTTCCGTGAGCCACGGAACATGGGTGGGCTAACCAACTCACCACCTAACCAACTCACCAGAAGTAATCAGTTGGCAGTTGGCAATTTTCACGTAGTTTTTGGTGGATGTTACATGAGCCACGGAACATGGGTGGGCTAACCAACTCAGCACCTAACCAACTCACCAACAATTAAACCCCAAAAAAAAACCTCCTACCCCACTAATGGAGTAAAAGGCTTTTTCAACTGCTTAGGTGTATATTTACAGTTTGTTCATTTCATGCAGAATTTTATCTAATTCATGCTTAATATCTTGAAAGTGAGCAGCATTTCCAGGATTTTGCTGTATCATTAATGGAATTTCGGCACGCAACTTTTTAGTATGTGCAATTACCATTAAACGCGTATCATCACGCTGTGCGCTCGATCTAATCCAACCATCTTTTACCTGCTTCGGGTTTATAATAAATTGAAGCTTCTCTACATAAGAACGCTGTAAGCTTCTTCGTAAGCTATTCGCTACCTCATTTTTCCCGAAAGGCTTCCAAACTTCCTTTTTAATGTCATTTAAATAAGCTGCCGGAGTATAAGGTGTAGCAGATTGTAAAGCCGTATTGTTAAAGTTAAAGAGTGTAGTTGGGTTAATCATTACGTTTAACAAACCATTTTGCTGCTCCAATAAATCATCCAATCCTTTAGTGCCTAACTTATCGGTAATATTTTTTGGATAAAGCCAGAGCGGCGCATCGAAAACATTTTTACCTACATAACGGATGGTTTCCTTTTTACGCTCGGCAGATACTTCGGTATATACTGCACCTGCCTGCTCAATACTTTTAACGGTAACATAACGGCCAGAAATATTTTTCATCACATGGCCCAGATATTTCTTATACTGTGCAACCGCAGCTTTATGCATTTCTTCCAGATTGGAATAAAGGTCTCCATTTTCCTTCGTCCATTCTGGTAATTGTGCAATTACTCTTTTTAAATTCTTAAGACCATATTCGCTGGCCTTTACCTGGTTATCACTTAAATCTTCAGTCTGGCTTCTAGGATCTTCATTTTTTCCTTCACCTCCAAACCATAATTTCGGATTACTTTTGAGGCTATCTATAATGAGTTTGTTTAGTACACCTTGCTCCTGCTCTGCACTTTGGTTACCCGGTAAAACGCCGTACCCCCATTGAATAGCCCATTTATCATACGCTCCAATACGTGGATAAATACCCGCCTTGCCAATATGATCTTCTGGTTGAGCCACATAATTGAAACGGGCATAATCCATAATAGAAACGGTATGGCCATTGGCTTCTACCCACTTTTTATCGCGGAGTTTCTCTACCGGCGTTTGGCTGCTTGCCCCCATGTTGTGTCTTAAGCCAATGGTGTGTCCAATCTCATGTGAGGATACAAAGCGAATCAATTCGCCCATTAATTCATCATCAAATTCCATTTTTCGTGCCCTAGGGTCAATGGCGCCTGCCTGAATCATGTACCAGTTATGTAAAAGCTTCATCACATTGTGAAACCAGGCGACATGACTTTCGATGATTTCTCCACTGCGCGGGTCGGTAATTCTTGGTCCGTATGCATTTGAAGTTTCTGATGCCATATAGCGAATCACCGAAAAACGGGCATCTTCTAAACTCATGGTGGTATCTTGCTCCGGCCATTCTTTGGCAATGATGGCATTTTTGAAACCAGCACTCTCGAAAGCTTTTTGCCAGTCGTTTACGCCGGCAATTAAGTAAGGACGCCATTTTTTAGGCGTTGCCGGATCAATGTAGTACACAATCTGCTTCTTAGGCTCTACTAAAATTCCTTTTTTATAGTTCTCTAAATCGGCATCTTTAGGCTCTAAACGGTAACGCTGAATAAAATCTTGTGTTCGCGTACGCTGACTGCCTTCATTAAAAAGCGTATAGCGGTTGGTAAAATAACCTACACGCTCATCAAACAATCTCTTCTTCATTGGCTTTGCCGGAAGCAATACCATCGAAACATTTATTTCATAAGTAGCTACGCCAGCCATTTGGGCCGCATACATAGAAGGCGAAGAACTGTTATATGTTTTGGTGGTTCTCACTTCCACATTGATAGGATAAGTTGAAATCCGATTGATAAAGGTACGGTCATCGGCCAGACTTCCCAGCTTTGCTATGCCCTTGTCTTTAGATCCGATAGCCATTACCGGGTTATCCTTCTTGAAGAGATCAGTTACTTCAATTACGGTTCTCTTGTCGGTTTCATTATAGGCTTTTACATCAAAAGCAGCTGCAATGGGATTAATGTTGGAGGCCTGGATAGCTTTGTAAATGGCCTGCGTACTGTCTTCACTGTCGTTGCGATAAACTACAGCTCTCAGAAACACTTTATTGTTGGCGGCCTTCTCAAAATAAATGGTCTGTTCGTTAGCCTCTTCTCCAGCTTTTGCATCGCCATGTGGGGTACCGATATAGCGGGTTACCACTAACAGGTAGCGATTAAAAAGTGAATCGGGTATTTCGAAATACCACTTGTTATCGGTGTTTACTACCGTAAATAATCCTTGCTGCTTTTTAGCAGATGCAGGAATTACTTTGCTGTAAGGCTGTATGGCTACAGGCTTTTTTACAGAATCGGTTTTGGCAGGCGTTGGACTAGGTTTTTGAGCAAAAAGGGTTACATTGCATAGCAGGGCTACACAAAGAAAAAGATATTTCATGGCCTCAGTTGTGTGTTGATTGAATTAAAATTACAGGAAGCGTTAAAGTAGATTTTACAAGCTGGCTTTAACCTCGCCGCAGGTAAGCATATTTTTAGGGTAGTAAGGGTTTTTGATTTCCTTTACATCGCTTAACCAGGTTTCACCTGTCATGGGGCAAACCTGTTGGTATAAAGGCATATTCTCTGGCTTAAACTTAGCCGCAATAGGCCAGAATTTAGTAGAAAGTTTGCCTAAGGTTTTGCGCTGCTGATTAATTTTTTGGGTATTGGCAATCTCATTGGCCAGAGCCATTAGTTCTGTACGAGTAGTAGTTGCTTCATTCATTTGCTCCAGCGTAAGCTTTTTGAACTTGAATTTCTTCAATGCACTTACAAAAACCTCGGCAGCTTTACTTGCTCCTACACTATCAGAACTTACCAGGCTGTTTTTAATATCCAGGTAACTTTGTGTCACTTGTTTTTTAAGTTCTTCACGTTGTGCAGCCAGTTCTGGAGTAGCTACTTCTGCTTTCGAGCTTAACTGCGCCATTGCCGGAACACTGCATCCCAGTAATAGTGCAAGACTTAAAATTTGAATTTGTTTTTTCATTTGTGGATTGGTTTGAAGGGCTTAAGCCTATAAAAATTCAACCGATCTGGCAGCCATGTGAACTGCCCGATCGGCGAAAGATTTTAATTAGAAAGGAATCCGTTCGTCGGTGTTTAAGGTTAACGAAGGATTTTTCCGCAATACATTTAAAGGGAAAGGGATAATGTATAATCTAGATCCTGGTTTTAACGTATAAGTTTGCTGAGGAACCGTTTTATTTACGATTGGAAAAACCCGTGTAATGGTTTTGGCATATTCAGGTTCATTATTTAATCGCTTTAAATCAAAGAAACGATTCATACCAAAAAGCAATTCTTTTCTTCTTTCGTTAATTACCAATTCCATAGTTTCTTTGCGCGTAGCTGGTACAGTAAGGTTTACTGTACCCGAGGTAATGCGTTTTGCCCTCAACTTATTCAGGATATCTACGGCACCCGAAAAATTATTTTCCCTGGCTAAACACTCCGCCAGCATTAAATGTACCTCTGTTGTTTTCATCCCCACCGTGGCATAAAAAAACCTGGTGTAAGGTATATTGTGGTAAGCGGTGTTAGAACCAATATCTAAGAAACTAGCATTGGTACTGGTAAAGAATAGATTATAGCGGGCATCGTTGCTTCCAAAAAGATTACGCAATTCAGGGCTAATCACATTCTGATAAGCGAAATTCATTTCATTATAACCCGTCATGTACATATAACTTAATACCTCTGGATTATTAGGTGCAATAACAGGTACACTGTTTGGCCCTCCTTGTGCAGTATAACTCACTAAATCAAAAATTTGATTATTTAAAGCTAATGAACGTTCTGCTGCCTGTTTAGCTTCTGCAATTTCACGCTTGAATAAATGTATCTTGGCTTTGAATGCATAAGCAAAGGCTAAAGATGGGTGGTAAATATCTAAAGGTTTTTCCTGTAAATAAGGGATAGCCTCGTCAATATCTTTCAAAATAAAATCGTAAGCTTCCTTTACCGTAGATTTCTGAGGTTGAGCTTCTAAGTCGAACTTATCCATAAGACAAATCCCGCCATCAGTCGCAGCAGTTGCCGGATCATAAGCTTTGGCATAAATATTCACCACCAAAAAATGATCGTAAGCACGTAATACCTTAGCTTCTGCCTTCGCCAATGCTTTAACATTATCATCTCCCTTACTATTATCAACTAAAGAAATAATTGTATTCCATCTATTGATGTAGGCGTAAGCTTGATTATAAAAGCTTGAGGAACTCATCAGGGAAACCCGGTCTGCTGTTTCGTTAAATAGAAAGTTAATGGTATTGATATTGGGTGTAATACCAATCACATTAGATTCTTTCATCCATTGGTCGTCTGACAAGTATTGAAAGTTATTGATAGGATATCCTCTATTTGGAAAAGAGACCAATTCATAGAAATCATTTGCTGTTTCAACAACAAAGGAGCCTTTTGGTATAATATCAGTATACTTTTCGCAGGCTGTAAGCGACAATATCGCAAATGATAGAAGTAATATATTTAAACGCTTCATAGCTATATTATAATGTTAAGTTAAGGCCAAACAGATAAGTTTTAGGGAGAGGTAAATTACGGGTTGCCGAATTCAGCGAATAAACTTCCGGATCAATATCATCTCCCGCAGCACTCCAATACCAAATATTATTCATCTGGAAAGTCAATTTAGCGGCACTAATATGTATCTTGTTTGCAAATGATTTCGGTAAGCTATAGCCCAACGAAATATTCCTCAATTTTACATAATCTGCATCCACCACATTCACATCTGAATTACGCCATTGAGAATTGATGGTCGTTGCATAATTCTCCATATTTACTGCATAATCTACTAATAAGCGTGGCTGATCTGGTGTAATTCCATTTACATAGCGTTGCGTAATGTCGAGATCATTTACGTCATAAGATCCTATATTAATTACATCTTTACGCATTTTATTCCCACCAGAAAATACAAAGAGTAAATTCAGGTCAAATTGTTTGTAAGAAACACGCTGTGAGAATGACCCGGTATAAGTAGGTGTTAAGCTTCCCATGTTTACAATTGCATCTATGCTATTAATAGAACGAACAGAGGTTGGCACAGGACTTCCATTGCTGTCGAATGTAATCGATGGATTTCCGTTCTCATCCAAAATATAAGGGTAACCATTAACCATTCCTCCATAACGATAAGCATATAACGAATTGAATGCTGTATTTTCTAAATAATAATTCGTTGGAGAGCCCACATAACTACCTGCAGTTGAATTAGCTACATTTACTTTTTTAACACGATTCTTATTGAAACCTAGAATGAAAGTACTGCTCAAAGTAAGATCACCCTTGTGTAACCAATCGGAACTTAGACTGAATTCAATTCCTTGATTACGAAGTGCTCCATTGTTTAGCTTCCTGCTAAGCGCACCAACAGTAGGGTCTAAATCTGTTGTACTAAACAAATCTGTACTATATCGATCATAGGCATCGATGCTACCTCTTAATCTATTTTTCAAAACGCCAAAATCTAGACCTAAATTGGTTGTAGCTGTTTTTTCCCATCTTAATAAGGGATTTGGTTGTGCTGAAATAGTTATATATTGTAGATTCTGAATCAGATTGTCATTTCTCCTCAGTGCTTTAATGTAAGGGGATGATCCCTGATCAATATTGCCACCAATACCATAAGTTGCTCTAAATTTAAGTACATCTACCCATTCGACAGATTTCATAAATTCTTCATTGCTGATATTCCAGCCAAAACCACCAGACCACAGTGGCCTATTTTTAAATTTGGGATCAACTCCAAATAAATCAGCTCGGTCTATACGAATACTTCCAGAAAGGTTATACTTTGATTTATAGGTATAATTGAAATTGCTATACACTGAAAAATAGCGGTGCTTCTCTTCCGTTTGAATTCTAGATAACGCAGCTAAAGTCCTGTTTCCGCCGTAAATATAACTTGGCACACCTGTTTGAGATAAGCTTGCACTATTAATTACGGTAGAGGTAAGAGTAACCGGATCGTAACCATAACGAAGATCTTGTAAAGCTCGCGGTAGAAGGGTTTCTCTCATTTCGAAACCAGCGATAGCCGACACTACATGATCTGAACCATGAAAAGACTTGTTATAATTCAATTGATTCCTAAATGTGTAATTTTGACGCTGTTGGTTAATCTGATAAAATCTTCCGCCAATAGGCAAACCAGATGCATATAAATTAGTTGCCGCAGTGTACCCTGCTAATGCGTTGAAAGCATATCGCATTTTGTAAGAATTAACATCATTATAGGTTTCTAGTTCGGCTCTTGATGTTTCAAATTGAACCTGGGTACCAAAAGTTAGTCCATCGTAAATTTTCGCCTCCAAATTAGCAAAAGCCCTCAATCCAAGTGTTTTTTGCTTCTGTAAACCTTCTTGTAATGATTCAAGAATGTTAAACGATACTGGTTTTAAACTAGCTGTACCATTAATTTTAGCTGCAACAACAGGATTCATTGCTCCACCACTAGTAAACCCATCGTCTATATTGGCAAATAACGAGGTAACAAGATTTCCATTCCCATCAGTTATTCTTTCGTATCTTGCCTGAGAAGTATAATTATTGAAATCTATGTCAGTAGTATTTGAGATATTATAGGTACCATTTAGACCGACACTCGCACTAAGCCATTTGTTAATTTTAAAATTACTCTTATAATAAAGGTTATAATTTTGATCTTGATTATATTTGATACGTGCTCTATTATCATCGTAATTAAATGAAAGGTAGCTGTTTTGCTTATCGTTACCTCCCGAAAATGAAAGGTTATATCGTTGCCTGAACTCATTCTGCCAAACATTATTGCGGTAATCAGCTATATAATCATTACCTCTCCACTGATTAACAGTATTATTAAATTGCTGACTCGTAATTTTCCCCTCGCTCAGATCCCTGTTTAGTTGATAAAGTGGACTATAATACTTAATAGTGCCATTGGCAATGTCACCATAGGCATTGAACATGGTAGTTGTATTAGCATATTTAGCCCTTTCTCTGTCATATACCGATTGCTCGTAATCAATTACATCACTTGTACTTGCATAGTGCATTGCATCAAGGTTAGGCTTCGTTCCGATAAAAAAATCGCTATTTAATGTCACTCTCAAATTGCCCTTACCTTTTTTAGTAGTGATTACAATAATTCCATTGGCAGCCCTTGCTCCATATATAGAGGCTGCAGCGGCATCCTTCAATACAGTTACACTTTCAACATCATAAGGGTTAATATTTTCTAAGGCGATATCCGTTGGTAAGCCGTCAATTACCACCAATGGTCCTGCTTGAACATCTGCTGAAATAGTAGCAATACCCCTTAATACTGGCTGATCAGCTGTTGTACCTGTAGGATTTTTAGTATATAGCAAACCTGCAACACGGCCTTCTAAAGCAGATAAAAGACTATTATTAACCTGGCTATTTAATACGGTAGAATCTATAACTACTGCGGCAGCAGGGGTGTAGGGCTTTGCAATATTTTGGTAACCAGTTACCACAACCTCACTTAAAATACCGGGGGTAGATTGAAGTGTAACCACCACCACAGAGGCTGTTACTGATTTTGTATACTTTACCTCTTTAGGTTCATAACCAATATAGTTAAACTGCAATATGCTATTATCTTCATCTACAGTAATAGCGAAGTGACCATTTCGATCGACATTAACAATTTTATTGGTTCCTTTTTGCCTAACAGTTGCCCCGGGTAAATAAATTCCAGTTGCATCATTCACCATACCATGAATGGTGAAACTTTGCGCACTGGTAGCGGCGGGCGTTAACAAGATGGTTTTGCCAGTAACCTTATAGGTAAAGGCCTGGTCTTTGAATATTCTGTTCAAAATCTGATTGATATCAGCAGTACTGATTTCGGCGGTTAATGCTTTAAATTTCTGAGCATAAGCCGCATCGTACACAAACTGGTATCCGGTTTTATCTGCAACGGAGGTAATTACAGTTTCCAATGATGCATTTTTGAAACTTAAGGTATAAACCTTTTGTGCGGAGGCGTTATTAGTAAGAGCAAATACCATCAAAGTCAACGATATTGCCAAAAATAATCTACGGGTAAAGCTTCGCTTTGCCCTGGTATGGGATGTATTCATTAAAGTTTGTTAGTTAGTTGTAGAATGGTTTGGTAGATAGCGTTGGGTTAGGGATTTACGACACTTAGCCTCCTTTCTTCTACTTTAAATTTAAGTCTTGTAGTGGCAGATAGCATTTCTAACACCTCTTCGAAAGGGGTATCCATGTTTAAACGCATGTGCAATCTGCGATCGGGGAGAGAAGTATAATCTACAGAAATATTGTACCAGCGGGAAACTTGTGCCAGTACATCGCCTAATGGCGCATTATTGAAAACGAAAAGTCCTTTGGTCCAGCCACGTGCAGCTGCAGTATCGGCCTTAACCACAGTGATAAGGCCTTTTTGTATTACACCACGATCTCCAGGCGTAAGCAGTTGTACCTGCTGCTGAGCACTTAACTTTACACTACCCTCAAATAAGGTGGTAGCAGCTTGATCCTCGAAAGTATTAACAGTGAAAGTTGTACCTAAAACCTGTACATTTCCTTGTTCCATTTCTACAATAAATGGTTTTTCTTTATTCTTAGCCACTTGAAAATAGGCTTCCCCCTTAAGCTTCACCCTTCTGTTCGGGCCATAAAATCCAACCGGAAATTCCAGGCTTGATTTTGAATTCAGCATCACTTGCGAACCATCGCTCAAGGTTACCTTGTACATACCACCTGCCGGGGTTTGCAATACATTCAGGGTTTGAGTACCAGTAGTATCATCAGATTTTCTGGTGTAGGTAATGGTTCCATCGGCAGTGGTAGTCACCTGTATTCCGCCGATATTCTTTTTAAAATCCGTTTGAGTTAAATCCAACGGTTCTTCACTGGCCTTCAATTGAAGTGCAGCATGGAAACCACCCGGAACAATTACCTCTGGTTCAGAAACCAGATAAGACCTCAGTAAAAGTCCAAGGCCAAAAACCAGGGTTACTACCGCAGCCACTTTTGTCCATACAGGCAATCTCCATAAAGAGATGGTTTTTGGTTCTTCCGCTATTTGATCCTCCAGCTTTGCGAAAACAGCGGCCAAACGGGTATCATCAGCGTTAATCGGAAAATCTGCTTTCTCCAGTTCCTGCATAATCTGGTTTTTCAGCGCGCCTTCATCAGCACTATCCATTTCTTGAAATAGCAATTGAAGCTCGGCAGCTGTTGCCGTGTTATTCAGATACTTCTGATATAAAAAATTTAAACGATCTTGTTTGTCCATTTATAGTATATACTATCGAAAAGTGAAAACACACTATCGAAAAATTAAAAAAAATAAAAAATTTATATCGGGTTAAAATTGAGGCTATTTGAGGTACATGGCAATCATGAAAACCAAAAATTCTTTAGAGTTAAGAAAGATATAATCTTTTACAGACTTGGTAGCACTTACCAGCTGATTGCTTACGGTGGAGGCACTGATATTTAAAATTTCTGCGGCTTCTTTGTACGACTTCCCTTCTACCCTGCACAGCCGAAAGATTTCCTTGCGCTGAGGGGGCAACTGATTTATAGCTTCCTGTAATGCTGCATTTCGTTCTTTGTTGAGGATATAATCTTCCGTTTGATCATAAAACTCTACAAAGGTTTCGGTTAAATGTGCCTGTAACTTTTTATCGAGCGCCAGGCGGCGATAATATTCAAAAACGGTATTACGGGCAATAGTGTACAACCATGGGGCAAAGGGCCGATCGGGATCAAGGGCAGTTCTGCTTAACCACACCTTCAAAAATACATCCTGAAGCAGCTCATCAGAGATTTCCGTAATCTTCACCATCCTATCCAGCTTGTAGTGTAAATTTGGACTATACAGGCGATATATTGACGCAAAGGCTTCCCTATCTCCATCCTTAAGATTTCGCAAAAGTTCTGTCTCTTCTATCTGATGATTTTTAGCCAATATCGTACGAACTGGGATAGACCTAACCTAAAAGCAATTTGATCTATCGACTACTATTTGCAAAGATACCTATTTGTAGATCAGAACGAAAGAGACCAAAGTAAAAAACAGAGCATCACTTCATCGGATGCCCTGTAATCATTAACTAACTCAAAAAGAACGAATGAAGATTTCTCCTTTTTATGATAAAGGGTATTTTTTCGGGCAGTTATAAGGTAATATGAGCGAGATGGATAAATACACTATTGGGAAAGGATTTTTTTATGCTAAACTTTCTACTACGCTCGTCAACGTGAATTTATTTCAGGGTTTTATCTTAAAGATGCTGAAACAAGTTCAGCAGGACGGATTGTTGAATGGGATCGCGAGTGGATCTCTAGCAGGCTCGCCAGCCTTAATTTATTTCAGGGACCTACCTTAAAGATGCTGAAACAAGTTCAGCATGACGGATTTTAGAATAGGATCGCTTAGTGGATCTACAGCAGGCTCGTCAGACTTAATTTATTTCAGGGACCTACCTTAAAGATGCTGAAACAAGTTCAGCAGGACGGATTGTTGAATATAAAAAAAGAATCGACCGATGCATCCGCACCGACCGAGACTACTAAGAATTAAGAGAGCGAAAAAAATAAATGAGTGATTTTTGAATGATTGAGTTTTGAATGATAGACTGATTGAATGAACCAATGACAAATGAACTAATGACAAATAACTTTGCTGTCCTTCGACAAGCTCAGGATGACACAGATGTTGAATTAGTGAATTTTGAATGATAGAATGAGTGAATGAACTAATGACCAATGACAACTGAACCAATGAACTAAACAACCTAATTCCCCTTAATCCGATTTTGTTCATCTGCGTTGCTTGATTTTCTTTCCCTGGCACTAAAAGCGTTACCAAAGCGGTACGAAAAAGAAAGCATCACCCTTCGGCTATCTACATTAATGTGGCTTCTCATATCAATGTTCTGGTATTGGGTAATGTGACGGTACTGGCTGCCTTGAAAAATATCATTTGCCAATAACTTAATGCTTCCCTTATCCTTTAAAACCATTTTTTGCACCGCAGCAGAAATCGCATAGTAACCTTTTTCTATCGCAGTTCCATAAACGGATTTCGAATTATAATATCCATTGAGCTCCAGGCTATACCCTTTGCCCGCTTTAAAAGAGTTTTGCGAATTAAAACTGTAGCTTACCATACTATTGCTAAAATCACCTATGGCACCATCGCCTGTATATTCATTTTTAAAAATATTGAAGAAATTGGTGGCCGTCCACCATTTAAAATAATTGGTCTGGCCCGTAAAACTGATGCCGTAGTTAATCAGGTTTTTCAAGTTCTGCGGACTCTCATATGTCGTATTAATGTTATCTATTTGCCCGGTAATCCAGGTGATTACATCTTTTGTTTTACTGTAATTTAAGGAAGCGGTATATTTTCCCCTAAATACATAATTGAACATTAAACTTTGTGTAAGCTCAGGTTTTAAATAAGGGTTTCCTTCATAATAAAGCAGAGGATCTCTGAATACCCTGAATGGATTCAGGTCGGAATAATCTGGCCGCTGAATTCTCTTATTATAAGCCAGTTGCAATTGATGCGCCTCTCCCAAAGGCTTATTGATAACCACATTGGGAAAAAGCTGAAAATAATCTCTTTTTAAGGAAGATCCGGTACTGATCTGATTTCCTAAAGTATTGGTATATTCTGCACGTAAGCCCAGTTGTACGCTAAATTTTTCGAACTCCTCGCTTACATTTACGTAACCTGCATGAATCTGCTCCCGGTATTTAAAGTGATTGCTGCTTGTGGCATCGTGAACCCAGTTCCCATTTTGCAGCGATTGATAAACTAAATTATTATCCGAGTATATTAATGAACTTTTTAAACCCGTTTCAAACTTAAAGTGCTTACCAAAAAGGTCTGTGTAATCTGCCTTGGCAATATAAACATCGGTTTTGGCTGGGATATAACCCTTCCGGTTGCTGGTAGTACCTACAGGGTTGGTACTGGATGGCAAAGTATAAGTATCCAGATTGAGGTTAGAAGTAAAACTATTGCTGGCAAAATCTGCGTCAGCAGAAAAGGTTTGCCCATCTTTTTTAAACTTGTGCTGGTAGTTAAGGTTATAGGTAATATTCTTCCAGCTTTGCTGATCATAATTAGTAGTTTGCAATTCTGAGATCAAATTACCGGCCTGATCGCGCAATAAATTACCTGTTTTACTATTGTGAAGGTATTTTCCAATGTTTCCATTAACCAAAAAGCCCAAGATATTGGTTGTATTGATATCCCAGTCGAGCCCCAACCTAAAATTATGGGTATTGAGCGGTTCATTGGTTTTGGTATGTTGATCTGAAACCCGGTTAGGCAGGCTCGCTATGGTTCCCCCATCGTAGAAATTACGGGTAAAGTCGAGGTATTCGGTTTCACCACGAAAAGCGTAATTATAACTTCCAAAAACATTTACTCCATCATTCCGATAATTGAGGTTAAAGCCCGATCCATATCTCGCCTTGCGACCTGCGCCACCATTAGCAGATACAGAACCATTCCAGCCTTTGGCCTGATTTTTTTTCATCACAATGTTAATCATCCCTGCATTTCCAGAGGCATCGTACTTTGACGAAGGATTTGATAAAATTTCAATTTTAGAAACAGAAGACGAATTGGTACCCTTTAGCATGACACTTAATTCGGCTGGAGAGAGATAGGTTAGCTTACCATTTATCATGATATTTACTCCTGCCCTACCTTTGAGCGAAATCTTTCCATCCTCATCCACCTTTACACCAGGTGCTCTTTCTAACAGTTCAAGTGCATTATTTCCATCTGCCAAAATGCTGTTTTCGATATTAATTACCGTTTTATCCAGTCCCTGTTCAATTACTTTCCTTTGCACAGAAATGTTTACGGCATTTAAAGTTTGTGCATCCTCAATCAATTTCAATAAGCCCAGGTGAATTTTATTTCTTTGGGCTGAAATATCAAAATCAGGGCTTTGATGTACAACAAAACCCATACTCGAAATCTTTAGCGCATACTTTCCATGGGGAAGCCCCGAGAAGTTAAACCGGCCTAAAGAGTCTGTTAGTGTTCCTTTTATGCCTTTACCGCTGGCATCTTGCAGCGCCACAGAAGCATATTCTATGGGCGCGCCGTCAGCCATTACTACCGAACCTGAAACGGAAGTTTCGCTTTGTGCAAAAACAGGGACATAGCTCATCAAATAAAAGAACAGCAATAAAACACAGGGCAGTAATTTCCCAGCAGCAGGAGTTTTTCCTGCTGTGGGTTGTATAGTATCTATCATAAAATTTAAGTTGAGGGTTGTAGATAAGCTTTTTTCCTGGTCTTCTTCTTCTTTCCCTTACCCCACCAGATATAAAACCCGGTAATGGGAAGACTTGCGCAAATGAGGCTGACAAGGAAAAATAAGATTTTGGTTGTTAGGCCTCCAATTTCTCCAACATGAAGACCATAGTTTGAGCGCCTGATCCAGGAGGAGAGATCTTCGTCACGAAGTCTTTTATTGGAAGCGGGAAGTTCTTTCAAGGTATATTGGTCCAGGTAAACATCTCGCCAGGTACCTTTATACATATCGGTACAAACATAAATAGCATCCGATGCCTTTTCTGGGAAATGCAGAATAATTTCATAAGGATTATGCTCTGCAATTTCGTGTACCCCTTTATGCCAGGCCTTATCAATTTGGTTAAAGAAATTAACCTTAATGTTAGTCGTACTGTCAGATACTGCTGCAATACGTTCTTTATTTGTTCCGCCAGCCAACCAGTATACACTATTGTTGAACCAGCTGAAACTCATCATTAAGCCGGTGACGGCCAGCAATACTGCAATTAGTATACTGTAGAAGCCCAATACATTGTGTAAATCGTAATTAACCCTTTTAAATTTAGCTTTCCACTTAATTTTGAAGCTTTGTTCTCTCGAACGTTTGTTCCATTTTTTAGGCCACCACAAAATCATGCCTGAAATTAACAGCAGGAAGAAGATGAAAGTACCCCAGCCTGTTACCAGATGTCCGATTTTTTGAGGAAACCAGAGGTAATAATGCCCATCTTTAAAAAATTGGAAAACATCATTTTCTTTTTTCATCCCTAAAACCTGGGCAGTGTATGGATTTACATAAATTACAGAATCTACCTCGTGGGCGCTGAACCGGGCGGATCGGTTATGCCCATAGTACCAAACCGATTCAATTTCCTTGCCGGGTAATGCTTTTTGTACCGATTGGTAAAGCACCGATGGTGGAAGGATTTTTCCGCTGGCAGAGGGTTCGGCATGCACCAATGGATTGCTCCAGGCCTTAATCTCGTGCTCAAATACCAGGGCACAACCGGTGAGCCCTAGTATGACCACGATAATTCCGGAAACCAGCCCAAGCCAAAGGTGCAACCAGGCGTTAATCTTTTTAAAAGTCATGAATACGATTTACTAGTCTCTTAATTTTTCGATTCTTAAAATGTAATCGATGCCACCAACAAACTCCACTCCTTTGGTTAACTTATCCGTTGCCGGGTCATATTGCCAGACGTAATCCTTATCCGCAGCATTAACCGCAATGAAAGCTTTGCCATCTTCCACAATCACACCATTTACCATACGCTCGCCTTTATCGGCAGGAAGATCCAGTTTTTTAATTAACGCACCCGATTTAACATCAATTACGCAGAAATAGTGATCAGTATCAATAGAAGTTCCCGCAATTCTAGAGCGTACAATGGCTTTCCCATTACCGATATACCACATGGCCGGAACCATTTCATTATTGCTTACCGCAGAAAAGTTAAAGTAATACGTAGGATCAATTTCGGTACTTCCATTTTTAATGCGGTACATGGCAGAAGGCGATTGGTAATCGTAATTACCTACCGGATCACTGATGAAATATAAATCGTTATTTTCATCCACAAACGACATTGGGGCATAAACATTGGGGCCACCGAAACCATTGGTACGCGTATCTTCCAATGATTTTTCTACCGTCATGGTATTGTAGTCGATCACTGCCACCAAACCCTTTTTAAAAACAGGCATATTAGGGTATTTCGACCAATCATCTGAGCCAAAGCCGTAACCTAAAAAGATTTTATTGCTCCTGTATTCGGCAAAGCCCATGTTGTATACATTAAAAGCTGCCGGGAAAGCTGCTAAATTTAGTTTTCCGGTTTTAATGGTCATTTTATCTACCTTAATTACCGCATAACGGGGTTCTCCTTTTCCTTCGCCAAAAATCACCAGCGTATTGTTATCCACCCAGGTGTACGAACTCCAGTTTAACCAGGCAAAAGGAATTTCCTTATCAATCAGAAGTGCCCCATTTTCTACATGATATTTACCCAATCTGCCACTTCCTGCGTTACAGTGGTAGTAAAAACCATCCTTCTGAATCACGTCTTGTGCATAAACCTTTCCGGTCATTTCTGCTCCATTACCCGCTAAACTCACGGTACCACCGGTTAGCGATTGGATGCCTGCAATATAATAAGCTGTATTTGGCCATGAGCCCACACAGAGCACTGCCGAATATTTAGTTCCTTCTTCAACTTGCCCAACATTTCTTTTTTCGCAGCTGCTGATAGAAAGTACCATCAAAGCCATTAAAAGCAGTTTAGAGGTATTATGATATAATGTTTTCATTGGAATAATTATGTTTTTTTGATTTTGGATAGCTGAACATTATTGGATGAAATATCTTAATTTGACAGAGAATGATCTTCCAGGCTTTTGTAACCTGAAGTTGTCGAAGGCCAGTTCATCCGTTAAGTTTCTGCACTCTGCAGAGATGTTGTATCTACCGTTTTGTAGCGAGTAACTTAAGGAAGCATTGTGGATCAACTGTGTTGGAATATCTGATTTACCATTCGGGTTTCCTTTACCTTCCCAGGTGAGGTAGAACCAGTTCACGTACTGCGTAAACCAGTTAAATTGCAAACGGGTATCCTTTCCCAACAAATTGTTTTTACCGATGCTGAAATCGGCATTACCAAATAACCAGGGCTGATTAGGAATCTTGTTCAGATAAGTACCTTCTACATTATAAGATTCTGTTGAACCATTTTTAGTGGTGTTGATGGCATTCTGATAGGTTAAATTCAGATTTAAAGACAATAACTGATCATAGCTATAGCGTACTTCGGTTTCAAATCCGGTGATACGCACGCTGGATTGGTTTCGGTTTTTTAAGAGTTTCGAACGCTCATCTGGCACTGGGAAGATAAAATCCTTCGCATTGCGATAAAATCCTGAAGCCTCAACAAAGAAGGTACTTTTACCAACGGTTAAAGTGTAAAAAGCGCCTAAGTTAATGTTATCGCTACTTTCTGGCTTAAGATCGGGATTGCCCTGAAGATTTAAACCATCGCCAAACATTTCTTCTGCTTCCTGTAAACGATAGGCATGTTCGTATGATGCTTTTACACCCAAATCACGGGTAATTTTATAACGGGTTGCTGCACCATAGCCATAGTTACTAAAAGTGGTATCCATTTGAGTATACACGTTATTGATATACTTCGGACGATCCAAACCTAAATGATACAGCTTACCAAAAAAGGTATTTACCAAGTGTTTATCCAGGAGATCCTGTTGATAGGCAATACCTACAATCTGCTTGTTCAGGCGGCCTGGCATATCATCATGGTCGGTTAATAATTCATTGTAATTTTCATTCTTTAAGCGATCTAAGGTATAGTTCAGGTTTAAAGAATGCTGGTCGTTTATAACATAGCTCAGGTTAGCCATTCCATAAGTTCTCGGACGGATAATGTGGGCTACGGCTTTGATTCCACCCATTTCAGAATAGCCTTTATCAAAGTAAGTACCATCCCAGTTGTAGTTGCGCTGAACGGTATCGGTTGTTTTGTACTTATCTCTTGAACGGGCAAAGAAAGCGCTCAGGTTTAATCCTTTAGTAAACAGGTCATTCTTTTTATAGCGAAGTGTTCCACTTACCGCTTTGCTGGCTCGGGTTACTTCCCCATAAACAATATTTTGGTCAAAACCTGTTTGCAGATCCTGATTGGTTTCATTATATCCACCCCCAATAAAGAGTACATCAGCCCAGCTTTTATTGGTAATACCTACTTCTACCTGACCTAGAACTGATTTATAATGATCGTGGAAACGTTTCACATCGGCTGTAGCGAATTCAGCGCCGTTTAAATCAACGATATAGTTGCCAATTCTCGTTCCACCGTTAATTACATCTACGCCTTTCATGGTGTAATTGTTATCTGAGGCATTGAAGAAACCGCTTCCCTTAACAATAATACCGGTTTTCTGATCTACATACTGCCCGCTTAATGAGGAGCGATTGGTATTGAAAGAACCATAACTGTGACTCACATCCAGGTAATTCTTCGCTTTTTGATTGGTTACCACATTTACGGCTCCCCCCATCGCATCCGCACCTAACTGTACGGGAACTACGCCTTTGTACACTTCTAAACGGTCGGCCAGATTTACCGGAATATTATTTAAAGACATGGCGCTTCCCATTACATCCATGGGAATACCATCAATAAAAAACTTCACTTGCTTACCCGACAAACCGTTGATTGAGAATTTAAAATCGGAACCTAATCCGCCCTGTTCTCTAATTCGGATTCCCGTACTGCGGTTTAAAATTTGATTCAAATCTGCTGTAGTATTGGCAAATTTCTTGGTATCGATGGCATTTACCGCAAAGCCCGATTCCTTAATTTCCTGGGTTTTGGTTTTACCTTGAACAGCCACATCATTTAACTGCTCCTGATTTCTTCTGAGTTTAAAATCCAGTTTTTGGTTGTCATTTGCCTGGATCGTAACTGTTTTAGATTCTCTTACATAACCTAGGTAAGAAACAACTAAAGTATAGCTTCCTGCCTTGAGGTTTTTTAATTCGAAATAGCCCTGGCTATTTGTGGTAGCCCCGTTCTGGGTTCCTTTTACCAGTACAGAGGCACCTGCAATAATTTCAGTACCGTCTTTTACGTAGCCTGAAATAGTAGATTGATTTTGGGCAAAAGCGCTAAATGTGATCACGCTTAGGAGGATGAGTAGTAGATTTTTTCCGTTAAACATTATATTAATAATTGTGCATTTATAAGGGAGTAGCACAACTTCTGTTTACCCGAAGGTTGGTATGGAAAAAAAATTAAATATGTTATGGGTTTGGTAATTTAGCCACGGAAACACGGAAGGCACTGAGAAAGAAATGGGAAATGGAGAATGGGAAATAGCATGGATGCAAAACACATTAAACTTTGTGTTTCTCTGTGAAAAACTTGGTGACCTTTGCGGTTAAATCTGTTATGGGTTATGTGTTGCATGTTATGGGGCATGGTGCCTTCGACTAACAAACTTTGTGTGTCTCTGTGAAAAACTTGGTGCCCTTTGCGGTTAAATCTGTTATGGGTGATGTGTTGCGTGTTGTGGGGCATGATGCTTAACCCTACTGGTACAAAACTTAGTTGCCTCAGAGGTCTCCTATGTTTACAAAGGCTTAAATTTGTGACTATAATTGAAGAAGGATGAGAGCACATAGATGTCTAAATAGCTTTTTAGCATATTGTACCTAAGAACTTGCCTCATCTTTTTCTATCTTTTCGAGTTTGAACAGAATGTAAGGAACCATGCTTGTCATGATATCCAGAATATCCAACCAGGAGAGAAAACGAAGGAAGATTCATCAATTATATTATAAGATAAAAGATGAAAAAAGTATTAAAACAAGTATTGGGGATAGATGTAGCCCAGAAAGAATTAGTGGTAACCTTAGGCAGAACACTGGAAGATTTCACTATCGAGCTTTATGCCCATAAGGTTTTTAAGAATAGTGATTCGGGGATCAGATCACTATTAGAATGGGTGAAAAAGCATACGAATAATGCGATAAATATTCGTTATGTAATGGAGGCCACAGGTGTTTACCACCAGAAAATTGCCTATCATCTGGCAGAAAATGACTATGAAGTAAGTATTGTTCTGCCCAATAAGATAAGCAACTATATGCGCACATTAGAGACCAAGACCATCACTGATAAAACTTGTTCAGAAGCTATAGCCCAGTTTGGACTAGAGCGTAAGTTAGATAATTGGCAAAGGCCAAAGGCGGTGTATAGAAATCTTCAACAATTAACACGAGAGCGTGATCAAATTGTAGCAGAAAGATCCATAGTTAAAAACCAGTTGCATGCAGAAAGTTCTGAAGCATATCCCTACCAGAAGAGTATAGAGCGGCTACAGGACAGAATATTTTTTTTGAATAAACAGGAAAAAGAAATCAAGCAAGATATCAAAGAGATTGTTAGGGAGAATAAAGATCTGGAGCACGAAGTGCGGATTATGAGCTCAATACCTGGCGTTGGAGAATTGACAGCAATAATCGTTCTGGCAGAAACCAACGGATTTGAATTGATACGAAGTAAAAAACAGCTTACCAGCTACGCAGGTCTAGATGTAAAAGAAAAACAATCCGGCACATCCGTAAAAGGAAAGCCAAAGATATCTAAGAAAGGGAATCGAAGTTTAAGAAAGGCAATGTACCTGCCGGCATTAAGTGCTGTTAAATGGGACGAAAGATTTAAAGCAATATATGCCAGAATTGTGCATAGAAATGGAATAAAAATGAAAGGGTTAGTCGCAGTACAAAGAAAATTATTAGAAATGATGTATATATTATTTAAAAATAAAAATACATATGATGCCCATTATCTTGAAAAAGAGAATAGCGTACAGATACAAGATCAGCACGCTATTACAGGCTAGTTCTGGACTGCCTAGAAAACAAAATTAAGAAAATATTATTTGGAAATCAACACAGAATCTTAGGTG
>NZ_FOGG01000071.1 GCF_900111155.1 Pedobacter rhizosphaerae | reverse complement strand
AGTAGAAAAACTAGTTTTCTACTCCTTTTGCCCTTTTCTATTAGGGGACTTTTTCAGTGCCCTCGAGTAAACTGATGGAGGCTTTTTATTTGGTATTAACACAGCAGGTTTAATGCTGGTTTAAAATGATGTCTTTAATAAAAATGAGTAAAATGCCAATAATAAATACTTAAAATTAATAGAATGAGGTCGTTTAATTGTTTATTAACTAAAACTACATTATTTTAGCTGCCTGAAAATCATATATCATAACTGTGAAAAAAATTCTTATCACCGGTGGAGCGGGTTTTATTGGCTCTCATGTTGTACGCCGTTTTGTGAATCAATATCCACAATACGAAATTGTTAATTTAGATAAACTAACCTATGCAGGTAATTTGGCTAACTTAACCGATGTAGAAAATAAGCCTAATTATCGGTTTGTAAAAGCAGACATCGTAGATGCAGAAGTAATAGACAACTTGTTTCAGACTGAACAGTTTGATGCGGTAATCCATTTGGCTGCAGAAAGCCATGTAGACCGTTCGATTACTGATCCTACTGCTTTTGTCATGACCAATGTGATCGGAACCGTCAATTTATTGAATGCCGCCCGTCAACATTGGAAAGGCAGTTATGATCAAAAAAGATTTTATCACGTGAGTACGGATGAGGTATATGGTGCATTAGGGGAAGAAGGCATGTTTACCGAAACTACTGCTTATGATCCGCATAGCCCATATTCTGCTTCTAAAGCAAGTTCAGATCACTTTGTAAGGGCCTATCATGATACGTACGGAATGGACTGCGTAATTTCTAATTGTTCTAACAACTACGGATCACACCACTTTCCAGAGAAATTAATTCCTTTGGCCATCAATAACATCAAAAACAACAAACCTGTGCCTGTATATGGTAAAGGAGAGAATGTACGCGATTGGTTATGGGTGGAAGATCATGCAAGAGCAATCGATGTGATTTTCCATCAGGCTAAAACTGGTGATACTTACAACATTGGTGGACATAACGAATGGAAAAATATTGATTTAATTCAATTGCTTTGCCGTATAATGGATGAGAAATTGGCGCGTGAAGCAGGAACTTCTGCTAAACTGATTACATACGTAACGGATAGGGCAGGACATGACCTTCGCTATGCGATTGATTCGACCAAATTGCAAAATGAATTGAACTGGGTACCTAGCTTACAATTTGAAGAAGGCTTGGCTAAAACAGTAGATTGGTATCTGCAGAACGAAGATTGGTTAAACAATGTGACTTCCGGTAATTACCAATCATATTACGAACAACAATACAGTACTAAATAATATAATTGAGCCTGTAAGGCAACCTTGCAGGCTTCATCCCATTACCACATTCATTCATGGAAATTGAACAAACCGGATTAAAGGATTGTGTCATCATTAAACCTCGTGTATTTGAAGATGCCAGAGGCTATTTTTTCGAAAGTTTTAATCAAAATACCTTTGAGGAGAAAACTGGTTTATCTGGCCGTTTTGTACAAGATAATCAATCATTATCTTCTTATGGTGTAATAAGGGGTTTGCACGCCCAGGCTGGAGAATTTGCACAGGCTAAATTGGTGCGGGTTTTAAAAGGAGAGGTATTGGATGTTGCTGTAGATGCAAGACCCAGTTCACCAACTTATGGTCAATATATAGCGGTTAAATTAAGTGCTGAAAATAACCTTCAGTTATATATTCCAAGAGGTTTTTATCACGGGTTTTCGGTGTTAAGCGAAACAGCTGAGTTTTTCTACAAGTGTGATAACTTCTATAACAAGGCTTCAGAAAGAGGTGTAATTTACAATGACCCTCAATTGAATATCGACTGGCAAATTCCTGTTGAAAAGCATGAAATCTCGGAGAAAGATTTAGCCTTAAGTACATTTTCAGCTTTATAATCATATGAGTAAAGTACTAGTAATAGGAGCTGGCGGACAGCTTGGACAGTGTTTAAAAACCGTAGCAGAACGTAGAGGTTTAACCGATATCGTTTTCCCGGCAGAGCAAGATGCTAATATTTTAGATGAAGCCGGTTTAAAAAACCTATTGTCAGCAGAAAAGCCTGCCTTTGTAATTAATTGTGCGGCGTATACAGCTGTTGATAAAGCAGAAGAAGATTTAGCACTTGCTAAAGCGATTAATGAAACCGGAGCAGCCAATCTTGCACATGCTTGTGTGCAGGAGGGGGCTACTTTAGTACATGTTTCTACTGATTTCGTTTTTGCAGGAAACGAGGTAAAGTTATTGACTGAAGATGATATAGCCAATCCAATTAATGTATATGGTCAAACTAAATTGGACGGAGAAATAGCCATTGCAGCTATATTGCCTAACCATTTTATTCTTCGCACCAGCTGGTTATATTCTGAATATGCAAATAACTTTGTGAAAACGATGCTAAAGCTTGGAGCTGAGCGTGATGAATTAAATATTATAGCTGATCAGGTGGGTACACCGACGTATGCTATTGATCTGGCTAATGCGGTATTCGATATTATTGAATCGGGTAGTACTTCGTTTGGCCTATATCATTACAGCAATGAGGGCGTTACTTCGTGGTACGATTTTGCTAAAGCAATTTTTGAAATTAGTGGTACTTCGGTAAAAACTAACCCCATTCCTGGAACAAAATATCCAACACCGGCTAAACGACCTGCTTTTTCGGTAATGGATAAAACAAAAATTAAAGAAACTTTTAACATAAGCATTCCTTACTGGAGAGAGAGTTTGGTAAAATGTATTAGCGTTTTGCAAAAGAATTAACAGTTTTCAGTTGGCAATTTTCAATTATCCCAGTCAATTAAACAGTTAAACAATTAGTCACTTAAGCAATTAAACACTTAAGCAATCAGACAACTCACCAGTTAAAACACCTCACCAATTAAACAATAACTAAATGAAAGGTATAATTCTAGCCGGCGGAAGCGGCACCCGTTTACATCCTTTAACTTTGGCTTGTAGCAAGCAAATGATGCCGGTTTACGATAAGCCGATGATCTATTATCCGCTTTCCACTTTAATGTTGGCTGGTATAAAGGAGATTTTGATTATTTCTACACCGCACGATCTTCCAAACTTTGAGAAGTTACTGGGCGACGGAAAATCTTTAGGCTGTAAATTTACCTATGCTGTTCAGGCAGAACCGAATGGCTTGGCGCAGGCATTTGTAATCGGCGAAGAATTTATTGGCAAAGATAAAGTAGCCTTGGTATTGGGCGATAATATTTTCCATGGTGATGGTATGGCCAAACTTTTGCAGGCCAGCGCAGATCCTGAGGGTGGAGTGGTGTTTGCCTACCAGGTTTCAGATCCTGAGCGTTATGGGGTAGTAGAATTTGATGCAAACAATCAGGTAATTTCTATTGAAGAAAAACCTGTTGCTCCAAAATCTGACTATGCAGTACCTGGATTATATTTTTACGATAACGAAGTGGTGGAAATTGCTAAAAACATTAAGCCTTCGCCTCGTGGCGAATACGAAATTACCGATGTAAATAAGGTTTATCTGGAAAGAGGTAAGCTAAAAGTTGGCGTATTAAGTCGTGGTACAGCCTGGTTAGATACCGGAACCTTTACTTCATTAATGCAAGCTGGCCAATTTGTACAGATTATTGAAGAGAGGCAGGGCTTAAAAATTGGCTGTATTGAAGAAATAGCATACCGCATGGGCTTTATCTCTGCAGATGAATTAAGAGCAATTGCAACACCATTAGTAAAGAGTGGTTACGGAAGTTATCTGTTAAAACAAATTAAGTAATTTATATACCCCATTAAGTACACAAAGGCATCGTTTTTACGATGCCTTTTTTATGGTGCGCCGGGCATGGCAATCGACTATAGGGTTAGAGTCCCGAACACGCTTTGCAGTAGGAAGTGTTAGCTA
>NZ_FOGG01000050.1 GCF_900111155.1 Pedobacter rhizosphaerae | reverse complement strand
TTCAAGGAAAACTGGTCATCAATTGAGTCAAAGTCCTTTTTTGGGGATAAGATCTATCGAGACGAACCTTTTTTTAGTTGGCTATACAAAGAAAAAGCATCAGTAATGTTCACTCCAATAAGAGAGACACAGGGGAAAGCCGATTGTCTGAAGAATATGGATCGTGCTCACAAAGACCTCTTTTCCAAAGCAGTGTCTACCATAAGACAGCCAATAGAATCCTTCTTCAATTGGATAAATGAAAAAACTCAGATACAAAATGCAAGCAAGGTAAGATCAACAAGGGGACTACTCGTACATATATTCGGAAAGTTGACAGCCTGTTTCCTAAAACCAATTTTTAACCCTTAATTCGCATTACTAGGTACTCGATACTAAATACTAGATAATAGATTACGCAGGCAATGAAATCCGGCTAATAATCTCATCTAGTGCATCGGGATCTATGGCTGCATTTTTCGAAGCACACCATTTGGACGATTTATTATCCATCCAGACGCAAAAAGAATGATAACCGTCTAATACGACAGCATAAGTTTCATGAAAATCATCTTGGATACGCATGCAAAACCCTTTAAACATTTTGCCTCTAACAATAAATTGCAGTGTGGAATAGTTTTCTAACATGGCTCATTATATTTTTGGTTAAATTACAACAAAGAATCAACGAGAATGTTTGGTTAATTTTAAGGAATAGCTAAATAATCTTTAAGTTTTCAAATTTCGTTTAACCTATGTTTAACATGTTCGAATAGCCTTTAGCTATTAAACGTTTTTTTGAGGGTAAAAATATCTCGCACTGCAAATTTAATATGGTTCTTCCCCGCTTAACTATAGCCGTTTCTGCGACAATTTCATCACCTTCACTGGCTGGAGCAAAATAATCAATGTAATTATTCACTGTAGTATATCGATCGTTCAATCCCATGGTGTACACCGTAGCGCCAATTAAATCATCAATAATTCCGGCCGTTACCCCGCCATGCAAAATTTGATAGGGATTCGTCATTTCCGTTCTAACGGTATATTGGCAAACCAAAATACCGCTCTCTGCTTTAATCAATACCGGGGCTAACCAGTTCATATAATTAGAGGGAGATGAAGTAATCACCTTCCCTAACGATTGTCTTAAAAAATTTAATCTTTGTTCGCTTAATGATTGCTCCATATCGGTATTAGTGATGTTGAGCAAATGTAGGAAATGAATTTCAAAATGGAAATACTGCCTTAAAGCTGAAGTTTCTTCCCATGTTGTAAATTCCGGATCTTCCGTTTGGAGAGTCTGTATAATATTCGAAATACTTTAACCGGTTTAGGTTAGACTGATAGGCGATGTTAAAGATATTATCGCATTGGATAAAAATATCGCACCAGGTTTTGCCTGATTTCGATTTGAGTGATGAGCCAATCCCCGCATTAATCAAGGTGTAACCTTTAGTAAAGGTTTCAGTATCATCTAAAGCATAAAATTTATCCTGATCGGCAAAAATTGCAGCATCTATTTTAAAGTAAGGTTTATCAAAAAAACCAATAGCTGATTGCGCGGTTGCCTTAAGTTCTGTTCTAATTTGCAAGGGTGGAATAAAAGGTAAGTACTTAGCCGCAGAACCATGAAGGGCTAAGAGATCTTCATTTTGATTCAATCCGACTACATAAGCCAGACTATTGTTAAAGCTTAGCCACTTAGCCGCAGTTGGGTGAATGTTTACCGTTAGCTCTGCTCCGTATAACCTGGCTTTAGACTGTTGATACTGATAAGTTAGGTTACCTGGAACAATTACCACAGGATTTCCATTTGCATCGGTTAAGCGCGAATGGTAAATATAATTCTGAATGTTATTGTTAAACAGTTCCAAACTTAAATCTAACTCTTTCAAATAGGCAATAACACCAATATCTTCCTGCAAATTAAACTCAGGTTTAAAGGTTCTGTTACCTAAATAAACGATATGCGCACCTGGATCTAAACCATTGGAACCAATTTCGGTAATGTTTGGTGCACGGTAACCACGCGCAATATTGGCTTTAAACAACAACCTTTCTGATAGATTATAGGTTAATCCTAAACTTCCGGAAAAACCGTAATAGTTTTTACTAAAGCCCGGGAACTGTAAATCGCCTGTGGCATTTCCTGCCTCTACTTTTTTTCCAAATCCAGTTGCAGGATCTGTACCCACATAGAAATCATTCCATTGGATATTTCTTCGGTCTAAACGCACACCACCAGAAATATCCAGCTTACCGAATGTTTTCTTGGCAAAAAGAAAGGCA
The DNA here is from genome assembly GCF_900111155.1 of Pedobacter rhizosphaerae. Lineage (GTDB taxonomy): Bacteria > Bacteroidota > Bacteroidia > Sphingobacteriales > Sphingobacteriaceae > Pedobacter > Pedobacter rhizosphaerae. The sequence goes on along the minus strand of NZ_FOGG01000050.1, from coordinate 24,734 downwards.
CCTATATCAAACAAATCATAATCTGGAATAGGAAAATCGGTAGCTGCCTTACTCCTGTTCTGCTGGTACATTCCATTTACACCAATGGTACTTTCTATCCCCGAAATATCGGGCAGGTTATATTTAAGATCATAATTAAAAGTATTTAATACGACATATAAACCGGCCTGACTTGGTACTGTAGGGTGATTATATTCGCGCCTTACACTTTGCTGTCCGCCCAATAACACATTCAAATCGCTATTACCAAACTTAAACTGACTGTTGTTGTAAAACCTAAAATGCTGAATATGCTGATGAAGGGGGGTGATAGCGTACCTGGTTAAATCGGCATCTTGTACAATTGGCCTATTTTTAATATCATCACCATCATCTAAAATTTGCCTGGTAAATTTTCGGCTTAGTGAATCCCGACTACCATCGGGAATCTCCATCTGGTTATTATAATATGTAGCGGCAGTTTTAGAATATCCCCATGGCTTATCTACGCGGGCACTTGCAGAAAGGTTATACTCTCTAAAAGCAGTACCATAAACCCATCCATCTATAGGGTTATGATAATTATGGGCTGTTTTTCCTGTTGCTCTGAAAGTATATTTCCAATCATTTTGAACATATGCCAGACCTACTGAAGCCCCTCCCATACCATTATTACTCTGATAGTTTAAGGTTACATCGCCTTTTAATCCATTCTCCTGCGAATGAGGAACATAGGGAATCATATTGATTACTCCGGCCAAAGCATCAGAACCATAGGTTAAACTTGCAGGTCCTTTAACTACCTCTGCCCTGCTAATTCCATATTCATCTACCTCTATTCCATGCTCATCTCCCCATTGTTGTCCCTCCTGCCTTAAACCATCATAAAGGGTTAAAACACGGTTATAGCCTAATCCACGAATAAAAGGTTTTGATACATTAGGGCCTGTGGTTACTGCTGTAACTCCTGGTACACCTTTTACTATAGCTTCAATCAAATTCGTATTTACGTTTTGATCCATTGTTTTTTTGCTGAGCACAGCTATAGGCACCGGACTTTTACGAAGTGATGTAGCCCGGTTCACCCCTGTAATTACCACATCGTCCAGATTGGATGTAGCGGTTTGTAAATTTATATCCAATTCATTTAAACCACTTCTAACCTCTACTGCTAATTTTTTAGATGCGTACCCTAAACCAGTAATTTGTAGTTCCAAAGCCCCTACCGGAATATCTTCTAAAACAAAGCGACCATCTGCATCAGATTTTACTGTTTTCTTTAATGCCAAAATTTTTATGTTAATGTTTTCTACCGGTTGATGGTTGGCGTTGATCTGCCCGATTAGCTTAGCCGCCTGGCCAAAACTAAGCAAAGAAAGAAATAAGAAACTAAAAGATAGTAGGAGTATTTTCATGAATCAGTTTATCTAAATATATTTTTAGACAAATCTAAATTTAATTTTAAATTAATCAAATTATATTTTTAATTAAAAACAACAATTTAATTGTCAATTAATTAAAGAATACTCTATTTACTTTGTTGCATTTAGCTATTGCGCCGTATATTTGTATTTAATTATCACTTTGGAGGAACAATAAGTGCTATGGAAGCTACAGCAGAAAAGAAATACGAACAGGTACTGGTGAAAAATGGTTTAAAGCGTACTGGTGCTCGTTTAAAGGTATTGGATATTCTATCTCAGCGAGATTCAGCTACTTCTCAGCCCTACTTGGAAACGGTAATAGGCAAGGAAACCGATCGCGTTACGCTTTACCGTATACTAAAAACCTTCGAAGAAAAAGGGATTATCCATCGCATTTTGGATAACAATGGTACAGCTAACTATGCCATTTGCTCTAGCTCATGCTCTGAACACGATCATCATGATGAACATGTTCATTTTAACTGCAGCAATTGTGAAAAAGTTTTCTGTATTGATGATGTTAAGATTCCAACCATTAAAATACCTGAAGGTTTTACACCTACGCAGATGAATTTAGTGGTAACGGGAATTTGCAAGGACTGTAATGCATTGCTAGATTAATTAACCTTAGCGAACCGCCAAGGGTTTCCCATTTAAAATTACATTTTCGGCTTTAACGCCGTCGTATATATTTTTGAATTCTGCTGTTTCGGCAGTGGCCTTTATATCTTTAAAAACAATACCCGAAACCTGATCTGCCGCATTTCCCTGCATGGTACCAAAGCTTTGACAGGCTACATTGATATTTGAAAACTTAAAGTTTCGCACAATGCCATAAGGCTTTTCTTTACTGTCTCCGAGGTTGAAAAATTGTTTCCATGGATTCATGTCGATAATTACCCCACATTTCCCAATAATATTTTCTACCGTAACATTTTCAAACAATTGATAAGTATCTGGCCTCATTTTCAGCCTTAAAATTGGACAGGTATTATCCACTGTGCAATTTCTGATGGTAATATTTTTGGCATGAATACTTTCACTACCTAAAGTTAAAGTGCCATGCGATTGTCCAAAATTGCAATTTTCTATTAAAACATCTTCTACAATGCCATTACCGGGGAGTTTTTGGGCATTAGGTCCTTTCCCTCCCTTTATACAGATTCCATCATCATTTACAGAGATATAGGTATTACGGATGGTTACTCTTTTACACACATCGATATCTATACCATCGGTACTGGGTGCTTTTACAGGTGCAAAAGGCGATCGGATATCACAGCTATCTATCAGCACATCTTCGCACTGATAAAGGTGGGTAGTCCAGAAACCCGAATTGCGCAGTTTTACATTGGTTATTTTAACCTGATTGCTTCCCCAGATAAAAACTAACCGTGGCCGGTGAACTTCCAGGTTGGTACTGCTTCTGTTGAGCTTTTTTAAGGAATCGCGATGCGCCCAAAATGCTTTCCAAAAGCGTAATCCGTTTCCATTTATTTCTCCTGGGCCAGAAATGCTAAAATGCTCTAGTTGATAGGCATTGACTAAGGCGGCATAGTAATCCAGGTTTTGTCCTTCCATACGCGATGGAATTAAAGGATAATCGGCAATGTTATCTGATCCTTTTAGTACTGCCCCCTGAGCCAGCCGTAACTGCGTTTTAGGCTTAAAAAATAATGCGCCAGTTAAGAAAACTCCTTTAGGGATTACAATAGTTCCACCTCCTTTGGCGCTTGCCTTGTCAATTACCTTTTGAATAGCAACCGTGTTTAATTTGGTACTATCGGTACTTACACCGTATTTGGTAATGATATATTCTTGAGATTGGGTATTGAAGCCCGCAAATAGGCAAAACAGTAATAAAAGTCTTTTCATGGAATTTGGTTAGCACAGTTCAGCAAGTCTGCTTAATCCAAATATAGGCATCATAATGTTGCGGTGCATCCTGTATTGTCCTGTTGATGGGTCCCATGGTCCGTGGCACACGGACCATGTATGAATAACTAACAAATGTGACCTAAATAGTCCGTGGCACACGGACCATGTATGAATAACTGATAAATACGCCTAATATATGGTCCGTGTGTCACGGACCATGGTTTTATTGCAAATATGTTTTTCCCCCTACTCATTCCCTCCATAAACCTCTGCCACCTGCCTGGACAGATAGTTAAACGCCAGCGGAATCTCTACCTCCGGGTTTTTAACACTCCCTTCCATAAAAATAAATCCCCTGTAACCAATCTTCTTCAATGCCCGGAGATAAGGTTTAAAATCATCGCCCATTACACCAGGAAGTGACCGTTTTTCCTTTTCTGCAATTTCGCAAAAGCCTACCAAATTCCCTGCGGCCACAATCTCTTCTGGCGATTCTCCCTCCCGCATCATGTGAAAAATATCTGCATTAAGCCTAAAGTTAGGATGATCCACTTTGCGAACGATCTCTGCCGCCGCTTTCAATGAAGTAATGAAGGTAGTTTCTGTGGTTTCTAAATTTTCGAGCACAATAGTCACCTGGTATTTCTTTGCAATTTCACCGAGCTTTTTACCCATGCTAACAAAATCAGTCTTAGCTTTTTCAATATCGTAGCCTGCAGGAATATTTCGCGCACCGCCACTGCCCAATACAATATATTTAACACCCGCTTGTCCTGCTCGCGAAAGAACAGAGTCTGCATAGGTTAATACCCTATTTTCAACTACCTCAGGACCGGCTATTTTTAGTGTACCGGGAAAGAAAAGATTGCAGGAAACAAGTTTGCATTTGGCAGCCTTAATTTCTTTTAGTTTAGCTAAAAATTCCTGATCGCTTAGTGATGGGGAAAGTACTCTTTTTACAGATTCGCCATTTGCTCTAAAACCAGCAGCATAAATCAATTCATCCTGGGCTAATCCAGCAACAATGCCCAGCTGTGGATGATTTTTTCTATCAACAATAAAACTCGAAGCAAATAAAAGTGATGCGCTTAGCAATACAAATAGGTATTTGGTTTTCATGGGTATCAATTTGGTTAGTATTGATGTTTTAGGGATAAAACAATGTATGGATTTAATTTTAAAATATTGATTAACAATATTGATACGCAGCTTGTTCCAGCTGTTCAATTGATGTGTTCCATACGCCTCTAATGCTGTTAACTTAAGCTAAATGCTGTCCTGAGCTTCCCGATGTGAAATTGGGACAAGTAGTCGAAGACCTTCTTAATAAGGAGAAAACTAAAATGGATTACCCTTCGACAGGCTCAGGATTGACAATACATTTTAGTTTTCTCCTTAAGTTAATAGCAGTCCATACGCCTCAAAGCGCTGGCCTCATCAAATAGTATAAAACCGATTGATAAATATCAAGATTGATACAAATCATACTTGTTATCAGAATTCTATTTCGCTAAATTTATAACAACTCCCCGTCCGTACCGATCTAAAGATCTTCCAGGACTTTATTAGAAAACCAGATGTAAACCCTATGCGCACGATTAACCCTCATTTAGCTTGTGCAAAAGAAACGTTTCCTTGGCAAACGACTGGACTTTCTGTTCCCTTATTTTTTGTTATTAAAGCTATTTTCCAATCCGCAGCATTATCAAAATTACCCTTCTCTAATATTCACCCTATAAATAACACGCTTGATGAAATTGATCTTTGTACATGGACATACACAGCTGGACTGTGATGCTCTGGAGCTGAAAAAAAAATGGACGGATGCGCTTAAAACTGGCTTATCCAGATCCGGACTTTCTATGCCAATTAGTAAAAATGATATTGAATTGCCTTATTTCGGAGCGCTACTACAGGGGCTTGCAACTAGTGCCAACTGGGCATTGGAGCAAACGGTTAAACAAGCCAACATCAGTCATCATGAAGAAACACGCCTAATTCACGACTTTTTATTAGAGGTTGCCAAAAATACGGGGATAAATATTCAACAAATGGCTATAGATTTAGCCATACCTGATCAAAAAAGATCTCCCTTAAACTGGGCTTGGGTTACTGCTATATTAGAATCATTAGACAAACAAATGAACTGGGGCGAGCTTAGCATCAGGCGATTTATCTACGAGCTTTTCTGCTATCTTACCGATCCTGTATTGAGGGTAAGGCTAAATGATATTGTCAAAAATCAAATTGATGAAGAACCCTGTGTGGTGGTTGGCCATGGAATGGGATCAATTATAGCCTATAACGTGATGATGGAAAATCCACATCTGCAAGTTAGCCGACTTATCACCTTAGGTAATCCGATGGGATTACAGTCTATCAGCGCTTATTTGAACCCCATCAGCATTCCCAAAAGTTTACGAGGGGATTGGTACAACGTTCAAGATGATTTAGATCCTTTTGCACAGCGTTCGATCACCATCACAAGTTCTGCAGCCACATACGATATTCACCATCATGGAGGCTTACGTAGCCGAACTAAAAACCATCATGATATGGAAGGTTACCTGAACGATCAGACTGTTGGCAGGCAGGTTTATGATGCGTTGGCGGCAGAACCGAAAAAGTCATCTAACGGCATTCTGCAATATTTAAAAACATCTGCCATTTTAGGGCCTTATTTGGCTGCTGCCTGCGAGTTTGAGTTGTTTGGATGTTTGTTGTCTTATTATTAGTGATTTGGAACGCTGTGGGCACTTAGCAGAGGCTAAGGTTAAACAATAGCGATGGTAAGTAATTTTTTAATTTTAATCGGGTACATGCTGCATTAAGATTCCCTCCTGCGAGGGAATGACGGCTATAGGAAAAAATATGCGTTTTGACAAAACCTATCCCGGTAGGGTCTATCAAACAAAATATCTCATCCTATTAACGGCACTGGTAAGGCTGGTTCAGCGCCTCCCTCTCCTCCAGGAGAGGAATTGTACAGACAGTAAATACCGTAGTTGCTTTGACAGGGTGAGGCTAAAAGCAGATTAGCTTGAATGTTTCCCCTCAAAGCTCCTTTAATGCACCTCTGAGCACCAATGTTTCCCTTCAAAGCTCCTTTAATGCACCTCTGAGCACCAATTTTGTGCTCAGAGGTGTTTAAAATACTATTCGTGGGACTAGCGCATTATTGACCGATCATATTGCAGGAAAATTTTCTGCCTTGGTTCCCTTTCCTCTTCCAGGAAATCTTTGTTTCAAATCATCATACATGGCCTGAGTACCCGGAATATTAGAACGAGATGCTCCCTTAAGAGAATGATAAATAATTAGTGAGGCTTCATAAGCTTCACCTCCTGCCACCATTCCGGTATCTTCTACTCCACGGAGCAATGTGCTTAGATGTTGAAAAATTTGATAAGTATCGAAAGCAAGTTTATAGTCTTTATGCGCTTCATTTATATCAACGAAGGCAGGAACCAATTTGGGGTTTTGCAATCCATATTCTAATGTTTTTTGTACAAATGCCAGGGTCTTATCTCCCATTTTTAGGGTAGACATACGCTCTTGAGCTGTGAGGTTTACTTTTAAAAGTGGTGCTAAACTGTTTTTTAAATTGTTAATGGCGGTTGAAATTGCCTTTGCATCTGCAACGCTAATCTCTAAAGAGATTTGATTACTTTTACTCATAGTCTGTTTAATTCAAAATTTATTAATGGTTAATTGGTTTTACAATCAAAACATGATGAATAGCGCTTTAGGTTAGGCAAAAACCATATTTACGGTAATTCACTACAGCTAACCATCATGTTTTTTGGGAATGTATTAACCTGTTAAACCAAGGGAATTGTGGCTAAACAGAAAATCGGGAGATTTGAACTTGCATATTTAACTATCGCAATAATTAAATATAGGAAAATTATGGATGGTCTAAAATATTTTCGGATTAAAGATTAAACTTTTTATACCTGACGCGTATTTATTTGTCCAGTTTATTTTTTGTTTGCACCTTGCTAATGAAAACTATTAATTATTATATTTTTTCCTCTACATTAAGAGATATCAATTAGTAAACTTTAATTTACAATATTCCCGGGTGAGCGGTTTAGAACCGTATCTTTCAATATCTCTGAAAAGAGTTAATTGTTGTTTCGCAGCACCTGGGAACTTTTTATCAATGTTTTTTTGATATAACAATTGTAAAAATCCAAACAGGTAATCCCTTACTCATTTCAAAGCTGAAAACACCTGTTTGAGAGTTAAGAGTGGTTTCTTTATGAATTAAAAAATTATGTTGAGTATAATATTGCATTAAGATTCCCTCCTGCGAGGGAATGACGGCCGTAGGAAAAAAATATGCGTTTTAACAAAGCCTATTCCTGTAGGGTATCTATCGAACAAAATATCTCAGCCTGTCATCCGTACCTGCAAGGCTACTTCAGTACCTTCCTCTCCTCCAGGAGAGGGATTGTACAGGCAAGTGAAATACCATTGTTAGTTTGTTAGGGTGAGGTTAGGCAATAAAGATTATCAGTAACATTGGAATTGTACAGTGTAACCTATTTCGTGAGTAAATTTATTTGGACGTTTTATTTTTTGTTTGCATCTTGCTGGTGCAAACTATTAAATAACATATTTTTTCACCTTAATAAGAGAGATCAACAAGTAAATTTTCATTAACAATATTCCTGGTCGAGAGGTAGCCCCTCATTTTCATTTATCTCTGAAAAGAGTTATTTGGTAGTTTGCAGCGACCAGGATACTTTATTTTTTTCAGGTTATGCAAACTACCAAAAGTAAAAATCCAAACACACAGTTCCCAACTCAGGTTGAAGCTGTGAATCAAGTTCAACAACTTATTAAATCCTATTTTGAACTTATTAGTTTAAGCAGGATTAACGAAACCCTAATTAAACTGGCAAGTGCGGCGATTGCTCCTCATAATAGAAGTAAAAAACCTACACCTATTGATATTGCGGGGAGACTTTATGATGTACGCATCACCTTAAATCTGCTTTACAAGGTGAAAGCTGTGCTTAAACAAGACTTTATCCAGTGTACAACTAATGAAATGCTAAATAAGCTATCTGCTATAAACAATTTTGATATAGATGATATGGCAGAATTGCTTTATACAGGATTAGATACCTACATCTTCAAGGAAAAGGATTTCGAAGGATCATCTTTATCCTTTTCCTGTGAAATCATATCGGGGTTCAAAATGATTTATGATTGGTTATCGGAATGTGAGAAGTGGCATCAATCTGTGAAATAACTGTGCAGGTTGACTCGAATCAATGAATAATACTGGTCCGTGAGTCACGGACCAGTGATGTTAAAATACTATTTGAATTTGGATAATTCAGTTGCAAGTAAAGGCATACCCTTTTTGATCCAGCTTTTTTTTTAGGGCTTTTGGAGAAAGGTACCTAACATTTTCCTTTTCCATGCTACATAGAAGTGTGGGAACAATCATTCCATCATATAATTCAACTCTATAAAATGTTTGATATTCCGTATTTATGTGTATAAGATTATTATTGTAAACACCTTTGATCGTATCAGGCCTAACATAATGACCTCCCTCTAAAACCCGTTGCTCAACACGGCCCATACAGTCGCTAACCTTATCAAGGCAGAGATAATTGAGCTGAAGCTGATAGCCAGCATTATCGAACATATCAATATATCTCCAGTAATCTGGATGTGAAAGAGGTGTCTCCAATACAAAATGTGAATTCGAATTAATCGCTTCAACCATTAGTTCTTTTAGTTTATCCTCCATCATCCTGGTTGCCCGCGCCACTAGTTCACCATCGGAAATTCCCTGTGCCTGAAGCTCAGACTCGAAGCCAACCCTTGTACTGTCCCTGTCAAAAGACACAATTCCATCAAAAGCTAAGGGCAGCATAGTTTGAATATGTGTAGACTTACCAGCACCATTGGGGTCCGATATAACAAGCAAGGTAGGCTTATTGTAGTCCATAGGCCTCGCGCACCTTTTCTGCCTGCCACGCCTTAAGTATCTTGACTACACGAGTGCTAATTTTTTTTCCTACAGATTTCACCTCTTGAATTTCAATGCGGCCATCTGGAAACTCTTTGTATACCTGTCCATCTGGAAGGTCCTCAGAAAGAATTAAAAAAAGCAAGTTGTTACTGAAGTTCCTTTGGCGAAGATTTTTGATCGTACTCAGGTACTTTTTGTGTTTTTCCTCAAGTTCAAAATCGACCATAACTTATAACTAAGTTGATAAGTAAAAATACAAAATACCGACGACAAATCAAATAAATATTGGACTCGAACTAGTCTTATAATATAACCAGACGACACCATTTCCTAGTTTGAAACGGTGTAACAACGCTTTATATAATACCTGTCTTTTAGATGACAAAAACCATAAAGTTAACTATTATGCAGAATTTCCATTTACATATTACAATGAAACTGGTTATTCCCACTTTTGCCGAAACACACAAACTAAAGTTATATTTAAGAAATAAACAAGATTATTAGCTGTGCCAAAGCCCTGGATTGATCAAGAATATTTGCCTGATCAGGTTGTTGGGTACACCAACCAGTAGATAAAAAAAAGCCTTTAGTGATTAACTAAAGGCTTTGTACCCCGGAAGGGATTCGAACCCCTGACCCACGGTTTAGAAAACCGTTGCTCTATCCAACTGAGCTACCGAGGCCCGTTTTTTAATGAGCTGCAAATATATAAGTTCTATTGAAAAACTAAAAATATATTTTCACAAATTTTAAGCGTCTTCACCGTTCCATTCATCGTCATCTGCGTACTTTGTTTTTTCATGACTGGAACTCAGGCTTCTAAGTTCTTCATGATGAAAATGACGTTCCGGATTTTCTGGTAAAAGATCATCCTCATCGCAAGATTTTTTTCTCAAATGCTCCGGTTTTTTAACCTCAGGCAAGTCATCATGTATAACAGATGGCTTAAGAATTCGTTTTTCGGGCAATTTTTCGTTTTCCATAATAGGGTAATTGTCAAATTTCAAGCCAATAAAAAAGCCTGCTTTTAATTAGCAGGCTCAAATTTATCTAATAGTTTCCAGTTACACCAACTTCTAACCCTCTTAATTCTGCTAAGCCCCTTAAACGGCCAATGGCAGAGTAGCCGGGGTTGGTTTGCTTGGCTAAATCATCGAGCATTTGATGGCCATGATCTGGGCGGAATGGAATAGCCTTATCTCTTAAAGCATTCTCTTCAGAAACGGCCTTCATAATTTCGAACATATTTACATCGCCCCCTAAATGATCTGCTTCGTAAAAACTACCGTCCTCATCTTTGGTCACATTGCGTAAATGCAGAAAATAAACCCTTTCTTTAACAGCCTGGAAAATTTCTAATGCATTGTTTTTCATCCCTGCACCCAACGAACCTGTACAAAAACATACGCCATTAAATGGTTGATCTACTTCGTTAATGATGTATTTGAAATCTTCGAGGGTACTTGCAATGCGTGGCAAGCCTAATATGGCATACGGCGGATCGTCTGGATGGATGGTCATCTTAATTCCTTCTTCAGTACAAACATCTGCAATCTCAGAAAGGAAAAATTTTAAATTTTCTTTTAAACCTTGCGTACCAATGGCTTTGTATTCGTTAATGCTATCGCGAAGGGTTTCGAGTTCAATTTCTTTCTCATTCGGAATTCCCATCAATACGTTCACCCGCAAATCGTCTAACTGCTGTTGATTTAAAGTAGCATATTTATCTTGTGCACGCTTTAAAATAGATTCAGCATAATCCTGGTCAGCGCCTTCACGTTTTAGGATGTAAAGATCGAAAATAGCCAAATCAATCCAATTGAAATATAAAGCTTTAGATCCGTCAGTCATTTCTAAATCCAACTGGGTACGGGTCCAATCCAATACCGGCATAAAGTTATAGCAAACGGTCTTTAATCCGCATTGCGATAAATTACGCAACGAGGTTTTATAATTCTCGATGTATTTGCCCGCATCCGCTCTGCGGGTTTTAATGGCTTCGTGAACGGGTACACTTTCTACTACCGACCAGGTTAAGCCTGCGGCCTCGATAATGGCTTTACGTTCCTGAATATCGGCCAAAGGCCAAACTTCACCATGTGCAATGTGGTGCAATGCAGATACAATTCCTGTTGCTCCTGCTTGTTTTACATCTTGTAATGACACTGGATCATTTGGTCCATACCAGCGCCAGGTCTGTTCTAATTTTTTATATTTCATGTTAGTTTGTTTCTATTTATACACCCGAGAAGATACAGAATCCACCATCAACCTTTAAACTTTCTCCGTTAACAAATTTGGAGGCATCACTTAACAGGTATACCAGGGCACCAATAAGTTCATCCGGATTTCCGAACCTTTTAAAAGGCGTATTCGCAATAATGGCTTCACCTCTGGAAGTTAAAGAACCATCTTCATTGGTGAGTAGCCTGCGGTTTTGATGTGTAATAAAAAATCCCGGAACAATGGCATTCATTCTAATAGTATCGCCATAACGGTTAGCCAACTCAACAGCCATCCACTTGGTGTAGCTTTCTATAGCCGTTTTAGCCAACGAATAGCCCAACACCCGGGTAATTGCCTGACTGGCCGATACAGATGAAATATTGACAATACTGCCTCCATTTTTGGCAATTTCCTTACCGAAAATTTGAGTAGGAACGATGGTTCCGAAAAGGTTAAGATCAAAAGCCTGTTTCAATGCATTTACATTGAGATCAAAAACATCGCTACCGGGCTGCACCACGGCTTCTGCAACATTCCCCCCTGCCCCATTTACCAGGGCATCTATACGACCGAATTCGGCTATAATTTTATCCTTTGCAGCAACCAATGCTTGCTCATCCAATACATCGGCAATAACATAAATAGCTTTTGCTCCTGCCTTTACTGCTTCCTCTGCCCTTTGCTTAGCTACCTCTTCGTTTCTACCGATGATAACAATGGTTGCATTTGCCGCAATTAATCCATCCACAAAAGCTTCGCCCAATACCCCAGTGGCACCGGTTACAACAACTACCTTGTCTTGAAGAGAAAACATGTTCTTTAATTCCTTACTCATTATTTTTATTTATCTGGTTAATCAACTACCAAAGTGGCAATAGAATGCGGTAAACTTGTAGTAGTTGCGGCCTGGCCTTTTATCCACAGGCTATAGTTTATTTTTTCATCTGATTGATTCATCACCACCACTACCAGTTTGCCATCTGTATTTAAGAAGGCTGTAGTTTCCAGTTTATCACGGCTGGATGCCGAACCAATTCTTTTAGCCCCGGGACGAATAAACTTAGAAAAGTGTCCCATGTAGTAGTAGGCGTTGGTATAAATCAATTTATCATTTTTGGTATCGGCGTGCACAGGCGCAAAACAAAAGTTACCTACATGGTTTGGCCCACCGTTTTCATCTAACAAAATGTTCCAGTCAGTCCATGCAGCGGTGCCGCTATTAAAATCGTTAATCATCGAGTAACCGTAGCGCTCACCCAAAGTCCAATCGGTTAATTTATTTACATCATATTTTTCTTTACAGCCTTCGGTAAAGATTAATGCCTTATCAGGATAAGCATCATGCACCTGGCGTACATTGCCAAATTGCATTCCACTACCTGTCCAGGTTTCGTACCAGTGAAAACCGATTCCCCAAACATATTTTGCGGCATCTTTATCATTTAAAATGGTACTTGCCCTTTGAAAAATCTGATCGCGGTTATGATCCCAGGCGATTAATTTTTTAGAGGCTAAACCAGATTTCTGTAAAGTTGGACCCAAGAAGTTTTTAATAAAATCACGTTCTTCTTCTGCGGTATACACGCACGATTCCCAGATTTGTTTCGCCATTGGCTCATTCTGTACACTTAAACCCCAAACTGGAATGCCCATAGCTTCATAAGCTTTAATAAATTTCACATAGTGATTGGCCCAGCTTTGGCGATAAGCAGGTAATAAATGCCCCCCCTTTATTAAGCTATTATTATCTTTCATCCATGCGGGTGGAGACCAGGGGCTTACAAACAGGGGCAACTTACCACCTGTAGCAGCCATAGCCTGTTTAATTAAAGGAATTTTGTATTTTTCATCGTGGGCAACACTAAATGTTTTTAAATCTTTATCGTTATCCTGAACATAGGTATAACTTCCGCTAGAAAAATCGCAACTGGCAATATTGGTCCTGGCCAGGGTATAGCCTATCCCCTTATCCTGATTATAATAGGCCGTTAGTAATTCTTGCTGATTCTTTTTAGAAAGCCTGGCAAACGTTTCTGCAGAGGCATCTGTTAATGCACCACCAATTCCAACCAATGTTTGATATTTGATAGTTGGATCTATAAATATACAGGGCTCCGTTTCGAAAGGTTGATTATTTGCTTTAAATGATAAACTTTCTGTTTTACTGATGCGATAATCGGAATTTTCTGCAGTGGTGTACACGGTAACCTTTTTATTGGCAACAGTATAACTCACCGGTTTCTTAGTTTGGGAAGCGGCATTTAAGGCCGTAGCCAAAATCAATAGGATGCTCAGATTTAATTTCATTATATTTTTACTAGTTATTATCGTTCAAAAATGGGATTTTAAAAATGATTTAAATGCTGTACTGCCCATATTTAGATAATTTTACTTTCAGTTATGATTTATAATTAACTCCTATTATTTGTATTTAGCCTGCATTTGGTTATAATAATCTTTAAGCACGTAAAAAGCCTTTTTCTTTTTACCCGTTTCACTAATTAAGCCTTTACGGTTCCAAAAGTTCTGGTAAATGGGATGCTGTCTTCTTGGAGATCTGAAATCGGTTAAAATCCATGGTGTCATTCCCCTTAAAGCACCAATTTTACTTAAGAGGGTAATCTGGTTTTTATAAAGCGCCTCCTGGTATTCTTCACTCCATCGGGTATTTTCATCGGCATGGAAGCCACCAAGTGCATCACCACCAAATTCTGTCACCACTACCGGCTTATTGTATTTAATATTGAAATCGTATTTCGTAATTTCGGCAGGAGTTCCGCCCCAGTACCAACCTGCATATTCATTAAAGCTTACCAGGTCAATCTTCTCTCCTAAAGGATCATTGAGAACCATGGTATTTCCTTCACGGTGAACTTCCAGCGCTGCTGCAACCAAACGGGTATCGTCTAAAGTACGGGCAGTTTCTACCAAGTTGCTCATAAAGCTCAATCGTGCATCACTTAGTGGCGTTTCGTTTCCAACTGACCAAACGATCACACTTGCCCGGTTTTTATCGCGAACAATCAAATCTGTTAACTGTTGCTTTGCATTGGCATAGGTAGCAGGATTAGTCCAGCTAATGGTCCAGTAAACAGGTACCTCTGCCCAAACCAGTAAGCCCATTTCATCTGCCAGGCGAATCATCTCTTCGTTATGCGGATAATGAGCCAAGCGAACGTAATTACAGTTCATGTCTTTACTCCATTGCAGCATCATGCGCATATCTCCTTCCGAACGCAAACGGCCAGCTAAAAGCGGATTTTCATCATGAACCGAAATCCCTCTTAAAAAAATAGATTTTCCGTTTAAATAAATGCTGTCGCCCCTTACCTCAATATTCCTGAAACCTATCTTATCGTTTATATCTTCCTTGTCTGTTTTGATATTTACGCCGTAAAGTTTAGGGTTCTCCGGCGACCACAGGCTCAGGTTATTCCAGATAAATTCGTCTGCTATCTTGCCCTCGCCATCCGTTTTATATTTCTTCTCTAACTTCAATTCAGGTATAGATAGGGTAACCTCCTGATTGGCTGTTGCATCGGCCAATTTCACAGAAAAGCTAACCAGGTTATTATTTCCTTTAACCAATTGCAATTTATAATCGGCAATAAAGTGATCTGGAAACTCGGCAAGATATACATCTCTGGTAATGCCACCATAATTCCACCAATCGGTGTTTACCGTAGGAATTTCATCTTGTTTACGGGTATTATCTACTTTTAAAATGATCGAATTCTCTCCTGCCTTAAGCTTGTTGGTAGCATCAAACTGAAATGGCGTAAAACCTCCTTTGTGCACACCAAGCTTCTTTCCATTTAGATAAACATGGGCTTCGTAATTAACTGCTGCAAAGTAAATGTAGTACTTCTTGCCCTTTTCGGGTTTCGCATCAAATTTTCTACGCAACCAAACACTGCCTTCATATAGCTCCAGTTTCTCCAATTGCGAATTCCAGTCTCCCGGAACATTCATTAAGGATGAATGGTCAAAATCATACTCTATAAGTTCTGTTTTATCTTTCTGTACACGGTCGTCAAAAAAACCTCCTGTTCCTGTTTTAGATTGGTCGAAAGGTTCATGTCTATAATCGTAATAACCGTTTTCATAGGGATCAATAATGTAGTTCCACTTTCCGTTGAGGCTTAATATTTTACGCGATTGAATATTTTGTATAGCGGTAACCTGAGCATAACTGATTGTTGAAAGAAGCGAAAAGCAGATTATAAATACCCTATAGATTGATTTTTGCATAACTTATATTTTAATTTTTAATTAATTGAAGTTCCCAAAACTAACAATTAATTTATGGTAGGTGTTTCTTCCTCCCAACTAAATCTGACCAAAAACCTTCAAAATGTAAAAACGAACCCACAAAATTTTTGTTACAAAAACATTCTTCGCGTAGTTAATTTTAGACTGTTTGCCTGATGAGGTTACTTCATGAACCAGGCAACAATTTCTTCATTGTGATTTGGTTAGTTAACATTAAGCAAAGCGAATGTATGAAAGCAAACGCTAGAAAATCTACATTAAAACCTACAAAAAGCCACAAATTGATCATTCGTTATATTTCAAACGTTTGAAATATTTTGTTTTTTTTCTTAACTATGTACGGAGATTGCAAAAGATGGAAAATAAGACCCCCGTTACACTTAAATTCTTAGCTGAGAAGCTTAAGATGTCAGTCTCTACCGTTTCAAAAGCCCTTAACAATTACCCCACCATTAATGAATATACTAAAAAGCGTGTTCAGGAAATGGCCCGCGATCTCCGTTTTACGCCAAACAAATCGGCTATTAACTTAAAAGAGCGGAAATCCAGGATTATTGGCATCATATTACCCAATCTTTTAGATCAATACTTTACCCGAAGCATTGCTGGTGTAGAGCAATTTGCGATGCAATTTGGATACAATGTAATCATCAGTCAATCTCACGACGAGTTTGAAAAAGAAAAGCAACTGGCTGATATGTTATTAAAAAGTAGAGTGGATGGATTAATTATCGCCATTTCGAAAGAAACGCAGGACTTTAATCACCTCTACCAGTTCGAACACATGGGAATCCCGGTGGTTTATTACGCCAGAAACCCCAGCTTTAACCTGAACTGCCATAAAGTATTGGGAAATAATTTTCAGGGCGCTTACCTGGCCACTCAATTTTTAATTCAGCGGAAACATCAAAAAATTGCCTATCTGGGCGGCCCCAAGATGATCAATTTCACTCATGATCGTTTTAATGGCTATATAAATGCGTTAAAAGATAATGGTGTATCTTTCAATACTGAGCTAGTTGCTTATACAGATTTTAATAAAGAAAATACAATTAAGGCCATTCAGAATTTATTTTCGCATCCTGAAAATTTGCCAACAGCCCTGGTGGCTTTTAAAGAGCCTATCCTTTTCGATGCGATTAAGTATTTGAAATCGATTAACCACCCTAATTTTAGCCAAATAGAATGTATAGGCTTTGGCAATAATGCCTTTATCAGCTATTTGGATACACCACCCGTTGCCTCTGTTGAAGAAAATCCAGAATCAGTTGGCGAGAATGCGATTAAGCTCCTTTTACAGCTCATAAATAAAGAAATTGAGCTGGATCACTACCAAAAGATCATGGTTGATTGCAAATTGGTGGTCCACTAGTTAAATGATACGGCATTACGCTGTAATTCCTGGCGGTGCTTTTCGTTTAACATAAAAGCTCCGATAATCAGTACGCCTGCAACACCTTCAAAAGCCACCACTACCTGCGTACCAAACAAGTGTGCTAAATATCCCATTAATAAACTACCCAATGGCAAAACACCCTGGTAAGCCATTATATAATAACTTAAAGTCCTCCCCCTCATGGCATCATCGGCATGTGTTTGAAGATAAGTATTGATAGATGAGGTTTGCGCCATCAAGCCCAAAGAGGCTAATCCTGTACAAACCAATGCCAATATCAATGATGGAGAAATAGCCAGCGCCACTACAGACACAGCCAACAAAGTCCCTGAAAACACTACAATTTTTTGAAGGTTACGAGAGGCCTTCAGTGTGGCCATGTAAATCGCTCCAAAGAAAGCACCAAAACCGGCAGCACTTTCGAACCAGCTAAATGTGGTAGCAGTACCGTTAAAAATATCTTTGGCAAAAACGGGCAAAAGTGTAGTAAAAGGAATAACCAGTAAACTTGAGGCCGCCATCATTAAAATCATAGACGCTAAATCTGGCGACGATTTCAAATAATCATACCCCTTCTTGAGGTCGATCCAGATATTTTCTTTAGATTTTTCAGTTGGGGTAATCTTCAACTTCATCATGAGCATACACCCCAAAACAGCTATAAAACTCAGGAAATTAATGAGAAAACAAACATCTTCACCCAGGGTACTTAGAATTACCCCTGCCACTGCCGGTCCAATCAACCTTGCCGCATTGAACACAGAAGAGTTTAAAGCAATTGCATTGGGCAAATCTTCTTTATCGTCTATTAAATTAACCATTAAGGATTGCCTTGCTGTTACGTCAAATGCATTTACCAGGCCTTGAACAAGCGATAATGCCGCTATCCAGAACATATCGTAAACCTTAAACCAAATCATCACAGCCAAAGCACCAGCTTGCAACATCAGCACTACCTGTGTAATTAATAAAATTTTATACTTATTGTGCCTATCCACATAGCTCCCTGCATATGGGGCTAATACTAACGAAGGGATAAGACTTAAAAAGGTAATTAACCCCAATAAAAATGCAGACCCCGTTAACCTGTAAACCAACCAGCTTACCGCTACACGCTGCATCCAGGTACCGATAAGAGATATAGCCTGTCCGGTAAAAAATAACCTGTAATTATAATGTCTTAGTGAACGAAAAATACTCATAAATAAAATAGTAAAGTAACTTTACAAAAGTACAAATTTATCTTCATCGAGTAAAACTCAAAAACACCGATTTTATCATCCAAAAATCACAATTAATACTTTTAAAGAACCATCACCCTTATTATTGATAAAAATAACCGCTATATTTGTAAAGTTTATTTACCATTATTATGCCAACGCAAACTCAAGAAATAGCTGCAAAATTAAGAAGTACTGTAACCCGGCTAACCCGGCAATTGCGAAAACAGAATGTAAGTTCTGAATTTAGCAATGCCGAATTGCTCACCATGTCGTTACTGGAGCAACATGGAAAACTGCTTTCTACCGAACTTGCAGAAATGGAACGGGTTTCTAAGCAAGCCATTTCCCAAATCATTAACAGGCTGTTTGAGGCCAATTGCGTTGCGCGCTTTCCCAGTGATGAGGATAAAAGAAAAGTATATATCTGCCTGACTAAACTTGGCGAAAAACATATTGTGGCTACACGCAAAATTAAAGAAGAGTGGCTTAGCCAAACCATGGAGAAAATTTTTACCGCAGAAGAAATCAACCTGATTCAGGCTTTCCTGCCTCTCCTGTCTCGTTTGGTAGAGCACAACGGATTAAGGGTATAATTTTTTCCATCTTTGCCAATTTAGCCTTATCTTGCAAATACAATGGGACTTTATTTTACATCAATTAATTCGGGCAGTAACGGCAATTGTTATTATGTGGGGAACGATCAGGAAGCTGTATTGGTTGACATAGGCCTAACCTGTAAGGAAGTAGAACGTAGAATGGCCAGGTTAAACCTTCAAATTGATAAAGTTAAGGCCATTTTCATTTCACACGAGCATACAGACCACATTAAAGGCCTTTCAGTGTTCGCCAGGAAATATAAATTACCCGTTTACATCAGTACCTCAACACTAAAAAGCAGCAAGCTGCTGCTTGATGAAAATTCGGTACGCCCTATCCAGCACCTTGAACCTGTTATGATTGGAGGATTAAAAATAGCGCCCTTTTCTAAATTTCATGATGCTGCAGACCCCTATAGTTTTACAATAGAATATAATGATGTACGTGTAGGTGTTTTTACCGATATCGGCGCTGTTTGTGAAAGGTTAATTAATCAATTCAAAACTTGTCACGCTGTTTTTTTAGAAGCTAATTACGATACTGAAATGATGGAAAATGGCCGGTATCCTTATTTTTTAAAAAGAAGAATAATGGGTGGCCATGGTCACCTGAGTAACAAGCAAGCACTCGAACTTTTTCTTAACCACAAATCTGAACACCTCAGCCATCTTTTATTGAGCCATTTATCTAAAGACAATAACGATCCCCAACTGGTAGAAAAACTATTCAAAACCGTTTGCGGTGATACTTTTGTTAAAGTTGCTTCCAGGTATGAGGAAAGTGAAGTGTACTTTGTTGGACAGCAAACTCAGCCGACCTATTGTTTTAACCCTGAAGATTACCAACCAGAGCAACTTAATCTCTTCTAATTGGCAGCAAACTGTTGTTTTAAGTCAATAACAAGAATAAAAACTTAAAAATTAATCTTTTTAAAAACATTTTTTATCAAACTAAGTTATATATAGACTTCATAAATAGTTTGTTTGGTTTATTAGGGGGCGTATTCATTTAAGCCCCCTTTCTTTTTGCCTAAAAAAACCTAATTAACACTGATTAACAACACATTACATATATTTATTCATCATTACCTGAAATTCAAAGAATTAGTTTACATTTGATATTAATCTCCCCTATTTTTTTTGAAACCTTAAATAAAAAATAATATGGAGACAAGTAAATTTTCAAAATTCAGTGCTGAACTTCTTGGCACAATGGTCTTGGTTTTAATGGGTTGCGGCAGTGCTGTTATAGCAGGCGCAAACGGAACTACAGGCGTCGGTTTATTAGGAATATCCTTTGCTTTTGGATTATCAGTTGTAGCAATGGCTTATGCTATTGGTCACATTTCCGGTTGCCACATCAATCCTGCAATTTCTATTGCCATGGTTATTGCCGGCCGTATGAAAGCAGGTGAAGCGGCATACTACATTGTGGCTCAAATTCTGGGCGGCATTATTGGCGCAGGGGTCTTGTTGATGATCGCATCGGGTAAACCAGAATATAGCCTGGCTGTAAATGGCTTAGGACAGAATGGATTCGATGCCTTATCACCTCAACACTACAGCCTACACGCTGGCTTAATTGCCGAAGTCATTTTTACCTTTATCTTCTTACTGGTTATTTTTGGCGCTACGTCTACCAAAAACATCAACGGTGGATTTGCTGGTTTAGCGATTGGACTAAGCCTGGTACTCATTCATATTGTAGGCATCCCGGTAACGGGAGTTTCAGTTAATCCGGCAAGAAGTATTGGTCCGGCTTTGTTGGTTGGTGGAGAAGCACTGGGGCAGGTTTGGGCCTTTATCATCGCTCCATTAGTTGGCGCAGCATTAAGCGCTGTTGTTTGGAAATATCTGTTGGAAAAAAATTAAAAGTGTTATGGGTTGTGGGTTGCGGGTTACAAGTCTAAATGTATAGCCCACAACTCGTAACCTGCAACCCGTAACTCAACTAAAGATTCTTAGTAACAGCTTCATCCATTGGTTTGGTTTTCGAACGGAAACGGTGAACAAGCTCTCCTTTTTCATTGATCAGGAATTTTTCAAAGTTCCATTTGATATCTCCCTGCTCCTCTGTATTGGTTTGTGAAGTTAGGAATTTAAAAAGTGGACTAATATCATCTCCTTTTACACTGCTTTTTTCTGCCAGTAAAAAGGATACCTTGTATTTCCCGGTACAAAACTCTTTAATTTCAGCGTTAGAAGAAAATTCTTGTCCGCCAAAATTGCCTGCCGGAAATCCGATCAATACCACTTTCTTACCATATTGCTTATGCAATTTTTCTAAATCTTCATATTGTGGAGTATAGCCGCATTTAGAAGCGGTATTCACAATTAAAATTTTCTTACCTTTAAATTTCGACAGCTTAACTTCTTTACCATCAATTGTTTTGAAGCTGAAATCGTAAACAGTTTTTGGTGGCGACACCAACAGGTTTAATAGGATTAAAATAGTGCTTATCATTTTAGTTTAATTTTATATACGAAGATAACTAGAAATAGATTGCAGTGTTGCCACTTCCGTGTAATTTATCTATACAAAAACATTCCCAAACAGATTGGAATGAGATTAAAATTTCCAAAAAAACACACTTATTTCTAGTCAGGTTTGGATTTATACTTTATTTATAGCTTTATTTGCAGAAAAACGTATTTCATGGCTAAAAATTTATTAATCGTCGAATCACCCGCAAAAGCTAAAACTATAGAAGGCTACCTTGGAAAGGATTTCCTAGTGAAATCTAGCTATGGCCATATTAGAGATTTAGTGAAAGGAGATATGGGTATTGACATTAAGAATGATTTTGCCCAAACTTACGAGGTACCTGCAGACAAGAAGAATGTGGTATCTGAACTTAAAAAACTGGCTAAGGAAGCAGAGATGGTATGGCTAGCATCCGATGAGGACCGCGAGGGAGAAGCCATTTCCTGGCACTTGTTTGAAACACTTGGTTTAAAAAGTGATAAAACCAAACGCATTGTTTTTCACGAGATTACTAAGCCGGCCATCTTAAAAGCAATTGAAAATCCAAGAAGTATCGACTATAATTTAGTTAATGCGCAACAGGCACGTCGTGTTTTAGATCGCCTGGTAGGTTTTGAACTTTCCCCTGTTTTATGGAAAAAAGTTAAACCATCCTTATCTGCAGGGCGAGTTCAATCTGTAGCTGTTCGCTTAATTGTAGATAGAGAAAGAGAAATCAACAACTTCAATGCCGCCGCAGCTTATAAAATTACCGCTCAATTTTCTACAGGAAAAGGCAAAGAAACAGTAAAAGCCGAACTTCCCCAACGTTTTGAAAAGGAAGCAGATGCTGAAAAGTTTTTACAAGATTGTGCTGCAGCAAAATTTGACATTAGCAGTTTAGAAACTAAACCGGCAAAAAGAAATCCGGCAGCCCCCTTTACTACTTCTACCTTGCAGCAAGAGGCTTCCAGAAAACTTGGTTTCTCAGTGGCAAGAACCATGCAAGTTGCACAAAGGCTTTACGAAGCGGGTAAAATCACCTATATGAGAACGGATTCGGTAAACTTATCCGACACGGCTTTAGCAGCTGCAGCTGCAGAAATTAAATCAGCTTATGGCGATAAATACTATCAAGCCAGAAAATATAAAACGAAATCGGCAGGTGCACAAGAGGCTCACGAGGCCATCCGTCCTACTTATTTTGATCGTCACTCTGTAGATGGGGACATTTCGGAAAAACGTTTGTATGATTTAATCTGGAAACGAGCTATCGCCTCTCAAATGAGTGAAGCCTTATTTGAAAAAACAACAGCTCAAATCACAGCTTCTACCCGTCAAGAACACCTGGTTGCAGAAGGAGAAGTTTTAAAATTTGATGGCTTCTTAAAAGTATACTTAGAATCTACAGATGATGAGGAACAGGAAGAAAAAGAAGGCGGATCAATCCTCCCTCCACTTGCAAAGGGCCAGGAATTATTTTTAAAAGAAATGCAGGCAACAGAGCGTTATTCTCGTCCACCTGCAAGATATACTGAGGCTAGTCTCGTTAAAAAACTAGAAGAATTAGGCATTGGCCGTCCATCTACTTATGCACCAACCATTTCTACAGTTCAAAATCGTGGTTATGTGGTTAAGGAAGACCGCGACGGTAAGCAGCGTAAATTTACATCCATTATTTTAGCTGATGGAACCGTTAAAAAAGAAATAAAATCAGAAATTACTGGTGCAGAAAAGTCTAAGCTCTTTCCTACCGATATTGGTGAAGTGGTAAACGATTTCCTGGTAGAACATTTTAAAGGAATTGTAGATTTTAACTTCACGGCTAAAGTGGAGAAGGAATTTGATGAAATTGCTCAAGGTTTGCAAGAATGGACAAAAATGCTTCATTCTTTCTATAATCCATTCCATTCGGAGGTTGAAACTACTTTGGAGACTGCCGAACGTGCAACTGGAGAGCGATTATTAGGAACAGATCCTGCAACAGGTAAAAACGTTTACACCAAAGTTGGAAAATTCGGTCCGCTGGTGCAGATTGGTGAATCTGATGATGAGGAAAAACCGCAGTACGCCAGCCTGATGAAGAATCAATCGGTAGGAACGATTGTTCTGGCCGATGCACTGGAATTATTTAAACTACCTTTCGCACTGGAAGATTATCAGGGCAAAGAAGTAATGGTGGGCGTTGGCAGATTTGGACCTTATGTGAAATGGGGCGAAAGTTTTATTTCGCTTCCCAAAAACGAAGATCCGCTTTCTGTTACCAACGAGCGGGCAATTGCCATCATCAATGAAAAAATGGATGCTGATGCACCTATTGCTCATTATCAAGGTTTAGGTGTTACCAAAGGCAAAGGCCGTTTTGGTCCATTCATTAAATGGAATGACTTGTTTATCAATATTCCGGCAAAAGGATATGATTACGATAACCTTTCTCAATCTGACATCGAGACCTTAATCGGTAAAAAGGTAGAAAAGGAAGCCAATCGTTACATTAAAACCTGGGATGCAGAGAAAATTTCTATCGAAAATGGCAGATGGGGACCTTTCATCCGTTTCGGCAAATTGATGCTCAAACTGAGAAATAATGAGGCTACAAAGCAAAAATATACTGCTGAAGAATTAGTTGATATTGATTTGGAAGTAGTGAAAAAGATGATTGTAGAACAAGTACCAAACGCTTTCGAAACGAAGAAAAAAGCACCGGCTAAAAAGGCGGCAACCAAAAAAGTTGTAGCTAAAAAGAAATAGGTAAAAACAAATAGAAAATTATTGTGAAGGCAGATTTACCAGAAAATTTAGTTGAAGACATTGCAATGGCAGTAGTGTTGATGGGCGAAACCCCGGAAGTTAAAAACTGGACCGTTTACCTGGTTAACCTAAAAGACCAGCCCATTACCAATGTTCTTATTAGCTCTAAAGGATATGGCGAGAAGGATGGAAAGCCTGTAAAAACCTCTGTTCTAAGGCATTTTATTGGGGATATGGAAGCCCACACTTTTGCTGGTGTGGAAGCAATAGACCCTGAGGTTTTCGGGCTAACAAACGAATATTGGTTGAGCTACTATATCGGTTCAACCATCTACGACAAAAAATTCATTTTCTTACCCGAAAGTATTATAGACTCTAATTTAATTAAAATCCCATTGGTAAACAGACCGGGAGTGATGATAAAATGAGTTTGGAGTTAGGAGATTGGGGTTTTGAGTCTTTTACCACAATCTAAAATTTAGTCCTGAGCGCTTGTAGGTGTCATATAGCCATTACTCCAATCT
>NZ_FOGG01000081.1 GCF_900111155.1 Pedobacter rhizosphaerae | reverse complement strand
TGTAAGCTCCCCTGTTTTTCAGACCATTCAAAAGTATAATTTTGTCCTCAACTTTCCTGCAATAAATCGATGGGAGATTTGAAGTTCAATGCCTGGTGTGGTCGATGGTAATTATAGTCCATCATCCATTCCTCTACCTTTTCCCTCACATCATCCAACGAATGAAATATGTAGGCATTTAACAATTCTCTTCTGATGCTTCCATTGCATCTTTCTATATATGCGTTCTGTGTTGGTTCTCCAGGCTCGATAAAAAGCAGTTCTACATTGTTTTCCTTCGCCCATTCATCCAGCTTGTGTGAGATGAATTCTGGCCCATTATCCATTCTTATCATCTTTGGTAGCCCTCTATATTGTTTGAGTTCATCCAATGCCCTGGTAACCCTCAATGCTGGAAGTGAATAATCTATTTCCATAGCAAGTATCTCTCTGTTGTAATCATCGGCAATGTTCAGCAATCTAAATTTCCTCCCATTCCAAAGCGAGTCACTCATAAAATCCATAGACCACACCTCATTTACAGTTTCCGGCACAAATAATGGCTTTTTGACTCTTTCTGGTAGTCTTTTCTTTGCCCTGCGCCGAATATTAAGCCTCATCGCGGTATAAACCCGATAAACCTTTTTATGGTTCCATGTAATTCCTTTTCGACGTAACCGGTAGTAGCATTGCCAGAAGCCTATGGAAACATGCTTTTCAATTAGAAGAGAAAGTGCATTAACTATTTCGCTGTCATCGCGCCGTTTGCGTCTATAGTAATGATTGCTCCGGTTTAACCCGACACATTGACAAGCCTGACGATGGCTAATCCTTTTCACCATCTCATCCACTAAACCACGTTTTTCGTCAGGCGTTAAAGCTTTTTTTCCACCGCCTCCTTGAAAACTTCGTGCACAAGGCTGAGATTCGCATACATTTTTTTCAAACGCGCATTTTCCTCCTCTAATGCCTTGAGCTTGGATAACTCTTTCACTTCCATTCCTCCGTACCTCTGACGCCATTTATAAAAGGCTGCGGTGCTAATCCCTAACTCTCTGCAGAGATCGTGTACATTTTTGCCATTCTCATGTTCTTTGATGGCTTTTACAATCTGAGATTCCGTAAACTTGATTCTTTTCATATTACCAATTAAAATTAATAGTTTTTTCTAATAGCCTCGCTGCGCTCGGTCTAGAATTATACTTTTAACTGGTCTGAATTTTGGGAAGTGCACA
>NZ_FOGG01000051.1 GCF_900111155.1 Pedobacter rhizosphaerae | reverse complement strand
CGGGGAGAGATCTTAATAAATTGGAATCAGTAAAAATATAAAAACACTCAAAAACAAAAAGCGGATGGAGATCTTATGACCTACCCATCCGCTAATCTTTTTATAGACCATTTTAAGCCTACTTTTTCAGTGCCCTCAGTTTACTCATATTTCCATATTGTTCAAAAAGGTATTCCTTCTCCAAGCAATTGATGCTGTTAGATTGACTTAAACCCGCATAAAGCCATTCTAAAAGGCCATAACGCAGTTGCCTGATATTGGCCAATGTGGCAAAATCTTCCACAAATTGCCCGGGATTGTTAAAATAGTTTAGCGACAATTCGGTTGCTTCAAATTCATCTCTGCGGTATTGTCCTGCAACCAAATGATTTTCCTGAACAATTAATAACCAGGAGCCAAAGCTGCGTCCGTTAATTTTTCTCCGTTGTTCGCTATGATAAGGCAGCTGCGCAGAAGCAATGAGGTAACTTGCCTGTAAAAGCTGAACAAACTGATTATGCATAAATAAATACTGGCCTGGCTCAGCCGTCGATTCGCTTTCGATCATCGCATACTGATACCATTCTTTTAAACGACGTTTATGCCCTGCCAATGTATCAAAACTGAAAAAGGCCTCTACCATCAGATAGGGATCTTGTACATATTCCGCACTTAATAACAAGGGACAAGTACTTTCATAGGATGTTATGGGTTTGTTGAAATCATCTGTTAATTCCATGCCAGTAATTTGAGGTTAATTGTTAAATTGCATTAATAGAATAAATTTACAGATTGATTGTTAGCTTAGCTAATCAAAAACAGACCAACTTACCAACATTTATAATGACGGAAATTCAGAGATTAAAGGAGGTTATCGGCCTTTTAGGATTTAAAACCCAAAAAGACTTCGCTGATCGCTTAAAATTAACTGCAGGGGCACTCTCTGATGCAACCAGAGGTAGGCGGGGTGATTTAGTCTCACAATCTTTAAAAGACCGGCTAGAGCTGGTGTTTAACCTCAATATCGAATGGCTGGAGTCTGGTATTGGCGAACCCTTTGTCAAAAAAGGCCCTATCATTTCAGAAAGTAAGGAAGGGGTACCCTATTTTGATATCAGCCTGGCCGAAATTGACCATGTACTCAACGAAGAACAAGCCGAATACTTTGTCAACTATAAACCTTTTAACGATTGTACAGCCTACCTGCCCGTTTATGGCGATAGCATGTACCCTAAATATGCCTCTGGCGAAATCATTGCCGTGAGGGAAATTACCAACTACGAAGTACTGCAATGGGGCGAGGCCTATGTGGTAATGATGAATGAGGATGCCAATAGCTTAAGAAGTATCAAATTGATTTACCAGCACAGCAACGAAACCAAATTGATTCTACGCTCCTCCAACCCAAATTTTAAGGGGGATACGGTTGTAGAGAAGAAAAATATTGCTGCGCTTTATATTATCAAGGGAAAAATTACACGCAACCTGATCTAAATGAAGGATTTAGCCTTCATTTAGTGCCGAAACCGATTCTTCTAACTCTTTATACCATTGCTCGCCGTACTTACGGATAAGCGGTCCTTTCAAGAAACTATATACAGGCACCTTTAACTCTCTACCGAAAGTGCAGGCATCATGACAAATGTGCCAGCGATCGTAATTCAATACTTCAAACTCTGGGTACTTGGTAATCCTAATCGGATATAAATGACAAGAAATAGGTTTCTGCCAATCTACTATCCCTTCTTCATAAGCTTTCTCAATGGCGCATTTGGTTATTCCGTTTTCAAATAAAACGTAGGCACATTCTTTGTTCTTATCTACGCATGGGGTGGTTAAATCGCCATCTTCATCTACTACATACACCCCTTGCTCCTCAATTGCTTTTATACCCTTTTCATTGAGCAGGTGCTTAATTTTCGGATAAATATCCTCCAGAATAGCTTTCTCATCATTGTCTAGCGGTGCGCCTGAATCGCCCTCCACACAGCAGATCCCTTTGCATTTATTGAGGTTACATACAAAGTTTTCTTTTAACACATCTTCGTGCACCAGCACCTGTTCAACTTCTATCATCATTATTCTTTTGCTAAAGCATATTTTAGGCCCGTGGCCGACTTAAGTTCCATGGTTACTGCACCTACCAGTATTTCTACCTGCGCCTTTACCGGAACCCTGTTATTATCGTCAGTTACCCAAAGGTATAACCGACTATCTTTCTTAAAAATCCTACCGGGTTTAATGGATGGACTAAATTTCAAACAACGAATATTCCCTAACTTACTTTTAACTGTTTCTTTCCCTATATATTCAATTTCTAGAGCAGATATCTCATCCTGAAGAAAGTAGTTGAGTTTAAACTTATCGCCAATCTTCATTTTACTGATATCCAAACTTCTTGCAAAATAATAGGCAGACACCAAATCAAAAGTTTGATTGGTGGGTGCGGTAAAAGTTCCCCGATTCGAAACCACCTTTTTAGTATCCTGAGTAAACCTGGCCTTGTCCTGCCGGCGGTAGCTTGCTTCTCTAATATTTTCCTGATAAAAATAAGGCAGTAAATCTGTCTTATCGATATACGAATCGTAGTGATCTCTAATTTTATAGAAAATATCAAAAGTACCTGAGGTGGATGCATCAACGGTAAGCTTATAAGTAGGCTTCCCGTCAAATTTCAAATCAGAATTCTGCACTTTTAATGTGCCCTCTGCTGCAGTAATAAATCCATATCTGAGCTTGTAGGTAAGCACCTCTCCCTCCTGAAAAACAGGCTCTTTTTTTATGGGGAGTTGTTGCGCCGTGACCATCAGGGCACAAAACGTTGCTGTAAGGGTTGTCAATAATCTTTTCATTTGCAGTGTGTTTTCATTTGTGTTAAAGGAAAGGTAAAGAATTTACTCCTGGATGCTGAGTTTGACCTCAGCCCGTTTTATGATTTTAATTCTCTAACTCATCCTTTTCAAATTGAATATACAAAAAGCAAACCAAAAGCTAATCCTTTCTCTTGAATACCGGAACGGTTGAGCAGGGCTCACCAAACATAATACTCTTAACCACCGGGGTAAGCAGGTTAGTTACCTCTACATAAGCCGATACCGGAATATCAATATCGCCACAGCCTTTAACCACCACACGTTCATTTCTGTAATCTTCGGGGTTAATCTTAGCCAGCGCCTTAGCGAACATCACTGCCTCCAAAGTATCCAATCCGCCAAAAACAATCTCCTTAGCAAAAGGCTTCATTCTACTGGCTAAAAGCATGTATGCCCATGTAGGCACAATAGCATCAGTTGAACAGATGATGGCTACATTTTTATCTTGATACTGGCTCCAATCGTGATTTTTGATGAAATCTCTAAAATCCTTCTCCTTCAAAATCAATCCATGAAAAAGATTCTCTTTGATATCATAAAGCACACGCTCCTCTTTATCGTAAAAATCTTCCAGATTAAGCGTGATCAATCCACTATTGGCTACTTTATTAATGATGTTTTCCTGGATTTCCATATCGTATAAAATAAAAAACCGTCCAGCCTAAAAGCCTGGACGGTTACAAAATTACGCAATTTCTAATTAATAGAATTTCACGCGATTGTCTTTTATCTTCGCATTGTCTTGTAAGGCCTGGAAAGCTGCGCTTAACGAACGCTGACCAAGGCTTAACAACATACCTTCTTTTTGTTTGAACATATTCGCGATTGGAGCAGGATTAGTAAATCCATCAACCGAGAACACATACACACCACGGTCGCCTTGTACCGGAGCAGATACTTTTCCTGGCTGAGCACCAAATACGCTTCCTACCAGTGCATTTTCTTGTGCTACACCTGGGATAATCGGGTTAGCAAAAACAATGTTCTGAACAGGATTAACCGTACGGCCAACTTTAGCAGCAATCTGATCTAAACTAGCTGCACCAGCTTTTTCAAATTTCTCTTTTAGCAACTTAGCTTTAACAGCATTGCGAACCATTGGCTCAATTTCTTTTTTTACCGCTTCTAAAGGCAAGGTACCTTTAGGGTTAACGCTCGTTAATCTGGCTACAACATAAGCATCAGTCATGTTGTAGATTTCCGGCAATACATCACCTTTATCTGCTTCGTAAGCTGCCTGAATTAATTTACGAGGGTTATCTAAACCAGGAGCGAATCCTTGTGTTGGCGTTACTTTATCTGCAACAGCTACTTTATAACCTTTCTCTTGTGCAAATTTATTGAAGTCTTTTCCTTTAACATCGTTTAAGAAAGTACTTGCTGCCTTGTAAGCCGCTGCTTGTGTTTTGCTACTGGCACTTAAAGCTTTCTCTATATAAGCTAACTTAACTACTTTAGAGTTACCAATTTGTTTTTCAATTTTGATAACGTGAACACCAAACTGAGATTTTACCACTTTAATATCTCCGGTGCTTCCACCGAAAGCAGCATTTTCAAACTCAGGAACCATAGTGCCACGGGCGAAAGTACCTAGCTCGCCACCTTTATCTTTTGAACCGTCAACGCTGTAAGTTTTGGCTAATTCAGCGAAATTACCACCTTTAGCAATTAAGCCTTTTAATGAATCAGCTAACTTAACCGCTTTATCTTCACCACCAACTTTTGCAGGATCGATTAAGATGTGAGCAGCCTTAACAGAATCAGGTGAGAAACGGGTATCTACTACTTTAGCAATTTTGTAAGAGTTACCTGAAAGTTTAGGGCCATAAAAACTTCCTGCCGGCAAAGCAAAAACTACTGAATCTACAGCTGGATCTATTTTACCTTTGGTTAAGAAAGTATAAGGAACCTTAACGTCAGAATTTACAGCTGCGAACAATGAATCATTTTTAGCTAATTTGAAATCGGCAGCAATTTTCTCTACCTGATTTTTAATGGCTAATGAATCTGCCGCTGTTGGACTGATGCTGAAAGTTACATATTCAAATCCACGGCTTTCTTGTGCGTTGTTGAAACGCGCTTTATTTTGCTCATAGTAATCTGAGTAATCAGCATCACTCAATTTAACTGAAGCGTCAGGAACAGAAGTATAATCTAAACTTACATATTTGAAGTTAGCTAACTTGTTACGGTTAGTATACTCATCTGTAGCCTCTAATGAAGTTACATATACCGAGTTGCGAACCAAATTAGTGTACTTCGTTTGCAAAGCCTGGTTTTTAATCTCCTCTTGAAGCATGGCAGATTGTTGTAAGGCCTGAGGCTCTTTCGATTTAAGAAAGTTCATCAAAGTAGCACGATCTAACTGGCCAGTTTGAGGATTAGAAAAGTATTGTTTGATCAATGGGCTTGGGTTAGCGCCTTGTAATAAGTCTAACAATTCATCTTCAGAAACGTTAAGACCTAAACGATCATATTCTTTAGTCAACAAAGCTTTAGCCAACTCAGCATTCCAAGCCTGATCTACAGCCATAGCAGTCATTTGTGCATTTGCACTACCACCATATTGTTGTTTGAACTGATTAACACCTTGCTCAACTTTCGGTCCGAACTCATCAATACTGATTTCATTCCCGTCAATCGAACCCACTACCTTTTGGTTTGCTGCCCAGAAAGGCTTACCCACGTTAATTGCATCGCCTACTAAAAATGCAACAATTGCAAAACCAATAGCAAAGACTAGGATATAGCCTGCTCGGTTACGCAAAAATGTCATTAATCCCATATTGTACTTTATAAATTTATTTAGTTTTTTTTAAGAGGGCGCAAGATACAAATTTGCCTTAAAAAAGAAAACACAAAATTTTATTTATCAAGTGTTTGTTTTTTAAGGAAATAGCGGCGTTAATTAAATGAGAGAATGATTGAATGACTGAATGATTGAATGAATAGCTAAGCGGTCAAATTCTATGGAACTATCACATTCTACCATGGACTCATTTAATAATTAAAATGAGAGAATGAATGGATTAGAGAATGATTGAATGGCTATAGCAATGGAAAAATATTAGTAATTAAGTTTTTAAACGCCACATTCACTAATTCAATCAATCACTAATTCACTCCATCACTAATTCAATCATTAACTAAGGTGCAATGCCCTCTTTCATATTCAGCTCCCCGGTAGTTGTACTCATTTTATAGGTGCTAAAATCTTGCGGAGCCTCAAAATTGATTCCTTCACCGATACTACCATCAGAACCCCTTACATAAACCTTCTGATTGGAATAAAAAAGCTTTCGGGCTTCATCCCAGATTAATTCTTCTGAAGAAAATGTACTCCCATCAGCGTTTTTAACCACTACATTCTTTCTAAATTCAGTTTTCAGTTCAGAGTCTTTACGGATAGCATAATCACAAACCAAAGTCCCATCAATTGTTCCTTTCGGATTGTAAAAATCAATTTTTACCCCCTTAATCATTTCCTGATAGCTACCGCCTGTTTTAGGGGTTACTTTATCCAGGATAGGCGCATTACCAACGGCTTTCACGCGGGCAGAATCACTATAAGTAATTTCTACACCATAGGTACGATCACGCGTTAGGGCTATCTTTTCACTGGAAATGGAACTTACATTTTTAAGATCATCATCACCACAGGAGGCCAACAATATGGGCATCCCGAGTAACCACGCATATAAAAATGTTCTGATGTTCATTAGTCTACTCTATATCTGCGGAACCAGGTATCGTTCAGCGTAAATCCAAGGTGGAAATTGATATACTGCTCTTTAACCAGATTATTATTTAAAGTACCTCTTTGTCCAACTTCTGTTGTAAAGTTAATTTTATAGAAGGCACTACCTGCATTTGCACTTGGCAACGGGAAACCGAAACCTAATGAAGCTCCCATTTGCTTAATATCCTGATTATTGATCTGGATGTAAGTTTTATCGTAAGATACCCCTAAACGGTAATCCATACGCTTTAAGTAACTGTTATAAGAAGTGTAGTCTGGTGTCCACTGTCCACCTAATGAAGCACCCCAGCTATTTTGCAAGCCCTGATTTACATTATTGATGCTGGTTGAAGACCACTTGCTCATTCTGAAATCTGCGCCGATGAGCCACTTATCATTCTGCTGAATGGAAATACCAAAATTATGCGTTAGAGGCAATGTCAGGTTCGAACGACCATTATCAATAGCCGATAGCGTATCGATAGCCGTATTTTCATTTCCGGCGGCATCTCTTGTGTAGTGCGTAGAATAAAAAGTTTGTGTTGAATTCACCTTACCTGAGCTACTACCAGAATAACCCAAAGTAACCAAGGTCTTCTTGCCTACATTAAAATCATATTGAATACCGTATGAGTAGCTTAACCCACCTACACTATTCTTGTTTTGTAATTTAGCATTAAGCGATCCTACTGTGTTGTATTCGGTAGAACGGGTTGTTTGAAGATTACCAAAAAGGTATTCTACGTTACCCCCAATTCTAAGGTGATCTCCAAAGCGACGACCGTAGCCAAAATATGCCTTTGATAATCCACCCTCCCCTTCGTAAAGCTGATCTACTGAGGTGGTATCTATTTTAACCGTATTGCGGTAAGAGTAACCCAAATCTGAGTAAGGTAAAATACCAAAACTAATGGCCGATTTTTTTCCGGTAGGAATGGCAAAAGCCAAATGGCTAAAGGTAGCGTTGAAACTCGTTTCAGTTAAATTATTACGGGATAAACTGGTTAAACCGGCACTCATACCAATATCAATTGTAGTTAGGTTAATTCCCGCATAAGATGCAGGATTCTGCATATTGATATAGTTAAATCCGGTAACCTTGCCTACTGCAGTGGAAATTCCACCCATTGCACGCAACTGAGGAAGTAAAGAACCTTTGATATTTCCAAGTCCGTATCTTGAATATGGAGATGATGTAGTAACCTGAGCCTGAGCACCTAAACCACAAACTAGAACGAGAATGGCCGCAATATAATTTATTCTTCTGTACATTTTAATCTGCAATAGCTTCATTTAATCCTTTTAATACAATGAAGGCATCTTTTACTATTTGAGGCGCAAAGATGCTGTTTTGTAATTGTTTATACAAAAAATTAGCATCACCTCCCGTAATAATTACCCTTAAAGCACTCTCTTTTTTATTATTTATGGCAATAAAGCCTTCAATCTCATTAACAATCCCCTGCAAAACGCCGTTTCTTATGGCCGATGGGGTATCTGTTCCTTCTTCAATATCTGCTTCGGCATTCCAATCTACCAAGGGTAACCTTTTTGTAAATTCATGCACCGCTTTGAAACGCATCTCAATCCCTGGACTTATACTTCCTCCCCAATAGGTCGAATCAGATAGCAGGAGATCATAAGTAATGCATGTTCCAGCATCGACAACCAAACAAGCACCAGCCGGGAAGCTCCCTTTTGCACCCAATATAGCTGCCCACCTATCCAAACCCAAGGTGCCTGGTGTTTTATATTTATTTTCTACGCCATTGGTTAACAAAGCTGAAAACCGCGTATAATCTGTATGCGATTTTAAAAAATCTTCCAGTAGATTGATGTCTTGATTAACGCTGCTAATAATCGATTTGCTGATCGAAAATTCATTCACTAAGCTTTGCAACTCTTGTACGCCAAGCTTATTCAAACGCTGATGGTGGACTAACTCCCGGTTATTAAAAACCGCAATCTTCACCGATGAGTTACCAATATCAATACTTAATCTGTTCATTTAAAGCTTTTGGTGTAAAACTTCGTGCCACAAAGCTATTAATCTTTGACAAGTTTCGTTCTAGTTATTTGTTAAAAAAGGTTAAACAAAAAGAAAGTACTGCACCGAAAGAGCAAAAAGCAAGAACAAAGTTTCATAAAACCAGCGCTTTTTCGCATTACTAAAGTAGTAGGCTAAAAGTACTGCACCCGGAGGAACGCAAAGGAGAAAATGTGAAATCCTGAATTGTGGTTTTAAGTAAAAGCTTGCCCCAGCCACAATAAACATGAAAAATAGTAACTGAAAACCTTTCCGGGTACTGATAAAGCTCCTGAAAAAGTTCTCTCTTAACTGTAGCGATGCCAGAATAATAATCACGGCTACCGGAATAAGCACCAGATAATCATTGTAGTTAATTTTAAATACTGAAGGGAACTTATTCACTAAGGGTTTCCAAATCTGATAGAAAGAACTAAGGTTATCTTTCCAATAGTAAAATACGGCCAAAAAGAAAAATATGGTAATGAAACCAATTAATCCGGCAACCCACTCGCGCCAATTAAATGACCTAAAAAGCATCAGGGCTAAAAAGATCATTAAAAGCATGGCCATAAATGGAAAATAGATTAAAGTACCTATCCCTATAATCATCCCGATATCGAAAACCGTGGTGATGGAGTTAGCGCTCTTGCTCAATTTTAAAAATTTATCAATAATCCAGATCAAGAGAAAATTACAGATCATTGCCGGACTCAAAATCATAAACGGCATAAAAAGACTGGTTCCGGTTATAAACATCAACCCCGGAAGAAAGCTCGGCTTAGCCAATAAATTATGATTGTTAATTACCCGGTTAAAAATCAACGCCTGTACATACACCACCACTGTGGCAAAGAAAATATTTGCACTGGGTGATAAAGCATTTTCCAGGTCGATATAAATGAGTAATCGGTTAAAAGATTCTACAAAATCAAAATTGACCTGAGCGGGCAACTCGTAAAAGATGGCTATACGCATAAGGAATGTATATGCCAACAAAAAAACGAGGTTAATTGGATTAAGTTTTCTAAACTGATTAATCATGCCGATTTAAAGAGTAGGCAAAGTAAAGAAAAATACTTGATAAAGCTTGTCTAGTCAGGAGACCAAAGTCATTAGTCTCGAGTTAGATTATCAGTCGAACAGTATCATCAATTAAGCAGTTTTTACACTTACGTTGCTGACACACAAAGTAACTAAACAGCTCGTTCAAAGGGCACTTCCAAAGTTCAGGATTTCACCATTCTGTATATTTCAAGGAATCTTGTTATCAAGGTACATATAGACTTATTCTCCTAAAGTCTATATCTCAAGTTTAGAAAAGTCAACTAACTCTTTAGCTTCCACATTCAAAAACCTAGCATAGGTAGCTAGATGACTAATACTGGTATTGACCTGACCTAGCTCTGTTCTGGCGATTTGACTCTGCGAAACTTCTGTAAGTAAAGATAGCTGTTCCTGTGATAGCCCTTTGCTTTCTCTAAGCTGTTTAAGTCTTCTACCAAAGTTTCTGATAAAATCATTGTCCTTTAAATACTTCACAGAACAAATGAACATCTATTAAAAACGATATTTAATAGCAAATTTGCTATTAAATAAATATCTTTGTAAATTAGACTTATAAAAAATTAATTAACGAATGAATATTGCAGTTCTCTAATTAGTGAAGGAATTGCTAACAAGCCTCGCAACTAAATCTGACAATTTAATCCCGCGAGCCTAAGTTGAGCAACCAAACCTCTATATTTGTTATAGGGTTGGTGCTCACTTATGTCTTTGTGGGAGTCCTTCTGAATGGAAGGGAGGCTTTGTCAGAGCCGAGTTACAACAGATTAAGTGAGTTGCCAGCCTTATTTTAGACTGGCAAACACGCTGAGGCTTATTTAATGGAAAAAATTAAATGAGGTCGAGATGAAGTCATCAAAAAAATTACCGATAACAACCTACTTAAGATATTTTGCCAAATTTAAGGAGGGGAACGAGAGAGGACTAGAGTTTTTCTACAAACTTTTATATCCTAGAGTATATTACTATGGAGTTAGGTACATAAAAGATGACGTGAAAGCTAGTAGTATCGTAAACGAAGCGTTCTTAAAACTCTGGCTGTCCAGAAAAATAATTACAGGTCCTGAACATATCGACATGTTCGTAAAGAAGCTGACTTCCGATGGATGTAGAGCATACTATAAAACTTCGACCAATAGGTTTAATCGAAACATGCTACGGCTGGATGATATAGAAAATTACCAGGAATTTATCGGTGGATATGATGTTGCATGGGAGGATGACCCAGAAATACTTTATTCCCAAGAATACACCCACGAAGAAAAGACAAAGTGGGAACGAGTCGAAGCAGTTATACCTAACCTCAGTCAAGATCAACAGCTTTTCATCAAACTCTGTATTAAATATTCATTTGATTATGGCAAGATGGCATGGCATATTGGTGGTATCTCCGATTATCAGGTAGCAAGAAAAGTCGAGAAGACACTCGAATGTCTAAAGGCCGTTATATCAGATACAGAAAAACTCAGTAAGATTCAAAAAAACAGCAGGTTCAGTTTCGAAGGAGATGTAAATGAAGAGCAGTCGATGATCCTCAAGATGAGGTATGAACTCCAGTACAGCTTTTCGGAAATTGCTGAAGCATTAAGTCTTGATCAAGGATACATTCAGAAAGCTTTTGCTGCCGCTTCACTTAAAATCAGGAAAGTTAAAATTAGGTAATATGGAAAATAATACGATGACTGTTACACGCAAAATACAGCTGGTGATCGATTCCAATGATAAAGAGGTAGTCAAACAAGCGATCGAACAACTGTACAACTGGCAATGGATTTGTTTCCGAGCGGCCAACATGATCATGAGCCATCACTTTATTCAGGAACGGGTCAAGGATTTCTTTTATCTGACCGAGGATATCAAATTAAAGATAGCAGATGAAAAAAAGGAAGAGAACGGAATACTGAAATCATCCCGCCAAAATACAACATACAGACTACTGTCTAACCATTTTAAGGGTCAGATTCCCACAAATATTCTCAGCAACCTTAACAATACCCTTATCTCCTATTTCAATAAGGAAAAGGATGCATATTGGAAAGGAGAAAAATCGCTTCGAAACTACAAACGTAATATCCCTTTACCCTTCGGCGCAGAGGTAATCTCTAAATTAAGTAGGACGGCTGACAACAGGAACTTCAGCTTCAGGCTTTTTCAGATCCCCTTTAAGACCTATCTCGGAAAAGACAGATCGGACAAGAAGACGATGCTCGAAAGGATTATAGCCGGAACCTTAAAACTCCGAACCAGTAATATACAGTTGGACAAAGGAAAGATATTTCTACTCGCGGCCGTACAGATCGAAAAGGAACAGCCCTTTCTTGACGCTATGGTAATCGCCGAAGCCTCTTTATCTATAGAACATCCGGTAACAGTAAAGATCGGTAACTGTGAGCACGCGATCGGCAATAGGGAGGAATTTCTCCACCGCAGACTAGCAATACAGGCCGCAGTAAAGCGGGTCAGAAGCGCAATAACTTTCAACAGCGGAGGTCATGGCAGAAAGCGGAAGATGAAAAGTGTAGAAGACTATCGGCACATGGAGAAGCGTTATGTTGAGCAAAAATTACATATTTACAGCAGGATGCTGATAGACTTCTGCATCAAACATCATGCAGCAACGCTACTGCTCGTCAACCAGCAGGAAAAAGAAGAAATAGCCAAGGAAGACCACTATCTTTTACAGAACTGGAGTTACTACAGTTTGAAGGATAAGATTAGCTATAAAGCGGCAAAAGCAGGCATACAGGTAATAGTAGAATGAGATAAAAGGAGGTTTTTTGCAGAACCGTAGGGTGAGATACAATATCCTCACAAGCCGATAAACTGGCATTGCAATGGCGGACTTCATGTTACACAGAAAATATCAGTGGTTATGAAATCGCATTAAAATATAAGAGGCTGCCTGTACAGCCGTAGGGTGAGGGCATTGAATCCTCGCTGACTTTTTCTTGATTGGAGAGTAAGGTATTTCATATCATTTGGAATTTAAGATACAGTTACTATGGTTTTTCGCAAACACATTTTCCTGATCAAAATTAAGATATAGCGCTCTATTGTAATCCGTATGACACCTGCCTTTAACGTACTGAAGGAAACAGGTCCCATATTGACTTGGCCGTAACTATAAATAGAAGGTTATGAGAGAAATTAAAATTATTTTTAAATATCTGAATTACAGCTATTTGAAAAAAGAATCTGGCTACATATCTAGTAGTTGCTTTTTCAATGTTAGACCGAGCTTTCCAGTCTCGACATTAAATACTTGGCACTCTTTTTCCGTACCTCTTCACCATATCATCAATAATCTTCGCGGTTTCATCCGGAAAATCAAATTGGTGCTTTTGGGGATTCGCTACCCATTCCTTTAAAACAGGAAGCCAGTTCCGGTTACTGCCCCAAATTACAGGTAAGCCGAATTGCTTCAGTGCGTATGCATTACATTGCTGCTCAAATTGAAAACGCATTGGTGCCACCAATAACTTCTTCTTAAGGTAAAGTGCTTCAGCCGGGCCTTCAAAACCGCCTCCGGTAAACAAGCCCTCGCAGGTAGCTAAACTCTTATTGAACTTCTCATTATTTACGGGTTCTACCCAAACGTTTCCTTCCTGGTAGGCCACCTTGCTGTGCTTAGAAAACACCTGCCATTGTACCTGTGGAATCTGAACCAACAGTTTTACCAGCCTTTTATCATCAATAGCAGGAAGGTATACGGTATAATGACCTAAATTTTCATTTTTAAACTGGCGAATCTCCGAGCGGATTACCGGCGTATGGATAAAACTATCGTACCGATCAAAATGAAAGCCAATATGATGGGTTGTTGGTGCGTAATGACTTAAAATAATCTTCCCCCAATCCAGGGTTCTTGGTCGGGGAACTTTTTTAGATTTAAAAGCTGCCTGGTGACTTAAAGAAACGCTTTCTATACCTTGAAGCTTACAGGCCCAGGCGCTCACAGGCTCAAAATCATTTACAATCAGATCGTAATCTTTAAGCGGTAGCTGCTTCATGTCTTTCCTAAACCGGAATAGATTCATGTTCATCCAGGTTTTAAAATGATGCACCCCTCCTTTTTTACCAAAAATAAAGCTAAATCCGTGGAGCTGATATTTAACCGGCTGGCTTAATTTAACATCGGCCTGTGTGCCACTCACCAAAATATCCAATTCACCGTACTGCTGTAACAACGGAATAATTTCCCTTGCCCGGCTAATGTGTCCATTTCCTGTTCCCTGGATTGCGTAAAGTATCTTCATGATTTTGCCCGAATATCAAAAAATTATTGGGCAATTTCATACTTAATTGTATGCAAAAGTAAATTTACATCCAATTTCTGTTTTAAATCTTCGGCATCAGAAAGAATCCCCTCGTCTACCTCATCCTTAACAAAATCCTTATGATCATATTTAAATACCGTCCAGCTTTGATTCTGATATTCTAAGGCAGTAAGGCTCTCTACCCAATCGCCACTATTTAAATAAGTTACTTTCCCTGCTTCTGAAATTATTTCTCGTTGCTCTGCCTGGTGGATGTGGCCACAAACTACATACTCATAGCCTTTCTCTATGGCTAACTCTGCAGCAGTTTGCTCAAAGCCGTTAATAAACTTAACAGCATCCTTAAATTTGGCCTTAATCTTTTTCGAGAAACTCATTTTCTCTCTTCCCAATGCAGTAAGCACCCCGTTTACAAAACTATTGATCAATATAAGCGTATCATAACCCACTGCGCCCATTTTAGCCAGCCATTTGGAGTGTTGCATGGTTACGTCAAATACATCGCCATGGAAGAACCAGGCTTTTTTACCATTCAATTCTAAAATCAGTTTGTTTTGAAGGTGGAAGGTACCCATCTCCATGCCATCGAATTTACGCAGCATTTCATCATGATTTCCTGTAAGATAATGTACTTGCACCCCCTCAGAAACAAATTTCATCAGTTTACGGATAACCTTCATGTGCGATTCAGGCCAATAGCTTTTACTAAATTGCCAGATATCAATGATATCGCCATTTAAAATAAGTGTTTTGGGTTTGATGCTTTTCAGGTACTTCAGTAACTCCTTTGCATGACAGCCGTAGGTACCTAAATGCACGTCAGAAATGACTACGAGCTCTACATTTCTTTTATCCATAATCGAGAATTTTTAGGGGAAGTGGTTTTGTTACCGCTTAAATGAAACAGTTTAAGTTTATCATAACTGTATTTACCAATCTTCTTCCTCATCGAGTTTTACCTCAAATGGGCTAAAGAAGTAGAGTACAACAATTAACAAGCAAATGGCGAAAAAGGATTCTAACATTTCAGCAAACTTACAATACAAAGGTAAGATGCTGTTTATCAACTAAATGTTACGACTCTGTTAAATTTATCGCCGAAAAGCTAAAATATGTTAACAGCCTAAAAAACAAAAAACCCATAGCAGGGAATGCTATGGGTTTTCAATATGATAAAAGAAATTTAGCCTTTCGCTTCTTTCTTCTTTTTTTGTTTATTTTCCGAATAGAAACCTAATCCAAGACCTGCCAACAGGATTAACGAACCAGCAAGAGAGATTTTCTCACCTGCATAATAAGATGTTGGGTGGAACTTAAATTCTAACTTGTGGTTACCAGCTTCAAGTTGAGCAGCACGCAACACATAATCTGCTCTGAAATAAGGCTTTTCAACTCCATCAATATACATTTTCCAACCTTTGTTGTAGTAAATTTCAGAGAAAACCGCAATTACATCTTTAGCCGATGAATATTCGTAAACCAAGTGATCTGGATTATAACTGGTAAGTTTAATAAAACCTTCCACTCCTGTTCCCAGTCGTTTTGTATCGATCATACTTTTGAAACTCTCGTCAACGATGGCCTCCTTTTTAGCATCGAAGCTGCTAATCGCTTTCATTTCCTCGTCGGCATTTTTAGCATATTGAACGCTTTGTACAAACCAGGCATTGCCACAAGCTGTAGGGTTACGCTGCATTTTATAAGAACCATTTTGAGGATCTTGCGTAATCACATATTTGGTGTTCAACATATCTAAAACATCCTGATTGATGCTTTTAGTTAATTGATGATCTACCAGTTCCTGGAAACGTTTCAGCCTTGCTGAGTGGAAACCACCAACTGTTTTATGGAAGTAAGAAGTTTCAGCACTTTTAAACGGATCGCCTAACGACAAATCGAAAACCCTGAAGTTTGGATCTTTATCCGCAGAAATAAAATTATCTACATCACGTGGCTGATAGTGGTTAGCCAAATCTGATATACTTACAAAGTTCTGGTTATTTAAGTAACGGCGATCTACCTGCCATAAATCGATCAAAACAAACAATGCCAGTAAGCCAAAGGCTAAAGAAGCATTCATTTTTTTGGTGATGAACGCCCAACTTAGTCCGAAACCGATAGCAATAAACAAAATCGAACGTAAAGCATCGGTACGAGCCAATGAAACCCGATCTGCAATGATGGCATTACTAATCTGCTCTGCAGCGCCTCTGTTATTTTGCAACATCTGCGTTAAAGCATCAACTATTTGTGATTGGTTTGAAGTGGTGAAACTGAAAAACGCTGTAGGGATTAAGGCAATAATTAAAGCAAAACCAGCTGTAATTCCAGCCGACCAGGTTAAACGCTTAACCAAATACTTTTGATCGTATTTACCCTCTTGCGCTTCTTTGATGGCCAAAATAGCCAATAAAGGAACCAATAAACCAACAACTGCCAATATAGATTCAACCGCTCTGAATTTATTGTACCCCGGAAGGTAGTCGAAGAAAATATCAGAGATTAACGGGAAGTTTTGTCCGAAAGAAAGGAACAGCAAAAGTACACTCGTGCCTAAAATCCACCATTTCCATCTGTGTTGAACGATAAACAATCCAAAAACAAATAAGAAACAGATAATGGCTCCAAAATAATATGGCCCTGATGTACCTGGTTTTTCTCCCCAATACTGGTTAGCGCCTAAATTTTGAGCAAAATAACCAATGGCTTGTCTTGGATCAGCGCCTTGAAGATTTTTCTCTATCGCTTTGTAAGTATTGCTTTCTGGTTTAATCAAATCATCAATACTACTTGCACCACCATATAAATTAGGAATCAGGAAAGTAAAACTCTCCCCTACGCCCTGGCTCCATTGGTAAGCATAAGCTTTATCAAGGCCTGTAGCGGGTTCTGCTTTATCTGTAGTGAGGTTAGATTTGCCACGAATGGTTTCTTTTCCATACTCGTAGGTTGTCCAGAGCGTGCCTGCATTAACCAACAGCGCCACTACGATGCCCGCAGCAACATAACCAACAGATTTACCAAAAGTAGCTAACTGCTTAGCTTTAAAGGCATGATACAATTCTATACAAGCTAAAATAAATAAAGCAATGAATAGATAGTAGGTCATTTGAATATGGTTAGAACGAATTTCTAAGGCCATAAAAAGCGCTGTTAAACTTGCTCCTACTAAATATCTTCCCCTGAGGGTTAAGATAATACCTGCCAATATTGGCGCAAAAAAACCAATGGCGAGGGCTTTATTGCTATGCCCCGCGGCAATAATAATAAAGTTATAAGAGGTAAAGGCGAAAGCTACAGCACCTGCCGCTGCAAGCCATGGATTGATTTTGAGTACACAAAATAATAAGTACGCACCCAAAAGATAAACCAATACGGTTCCAACCGGATCTGGAAAAACGCCTTTAATGACATCAATACCGTAGGTAGTAATATTAAGTGGATATTGAACCCAGATTTGATAGGCCGGCATACCGCCAAACATCTGGTTAGTCCAAAGAGGGCCTTTGCCATCCTTTTCCTTAATATCCATAATTTCCTTTTGCATGGCTTTTGCCTGCAATACGTCGCCTTGTTGGGGCGCTTTTCCCTGTAAAACAGGACTGAAGTATGCAAAACAGATGACTACAAAGATTGCAATGATGGCCAAATGAACGCCATTTTTATTAAACCAGTTATTCATTAAGGTTTGTTTAAGTTTTAACGAACGTCAAAAATAAAAATTTGGGCGGTATAAAAAAGGAATTATTAAAGGGAAAGCGAATAATCAATTAGATTTGTGTGAAGAAGTGTCCTATTAACCTGTTAATGATGAGAAAGTTTAGCATTACCCTATTTGTAACCTTTTGGTTTTACACTGCCTTTTCGCAAATTGTTGGCCTAAATAATACTGAGATTAACCGCCTGAAGGCAGATATAGCTAAAAAAGAAGCTATAAATAAGGAATTTCATGCTTTTGAACAATCCACGATAAATTTTCTCACCGATCAGCCAAATCCCATAGATACTATTCGAACAGAAGGTTTGTTAAAAGGAAATCCACTCAAGCAGAAGACTGCCACAGCCTTGCAGGATATGAATAAAATGTATGCCACAGCTTTGCTTTACCGCTTAAGTTCGGATAAAAAATACCTCAATAAAAGCATTGAATTTCTGCGTGCATGGGCTAAAATTAATCAGCCAAATGGCGATCCTATTGATGATACGAACCTGGAAAAAGCTGTGGAAGC
Source organism: Pedobacter rhizosphaerae (assembly GCF_900111155.1). GTDB lineage: Bacteria > Bacteroidota > Bacteroidia > Sphingobacteriales > Sphingobacteriaceae > Pedobacter > Pedobacter rhizosphaerae. The sequence continues at coordinate 8,477 of NZ_FOGG01000051.1, read as the reverse complement.
TTATGATTTAATTAAGGGCCAACTTTCGAAGCAAGACAAGGCTTTAATTACGGGTTGGCTTAAGCGCACTGCCGAGGCAGAAATAAATAGCAAAAGAATGAAACCCGGCCGTGCTACAGCGATTAATAACTGGAATGCACATCGCTTAAAAATTGTTGGTTTCATCGGCTATGCCATTAACAACCAGGAATTAATCAGCTGGACCATTGAAAACTTGAAAAAGCATATTGAAATTAACCTATATGCCGATGGGACCAGTATCGATTTTAAGGAAAGAGACGCAATGCATTACCATATTTATGATTTAGAGCCCATGCTGAAGTTGGCTATTGTTATCAACAGAGCTAAAGGAGAAGATTTTTACCACTATCAAAGCGCCAAAGGCTCTTCCATTCAGAAATCTGTGGAGTGGTTAATCCCCTTCGTAAAAGGAGAAAAACAACACGAAGAATATGTAAATACGAAAGTTAAGTTTGACAGAGACCGGGCGAAAAACGGAGAAGCGGGCTTTGCTGCAGGAAGCTTTTTTAAGCCAGCCATGGCCCTGCCGGTCTTCAAATTATCATCCTACTTCGACCCTGGCCAGCAAAGTCTTTTACCCCTTATGGAATATAAAGCTACCTGGCAGAATACGGTGGATGGGATGAGGAGTAGAAAGTGAAAAGTTTAAAGTAAAGTTCAATTTTCAAAATAAATATATTTTCAATAATTTTTGAAAGTTTAATAATATAGCTATATTTGTTCATGGAATTAGCAGCAGCAAAACTGAAGTTTATCGAAACCTGGGGAAAATTAGGCTCCGAATGGGGAATAAACCGTACAATGGCACAAGTGCATGCACTGTTGCTGATTTCCCATGAGGCACTTACCACCGAAGAGATTATGGAAACGTTGAGCATCTCCAGAGGTAACGCCAACATGAATCTGAGAGATTTAATTGGCTGGGGATTGGTAGAAAAACAACACAAGGCAGGAGAGCGCAAGGAATATTTCTTTGCAGACAAAGATGTTTGGAACATTGCCCGTCAGGTAGCTAAAGAACGTAAAAAAAGAGAGCTTGAACCGGTATTAAAGGTACTGGCAGAACTTTCCACGGTTAAAGGCGATGAAAAAGATCCTGATTTTAAAACCTTTAACAAATCTGTAACCGATATTAATAAATTGGCCAACAATGTTGATAAGACCTTAGAAACCATGTTAAAAGCAGAAGAAAATTGGTTCTGGGGATCTGTACTCAAAGTTTTTAAATAAAACTGCATAGACATAAATAACCAAAGCCTTAACCGGCTTTATTTTTTAAACTAATCTTTCATTTTTTACTGAAAGTTCAATACTTAACAAAATGAAAACACTTCATCACCACATCATCTTATTCGACGAGGAATGCCCTATGTGCATGGGCTATACGCAGCTGTTCGTTAAAACCGGGATGCTCGATCAACAAGGGAGGGTTTCTTACCAAAAAATGCCTGCTGAGGTTTGTCCTATTGTTGACAGACAAAGAGCTGTAAATGAAATTGCGCTGGTTAATATTCAAAATGGCGAGGTTACCTACGGGATTAAAAGCCTTTTTAAGGTGATTGGTTACAGCATGCCCGTTTTCAAGTCATTGTTTAATTTTGCTCCTTTTGTTTGGCTGATGGAGAAATTATATGCCTTTATCTCTTACAACAGAAAAGTGGTTATCCCCGCAGCGATAAAAACACCGGGGCTACAACCCGATTTCAAACTAACCTATCGCATCGCTTATCTCCCCTTTACCTGGTTAGTTACGGCCTATATTTTAACCCGTTACTCTGTCCTTTTAACCGACTTTGCTCCTTTAGGTGGGGAATATAGAGAATACCTGATTTGTGGAGGACAAATTGCTTTTCAAGGCTTAATTATCCTGTACTACAGAAAAGAAAAGTTTTGGGATTATATGGGTAACATGATGACCATTTCTTGCGCAGGAGCACTTTTACTCTTAATTGGATTAGTAGTTGCAAATGTTACCAGCCTCCCCAGCATTTATTATCTCCTTTATTTTATGATGGTAGCAGGGCTCATGCTGCTGGAACATTTGCGCAGAAGCAAATTGTTACAACTGGGCTTTTTATTAAGCATTACCTGGGTGCTTTACAGATTAATGGTTTTAGGTTTAATTCTAATTTTTTAGTGATGAAATACGGTAAAATTATACTTGCTGGCGGTAACGGATATTTAGGTGGTATCTTAGCCAGACACTTTAGCCCTTTGGCAGAAGAAGTAATTATCCTGGCCAGAAAACCTCAACCTACACAAGCCAACATTTCTACACTGGTTTGGGATGCCAAAGCACCTGGAGATTGGACTAAAGCACTGGAAAATGCCGATCTATTGGTAAATCTATGCGGCAAAAACGTGAATTGCAGATATACCCCTGAGAACAAAAAAGAAATTATAGATTCAAGGGTGATTCCGACCGAATTATTGGGCAAGGTGATTGAAACCCTGATCAATCCACCCAAGCTATGGATTAATGCTGCTTCTGCTACTATTTATCGCCATGCAGAAGATCGCCCACAAGATGAAAAGACCGGAGACATTGGTTATGGCTTTTCTATAGCGGTGTGCAAAATCTGGGAGAAAACTTTTTTTGATACCGAAACCCCCAACACCCGAAAAATTGCATTAAGGGTTGGAATCGTAATGGGCAGGCATGATGGCGCATTCCCCCGTTTACTCAACCTGGTGAGGTGGGGCTTAGGCGGTAAGCAGGGCGATGGCACACAATATCTAAGCTGGATACATGAACAAGAAGTTGCCCTGATTACCGAATGGTTAACCGAACACGAGGAAATTCATGGAGTGGTAAATTGTACAGCACCTGAAGCCATAAAGAACAAAGATTTTATGATGCTGATTAGAAAAACTTATGGTATTCCGTTCGGGTTGCCTACACCTGCCTGGCTGTTGGCCCTGGGTGCTAAAATCATCGGCACGGAAACTGAACTGATCTTAAAAAGCAGATGGGTAAAACCGCAAATACTTTTAAACAGCGGTTATCAATTTCAATACGGCCACATCAAAGAAGCCATACACGATATTTTAAGTATAAACCAATAATGGAACTGATTTTATTAACCACAGACATTAATGCTCCCGTTCAAAAATGCTTTGATCTTTCGAGAAATATCGATCTGCATCAACAATCGATGCAACAGGCTAAAGAAAAAGCCATCGATGGCAAAACCTGTGGATTGATAGAACTCGGAGAAAGTGTTACCTGGCTGGCCAGGCATTTTGGCTGCTCCTTTCGAATGACGAATCAAATCACCGTCATGGAAAAACCTTTTCGTTTTATAGACGAGATGACCCGAGGTCCATTTAAATCACTAAGGCATCTTCATCAATTTAATGCCAGAGATAACTTTACCGAGATGATTGATGTGTTTGAATTTGAGGCACCTTTTGGTTTTCTGGGCTGGATTGCAGAAAAAACCTATCTTAAATATTATATGAGAAGGCTGTTAGTGAAACGGAATCATTTTATCAAAGCCATTGCTGAAAAACCCTGATACCAAAATGCCCCGAATCTCTTCGGGGCATTTGTTATTTAACTTCTTCGTAATCTACGAAATCACCCAGTTTATCCGTTTTACCCTGATCGGGTTTCGGTGGCATATAATCAATAGAGATCGAGCCTTCTGGTTTTTGTCTTTTTTGCTGATATTGCTGGCCCGTGGCCTGTTGTTGCATTTTACTCGCCATGTTATTGAATAACATGGGCAGAATCAAACGAATTAGCATCCGGATAAGCCAGAGTACCAATATGGTTATAAATATGAATTTAAATAATCCTAGTACCATCTTTAATTTACACTTTATACAAATATAGACGTATAGGGAATTAATTTGTTACCTTTTTCGCCTTTAATTGCAATTTCATTACAAAAGTTTATTCTTCTACAATCTCACAAACTCGCCCAACCTGCCCGTCTTCCAATTTTACCTTAATCCCTCTAGAATGAAACGCAGCTGAGGTTAAAACGTTTTTGACCACGCCATAAGTTACATTTCCTGATCGCTGATCCTTCTTTAAAATAATCCCTACTTCTAAGCCTGGGTAAATGTCTTTTCTGTTTTGTCCTTCCATTTTAACTTAATCTTTTGCCTTTAAAAAACTCAAATTTCAACAATTAAAAGCAAAAATTAAGGCAATCTGGCAAAATCTATTTCTGGTTTCTTCCCCTTTTCACTCCTGGTTAAAATTGTTTTAGGTGTTGTGTAGTGATTAAAGAAGCCGCAGTTTTTCAAAAAGAAAGCGCCCTGTTCTATTCCACCTGCATAATCCATACGATACCCCTTGGCTCCTGTATTATCTGTTGTAAAACGTGCTTTACTTAACTCTATCCAGTTGCCCTTATCATCGCAAATCCACTGATTATCAAACTTCACCATACGTGTTTGATCACCTTGTACCGGAGAAAAATTTTCCAGGAAAGAGTGAAAACGCTTTAGATAAGTTTGCGTTCTTGGTCTTTTAAAGCTTGCTATCAATTGCCATTTATTAAGTTCTGGAGCAAAGAAATAGGCCGTATAGGTTGTTGTACTGTCAGTTCCCGGTACACCGTGAAGTAGAAATCTGTAGGTATTCCCTGCTTTCCACATGTAGTTAAGATAAGATTGCCCACCAGCACCTTCATTACCAAATTCGCCTGTATGCACACCCTCTCCTTTTTTTAACATTTTAATTCGATGTGATTCGGGGATGCTTTTAGGATCATCGGTATTAAACGGACTCCACACTGAAAACAGGATATGCCTTTCGGTCGGACTATTTACCTGCATTCCAAAGTAACCCTCACCAAATCCGTTAGCCATAAAGTACGATCCCAGCAGATCTTCACCCGGAGGTACTGTTACTTCATTATAATACCATTCTGCATTTACGCCATCTGGCTGAATATAATTTAAATGCACCGATGGGCCTCTTCTTCCCCAGTGAAAGAAGTTCCCTTCATTGTTTTTAACATAAGACGTTTTCGCTGTTATAGCCGTACCTGATACACTCAAAGCTTGTAATGAGGGGAACTGATCTTTAGTTTTGTCGATACCCTTAATGGTGAGTGCAACATAACCAGTATCTTTAATTTCCCAGGTTCCAATGGATAGGGAAGCTTTTTGTGTTTCCTCGAAAGTTACTTTTTTGCTTTGATTGTGAATGGTAAACGCCAAAGTTGATTTGCCTTCTACCGCAGTGTTACCTTCGGTGTTGAAGGTTAATATTCCGGGTTGATTTACCCTAATGTACACCGTAAAATATTCTTTGGGATCTGTCCAGTTCTGAATCCCCCGATTGGTAACAGTCCTGCCACCATCTCTATGTTTTGAGCTGTAAGCATTCCCACCGAGTGGAATGGATAGATTTTGGGCTTGAACATTCAAACCCAGGCCGCTAAGTACGATTAGCGACAATAGTTTTAAAGATTTCATTTAATATTTGTTTAGATAACTTTTGAATACAAGTCTAATTCAAATATTTGAGATGAAAGGGTATTAAACTAAAACGTTACTTTGTTTGGGCTCATTGATCATGTTTTTACACCTGAGGCACAAAGAAACCCTGGTTGACTCCAGGTATATCGGGCTTCCTAAGTCCCCTACTGTTTTTAAAGGATGTAAAACATTGGGAATATGAATAAAGATGCTGAAACAAGTTCAGCAAGACGATTTCGGTGAAAAAGACTATTAAAATGTGTTATCAATAAACCATTCTGAAAACCCTTTCCAAAACCCGTCACCCTGAACTTGTTTGAGGGTCTTTCTCTATAAACCACCTAAAAGTTGCTAAAAAAATGTCAGCAGTGACGAATACTGAGGGGTAACACCAATGAACGATTGAACCATTGAACCAATGAACTAATATCCCTCCCTACTTTGGAAACTTCTCATTGAACATTTTTTCTAAGGCAAACATTTCATCACGCAGTTTAGCGGCAAGTAAGAAATCCATGTCTTTAGCTGCTTTCTGCATCTCTTTACGGGTATTATCAATGGCTTTCTGCATCTCATTTTTACCCATATACTGTACTACCGGATCGGCCGCTATGCTGATTTCTGCATTTTCCACATAAGCACGGGCTTTGTTATCACTCGCTTTTTGTGAGAAATCCAATACGGAAGTTTGTTCCAGAATCGCCTCGCGTGATTTACCAACTGTTTTAGGAGTTATACCATGTTCAGTATTATAAGCAATTTGTTTTTCTCTTCTTCTGTTGGTTTCATCGATGGTTTTCTCCATACTATCGGTCATGCCATCAGCATACATGATTACGCGACCCCGATCATTACGGGCGGCACGTCCAATAGTCTGAATCAAGGACTTCTCCGAACGTAAGAAACCTTCTTTATCTGCATCTAAAATAGCCACCAGGGTAACTTCAGGTAAATCTAGTCCCTCCCGCAAAAGGTTAATCCCTACTAAAACATCAAATTCCCCTAAGCGTAATCCCCTTAAAATCTCTACCCGTTCCAGCGTCTTAATTTCCGAGTGGATGTAGCGGGTCTTAATGTTTAGGCGGTCTAGATATTTTGTTAATTCTTCGGCCATACGCTTAGTTAGCGTAGTGACTAAGATTCTCCCCCCATCTTTAATCGTCAGGTCTATTTCATCTAAAAGATCATCAACCTGATTAATTGCCGGGCGTACCTCTATTATTGGATCCAACAATCCTGTAGGACGAATAACCTGCTCTACCACAACCCCTTCCGATTTCTCCAATTCATATTCAGCAGGTGTAGCACTTACATAAATGGTTTGCGGAGCTAAACCCTCAAATTCATTAAAGTTTAGGGGTCTGTTATCTAAAGCAGCTGGCAAACGGAAACCGTACTCCACTAACGAGAGTTTACGAGATCGGTCACCACCATACATGGCTCTAATTTGCGGTACCGTTACGTGACTCTCATCGATCACCATGAGGTAATCTTCCGGAAAATAATCCAGCAAGCAGAAAGGACGCATACCTGGTGAACGGCCATCAAAGAAACGTGAATAATTTTCAATACCGGAGCAGTAACCCAACTCTTTCATCATCTCGATATCGAAATTGGTTCTTTCTTCCAGGCGTTTGGCTTCCAACAGATGTTTATCGGCAATAAGCTGGTTTTTACGGATTTCAAGCTCTTCCTGAATACCCCAGATAGATTGAGTGAACCTGTCTTTAGGAGTAACAAATAAATTGGCCGGATAAATGGCCATGTCTTCCATCTTCTCGATGGTTTTACCAGTCACCGGATCAATAGCGGATAATTCTTCAATGTCATCGCCAAAAAAGGATATCCGATAGGCATAATCCAGGTAAGCTGGAAAAATATCAACCGTATCGCCCTTTACCCTAAATGTTCCACGTTTAAATTCTGTAGTGGTGCGGGCATATAAGATTTCTACCAAACTGTGAAGAAAAGCATTTCTAGAAATTCGCAAACCCACTGCAAAACGAAAAACCATTCTGGAGAAGTCTTCAGGATTCCCCATACCATAAATACAGGATATTGAAGACACAACAATGATATCGCGCCTCCCACTCATGAGCGAAGAAGTGGTACGCAAACGCAACTTCTCTATCTCTTCGTTAATGCTTAAATCCTTCTCAATATAGGTGTTGCTAGAAGCGATAAATGCCTCTGGCTGATAATAATCGTAATAAGAAACAAAGTAGTTGACCGAATTTTCGGGAAAGAACTGCTTAAACTCGCCATACAACTGCGCGGCAAGGGTTTTATTGTGGCTGAGGATTAGCGTTGGCTTCTGAGTTTGCTCAATAACATTGGCTACAGTAAAGGTTTTACCGGAACCGGTAACCCCCAAAAGCGTTTGATAATGCTCTCCGGCATTAACACCTTCTACCAATTGTTTTATTGCGCCGGGCTGGTCGCCAGTCGGCTGATATTCTGACGTGATCTTAAATTTCATGGGTAATATCAAATATACGATTTTTTCATTACCATGGTTCGTGTCCAACGAACCATCGTCAGTAATCTTTATTGCTCCCCTAACCCATCGCTCGTGACCCACGAGCCATGGCGATTATTTCATGGTCCGTGAGTCACCATAAGTGTTCGGAAGAATTTTATTTCTCCCCATAAGTTGATAATTTTCATTTAGGCCAAGGATGATTAGTGCCTATTTTTCCTCATGGAAATCAGTCAACTACTTTCATTATTGCCAGAAGAGAGGTTAACCGAACTTGCCTTATCCACAAATGTGAATAGGTATTCCAAGAAACTTCAGGGTGAGCTTGTTTTCAAACTATTGCTCCATTGCATTCTCTGTTTTAAGGACAATAGTTTAAGGACGATGGAATCTGCCTATGAATCCATTGCATTCAAATTATTGAACGCCGATAGGAAAAGTGAGAAAATTAGTTTTAGTTCAATTAGCGAAAGACTTTCAGTTATTGAACCATTATATTTTGAAAAGCTGTACGAAACCTGCATTGAAACTTACGGTA
>NZ_FOGG01000063.1 GCF_900111155.1 Pedobacter rhizosphaerae | reverse complement strand
AACATGGCAGTGGCCTTTTTCAACTTTATAAACCACGTTTATGAGTCAACTTCAATTGTAGTTACTACGAACAAAAAACCAACAGAATGGGCAAAAATGCTGGAGGATGAAGTCATTGCTACGGCACTGCTAGACAGGTTGCTTTTTAAGTGTGAAGTGGTTAACCTTACCGGAGAAAGTTTCAGGTTACAGAACCGGAAAACTTTCTTTGAAACATAAAAATATTAACCTACTTTTGAATCGGACTCTGTATTTGTTAGTGCCATTTTCTCTGCACCATTCTTGCCAAAAATACTGTATTCCTAATTACCAAAAACTCTGCATTCTATATTACCGACTACAAGCACAAAGTAAAAGGTAAAAGCTCTGAAATTAGTCTTGATACCCGATACTACGTACTTGATACTATTCTAAGTACAGAGTATTTAGTCGTTAGTATATAGACAAGATGCTTAGCTGCTAAAACGGCTAGTCGTTAGTACATACACGAGATCTCTAATCCAATTAAACGGCTCTGAAATTAGTCTTGATATCCGATACTAACTACTCGATACTATTTTAAGTACGCAGTATTTAGTCGTTAGTACATAGACAAGATCTCTAATCCAATTAAACGGCTCTGAAATCAATCTTGATACTCGATACTACCTACTCGATACTATTTTTAAGTACACAGTATTTAGTCGTTAGTATATAGACAAGATGCTTAGCTGCTAAAACGGCTCTGAAATTAGTCTTGATACCCGATACTAACTACTCGATACTATTTTTATGTACGGAGTATTTAGTCGTTAGTATATAGACAAGATGCTTAGCTCCTAAAACGGCTCTGAAATTAGTCTTGATACCCGATACTACCTACTTGATACTATTCTAAGTACAGAGTATTTAGTCGTTAGTATATAGACAAGATGCTTAGCTGCTAAAACGGCTAGTCGTTAGTAAATACACGAGATCTCTAATCCTATTAAACGGCTCTGGAATCAATCTTGATACTTGATACTAAATACTCGATACTATTTTATAATCATATTATCAATCAATCTTGTCGATCCAACTTTTGCAGCTACAAGTGCGACCAGGTTCTCTTCCTCTTTGTTTTGGGCAGGTTCAAGGTTGTTTCCGTTGGCTATAGTGAAATAATCAAGTTCTACGCCATCAATATCATTATAAAAGGCCTTAGCTTTTTCTTCAAGATCGGCTAAATTGTATTCCTGGAAATGATCTACTACAAATTGTAGCGACTTGCTGAGCACAAGAGAATGGATTCTATCTTGGGGAGATAAGTGGATGTTACGGCTACTCATGGCTAAGCCATCATCTTCTCGAATAATTGGGCAGGTAATGATTTCGATAGGCAATTTAAAATGAGCCAGCATGTTTTTAATCATGAGTACCTGTTGGAAATCTTTCTGTCCAAACATGGCAATATCGGGTTCAACTGCGTCAAAAAGCTTCTTCACAATTTGGGTTACCCCCTGATAATGTCCTTTCCTAAAGGCCCCTTCTAATAAAAATTCTGCTTTTCCAAGGTCAATGTGCCAATTTTCATCTTTTCCGTCGGGATACATTTCAGCTACATTGGGCATAAACACACCCTGGCAACCTGCTTCATTCAGCATGGCCAGATCGTGTTCTATTGGACGAGGATATTTCTCTAGGTCTTTTGGATCTGTAAATTGAGTAGGGTTAACAAATATACTGCAGATAATGATGTCAGCATGTTGTTGTGCCAGTTTGATCAATGAAATGTGCCCGTTGTGTAAGGCACCCATGGTAGGTACAAGGGCAATTTTCTTCCCTGTTTTTTTTAAAGGCGCCAAGTAATCTTTGAGCGCCGATTTGGTTTTAAAAATTTCCAATTTTGGCTTTCTAAATTAAAGGCGTAAAGGTGTAAATTAATCTAAACGAAAGCAAACAAATGCTTGCTATATTGATAAATAGTATTATTATTCTTATCTTTGCAGCTCATTATCTTTTATTTAACTTAATATTTTTTCAAAATATGGAGATGGCAAAAACGAAGCTGCTGATTGTTACACACGAGATGTCGCCTTTCCTCGAGCTTACTAAAATTTCTGAAATTACTCGCCAATTACCTCAAGCAATGCAAGAAAAAGGATTTGAAATCCGCATTTTGATGCCGAAGTTTGGGAACATTAACGAGAGAAGAAATCGTTTACACGAAGTAATACGCTTGTCTGGAATGAACATCATTATTGATGACAATGATAACCCTTTAATCATAAAGGTAGCTTCTATCCCGGCCGCACGTATGCAGGTTTATTTCTTGGATAATGAAGAATATTTTCAACGCAAGCAGGTATTCAGAGATGCTAGCGGAAAATTCTTTGATGACAACGATGAGCGTACAATCTTTTTCTGTAAAGGTGCGTTAGAAACGGTTAAAAAATTAGGCTGGGCCCCGGATATCGTTCATTGCCACGGCTGGATGAGTTCATTGGTTCCTGCTTATATTAAAACCACCTACAAAAATGACCCTACTTTCAAAAATTCGAGAGTAGTTTATTCTGTTTACGAAGATGGTTTTACAGAGAAATTAAATGCCGATTTTGCGAAGAAAGCTGTAATGGCTAATATGACTGAAGCAGACACCAAAGCGTTTGAACCTTCAGATATCAATAGCATGCATATTGGCGCTGTTACTCATGCTGATGCAGTTGTTCTGGGTGATGAAAACCTGGACAAAGATGTGTTAAAATTTGTTAAAGATTCCAATAAGCCAACATTAGCTTATAACTTAACCGAAAATTTTGAAAACTTCTATACTTTTTACGAAGAAATTTCAAATGATGAATTGGTTTCAGTTGCTTAATTAGGTATTATTAATTTATATATGAAATTTACTAAACAAGACTTATTAACCCTGTTGATAGGTCTTTTTCTTTTTGCATCGTGTAAAAATCCCGATGGTGTTGGTTTAGATGTTGATCCAGGTACTGCTATTCAAGGTACATTGGTTGATAATCAGGTCATTACTTCCCGAACAATACAGGAGTCTGCTATTACTTCAACTGCTGCACTTTCGGCACACCCACTTGGATATATTGTTGACCCTATTTTTGGAAAAACAGAGTCTAGCATTGCAATGACTGTAATACCGCCAAGCACAGCTCCCGATTTTGGAACTTCATCCACATTAGATTCTGCAGTATTGGTATTGAACTTAGGAAAACAATTTTATGGAGATACCACGACCTCAAGATATAGTATTGATGTGTATCAGTTAACCAATAAAATTACCAATTATAAGAGTTCTGATGTTCAGGCACATAATGCTACCTTGTTAGGTAATTTTAACAATAAAATTTACCCTAATACACCAATAAAGGTTTATGAAATTGTGGCGGCTAAGGCTGATACCTTAAGAACCATGACTGCTCAAATTAGGATTCCCCTGAACAAAGCTTTTATTCAGTCCAATATTTTAGGCCTGTCATCTACTGTAACCGCTTCCACACCTAAGTTTATTGATGCATTTAAAGGATTGTATGCTGAAGTAAATAAAACTTCTTCAACAGGTACTGGTGGTGTAGCCTTTATTGATTTTGCTGCTTCAAACTCTTATTTGCAGTTGGTTTATAAAAAGCCTAACACTTCCAATGGGATTGATACTTTATCTACAATTTTCCCAATAGGATCTGCAAATAGTAATGCCAGTATTGTTACATCAAATATTAAGCATGATTATACAGGTACGGATGTTAAAACGCAGTTGGATAATCCTTCAACACAATACACTGTGAATTATTTACAAGGGCTGGCTGGTTTAAAAACTAAAATCTCTTTTCCTAATCTAGCTAACTTTTCTAATACTTATGGAAAGGTTGTTGTGAACCGTGCTGAATTGGTTGTTCCTTTAAGCAATGCTACCTACGCCTATCCGTTTAGTGCTGCGCAAAGATTATCACTTTACAGATGGGATATAGCAGAACAACCAGCTCAATTGCCAGATCGCGAAACCTCAGCAACAGATCAAAGAGCTGGTACCTTAGGGACAAATACAATTACTGATGCTGTTTTTGGAGGTTATTATGATTCTGTACAAAACAGGTATGTATTTATTGTAACCAGTTACGTTCAGGATTTAATAGATAAAAAACTGGTAGATTATGGTACTTTCATCGCGCCAACTTCTTTAACAGAGTTTCAAATTACACCAACTGGTGCAATGGCTGGAAGATCTGTTATAGGTGCGAATACTAATACTACCAATAAGATGAAATTGAATATCTTCTATACTAAGATTAATTAGTCGAAGTAAAACGTTTAACTGAGCCTGTCAAATTTTGACAGGCTTTTTTTTTATCCAAAATTTTACAATGCGCTTTAAAACAAACGTTTGTTTTGTATATTCGGCCAATAAACAATCATCTTAAACATGTGTGGAATTGTAGGTTATATCGGCTATAGAGAAGCTTGGCCGATTGTATTAAAGGGTCTGAAAAGACTAGAATACCGCGGATATGATAGTGCTGGTATCGCGCTGATTAACGACAGCGGACAACATATATATAAAAAGGCGGGTAAAGTAGCCGTCTTGGAAGATTTTGCTGCAGATCAGGACAGAAGTGGTACAATTGGTATGGGACATACCCGATGGGCAACGCATGGTGTACCATCAGATCGCAATTCCCATCCGCATACTTCTAATAATGATAAATTAGCCATCATTCATAATGGTATCATAGAAAATTATGCTACGTTAAAGGAAGAGCTGATAGGTCGCGGACATCAATTTAAAAGTGATACCGATACTGAGGTTTTAATTCATTTAATCGAAGAGATTCAAAAAATAGAGCAAATTGATTTATTGGAGGCCGTACGTTTAGCTTTACATGAAGTTAGCGGAGCGTATGCAATCGTAATCATGGATAAAGAAAATCCAGATCAGTTAATTGCTGCGAGAAAGGGTAGTCCGATGGTTATTGGTGTAGGTAAAGGCGAATATTTTATCGCTTCAGATGCTACCCCTATCATTGAATATACTAAAAATGTAATTTATTTAAAGGATAATGAGATTGCTCTAGTTACTAAAAATGATCTATTAGTAAAGCAATTGGATAATGTTGTTCAAACACCATTGATTCAGGAGCTTGAGCTGAAATTGGAAATGCTGGAGAAAGGTGGTTTTGATCACTTTATGCTCAAAGAGATTTACGAGCAACCAAGATCGATAAGAGATTGTATGCGCGGCCGTATCTACCCGGAGGAAGGTAAAGTTCAGCTAGGTGGAATAAAAGAATTTGCAGATAAGCTTAAAAACATTGATAGAATTATCATTGTAGCCTGTGGAACTTCATGGCATGCTGGTCTTGTAGGCGAATATCTCATTGAAGAATATGCCAGAATCCCGGTTGAAGTTGAATATGCATCAGAATTCAGATATCGCAATCCGATTATTACTGAAAAAGATGTTGTTATTGCTATTTCACAGTCGGGTGAAACAGCAGATACCATGGCGGCTATTGAAATGGCAAAAGAGCGTGGTGCTACTATTTTCGGTATTTGTAATGTTGCCGGTGCTTCTATCCCTAGATTGTCTCATGCAGGGGTTTATACACACGCAGGACCAGAAATAGGTGTAGCATCAACAAAAGCTTTCACCGCTCAGGTTACGGTATTAACTTTAATGGCATTTTATATGGCACAACAACGTGGAGCCATTACAACTTCTAAACTTATCGAGCTTTTAACGGAACTAAATGAGATTCCGGATAAAATTCAAACCGCGCTCGAATCCAATGATATTATCAAAGAGGTTTCAGAAAAAATTAAAGATTCCAGAAACTGTTTATTCTTAGGTAGGGGTAGCGGATTTCCTGTGGCACTAGAGGGTGCTTTAAAGCTTAAGGAGATCTCTTATATTCATGCCGAAGGTTATCCTGCCGCCGAGATGAAGCACGGCCCTATCGCTTTAATTGACGAAGAAATGCCAGTAGTATTTATCGCTACTCAAAATTCATCTTACGAAAAGGTAATTAGTAACATTCAGGAGGTGAAAGCAAGAAAAGGAAAAGTGATTGCTATTGTAACCGAAGGTGATGTGGAAGTGAAGAAAATGGCAGATTACTGCATCGAAATTCCAGATGCAAATGAAGCATTTTTACCGCTTTTAGCCACCATACCTTTACAGCTACTGTCATACCACATTGCAGTAATGAGAGGTTGTAATGTAGATCAACCACGAAACTTAGCTAAGTCAGTTACAGTTGAATAAAACAAAAAAAGGCTTCAAATTTAAATTTGAAGCCTTTTTTATTAGTCTTACATTGCCTTTTTAAAACGGAAGGTCTCCATTTTCATCAGAGGGGCCTATGGTAAATTCATCCTCTATTTTAGTATCGTTAACCGGAGCAGCAATTGGAGTAGCACTTGGGCCTTGCTCAAAATCGCTTTTTCTACCCAGCATGGTGAAGTTCTCCGCAACAATTTCAGTTACATATTTTTTAACCTTCTCTTTATCTTCAAAAGACCTGGTTCTTAATTTTCCCTCAATATAAACAAGTTTTCCTTTCTGAAGATATTTTGAGGCTACTTCAGCAAGGCCTCGCCATAAAACAATATTATGCCATTCGGTCTGTTCTACTCTTTTTCCATCCTTGTTGTAAGTTTCTGATGTGGCTAATGGGAAGCTTGCAACGGTAACACCGCCCTCTAAATGACGTACTTCAGGGTCCTTGCCTAAGTGCCCTACTAAAATAACTTTGTTAATCCCAGACATAAATATTTTTGGTTAGTTTTTTAATTTCTAAATGGTTACACTTCGATGATTAGTTACTTCATCTTTTACTATGAAAGTATTCCTGAATAAAATCGTGAATAACTTTCGGTTGCGGCAACTCATCTAAGGTATCTAAAGAAACCCAATTAAGTTCCTTTCGCTTATTAAAGTTAAATATATAATTTTTTAATGCAAAAAATTGCAAGTGTATAATTTGGTGTGTTAAAATGTGTTTTTTGCTGGTAATATGTGTGAAAATTGCCGTGCTACCAAACTCCTCCTGAGCCCTTTTGGGAAATTCCTGGTCGAAAATGGTGACGGCTTCTGCTGTTTCTATTGATGGAAAATCATATAAATGCTGCCAGATATCTCCTGCCTGTCGTTCTCTGACCAGAATCTCATCATTGTTCTGAAGGATAAAGTAGTTAAAAAAACGATGTTTTTGCTTAATCTTTCCCAGTTTTACAGGGAGGTCTTTAACTTTTTGATTTTTAAAGGCAAAACAATCCATATTTATTGGGCATATGCCACAATTTGGCGATTTAGGTTTGCACTGGACTGCACCAAATTCCATGATAGCCTGGTTATATGTTGCCGGATCAGGTAAAAATAAAAGTTCATTTGCCAATTGAAAAAACTCTTTTTTTCCAGCGGGAGAGTTAATCGGAGTGGCGATACCGAAATATCTGGATAATACTCTAAATACGTTTCCATCTACTACTGCGCGTGGTTCGGCGGAAGAAAATGACGAGATTGCAGCAGCTGTATATTCACCAATACCCTTCAATTTTAAGAGCTCATCGTGTGACGTAGGGAAGATTCCTTTAAAGTTATTGACTACAATTTGTGCAGTAGCATGCATGTTTCTACCTCTGGAATAATAGCCCAATCCTTGCCAAAGTTTCAAAACCTGGGTCTCAGAAGCTGAAGCAAAATCAGAAACAGTAGGGAAATTTTCTAAAAATCGGTTGAAGTATGGCAGGCCTTGTTCAACCCTGGTTTGCTGGAGAATAATTTCTGATAACCAGATGGTATAAGCATCAGTAGTGTGCCTCCAGGGCAAATCTCGCTTGTTTGTTTGATACCAATTTATAAGTTCTTTTTGGAATGCCATTGTTGCAAATTACGGTGTTATTCTTGGTTTAATAAAAAAACTTGCATTTCGGTGATACGATGGCTGAGAAAAAAATCATCTTTTATTTTCCTATCTCATTAAAAAGCAATACTTTTGCAACCCCAAAACAGTTATAAATATTAAAACACAATATATATAAACAATAAAATATGACTAAGGCAGATATTATTTCAGAAATATCAACAAAAACCGGAATTGAGAAGGTTGATGTACAGGAAACAGTTGAGGCATTTTTCAAGGTTATTAAAACCAGCATGATCGGCGGAGAAAATGTTTACGTAAGAGGCTTCGGAAGCTTTGTTGTTAAGAAGAGAGCGCAGAAAACTGCAAGAAATATCTCAAAAAACACTGCAATAATTATCCCTGAACACTTTGTACCTAGCTTTAAACCAGCAAAAGTATTTGTAGACAAAGTGAAAAGTAATTCAAAAAAAATCAAAGTAGAAGCTTAAAATCTTAAGAAGTGAATAGCAGCATCAGATCAAAACAAATCATCATTATCGGAGCGATTTTATTGCTAGTTGCTTTTTTATTCACCAGAGATATAAAAGGTTTAGTTAAGCCGACAGAAGAAAATGGAAAAATGCCTGCTTCTGGCCAGATGGCCGAAGCGCAACAACCAGCTTCTTCTGCTTCTATTAGCATAGAAACTGCCTCAACAGCTGCGAAAAATATCATTAATAAGAATTTAGCTGCAGATATTACTGTTTTAGAAGGAAGTTTTAAAAATGCTGATGCGGCTGAAAAAATCGTATTTGCGAAACAATTGGCTCAGAAATGGGATGATGTGGAGCAGATTACACCTTCGGCGCTTTATTTAGAAGTAGTTGCACAAGGAGAGCCTACCGCAACAAATTGGTTGGCATCTGGAAACCGTTTCTTAAAAGCGTTTGAAAGCACACAAGATAGTGTTGCGCAGCCTGTTTTATTACAGAAAGCCAATACATCTTTTAAAAATGCTTTAGAGAAGGATCCTTCAAACATTGAAGCGAAAACAGGATTAGGCGTTACCATTGTAAACGGCTTAGGGGCACCAATGCAAGGAATTGCAATGTTGTTGGAAGTAGTTGCTAAGGAACCTAAGAACGTTAAAGCCAACATGAATTTAGGTATGTTCTCTATTAAATCGGGCCAGTTTGATAAAGCAATTCCGCGTTTTAATACCGTAATTGAAACCAAACCAAGTCCGGAGGCCTATTTTTACCTGGGTACTGCCCTGGAAAGTTTAGACCGGAATAAAGAAGCGGTAGACGCTTATTTGAAATCGAAAAAATTAGCTGCAAACCCAACACTGTCTTCGTTTATAGATAAGAAGGTTGCTGAACTAAAAAATAAAAATTAATAACAGATTAATAAAAACATTTAAAACTTAAAATTATGCCAAGCGGTAAAAAAAGAAAAAGACATAAAATGGCTACGCACAAACGGAAAAAACGTTTAAGAAAAAACAGACATAAGAAAAAATAATTTCTTATTTTGATATAGCTTGTTAAACCTCGCAGTTTCTACTGCGAGGTTTAAATACTTTTATATGATTTTAAATTATATGATTTAGGCTACATCAATGTTTTTCTTAATTACTATCCATTTGTTTAATAGGCGAAAGCCTTAAATCTGTAGCTGTTGGTAAAAGAATTAATTATCAATTCGACTCCTGCCGGAGTTACCATAGCGTTGATTGAAGACAAACAACTTGTTGAGCTTCATAAAGAACAAATCAATAATAATTACGCTGTAGGCGATATTTATTTGGGCCGCATAAAAAAGATTATGCCTGGTTTGAATGCTGCGTTTGTGGACGTTGGTTATGAAAAGGATGCTTTTTTGCATTATTTTGATTTGGGCCCTCAGGTACAATCTTTAATTAAGCTAACGAAGATCAAGCGTAATGGCTCGGTTACAGGCACATTATTAGATAATTTAAAACTCGAAGCTGATATTAATAAGGCCGGGAAAATATCTGATGTACTGTCTAAAAATATGCTCATACCGGTACAAATTGCCAAAGAGCCTATTTCAACCAAGGGTCCGCGTTTAAGTTCCGATCTATCAATTGCCGGCAGGTATGTGGTACTGGTGCCATTCTCCAATACCATATCCATATCTAAAAAGATAAAAAGTAATACGGAGCGTAATCGACTTAAGAAGATTATCGAAAGTATTAAACCTCAAAATTTTGGGGTAATTATCAGAACCGTTTCAGAAGGCAGAGGGGTTGCCGAGATGCAGAAAGATCTTTTAGATCTGATTGCCAAGTGGGAAAACTTCATCAAGAAACTTCCAACTGCCGAGCCTTCAAAGAGAGTTTGGGGCGAAATGGACAGATCATCTACGTTGATACGTGATATTCTGAATCCTGATTTTACAAACGTTTACGTAAGCACTCCAGAGCTTTACGATGATATCCGTTCTTATGTTCACGATATATCTCCCGAAATGGAGAAAATTGTGAAGTTATACAAGCAGAAAGAACCGATATACGATCATTTTGGAGTAGAAAAGCAAATCAAAAATGCTTTTGGCAAAACTGTAAACTTACCCGGTGGAGCCTACTTAGTTGTAGAACATACCGAAGCACTTCACGTTATAGATGTGAATAGTGGAAACCGCACTGCAAGTAAAGAGAATCAAGAAGATAATGCTTTACAGGTAAATAAGGAGGCGGCTAAAGAAATTGCCCGTCAGTTGCGCTTGCGTGATATGGGCGGTATTGTGGTAATCGATTTTATCGATATGCACAAGCCAGCAAACCGTAAGATATTATTTGATCATCTTCGGGAATTGATGTTGTTAGATAGAGCTAAGCATACGATTTTACCTCCAAGTAAGTTCGGTTTGGTTCAAATCACCAGACAACGTGTACGTCCGGAAATGAATATCGTGACGGTAGAAAAATGTCCAGCCTGCGACGGGACTGGAGAAATTAAAGCAAGTATTGTTTTAATGGATGATATTGAAAATAACCTCAATTATATTTTAAGAGAGCAAAATGAAAAAGGTATCACACTTTGTGTGCATCCTTACATTGAAGCCTTTATTACAAAAGGTATTTTCAGTTTACAACGCCGTTGGTTCTTTAAATATGGCCAATGGGTTAAAGTAAAAGCACAATCTTCATATTACTTAACCGAATTTCACTTTATCTCCTCAAAAGATGAAGAAATTAAGTTGTAAAGGAGATTAACATAAAAAGTTATTAAAGCCTGGTTTTTTATAAATCAGGCTTTTTTTTGTGGTGCGCCGGGCATGGCAATCGACTATAGGGTTAGAGTCCCGAACACGCTTTGCAGTAGGAAGTGTTAGCTAGAGACAAGGGTGTCGTGGGTGACTGCGAATCTGAAGGAAGTCCGCGGCAAATATGGGGGCTTACGAACAGAAACTGTATATAAGGCGGATTTAGTCCGGGTGATGTTGCCATACAAACAGAAGCCCAATACTGCACGGGGACTATTACGTAAATACAGGGGCCACATCCATAGGAAGTAGATTGTTTTACCCCGGGAGATCTGAATGAGTTCTGTCAAGAGTAAGCGCGATTACAGGAGAAGAAACATTTATCAGAGATGCTAAATGCCTCAATC
>NZ_FOGG01000052.1 GCF_900111155.1 Pedobacter rhizosphaerae | reverse complement strand
AGTGAAACCAGCGCAGTGGTTAACAACCTGATCACTGCTTTGGAAAACTACCGGTCGGAACGCCTGGAATCCATGAAGCCGAAACAACCGGAGAAAAGAACGTTAAGCGAGGCCGAGCGCAAAGCTGCCATCACTTTTCTGAAATCCCCGAACCTGTTAGGGCGCACCAAACAGGTCATTGCCGATAGCGGGCTGATCGGGGAAGAAAACAATAGCCTGATCGCTTACCTGGCCTATACGAGCCGTAAACGGCATACGCCTTTGCACCTGATGTGCCTGGGTGCCTCCGGCACCGGCAAGACCTGGCTTCAGGAGAAAGTATCAGAACTGATGCCCGAGGAGGATAAACTGGAAATTACTTCACTGTCCAGCAATGCTTTTTATTACTTCGGCAGGGAAGAATTGAAACACAAGTTGTTATTGATCGAAGATCTGGACGGGGCGGAAAGCGTATTGTATCCCTTACGGGAGCTGCAAAGCAAGCGTAAGATCAGTAAAACAGTCACGTTGAAAGACAATAAAGGCAACCTGAAAACGGTAACGCTGAATGTAGAGGGGCCGGTCTGTGTATCAGGATGTACCACCAGGGAACAATTGTATGAAGACAATGCGAACCGATGCATATTGCTGTATATGGACAATAGTATCGAGCAGGATAAAAAGATCATGGAGTACCAAAGAAAGCTAAGTGCGGGGCAGGTTGATGAATCCAGACAGCATAAGCTGAAAGAGCAGGTCAAAAACGTGCAGCGGATCTTAAAGCCGATTACCGTTAAAAATCCTTACGCCACCTTTCTACAGTTGCCGGAAGAGGTCTTTAAGCCAAGAAGAACGATGTTACTGCTGTTGCTGTTTACCGAGACCATTACTTATTACCATCAGTACCAGCGTACACTGAAAACCGATACGGATACGGGGGAGCAATACATTGAAAGTACACTGGAAGATGTGGAAGCTGCTTTTACGTTGCTTGAAACTACCCTGCTAAAGAAAAGTGACGAGCTGAATGATGCCTGCCGGAGCTTCTTTGAAAAGCTGAAAGGCTACCTAAAAGAAAAAGATACCGAGAGCGAGAACGTTAGTTTTTACAGCAAGGAGATCCGATCGGCCTTTAGGCTTACCCCCAGCAGCATCGGACGTTATTTGTACGAGCTGGAAAGGATGGGCTATATCAAGATCACCCGTGGTAACCGCTATAAAGGCTTTGAATACAAGGTACAGCGCTGGAATGATCTGGAGAGTTTGCAGCAGAGCAGCAGAATGCTGGTCAGCTGCATCCTTGAAAATATCAAATCAGTATCCCGTAACCCAACAGTATCCCAAAGGCCTGATGGGTTATTTAAAGTGCAGAAAGACAGCAGGAAAGAGGCAGTAACCCAGGGTAAGTAAAAAACGTACAGTTAGAGAAAATAATAATAAATGAAAAACCCGCTCTATATCCGTTTACACGCAGGCTTTGGAGAATGGTTAAGGATATTGAACTTTGACCACACCAGCCAGCGGGACATGCCTGTGATGCTAAAGGCGTTCCTGGTCTTCCTGGAAGAAAATGACTGTAACAGCATTATCTGCATCACAGAAAGCCACCTTGAAAATTACCTGCAGGTCTTAAGTGAGCAGCCCTGTAAAACCAAACCAGGCACATTGAGCCTAAACTACATCCGCAAACACCTTCAAGTGATCCGCAAGTTTGCCCGGTACTTAGCGGAGAGCGGGCAGGAAAGCTTTTCAGTGAAAGTGCAGATCAAAGGCAAGGTCGGCAATATCAAAGGCGTACTCACTAAAAAGGAAATCACCAGGCTGTACGAAGCGACTACAGAAAGTGTCCTGGGGTTAAGGGACAGGGCACTGCTGACCCTGTATTACGGTTGTGGTTTGAGGAAAAGCGAAGGACTGAGCTTAAACATAGATGATATCCTGCTGGAAAAAGAATTGGTGCTGGTGCGAAAAGGCAAAGGTTATAAAGCAAGGTATGTTCCTTTGACCGGGAGCAATAAAAAAGACCTGGAATACTACCTGAACTTCTCCAGGCCTTACCTGCTGAACGGCAAAAAGGAACCGGCATTATTACTGAACGCAAACGGAAAAAGGTTAAAGACCGCTTTTGAGCGGATGCAGAAACTACGGTCAGCATCAGGGATAAAGAAGCCAATCGGCCCACACACCTTGCGCCACAGTATTGCTACGCATCTCTTACAATCTGGTATGAAGCTGGAACAGATCCAGCGGTTCTTAGGCCATAGCAGCCTGGAAAGTACGCAGATCTATACCCATATTGTAAATGAACAGCTTTGAAGAATATCTAAAAGAACAGGGCTTGAAACCCGATACCATCTATCAGCACCGGAAGTATGTGAGTTACTTTTTAGCCTGGCTGGCCATAGAAAATGTGATCCTTGTACAAGTCAGTTACAATGATATCCTTGACTATGCAGACCATCAGAAAAAGGAGAACAATAGCGTTAACCTGGTAAACCGGATGTTGCTGGCCGTCAGGTATTACTTCAGCTACCTGCAAAAACAGGAACAGATCAGTTACAACCCTGCTGCCGGGATCAGCCTGAAAGGGAGTATACGAACGGTGCCGAATGACCTGCTGGAAAAGGCGGAACTGGATCAACTTTATGAAAGCTATGAGATCAGAGACGAACGTACCCACCGCAATAAAGTGATGCTGGGACTGCTGGTCTACCAGGGCTTGACCAGGGAGGAACTGGAAATACTCCGGCCGGAACACTTAAAGCTAAGAGAAGGCAGGATCCACGTTCCTGCGGTAAACAAAAACAATGGCAGGGTGCTGGCTTTACAGCCCGACCAGATTCTGGACCTGCAGGAATATGTGCTGGTGGTCAGGGGTAAACTTCAAAGCAGATCAGAGCGTTTGTTTACCGGCAGGAATGACCTAGAAAACCTAAAGAACAGCCTGCTGCACTTAAACCATGCCCTTAGAAAGCTCAACCCGAAAGTAAAGAATGCGGTGCAGATCCGCCAGAGCGTGATCACCGAATGGCTTAAAGAAAAGGACTTAAGAACGGTGCAGTACATGGCCGGTCACCGTTATGTGAGCTCTACGGAGCGTTACCAGACCACCAATCTGGAAGATCTAAAAGAAGCTCTGAACAAACACCACCCCTTAAAATAAAAGTGTAAAAAAATGAGCAAGCGGAAGTTAGGCAGCGCCTTACTTTTCTGCCCGTAAGCTACCGCTAAGGGCTATGGGAGAATCCTCCGGGAATTCTCTGGTGCCTTCGCGCTATCCGCAAGGCCGAAAAAGGAATCCCGCAGGGAATTTCCTAAGCAAAGGCCTGCGGCAGCAGGGTGCTTCGCAAGGATATAGTTGGGGAATCTTCCATTCCCCAAACCCCTTTGGAACCTATTACTGATAGAAAGAGCCGCTCTAATCCCTCCCTCAAACCAACGCACTTTCCATCAGTAAGAGGTCGCCACCCAAAGCCTGAAAAACAAACACAAGGGTGTTTAGCAAAGATGTATTAATGTCTACATTAATGAAAAACCTGCCTCCGAAGTCGGCAGGATGCTGAACAAACCAACGGGCTGTTAAAGTCGTTTTTGTGTTACAAAAACATAAACTTGCTTCCTAAACGCTCTATCTGCACCAACGAGAATAGAAGTCTGGGGTGATCATTTGTTAAGCCCCCAAAAGCGGAAGAAGGGAGAGCTGTCAAGGGAACGTGGAATAAATGGCCTTAGAGCGCAAAGGCTAAGCGCGTTTATGCCGCGAAAGTCCCTTTACTGCTTTTCCTTCTGAGGCTATCTTTGCTGCAACATATGATCAACCTTACCTACCGCAGAAACTATCCGAAGAACGAAATTACCCCTCTTGTAAAACCCGAACAAAAAACTAACTTTACGCATGAAGGAACGTTCTTTATAAAGCTGAAAAGTTGCTGCCAGCGAATTCGGTGAACTGTAAAAAAGTTGCGTAAGGGCGTTTGATTACGGCGCAAGGTTTTACGATCCGGTGATTGGCAGGTGGAATGTGGTGGATCCTTTGGCCGAGAAGATGAGAAGATATTCTCCGTATAACTATGGATTTAATAATCCAATTCGATATATTGATCCTGATGGGATGGAGAATAAGGATTGGATTGAGTGGCGATCCAAATCTGGAACGAAGTATGTAACCTACGATGCTGAAGTCAAGACGGCCGAACAAGCATCAAAATTAGGATATACCAATGTTGCGCAAGTTTTCGAAGCCGGAACAGGAACATCAAGTGTTACAGGTGAAAATTTCAGCTTTAATGGTAATGGGACTGTAAATGATAAGCAAGGTAACTCTATTGACTTAAATGATGGAACTTTTATTACAAAAGGCGGTACCTTTATTAATAAAAATAAATCCGGTATTGAGCATACTGCCAACGGACTCCAAATAACAGGTGATGCCATTACCGGGATTGGGCTGGCAACCGGGCAACCCGAAATCATGGCAGTAGGTGGAGCGATAGGTAAGATTGGATTAGGATTAGAAGTAGCGAACAATTTTGCAACCGAAGGATTTAATCAAAAGACAATGATGGAAAACGGAGTAAAAGTTGGTATTGAAATAGCCTTCGATGGTCTAGGTGATGCGGGTGTCAAGGCAACCAGAGCAGTAGCCAAAGGAACACCTGGATCAAACGCCGTTGCAGAAGCAGTGATTCAAGGGGTTGCAACGGGAGTAAGCAAAACCACAACAGTGTTTTCAGAAGAAATCTTGAAGAAAAAGTAATTATGAATATTCAGTTTTTCATTGTAGGTGTTTGTTTTCTTATTGTAGGAGTGATTCTAATGTGGAAATATAAGTTTTTTAAATATAAAGCAATTGATACCTTATTCTATACAGAATTGAAGGTCTTTTTAGGAGCACTTATTTTGGCGGGAATGGGATTGGCAATAATTATAAACGAGCTAAAGAAGGTAATTAATTAGCCCTATAGTAAGAAAATAACAATAGTTTCAATGCCCGGCGTATTTGCCGGGCATTTATTTTAGGTGCGCTGGGCATTGCAATCGATTATAGGGTTCAAGGCTCGAACACGCTTAGCAGTAGGAAGTGTTAGCTTAAGACAAGGGTGTTGAGGGTGACTGCGAATCTAAAGGAAGTCGGCCGCAAATATGGGGGCTTACGAACAGAAACTGTATGTGAGGCGGATTTAGTTCGGGTGATGTTGCCTAACAAACAGAAACCCAATACTGCACAGGGACTATTACGTAGATACAGGGACCACCCATCTGTCCGTAGTCTTGTGAGTTGGAGTTGAGCTTGAGGAGACTACCCCCTCTAGCGCAAGTATGTTCTAGTGCATAGCGTCCCGCTTGAGCTTAAAATAAATTCCAACCTGGTCGCAGCATCTCGCTACGACCATTTTTATTTCTCTAGTCCAAAATCATAACTATTATGATGATTATGCCTTTCCTGGGATCGGGACAGACCAACCGGTTAGTGGGCAGGCAGATGGAAAACGGGTAAAAGGTCTGCTTACGGGCAGTAAGGTTAGAAATCTGGGTAACGGAACCATGCTGCTCACGGTTAACTACTATGACCTGGAAGGCCGTGTAGTACAAACCAAAAGTGATAACCACCGTGGAGGAAAGGATATTGTGGATAATACCTATAGCTTTATTGGCGAGCTTACAGCGAGAACGCGGAGCCACACCGGGGCAGGGAACGGAACGCCAACTATCATTGCCAATCGTTATGAGTATGACCATGTGGGCAGGAAAATTGCCACATTTGAAAACATCAATAGCCAGGGTGAGATTGCATTGAGTCATTTGGAGTACAACGAGATTGGACAACTGAAAAACAAGCACCTGCATAACGATAAGCAGCTCACTGCATTTGCTTATAATGAGCGTGGCTGGATGACGAATAGTAGTAGTGACCAGTTCAGTATGAAATTGGGCTATCAAATGGTGTCGATGGCTTTAACGGTAACATTACTGCCCAAAACTGGGATTGGGTATATAACCTGAACCCAACGGCTAATATATTCAATTATGGTTACGATAAGCTGAACCGTTTAAGCATTTCTGGTAAAACCAATGGATCGATGGTAGAGAACCTGAATTACGATGTGATGGGGAATATCTGGCAGTTGAAACGTGACGGATCGGCTCTAAACCAATATCATTATTCGGGTAACCGCTTAAGCTCTATAGATAATATTGCTAACACTTACCAATACGATGCCAATGGCAATGCCACAACAGATGGCCGCAATGGAATGGTATTAACCTATAATTATCTTAACCTCCCGGCTACAGCCAATGGAAATGGTACCAGTGTGGCCTACACATACGCGAGACGCTACTACTAGAAAAGACGGGAACACAGATTGAGTTAAGTATCTTATTAATAAATAGTTAAAAAAAGTCAATAGTAGCTTGTCGAAAGACAATTCATTTTAGTATAAAAGGACTGGCAGGTGGGGACACCAACCAGTAGAGAAAAACCAAAATGGATCACCCTTCGACAGGCTCATGATGACAATCCATTTTGGTTTTCTCCTTAAGTTAATAGCATTGCTAACATCTCGCTACGACCATTTTTATTTCTTTATTTCAAATCTTCTTAGTTGAACACTTACCCAACATTCAAAATATTTTATATCGTTATGATAAGCTGAACTGTTTAAGAACTTCTGGTTAAACCACAGGAACGATGGCAGAGAACCTGAATTACGATGTTTTCCGAAGCTCTGATCTTACCTCTTTTTTGATTTTCAACTTTGATACTATGTGATTGCTAAAGAGGAATAACAGATCATATCTGTTGACTTCTGGAGATCAGTTCTTTTGAAAATAGCGTAATTTTTAATGCATTAAATCCTTATGCCATCGTTGCCGGAAGTTAAATAATTATCAATCTCGCAAAATTTGTTAAAAGTTTGTGAGGGATGTTAAGATAATATAGTTTTGTCTACTAATACGATAGACTTTATATGTTATGATTATTCAAACTGCTGTCCGTGCTCTAATTTCGCTCCCCAATAAACCTGGCCATCATTCTTGTTGCTGTTGTTGAATAGGATTTTGTAGTTAATTAACTATCTCTCTTTCAGTTTTTTAATTTAATAAATTCCATTGCTTTTAAGCTTGTTACTTAACATTATTAGGGTGTGCTTACAGCAGAACAGGCAGCTTTTTATTCCGACATAGTCTGTTTTAACTACGGAATAACCCAAAATGGAAATTGTGCTGAAACCCTACTAGCCAATACTTTCTACTATTGTATCCAGACCTAAATCTATACGATCTTGGCTAGGATGGAAGTGTGGGATAGGAGGGATTGAACATTTAAACGTTTTACGAAAAATACCAAATTAATAATTATGATGCAGAGGTATAGAAAGGAGCGTACAAACCAAAAATAGTTACGCTAAATAATAAGGGAAAATGCATTGCTGCACCTTCCCCCAAATCAGTCCATTAAACCGGAGATCAATTGGCGTTGCATCCGGTCAATTTATTCAATGATCATGTTAAAATTATGAATTCTGCCCGGCATTTCATCTATCCCTTATGCTTGTTGCAATTTCAGGTTTGGCATAAACCCATATAAATTATGAAAATAAGCGGAAAGTCCTGGAAGGACTCGCATAGCACCCTCTCGTGTAAAATATCTATGCTGCCCGGCTTAACAGGAATTCTCCTGATTTCGTCTATTTTACAGGCCTCAGCAAAAGGAAACAACGAGAAACAAAATACCAAGCTCTCTTATTCAAATGCAGCCAGTGTGGCCGCATTGAGCAGAAATAATATTTCCAACCTAGCTGCTCCAAAATGGAGGGCAACTACCATCACGGGAAAGGTAACCGATGAAAAGAACCTCGCCTTGCCTGGTGTAAGCGTCAGAGTTAAAGGAACAGCGCAGGTGGTATCCACTAATCCCAATGGAGAATTCCAGATAAACACCGAGCAGGCTCAACCTACTTTAGTTTTCAGTTATGTGGGGTATATAACCCAGGAAGTAATTTACAAAGGTCAACCCCTTTCGGTAAAACTAGATCCAGATCAAAGTAGGCTCGAAGAAGTACTGGTAGTGGGGTATGGTAGCCAAAGAAAAAGCGATGTACTGGGATCTGTAGCCTCCTTTAATGCTAAAGCAGTAGAGGAAAAGCCAATTGCCAGGGTAGAGCAGGCGCTTATCGGCCAGATGGCTGGTGTGCATGTAAGACAACAAAGTAGTACCCCTGGGGCAGGTTTAAGTATTCAGGTGCGTGGCGCGGGCTCCATTACGGCAGGTAACGAACCACTTTATGTATTGGATGGCTTTCCGCTCGATGTAGCCAGTCAAAATGCTTCTGGCGGTATTTCAAATAGTCCGCTCGATAACCTTAATCCGAACGATATTGAGAGTGTTCAGGTATTAAAGGATGCTGCTGCCGGGGCCATTTACGGTTCGCGCGCCGCCAATGGGGTAGTAATTATTACCACCAAGAAAGGTGTTGCCGGGAAGCCCCGCATCAGTGTGAATGCGAATGCAGGGATTAGTTCTGTAGCGAGAAAAATCGATATGCTCAGTGCCGATGAATGGGTTGTGCAGGCAACAGAACTGGCCAACAATGCGTGGGTGGCTTCTGGTACTGGCAGAACGGCTACCCAAACCAATGCCGAAAGAGCGGCTATTTTAGGCCTTGCTCCAGGAACAGTCAACACCTCATTGATGACTGACCCAAGATGGGCACAGCCCGGCCACCCCGGACTTGATTATGTAGACTGGCAGGATGCCATTTTCACCCAGGCACCTTATCAAAACTATGAGGTTTCGGCCAGTGGCGGTTCAGAAAATGTAAACTACTTTATTTCGGGTAATGTGCTTAACCAAAATGGAACATTAATTAACTCTAATTTTAAGAATTATGACATAAGAGCCAATGTAGAAGCCAATGCGAGTAAGAAACTTAAATTCGGAATCAACCTAGCACCCTCTTACTCCATTAATAATGCACCTCCGGGAGAGGGAAAAGATAACCAGTTGATGAATGCCTTGCAAATGGTGCCAATAGTGGAAAGTACTGCGGGCTTAAATTCTGGTGCTTATGGCAATAGCGTTTACACCTGGGCAAGTCCTAGACTTATCAGCCCTTATGCTTACCTGGAAACGGCCATTAATAAAGTGAAAACCTCCCGGTTACTGGCTTCCATATATGCCGATTATCAAATTGTTAAAGGCTTATCGCTCAGATCAAGTGTAAATTATGATAATGTAGATAGAAATACTTCCAGGTATACATCCGATCAGGTTACGGTAGGAGCAGCATCGGCCTTGTTAACTAATCCCGGGCTTTATTCTACGGGTTCTTATGCCGTAACCAAGAAACAAAATTTTCTAAATGAAAATACCCTGAATTATACCACAACCATTGCGGGTGTACATAAGATTTCGGCGATTGCAGGGGTTTCCTACAACATTGTACATACAGAAGGTGTAAGTTTGGCAACAGCAGGAGGCTTTGCCAACGATATTATCAAAACCTTAAGTAATGCCATTGCCAACTCGGCCGGAGTAACCACTACAGGAACATCAACCGCAGCTAACAATACCCTGTTTTCTTATTATAGCAGACTTCAATATGCCTTTAAAGATCGATACCTTTTATCGGGTACCATCAGAAGAGATGCTTCTTCTAAATTTGGAACCGAAAACCGTTGGGGAACTTTTCCTTCTGTGTCTGTCGGATGGAAAGTTTCAGAAGAATCTTTTCTTAAAGATGTTAAGGCCATCAGTGAGTTAAAACTGAGATTGAGCTGGGGTAAATCGGGCAATAATAATATAGGCGATTACAATGCCATCAGCACTTTGGTCAATTCAAACTATGTGTTTGGTGGAAATACGCCAACAACCGCAACAGGTCAGGTAGTTTCTGGATTAGCAAATAAAGCCTTAAAATGGGAAACCTCTAACACCTATGACCTGGGCTTGGATTTAAGCCTTTTGGCCAATAGGATCAATTTCACTTTTGATGCCTATCACAAAAAGAATACCGACCTGTTGTTGAACTTGCCAGTGCTTTCTGCAAGCGGTTTCAGCACCAGTTTACAAAATATAGGGGCCGTGGTAAATAAAGGCCTTGAGTTCGGATTGAATACTGTAAACGTTAAAACAGATCATTTTACCTGGTCAATGAGTGCCAATATTGCCTTTAACCAAAATAAGGTAACCGATCTGGGCCCAACACATGCCGATATTGAAATTGCTTCTGCATACAGTGGCAGTAACGCCCCATATCTGTTGAGAGAAGGACTTCCTGCATTCAGTTATTACATTACCAAAACCGATGGATTTTTAACTGCAGCCGATATTGCCAATCCTGCGGTAGCGAAAGTGTCGGGGCAAAAAGCTGGTGATGCCAAATATGTAGACAGCAATGGCGATGGAAAAATCAGTGCTGCCGATAGGGTAGTTGGCGGACAACCTTCTCCCAAATATACCTGGGGTTGGACCAACAACTTTAGATATGGAAATTTTGACCTTGGTGTGCAATTGTATGGTCAGCATGGAGGATCAATCCTTTCTTACCTTGGTCGCGCAATAGACTTTTCTGGAAGTACAACGGCTAACGTTCTCGGGGTTTGGAGAGACCGCTGGTCGGTAGCAAATCCCAATCCAGATGCACAGCGGGGCAGGCTTGGGGCAAGCTACACCTATCCAAACGTAACTTCTGATTGGGTTTACTCCAGCGATTTCTTTCGGGTACAAAATATCACTTTAGGTTACAACCTGAAGGGACTGATCAAAACACCTGGAATTTCCTCTGCCAGGATATTTGTCGCATTGGAGAACTACTTCTCTCATGATAAATACAAAGGTGGTGCAAACCCCGAGGCACAAAATACGAACGTGAGTGGTGATGCCAGTTATGCCATTTCGGGCGATTATGGCTCTGCTCCACTCAGTAAAACCGCTTCAATTGGTATAAACATTGGCTTTTAGTAAAATAAGATGAAAACGAAAATATACTTAACCCTGCTCTCTGCAATACTGATATTGAGCAGTTGCGAGAAACAATTAAATCAAACCCCGGAGTCGAGTTTAGCTACCGATAATTTTTTTACCAATAATAACGACTTCTTGCAGGCTGTAAATGGGGTGTATTCCCAATTGAGTAATTATCCAAGTCAGGCTTTATGGCTTAGTGAAATGCGCAGCGATAATTTAAATGCAACCTCAGATGGTAACCGCGATTGGGATGGGATAAACAACTTTACACCCAGCATCACCACTACAGGATTTATCACTACTGCCTGGAAAGCTAATTTTAACGGAATCTATAATGCAAATACCGTTCTGGCGGCCTTAGAAACTAAGGGAAGTGTGCTAACCGCTGCAAATGCAACCCGTTATACGGCTGAAGTACGTTTTTTAAGGGCATTTTATTATTTTTCTCTGGTGAGGACTTTTGGACAGCTTCCATTAATTTCAACAGTGAAGAGCGCAGCAGAGGTAGCTACTATTCCAAGAAGTCCTGTGGCCGATGTTTATGCACTGATAGAATCAGATTTGCAGTTTGCTGCAGCCAATTTGCCACCCACTTTTACCGGAGTAGATTTGGGCAGACCCACATCTTATGCCGCAAAGGGATTATTAGGGTTGGTTTATCTTACAAAGTCTGGGCCTACTTATGGCATTAACGGCCCTGGATTAAACAGCAATGAATATGATAAGGCAGCTACTTTATTCGATGCCGTACTTACGGGAAGTCCATATAGTTTTGCCTCTAATTATACCTCAATCTTTTCCTACACCAATGAAAATAATAGTGAGGTTGTTTTCGATATACAGTTTGCCTCTAGTTTAAATGGTGCCGGTTTTCCTTCTCATTTGGTGCCTGTAGCTTACTGGACCAGTAACGGTATTTCTAACAGCTATGGCAATGGTTATGGAGCAAGTACCTTCCCTGTTTCTAAGAGTCTGGTTACTTCTTACACTACCAATACGGTTAGCGGAACAGATCTTCGTTATCCTTTCAATGTAGCCACAACTTATACTGCTGGCCCTTTTATTAAAAAATATATCGATGTAGCCAAAAAGGGTTTATCGGGAAGAGACTGGCCGATTAATTTTATCGTACTGCGTTATACAGATATATTGCTGATGAAGGCTGAATGTATTCTTCATGGGGCAGCGGGTACTCAGGCAGATGTTGATGCCAGTGTAAATAGGGTAAGGGCAAGGGCTGGAGTTGGTTCTTTAACTAATGTAACGATTCCGGTTTTGATGCAGGAAAGGCAAAGAGAATTTTTAGGGGAGGGGCTGCGCTGGAATGATCTTGTACGGGAAGGATTGGCCGTTTCGCAGATGAATGCCTGGAGAGTTGCCGATGCCATTACCAAGATTAACGAAATTGTACCTAATTATGTCATTTACCCGGTACCTGCCGCAGAAATTCAAACTGCCCCAGGGCTTTACACTCAAAATCCTGGCTACAATTAGATTATATTTACGGGCACAACAGCTATTAAATAAGTAAAATGATAAGAAAAAGTTTAATCCTCATCGGTTTATCGCTCTTGTATAATGGAGCGTTATTAGCACAGCGAAAGGCTGGACAGAAACCTAACATTGTTTTTATTCTAGCTGATGATTTGGGCTATGGAGATGTTGGTGTTTATGGGCAAAAACAGATCCTTACGCCCAATATTGATCAATTGGCTAATGAAGGAACACGGTTTACCGATTTTTATGCGGGTGCTCCGGTTTGTTCACCATCAAGAGGCTCTATCCTAACGGGGCTTAATACAGGGCATGCTACCATACGGGGGAATGCAACCGAGCAGGGCGGGCTTGCAGGGAAAAAAGGGAAAAATGTAGTGTACAGAGCCAACTTAACCAAGGATGACTATACCATTGGAAACCTGCTGCAGGATGCCGGCTATAATACTTCACTGGTAGGGAAATGGCATGTTGATGGGTACGACTCGTTGGCTACCCCCTTGCAAAGAGGTTTTGATCAATTTTCGGGATGGCTGATTAATATTCCTGCTACCTATGCAAGCACTTACTGGCCCGATCACCGTTATGTAAACGGAAAGCTTTTAACGGTAGCGCCGAATACAAATGCGAGAAAGGGATATTATGAAACGAACATCTGTACAGATGAGGCACTCGCTTATCTGGAAACTCAAAAAAATAGCGAAAAGCCTTTCTTTTTAATGCTCAACTACAATAATCCGCATTCTCCGCTGGATGTACCGGATCAGGCTATCTATAAAAATAAGGACTGGCCGGAAGATATGAAGACTTATGCTGCCATGGTTTATTATTTAGATCAGGCGGTTGGAAAAGTTAAGGATTATCTGATTAAGAGCGGTTTGTCAGAGAATACGATTGTTTTTTTCGGATCAGATAACGGACCAAGATCAGAACCAACCAGCCAGCTGAAGGCTGTTTCTGAATTTTTTGACTCAAACGGAAAACTCAAAGGGTACAAAAGAGATATGTATGATGGAGGGATCAGAATTCCATTTATTGCTTGGGCTCCCTTTATAAAAAATGCCCCTAAAATCAGTAACGTACCTGGCTACTTCCCCGATATGATGCCAACTTTTGCTGAAATTGCAGGCAAAACCGGCGGATTTAAAACAGATGGTGAAAGTATATATCCTGTTATAAAAGGCGAAAAGGTTAAAAAGGACCGTTTTCTATATTGGGAATTCTTTGAACTGGGCTTTGAGCAAGGCATTCGTTATGGTAACTGGAAAGGGGTTAAAAGACACCATAAACTGGAACTTTACAACTTGAAAACAGATATTGGAGAAACTACAGACGTGGCAGCGGCTCATCCGGATATTGTAAAAAAGATAGAAGATTATCTTTTAACAGCCAGAACAGATTCTCCTTACTGGACAGTGAAATAATTTTTTGATTTTGTAAACAATAGGAAACTCTAGTTTCTAATAAAACATTAAGAAGTTAAGGCATATTTCTTCATTTCCTTAACTTCTTAATCTAAAAGTACCATCATTATATCAAAAGCGCAGTTACTTTTTTGATTTTGTACAACAATAAGAAATTCTAGTTTCTAATAAAACATTAAGAAGTTAAGATAAGTTAAGGCATATTTCTTCATTTCCTTAACTTCTTAATGTTAAAGTAGCATCATTATATCAAAAGCGCAGATACTTTTTTGATTTTGTAAACAATAGGAAACTCTAGTTTCTAATGAAACAAAGATAAGTTAAGGCATATTTCTTCATTTCCTTAACTTCTTAATGTTAAAGTAGCATCATTATATCAAAAGCGCAGATACTTTTTTGATTTTGTAAACAATAGGAAACTCTAGTTTCTAATAAAAATATTAAGAAGTTAAGATAAGTTAAGGCATATTTCATCATTTCCTTAACTTCTTAATGTTAAAGTTGCATCACTATATCAAAAGCGCAGTTTCTAATACAACATTGAGAACTTATGATAAGTTATTTGGTATTTCTTAATGTTTCTTAACTTCTTAATGTTAAAGTACCATCACTATAGCATAAGCGCAGTTTCTAATACAACTTTGAGAACTTATGATAAGTTATTTGGTATTTCTTAACTTCCTTAACTTCTTAATGTTAAAGTACCATCACTATAGCATAGGCGCAGTTTCTAATACAACATTGAGAACTTAGGATAAGTTATTTGGTATTTCTTGATGTTTCTTAACTTCTTAATGTTAAAATACCATCACTATATCACGAGCGCAGTTTCTAATACAACATTGAGAACCTAGGATAAGTTATTTGGTATTTCTTAATTTCCTTAACTTCTTAATGTTAAAGTAGCATCACTATAGCATAAGCGCAGTTTCTAATACAACATTGAGAACCTAGGATAAGTTAATTGGTATTTCTTAATTTCCTTAACTTCTTAATGTTAAAGTACCATCACTATATCACAAGCGCAGTTTCTAGTACAACATTGAGAACTTATGATAAGTTAACTGGTATTTATTAATTTCCCTTAACTTCTTAATGTAAAACATTTCTAGCTGCGGCATAGGTCAGCATAACTGATACGGAAGCTACATTAATATTTTCTTAATATTTAAAAAACCTTAACGCCATCTTATCCAGATACCTTCGCGTAAAAATTTATATGAAAAAAATAATTACGCTTGCGGCCTTGTTGTGGCTTTCAACAGGATATGTACCAGCGCAAGAAAATCATGTGGTGCTGATTAGTATAGATGGTTTACGCCCTGAATTCTATATGGATCCGCTATGGGGAATGGTGAATGTACGCCAGGGCATGAAAATTGGCGCTTATGCGGAAGGTGTAAGGGGAAGTTTTCCTACCGTTACTTATCCTTCTCATACTACCATTGTGAGTGGGGTTTTACCTGCAAAGCATGGTATTTACTACAATACCCCAGTTGAACCCCTGGGTATTACGGGTAAATGGTTTTGGTATTATAAGGATATCAAAGTACCCACCATCTGGACTGCGGCAAAGGATGCAGGATTAACCACCGCAGGGGTAAGCTGGCCGGTTACGGTAGGTGCGCCTATTAATTATAATCTTCCTGAATATGTGATTCTTCCGCAAGGTAAGGGAGAGAAAAAGGATGAGATCAAAGCCATGTTCCAGGAATCAAGTCCTAAAGAGCTTTTCCAGGAAGTTCAGGATAATGCCATTGGTAAGTTTGGCGAATTTGGTGCTACGCTTGATTTCTTTACCAGCGACCAGAATAAATCGAGGATGGCCGCTTACATTTTAAAACGCTATAAACCTGCTTTCTTAGCAGTACATATTGCTTTGACAGATCATTTTGAGCATGAGCAGGGGCGCGATGGCGATAAGGTTAGATCTGCTGTTGCAGGTGCTGACGTAGCCGTTAAAACCATTATGGATGCGGCTGAAGCGGCAGGAATTAGCAAGAATACCACTTTCATCATCACGGGCGATCATGGGTTTGTAGATATCCACACACAGGTTAAACCCAATGTTATGTTGGCCAAATTAGGTTTGTATGATGATAAGAATAAAGATGCCTGGAAAGCTTATTTTCAGCAAAGTGGAGGTTCGGCCTTTCTACACCTGAAAGATCCTAAGGATAAGGCAAGCTTAGAGAAAATTAAGCAGGCATTGAATCAACTTCCGGAAAGCGTTCAAAGAATGTTCCATGTGTTGGATAAAGAAGCTTTAACAAAAGCTCAGGGTGATCCAAATGCTTTTATGGCTTTGGCAGCCAATCAGGGATTCAGCTTTGGTGCCTCTGCTGCCGGCGATATGCTTGCTCCGGTAAGTGGTGGTACGCATGGTTACCTGCCAACAGATTTTAAAGAAATTCAAACAGGCTTTGTTGCTTATGGTAAGGGCATTAAAACAGGCACTGTATTACCTTTAATGGGCCAGGAAGATATCGCTCCTTTAATTGCTAAACTTTTAAATCTAAACCTGAAAACGGATGGTGTGTTGTATCCGGGGATACTGGCTCCCGTTAAGAAAGAGGTAGTTGGGAAATAAGGGAAGGACGTAAGATGGTGTGATGTAAGATGGACTGAATGGCGAGTAGTAAATTCAATCGTCCGTTATTTCCTTTTACATTAAAGACAATTTTTAATTATGTAAGATGGTGTGATGTAAGATGGACTGAATGGCGGGTGGTAAATTCCATCGTCCATTATTCCCTTTTACATTAAAGATATTTTTTAATTATGTAAGATGGTTGGATGTAAGATGGCCTGAATGGCGATTTGTTTAACCCCATCTTCCATAATAACATTTTACGTAATAGATAAGGTGGTATGATGAAGTAAGAGGGACTGAATGGCGAGTGGTAAATTCCCTTGTCCATTATTCCCTCTTACATTAAAGGCATTTAAAACACCCCTATATAGTGGTTTCCTACTTTGTTAACCAATTTAGCTCCTTTAGTTACGGCTCCGGTTCTGCTGTTAATGATGTAAATGTTACCGTCTTTACCTACTGGTGTAACCGCTACAAATACTTCATCACCATTCACTACAAAGCCTTGGTACTGTCCGAAGCTTAAATCTGCATCATCTGGGATAGCCACTTTAGTTGCCGTTCTGTTGTTTAAATCAATACGTGCAATATAACCACCTTTATCAGCAACGCTGTAGGCCACAATACCAATTCCGTTTCCGGCATATCTCCAGGCATCTACGTAAGTTCCTGTAACGCCTAAAGAAGCATCTAAACTGAATACGTAAGAATTATCGTACTCATTGCTTTGATTAATTCTCAAAATATGTGATCCGTTAAGACCATTTTGCGTAGCTTGATAGATATTGCCATCTTCTGCTAAGAAAGCATTGAAGCTGCGGTAGCCATTGGTATTTCCCTGACTAACCGTAGAAGAAATAATTTTCGGATTTTTCAATGATGGATAATCAACCACAACAGATTTAGAAGAGATTTTAACCGTTCCTGTGTTATCTGTTGTTCCTGTAGCAGGATTGTATTTGCTTCTAGATGCGCCGATAATCAATTTATCACCCGCTTTGTTTAATACCGGAGCGTCTAAGCGGCCAATGTAAAATCCTTGAGCTTCTTCCTGTGCAGATAAGGCCAGCTCATACTGCTCATAAGTTTTAATGGCTGCCGCTTGCAAGTTTAAAGAAAGAATGGTGGATGTTCCCCTGGCATATTTATAAGTAGTTCCATTGGGTTCTGTAGTAATTTTTACACCCGAAACATTTACTGCAACCCCTGTTTGGTCGTTATCAAAAAGTTTAACCCATCTTGGTGATGCCGTTGCATAACTTGAAATATTTACTTTGTCTGCCAGCTCAGAAAATTTACTTCCACCCTCTACTTTATATTTCGAGAATTCGCCACCATTAGGACCAGTATAGGCAATATTGAATAATGTTCCACCATCTAAAGAAGATTGTAAACGTGCCGTACGTTGAGATCTTACGGGGAAACCATTGGTGTAAACATCAACCGATTTGTTTGGATCTTTAGCATCGTTCACACTAACCGAATAAACCATGGTACCTCCGTTCCCGTCGCCAGGATTAGTTTGCATTAAGGCACCAGAAACCGTAATCCAACGGTCAGAGTCGCCCAGATTTTCTTCAGGTGTGGGATCATCTGTATTTTTTGAACAACCTGTTATGGTCACTGCTGTTGCAAGCCCTCCAAACATCAGGAGCTTTAAAAATTGCTTTTTCATGCTATGTAAAAATTAGATTTTAAAAATTATTAATGGTATAGTTAAATTTCAGGTAAAATGCCCTTCCAGGACGCTGGGAAGCAAAATTGTCGTAAGCTTCCTTGTTTAATATGTTTTTAGCATCAAAGCTGATTACTAGCTTTTTATTGGGGAATAAGTAGCTGGCTCCAACATCCTGAATGAACTGTACAGGTGTTTGGTTGTAATTATCTTTGGTGATTAACCAGGTGGTTTCAAAAGGATTAACAAAGCCAAAATTATAGTAGAGGTTAAGGGCAGAATTCTTCTGTATTAGATTTTGCAACCGGTACTGTGCATTTCCATTAATGGTGAAGAAGGGTTCATTTGGAATCTGTTGATTGTTGTATGGAGAACCTGAATCCTTAATTAAAGTGTTGAATTTAGAAGTATTTAAGGCGATATTGAGGTTACGATACACATAATTTAATTCTGCCTCAAAGCCTTTAGATTGTGTGCCAGGCAGGTTAATGCTTTCTGAAGTTGGCATTACGGTAATGGCCCGGTCATTTGATCTGATGGCAATTTTATTTTTAGTATCTCTGATGAAAGCAGACACAGATATGGAAATTTTATGATCGCCGAGGTTGAATGCTCCTGCCCTGAATCCTAAATTATAATTGTTGCTGGTTTCCGGTTTAATGGTAGGGTTAGAATTGAGGTTATCCGTTGGGTTCCCAAATATTTCACCATCACTGGGCATCCTTACAGCCTTCTCTGCAGAAGAAATCAAAACGAGGTTAGACATTAAAGCGTATGATGCCGCAAAACCATAACCCGTGAAACTTCGGTTATCTTTGGTAACATTTTCTATTCGGGTAGGTACGCCGTTAATGGTTCGGGATACAGGTTCAGTTCTGTCTATCTTTTGTTGATAATATTTAGCAAATGCACTGGTTTTTAGGCGATTCTGAAAGGCATCAACTTCATAGGTAAGGGCACTTACATTGGTGGTCATATCGCTGCTGATTTCATAGTTTTGCTGTAAGATCGTTTTGAGCTGGTCATAATCCTGTCTATCAACAGTGTAAAAACCATGGGTGAGTATTACGCTGTGCCCATCAGCTATTTGGTAAGTTAATCCCACACGAAGCGAAGCAATCTGTCGATCTATATTGGCCATAGTGGGTAATCCCTGCTGTCCTCCACCCAGCGTACGGAGCGGAACGCCCTTATTCCCGATTACCAGATTTCCATCCCAGTTGTAACGGTAGGAGACAGTATCCTGGATATATTCCTTTTTATTGCTGTACACCCCATTGAAATTAAGTTTCAACCCTTTGAGTAGGAAGTCCTTTTTAAGGTAATCCAGGCCAACAATGTGCGCATTATTCTCTGCAAAGCGCCCCTTGTAAGGTCTCGCCATGTATTGTCCGTGCTGAATTTCTTTGTAAGTATAAGAACCGTTATAGTTAACCATAAACTGGTCGGCCCACTTTACCTGAGTAAAACCAGCCTCTAAACGGCCACCATAAGTTTTAAAGGCATCATTAAAACGTTTCCCTCTGGCCTGAACTTCTCTTCCGTCTGATAGTTCGTTTTTGGCCCATTTAGACCACACTTCATAATCGTTATCCGAGTAGCCGTAAAAGCCAGAACCGCGTAAGGTAAAGCCTGTTTTTTCGTTGCGGTAAGTTCCGCTCAAATCTGCCTGTTGCGTATTAAAAGAACCGTATGAAACAGAAGCTGTTAAATTGTTTCGGCTAACCCCTTTTTTAAGGATAACATTAATACCTCCGCCTAGGTAATCTCCTGCCAGGTGAGCAGGGAGTACCCCTTTGTATACCTCTATGCGTTCGATCATTGAAGGTGGAATATTATTGAGGTTGAAAGAAGAACCATAGGTAGAGATTTCTATACCATCAATGAAGATACCGATGGCCCTGCCCGACATGCCGTTCAGGTTATAATCTGCATTGGAACCAAATCCGCCAACCTGGCGAACCCTTACGCCAACTGTT
The DNA here is from genome assembly GCF_900111155.1 of Pedobacter rhizosphaerae. Taxonomy (GTDB): domain Bacteria; phylum Bacteroidota; class Bacteroidia; order Sphingobacteriales; family Sphingobacteriaceae; genus Pedobacter; species Pedobacter rhizosphaerae. Next base: position 6,459 of record NZ_FOGG01000052.1, on the reverse strand, counting down.
CTATTCAATAGTTCGTTGGTTTGCAAATTTCTTAAAGAGGCTTCTTTCGTATCGACCACATTCACCGCAAAACCCGAAGTTTCGATCTTCCTTTTTTCGGTTTTCCCCTGCACGGTTACTTGTTCTAAATTGCGATCTGTAATTTCCCTCACTTTAGTATGAAGCACGGTATTGGGTTGATCTACTTTTATACGAATATTTTTAGGTTTAGCAATAACTGAACTGATCATCAGCGTGTAGCTACCATAAGTAATAGATTTTATTTCGTAAAGGCCATTATCATCAGTCATGGTACTTCTGTTCATCTCCTTAAGTGTTACCGTAGCTCCTGCAATGGCTTTCCCCTGGTCATCTGTAACCTTACCAGATAGGGTTCCTGTTTGGGCAAAGACAAGGGAGTTAAAGGCCGAAATGAGTACTAGAAGTAGAAAATGTTTCATCTGAAATGTGTAACTTTTTTAAGAGTTCTTTAGAATAGGTCTTAATAAGAATAACTTTGCTGCAAATATAGACGCTGAATATGACGCAATCGGGAGAAGAATTAACGCTAAAGGGAGAATCTAAGCCAGTCTTGGAAAGCATTTTTTCTTACAATAAGGCCATGGCTGTGCGCTATACTGTGGATATTGAAGATCGCAGTAAAGTGCAGATCAGTATGAGCTATCCCGATAAAAATACCTTTGATACGTATCAGATGATTTTTGTAATGAAGGGTGAAATGCATATCAGCAAGAACGGAGAGGTTTTGACTGCGCAAAAAATAAGCGCACAACAACATAACCTGTGTCGCTTTCCATTTAAAACTACCCGAATGGCGATGGATATTAAAGATGATATTATCTCCATCAATCTTAGCCATGACTTTCTTTGCAGGTATCTTCCAGCCAGCCATTTGGTTCAGCACACATTTAGAAAAAGAGATGCGGAGGATGGCCCAAAGATGCTTTCGGAGATTAATATGCTGCTTACGCCAGAAATCAATGCCATTTTACAACGTCTTTCTGTTTCTTCCGAAGGTGGTTTGTGTGATCAGCTGTTGCTTGAATCTAAAGTGATAGAACTTTTGGCTTTACAAGTTGCCCAGTTTGAGCAGCTACAAAGTAATACTGCACGCGCCCAATTGAAGAAAGGAGAGGAGGAAAGGATGCAGCAGGCGAGAGAAATTTTGATTCATCATACGGGAGAACCCTTGTCGTTGCGTGCCCTGGCTCATTTGGTAGGTACCAATGAGTTCAATTTGAAACGTGATTTTAAAGTCGTTTTTGGTAATACCGTATTTGGCTACCTTAATCAGCATAAAATGGAGCAGGCCAAGGCTATGTTGATTGAAAAGCATATTTCTATTGCCGAAATATCGCTGAAAATGGGGTACAAACATGCAACGCATTTTACCAATGCTTTCAAAAAATACTTTGGCTATTTGCCAAATAAAATCAAAGCCGGTAAACTCTCCTTATTGATCTTTTGGGAAGAGTTTTCAGCTATCATTGAAAATTTAGAATTTTTAATGGTTTAGCTATAAATACACTTTTTTCGAAGCTACTTTTATCCACCAGAAAAGCAATTTAAACAATCCGTTAGTTTTAGCAATTCAGCAGACCTCCATTGCACTGATTACATTAAGTTCAAAGATATTTGCCTGTGTTGATTCAGCGTATTCATGCTCAGTTTTAACGGTAATTTCCTTGCATCTGCGACCATGCTTAATCAGTTGTAAAATCTCTTTCTCCCGCAGGAATAAAATATCGGTAAAAATGGGAGGATCTGGTTAGTATTTGATACACCTCCCAGCAGTTAGCTTATTTAATTGATGCTGCTAGTTTTTGTAATTAACAGATAAGTAGTGCTTTAAGTGTGATTGTAGCTTTTAATATATTGATCATATGGTGTAATAAAACTTCTAATCGTATAGCGTTATTTGAATTGTTGAACGGTATCGCTGATAAGCGAATTGTATGTACTCAAACTAACCAAATAATACTAATATGAATAAGAGAATCTTAATGCTGCTGTTAGGCATTGTACTTTGTTTACAGCTTTATGCACAAGAACAGAACGTGGTACAAAAAGCAGATACCAAATGGTTTCCTGAAGCTAAATTGGGATTATTTCTCCATTATGGATTGTATGCGATTCCTGCAGGTGTATGGAAAGGGAAAGAATATAAAGGTGTTGGCGAATGGATTCAGGAAAGGGCTAAAATTCCCATCAGCGAATACGAGCAACTCGCAACGCAATTCAATCCGCAACAATTTGATGCTAACGAGTGGGTACTTTTCGCCAAAGATTGCGGGTTTAAGTACATTGTAATAACCACCAAACATCATGATGGCTTTGCCATGTATAAATCGGATGTTTCTAAATTCAATATTGTAGATGCTACCCCTTTTAAAAGGGATATCATCCGGGAACTAGCTGATGCATGCAAGAAGCACGGCATGAAATTGGGGTTTTATTATTCACAATCAAGAGATTGGCATGAAGCAGATGCAGAGGGTAACCTGTGGGATTTTAAGGGTTATCAGAAAAACTTTCAAAAGTATCTGGATGAGAAATGTAAACCACAACTGCAAGAATTGCTAACCAGGTATGGAGATGTTGCGCTAATCTGGTTTGATGGTGGAAGAAAGATGAGTGATAACGAATCTACTCAACTGGTTAATTGGGTACATAAATTTCAGCCTAATTGTCTTACCTCTAGTAGAATAGGGAATGGTCGTGGCGATTATGAGACTTTGAGCGACAATAAATTGCCTACTACTACCACTGATCAGGCGTACGAAGCTTTATTTACCCACAATTTTAGAAGCTGGGGCTATTCTAAAACAGAAACCAAGTTACGCACACCGCAAGAATTAATGGAAGTATTATTGAATACCATTTCTAAGGGCGCTAATTTATTACTCAATATTGGGCCAAAGCCTGAAGGGGTATTTCAGGAGGAAAGCATAAGAGATTTTCGCATTATTGGCAAATGGATTAACGCTAATGCCGAAGCTATTTATGGTTCTAAAGGATCTCCATTTCCAGAAATGCCATGGGGATACATCACTTCAAAACCTGGTGCCTTATACCTGCATGTTACCAAATGGCCCGAAGATCAAAAGCTCAGTCTACCCTTAAATGGACGATCTTCTTCAGCAAAATTTTTGGTTTCCGGTAAAAAGATTAAATCGAAAATTGCTGGAGAGAATTTGCTGTTGAGTCTTCCAGCAAAGCAACCTGATGAGATGTGTACTGTTATTAAAGTCAGTTATTAATAAAAATTCGGTAATTGCGCTAAGGGTTGAAGCAGTATTCGCAGATACTGCTAAATTTTTAATTCGCCTGCAATCTTCATTTGATTCAGCACTTGCGAAAGGATCCTTTTGACGGTGCCCTGGAACCAAATTACGCCCATGGATAAAGGATAAAAGCGAGTACAGAATGGTAAGGTTTTAAGGTTAAAACAATCCTGTAGTTTCAGCAATTCTACAAGCCTCCATTGCATTGGTTACATTAAGTTTTTGAAAGATATTTTGCCTGTGCCGATTCACCGTATTGATGCTCAGACCCAGTTTATCGGCAATTTCCTTACTTCTGCGACCATGCTTAATCAATTGTAAAATCTCTTTCTCCCGCAGGGATAAAATATCGGTAAAACGCTGCTGATTGGAATCCATAATCTTCCCGGTTTTTATATTGACGATAACCCCTTGTGGGATATTAAAATCCGGGTGATCATAAATCATATTGTATAGGCAGAGGGCCAGCCAGATACTCCCATCTTCCGAGCTGCCAATATATGCTAAACGGTGCTTGATTAAAATATACTTTCCTTCTTTATTACGGATTCTAAGCTTTGTAATTACCTGATAATCCATTCTTTCTGCCGCATCGATAGTGTTCAGTAACTGGAAAAACTGAAATTCAAGTCTGTACTTCTTTTGCAGGTCTTCAGGGTGAACACGACTTAATAGCTCCTCCTCCCAAATAGATTTAATCTCAGCCTGCTTTTGTTCCAGGCCAAGCTCTTCTGCTATTGGTCCATAATAAATGAAACTTCTCCTGGCTTTCATATCGCTCAATACACTCAGACAATTTTCGAGCTTGCTGTATATTTGCGCAATCATTTTACTGTTTTCTAATTTCAGCTCAGGATTTTCAGATGTTTCAAAGGGCTGAGACAACAGTTTTATATCAAGCAGATCTCGCATATTATTTATCCGGCTTATGGTTATTTATCACCATTGAATATACTTTAAACAGTCAATAACTTTGCGAACTTACTAAAGTTGAATGGTGATTTAGCTATTGAAATAAGATTGTTGTAATGAAATTCTTTTTCTAACACTCAAGATATGGCTAAATTAACTTTAACAAGTCAATTGAAATATAAAACATGAAAAAACTCTTTTTTGCGGTGGCACTTTTGCTAAGCCTGAATGAATTAAAAGCACAAAGTTTAGAAAAAATGCAATGGTTTAATGAACCGGAGCAATGGCAAATTAAAAATAATAGCCTTGTTATGCAGGTAACACCAAACAGCGATTACTGGCGCATTTCGCATTATGGATTTACAGTAGATGATGCCCCTTTTTACTATGCAACTTATGGCGGCGAATTTGAAGCGAAGGTAAAGTTGACAGGTGCCTATAAAGCACGTTTTGATCAAATGGGATTGATGATTCGTACAGATCATAAAAATTATATCAAAACAGGTGTAGAGTTTGTAGATGGAAAATTTAATGTGAGCACGGTAGTTACCCATGAAAAAAGTGATTGGAGCGTATTAACCTTAGAAAAGGTACCGCCTTTTATCTGGATTAAAGTAGTACGCAGATTAGATGCGGTAGAAATTTTCTACTCCTTAGATGATAAAAACTACATCATGACGCGCAATGCTCCATTACAGGATAATGCACCGGTACAGGTGGGCTTAATGGCTGCAAGTCCGGATGGTAATGGTTTTGAAGCCAAATTTGAAAACTTTAAAGTAAAGCATTTAGCAGATCAGCGCAGGTTGGAATGGCTGAAGGATCACCAGTAGGTGTGTTGTGCGTTATGTGTTGCGTGTTATGGGGCATGATGCTTAACTTTCCAGGTACAAAACTTAGTTGCCTTAGAGGTCTCCTATGTTTACAAAGGCTTAAATTTGTGACTATAATTGAAGAAGGATGAGAGCACATAGATGTCTAAATAGCTTTTTAGCATATTGTACCTAAGAACTTGCCTCATCTTTTTCTATCTTTTCGAGTTTGAACAGAATGTAAGGAACCATGCTTGTCATGATATCCAGAATATCCAACCAGGAGAGAAAACGAAGGAAGATTCATCAATTATATTATAAGATAAAAGATGAAAAAAGTATTAAAACAAGTATTGGGGATAGATGTAGCCCAGAAAGAATTAGTGGTAACCTTAGGCAGAACACTGGAAGATTTCACTATCGAGCTTTATGCCCATAAGGTTTTTAAGAATAGTGATTCGGGGATCAGATCACTATTAGAATGGGTGAAAAAGCATACGAATAATGCGATAAATATTCGTTATGTAATGGAGGCCACAGGTGTTTACCACCAGAAAATTGCCTATCATCTGGCAGAAAATGACTATGAAGTAAGTATTGTTCTGCCCAATAAGATAAGCAACTATATGCGCACATTAGAGACCAAGACCATCACTGATAAAACTTGTTCAGAAGCTATAGCCCAGTTTGGACTAGAGCGTAAGTTAGATAATTGGCAAAGGCCAAAGGCGGTGTATAGAAATCTTCAACAATTAACACGAGAGCGTGATCAAATTGTAGCAGAAAGATCCATAGTTAAAAACCAGTTGCATGCAGAAAGTTCTGAAGCATATCCCTACCAGAAGAGTATAGAGCGGCTACAGGACAGAATATTTTTTTTGAATAAACAGGAAAAAGAAATCAAGCAAGATATCAAAGAGATTGTTAGGGAGAATAAAGATCTGGAGCACGAAGTGCGGATTATGAGCTCAATACCTGGCGTTGGAGAATTGACAGCAATAATCGTTCTGGCAGAAACCAACGGATTTGAATTGATACGAAGTAAAAAACAGCTTACCAGCTACGCAGGTCTAGATGTAAAAGAAAAACAATCCGGCACATCCGTAAAAGGAAAGCCAAAGATATCTAAGAAAGGGAATCGAAGTTTAAGAAAGGCAATGTACCTGCCGGCATTAAGTGCTGTTAAATGGGACGAAAGATTTAAAGCAATATATGCCAGAATTGTGCATAGAAATGGAATAAAAATGAAAGGGTTAGTCGCAGTACAAAGAAAATTATTAGAAATGATGTATATATTATTTAAAAATAAAAATACATATGATGCCCATTATCTTGAAAAAGAGAATAGCGTACAGATACAAGATCAGCACGCTATTACAGGCTAGTTCTGGACTGCCTAGAAAACAAAATTAAGAAAATATTATTTGGAAATCAACACAGAATCTTAGGTG
>NZ_FOGG01000053.1 GCF_900111155.1 Pedobacter rhizosphaerae | reverse complement strand
ATGAAACGAATAAATACAAAGGGACTCATACAAGCAAATAAATGTATGATAATGGCAGCAGTCGCTTACAATCTTAAAAAACTATTAAGGTTTACAGTACGTAAAAACCAGCTTAAGTATGTGGCTAAAGCCGTTTTGGCAAAAAACATAAGCAATAGTGTAGAGAAAATTTATTTACGCGTATTAAATACTTTGGATGTATGTAAATACCAATTTATTTCCATAGTACACCTTTAATAAATAATCAAACTGAAAACAAATGAACCAGAGACATAAAAGGTTGGGATGATTAGTTAATGTTGTGCAACGGCCACTTGATAAAAAGGTAACCAAAAATCAAGGCTTGCATCCTTTCTTGGCTAGAAGCATCCGAATGCCATTAGCGGTAATATTTGTGTTATAGGTTGTGAGTTACGTGTTATGGGTCGAAAAAACTCAGCGTGGTTATGCGCCCAGACTCGTAACCCACAGCTCGCAACTCGTAACCCATTGATGTCCTATCCTGCGAAATGCTGCTATGCCGGAGGCGTGCTTAGGAAAGGATAATTATGTTTGAACGGAAGTTAGTATGATGCACAAATCCCCTCCGTTACCTTAATTCCCTAGCAGGAGGGAATCTTAATGCGATGGAAATTTCCCCTTTGTTTTACTATTAAAAACTACCTACTCCTTTTTAATCAATCCATGTTCTTTCAAGGCCGCTACCGCCAATTCTATCAATCTAAAGTGCTCATCCATATGGCCGTGTTGTACTTCCACATTAATGTAGGGAATGTTATTCTGCATGGCATAAACGGAGAGAGAGCCATCGTTAGAGGCAAATTTTGATTGTAAGATCACGTTAACATTAGCTTTCTTCAAGCTGGAAAATAATCTTGGCTCAGTTACATAAACAAGATCGTCTCCATCCATTTGAAAGTTGATGTAAACCGAATCAGCTGTGCTGGAAAGATCATATCCTGGTAAGTAAGAAGAGATTCCGAAACCACCATCTGCATTATTGTGCAAGGTTAAAATGTAACCCAGCGATTTAGGATCGTAAAAATCTACAATTTGCTTTCCTGCATTTAAAATGGTATTCTCTACTTCATTAGAACTGAATGCCGCCTTTTTTAGTCTTGTATTTACTCCTACCTGTGTATAAATGGCATTGGGATCTATCCGGTAATGATCGTCCATATAACTGAAATAATAGTCTCTTACACTTCCATATTGACTATCTACCAATTCCCCACCGTACCATCGGATATAATCAAAACCCGCTTTTACGCCAGTATCTTCATTATCATGCACCACCAAAAACCTTACTCCATTAGGTTTGTAGCTGTATTTTACAAGTTGTACATCGAGGTCGTAGATTTTAATTAGCGAAGAATCACTGGTCATGGCAGCGAAAACAGGCGGATGCTGCGCAAAGAGTGTTTGATAGCAAAAGCAGCTCAAAACAATAAGGATAAACTTAAACATTTAAAATATACAAATTGATTATTGAATTGTTTGCGTACCAGAATATCTATCTTTTCAGATCTTGGGATGACTTTCGGGTTCAATATTGGCCTAAAATACAAAATGAATTTTCTTTTGGGTATAAATTGCTGCGGTTTGTAAATAGAGGATTGGCCATTTGTATACTGTCTGTAATGTATTGGGTTTTGGGAACAGCTACTTTTTCTATAGGCATTTAAAGGCTTCGCTGGAAGAAGTATCGATAAGATTGCTTCGTTCCTCGCAAGGACGAAAATTTTAGATAGGGATTGTATGTAAATGGACGTCTTTCCTTTACATCTTTTTATTAATGTTTTGGCATTACGGCTCCTTATTATTTATGCAAACAAAGAACTCTACACTTCCGTGCTTTCAGTGTTTCCGTGGCAAATATCTTAGTGCACTGCTTTTCGCAGGAAAGTAATCAAACTAAAAAAGGCTCCCTTGCGGAAGCCTCTTTGATTGTTATTTTTTAAGGATGTTTTTAGTGATCCATTTCCCACTCATTCACATCTTTGTGATCGTAGGGCTCTGCGATTAATTCATCAATGGTTTTTCCTTTTTTGTTAAAGCCAAAGCGATCTAACATTCTATCGAAGATTAAATATACTACCGGTACAACAATTAAGGTTAAGAATAATGAACTGGTTAATCCACCAACAATTACCCATGCCAAACCGTTTTTCCACTCTGCACCTGCACCACTGGCCAATGCAATAGGAAGCATACCAAATACCATGGCGATGGTAGTCATCAAAATTGGGCGCAAACGGGCATGGTTAGCCAACACAAGTGCCTCTTTGGTTTCCTTACCCTCAGCTTTTAAGTGGTTGGTAAAATCCACCAGGATAATCGCGTTTTTCGCTACCAGACCCATTAACATAATCAAGCCTAAGATGGTAAAGATACCGATAGAGTTGTTGGTTAAGGCCAATGCCAGCAAGGCTCCAATAAGCGCCAGTGGTAACGAGAACATTACTACCAGTGGATACACAAAACTATCATATAACGCAACCATGATCAGGTATACGAGGATAATAGCGGCAAGTAATGCAATTCCCAGGGTACCAAAACCTTCGCTTTGGTTTTCCTGATCTCCAGCCCAGGTATAACTTACACCAATTGGTGTTTTAAGCTTACCATTCTTTTGGAACTCTTCCAATTTAGCCTGGAATTCGGCAACGATCGTTCCTGTAGGACGACCAATAGATTGTGCCTGGACAGAAACAGAGGTAGATTTATTCAAACGCTCTAACTGACTTGGTCCTGAACCTTCAGTAATGGATGCGAATTGCGACAATTTGATTTGTGCACCTTTATCGTTTACAAATATCAGATTCCTTACATCATCGATGTTTTTTCTGTTGAAATCCTGATACTGGATGTTGATATCGTACTCGTATTCACCTTTTCTGTACTTACCATCCGTATTTCCGGCAAAGGCCGTTTGCATGGTAGAACCTACAGTAGAAAGTGTTAGGCCTACAGCCGACATTTTATCTCTGTCTACCTGAACATTAATTTCTGGTGTACCTTTTTCTACAGAAAGTTTAATCTCGGTAGCTCCCGGTATAGTAGCCAGTACTTTTTGAGCACCTTGTGCATACTTTAAGGCACTATCTAAGTTAGAGCCCATTACCACCAAACTAATTGGCGCATTCTCTGCAATACCTAAAATACTGATTGGAACTGTCTTTACTTTGGCTCCAACCAATTCTTTAGCCAGGGCACGACTCATTTTTGTAGCGAATACGTCTGAAGAAACGCCTTCACGCTGATCGCGCTCCACTAATTTTACGTTAATCTCCGATTTGTATGCCGTTGCCTGCGTACCACCAAAGTCACCACTCGCTTGTCCAACAGTAGTAATTAACTGTACAATTTCTGGTTGTTTATCTAAAAATGCCTCTGCTCTTTGCGTAAAGAAGTTGGTTTGCTCTAATGGCGCATCTTTAGGAAGTTCGATTTGTACCAGGAACTCTCCCTTATCAGATTTAGGGAAGAACTCATTACCAATAAAACCTGCACCCAGTAGTCCGCAAGACCCTAAGAACATCACAAAAACGATAATTAATGTTAATGCCTTGTGGTTTAACGACCAGCTTAAGATACCTGTAATCCAATTGGTGAATTTCTTCAATTGTTTTTCGAACCACAAGATAAAACGGCCGAACATATTTTTGCCGGTGATGTGCTCTAATTTACCATATCTCGAAAATAATAGCGGTACAATGGTAAACGAAGCCAGTAAGGATAGCAATGTAGCTATAATTACCACCACACAAAACTGACGTAAGATGTTAGAAACCAATCCAGAACTTACGGCAATAGGGAAGAATACCACCACAATTACGAAGGTGATGGAAACTACGGTAAAACCGATTTCACGGGTAGCATCAGATGCTGCTCTAACCTTATTTTTACCCATCTCCATGTGGCGCTGAATATTTTCCAATACCACAATCGCATCATCCACCAGGATACCTACCACGAGTGACAGACCCAATAGTGACATTAAGTTTAAGGTAAAGCCAAACAAGCTGATCCCGATAAAGGTTGCAATTAAGGATGCCGGAATAGACACCATTACAATTAATGCATTACGTAAACTGTGCAAGAAGAACAACATTACGAATGCCACCAGGATTACCGCTAAAATTAAATCGTGGATTACCGCATCAGCAGATTCAAGGGTGAAGATAGAACTGTCGTTAACAATATTAATATCCAGTTTGTTAGCCGCATATTCTGTTTTCAGTTTGGCAATAATGGCGTGTACACCTTCACTCACTTCTACCGCATTTGCATCACTTTGTTTAATTACCTGAATGGCAATAGAGGCCTGACGATTGATACGGGCTAATTTTTCGGTTTCTTTTTTAGAATCCTGAACGTCGGCAACATCGCCTAAACGAATTTGCGCGCCATCCTTTGTGGTAGTGAGTACTAAGTTTCTTAACTCTTCAATAGATCTGTATTTACCCGATAAACGGATCAATACATCCTGATTTTGAGTTTTAACACTTCCAGTAGGGAAATCCAGGTTAGAACTTAAAATCATTTGTTGTACCTGAGGCACGGCAAGGTTATAGCCCTGAAGTTTATCTGCATCCAGCGAAACCTGGATTTCACGTTCAGAACCACCTACTAAATTCACCTGGGCAATACCGCTTACCCTCGAAATTACGGGAGCAATACGCTGATCAATTAAATCATAAAAACTTACATCATCCATATTTGCCGAAGCAGTCATGGTGATTACCGGTAAATCATCCAGCGAGAATTTACTCAATGAAGGCGTTTTCACATCCTCAGGTAAATCGGCTAGTATGGCATTTACCTTACGTTGAGCATCATTTAGGGAGATATCGATATTAGCTTTATCTGTTAAAGTGATGGTTACGGTAGATAAACTTTCAAAAGATACTGCGTTGATCTTTTTGATGTTCTCCATAGAAGATACGGCATCCTCAATTTTTTTGGTTACCGTGTTTTCTACCTCATTTGGTGAGGCTCCGGGATAAATAGTAGAAATAGATACTACGTTGTTAGAGAATTTGGGTAAAAGCTCATAACCTAACGAAAAGTAACTCAGTAGCCCAAGCAAGGTAAGGGCGGTAAACACCACAATTACCAGCGAAGGCCTTTTTATAGATATGTCAGTAATTTTCATTCTTTTTTAGTTTTGCATGTAAAGCAGCTCGATAAAAGCAAACTGCTGGCAAACAATTATTTATTTTACAACACTAACTGCTGTTCCATCAAGCAAGTTGATTTGACCGCTGGTAATTACGGTTTCACCTTCTTTTAATCCCTCTAAAATTTCAACGTTATCGCCTAAAATACGGCCAGTTACTACATTTCTGATTTTAGAAGTATTGTTTGATTTATCCAAAACGAAAACCTGATTGCTGCTCACGCTACCCACAAATGAAGTACGGGGTACCAAAATGCTTGGTGCCTGGTTAGGGAAGTTGAATACTGCAGTTCCGTACATACCAGCTTTTAAAGTGTTCTTTTTGTTGTTTTCTACTTCAATTTCGATTGGAAAGTTTAACGTTGCATCGGCCTTAGGTGCAATGAAGGTTATTTTGCCCGAAAACTTATCAGTTGGGAAAACAGATGATTTGATTTCAATCTGATCACCGATTTTTAAATTGGCCACCTGCGATTCATTTACATTCACTTTCAGTTTCAGTTTAGAAACGTCAACCAGTTCGAATAACTGTGTGCCTTGCGCAGTAACAAATGCACCAACTTCAATATATCTTTTGTTTACAATACCGTTAATTGGCGACTTGATGTTGGCATCGCTCAATCTGCGTTGAGAAGCCTGTAGGCGTAATTTTGCATTTCTGGTTGCTAATTTAGCCTGATCTAACTGTTGTTGCGTTACACCACCAGTTTGGTAAGAGCTTTGGTATCTGGCTTCATCTCTTAATGCATTTTGATAAGAAGCTTCAGCAGTTTCTCTGTCGGTATTAATGATTTCTGCATCTAAGCGAGCCAATACCTGACCTTTACTTACACGTGCACCCTCATCCACATAAATAGCTGTAATACGTCCAGCATTTTCAGAAAGGAAGTTAAGCTCCTGCTTAGGGATGAAATTTCCGTTAGCACTGAAATCCAGATCCACTACTTTTCTCTCTACCGGTGCAATACGAACAGCTACCGCGCCACCACCTTTGGCGATGAAGGCCGTTTTTTCTTCGTTTTTCTTCTTATTGTTGCTTAATACAAAAGCAATTGCGCCAAGGGCAACAACAACTACAATAATTATAGTAATTACTCTTTTCATCAGTTTTATTGTTTTAATGTTATGCTAAACGGGCTGATAATAGCCCGATTATCCCATATCTATTTTACTAGCGATTTAATATTTCCGTTTGATTTAATTAATTGTATTTCGGCTATTTTATAATTTAATAAAGCCTGAGTGTAGCTGTTTTGGGCTTCGGTAAGGGAGTTTTCTGTTTCCAGTAAATCGGTTAAAGAAGCTAAGCCGTTATTGTAGTTATTCTGTGTACTTCTGTAAATCTCATCCGCCAATTGTGCATTTTTACGTTGAGCCTTAATGGTATTCATATTATTGCTCAGTTGAATTTTCGCATTTTCATAGGCCAGGTTAAGCGAGTTGGTCGATTCTTTTCTGTCTTCTTTCGCTTTTCTAATCTCTACATCGGCCTGGCGGATTTTAGAACGCGTTAAAAAGCCATTGAAAATAGGCACCCTTAAAGTTAAGCCTACGGCCGATGATCCAAAGCCGATTGCCGTACTGTTAGAATTTAAGAAATCGAAACCATTGCTTTGGCTGGAGTAAGTATAATTGCCCGTTAAAGATAGGGTAGGGTAATACTCCGCAACATAAGCTTTTCTTTGTAATGAAAGCAGCTTATCCTGGTTGTCTAATAACTTAATCTCTGTTCTATTGGCAAAATCTAACGAATCTCTGAACTCAGGAAGCTGACTTACCTCAGTTAATTCTGTAGCAGGTAAACTAATAGGAGTAGTAACCGACATGCCCATGGCAAATTTCAATTGATTTTCCAATTGGGTAATGGCGTTAATAATTTGTTCGCGTTGCGTGTTCAGGTTAGTTAAATTTACCGTGATCCGATCTACATCAATTTTTCTGGCTAAGCCATTTTTGAATTGATTGCTCACAATCTTCTCTACTACCTTCACATTTTTAATGTTGGTGTCGATTACATTTAATTGCTGTCTGTTAACCAATACCTGATAATAGTTGTTGGCAACCAGCTCAATAATCTGTTCTTCTGTGTACTGAGAAGTAAGGTTGTAATACTCTTCGCTAGATTTTGCAGCCTGTAAGCCGGTAAATACCTGCTGGTTGAATAATTGTTGCGAAAGTTGAACGCCAGCATTTGAATTCCACTTCTGGCCAAACTTTAAGGTTTGCAGCTGTCCGCCAAAGTCTACTACCTGTTGGCCAATGATTGGATTATAAGTTAAGCCTGTAGTTCCGGTAATTTGTGGTAAAGCTTGTGCCCTAACTTCCTGTACCTTGTATCTTCCGCCTTCTATATCCAGTTTCGATTTGCGAACTTTATTGTTGTTTTGTAGCGCATAAGTAAGCGCTTCTTTTAAAGTTAGTTGCTGTTGGGCAACAACAAACTGCGGTAAAGCGATGCCTATAAGGTATACGAGCATTAATTTTACCATTTTTACTCTGTGCATAATGTATGATTTTGTTTTCGGGTTTTTGTCTGTTTGATTGAACGCTATTGGTGAAGACGATGGATATATGATTTTACTTTATCCAATTTTAATTTTTTAACACTTAAGCCCTTTGGCAAAAATGGTAGAAAGGTCTTTTTGCTTTTGCGACATCTTATTCAATGCTTTTTTATCAGGAGAAATGTCTTTGCCAGTTTCCATAATGCACATCGTGGTGAGTCCCATTAAGCTCTCCAGGTAGAGTTCGGCAACGTGGGTCATGCTTTCATGTTTTATTTCTCCTTTGGTTTGTGCCTGACTAAAAATCTCTGCATAAAATGTCTTTTCCTCGCCTTTTAGCAATTGTAATTTGCTTTTCATCGCTTCATCGTTTAAGAGGTCTGGAATGCCTTCGGAGATTTTTAGCATATAATATTTCTGAAAAAAAGTATTTCTAACATCAATGGTGTTGAATAAAATTTGCTCTAAACTTTGGTTTGGATTGTACTTTTTCTTCAACAACACGAAATAATCTGAAAACACTTTTTCTATTACTCCAATAATTAAGCTTTTCTTATCAGGGAAATAATAATAAAGAGAGGGCTTTGATACGGATAAATCTTCCGCAATATCATTCATGGTCGTTTTATTAATACCAAAATGGATAAAGCGTTTTATAGCGCCATCAATAATCTGTTCTCTTTTTTTATCGGCTACAATCATTTTACTTTTCTACTTTCTGACTTTTTTAATATTTTAGTCAAAAATAGTGCTAAAAATCTGTTTGTTGTACGGCTCTACTTAATTCAGTCTAGATAATGACTTTTTAATGACAATAAAAAGCTTTCTCATTGGTTTTTATATATTTACAAAAGCAAAAACAATCCTTATGTCATTGTTGATTAATCTTATTACTGTAGTTTTTACTGTTATTTTGATGGAATGTATGTCCTGGTTTATACACAAATATCTCTTCCACGGGCCACTTTGGTTCATCCATAAAAGCCATCATGAACGCCACAATAGCTTCTTAGAATGGAATGATGTTTTTGCGATTTTGTTTGCCGCGCTCTCCCTTTACCTGATGTTTATTGATCGCTTTGATTTTGGTTTTCGGTTTTTCATTGGTTTGGGGATTACCTTATATGGCCTCATCTATTTTGTTATTCACGATTGGTTTGTTCACCAGCGCATCAGGGCCTTTAAAACTAAAAATGCCTATCTGAGTTTAATTAGAAAGGCGCATAAAATTCACCACAAAAATCAGGGTAAGGAAAATGGGAAGGCCTTTGGATTGTTGTTTGTAAAGAAGAATGTGGTTAAAGCAAGTTCATCATATGAATAAAAGTATATCCTTAATGTTAATAGTAGTATTATTTTTTTGTTCCTGCGGCAAGAAATCTGACAAAGATCGGGCAATAGCCATTGTTGAATCCAAGTATGAAAAGGGAGATCAGAAGCTTGATTTTGAGCAGGCAAATCTGGATAGCCTTTATAATATATCGCCCAAAGCTTATGCGGATAGTATAACGAAAGGTAATGCGTTGGATTCTACCCTTGCAGTTCTGGAAACTGAAATTGAACATTTTAGTCAGCGAGAGTCGGACAGTGTAGGCTTAATTAGCGCCGCTTTAACTAAAGAACGATATCGTTTGCTGGAGCTAGCCAAAACGAAACCCCAGTTTGTGGGCTGGAAATTATCAGGTGTAAAAGTTGAAGGTGTAAAATCTGAGGTCCTGAGTTTTAACTTTGATAAAGAGATTACTAAGATTGTAGAGTAAGGCGATTGTGGGGCTATCAGAATATATCCTTTATAATGCAATAAGTTTCCCTCCTGCGATAGAATGACGGACTATTGATAAGAATATAGATTAGCCACCATGTCAGGCTATGCACCATGCAACTCCCCGCCTTTTTTCAAGGAGGGGGTGTGGAGGCCTGTGCTGTAGCGGGGGTGGTTTCTGCCTCTTGCCTAGTGAACCAATGACGAATGACCAAGTGAAATACAATTAACCACCCCTTGCCCCTCCTAAATTAGGAGGGGAGCTGGCCTGCGGTTAGGATAGATAGTACCATTGTAGGTTTAGTCTCTACACATATTCGAAACGTCCACCCCTCGCAGCTCTCGCCCAAGCACACCCCGGCCTAGTAGTATCAATAGGTTACGAGTTGCGGGCTGTGGGGTATGAGTCTGGGCGAATACTCACGCTGAGTTTTTCACTCATAACACGTAACTCACAACCTATAACACCAATAAGTCATAGCGAGACGCTACCAATGCTATTAAGTTAAGCTAAACCCTATCCTGTCTGAGCCTGTCGAAGACCTTCCTAATAAGGAGAAAACTAAAATAGATTGCCCTTCGACAGGCTCAGGATGACAATCCATTTTAGTTTTCTCCTTAAGTTAATAGCATTGGAGACGCTACGCCAAAAAAAGAATCTCTCATGTCCTGGCCGGACGGGCTTCTTTCTTTTGACCCCAAAAGAAACAAAAGTGTCGGTTTAAAAATTATTCATTAGTGTTTATTGTATTTGATGGTATTCATGAGGGCTACGCCGTTTTCTTCTAAAGTCAGTATGTTGGCTTGGTCATTGCATCCCGAAAACTTTATTAGGCCGATCCTAGCGAAACGTAGAAACAGTGGTTTGGCCTAGTTAGGTGGAAAAGCTGGTTGGCCAAACCTATTGCATTAAGATTCCCTCCTGCGATAGAATGAAGGACTATTGATAAGAATATAGATTGGCCACCAAGTCAGGCTATGCACCATGCAACTCCCCGCCTTTTTTCAAGGAGGGGGTGCGGAGGCCTGTACTGTAGCGGGGGTGGTTTCTGCCTCTTGCCAAGTGAACCAATGACGAATGACCAAGTGAAATACAATTAACCACCCCTTGCCCCTCCTAAATTAGGAGGCGAACTGGCCTGCGGTTAGGATAGATAGTACCATTGTAGGTTTAGTCTCTATACCATATTCGAAACGTCCAGCCCTCGCCCAAGCACACCCCGGCCTAGCAGCATCAATGGGTTACGAGTTGCGGGCTGTGGGTTATGAGTCTAGGCGCATACCCACGCTGATTTTTCACCCATAACACGTAACTCACAACCTATAACACCAATAAGTCATAGCGAGACGCTTCAACTAGAAAAAGCGCAACTGGAAAAGAGTATATGCCTTGGCCGGGTAATTTTAATTTAAAATCCTATTTTTATTCTACCTGCTTAACCCACTGCCGCTGTTATGAAAAATAGTTTTTTAATGATGTTGCTTGCATTCGTTTTTAATGCCTTGTTTGGGCAGGAGCCTGTGCCTGGTCAGTTTATAATTTATGGAAGTATCGAGGGATCTGAAGGCCTAAAAATGAAATTGAGTTATGATGATTCGAATAACGTATGGAAGTCAGATTCAAGTCTGGTAAAGAACGGTGAATTTATGTTCTCCGGTTTGATTACCCAGCCAACATTTGCAAAGTTATATGGCAATGTAAAAACCAGATTAATTGATGATCCCAATACCCTATCATTATTTCTTGAACCGGGCAAGATTAGATTAGAGCTGAAGGAAAACGAATTTCTAAAGGCAAAAGTTAAGGGCTCTGTTACGCAGGATGAGTTGCATAAATTTTATACATCGATAGGTTTTCCAGATAGTTTCAATATGATTAATGCACAAATCAATAAAGTCACTTTGGCGGGTTCCGGTAATTCATCGAGCGTCGAAAATAACAAGGCATCAGGCATATTAATGGAAAAAAGAAGGGCTTATTATGCACAACTTAAAGATGGTGCGCGCAAGTTCATTATCTCCCACCCAAATTCATTTGTGTCTCCCTATTTATTGGCTACCCTAATGAACCTTCCTAAAGATTCATTATCAGGATATTATAAAAGCTTTTCCAGCCAGGTGAAAGTAAGTATGTGGGGCAGGGCAATCTTCAAAACCCTGTCGCGAAGATATCAGGTGGAAGTGGGTGCTTCAGCACAGAATTTTATTGCACAAGCGCGCTCCGGTAAATCAATTGGTCTTGATTCTTTTAAAGGAAGAAAGGTGGTGTTGTTGGATTTCTGGGGGACCTGGTGCGTGCCATGCAGGCAATCTAGTCCGCAGGTGATTAAATTTTACAAGGAATTCAAAAATAAAGATGTGGAGATTATCAGTATATCTGGTGATGGAGATAAAAAACTGTGGAATCAGGTTATTGAGGAAGATGGTACCGGCCTTTGGAATCATATCACTGTTAAGGATGCTGGTTATAATAGTAATGGCGATGATTTATTGGGAGCCTATCAAATTGATGCATTTCCTACATTTTTATTAATTGACAAGCAAGGTAAAATAAACTGGATAACCAAAGGTTATGGTAATAATTTATATCACTTGCTAAAAAAACAGGTGGATGAGCTTTCTGATCAATAAGTTTGCACTTTATTTATAACTTGCAATTGTACTCCATTCTTTTCTGGTTATATCAGCTTGGTACCTCTCTACGATAGGAATACCCATTCCTGAGTAACACAACTTCCTCAACCAATACTTATTTCTTACTTTTGCAGCATAACACAAAATCCATATGCTTCAGATTCAGGAAAATATTTCGCTACAACCTTATAATTCTTTTGGTATAGCTGTTCAGGCGCGTTTTTTTGCCGAAATATTAGAAGAAGCCGATTTAAAAGCCCTCTTTCAGCACGAGTTGGTGAGAACCCAAAAGATTTTAGTTATCGGTGGTGGTAGCAATGTTTTGTTTACCGAAGATTTTAACGGACTTGTGATCAAAATTAGCATCAAAGGCATTAGTGTAAATGCAGGTACTGAAAAAATATTGGTTACTGCCGGGGCAGGAGAGGTGTGGAATGATTTTGTAACGTATTGCGTAACCCATCATTATGCAGGAGTAGAAAACCTAAGCCTTATCCCGGGTACGGTTGGCGCATCACCCATTCAGAATATTGGGGCTTATGGTGTTGAGCTTAAAGATGTCTTCGAATCTTGTACTGCCTTTGAAATGGGTACAGGTTTGATTAAAACCTTTTCTTATGCCGATTGTCATTTTGGATATCGGGAAAGCATTTTTAAGAATGAACTAAAAGGACAGTATATTATTACTGCCGTAACCTTTCGTTTGTCGGCTGAGGCGGAGATCAATACCTCTTACGGAGCAATTGAAGCTGAACTTGAAAAAAGAGGAATTGCAAATCCCAATATTGCAGATGTATCTGCTGCGGTATCGCATATCCGCGTAAGTAAACTTCCAGATCCCGTTACTATTGGAAATGCAGGAAGCTTTTTTAAGAATCCGGTGATAGAAAAATATGAGTTTGCAGATATTGTGGCTAAACATCCCGATATGGTGCATTACCCTACAGGTGATGGTAAGGTTAAGCTTGCTGCAGGTTGGCTCATTGAGCAATGCGGTTGGAAAGGTAAGGTTGTAGGGAATACTGGTACCTGGAAAAATCAGGCTTTGGTTCTGGTTAATCATGGAGGTGCCAGTGGCAAGGAAGTTTTCGACTTTTCTGCACAGATTATAGACAGTGTAAAGTCTACTTTTGGAGTCACTCTGGAGCGCGAAGTAAATATTCTGTGACCAAAACAGGTTTAAAAGTGTATTCTGCACTTTGAACTCGTGCCAGTTTTTTTTGGTACTAAGTTTGTTTAGGATAAGTATGAATAAGTAATAATATCATTTGTTATTTTAAAATCTTACCCTAAAGCTAAACATCATGACAAAATTTGAATTCAACCATCTGGTTAACCACCACTCCGTATCACTGAGATCCTACGCTTTAAACTTTACTAAAGATGCTGAAGATGCAAATGATCTGGTACAGGATACGATGCTGAAGGCAATTACTTACTACAATAAATTTAAAGAAGGTACTAACCTAAAAGGATGGCTGTTTACAATAATGAAAAATACATTCATTAATAACTACCGTCGTTTAGTAAAAACCAATACCCTAATTACACAGAGCGAAGATATTTCTTCAGCTAATCTGTCTTTTAGTGCAACAAAAAATCAGGCTGAAAGTAAATTTGTGCTTGGCGATATTAACAAAGCGCTGGAGCAATTACCTGAAGAATATTATGTTCCGTTTATCCGTTATTTTGAAGGTTATAAATACCATGAAATTGCAGATATGCTTGAGATTCCTATCGGTACTGTAAAAACACGTATTCACGTGGCAAGAGGCATTCTTAAAAAATACTTGAAAACGTATTCGAAAGATGTAGTAACTGCCGACGTAAATTAAGATATATCTTTCTATAAAACTGAAGGTCTGGATTTTTGTTCAGGCCTTTTTTATTTTAAAAAGAGCACTGAAGTAAGAAAAAAGCTGATAAAAGCAAAAGGCCCGGAAATTCCAGGCCTTTTTGCTTATCATATATTTGGTTAGTTGATTCTTATTTTTTATTTCAACAATATTCCTTCTCTCTAATTTCGAAACAAATTAAAACCTTAGCTAATTATCTGTTTAAAGGATTAATTACAGTGTTTTTGTTTTGTGGTTATAAAGATAAGCGAAATTTTAAATTTGTCAAGCTTTTTTTTAACTTTTATTTAACTTTTTTATTGTTTCTTTTGCTACGACTTGTCCAGAGATGATTGCAGGTGGCACTCCGGGGCCTGGGACGGTTAATTGACCTGTATATAAAAAATTTGTTACAATAGACTTTATGCTCGGTTTAAGAAAAGCAGTTTGTTTTAAAGTGTTTGCTAAACCATAAGCGTTGCCTTTGTAAGCGTGATAATCCGAAACAAAATCGTCCATTGCGTAACTTCTCTTAAACAGGATGTTGTCTTTAATGTTATTGCCCGTTAAATCTGCAAATCGTTTGCACAGGACATTGAAATATTTTTCGCGCTCAGCTTCACTGTCCGTTAAGCCTGGTGCAAGCGGAATAAGAAAGAAAAGGTTTTCGCAGCCTTCTGGCGCCACACTTGCATCGGTTACTGAAGGGCAGCAAGCATAAAATAGCGGTTGGCTTGGCCATTGCGCCTCACTGTAAATCTCTTTGGCATGTTGGTCAAAATCCTGATCAAAGAAAAGATTGTGGTGAAGAACGTTGTCTAGTTTTTTATCGAGTCCGATATAAAACAATAAACACGAAGGAGCCATTGTGCGTTTGTTCCAATACTCTTCACTATAGTTGCGGTAGGGCTTTTCTAAAAGCTGCTGGTCTATATGGTGATAATCTGCATTGCCAATAATGAAATCTGCTTTAAAATTGCCCTGGTTGGTAAGTACTTCTTCTGCCGTTTTATCGGTTACTTTAATTTTGGAAACTTCAGTATTGAAAATAAACTTTACCCCTTGCTTTTCGGCAATGGTTTGCATGGCTGATACAATTTTATGCATGCCTCCCATGGGGTACCAGGTGCCTAAAATTAAATCTGCATAGTTCATTAAGCTGTACAGTGCGGGCGTATTTTGAGGTGTAGCTCCTAAAAACAATACCGGAAACTCCAAAAGCTTCCTCAGTTTTTCATTTTTAAATAGCTGGTGAACGTGCTTGCGCATGTTGCCCAGCAGTTGAAGTTTAATTCCGCTAATGGCTAATCTAGGGTCGAAATATTCTATCACACTGTGCGAAGGCTTAAAAACGTATTCGTTCATGCCTACATCATATTTGTATTTGGCTTGTTTTAGAAAGGAAGTTAGATTTTTGCTACTTCCAGGTTCTAAGTTTTCGAACAGTTCATATAAAGCCGTTGTAGTGGCAGGAACATCGAGTGTATCAGCTTTGCCAAAATAAATTCTGTAAGAAGGACTTAATCTTTTAAGTTCGTAGAAATCGGAGGTGGTGTGGTTAAAAAGCTGATAAAAATTCTCGAATACATCGGGCATCCAGTACCAGCTTGGTCCCATGTCGAAAGTAAAGCCGTCTTTTTCCCATGTTCTTGCTCTTCCACCAGCCATTTCATTTTTTTCGATCACTGTTACTTCGTAGCCTTCTTTTGCGAGTATAGCTGCTGCAGAAAGGCCAGCAAAGCCCGCACCTATCACTAAGATTTTTTGCTTTTTATCCATTGTGCTAAATAAAGGAAAATTATGGGAGATTGTTTTGGTTTTATTAAGGTTTTGTGGAGGAGTTGGCAGGGAAAGATTCACTAGCACTTACGTCACCCAGATTTGTTTCAGGGTCTTTTAATTAAGATTATCTAGAAAGATGCTGAAACAAGTTCAGCAGGACGGATTTACGACGGGATTTATGATGGCATTTACGAAGGGATTTATGACGGAATCTTTCAAGATATCTTCTAGCACGGTCGTCACCCTGAACTTGTTTCAGGGCCTTTATTAAGATTGCCTAGAAAGATGCTGGAACAAGTTCAGCAGGACGGATTTATGATGGGGCTAATGATGGGGTTTATGATGAGATTTCTGGCCGGATCTCTTAAGATACTCCCTGGCACGGTCGTCACCCTGAACTTGTTTCAGGGTCTTTGTTAATATCATCTAGAAAGATGCTGAAATAAGTTCAGCAGGACGGATTTATTATAGGACTAATGACGGGATTTATGATGAGATTTCTGGCAGGATCTCTTAAGATATACCCTTGGCACGGTCGTCACCCTGAACTTGTTTCAGGGCCTTTTAATTAAGATCATCTAGAAAGATGCTGTAAACAAGTTCAGCAGGACGGATTTACCATAGGACTTATAAAAGGATCTCTTAAAAGATTTGGCCTCAGGTTTGCTACCTTTGTGCTTAAACATGGATAAATTCAAAATACTTCTATTACTTTCTTTTCTTTTGGTTTTCAACCTTGCTCAGGCTCAGCTTTCAACTAAAGAGATTGCTGTGTTAAAGAGCGATATGGTTAAAGCGGTAGAAAATGCCAAACTTACTGATTCGCTCTTTAAGAAGCTGGATAAGCTCCCCAATAAAACGGCATTAATAACGGGTTATACAGGCACTCTGGAAGCCCTGAAGGCCAAGCACTCCTGGAATCCTTATAACAAGATCAAGTTTGTGAGCAGGTCGCTTAAAACCATGAAGAAAGCT
Source organism: Pedobacter rhizosphaerae (assembly GCF_900111155.1). Classification (GTDB taxonomy): domain Bacteria; phylum Bacteroidota; class Bacteroidia; order Sphingobacteriales; family Sphingobacteriaceae; genus Pedobacter; species Pedobacter rhizosphaerae. The sequence continues at coordinate 7,169 of NZ_FOGG01000053.1, read as the reverse complement.
ATCGGAATGGATAAGGAGAATATGGAAATTAGGTTTATGCGTTTTTCTATAGAACATTTTACACCTTCTTTTCTGGGTTTTAGTAAAGATTTGGAGGTAGATAGAAAGGAGATTGTAAAACACTATCAAAATCATAACTTTGGCCTCGCTGATGAAGCCTTGGTGAAAAACGTAGCCAAGTTTATGGTGGATAGCAAACGCTGCACGCCAGATGAGATCAAGGTGCTAAAAAAATACTATTAAATGAACTATATCTACCTGCTGATTAACCTTGCCGTTATCTTTTTCCCTTTGGTTTTATCTTTTGATAAGAAAGTGCACTTTTTTGGAAAATGGAAGTTTGTGCTCCCGGCCATTCTGCTTACAGGTATTGTATTTTTAATCTGGGATTTACTCTTCGTTAAGCTAAATGTATGGTCGTTTAATCCAGATTATATTACAGGCTTTAAATTGGCAGGTTTGCCCATTGAAGAAATCCTGTTCTTTTTGACTGTTCCCTATGCCTGCATTTTTATTTATGAGTGCCTGAACGCTTATTTTCCTGCTAATACACTGCAGAAGTACAGCCTGGCCTTAAGTAATTTATTTTTAGGGTTATGCATTGCCATTCTGTTTTTTGGCTATAGCCGTTGGTATACACTCATTAATTTTGGATTCTTGTTTTTGGTGCTCATGTATGTGGAGTACGTAAATGTGGAATTCAGGTTTATGTATAAATTTTACAGGGCCTATCTGGTATCCTTAATTCCGTTTTATGTTGTGAACGGATTTTTAACTGCCATTCCTGTAGTTATTTATAGCGATAAGGAAATTTTAGGTATGCGTGTAGGAACTATCCCTTTTGAAGATCATTTTTATTTAATGAGCTTATTGTTAATGAACGTATTTCTTTACGAGTGGTTTAAAGGCAGGGCTGTTAAATAATGGATCTTCCCGTTTATACGAAACAACAGCTGGCTTTACGCAATGGGCAGGATAAACCCCAGATTTGGGTAGCTTTTAAGGGCTTCATTTACGATGTATCGGAAAGCCGCTTGTGGCGAAATGGAAAGCATTATGAGCACTGGGCGGGGCAGGATTTGACAGATGAGCTTGCTGATGCCCCACATACAGCAGCTGTTTTTGAGAAGTTTACAGCTGTGGGTATTTTGGCCTAAACTAAATTGAGGCTTGTTAAAGAGGATTGTTTCAGCTCCTTAAACTCTGATGGACGCTTTCCTACCATTTTAAAAAAAGTGTTACTAAAGGAAGATATACTGTTGTAGCCCACCGAATAAGCGATTTCGCTGATAGTAGTATCGCTTTCCAGTAGTTTTTCCATGGCTTTGATCATTCTGGCCAATTTTAAATACTGAAAGAAAGATACATTCAATGCTGACTGGAATAAGCGGGATAAGGTTCTGGTACTAAAGCTGGTTGCCTTGCCAACACTTTCTAAACTCATCATATCGTTAGATAAATTTTCTACAATGTGGCGCAACACAGGTCTTAAACGTTCGTTTTCTGTTGTGGGCAAGGCAATAGGCAAGGGGTGCTGACTTACAATGGGAAGGATGTTTTTTAAGGTATTGAGGAAGTCGTATTCCTTGGTTTTTCTATTGATATTGCCATTCCAGCGCTCTGAAAACAAAAACATTTCCAGCAACAAATTATTCACCGGGTAGATTCCTATCTGCTTATAAAATGGGTTTTCATCATCAGTAAGGGTATCAAAATAAATGTTTCTCACTATAGCCGCATGAAAGCGATGTTGCAAATGATGCTCTACACCTGCAGGAATCCATACGTAATGCCTGGCGGGAAGGAAATAAGATTTCTCTTTGGTGTATAGAAATATTACACCTCCTTCAACATAAGTAAGTTGTCCTTTTAAGTGTGTGTGATCCTGAAAGCGATCTTCAAATCTGCTGTGCCAAACATACATGGTATCTGGGTTTTCGTCTATTGCAAATAAAAGGTCTTCGTTGCTAACTTTAATCATTTGGCTGGTTTGAATAAATATCTGTCGATTTAGATAAAACAAAGAAACAAATCTCTGTCGAAATTTGCATTATTAATTAACAGATATGAATTTCGAAACGATAAAAAGAATGTTTGGGTGGTGCATTCCCCTTCTTTTATCTCCCTTTTTAAGTGATGCACAGGGTGTGCTGAATGATCAAAAACTAACCATCAATCAAATCTGGATGATGGCAGACAGCAATAATAAGAAGAATCAGATTCAGCAATTACAGGTAGAGGCCAGTGATGCTCATGTTAAAGTGAGTAAGGCCGAGCGTTTACCCGAATTGGCTGCGGAAGGTACATTGGCACATGTTTTTCCATTACCTATTTATGAGAATGGATTATTTCATACGCCAGCACAATTTCCTGTAGTTTCTAAATATTACAAAGTTGGGGCCGATGCTTATTTGAATTTATACAACGGCGGTAAAACCAATACGGAGATTGCGGCTTCTAAAACGGAATCGGCCCTGAGTAGCCTAAAAAAAGGACAACAGCAGCAGGAAATACATTACGTGGCAGCGGTATATTTTTATGATGTTTACCGCAATCTTTCCTATCAGTCTTTGCTGCAGCAAGATATTAAAGAGCGCGAAAAGCAACTGGCTGAGATTAATCAGCTTTATAAAAACGGGACCATTTTAAAGAGTGATGTTTTAAGAGCAGAACTCCGCTTATCTAAACAAAGAATGTTGTTAACGGAGATTGAAAACAGCATTAAAATAGCGAAGCAGAAACTAAATATCCTTATCGGGAGAGAGGATGACGCAGCGCTTGTACCGCAGATAGGAGAAAGTGAAACCGATATTGTAGCCCTAAAACAGATTGAGGATTATGTACTGGAAGCCAATTCTTCTTCTTATCAGATGCAGGTTTCGGAGAAGGAACAGGAGTTAAGCAAGCTTAAGCTTAAAACAGTAAAGGCAAATGTTCTTCCAACGCTTGGATTTTTTGCAGAGTACATGTATGCGTACCCCCAAATCCAGTTTTACCCTTATGCACTTTCTCTTTACAGTAACGGGATGGCCGGATTAAAACTGAAAATTCCGATTTCTTCCTGGTACACCAATCAGCATAAGGTGAAAGAAGCTGCCATTAAGCTGAAACAGCAGGAAGTGGAAGATGAAGAGGTGAAGGACCAGGTAAGGCAGCAGGTAAAGGAAAATTACATCCGGTATAAAGAGTCGGTACAAAGAATTGGCCTGGCAGAAGAAAATATTAAACAGGCTACCGAAAGCTATCGCATTGTACAGAATACCTACTTCAATCAGCTATCGTTACTAACCGATTTGCTGGATGCGGAAACACAGTTGCTACAATCGAAATTTGAATTGACTACAGCGAAGGTGAATGCGAAGATTCAATACTATCAATTATTAAAAACCACAGGAAATCTATAAAAATGAGTACTCATAAACAAAGCAAGACAGATCAGGCCATTAGCCGGATTACTACAATAACGGCATTAATTGTATTGGTGGTGTTATTGGTATGGGGCGGGAAAACCGTTCTCAGTTATATGAAATATGAAGAAACCAACGATGCACAGATAGATGAGTATATTAATCCGGTTACGGCCAGGGTAAGTGGCTATGTGAAAGAGGTAAGGTTTGAAGAAAATCAGGAAGTAAAAAAAGGCGATACTTTGGTGTTGATTGATGATGACGATTATACCGTACAACAAGATGAGGCTGCGGCATCGTTACTGAATGCAGAGGCGCAGGTTGCGGTACAGCAAAGCAACATTAGGACTGCCCAGGCAGGAGCAGCCGTTTCGTCGGCTAAAATCGCATCGGCTAAAGCCAAATTGTGGAAGCAACAGGCAGAATACGATCGATATAAAAAGCTTTATGATGCCGAGTCGGCTACCCGTCAGCAATTAGAAACCATAGAAAGTTTATTGCAGGTTGCGCAGGCAGAATACCAGGCGGCAAAAGAAGATTATGCCGCTGCACTTTCTAAAACCAATGATATCAAGGCCCAAAGTGATGTGTTGCAATCGGAAATTAAAAGAAGGCAGGCGGTGGTTAAACGCAATAACCTCAATACTTCTTATACGGTAATTTTAGCGCCTTATGATGGGAAGATGGGGCGTAGAACGATACAGCCTGGTCAATTGGTTCAAAATGGCCAAACTCTGGCCTATATTGTAGATAGAAGTCAGGGGAAATGGGTTGTTGCGAACTTCAAAGAAACTCAAATTGCCAGGATGCATGTTGGGGAAGAGGTAAGTGTAGAAATAGATGCTTTTCCAAATGTAAGCTTTACCGGAAAAATTGAGTCGCTTTCTGGAGCAACAGGATCCAGGTTCTCTTTATTGCCTCCTGATAATTCGACCGGAAATTTTGTAAAGATTGCACAACGTATTCCTGTACGGATTCGTTTAGCTGCGCAACAAGTTGATTTTGAGAAGTTGAATGCAGGGATGAGTGCCATTGTTAAGGTGAAAAAAAATGACTAAGAAACTGACGATATTTAAAAGTAAGGTGCCCGAATGGTTGATTATGGTCAGCATTTTTGGGGTATTACTTTCTTCTGTGCTGTTGTTTGCCCTGTCTACCGCTGATGGTGCCGCAGCTGCCGGGTATTACGGTGCGGAACCCTCTGATGTTCAATTTTCGTTGTTGATGTTTTATGCCGCTGTTGCTAGTTTTGCGGTAGTAGAAAGACGTTTTTTCGCTCGTGTAGTCACAAAAGATTATCTTATCATCTGTATTTTGCTCGAAATTGCCATTGCTTATTGGTGCTATCATACCCGCGAGTTGTGGCTGGTGTTTACGCTTCGTTTTTTACAGGGAATTGTAAATTGTGGTTTAACCAGCATTTCCTTAAATCTGCTTTTTAGCCGATTGAAAACTGAACATGCTAAAGAAACAGGTTATACCATTTTTTACGGAATGATTTTGTGTGTTTCTCCTATTACGGCGCTGTTTTCTGTCCCTTTGGTAGAAAACTACGAGTACAATACTTTGTACAAAGCCATTATATTTTGCTTTCTGCCCAGTGCATTATTATTGTTCGGGGTAATGAACAGGGTACACGCAGTGAGAAGAATGCCGTTGTATAAAATGGATTGGCTTAGTTTTGCGCTTTTCGGCACCATGCTGGTGTTTATTGCTTATGTGTTGGTTTACGGGCAACAAAAGGATTGGCTGGAAGATGCTTCTATTCGTTATTCCATTATAGCTATACTGTTTCTGTTTCTCGTTTCCTTAGCCAGACAGCTTACCTTAAAAAGGCCTGCGGTTAATCTTCAAGTCTTTAAATCCCGAAATTTTGGTATTGGAATTGTTTTTCTGGTTATCCTTTATCCGATTAGAGGTGCATTTACACTAACCACTTCTTATTTTATTAATGTTTTAGGGATGGATTCCTTGCATGCGAATGAAGTAATGTTGTTTAATATTTTTGGGGTAGTGTGTGGCTCATTGGTGGCTATTCGGTTTTTAATCAGGTCCAAGCACTTAAGGTTGTTGTGGGTAAGCGGATTTACATTGCTACTGGTATTCTTCTTGTGGATGTGTCGGCTTTTTGCCAGTGAAGCAGGAACTTCGCATTTCTATTTACCCTTGTTCTTGCAAGGCTTAGGCGCCGGAATGGTGATGTCGCCGATTGTGATGTTTATTATGTCGTCTGTGCCAGAGAAATTAAGTCAGTCTGCCGCTTCTGTTGGTATTTTTGTACGTTTTTCTACTTTTAGTTTAAGTCTGGCTTTTATTAATTTTTATCAGCTTTATTTTAAAGGAAAGCATGGTGATGAACTGCGAAACCATTTGTCGACTCTTGATTTGAATCTCTCATCGCGTTTGCAGCTGTATCAGGGTGCTTTAAGCAGTAGGGGTTTGCCTGTTGACGTGGCAGGAAAGGCTGCGGTGGGTTTATTGAATAAAGCGGTGCAAAAACAAACCTTTCTCGAGTTCTGTGTGAGTTATTATGAGCTTATTGCATTGTTGTGTTTGATTAGTATTTTATTGATTGCCTTGCAACCTGTAATTAGCAGGACGGTGATTAATTTGAAGAATAAGCAGCCTGCGGCTGTAGGGTTTTAAGGTGTTTTTGAAGTTGTAGCGTCTCGATACGACGTAGTAGTTTCCGTGCTTGGGCGAGGGTTGGGGGAGGTAAACGTTTTGGGTATAGCGATGAACAAACCTACAAGGCTATCTCTATCCTAAGCACAGACCGGCTCCCCTCCTAATTTAGGAGGGGCCAGGGGTGGTTAATATACTAGTATGCTATTCCGGCTTTGGAAGGATGTTGCTAGTGCTGATATTTCTTCTGTGGCTTGTATGGTTAAATCCTTTTCCTTCCGGAGAGGAATTGCATTTTCCCTACTTCACTATTGGCTTTAATAGGATGAGGTTAAATAAGCTACACTTATGTTTTCTTATATGGTAAGAATTATTACGTATTACTTTTCCAGCTCTAGTGTCTCGCTACAACTTAATAATTTCATTTTTCCTCACCGCCGGAAGGGCTCGTACCTTTTTCTTGGCAAAAAGGTTCCCAAACCGAGCCCTAGCGAGCTCATGAATGCCATTAAAAACAATAAATACTAATGAATAAAGCCAAGGCTTGCATCCTTTCTTGGCTATGACCATTCGAATGCTGATGGCGGCAATATTTGTGTTATAGGTTGTGAGTTACGTGTTATGGGTGAAAAACTCTGCGTGGCTATGCGCCCAGACTCGTAACCCACAGCTCGCAACTCGTAACCCATTGATGTCCTATCCGGCGAAATGCTGCTAGGCCGGGGGCGTGCTTAGGAAAGGGCGGTTATATTTGAACGGAAGTTAGCATGATGCACAATCCCCTCGGTTACCGTCATTCCCTCGTAGGAGGGAATCTTAATGTGATAGGAGTAGCCACCCTCATTCAAGTTGTAGCGTCTCGCTACGACCTAGTAGTTTCCGTGCTTGGGCGAGGGTTGGGGGAGATGAACGTTTTGGGTATAGCGCCGAACAAACCTACAAGGCTATCTCTATCCTAAACACAGACCGGCTCCCTCCTAATTTAGGAGGGGCAAGGGGTGGTTAATGGAGTAGTATGCTATTCCGGCTTTGGAAGGATGTAGCTAGTGCTGATATTTCTTCTGTGGCTTGTATGGTTAAATCCTTTTCCTTCCGGAGAGGAATTGCATTTTCCCTACTTCACTATTGGCTTTAATA
>NZ_FOGG01000055.1 GCF_900111155.1 Pedobacter rhizosphaerae | reverse complement strand
TAACGAAAATCTGAGGCGACATAAAGCAAAAGCATATCAGCTACTCAACAGTGAAAAGGGAGTTGAAAAAAGAAAGCAAAGGTGTCATGATGTTGAACCAGTGTTCGGGAATATTAAACAGAACCACGGATTCCGCCGCTTCATGCTTCGGGGGAAAGAAAAAGTGGCAATAGAATGGGGATTATTGGCAATTGCACAAAATGTTAGAAAAAAAGCAGCCTAAAAAGACTTGCTTTTGCTCTTTTTAACAAAATGCTGGATAAATAAACATTTCTAGCCAGCAACAAAGAAATAACACATAGGATTTATTTAAATACAAAAAAGCTGCCTCATTTATTTTGAGACAGCCTCTTTCAGATTTTAACCTAGTTTTTTATATCTAATGCGTTTAGGAGTAATATCACCCAAGCGTTTCTTGCGATTTTCTTCGTAATCAGAGTAGTTTCCTTCAAAGAAGTAAACCTCAGAGTTACCTTCGAATGCCAGTATGTGTGTACAAATACGATCTAAGAACCATCTATCGTGACTGATCACTACGGCACAGCCACCAAAGTTCTCCAATGCTTCTTCTAACGCACGGAGTGTGTTTACATCGATATCGTTGGTAGGCTCATCCAGTAAGAGTACATTTGCACCTTTCTTTAGGGTGATGGCCAGGTGAACACGGTTTCTTTCTCCACCTGATAGGATACCAACTTTTTTCTGCTGATCGCCTCCGTTAAAGTTAAACTTAGAAACGTAGGCACGTCCGTTAACGGCTTTATTACCCAGTTGGATATTGTCTAAGCCATCAGTAATGTTTTCGTAAACAGTTTTATCGGCATCTAAATCGTTATGCATTTGATCTACATAACCTAATTCAACAGTTTCTCCTACTCTAAAAGTTCCGGCATCAGCTTCTTCCTGTCCGGTAATTAACCTGAATAAGGTTGTTTTACCTGCGCCATTGGGACCAATAATGCCCACAATACCCGCTGGAGGTAAGGCGAAAGTGAGGTTATCAAAAAGAACTTTATCTCCATATGATTTACTTACGTTAGTTGCTTCAATAACAACATTACCCAAGCGAGGTCCGGGTGGGATAAATAGCTCTAGTTTGTCTTCTCTTTCTCTCGAATCTTCTGAAGCAAGTTTTTCATAGTTGCTTAAACGGGCTTTAGATTTTGCGTGGCGGGCTTTAGGGGCCATACGTACCCACTCTAATTCGCGTTCTAAAGTTTTCTGGCGTTTGCTTTCTGTTTTTTCTTCTTGTGATAAACGTTTCGCTTTTTGATCTAACCAGCTGCTGTAATTCCCTTTCCAAGGAATACCTTCACCACGATCTAGTTCTAAAATCCATCCGGCAACATTGTCAAGGAAATATCTATCGTGGGTAACTGCGATAACGGTACCTTCATAATTTTGCAAGAATTGCTCTAACCAGTCGATACTTTCTGCATCCAAGTGGTTGGTAGGCTCATCTAACAATAATACATCCGGGTGTTGTAATAGTAAACGGCACATGGCCACACGACGACGCTCTCCTCCAGACAATACGCCAATTTTAGTATCTGGATCCGGGCAGCGTAAAGCATCCATTGCACGCTCTAATTTATTGTCGATTTCCCAGGCACCTGTTGCATCTATTTTATCTTGAAGCTCACCTTGTCTGGCCAGGAGTTTATCCATCGCGTCTGCGTCTTCATAAACTTCCGGGAGACCGAATTTCTCATTAATTTCTTCATATTCTTTTAAAACAGCAGTAATTTCAGCTACTCCTTCTTCTACAACTTCACGCACTGTTTTTTCAGGATCTAAAATAGGTTCCTGTGCTAAATAACCAACAGAATATCCTGGTGAGAAAACCACTTCACCTTGATAAGATTTGTCTAAACCGGCAATGATTTTTAATAATGATGATTTACCCGATCCGTTTAAACCGATAACACCTATTTTAGCTCCGTAAAAGAAAGAAAGGTATATGTTTTTTAAAACCTGTTTTTGTGGGGGGTAAATCTTATTTACTCCCGCCATTGAAAATATGATCTTCTCGTCTGACATGTTACTATGTGCGATTAATATGTATTTGTAATAAGAGGGAAATAGGCTATAACAAGATCGCTTACTCAAAAGAGCATACGCCAAATTAGTTAAACTTTATATTTCTCCCAAAGGCTACAAAGATAAGGAAGGGAAGCAGGTAACCAAATGGTTTATTTGATATGAGCCAACTTTTCGTCATTCCGATGCAGGCTGGCAGTTTAATTTGATACTTAGCTTAGTAACATATTTCAAATTGTGGGATTAACAGTAAAAGAAAAGCATAGCATTAATGTCAATTTTGCTGAATAAAATGGCAATTGCGAAGAGAAAAAGCCAATGGATTATAGCTTAGTTGCGTATTGAATAAAAAAGTAGCTCACTAACCAATGTGGGTAAAGGAGTGATACATTCCTATTCAGCCAACTAACCAGATATATGAAACACATACTCAACCAGGGGAGCGTTGTAATTAAATTGATTATAGGTTTAATCTGTTATGCCTCACTAGGCTGAGCTTTCGGTTGATGTTTGTTTTTTGCAGCCATACTGCATTACTGCCGCGCAGGTAAGCGCCAGCATTACTGGAATAATTTTTTTCATGAGATGATTATTTGATTAGTAACATTAAATTTAGGCGCTTAAATCAGCTCATTGTTGTGCGATTTAGGCCAAATAATCAACAGGATTAATAGTAGAGGTTTTTCTATGATTCAAAATCCTGATTTGATCAGGTATTTATGAACTTTCGACTGTACTTATTTTACTTTCTAATCGAAAGTTTCATATTCTAATCCGCCTTTAATGTAATTATCACTTAAACTTCATAAAAGGAAGTAAATAACAGTACTTAATATAAATCCTCTACTTTTAAAGTACGGATTAGTTCTTAGTAGATACCGTAGGACATTAGTTAATGTTAGGAGCCTGTTTCTTCGATGGAAACAGGCTCTTCTTTTTATAATTGAGTTGAAAGTTTTTGACAATCGCAAAGCTTTATCCCTGCGATAAACTAATTTCAATTTGAATTGCTTTGGAGGCCTGAAAATTTCAGGGTATAAAATTAAAAAAGCGGAGGGTACCTCAGTTAAACACATTTTTTTGGTTCTTCATCTATACATTACATTTGACACAAGTAGCTTCTTTCAGGTTTGTCAAAAGCATTAAATCAACAGAGAAATATTAATTCCAAACGTCCTTTGGATTATGGAAAGCCCTTTATATGTTAAATTTTGTGAAATCAGAAACAATTGGCACTTTCCATAGTCTAATAATTGCATTTTAGTTTTGACGTCAAGTCAAGTTTTTTTTAAATAGCTTAGGGCGATCAGTAATGATTGCCCTTTCTTATATTGTTTTTTTCTCAAAAATGGTACAAACAAAAACAACGTATTGTTCGTTTTTTATGTATAGGTATTTAAATGACCGGGAATATGAGATATACTGTATAGGTAGACAGTAAATAAATATGTTAAATGATGTCACGTTCTTTTTATTTTTCTGTCAAAACTTGTAAATTGCCTTAGTAAAAAGCAACAATTTGTCAGTTTTAAACCTGGCAAAAATCCTTACAATAAACCGACAATGAGAAGGTAGCGGGCAAAATCTAATTAAAAAGCCCTTTTAAAACTTGGAAAACAGGTATTACGTATATATATCATCAGTTATTTAAAAGTATTCTACACGATTAGGTAATGATTTTTTTCGAGATGGATCAGGGTAAACAGGCTCTTATCCACCTATATGGCGCAATTGTTGATAAAATAAAGAAAACAGTACCTCCACTTTTTATAATTTATTTTATAGTTTAGGGACGTAGCTGTTAAGAAAGGTATTATGGAAGCAAAATTTTCACCACAGGTAAAAGATGTGATCTCTTTTAGTAGAGAGGAAGCTCTCCGTTTAGGACATGATTACATTGGAACCGAGCATTTATTGTTGGGCCTCATCCGCGAAGGCGATGGGATGGCCATCAAAATTTTACGATCGTTAGGAGTAGATACTGGTAAATTGCGCCGCTCAATTGAAGATGCCGTTCGTGGCACTTCGAGTGTAACAGTTAATCTGGGTAATATACCCTTAACCAAACAGGCAGAAAAAGTTTTAAAGATTACTTACTTAGAAGCTAAGATATTTAAAAGCGATTTAATTGGCACCGAACATTTATTGTTATCGGTTTTGAGAGATGATGATAACATCGCCTCACAAATCTTATTGCAGTATGGCGTTACTTATGATGTTTTTAAACAAGAAGTTGAAGTAAATAAAAATGGCTTCAGAGACGATATCTCTAATAGCGCTTCAACTGGAGGAGATGATGATTATCGTGAAGAGGAAAGCTTTAGCGCTCCAAAGAAAGTTTCTGATATCAAATCGAAAACTCCTGTTTTAGACAACTTCGGTCGTGATTTAACTAAAGCCGCTGAAGAAGGGCGTTTAGATCCTATTGTAGGACGCGAGAAAGAAATTGAACGTGTATCACAGATTTTATCCCGCAGAAAGAAAAACAATCCAATTTTAATCGGTGAACCAGGTGTTGGTAAGTCAGCTATTGCTGAAGGTTTAGCACTCAGAATTGTTCAGCGTAAAGTATCACGTGTTTTGTTCAACAAACGTGTGGTTACTTTGGATTTAGCTTCTTTAGTTGCAGGCACAAAATATCGTGGCCAGTTCGAAGAACGCATGAAAGCGGTGATGAACGAATTGGAGAAATCTACCGATGTTATTCTTTTCATCGATGAGATTCATACCATTGTTGGAGCAGGCGGAGCGTCAGGTTCCTTAGATGCCTCTAACATGTTCAAACCAGCTTTAGCCAGAGGAGAAATCCAATGTATCGGTGCCACTACTTTAGATGAGTATCGTCAATACATTGAAAAAGATGGCGCGTTAGACCGTCGTTTCCAAAAGGTAATGGTAGAACCGGCTACGCCAGATGAAACAATTGAAATTCTAACCAGAATTAAAGATAAGTACGAAGAGCATCACGGAGTAACTTATACTCAGGAAGCGATTGAAGCTTGCGTAACTTTAACTTCCCGTTATATTTCTGATCGTTTCTTGCCAGATAAAGCAATCGATGCTTTAGATGAAGCAGGTTCGAGAGTACACTTAACGAACATCCATGTTCCTCAGAATATTATTGATATCGAAGCTAAAATTGAAGATATCAAATTAGAGAAAAACAAGGTTGTACGTAGCCAGAAGTATGAAGAAGCCGCTAAGCTTCGCGATACAGAAAAGAACTTAATTGAAGAGCTGGATAAAGCTAAAGCCGAGTGGGAAGCTGAAACCAAAACTAAACGTTATGAGGTTTCGGAAGATAACGTGGCAGAGGTAGTGGCCATGATGACGGGTATTCCGGTGCAACGTGTTGGACAAACAGATAGCCAAAAGCTATTGAACATGTACGATAAAGTTGCAGAGAAAATTATCGGTCAGAATGATGCCATTAAGAAATTAACTAAAGCCATTCAACGTACAAGGGCTGGATTAAAAGATCCTAAAAAACCAATTGGTTCCTTCATTTTCTTAGGTCCAACAGGTGTAGGTAAGACAGAATTGGCTAAAGAACTGGCTCGTTTCATGTTCGATAGTGATGATGCCTTGATCCAGATTGACATGAGTGAGTACATGGAGAAATTCGCCGTTTCCCGTTTAGTAGGAGCGCCTCCAGGGTATGTGGGTTATGAAGAAGGTGGCCAGTTAACGGAAAAAGTTAGAAGAAAACCTTATGCCGTAATCTTATTAGATGAGATTGAAAAAGCCCATCCAGATGTATTTAATATCCTTTTACAGGTATTAGACGAAGGACAATTAACTGATAGTTTGGGTAGAAAAGTAGATTTTAGAAACACGATTATTATCATGACTTCTAACATTGGTGCCCGTCAGTTAAAAGATTTCGGTCAGGGTGTAGGTTTCTCTACAGCAGCTAAAACCAACCAGGCAGAGTCTCACAGTCGTGGAGTAATTGAAAGCGCATTAAAACGTGCCTTCGCTCCAGAGTTTTTAAATCGTGTTGATGATGTTGTTGTATTCAATAGCTTAGGTAAAGAAGAAATCTTCAAAATCATTGATATAGAATTGAAAGCTTTATTCGGTCGTGTTCATACCTTAGGATATGAAATTGCTTTAACTGAAAACGCTAAGGATTACATCGCAGAAAAAGGTTTTGACAGTAATTTTGGTGCTCGTCCGTTAAAACGTGCAATTCAGAAGTATTTAGAAGATCCAATTGCAGAAGAAATCCTTAAAGGTGAATTGGCAGAAGGCGATGTTTTAGAAATCGATTACGATAAAGAAACAGAACTTATATCTGTTCAACACAAAAAAGGTGAAAAGAAAAAGCAAGAACCTAAAGAAGAAGAAGGTTCTTCAAACAAATAATCAAAAGCTCCCAATGAAAATTGGGAGCTTTTTTGTTTAGATATCAAATAATCCAGATAAGGGAGCTTATTGTGTTGAAATATTTTCTTTAAGCCAGTGGTTTTTGAATTTAACTGTGTAAATTCGGTTAATTAACCCCTATTAAATGAAATCGTCTATCCCGTTAATTGGCCTGGCCCTTTGCCTTGCCTTGTCTTGTAAAAAAAGTTCAACTACAGAACCTGAGATTACAAAAGATCCTGTTATAACTGTCCAAACTAACCTCAATAACGAGGTGATGCTAAAATTAGTAAATGATACCAGAGCTTCGGGGTGTAATTGTGGCACAACGGTAATGCCTCCTGTACCTACATTAACCTGGAATAACCAACTGGCCGCTGCAGCTGCGGGACATAGTAAATACATGGCCAGTGCAAATATTATGACTCATGCTTCAGCAGATGGAAAAACCTTTGCAGATAGAATTACAGCAGCGGGTTATGTTTGGACTACTGCCGGAGAAAATGTGGCACAAGGACAGACCACAGAAGCACAAGTATTCAACGATTGGATTAAAAGCGAAGATCATTGTAAAAATATCATGAATGCCAAATTCAAAGACATGGGGGTGGCCAGACAAGGAAATTTTTGGACCCAGGATTTTGCATCTAAGTAAAGGCTTCCCTTGGTTTTTACTGGCAGTTAGCATGAAGCATAATACCTCGGCATTCCCTCGCAGGAGTGGATAGTAATGCAACATGTGGGGCCATTTTGCTTTTCCACCCAGCAAGGCCAAAGCACTGTTTCTTCGTTCCACTAGGATCGGCCTAACAAAGCTACAACCTACCGATTGGTGTCGCGGCGACCGGAAATAATTAGTCTGCTCTAGCGCATAGCGTCCCGCTTGTGCTTAAAATATACTCCTTTTCTAGTTGTAGCGTCTACAATGGTATTAACTTAAGGAGAAAACTAAAATATGTTGTCATCCTTGAGGGTTAATTTATTTCATACAAATCAATATAAGGGACATTTTTTACCCTGCTAGGCAGTCTTTACCCGGCTCGCCTCCGCCGAAGACACTTTCATATCCTAAAAGCGCTTTAAGATTCCCTCCTTCGAGAGAATGACGACCGCCAAGGGTTATGCGCCATGCTAACTGCCGTTAACACAGAACTATCAATGCCAAGTACGACCCCGGCCTAGCAGCATTTCGCCGGATAGGACAGTCGAATGCTTGCAGTTTCCAACGGGTACCCACTGACCAAGGAAATAAGCAGCGAGGGCTGGCCTAAAGTGCAAAGGCCAAAGCCTCTTATTACCGCTAATGGCATTAGGATGTTTCTAGCCAAGAAAGGATGCAAGCCTTGGCTTTTGGTTACCTTTTTACCAAGAAAAAGGTACGAGCCCTTCCGGCGGCGAGGAAAAGTGAAAAACATTAAGTTGTAGCGAGACGCTATTACTAGAAAAGATGAAAATACGTATTGAGCTAAAGGTTTTATTAATAAATATTTATAAAACAATGTCAATAGTAGATTGTCGAAGGACAATACATTTTAGTTTTCAACTGATCAACAAGGTCTTCGACTACTTTTCCCGATTTTCCATAAGAAGCTCTGACTGGCAGCATTCAGCTTAAGTTAACTGCATTGGTAGCCTCTCGCTACGAACTGATGATCTCTTTTTTCTAGTTAGCAGTACGTTATGAACCGGTAACCTCGAAACCCATGATCCACACCTAAACTAAAACAAACTCGTCTGTGCACAGGGCACCTTAAACAAGGTATGATCTAAAATAATTTCTTTTTGATTGAGACCATTCAATCTGCAGTGGAGCCTAAAATTATCGCGAATAAGCTCGGCTATGTTTCCGTCTCCACGCATCCGGTCTCCGAAACGGCTATCATTTACATGGCCACCATGGCAACTCTGAATCATATGCCAAACTTTGTCAAACCTGTCGGGGAAGTTCTTCCTTAGCCAATCTTCAAAAATTGACCCTATCGCACCATTTAAACGAACAACAGTATAGCCTGCTTTAATAGCTCCTGCATCGGCAACAGCCTTTAATATTTTTGGAATCTCATGATCACTCAAACCCGGTACCAGCGGTGCCACCATTACGCCCATAGGAATGCCTGCCTCGCTGAGTTTTTCCGCTATCTTTAATCTTTGTTTAGCCGTAGTTGTTCGGGGTTCCATTACCTGTCTCAAATCTTCATTCAAACTATTGATAGAAACATAAACCATACAAAGCTTATGTTTCGCCATTTCTGCCAGCAAATCTATGTCTCTTAAAATCAGCGAATTTTTGGTAATCATCCCGATAGGCTGTTTATATTCCAACGCAATCTCTAATAACTGACGGGTGAGTCTAAATTTCCGTTCCGCAGGCTGATAGCAATCCGTATTACCCGATAAGGAAATCGTGGAGGCATCCCAACCTTTTTTCTCCAGAAATTTCTTAAACAGGGCAGGGGCATCTTTCTTAACAATAATTTTTCGCTCGAATTCAAGTCCGGCACTGTAGCCCCAATATTGATGAGAATTACGTGCATAGCAATAAGTGCAGCCATGCTCACAACCTTGGTATGGATTTAAGGAATAAGCCATCTCCACATCAGGGCTATCTACCTTATTGACAATAGTTTTAGAATGCTCAAATATGAATGATGTTTTTTTATCCTGTTCCTCCCAATCATCTATGCCCTCGTCGTACGCCTTAACATAAACATCTTTTAGAAATTTATTGTGGGGATTAACCTGAGCCCCTCTACCTTTGAAATAGGTTTTTTCTTCATCCGCTGCCATAATATAAAATTACTAATATATTTAGTAATTTTATATTATAGTTATCCACCGTTAATCAGTTATTTGGATGAGGAAGGGGTCTTAGCTAAGGGAATATAATCCATCGGAACCATATCTGCTACTTTTTCATATGCCCAGTATCCTTCAAAAAGCAGAGACCTGGAGTCATAGATTCCACCGTTTTTATAAAAACGAACAGGAGCCTGCATTAAATTGATGACGGAAATTTCATTTTCTGGCACATCTAATGGCCTGAAGATCCAAAAACCAGTTTTAGAATAAGCTAACGATTCTTTTTCTTTAGTGTATTGAACCAGGAGAGCATCTGTGTAGTTTAGCCATTTTAAATTTTGATTATAATCATGCACTAAGGTATCAGGCAGTACATCGGCCCTTGAAAATTTGTCGATTGTTTTCGGCATTTCCATTTGCTTAGTCCAGAAGGCTAGTAATGCTGTGTCTACCTTACCTGCAACTTTTCTAATGCCTGTTTTTTCTGCTATATTCTTAATTTTATCAAGGTTGGTATTGATTACGTACTCCGGATAGCGGTTTGGATTTGGGATTTTAACCATTTTACTGATTAAAAAACCTTCTTGTTGTGTAGTGCCGTTATATAAGGATCTAAAAAAATGCTGAGAAGAACCGTAATAAGCAATCTCTCTGGCCAATGTAAACTTTTTCTTTCTAGCATTGGATGCTTTAAGTTCTTCAAAAAACGGATGCCCTGAATAATAGATAATACGAGTTCTTGAATTATACTCAAAATGATCGAGCATATATTTCAGACGATAGCCAAGCGCTTTATTCTCAACAATTAAAAATTCGGTGGTACTTACTGTGAGCGTACTTTTAGTAATGTCAAAATCGACATGGAGTACCTGAGGGTTTAGGATTTTACACTGAAGCGCATTGGGCGTTTTCCCTATAAAAAAATCTTTGAACTGGTTGATGTATTTTTGTCTGTTCGGATCAGCCCGAATGGTAACTTCACTAAGTTCGACTGTGTTTTCCTTTAATACCAGATCTACTTGTACCGATTTATCTGCAATAACAACACTTTTGGAATAAGGTAGATACCCGACCATCTGAACCAATAAATTGTAACTTCCCGGTTGAAGGTTGGCCAGGCGAAACTTTCCATCATTATCTGCAACAGTAGCAATTTTATAACCACTTACGTAAATGCTGGCACCCGGTAATCCATCTTTCAGATCGCGAACAGTACCCGTAATCGAAAATGTATTTTGTGCAAATGAATTAATACCTATGATCAGGAACATGGGTATTAAGAGACTTCTAATCATGGAAACGAATGTACTGAAAAAGTTCATTGGATCACTAATTCAATTGTTCACTAGGTATTGGTTTTAGCTAGAATAATAACAGTTAAGCAGTTCAACGATTAACCAATTAAACATTTGATCAACTCAACTACCTCGAAGGTACATAATCCATAGGCACACTATCGGCTATTTTTTCCCAGCCCCAATAGCCTTCATAAAGCATAGACTTTGCATTATAGATAGATCCATTCTTATAAAAGAATACTGGTCTTATCTGTAAATTGATGAGTGAAATTTGATCGTCTCCAATTTCCGGAGGTCTGGAAATAGAAAGACCAATTCTATCTTTGTAAGCCTCTACTTCTTTTTCTTTAGTATAAATAATGTATAAAATGTCGGTAAAATCGATTTTTTTTATGTTTTCATTATGACAATGGACCAAAGTATCTGGCTTAATCACTTCCCTGCCCAAAACAGATATCTTGTCGGGTAAATTTCGTTTTTTCATCCAATAATTTAACGAATCGCCTTCATTTAAACCCAAATGAACTTTCAGACTGGTTAAGTCAGTTTTATTTTTATTCATTTCAGCTCTGGCGGCAGTGATACGCCAGATATTTTCTTTGATAACACTATCAGCAGGTTTATCAGGATTGGCCTTCCTAATCAATTTATTGATGATAAAACCTTCTTCCGTACTGCGATTTTGATAGAGAGAGGTGAAGAAGTGTTGGGCAGAACCATGATAAGCTTCGAGTCTTTTTTGCGCCCATTTTCTTTTTTTACTTTCAGATCCTTTTAAATCTTCATAAGTAGGGTAGCCCTCGTAATAAACTATGCGCTTCCCATAATCATACTGAAAATCGTTTAACAGATATTTGATTTTGTATCCCAATGCCCTGTTTTCAATGATCAAAAAATCAGTAGTATTTGCACTTAGAATACGGGTTTCTCTATTATATGAAATATTTAATACATCGGTATTTACTATATTACACAACGCTGCATTGGGTGTTGTACCAATAAAATAACCTTTAAAAAGATTAATGTATCGCAGCCTGTTAGGATCGGCCTTTATGGTCACTTCAGCTAGTTGGGTAACGCTTTCTTGCAACGTAATCGCTAAATGGACTGGCTTATCCGCAATCAAAACATTTTTATTTAAAGCATTGTAGCCAATAAGCTGAACGAGTATGTCGTAGTTTCCAGGTTTTAAGTTAAAGTGAAATTTACCCTTGTTATCAGAGATCGTTGCAATTTTATATCCACTTACGTATACGCCAGCGCCCGGAAGAACTTCCCCTCGTTTATCCTTTAAAATGCCACTAAGTGTAATGGTTTGCTGAGCAAAAACATTCACACTAAAGCAAATAGAAGCGAGGGTTATCAGGAGGGCTTTCATTTCAGTAAAATTAACTAATTTATTAGTTATAAAAAGCATAAAAAAAGAGTTTCTAAAATAAGCATTTAGATACTCTTTTCAAATGGGATAGCTTAATTATTCCAGTCCCATTTTTTGCATCACGATGTCACTAACTCCCGTTGAAGAATACCCACCGTCATGAAAAAGGTTTTGCATGGTAACCATTCTGGTTAAATCAGAGAATAGAGTAATACAATAATCGGCACAGCTTTCTGCATCTGCATTACCTAAAGGAGCAATGGCATCGGCATAATCAAAGAAGTCTCCAAATCCTTTAATGCCACTTCCCGCAGTAGTTTTAGTGGGTGATTGTGATACTGTGTTAATTCTTACTTTTTTCTCCAGGCCATAGTGATAGCCAAAACTGCGGGCTATTGATTCTAACATCGCCTTAATATCTGCCATATCGGTATAAAATGGATAGGTTCGCTGCGCAGCCATATAAGTTAGGGCAACCACACTTCCACCTTCTGCAATCGCATCTAGTTTTTTTGCAACGGCTAGCATTTTATGAAAACTTAAGGCAGAAACATCTATGCCTTTCATAAAGTAGTCGTAATTGGATTCTGCATAGGGAATTTTCTTCCTGATATTAACACTCATCCCGATAGAGTGTAGAACGAAGTCGATTTTACCACCTAAAATTTCCTGTGCCTGCGTGTATAATTGTGTTAAGTCGTCAACATTGGTTGCATCGGCAGGTATAATTTGAGAATTTGTTTTTTCTGCCAGTGCGTTAATTTCGCCCATACGCATTGCAATGGGGGCATTGGTAAGAACGAAGGTAGCTCCTTCTTCATGTGCTTTTTCGGCAACTTTCCAAGCAATAGAGTTTTGATCTAAAGCACCGGTAATGATGCCTCTTTTACCTTTTAATAAATTGTACATATTCTTTCTGTTTTGTTAAGGTAAAGCTAAGGTACACGATTTTAGAAATTAAAGAAATTTATTGCATTAGGCCAGGAGCTCTCTGGCATTTTCTATTGCAGATAAGCCTGGGTTTTTACCGCTAAGCATCTCTGCTATCACTTCAACACGTTCTTCTGGTTTCAGTTTGCGAATGCCTGTTGTTGTTTTTCCACTTTGCTCATTTTTGTGAACATAATAGTGTGAATAACCTTTGGCGGCAATCTGTGGTAGGTGGGTAATAGACACTACCTGCATATTTTCACCAAGCTGAGCAATTACTTCACCCACTTTAACCGCAGTTTCACCAGAAATACCTGTGTCAATTTCATCAAAAATGATGGTTGGAAGAAAGGTATGTTTGGCCAGAAGTGCTTTAATAGAAAGCATCAAGCGTGAAAGTTCCCCCCCCGAAGCAACTTTATTTACCGGGGCAGGAGCTTGTCCGGCATTGGCAGTAAATAATAGGTTAATCGTATCAATACCATCTTTAGCCAATTCCTGAAGCAAATTTTGGGCTAAGACCAGCTTGGCATTAGGCATACCCACTTTTTTTAGGGTAATTCCCGTTTGATCTTCTACTATTTTGATCGCTTTTTTACGGTTATCACTCAGTTTTGTGGCCTGTTGATGTAAAGTGATTTTTATTTTTTCGATTTCCTGATTAAGCTTTTCTATCTCCTCATCTGAAGATAGCAATTTGCTTAAATTGTTTTCCAGTTGCTGCTGTAAATCCAGAAGTTCCTGATTATTGGCCACTCTATGTTTTTGTTGGAGTGAGTACAATAAATCCAGTCGCTGGTTGATTATTTCCAGCCGGTCTGCCTGGTGTAAGGTATTACTTTCAATGCCCGCAACTTCATCAGCAATATCCTTAATTTCAATCACTGTAGATTTCAAACGTTCAAAAAGAACATTCACCGCAAGATCAAACTTTTCTATCTGTTGCAGTTGGAGTTGTGCTTCCTTTAAAAACTGTATGGCCGATGGTTCTCCTTCTGTGAGTAAACCATTGGCAGTTAATAATCCCCTTTTTATGGTTTCGGCATGTGTTAGGCGTTCCAGTTCCTGCTCTAACTCTGCCTGTTCATCGGCTTTAAGGTTTGCCTGCTCCAATTCATTAAAAAGGAATTGTTCATAGTCTTGTTTACTGCGCGCATCATTAGCTTCTTTACTCAGCTCGTCTAATCTTTTAATCGATTGTTTGAGCTTTTTATAACCAGAACGATACTCGGATAAGAGCGGTTGGTGGTTTGCTAAAGAATCTACAATAAGTAACTGAAAATCTGCATCATTCAGTTCTTGTGTAGCTTGTTGGGAGTGGATGTCAATCAGTTTTTCGCCAATTAGTTTAAGCGTAGATAGGTTTACCGGCGTGTCATTAATGAAAGATCTAGACTTTCCATCAATGGAGATTTCTCTTCTTAAGGTACTTTCATTAAAGAAATCGAGATCATTTTCTTCAAATAGAAGCTTTAAATTTTCATCTGCCAGCAAGAAACTTCCCTCAATTACGCATTTTTTCTCCTGATTGAAAAAGTACTTGCTTTCAGCCCGTTGGCCTAAAATAAGGGAAAGTGCACCCAACATAATGGATTTACCAGCCCCCGTTTCTCCGGTAATAATATTGAGTCCCTTATCAAACTCTATATCCAGACTGTCGATTAAAGCGTAATTACGTATTGAAAGTTTCTGTAGCATACTGACTACGAAAATACTAAAAAGTTATTTTAACAAGAGCTATAAAACAGAAACAGCGAAGTTTATTCTTCGCTGCTCTGGTATCATTTGTGTGGTTGTTGAATTAATTTTCTTGCTTTTCCTTTTTCTCTTTCTTCTCTATTTTCTCCTTAAGCTCTTTGATCTCCCTATCATACTTTTCTTTAATTTTTTTGTACTCGGCAGAGGCTCTCAACTTTTTATTGTTATTATCATCAAAGTAAAATACTCGTGGCTCTGAGCTATCGAAGTTAAGGTGCGTACGAAGAGAATCGATATGAATTCTTTTTCCATCTAGTCTTCTAAGATCGCTTGATAATGCCCTAATCTTAGCCCCATCTATCTGAGCGCTAATGCCTGAGTTTATTCTGATGGTGATATCTTCGCCCATTTTTCTCCACTTGGCTTGTGCCTCAGGTGAATTAAATTCTTTCTCCATATCTTGCCCGAATTTTTTCCATTTGGCCTGAGCTTCTGGAGAGTTAAATTCTTTCTCCATATCTTCTCCAAACTTTTTCCATTTGGCTTGTTCTTCAGGAGAATTCATTTTTTTCTGCATATCCTCGCCCAATTTTTTCCATTTGGCATGGGCTTCCGGAGAATTGAATTCTTTAGCTATTTTTTCTCCAAATTTTTTCCATTTGGCTTGTTCTTCAGGAGAATTCATTTTTTTCTGCATATCCTCGCCCAATTTTTTCCATTTGGCCTGGGCTTCCGGAGAATTGAATTCTTTAGCTATTTTTTCTCCAAATTTTTTCCATTTTGCCTGCGCTTCTGGAGAGCTGTATTCTTTCGCTACCTCCTCACCAAATTTTTTCCATTTCAGTTTAGCTTCTGGTGAATTAAACTCACGGTAAATTCTCGCCTGAAGTACAGAGTCTTTTGGGGTCAAATCAGTATCCGTTCTAAATCTGAAAACCCTGTTCCCTTGTAGCAATTCATCCTGATAAAAATCTCTTCTTACACTATCTGGCATCTCTTTTACCGAATTGTATTCAGTCTTTTTACCGTTGGCATCGATGGTTACAATCTTGATTTTCCGTTTCTTAGTGGTATCTGTACAAACCTCTGTTCTCAAGTTCGGATTGCTATTGCGAACACTGTAAATCTGTTCTTTGATAGTGGTTTTAATTTTTTCTTTCTTCTTTTCTGTTGGATTAATCCAGGCGATAGAAAACAAGCAGGCAACCCCCAGAGTTAAGGCGGCCATTTGCTGTTTGGCATTTAAATAGTTCGTTTTCATGTTGGTTATTCTTTTTATGCGTTGATACAGGTTTTGGGTTTTGCCAATTGCAGCCAGTGCATAGGCCGGACTATTCTTGTCCTTTAAAAGCTCTAATTTCAATAGGGCATGGGCATAGTTCAGGGGTTTTCCTGTTATTTTTAAAACCAGATCATCGCAGGCATGTTCACGTTCAATGTGGATAAACCTTCCTGCCATCCAAACAAAAGGATTAAAAAACAGTAAGGTTTCGATAGCGGTTTTAATCAGGTTGAGTAAAAAGTCATTCCTTCTGATGTGTGATAGCTCATGGATTAAAATAGCTTCTACCTGAGCTGGATCCAATTGATTTACCAGTGCAACAGGGAAAAGTACAACAGGTTTAAGGTAGCCAATAACCAAAGGAACATTTACGATAGAAGAAAGGTGAAATCTGATCTTTTTATTAATTTTTAAACTGGAAGTGATGTGTTTAAACAGGCTATCCCAACTTTCTGGTATATTGCTCAGGCCGTCTTTTTTAAACTTGGAAAGTTGATGGTAACCCTTGCCGATTACAAATAGCTGGAGGATGATTCCGATAAGATAGAACGCTACAATGAGCGGAAAATACTGCTCGGCTTTGCTGCTAAAGGTTTGGGGCAAATTATTAAAATAAGGAGATAATTGAATTTGTCCCTGCTGTTGAACAGTTTGAGGCATACTAATCAGCATTTGATAGATAAAATTGTAGCTAAAGCACATGAACATGAGCACAATAGAACCAAAGGCGAGATTGTGCTTGTATTTTGCTGCTAGTTTCGGTAGTCCGAACATCACAATAAATAGTGCACCATAAATGAGGGCGCTTTGCCAGAGTGAGTTTAAAATACTCCAGCCAAATGCTTTGATAAATTGTTGTAATAGCGTTTCCATGTTGGTGATTTTAATTTTTTACGAGCCTGAGCTCTACTTTGTTCTTTTATTTGGCCTTAAGCCCTCCACCTTTAACCTGCTCCTTTAACACTTATTTCAGGCTATCTAAATATTTTTTTATTTCTTCTATTTCATCCGCACTTGCACTGTGATTACCTAAAGCCTGCATCACCAATCTCGCCGCCGAACCATTAAATACATTATCAATCATTTTATTTACCAATTGCTTTTCGGTTTTATCCTGGCTAACCAAGGCCTTGTAAATGTGCGTTTTTTGGTTAGTATCTCTTTCTACCAAACCTTTTTCGTGCATAATTTGCATTAATTTAAGAGTAGTGGTATATCCCGAATCCTTTTTATTTAAGGCTTCATGTACTTCTCTAACCGTTGCCACGCCATTTTGCCATAGCACCTGCAGGATTTCCATTTCACCTTCCGTGGGTTTGATGTTATTATTGCTCATCTGTTACAGTTGTACGAATTATTTCGTATTCAAATGTACGAAGTTATTCGTAATAACAAAATATTTTAACAGATTTTTAACATAAGACAAGCGGCGATGCCGATTGTTGCATGGGAGAGGTATAATTGTTTAATTGGTGAACTGTTTAATCGGTGAGTTGGTGAATTGGAGAGGTGGTGAGTTGATGGATTGTTGAAACTGATGAATTGCTATATTGTTGTTGTGATTTTGAGTGGACAAATAAGCGATGGAACATTTAAGCAATTACAGTTAGACAGTTTGCAGTTGGTACCACACCTGCTCAGCAACTCAGCGACTAAACAACTCACCAGTTTATCCAGTTAAATAATTAAGCCTGATCCTCGAAAGAAAATGGATTATTTCTTCAAGCCTTCATACTTTCCAATATTTGCAGGATCAATTTCTGCAAGCATATTGTAAGCTTGCATGCGTTCCTGTCCGTTCAATTTGGATAGTACATTGGTAATTTCTTCTGCTTTTGTAGCGAAGTAAACATTTGGAAAAATGGAACCTAATTTTTGTTTATCCATTTGCTGAAGGGCTGGGAGAGCGCCTAAAATTTGTTTCAATCCCTTATCATTATCAGTAAGCTGATCTAAACCATTCAGGTGGTAATAATAAATGAAGATTCGCAATTCTCCGAAAATTGGGTTTAGGGTATTTTCATTAAACCAGAAGCGATTGCGTAAACCATCTGCTGCTCTCCAGCCAGCATTACCAGATGCCTGAGCAAGATTGATAATATTTTGTGCTTTTTTAAAATAAGATGTTCCACCGCTTTTGCTAAAACTATCCTTGTCTAAACCGATAATGGTGTAAGCATAATAGGTAAGTAGGGCACTAATGTTAGAAATGTAGTTCTGATCAGAAAAATCAATGGTAGATCCATCGTTGTAACTGAAATCAAAGTTTTTATCGCTCATGTTTAACAAGGTGCTGTTATACGAACTGTTAAATACAGGGCGGCTACTTTGAATTTGTGCTTCAGCAGTATAGCCAGAACCACCATCCCAGGAGTTAATAGTGATGATAAAGCTGCAATCAATTCTTTCCTCAGGTTTATAACTTTCGTTACTGAACTTGTTATTGTTCAAAAAGTCGCGAATTGTTTTCTGTAAAGCCTCCACGGTGGGTTTACTAATGTTTGATACCTGAGGCGCTAAAATAGTCACCCTGGCATTCAATTCTTGAGCCTGGAGTTTTCCCAAACCACACAGCAAGCAGAAAAAAACAATTATTTTTATCATTTTATAATTTTTAAAATAGCCTCACAGATATCTTGCGCTACATCAGTTTTAGATTTAACCTCAAAAATGGTTTTCTCTAAAGCCCTGTTAAAAATAGTAATTTTATTTGTATCTGATTTAAAGCCTGCGCCCTTATCATTCAATGAATTGAGCACAACCAGGTCGAGGTTTTTCTTCTCCAACTTTCCTTTGGCGTAGTTTTCCTCGTCATTGGTTTCTAAGGCAAAACCGACTAAAATCTGCTCCGCAGATTTATTCCGGCCAAGAGAGGCTAAAATATCGACTGTTTTTTCCAAAACTAAGGTAAATTCACCTTCCTGTTTCTTTATTTTCTGCTGTTCAACCGTTGTAGGACGATAATCAGCAACTGCTGCACACATTACTGTGATATCGGTTTGTGGGAATAGCGCTGTACAGCTATTAAACATATCAGAAGCGCTTACTACATCAATTCTGGTTACGTTTTGTTTTGATCTTTGAGCGGTAGGTCCTGCAATTAAAGTTACCTCGGCACCTAAACGTGCCAGGGCATCTGCAATGGCAAATCCCATTTTACCTGAAGAATGATTGCCTATAAACCTGACAGGATCAATAGCCTCATAAGTAGGGCCGGCCGTAACCATGGCTTTCTTTCCATAGAAGGGCATACCCTTTAATAAAGCATCGCTTAAGTAAGATACGATTTCTTCAGGCTCTGCCATTCTACCTTCACCATATAAGCCACTAGCCAATTCACCGCTTGAAGGGGCAATAACTGTATTACCATAGCTGGTTATTTTGGTAATATTATGTTGAGTAGTCTCGTGTTTCCACATATCCAGATCCATGGCAGGCGCAACATAAACCGGACATTTAGCGGAAAGATATACAGCAGTTAATAAATTATCACAAATTCCTGTAGCAAGTTTGGCCAGGGTATTGGCACTTATAGGGGCAATAATCATCAGATCGGCCCAAAGGCCCAGCTCAACATGATTGCTCCAAACACCAGTTTCTTCTTCAAAATACTGCGTGTAAACGGGGTTTTTAGAAAGCGTAGCAAGGGTAAGTGGCGTAATGAAATTTGCGCCATCAGCGGTGAGAACAACCTTAACGTTTGCACCAGATTTAACTAAAAGTCGAACTAAAAATGCCGACTTATATGCAGCGATACTGCCGCAAACGCCAAGGAGTATATTTTTATCTTTTAGCATGGAGTGTTGGGCATGGGGCTTAGAGCATTAATATGCTTAGGAATTGCGCCATGCTCCTTGCCCTTCGCTAATTACTTTTGTTCTTTAGCAGGGTTTCTGTGGTAAACTTTACCATTTAAAAACTCATCCATAGCAACTAAAACAGGCTTAGGCATACGTTCGTAATGCTTGCTGATTTCAATCTGCTCACGGTTTTCAAAAATCTCTTCCAGGTTATCATTGCTAGAAGCAAACTCAGCTAATTTACCATGCAATTCCTCTTTCATGTTGTTTGAAATCTGATTTGCTCTTTTAGCAATTACAACTAACGATTCGTATAAATTGTCAGTTGTTTTATCTAAATCGTGTACATTTCTGGTAACCGTTGTATTGGGTATTGCAGGTTTGTTAGTATTCATGTATTATTTATTTTTATTATCTGTTTTGTTAATAATGGTAGTATCTTTCAACCTACCAGTCCTAATCAGCATTTCCTTGTATTTAGCTTCTTGAGCTGCATATTCAGCAAGCTCTTGTTTAGCCAACACAATTCCTGCATCAATATCTTGCTTAAGCTGTTTAGCATCATTTGTAAACTTGCTATCAGGATGTTTCTCCGTAAAGTCTGTATATAAAGAAATGGCTTCATTATAACGATCTTCCTGGCGAATAGCATAACTGTTTTTCGCATACAGGTATTGTGCCTTGATCATTAAAAAGTCCATTTCCTCAGCATATTTAATATCTGGATAGTCTTTCTGTGCATTCTCTAAAGCAATAACTGCTGCTCTATAATTATCTACATTGCTAGGGCCTGTAGTTAAATACATCTTAGCATTTTCGAAAGCCTTATCCTCTAGCTTACCCCTTAAATCGGCAATGTATTTTCCTGCTGCTGCAGCACGATCACTGGTAGGGTATAAGTTGATAAATAATTGTAAGGCATCAATTGCTTTGTAAGTATTTTCCTGGTCTAAAGAGAAAACCGGAGATTCCAAATAATAGCAGTAAGCGCTCATGTATCGCGCTTCCTCGGCATTTTTACTCGAAGGATAGGTATCTGCGAAGCTTTTAAACTGATACCTGGCTGTTGTAAAATCACTTAATCTATATAGAGTATAAGCGTAATAATAGTTCAAGTCTTCCGCCTCTGCACGGCCACGATATTTTTGAGAAAGATCTTCAAAAAGTACTAAAGCCTTGCTGTAATCACGTTTATTGTATAAACGAAGCGCCTCCTGGTATTTTTTTGCTACATCATTACTAGCCCTCAATTTCTCGAAACGACTTTTACAGCCCGCCATACCCAGAGCGGCAACAAATACTAAAATAATTAAGTGTTTAACTTTAAACATTCTGCAAAGATAATTAATAATACGATAACATCAATAAAAACAATCGGGTACTAAGCTAGGCAAAGCAAATCAGTAGCAACTAGCCCTTAACAATTTTTAACATATAGATAAGGTATCATTGGGCTTCTTTAAGCTGTGTTATATAGTATATATATGTATAACAATTAAACCCATAAATTGGAAGGACTAAAAACATAGTCTTATTCTGCCTGTTGACTTCTTTTTTTCCTTAGAAAATCAGGGTTCTGCGCTTTTCGGATGCTTCAGTCCCGCCTTTCTTCCAAATCCCCGGTCTCGTACCTCGCCCGCGGGTTTTCCATTCAGTCGGGTTTATTGTACCTGGTGCAGGAGCTTTTGGGCTAGCAACCAGTCAAACCTTCTACTCCCATCCTGTCCGTCGAGTTCCGCAGGAGTTCTACGGATTGTTTAATGGAGGAGAGTCTTTGACTGGGTTTAATTAATGTTGAGTTATGAAGCTCAACGGTATGTTGTAATCCGTAGAGGCGCTGCGCTTAACTCTACGGACAGGGCAGTAAGTAAAACCAAGATATGGCACGCTGGCCTTGTTAGGCGGAAATATACATCAACAAAATTGTATCATTCATAAATGATAATGTCAATGGTAGCCTGTCGAAACGACCTACATGTGATTTCGATACTTTACTTCCACTTCAGTTAAGAAAAGTTATTAGGCGCTTTGTATGGGACTCCGGACTAATTTTTAGCTCCCAGTCCAAAGACTCTGGACTAGTGACTTCAGACTCCAAACTAATTTTTCCCGCTGATAACCATCACTTTAGACCCCCGGAAAGGTTTAAAAGCACTTTAGTGTTCCGGGAACGGGATATTTTTTCTACCTTTGCATCCCGCTTCGGAGGAAGGGGTAAGCATGAAAGTAGTGGAAAGAAGGTGATAAAGAGGGGATTAGGATTATTTTAAAATAGTTCTTGGAGATAAGAAATATAACGCTACCTTTGCAGCCCGGTTCGGAAGGAACGGAAAGTGAGAGGGAAGATGGTTGAGGTTGATTAATTGAAATAAAGGGGGAAAGAAAAGCGGAAAAATAAAAATATTTTTCTTGCGGATTAAAAAAGTTTTTCTACCTTTGCAATCCCAAACGGAAACGAAGCG
>NZ_FOGG01000056.1 GCF_900111155.1 Pedobacter rhizosphaerae | reverse complement strand
CACTAATTTTATATAATGATTGAGTTTTGAATGATGGAATGATTGAATGTGAATAGCATAGTTTCCAAAATCCATCCTCTATAATTATTGAATTTTCAATGATTGAATGATTAGTTAGTACGCCTGCACATTCATTCAATCATTCACTCATTCTTTCATTCTATCATTCTTTCATTCTATCCTTTACCCGTTCGCTAATTAATTCTCAAAACTGTATTCCATTCCTCTTGTTATAGTTATAGATAAAAACCTACTACCATGACAAATGAAAATTTAAATACAGTAATTAGAAATGCAACAGAGGCTTTAAAATATCCAGAGCTTTATCAGAATGTTTCCGCTTCAGAGCGTTGGTTATCGGGTGCAACCGGAACATTTTTGCTTTTCAAAGGGATAAAGAATATTTTTTCTCATCCGGTAATCGGATTAACAGCTGCGGTTGCTGGCGCAGGTTTACTTTATAGGGGATTAACGGGTTATTGCCCATTAAAGGACTATGAGGAGCAGGCGGTTGCTAATGTACCTGATGAAGTGGTGATTACAGAAACCTATGTTGTTGACGATTTGGCGTAATAAATTCAATACGAAACTTCCATTTCTTGATAAACTGGTTAACTTTAGAAAGTTAATCTATAAATATGAACAAATACGCATTATTAATTATCCCAACATTATTTGCCGCACAAGCAACAATGGCCCAAGATAAAAAAACTGATCCTGCGAAAGATCCAAAAACAACAGAAGTTTGGGAGCCAGTTCCGAAAACGGTAACTCCGGGAAAGCTACCTCAAGAGGCACCATCGGATGCTATCATTTTATTTGATGGAAGAAATTTAGATGCCTGGCACTCTGTTAAAGATCCGAGCAAACCTGCCGCCTGGACTATTGACGATGGTTTTTTTACCGTTAAAAAAGGTACTGGCAATATTGAAACGAATAAAAAGTTTACCGATTACCAATTGCATATGGAGTGGAGAATCCCCACTAATATCTCTGGCGAAGGACAATCGCGAGGAAACAGTGGTGTATTTTTAGCGTCAACAGGTGGAGGAGATGAAGGATATGAAATCCAGATTATGGATGCCTACAACAATAAAACCTATGTTAACGGACAAACCGGAAGTGTTTACAAGCAAGCGGTTCCTTTAGCTAATGCCAATAAAAAACCGGGAGAATGGCAATATTACGATATTATTTGGAATGCTCCTCGCTTCAATGAAGATGGTACAGTAGCTAAACCAGCAAGTGTAACGGTGTTTTTAAACGGTGTATTGTTACAAAATAATTTTATCCTAAAAGGCGAAACCAGATATATTGGTGCTCCAGAGTATAAAAAGCATGGAGCAGCTTCTATTAAGTTACAAGATCATGGCGATCCAAGCCCAGCGATTAGCTTTAGAAATATGTGGGTAAGAGAATTATAATTATTCATCCCTTTCGGCTAATGAACTTAACGAAAGCCTGCAAATTTTTGCAGGCTTTTTTATTTTGTGGCCTACATTGCAATGTTGGTAGTGTGAGCTACCCTTGCTATTAAGTTAAGCTAAACCCTGTCAGCCTGAGCTTGTCGAAGACCTTCTTCATCAGTCGAAACCTAAAATATATTGTCCTTAAACTAATTGTCTCTATTTCACATCGGGAAGCTCAGGATCACAACACATTTTAATTTTCTCTTATAGTTAATAGCATTAGTGACGCTAAAACAGAAACATAAATACTAATTTGTGCAGCTTTTTTCTGTGCACAAAAATTAGTGCACAAAAAAAAGCTGCACAATAGTGTGCAGGTAATTGCCCTGCAGATAAAAAAGTGCACAGCAAGAAAGTACACACTGGATTTTAACCGGGCCTGCTTTCCGATGATAAAATAGATGTTGCTGAGGCAAGTTGAATTACCAAGTTGATTAATAGTTTTTAAACCTTCTGTAACATCTTCAGATAAGTTTCCCTATCTATCATTTCTGCGCCAAGACTGAGTAAATGATCATTGGGTAACTGACAATCAATTAATTCGATATTTAAGTTAGTGAGGTAAATTAGAGCCGTTTTAGATGCATTGCTTACCCGACTAAACATGCTTTCTCCACAAAATACTTTATTGATGAGGATTCCATAAAGGCCGCCAACCAATTTATCTTGCTGCCATACCTCAATGCTGTGTGCAAATCCCTTTTCATGTAAGTTGATGTAAGCTTTTTGCATATCATCAGTAATCCAGGTACCATCTTGTCCTTTCCTTGGCATTTGTGCGCAATTTTGGATAACTTCCTTAAAAGCCTGGTCGATAGTTACCTGAAAAACCTCCTCCTTAAGCACCTTTTTCATGCTTTTACTGATTTTGATCTGTTCCGGATAAATTACGCAGCGTTGGTGTGGCGAATACCAAAGAATGGGCTCTCCCTCACTAAACCAGGGAAAAATGCCGTTAGAATAGGCTACAAGAAGTCTTTCTAAGCTTAAATCTCCTCCAACAGCAAGTAGTCCATCCTCTTCCGCCAGCGTGGGGTCTGGAAAGCTTACATCATCATCAAGCAATTGAAAAAACATAGGCGAAAATAAGAAAGAAAACAAAAGATTAAACCATAACGTTTTAATTAGGTCATACTTAAAAAATTGTCCAAACTATGAATGCTAAAGACAACTTCCTAAAAGTAAAGCACCTCTACAATCGCGCAGGCTTTGGGATTTCCTATACTGATTTACAGAAAATAAGTAAGAAAAAGCTGAGTAAAGCAGTGGATGGCTTATTTAAGACAGCTGATAAAGATGAGGCGCTTGCACTGGTAGATTCGAGCGAATCCAAAAGGCAGCTGTTAGTTCAGGCAGGGCTTTACGCAAAAAAAGATCTGACGGATGAAGAAAAGAAAATGCGCCAGGAAATAGTACGCATGCAAAATGAGGTGAGCAGAGATTTAAACATTGCCTGGGTAAATAAGATGATTAATACCGATGCGCCTTTAAGAGAGAAAATGACCTTGTTTTGGCACGGGCATTTTGCCTGTAGAAGTAACAATCCCATGTATGCCCAGCAACTTAACAATATTCAAAGAGCCCATGGTTTAGGCGATTTCAGGACATTACTGATTGAAGTTTCTAAATCTCCTGCTATGCTTCAGTACCTTAATAATCAACAAAACCGAAAGGGCCGTCCAAACGAAAACTTTGCGCGCGAGTTGATGGAACTTTTTACTTTAGGTAGGGGAAATTATACGGAGCAGGATATCAAAGAATCTGCACGTTCTTTTACGGGGTGGATGTACGATAAGGATGGCAGTTTTATTTTCAGACAAAATCAGCATGATGCCGGAACGAAAACTTTTTTCGGCAAGGTTGGTAATTTTCAAGGAGAGCATATTATAGATATTATACTGGAGAAACCTCAAACCGCCACCTTCATTGCTCAAAAGGTTTATAAATTCTTTGTAAACGATACCCCTAATCCCACTTATGTAAAGGAATTAGCCGATCATTTCTATAACTCAAAATATGACATTGCTGAGCTGATGAAAAAAATGTTTAGCTCAGAATGGTTCTATAATCCCGAAAATGTAGGCACTAAGATTAAATCGCCTGCTGAGTTTTTGGTTGGTTTGAGCCGATCCTTTTACGTAACTTATAACAAACCACAGGTATTAATCCAATTGCAAAGCAGTTTGGGGCAGTATTTATTTAATCCGCCCAATGTAGCAGGCTGGCCTGGTGGGCAAAGCTGGATTGATAGCTCTTCGCTCATGTTGAGAATGCGGATACCTTCATTGGTTTTGAACGACGGTGAAATTGATTTTAGTGGCAAGGCAGACCCTGAAGATGAAGCGGTAATTGCATTAAACAGGACTACAAAGCAGAAAACAGTTAAATCTTATGTTAATGCCCAGGCTAATTGGCCTAAGTTTTTAGATACTTTGCCCAAAAGCTTAAGTCCGTTGGAGCTGACTGAGTTTCTGCTTCAACCCAAATTAAATAACAAAATTACCCAAATGGTAAGCGATAATAAAGGTTTGCGCAGCACAGCAGTAGAAATTACGAGTATGCCAGAGTATCAGCTTTGCTAAAATTGCCCTCAATCATTAACAAAACATCCAGGAGATGAACAGAAGAAATTTTTTAAGAAATACGGGTTTTGCTGTGGCAGGATCATTATTTGTACCGGCTTTTATGAAGCCGCTTGAAGCCATGGCGCTTGATGAGCTTTCGCTTTATAAGAATTTGGTGGTGGTACAGCTTTCGGGGGGCAATGATGGCTTAAATACGGTTGTGCCCTTTGGGAATGATATATATTACCAAAAGAGAAGAAGTATAGCCATAAAGCCGGAAGAGGTGATAAAGTTAAATGATATGCAGGGTTTAAACCCTAACATGACGGCCCTACAGGAAATATACGATCAAGGCTGGATGACCATCATTAATGATGTTGGCTATCCCAACCCCGATCGTTCACACTTCAGGTCAATGGATATTTGGCAAACGGGAAGTGATAGCAATCAATTTTTATCTACCGGATGGATTGGTCGTTACTTAGATAGCAATTGCCAAACCTGTAAATTCCCATATACGGCTATTGAGGTGGACGATTCATTATCACTGGCACTAAAAGGACAAACCAAAAAGGGAATTGCGCTGAAAGATCCGGCTGCGCTATTCCGCAATACCAACAATCCTTTTTTCAAATCCATGATCCAAAATGAAAAGGAACATCTGGATGAAGACAACTTAGGCTATCTGTACAAAACGATGATTGAAACCTCTTCGTCTGCAAGCTATATTCAAAACACCTCTAAAATTTACCAGTCGAAGGCCAGCTACCCAACAAGCGGTTTTGCTAATCAGCTGAAAACGGTGTCTAAATTTATTTCCTCAGGTTTGAAAACAAGGGTGTATTATGTTTCGCTGAGTGGATTTGATACCCACGTGAATCAGATTGGCCAGCAGGGAAACTTATTAAAGCAATACAGTGAGGGGATGGCTGCCTTCTTGAAAGACTTAAAAAGCAATAACAAGCTAGAAGATACCCTGGTAATTACTTTTTCGGAATTTGGGCGAAGAGTGGAGCAAAATGCCAGCAATGGTACCGATCATGGAACGGCTAACAATATGTTTGTATTTGGTGGCCGCTTGAAAAAGCAAGGTATTTTTAATGCCGCTCCTAATCTTGGCGATTTGGATACCGGCGACTTGAAGTATCAGCTGGATTTTAGACAGGTTTACGGAACTATTCTGGATAAGTGGTTAGACGTAAATAATGCCGATATTTTGAGCAAGAAATTCAATACCCTGGATTTTATCTAGTATTAGTCCTATCTCTAAAATTTAAAAAGCCAGTAGATTTTCTATTGGCTTTTTAAATTTACAACAATGTTCTATTTTCTCTTCAATACATAATTGGCTTTGCTGTCATCTTTTACATTTCGTGAAGAATATACCTGGAAAAGTTCGTAACCATAGCTTTTCATTTTATTTACGGCATCAATGGCCGAGTTGAAGGCTATTTTTTTACCATCATCATCTTTAATGTATAAATCTGCTGAGTCATATGGTTTTTGTCCATATTCTAATTCAATCCATGTTTTATCGGCAAAGGTGCTTTCCACTGCCCTAAGTTCTATTACATCAGCTTTAATCTCGCTCAATCTAATGCCGTTTACGGTTTGCGCTTTAACACCGGGTAGTGCAAAGCAAGCGACCAGGGCCGCTGTAGTAAATAGTGTTTTCATATTGTGTTTCTTTTGTGTGTACCCTAAGATAACAAGAAGCTTTAAATGAATCAACTATAAAACCTGGCTTGGCTGTAACAATTTTGGCGTGTAGTTATCTTAAAAATAAAAGCGTATAATGAATTTTATTGGCAACATCATCTGGATTATTTTTGGCGGGATATTTATTTTCTTTGAATACATTATTGGAGGCTTAGTACTTTGTTTAACCATTGTTGGTATTCCCTTCGGTATTCAGTGCTTTAAATTTGCCATTGTTGGCCTGGCTCCTTTTGGGGTTAAAATTTCGGATACTTCTTCCAATACCGGTTGCCTCTCTACCATTATGAATATGATTTGGTTAGTTTTTGGAGGTTTCTGGATTGCCCTTACGCATTTGTTCTTTGGCATTTTACTCTGCCTCACCATTGTAGGGATTCCCTTTGGAAGACAGCATTTTAAGTTAATGAACCTGGCCTTTACGCCATTTGGCAAATCAATTAGTTAGGAGATCAATCCTATTGCCTTAGAATGTTTGATGGCTTCTTCACTGCTTTGAAAAAGACAATATTTAACTCCTTTTTCTTCCACCTTTTTTAACAGGGCTTTGGTTTCCCGTTCTTTTTCTTTTCTGATATTCCTGATGTAAACGGCAGTAATATTTTCCGGATGTTTTTCTACAATGGCAGTATAGATTGCAGGGTCTTGTTGAGAATTATCGCCAAAGAACACGAATTTCTGATTGGGAAAAGCATCTAATATCCGCATCACCCTAAGTAGCTTTCCTTCATGGCCGGTTTTACCTGTTTTAATTAAATCGCTCCAGTGTTTAAGTGTATTTAATAAAAATGCTCCATCGGGAAGTTGATTAAATCTAAAAGTTTCCAGCAGGTAATCGTATAAATTCCATTCGCTGCTGCTTACATAAAAGAATGGATTAGGCTGATTTGCAGCCGTTTGCGACAAAGCCAATTGTTGATAATGACTGGCCGCCTGCGGGAAAGTTTTCCGCGTTCGGGGATTTTTAATAAAAAGCTCTCTCAGGCGCCTGCCAATGGTAGCCGAATGAGAAACCATAATCGTATCATCAACATCAGAAATGAAAGCATATTGCGTAATGTGAGGAACAAAAACCTTTCCCTCTCCAATATTTAAAATGGAACCATCGTTTGCAACCGCCTCCACCTTAACGGTATGCCAGCCCGCCGGAACCTCCTGAGTAGCCTTCCATTCAAATTTAAAAAAACCATCAGCCTCGGTTTTGTTATAGATGGTTTGATCAAAAAAGCGCAGCCGAACCTCTACAAAAGGATAAGGTTTTAAAATAAATAGTTTAAGCAAATGGACAATGTTTATCCAGATATTATTGCTGTAAACTTGCTCGGTTTTGGCCTTGTACCTAAAAACATGGCCATAAACTACTAAGTTATGCGTATGGCCGTAGCCGTGATAAACTTTTACCTGCACCGATTTATTCATTGTATTTAAAACAGTGTTTGATATAAGTTGTTTTGCAGATACCTATAAAGGCTGAAACAATGAAACTATTATTTATCATCAACCCCGGATCCGGAAATCATGAACTCGATTTAAAGGATATCATTACTACCTATTTTAATGATAAATCAGTCGAAATAGATTTATATGAATTACCCGAAGATTGTTCTCTGGAAAAAATAAAGCAAAAAATTGAGCAGGCAAAGGCCGATCGGGTGGTGGCTGTTGGTGGTGATGGCACCTTAAAGCTGGTTACAGAATGTTTGTTATTTCAGGATACCCCAATAGGAATTATCCCTGCGGGTTCTGCCAATGGAATGGCCAAGGAATTAGGCATTCCAACCGATATAAATGAAGCTTTGGCTATCGTAGAAAATGGTAAGCCCAAGAAAATTCACGTAGTGAAGTTACATGACGAGATTTGTATCCATCTATCTGATTTGGGATTCAATGCCTACCTGGTAAAAAAGTTCGATACCTTGCCCGAACGTGGCATGTGGGGTTATGCTAAGGCCACCTGGCATGCGCTATGGAATCATAAACGGATGGAGGTAACCTTGGATATTAAAGGCGAAAAAATTCAATCGAAGGCGGCTATGGTCGCTATCGCCAATGCAACCATGTACGGAACGGGTTTAAAGATTAATCCAGATGGTAAATTAGATGATGATTTATTTGAGGTGGTACTGGTAAAAGATTATTCTTACCTGGAGATTTTAAAAGTATGGTTTACCAAACTGCCTTTCAATCCCAAAAAAGTTGAGGTTTTTCAAGCTTCAGAAGCGACGATAACGTCTAAATATAAAGCTCATTTTCAGGTTGATGGAGAATATATTGGCCGGGTGAATACTGTAGAGGCTAAATTATTAAGGGATGCGATTTCAGTAATTATATAGCTTTTTCTGATGCGCCTTTACGGTGAAATATAATCTGAAGAATTCGGTAATGAAGCATACTTTAAAAAGGATATCGAACCAGGCATCCCCCAGGTTTAGCCATTCAGGTAATAAAGTGATAAATCCGAAGGAGAATACCCAAACCACTAATCTGAAGGGAAACTGTAGGTAGTAAGTGATAAAGCCGAACTTTTTAAGCAAGAGTAAACCACTTGCTGATAAAAACAGTGATATAAAAATTGGAATGGTTAATATCACCCTTGCCTGAGAAAGAAACTGATCGGGAATTTCGTTTAAGTGGGTGATTAAAGCCCAAAAGGGCTGGGCTAAAAACAGGATGCTGATGATATCTAAAAGGCCAAAAAATCTAATCGTATTGCGCATTACTTACAGTATTTCTCCAGGTATTGATCGGCGAGTTTGCTTCCCATATATTTTACAAACAGGAATTCTTCACAAGCTCCTTGCTTATCGCCTTGTTTTATTTTCTTTAGTCCGTTTTTAATCCGGGATTCCAGGTATTCGTCATCTATGCCCAACTGGTTTTTAATGGCAATAATTTGTACCTCCTGACCAGGCTTGGCTTGATCGATATTTTTATAAAAGTTAATTACAGAATTAGTTAGTGCTTCTTCATTTTGATAAGCACGGATGGCTGCTTGTATATCTTCATTGGTTTTACCATCGCAATAGCCGGCAAGTTGAAAATTTACAGGCGCAATAATGGATATAGTTGTATCATAGCCAGCAGGAACCTTCCATTTACCACTACTTAAGCGTACAAGCCGTAATGCCTCATCATCCAGCTCAGTTAAAATCCCCTTGCTCACCCTCGAATAATAAACTTTCCCGTTTTCATCTAATTTAAAACTGATATTAACGGTACCCTGAATGCAGTTGTCTCTGGAGTATGAAGGATAAACGGTATTGTCTTTCAAGAAGCTTGCAAAACCTGATTTGCCGCTTTTAAACTGCACCTGTCCAAAGGCAAGTGCACTATAAAAAATTAAACCAAGGATGATTAGGTTTCTCATAGAGCTAATTTACGAAAAAAGAGAGAGTTTTTACCGCAGAGTACGCAGAGAGAATGCGCAAAGGTTCAAAATTAAGCTTCTATTTTCCTATATGGCTTATATGGTTCAGAATAAGCGTATAATTTTACCACCAAGCCACAAATATCAAGAATGGAGTTTCTCTTTAAGCTCTCTATTGGCCAGTAATCGCTTAGCGTGCTTTGCGACAAACTTTGCGAAATTAGCGGTTCTCCACTAAATTATTCGAATGAATATTTTAAGATCAACATCGGATCAGGGCAATTGGCGAGATATTCTTCTCTTTGCGAATATTTACATACCCCTGGATAGTCGCCTTTTAATCCTTGCATGTCATTTATAATCTGCATGTGCAGATGAGGTGGCCAAAAGCCATTTTCTTCTTTTACACCCAGTTCAGCAATTTTTGCTCCTGCCGGGATGATCATTCCTTCCTCCAATCCTTTTAACGAAGCCAGACTTAGATGTCCGTATAAAACGTTGAAGATAAGCTCCTCTATGTTATAGCTGAGGATAATGGTTGCGCCGTAATCGCCAAAGTTATTGTTGTTGGCAAAGCTATGTACTTTGGCATCGTAAAAATTATAAATGCTGGTATTGGCAGGTGCCCAAATATCTACACCTAAATGTAACCGCCTGGGCTCTTCGGCAGTATTGAAGTGTTCGCTGCGTGCATAAATGGTACGATGCTCGTTGTAGCCTCCAATACCATGTGTGGCCTTGTTGTTATGGAGTTTTGCATTTACCCAACTGCTGAAAAGATTAGTATCGCTTAGTATTTCGGGGCTTAGTTCGGTATTTGTTGCGGTAAAATCTAATGGATATAATTTATCCGTTTTACTGTCGAAATCAATTACTTTTTGAATGTGACTGGCCTTTGATGTAATGATTTCCTCGAAATTTTTCATCACTTAAGCAAAAATGTAAACGTAGTTATAAATGTAATGCGAAAGGGCACCACCAATCACAAACAAATGCCAAAGCTCGTGGCTGTGCATCCATTTATAAAGTTGCTTGTCTTTTGCATAGTAGTAAGTGCCACCAATATAAAATACTCCACCAAGAAGCAACCAAAATATAGAACCAATGGGCAATGTACCCAGCATTTTCTGTATCAGGGGTACAATGAGGCAACCCATTAAAATGTAGATGGTTAAGGAGATTGCAGTGCTTTTTAACCGATTAAAAATTTTAAGTAGGCAACCTACTATAGCCACAAACCATACAATGGCAAATAAACTCCAGCTTAACCAGTCGTTAAAAACCAGTAGGGCTGTGGGAGTGTAAGAACCTGCAATCATTAGATAAATACAGCAATGATCAAATTTTTGCCAAAAACGAACGCCATAATCTGTACTTGGATAGCCATGGTACATGGCACTTACCCCAAATAGAACAAAGGTACCAATGCTGTAAATCCATGCCGCCGTGAATTCAATGGGCGTATTACATTTCTGCAATAAGAGATACGCTGCCGGAATAGCCAGCAATGCGGGTATAAAATGGGTAAAGAAATTAACCGGTTCTCTTAGCTTCCTCACAAATTATTCGCTGTCTTCTTCTGGCTGTCTGGGTTCTTTAGCAATTTTTTCAAAAATCTGATCCATACGCTCAACATATTCGTTGGTATCATCTACGAAAAATGTAAGCTCAGGAACTACCCGTACCTGGTGGCGGATTCTTGAACCCAGTTTATATCTGATTTCTCCAGCGTGCGCATTTACCGTATTGATGGAAAGCGTGGTGTTGGTGGTATTAAAAAAACTTAAATATACTTTGGCAACGGCTAAATCTGGCGATACACGAACGCGTGTAATGGTAACCAAGGTATTAGGCAAATAAGCTGCGCCCTCCCGTTGAAAAATCTGTGCTAACTCCTCTTGTAGTACTCCTGCAAATTTTTGCTGACGTTTACTTTCCATTCTAATTATTTTTTCATCACTGCAGGCAATGCATCGGGCTTAGCCTGCAATGAAGGGTTTCACTTAATATAATAAATTATCGTACGGATATCGGGCGGTATGAACTGCCTTTACCTTGTCATACAATAGTGTTTTAAACTCTTCTATATTCTCTTTTTCAGTAGCCGAGATAAATAAAACAGGTACTTTATCATGGCTCATCCAGCTTCTTTTAAATTCTTCTAAGGTTAGCTTACCATCATCCTCTTCATTATCAACTTCTGGCGAAACATAAGCATCAATTTTATTGAATACTAAAATCATGTCTTTGTCTATTGCACCAATATCTTTCAGCGTTTCGTTAACGGTATGAATCTGATCCTCAAAGTTGGGGTGTGATACATCCACTACGTGAATCAGAATATCTGCCTCGCGTACCTCATCTAATGTAGATTTAAAACATTCTACCAAGTGGTGAGGAAGTTTACGGATAAACCCAACTGTATCTGAAAGTAGAAAAGGGAGATTATCAATCACCACCTTGCGAACGGTTGTATCTAATGTAGCAAAAAGCTTGTTCTCTGCAAAAACTTCTGATTTAGAAAGCATGTTCATGATCGTAGATTTACCTACGTTCGTATAACCTACAAGTGCCACGCGGATGAGTTGACCACGGTTTTTACGCTGTGTTTCGTTTTGTTTATCAATTTGTCTTAAGCGTTCCTTAAAAAGGGTAATTTTAGAGAGGATAATCCTTCTATCGGTTTCGATCTGACTTTCACCAGGTCCGCGCATTCCAATCCCCCCTTTTTGACGCTCCAGGTGAGTCCACATTCTGGTTAAACGTGGTAAAAGATATTGCAGTTGGGCAAGTTCCACCTGCGTTTTTGCTTGTGCTGTTTGTGCCCTTCCGGCAAAAATATCGAGGATTAAATTACTTCTATCTAGAATTTTAACATTCAACTCCCGTTCAATATTACGCAATTGCGATGGAGAAAGCTCGTCGTCAAATACAACAAGATCAATCTCTTCCGACTTTACATATGCTCTTATCTCCTCCAGTTTACCGGTACCTACAAAAGTGGCACGCTCTGGACGAGTCATTTTCTGTGTAAAATATTTCTCTACCTTTCCTCCAGCGGTATCCACTAAAAATTCCAGTTCTTCTAAATATTCTTTGGCCAGATCATCAGAAGTTCCAGGTGTAATAACGCCAACCAAGACCGCTCTTTCCTGCTTTACAGCAGTATCATAAAATTTCTGTTTTCCCATGTATTAGCAACAAATATACAAAATTTGCAAACGAGTAATCTTATTTACAACCAAGCTGACAGAATAATGGTTTTGGAGCAGGAATGGCTTTGGTTAATTTTAGCACTGAGGAAACAGCGTTAAGACACAGTGGGTACTGAGGAGTGTTATTGAATTCTTCGTGTTTTACCACCTAAGGTATCTTAGACATCTAAGTACGTACCCCGCCCATTCCCTTATTCCTTATTTCCTTTCCGTGCATGCTGTGTTTCCGTGGTTAATCTTGTCATAGTTAATTTTCTCAGTGCAATCTCCCTTTAAAACTCCTCCGCACTGTGATTAAGTTAATATTGCAGATAACTAAAAACTCCTATTTTCTAAAACAAAAAAAGCCGCCAATTGGCGGCTTAAGAGCATTATTATGTTTAACTATTGAAAAGAATATGCCGCATTAGCACTTAGTACAGCTCCTGTAGATTTTCCTTCGGATTTCATTACACCATCTACCCAAATTTGTAAGTTTAGGGTAGAGGTTGCTGAGGTTCCGGTAGCACTAACCGCAGCAGCAACAGCGATAACTGACGAAGGAACGGTGTATTCAGGACTGGTCCAGGTTGATCCGCTTAAGCTTGTGAATGACTCATTACCGCCTTTACCATCACTTACTACGGCAATACCAATAGAAGAACCAGCTGAGGCTACTGCTTTATAAACCACTTTGTGTGTAGTTACGGCAGGGGTATCGTTATCTTTCTTACAAGAGAACAAAAAAGTTAAACTTAGGATTAAAGTTAAGGACAAAAAATGTTTAATGTTTTTCATGGGTATTTTGTTAAATGTTCTGCTAAATAAGGCTAAATGCAGATTATACCCTAGTTTTAAATGAAAAATACCCATATGCAGGCATAGAAAACTACCTGTTTATGGGTATTTTTGTAGA
The DNA here is from genome assembly GCF_900111155.1 of Pedobacter rhizosphaerae. Classification (GTDB taxonomy): domain Bacteria; phylum Bacteroidota; class Bacteroidia; order Sphingobacteriales; family Sphingobacteriaceae; genus Pedobacter; species Pedobacter rhizosphaerae. The sequence continues at coordinate 8,615 of NZ_FOGG01000056.1, read as the reverse complement.
AAGGGTTTTAGCTTCTACAAGTTTTTCCTGATAGAAAAAAATCCTACAGTTGGCTTACAAAATCTTGGATAGCCAGGCCTGGATTATCGGTTTTCATAAAATTTTCGCCAATTAAGAAACCATTGAATCCTGCACTTTTTAGCTCCAAAATTGTTTTTGGATCACTGATGGCACTTTCAGAAATTTTGAGAAAATCATCAGGGATCTGGTTCACTAAATCAAACGAAGTCTGAATATCTACAGTAAAATCTGCCAGGTTCCTGTTGTTTACACCAATGGCATCTAGGTGTGGACAGATGCTTCTTTCCAACTCTTCCTGATTATGTACTTCTAACAATACGTTAAGCCCTAGATTATGTGCAAATTGCCCTAAATCAATAATTTGTTGTGGCGTTAAGATTGCGGCAATGAGTAAAATGATATCAGCTCCCCAGGCTTTAGCTTCCAGGATCTGATATTCATCAATCATGAAATCTTTTCTCAGGATAGGGATATTATTGGCTGCTCTGGCGGCTAAGATATCATCAGTTTTGCCACCAAAAAAATCTACATCCGTTAATACAGAAAGTGCAGATGCGCCTGCAGCGTTATATGCTCGTGTTACTTCTGCGACATCCGAAACACCATTAATTAACCCCTTAGAAGGCGAACGGCGTTTAAATTCTGCTATAATCCCTGTTCTGTCTGGTGCCAGTAAAAAATCTTTAAAAACGTAAGGTGTACGTTTGAAATGTTCTGCCTGCTCTAAATCTTTCACAGAGATCAAACGTTTTGCATCAGCAACCTCTTCTTTTTTGCGGATTACTATTTTATCTAAAATATTCATGTTTTCTATTCCATATTTAAGAAGTTAACCAATTTTCCATCATTTGCTTACCGTATTCGGTAAGTACACTTTCTGGGTGAAACTGTACCCCACGCACATCTAAAGTTTCGTGCCTTAAAGCCATAATTTCACTTTTATGGTCTCTGGCCGTGATTTTTAGACAAGAAGGGAAGTTTTCCTTACTTACTACCCAACTGTGGTAACGACCTACATTTATGGTTTGAGGGCATTCCCAGAATAAATACTCATCGCCATCTACAACGGTTACCGGAGTGGCAATGCCATGCATAGGCCTCCCTAAGTTTAAAAGCGTTCCGCCAAAAACCTCTGCAATGGCCTGTTGCCCTAAGCAAACGCCAAAAATACTTTTAGTTGGCGCGTAGGTTTTTATTACGTCTAACAGTAAGCCTGCTTCCTCCGGTATACCGGGTCCAGGAGAAAGCAAGATTTTATCGAATCGCTCTACATCGGCTAATTCAAATTTGTCATTCCTCCATACCTCGGCTTCATAACCTACCTCGTTAATTAAATGAACCAGATTATAGGTGAAGCTATCGTAATTATCGATGACTAAAACCGTTTTTTTATCTTTATTTTCCATTACAATTTTCTAATTATTGGTTGGGTACTATGACTAGATCCCCTCTGCCATTTGTATCGCTTTGCGCAATGCAGCAATTTTATTGTTTACCTCTTGCATTTCTGTTTCAGGGACAGAATCGGCAACAATGCCTGCTCCTGCGCGATAGTGTAGCTCGTTATTCTTACTCATAAAGGTTCTGATCATGATGGCATGATTAAAGTCATCATTAAAGCCCATAAAACCTATGGCACCTGCATAAAAATTCCTTCCTAATTTCTCGTTCTCATCAATCAGTTGCATGGCTTTGTATTTTGGCGCTCCACTTAAGGTTCCTGCAGGATAAGTATCGGCAACCACCTTAAAAGCACTTACCTCATCCTGTAAATGACCACTCACTTTACTCACCAGGTGAATAAGGTGCGAATAGTACTGAACTTCTTTAAACGATTTAACCTCTACCCGGTTACAATGCCTGCTTAAATCATTTCTGGCCAAATCTACCAGCATTACATGTTCTGCGCTTTCTTTAGGATCTTGTTCCAGTTTGCGCGCTTGTTCTGCGTCTTCAATATCATTTCCACTGCGTTTAAATGTACCGGCTATTGGAAAAATGTTGGCCATGTTATTTTTGATGGTAATTTGGGCTTCTGGCGAAGAACCAAAAAGTTTGAAATTACCGTAATCGAAATAGAATAAATATGGAGAAGGATTAATCGAACGCAGGCAACGGTAAACGTTAAACTCGTCTCCAGAGAAAGATTGCTTATAGGCCCGGGAAGGTACGATTTGAAAAACATCGCCTCTGTAAATATGCTTCTGAAGTTTTTCTACCAGTTGAATAAAACCCTGATCGGTTAAATTAGATGATTCTTCACCTCGGATCTGGAATTTATATTCTGGATAATTTTTATTCTGGATGAGGTATTCCATTTTTTCCAGGCCACCTTCATCTTCACCATCAAAAGTATTTTTGAACAAGGTAATCTCATTCTTGAAATGATCAATCGCAATAATATAGCGATATAAATGATATTGCATTTCAGGGATTTCTTCGCCTTCCGGGGTAGCAGAGCTAAATTTTATATCTTCAAAATGCTGTACTGCATTCCAGGTAAAGTAGCCAAATAATCCGCTGGATATAAACTTAATATCAGGAAGTTCGCTGGCTTTAAATTTATCTTTAAAAGCAGAAATTTCTTCAATCAGGTTTTCACTTTCGGTAATTTCTACACTGCCGTCAGGGAAATAAGTTTCTAAACGGCTTCCTTTTAAAATAATGCCGGCAACAGGCTCGGCACAAACAAAGCTCATGGAGTTTTCACGACTGTGATAATCGGAACTTTCCAGCAAAATGCTGTTCGGGTAAACATCACGTAAGCGCAGATAAATACTTACCGGCGTAGTGGTGTCGGCAAGTAGCTTTTTGTAGGTTGTATTTATTTTAAACATTATATGATGTGTAATGACGTAAGTACTAATTTTTTTAAAAATAAAAAGCCCGGCGTGTGGTTCTACGCCGGGCTTTAATGGTTCTTTTAAGGTTTAGGTTGATAAACTATATTTTTCATACGCAGCCAGCGCAATTCATTTTTGAATTACTACGCCAAAGCCAAGTATGTATATTGCTGATCATGAGCCACAAAAATATAAAGAATTTCAAAAAATCAAAATGTTTCAGAGATTTTTAAAAAAAATAATAGCGAAAGCCCTATCTATTTAGCACTCCGATAAAATAGGAGGTTAAAATCAAGCCATTCTTGCTATTTTATCAATGTAACTAAGCACTTGAAGCTTAAGATACACCGAAAAATGTTCTGCTTGGGTCTGCTTTTGTCATTAATAAGATGGCAACAATAACAATAATGAGTGCAAGACCAAAGAAAATCGAAATTGTACGGTGTTTTGCAACTGCATCGGCTACTTTTTTAGATTTAGCATTTCCAACAGTGATTAAAATGATGGCAATAAGCATCATGCTGATATGCTCCATTTTCCAATAACGGCCCATTGCAATGCTACTGTCTATTTTATACCAGCCATTTAAAAAGTAAACACCTAAGCCTAAAAGCAATTGAATATGCGCACTAATAAGTGTAAACACATTTAATTTTCTATTGCCTTCGGTATAAGGTTTATTTCCAAACCAGCCAGATAATGCCTTAACTACAGCAATAATCAACAAAAGAAACACAACATAGCGCCATCCAGAGTGGGCACTTTTCAAAATATCATTCATAATATTAATTTCTATGTTTCAAAAATAGGTATTAATTGTAAAAAATAGGTTATTCAATACTATCAACGCTAATTTATATTAGTTTTAAACAAATTAATCCCTAAACAAGCTATGAAGAAAATTTTACTCGCCCTGGGGCTGGTAATTTCTACTGCAATTTCATTTGCACAGCAAACCACATTTCCTGTAAATGGTTCTTTTGACACCCGCCCGGGAATGTTTGCTTTTACAAATGCTACAATTGTAGTAAACGCCAACCAAACCCTCACAAATGCTACACTTTTAATTAAAGGACAAACTATCCAGGCTGTTGGTTCGGGATTGGCAGTACCTCAAGGTTATGTTGTTATTGATCTAAAAGGGAAATTTATCTATCCTTCTTTAATTGATCCTTTTACCAGCTATGGCCTTACCGAGGCTGCGCAACAAACGCGTGCTTTTGGTGGTCAGCGTCAATCTATATTTTTATCAACCAAGAAAGGAGCTTATGGGTGGAATGAAGCCATCAGACCGGAAACTTATGTAAAGAACATTTTTTCTATTGATACTAAAAAGGCCGATGAACTACGTAAAATTGGTTTTGGGAGTGTAAATACCATTAGTCGTGATGGGATTGCCAGAGGCGTTTCTGCTGCGGTAACTTTAAATGAAGGTGCAGATAACAGTGTGATTTTAAAAGATGAAACTGCTGCCAACTACTCCTTTAACAAAGGCTCTTCTCAAAATGATTATCCAACTTCTTTAATGGGATCTATCGCCTTACTTCGCCAAACTTATTATGATACACAATGGTATGCTAAGCAAAAAGAGGAGTATAATATTTCTTTAACAGAATTTGGCAAGCAGCAAAATTTGCCTCAGTTGTTTGAGGTAGATGGTTGGGCGAATGTACTTCGTGCAGATAAAATTGGAAAAGAATTTGGCAAGAAATATATCATCAAATCGGGCGGAGACGAATACCAGAGGGTAAATGAAGTTAAAGCAACTGGTGCAACCTTAATTATTCCGTTAGCTTTTCCGAAGGCATATGATGTGGAAGATCCGGCAGAAGCCAGAAATGTGAGCCTAACCCAGATGAAGAATTGGGAAATGGCACCAGCAAATGCCGCAATCTTAGAAAAAGCAGGTGTTAAGTTTGCATTAACGGCATTCGGTTTAGAAAACAGCAGAGATTTTTGGGCCAATATTCGCACCGCCATTGAAAATGGCTTATCTGAAAAGCAAGCTTTACAATCGGTAACAGAAGTACCTGCCGCCATTATGGGGGTTGCCGATAAGGTGGGTTCAATAGAGAAAGGTAAAGTAGCCAACTTCCTAATCTCTTCTGATAATTTATTTAAGAACAGCAACATTATTTTCGAGAATTGGGTTCAGGGCAAGCGTTTTATTGTTAATAAAATGGATGTTAGCGATTTGAAAGGAAGCTACAATTTAAATATAGATGGTGTAGGTTCTTTAATCTTAAAAATTAGCGGAACCAACGGAGGCTCTACTGCAGCCATTGAAAGAACTGGTGTAGATAGCGTTAAAACTACAGCTACATTTAGTAGAAATGGCGATTGGGTTAGCATTAACTTTAACTTAAAGAAAAATCCGAAGGGAGATGTACGTTTAAGCGGTTACATCACCTCGGCAAATCCAATCGCTATTAAAGGCGAATCGGCCTTGCCAGATGGAACCATTGGTAAATTTACAGCTACTTATAAAGAAGCGCTAAAAGAAACGCCTAAAAAGGAAGAACCTAAGCCTGTTTTGGCTATGGGCCAGGTAATTTATCCCTTTACCGCTTTTGGTAGTGCTGAATTGCCTAAACAGGAAACGGTTTTAATTAAGAATGGAACCGTTTGGACCAACGAAAAGGATGGTGTTTTGCAAAACGCCGACGTGCTTTTAGAGAATGGAAAAATTAAAGCTGTTGGTAAAAATTTATCAGCCGGTGGCGCAAAGGTAATTGACGCTACGGGCAAGCACATTACTGCCGGAATTATTGATGAGCACTCGCACATTGCTGGTTCCGGGGGGATTAACGAGGGTGCTCAATCTGTTTCTGCTGAAGTTCGCATTACTGACATCATCAATTCTGAAGACGTAAATATTTATCGCCAGTTGGCGGGAGGTGTAACTACTTCGCATATTTTACATGGCTCGGCTAACCCCATTGGTGGCCAATCGCAATTGATTAAGCTGCGTTGGGGAAAATCTCCTGAGGAGCTGAAATTTGCAGGTGCCGATGGTTTTATCAAGTTTGCATTAGGCGAAAACGTGAAGCAAAGTAATTTCGGTACGGGAGCACGTTTCCCGGTAACCAGAATGGGTGTTGAGCAAACTTTTGTAGATGAGTTTACACGGGCGAAGGAATATGCCAAGGCCTTATCGGTAAAAGGAAATAATGTACGCAAAGATTTAGAATTGGATGCCATTGTAGAGATTTTGAACAACAAACGCTTCATTACCTGCCACTCTTATGTACAGAGCGAAATTAATATGCTCATCCATGTTGCAGATAGCCTTGGATTTAAAATTAACACCTTTACCCACATTTTAGAAGGTTATAAAGTGGCCGATAAAATGAAAGCACATGGCATTGCAGGTTCTACCTTCTCTGATTGGTGGGCTTACAAAAACGAAGTTGCGGAGGCCATTCCATACAACGGTAAAATTATGCACAATGTAGGGGTTACTACAGCATTCAACTCAGACGATGCTGAAATGGCGCGTCACTTAAATCAGGAGGCAGGAAAAGCCGTTTTGTATGGCAATGTGCCAGAAGAAGATGCCCTGAAGTTTGTAACGCTTAATCCTGCAAGAATGCTTCATATTGATGATAAAGTGGGAAGTTTGAAAGCAGGAAAGGATGCCGATGTAGTCATCTGGTCTGCCAACCCATTATCTATTTATGCTAAAGCCGAAAAAACTTTTGTAGATGGCGTTGCTTATTGGGATATAGAGAAAGATGTGCAGTTAATTAAAGCACAGCAAACAGAGAAGGCTCGTTTGATTCAAAAAATGCTTGAGAGTAAAAGCAAGGGTAGCCGTACGCAACGCCCGCTAGGCGAAGCGCCTCGTTTATACAATTGCGAAACTTTAGAAAATTATTCAGCAGAACTAACCGAAAACGAACATGTACACTAACCTAAAATATTTATTAAGTCTGGCCTTGTCGGCATCAAGCCTGATGTGTTTTGCGCAAGCCAATATATCGCCAGCCAAAAAGCAAAGTAAAACCATTGCTATAACAGGTGCAACCATCCATGTTGGAAATGGTACAGTTATCGAAAACGGGACCATTCTTTTTGGTAGTGGTAAAATTATTTCGGTGAGGGCCGATGGACAGGTTCCGCAAGATGATGTGGTTCGAATTAACGCCAGTGGAAAGCATATTTATCCTGGCTTTATTGCCGCCACAACCAACCTGGGCTTAACCGAAATTGAAGCCGTAAAAGCGACATTAGATTTTCAGGAAATTGGTGATTTTAATTCGCATATCCGTTCTATTGTAGCCTATAATACAGATTCGAAAGTTCCTGCAACGTTGCGCAGCAACGGTATTTTAATGGCGCAAACTACACCACAGGGCGGTGTAATAGCCGGAAGTTCGTCAGTTGTTCAACTCGATGCCTGGAACTGGGAAGATGCAGCTTTGCGTATCGATGATGCCATGCACATGACCTGGCCGGTAACGCCCCGGGTTAGGCCTGGATTTGGCGGTTTCGGAAGGCCAACTGTTTCTCCAGAGGTATTGGCAGAAAGAACCCAGGCAGCCATAAACCAGTTAAGCTCTTTCTTCGCAGAAGCGAAAGCTTATACTGAAATGGGAAAGCCTGAAACCATCAATACCCGTTTTGAAGCCATGAGAAAGGTGTTTTCTGGGCAGGAAAGGCTTTTTATTACGGCAGATAGTCAAAAGGATATTGTAGCAGCCGTAAATTTTGCCAAAAAATTCGGAATTACACCGGTAATTGCTGGCGCTGATGAAGCTTATTTAATTATCGATTTCCTGAAAGAAAATAATATTAGCCTGTTGATTAAGCAACCTCATGCCCTGCCTGGTAATAATGATGATGATGTGAACATGCCCTATAAAAATGCTGCAGTTTTGGCCAATGCAGGTTTAAATGTAGTATTAAGCATTGATGGCTACTGGCAACAACGTAACCTGCCTTTTATGGCCGGAACGGCAACCGCCTGGGGTTTAGATAAAGAAAAAGCCTTGTCTACCATTACGCTAAACGCAGCTAAGGTGATGGGGGTAGATAAAACAACCGGAAGTATTGAAGCGGGTAAAGATGCAACATTCTTTGTTTCTGCCGGTGATGCATTGGATATGAGAACCAATAAAGTAGAACAGGCCTTTATTCAAGGGAGAGACATTAACCTTGATAATTTGCACAAGCAGTTAGATAAAAAGTTTAGTGATAAGTATATCGCAGACAAGAAATAAATGAACGGCCGAAAGGCCGTTTTTTGTTACGCATGTTCTGTAAATGCGATAAAAGATGTAACCACAGAGAAAAAGAGGTTTTACACAGAGTAGCACATCTCAATTTGCCACGGAAACACGGAAAAACACAGAACTAATACCTTAATGGGCTTATATCTCTTACATGGTGAAAAAATTGGGTGCCTAGCCTCTGAACCATATAAGCCATATAAGCTCATTCGAAACTTAGGTGCCTAAGGTGGTTAAAAAATTTAAACAAGCTACTTGCCGATAAAAGATGTAACCACAGAGAAAAAGAGGTTTTACACAGAGTAGCACTGAGAAATGATGCCTGTTTTGCCACGGAAACACGGAAACACAGAGAACTTATAAGTTAATGAGCTTATATCTCTTACATGGTGAAAAAAATTGGGTGCCTAGCCTCTGAACCATATAAGCCATGTAAGAGCATTTGAACCTATTAGATGGGTTGTGGGTTACCTGTTATGTGTTACAGGTCTGGGAGCACAAAACTAATTCATTAGCCACT
>NZ_FOGG01000057.1 GCF_900111155.1 Pedobacter rhizosphaerae | reverse complement strand
ATTTACTCCTGAGTGCTTGTAGGTGTCATATAGCCATTACTTCGGTTTAGTTAAAATATCGTTAATGAACAGAGTGGAAATACTTGTAAAATGAATATGGAGTTTTGTGATCCAATCAAAAAAAATTACAATTGAGCGTTTGAAAATGGGCATCATGCAGTTCCAAACTCCAAACTCCTGACTCCAAACTAAAAACTATGCCACTGGCACCTTAACCGCCTGACGTCCAAGCAATTTCCAACCTCCTTTTTCCTTACTCCAGATTAAAAGGATATACAACTTTACTGTTCCGGGAACATTTTTATCATTGGTTTTGGCACTCAAGGTATGACGAACCAAAGCCGTTTTGCCCTGGATAACAACTGTTTGATCAGCTAAGTTAATCTCAACGAAATCAGACTCTGCTGACAACAGGGAGTGCATAAATTCTTTTTTATTCTGAATCTTTCCGCTGGAATGTCCATAACTTAAATTAGGAAGAATGAGTTTGTCTAATGCAGTGCTATCTGGATTAATCATTAATTGAGTTAAGGCCTTTACAGCATTTTCAACCTCGTTTTGTTGTGCAGAAGATATTTGTATTGACATCATAAAAAAGGTAAGATAAATCAATATTTTTTTCATGGTATTTGGTTAAATGAATGATATGCGTAAACATATCCAATTCCATCAGAACTAGCAAATTACATCTGTAATTTTTAAAAAAATTTATTTTAACGGTAATTTTAGTTATTTTTCATCCCTATTACTAGAGGTAAAGCCTGCTAAAAAACTGACTATAAATATGCTACCCTATTGTTTAGTCTGAGGCTATCTTTGAACACTACCTAATTTCAAACATGGAAAACACATCAAATTATCGATCTTCATCAAAAAAGAAATTCATCTTTATTGGTTTATTGGCGCTGTCGGTTGGCGCTATTGCATTTATTTTTTTTAATCGAAAGAAGAAGAATCTCGAAGAAAACCAGGCTTACGCAAAATACATCGAAGCCTACACCTCCGGAACCATCTCTAAAAAGAGCTTTATTAGGGTTCATTTAGCCAATGCTGCCCAAGGCATGCAAGATTTAGGCAAAGCAGATACGCGCGAGTTGTTCGACTTCTCCCCTTCTATTAAAGGCAAAACCTACTGGATTGACCCCCAAACGGTAGAGTTTAGGCCAGAAGAACCTTTAAAGCCAGGCAAAGCTTATGAGGCGACCTTTAAATTATCGGAAGTTTCGGCCACAGAAAAAGGGCTGGAAGATTTTGAATTTGAATTTAAAGTAATTACTCCAGGCGTAACCCTGAGCCAAAATGGCCTGGTATCGCAAAACAATACCTCGCTGGATTACATGAAGTTAACAGGCGAAATCTTAACGGCTGATGTAGAAGAAACACAAGCCATTGAAAAGGTACTCGAATTGGATTTTGATCAAAAATTGAAAGTAAAATGGCAGCATGACCCGGCAAAAAACACGTCTAAATTCACGATTGATAGCATCAAGAAAAAATCATCAGATCAAACCTTAAAGCTGGTTTGGGATGGCGATGCCATTGATGCAGACCAAAAAGGAGATGTAGAAGTAAGGGTTCCAGCCCTCAATAAATTCGAAGTTTTGGACATGAAAGCCATTCAGGGTGAAGAAGATTATGCCTTGGTACAATTTTCTGAGCCTATAGGTGTTGGACAAGACCTTACGGGAATGATCAGCCTGGGGAACTTAACAGATTTACGTTACACCATAGACGCAAGTCAGGTAAAAGTTTATGCGGCAGAAGAACTTAAAGGAAACTATGCTTTCAATATAAATGCTGGAGTTGAAAATATTAATGGCAAGAAGCTAGACAATGGTAAAACAGCCAATTTAACTTTTGAAGATAAAATTCCGGCAGTTACCATTGCGGGTGCCGGAACTATCCTACCCAACTCCGGGAAGCTGGTTTTACCTTTTGAGGCCATCAACTTAAAGGCAGTAGATGTTACTGTAATTAAAATTTACGAAAATAATATTCCTCAATTCTTTCAAAGCAATAGTTATAAGGACGGCAATGAACTAAGAAGGGTTGCCAAGCCTATTCTTCAAAAAACAATTCGCCTGGATGAAGACAAAGCGCTGAACCTTCATAAAAAGAATCGATTTACATTGGATCTGGACAAAATGATCAGAACAGAGCCAGGAGCCATGTACAGGGTTACCATAGCTTTCAGACGCGAATACAATGCTTACAATTGCAAAGTAAACGACGAAAAGAGTAATGATGGCGAGGGGTATGAGGAATATGAAGGTTATGGCGAAAAAATTGATGAAGACGACGATTTTTGGCAACGTTATAACAATTACTACCCGCAAAATTACCGTTGGACAGATAGAGACAATCCTTGTACGCCATCTTTCTATACCAACGAGCGCTGGGCTAGCCGAAACTTAATAGCCTCTAATATCGGTTTAGTGGCCAAACGAGGGAATGACAACAGTATGCTCATCGTTGCTACCGACCTGTTAACGGCAAAACCATTAGGTGGCATGAGTTTAGAACTAATGGACTACCAGAAGCAGATCATATTCACGACTAAAACCGATGGTGATGGATTTGCCTCATTTGATTTAAAAAGAACACCCTTCCTCTTAATTGCGAAAAATGGATCAGAAAGAGGATATCTGAAATTAGACGATGGCAGCTCTCTCCCACTCAGTCGTTTTGATGTTGGAGGTGATGTTGTACAAAGTGGTTTAAAGGGCTTTATTTATGGTGAACGGGGCGTTTGGCGCCCTGGAGACAGTCTGTACGTATCCTTCATATTGGAAGATAAGTTAAAGAAATTACCTGCAAACTACCCTGTAACCATGGAATTCTACAATCCAAAGGGACAGTTATACAAAAGGTTAATTAATGGAAAGCCCGTTAATGGATTTTATACTTTTAAAACTGCTACAGAGAGTACTTCACCTACAGGAAACTGGATGGCTAAGGTAAAAGCAGGTGGTGCAACATTTACCCGAACACTGAAAGTAGAAACGGTAATGCCTAACCGGTTAAAAATCGATTTCAATGTAGGGAACCGAAGCTATCTGGAAACAGGAACTTCAACCGCAACGCTATCTGCTAAATGGCTATTTGGAGCTGTAGCGCAAAATTTAAGAGCAAAAGTAGATGTTAACCTCAATACCACTGAGACTAAATTTAAAGGCTTTGATGGATTTAGTTTCGATAATCCGACCGTAAACTTCCAGTCACAGGTGAAAACCATTTTTGAAGGGTCACTGAATCAAAATGGTACAGCCATCATCAATACTAATCTTAATGAAGGTAATGCCGCTCCAGGAGTACTAAGAGCCAATTTCACCACTAAAGTATTTGAACCAGGAGGTAATTTCAGTATCGACAACTTTAGTATCCCCTATCATGTATACCACAGCTATTTAGGCGTTAGTGCACCGAAGGGCGATCGATTAAGTGGAATGCTCGTTACTGGTAAAGATCATAAAATTGAGATTGTAAATGTAAACACCGCAGGCAAGTTAATTAGCGGCTCTAAAACCGTTCAGGTGGAACTGTATAAAACACAGTGGCGCTGGTGGTGGGAACAAGATAACCAATACACTTATGCCAATTTCACTCAAAACCAATACAACAAACTAATAGAAAGCCATCAGGTCAATTTAACCAATGGTAAAGGCAGCTGGAACCTGAGGGTTGATGAACCAGAATGGGGTAGATATTTAATTTTAGTGAGAGATCCAAATGGTGGTCACGTAACAGGTAAATCAGTGTACATTGACTGGCCAGGTTGGGCGCAACGTGAGCAAGGCAGCAATCCTACAGAGGCCTCCATGCTTTCTTTTACTGCCAATAAAGAAAAATTTTCAGTGGGAGAAGAAATTACGTTAACCATTCCAACAGCTAAAAATGGAAGGGCTTTAATTTCTATTGAAAACGGAAGTCGGGTATTAAAAACTTTCTGGCTGGATACCAAGCAAGGACAAACACAGTTCAAGTTTAAAGCGGAAAAAGAGATGGCACCTAATGTTTTTGCCAACATAACCTTATTACAGCCGCATGAGCAAACCATAAATGATCTTCCGATTAGAATGTATGGCGCTATTCCGTTAATTATAGAAGATCCGCAAACCATATTAAAGCCAACCATCAAAATGGCTGATAAAATCAAACCCGAAACGGAAAATACCATTACGGTTGGCGAAAAAAATGGTAAGGCTATGACCTATACCATTGCTTTAGTTGACGAAGGTTTACTAGACTTAACCCGGTATAAAACTCCAGATCCACATGGTGCATTTTACGCCAGAGAAGGATTAGGTGTTAAAACCTGGGATTTATTCGACTATGTTTTGGGTGCCTGGGGCGGAAATTTAGAACGCATCCTGAGCATTGGTGGTGATGGGACAATTAATAAAAACCTTAATCCGGCAAAAGCGAACAGGTTTAAGGCGGTAGTTAAGTTTTTAGGACCTTTCGCACTTGCTAAAGGAGAGCAGAAAACACATAAATTTAAACTACCACAATATATTGGTTCGGTTAGGGCCATGGTAGTTGCTGGCCAGGAAGCTGCTTATGGATTTGCAGAGAAATCTGTTCAGGTTAAAAAACCGCTGATGGTTTTGGCAACATTACCGCGTGTTATTGGCCCAGGGGAAAGTTTTACGCTTCCAGTAACTGTTTTTGCGACAGAAAAAAACTTAAAAAATGTTTCTGTTGAATTACAATCCAATAATCTTATTGTGCAGGGTACTAACAAAACTCAATTGTATTATAAGCAAACTGGCGAACAAATGGCTTATTTTGAAGTTAAAGCGCCAAATCACGTTGGTATAGCTAAAGTACGGGTTGTGGCTCAAAGCGGGGCTGAAAAAACAGCTTATGATGTAGAAATGGATATTCGCAATCCTAATCCTTACATCAGCAATGTAGTATCCGCAACGGTACAACCCCATACTAAATGGGCTGTTAACTATGCACCAATTGGAATGGCAGGTACCAATTCAGGAACTTTAGAAGTATCTTCCATCCCGGCAATAAATTTGAGTAAACGATTGGGTTATTTAATTCAATACCCTCACGGCTGTATTGAACAAACCACTTCAGGCGTATTCCCGCAGCTATATTTAGATCGTTTAACACCATTAGATGCTCAGCAAAAAGCATCTACGGAGAAAAACATTAAAGCTGGAATCAACAAACTTAAAGGATTTCAAACGACTGATGGAGGCCTATCCTACTGGCCGGGAGAAGGCAGTTCTGATGAGTGGGGAAGCAACTATGGGGGACACTTTTTAGTTGAGGCACAAAATGCAGGTTATACACTTCCTGTGGGATTGCTGGAAGAATTATTGCGATTCCAAAAAGCAAAGGCAAACAGCTGGGCACCTAATAGCAATAATTTTTATGGCGGCGATTTATCTCAGGCTTACCGACTTTATACCCTTGCCTTGGCTAAACGTCCTGAAATGGCCGCTATGAATCGCTTGAGAGCTTTTGAATACTTATCAGTAACCGCTAAATGGCGATTAGCTGCAGCTTACAAATTAGCCGGTCAAAACGACATCGCTCAAAGCCTGATCAGAGGTTTAGATACCGCAATTAAACCATATAACCAGCTGGGTGGTACTTATGGTTCGGATGTGAGGGATAATGCGATGATTTTAGAAACCCTCACCTTATTGGGACAGAAATCGAAGGCTGCTTCACTTCTATTACCTTTAGCAGCTAAATTGGGTGAAAATACCTGGTACAGCACGCAAACAACCGCTTATAGTTTGCTGGCTATAGCTAAGTTCTGCGGTTCAAATCAATCTGCCAACCGTTTGCAATATCAATACATATTGGATGGAAAAGCAGCCAATATCAACACAACCCAATACATCAACAGTACAGCTATCGGTTTCAAGGGGAATACCGCTGCTGTTACCAATAATGGTAATAATGTACTATTTGTAAGGTTAGTATTGGCCGGACAGCCTGTTGCTGGCCAGAATAACTTCCTGCCTAACCGTCCGGAGGTATTGGATATGAATGTAAGCTACAAACGCCTGAATGGCACTCCTATTGATCCAACTACGATTAAACAGGGAACTGATTTTTATGCTGAAGTAACCATTAAAAACCCAGGCCAGATGGGTTATTACGAACAAATGGCCTTGACGCAGATTTTCCCCTCAGGATGGGAAATTATCAATACCCGGGTAAATGATAATCAGAGTATTTTAGCTTCATCACCTTATACTTACCAGGATATTAGAGATGATCGTGTTTTCACTTATTTCAATATTCGTGAAAATGAGAGCCTGGTTTACAAAGTATTACTCAACGCGTCTTATTTAGGTAAGTATTACTTATCTGCTGTTCAATGTGAGGCCATGTATAACAATGATATTTCCGCAACTGAAGGCGGCAAGTGGGTTCAGGTAGTTAAATAAATAATAATCAACCCTTTAAACAAATATTAAACCTCGTAGATCATGTCTACGAGGTTTAATTTCTTTAAACAATGAATAAAATTTCCAGAGCATTTATTATTTCGGATGTTATATGTTTTTTATTGCTGCTGATTTTTTTATTTGCTCTTCCTAAAACACTTTTTAAATCGCCTACCTCTTATGTAATTGAAGCCAGCAATGGAAATTTGTTAAGTGCGGCAATTGCTACTGACGGGCAATGGCGATTTCCTGTAGCTGATAGCGTGCCCCTTAAATTTAAGCAATGCATCATTGCCTTCGAAGATAAACGCTTCTACCAACACTTCGGAATTGATTTTCTTGCCATGAGCAGGGCCATGAAACAAAACTGGAAAGCCAAAAGTGTGGTAAGTGGTGGCAGCACGCTAAGTATGCAGGTTATCCGCTTATCGAGAAAACAAGATAGAACCATTTGGCAGAAGGTATTAGAAATGATCCTTGCACTTCGATTGGAACTAAAATATAATAAAACAGAAATTATCGGATTATATGCTGCCAATGCCCCATTTGGAAGCAATGTGGTAGGACTTGAAGCCGCCAGCTGGCGGTATTACGGCAGAAATGCCGAAAGCCTTTCCTGGGGTGAAATGGCTACCTTAGCGGTACTTCCCAATAGTCCTTCTTTGGTACATCCCGGAAAAAACACCACGCGACTTATCAAAAAAAGAAACGACCTGTTAGATAAGCTGGTAAAACTAAAATTCATTGATCAAACCACAGCTAATTTATCTAAGCTTGAGCCAGTTCCAGGCAAGCCTTTACCCCTACCACAAAATGCCCCTCACCTGCTTAATCGCTTTAAGGCAGATCGAAAGAATTTAGGTTTTAATTCAACCAAAATTACCTCCAGCTTAAATGAAGATTTACAATTGAAAGTGAATGCCATTTTAAAGCGCTATAATAACCGATACCGCGCCAATGACATCAATAATATATCGGCATTAGTACTGGACGCAAAAACCGGACAAGTGGTTTCTTATGTGGGAAATGTATATCAACCAGAAAACGTTGCCCTGCAAAGTCATGTAGACATGATTAAGGCTCCCCGAAGTCCTGGTAGTACACTAAAGCCTTTATTGTATGCCAGTATGCTAAACGATGGTTTTATATTGCCTCACACTTTAATCCCCGACATACCCACGCAAATTGCTGGATATTCACCTCAAAATTATGATTTAGGGTATGATGGAGCCATTGCGGCAGACAAAGCTCTGAGCAGATCTTTAAACATCCCGGCTGTGAAAATGCTTCAACAATATAAATACGAGCGGTTTTATGATAAGCTTAAAAAACTTGGCATTAGCACCCTCAATAAACCTGCAGATCATTACGGTTTATCTTTGATTTTAGGAGGCAGTGAGGTAACCATGTGGGACTTGGCCAATACCTATTTAGGAATGGTTAGAACACTCAATCATTTCAATACTTATCAAGGTTTGTATAATCCTGCCGATTACCAGGCCGCGACTTATATCCCATCACAGAAAATAGAAGAAAAGGGAGAAGAGCGTACTTCCTTTTTAGATCATGGCGCAATCTGGGCAACCTTTAATGCCATGGAGGAGGTAATGCGTCCTGGCGATGAGGGCCTTTGGGAACAATTTTCATCCTCACAAAGAGTCGCCTGGAAAACGGGAACAAGCTTTGGGTTCCGTGATGCCTGGGCAGTAGGCCTAACTCCCCAATATGTAGTGTGCATATGGGTGGGAAATGCAGATGGTGAAGGACGGCCCGGTTTAGTTGGAATAGAAGCTGCCGCACCTGTTTTATTCGATATATTCAGATTACTACCCAATGGAAAGTGGTTTGAAGTGCCTAAAACAAAGTTAAAGAAGGCCAAAATTTGCAGACAAAGCGGTTACAAGGCAGGTGAATATTGCCCTGATCCTATTGAAGAACTCATTCCAACAGCAGGTGAGAAAACCGTAATTTGTCCCTTCCACAAACGGGTACATTTAGACCATACGGGTACTTACCGCGTAACCGATCAATGCGAGCAAGTAAACCATATGCAGCATCAAAACTGGTTTATTCTCCCTCCCGCGATGGAATATTACTACAAAATTAAAAATAGCGATTATCGCAGTTTACCACCTTACAGCCCCGGCTGCGCGATTGAAAACAATATGGGCACTATGGAGTTGATTTACCCAAAAAATGGAGCATCGATATATATTCCTTTAGAGATAGATGGCACACGGGGTAAAATAGTTTTAAATGCGGCCCATAGAAATACGAATGCTAAAATTTATTGGCACATTGATCATGAGTATGTGGCTACTACAAGTCATTATCATCAATTGGCTGTTAATCCCGCTCCTGGAAAGCATACTTTAACCCTGGTTGATGAAAATGGGGAACGGCTGGTGCAGTTTTTTACTGTTTTGGAGAAGGAAAAGAAAAAGTAGCCTCATTCGACGGGTGTAAACCTTATCCTGGAGTAAAGCGGAGAGCTACGGAGTTAATTTAGTGCTGGGTTTATCTTAAAGATGCTGAAACAAGTTCAGCAAGACGGATATACGAATTGGATCTCTTCTATCTACTGGCTGGTGTCCCCACCAGCCAGATAACTTCAGGCTCAATAAAATCTCTTCATAAACCGCTAACAAACCCCTTACCCTGATATGGAGTGAAGCGGAGAGCTACGGAGTTAATTTAATTCAGGGTAAATTTTAAAGATGCTGAAACAAGTTCAGCAAGACGGATTCTTATCTACTGGCTGGTGTCCCCACCAGCCAGATAACTTTAGGTTCAATAAAATCTCTTTGGTGGTTCGTTTAGTGCTGGGTTTATCTTAAAGATGCTGAAACAAGTTCAGCAAGACGGATATACGAATTGGATCTCTTCTATCTACTGGCTGGTGTCCCCACCAGCCAGATAACTTTAGGTTCAATAAAATCTCTTTATAAATCGCTAACACACCCCTTACCCTGACCTGGAGCGAAGCGGAGAGGTACGGAGTTAATTTAGTGCTGGGTTTATCTTAAAGATGCTGAAACAAGTTCAGTAAGACGGATTACAGATAAGGGATTATAAACGGATCTCTAATACACACTCGACACCTCGATTTTATCTACTGGCTGGTGTCCCCACCAGCCAGATAACCTTAGGTTCAATAAAACCTCATCATAAATAGCTAACACACCTCTTACCCTGACCTGGAGCGAAGCCGAAAGCAATCACACTTCAGTTTGCGTCACCACAAGCTTACGCTCTACCGTTCCGTACACAATTAAGTATTGTGCAATCATGTAGCTAGCCATAATTAGTGATCCACTTTGTGGTATGGGCTGACTAAATTTATTCACGGCCAGCACACTATCTGACAGCAAAAAGAATAAAGCCCCATAAAGAATCAGCTTAAAGCTAAATACATTCACCTTTCCGTATCGATTTACCGCCATAATAGCCATTACCGTAATGATAATAGCATACATCAACACCGGAAACTGCATGGCTTTTAAATTTGGCTGTAAATAGAAAAATAATCCTGAGCAAAAAATAGCAAATGCACCTACCGCCCAAAGAAAATAAGGATTTTTATAATCCGGATTTGATTTATGATCTAAAACAAATGCCCGGATATAAAAGATATGGCACAGTAGAAAGGCCACCAAACCATAGATGAAAAAGTTTGGCTGAATATCCTGGTTCAAAAGCAATACATCGCCAATCAAGGCAAAAATTAAACCGGTTAAAATACGTTTGTGAAATCTTCCCCTTAATTTTGTGGCAGAAACCAACCAGGTAGCCAAAATAATAACAATCAATGGCTTAGTAAAGGAGCGGATAGCAGTACTTCCCGCATATTCTGCATACAGCTGAAGAACAAATACAATTAAAAATAAAAAGGAGAATAATTTAGTCTTCATCGGATTGAAAATTGGTCTTTTGCAATTTGTAAAACCAAATTACGGATATTAGCAGTATACCGCCAAAAATAACTTGATAGCCAACCGGAAAATCCAGCAGCACAACCAGAATAAAGCCCGCTGCGAGCCTTACATACTCAAACTTAACCTGCCATTTTTTTTGTTCAAACAAAGCTCCACAGGTAATTAAAGTTAAAATAGTGAAAGCGGTAAAACTCACTAATGGTATAGTTGCTAATTGATGATAAGAGAATAAAATGATTGATCCTGCAATTAGTGCAATTAAAAACTGTACTACCACATATCCATTTATCCTGTTGTGATAAGTTGGGTTATACTTTTGGTATTGTAATGCATCAATTTCTGGTGCCTTTTGAAAACCACCCAAATGCATAGGAAACCAACCAGGAGGCTTCAAAAAAACATTAATCTTATCCCTCCAGTTCGGAGACTTCCGGGCGGTTTTAAGTAAATCATCCCAATAGTGAAAGTTGGCCCAAACAGGATTCCAGCTTGCCAAAGGTTTAGTAATGCCATAATACACGGGCTCCTCTTCTTTTTGAAAGGTTCCAAATAGCTTATCCCAAATTATTAATGTTCCTGCGTGATTCTTATCAATATACTTAGGATTAGATCCATGGTGTACCCGATGATGTGATGGTGTGTTTAAAATATGCTCTAAAAAACCCATACTCTTAATTGCTCGTGTATGAATCCAAAATTGATATAGCGTATTGAAGGAACTCAGTGTTAAAAACATAACCGGATCAAATCCAATAAAGGCCAGCGGCAGATAAAATACCCAACTAAACCATCCCTGAAACCAGCTTTGCCTTAAGGCGACGGTTAAATTATATTCTTCCGATTGATGATGTACGATATGAGCCGCCCAAAGGGCATTCACCTGGTGACTCATCCGGTGGAACCAATAGTAAAAAAAATCGACACCAATGAAAAGGATAATCCACACCCAAACCGACTTGGGAAGATCTAACAAACGCCAGTGCTCGAAAATGTACTTATAACCAAAAAAAAGCACTGTCTTCATAAAAATTCCGGTAAGTTGTTGCCCTATCCCCTGACTTAAGTTGGCTATACTATCATTTAATCGATAGTAATTGAGCTTATTATAAAAATTATAAGCCAGTTCTATCCCAATGAGAATAAAAAAGACGGGTACTGATAAAGCGATATAATCTACCTTCATATAAAGAAATACAGGCACAACCCTTGTAAATTGATGTGACTTTGGTTAGAATTTTATCCAATTTAAGCATTTTCAGAACAAGATAAAATCGAATTCAGGTAACATTTTGGGGCATTTATCAATTGTTAGTTGTTTTCTACAATTTGATGCTTAACTTTGAATCCCAAAGCAAGACATCTGTACTTCTTTGATCACTATCATCCCGCTTTTATGAAAAAATTGTCTGTTATCTTGTTCCTGATATTAGCTGTTTACCAAGCTAAAAGTCAAACCCTTGTATTGGCCAAGGATGCAAAACAGTACCTGGGTAAAACGGTTACCATTTGCGATTCGGTATACAATACTAAGGCATTAGAGAAAATCAATTTACTCAATTTAGGTGGTGCATTTCCAAAAGAACTGTTAACAATAGTGGTCAATAAAGAAGATTTTACAAAATTTTCATCAGAACCTGCAAGTATGTTTTTAGGTAACAATATCTGCGTTACCGGGATTATTACTGAATTTAAGGGTAAAACTCAGATAGTTGTAACAGATCCAAAACAAATTGTAGTCAAGTAAGCTTATCAGACAGAATAAAGTATTTTCCTTATAGTTACCAAGCCCGCCAAAACGGTTTTTCTTTGCAATTGCCCTTTCTTAGCCAATGTCTTCTACTCATTGATTAATAGCCTGATACTAATGCGTTATCGCTAAAAATATTCTTTTCTTGTTCAACTAATCAGGCATTTTGGTGATACATCTTCCCCAATGAACTAATGAACCGATGAACTAATGAACCATTTCACCACGAAATGAAAAAGCCTAAAGCGATCCTCAAAACGGAGGATTAACTTCAGGCTTAAGCGTTAATTTATGGGTAATATGAGAACTAAAACTATGTCTTATTAGGTGCCTATTGGCCAGTAAATCCCAATCCACTGGCCTCTAAAGCATAGATATCCTTATTATCTGGGTCGAAGATTGCAATTCTCTTTTATATTTCACAGCGAGTTATACAGAAGGCCAGAAATTCGTTATAGAAGTACTGTTTTTCGTGATAAAAGGTAAAAATCTATATATCGCAAATCTTAATACAATTGTATATCTGTTGCTTCTTTCCCTTTCTTGTGATTAAGCACTTTATAATTTACAACTGAGCCAACCTGCAGCTCCTGTAATTCGTTTAGAAATTTTTCACTATCTGCAAACAGAACTTCTGTTCCATCTTCCGGGGCAATAAAACCGAATCCTCTTTCGGCATTATACCATTTTACTTTCCCTTTAGGCATAATCCATACAGTTTTTAGCATCAATAACACTGATTACAACAGTTAAACACCAATTGATAACAACGGCAATTTCGGGTCTAAAATGATAGTTCACAATACCTAAAAATTAGTATTTAAGTGGAGAAGAATAATAAATTATATAGTTTTGAAATAATTAACCTGCTACCTATGCTTTTCAAAAGAAATACACTAATTCTGACACTCATATTATTGATTTTAGCCTTTACGGCACTGAGTTTATTCATTTTTCACCACCCCATAACTCCATTGGATATTAGTATATCCGGACTTATCCAAAAATACCAGGCCAATTGGCTGGATCAAGTTATGCTTGCGATAAGCTTTTTTGGTGAACTTCCTTTTTCCCTAATTTCTGTATTGGCTGTAGCCGCAATATTTTATTGGAAGAAATTTAAAAGAGAAGCATTTTTCATTAGCACCATATTATTTTCCGGATTAATCATTTTAGGAATAAAAAACATAATTAATCGCCCCAGACCCACTTTATCACATGTTAGACTAGTGGAGGTATTCCGTTTTCAGAGCTACCCCAGCGGACATGTCCTTTCCTATTTCTTATTTTTCGGATTTCTAATTATCCTGATGAATACGCTAAAAAATATTCCAAAAACTACCAGCATAGTGGTAAATAGTATCTCTGTTTTTTTGCTGATTATGATTGCGCCTTCCAGAATCTATCTGGGTGCCCATTGGTTTACGGATACGGTTGGAGGAATGTTACTGGGAATAATATGCCTTTTTCCATTATGCTATTTCTATTTTCAGAAAAAGACAAAAATTTAAAACCAACAGATTATCCGATTAAATTATTTTCCTGCTTAGACTTTTTCCTCAGCCTGCTTAATGTTTCTATACGCATGCCCAGGTAAGAAGCCAGAAACTTAACAGGGACTCTAAAATGCAAGAGCGGGTGTGTTTCTTTAAATTGTTTGTACCTCGCTTCTGCAGAGGGAATCCTGGAAAGAATGGATCTTTCTTGAGAAATGTGATAATGTATCGCTAAAAGTTTACGCCCAATTACATTCGTTTCCGGGAATTTAGCATAAAGCTGGTCAATCAAGTCGTACGGCAAAACCAATAACTCTGTATCTTCCAATGCCTGCATATGTTCCTTATAATTCATTTTAGGAATCCCTGGATTTCTAAAATTGCCGATTAAATTATTTTCATCTGTGAGCCAAACCGTAATATCCTTATCGTCATCCAGGATAAATCCTCTTACCGCCCCCTTAATAATGAAAAATAAGCATTCAGAACATACCGCTTCAGGACAAACTAACAGTGCATTTTTTTTAATTTTAACCCTATAAGTATGGGCTTCACATAGCTCAATAACTGCCGGAGCCAATGGCTGCAGTTTAGTAAAAAACTTAATAAGTGGTGCACTCTCTGCTTCCCTATTTAACTCATCCATAAATTAGTATAACACCCTTTGTCTCTTGCAATGTATTATTTCGGAGTCAATTTTCCAAATAATTCCATCCCAACACGTACAGAAATTTTTGTCTAAATAAAAAATCAAATGATATCGCTATCCAATTGTTAAAAAATATACCATTACTTTAATTTAACACAAACGAATAAAAAATCTGATAATTTTGCGGCCATGATCAATCACAGAACAAAAGCTTTTATTTTCGACCTCAACGGTACCATGATCGACGACATGGCTTTTCATAATCAGGCCTGGCATAATATTTTGACAACAGATTTAGGCGCAAAAATTAGTTTTGAAGCCGTAAAGAAAGAAATGTATGGCAAAAATCAAGATTTGCTTGAACGCGTTTTCGGGGTCGGACATTTCAGCCAGGATCAGATAGACCAGATTTCAATCGAAAAAGAACGTCGTTACCAATCGGCATATAAAAAACATTTAACTTTAATTCCCGGCCTTGCTCCTTTTCTGGATAAAGCTAAACAGGCAGGAATTTTAATGGCAATCGGCTCTGCCGCAATTCCCTTCAACATTAATTTTGTATTGGATAATTTAAACATCCGCCCATATTTCGATGCTATTGTGAGTGCAGAGGATGTTACCCATAGTAAACCAGATCCCGAAACCTTTAGCAAGGGAGCCAATATTTTAGCGGTTGCCCCTGAAGATTGTATTGTTTTTGAGGATGCGCCTAAAGGCGTTGAGGCCGCACTCAATGCGGGAATGAAGTGTGTTGTACTCACTACTATGCATACCGAAAATGAATTCAATTACCCTAACATTATAGCCTTCATTAAAGATTATAATGATCCTGTCTTGAACAACTTATTTTAAGGAAAGTGGATGTTAAAATGTAATATTCTAACATCCACTCCTTGTTTTTAATTACTGAACTTATATATAGAACTTGTTTTATATACTTGTCCTGCCTTCAGCACTGTTGACGGAAAACTTGGCTGATTAGGTGAATCAGGAAAGTGTTGTGTTTCCATGGCAAAGGCTGTTCTAAAATCATCCTTTGCTCCGGTTTTAAAGGTATTTTTACTTTGCATAAAATTCCCGCTGTAAAACTGAAGTCCCGGCTCCTGGGTATAAATATCCATGATAACCCCAGATTTATCTCCCTTTACGGTAGCAGCATGGAACATTCCCATTCCTTTAGTTTTATTTAAAACATAATTGTGATCATACCCTTTACCAAAAGTAAGTTGCTCATTTTTATCTTCCACCCTGGCCCCAATAGTTGTTGTTTTAGTAAAATCAAATGGCGTTCCGGCTACTTTCTCCAGTTTGCCTGAAGGAATTAATGTTGAATCAACGGGTGTGTATTCATCTGCAAAAATTTTCACCTCATGATTTAAGATGCTTCCGCTACCATCTCCATTCAAATTGAAAAAAGCATGATTAGTCAAATTCACAATGGTATTCTTGTCTGTTTTTGCCTCATAGTCCATTTTCAGTTCATTATCGACTGTTAAAGTATAGGTTACCTTAACATGCAGATTTCCAGGGAAATTTTCCTCCCCGTCTTTAGATAAATAATGAAGTTCCAGGGTATGATCATTAGGTTGTTTAGCATCCCATACCACATATTGATATCCTTTTTTACCTCCGTGTAATGTATTTTGGCCATTATTAGTAAAAAGGGAGTAATTTTTACCATCTAAAGTGAATTTGCCCTTGGCAATTCTATTTCCATAACGGCCAATTGTTGCGCCAAAATAAGGCTCGGTAGATTTTTCGTAATCTGTAATACTTTTAAAGCCAACAACAACATCAACCAGCTTCCCAGATTTATCTGGAACCAGTAAACTCACCAAACGTCCGCCGTAATTGGTAAAGATGGCTTCAGCATTGTGCTTATTTTTCAAAGTATAAAGTGCAGTCTGTTTGCCGTCAATTTCCCTTTTGAAAGAATCGGGAATCAATTTAACAACGGTTGCAGAATCTGCATTCAAACTATCGTTTGTTATCGCTTTTTTACTTTCTGATTGGCATGAGGCTAAGGTTATTCCAGCTAAAGAAGCCAGGCCAATAATAGATTTTAATTTCATAGAAAATGAGATATTTGGTTGAATTAAGCCTTAAATATACAAATAAATCGTTTTAGTCATAATTTTAATAAAACATCGATTGCATGTTTGTACCTAATCTTTAAGAATATTCCAGTTTCTTGATAAATCTCATTATTATTGCTTAAAATCAGAACCCAAATATGAATCAGAATGTATCAGCAAAACGTTACGATGATATGGAATATCGCCGATGCGGAAAAAGCGGATTAAAATTACCAGCAGTATCGCTTGGCCTTTGGCACAACTTCGGACATGTAAATATGCTCGAAAACAGTAAAAATTTAATCTACACTGCATTTAACAATGGCATTACCCATTTCGATCTGGCCAACAATTACGGACCGCCCCCAGGTTCTGCAGAAGAGAACTTTGGAAAAATACTTCATGATGATTTTAAAGCCTATCGGGATGAAATGATTATTTCCAGTAAAGCTGGTTATACCATGTGGGATGGCCCCTATGGAGATTGGGGATCTAAAAAGTATTTGGTTTCCAGTTTAGATCAAAGCTTAAAACGGATGAAATTAGACTACGTAGATATCTTTTATCATCACAGGCCGGATCCTGAAACCCCATTAGAAGAAACCATGAATACATTAAGTTTAATGGTTCAACAGGGTAAGGCCCTTTATGTTGGCATTTCTAACTATCAGGCAGAAGATGCTGCAAAAGCCATTAAAATTCTAAAAGACAATGGTACTCCATGCCTCATTCATCAGCCTAAATACTCTATGTTTGAACGTTGGGTAGAAGGTGGTTTATTGGATATTCTAGGAGATAATGGCGTAGGCTGTATCCCTTTTTCTCCTTTGGCTCAAGGAATGCTCACCGACAAATACCTGCATGGAATTCCAGCTGATTCAAGGGTAGCTACAAGCGGTATTTTCCTGAAAGAAAGCAACCTTACCCCTGAACGGTTACAAAAAATTAGCAAACTGAATGATGTTGCTCAATCTCGCGGACAAAAATTGGCACACATGGCCTTATCCTGGATTTTAAAGGATAAGCGAATTACCTCTGTGCTTATTGGTGCCAGTAAGCCAGAACAGATCATAGATTCTATACTATCGCTAAAAAATACGCAGTTTAGTACTGATGAAATTAAGTTGATTGATGAAATTCTAGGGTAAATCCTTCGGCTTTACCCTAGATCTCCGAAGTTCTTTAAACCTAAGCCTCCGAAGCTTTTAAACCTTCGGAGGTTATAGTTTGGCTTTCAAAATGCCTGCGGCCTGCGTATATCCTCCCTCGCCCCCATCAACAAAATGAATATGATCATCGCTCAAATCTCTAACGTAACAAGACATGATCGATTCTCGGCTTACAAAGAGGCCATACAAGATAATTCCCTGCTCTTCCAGTTGATTTAATACTTTCTGTAAATTCAGTCGTTGCTTTGTTGTTCCACTGATTACCGTGTTGATCCGTCCGTCAATAACCAATGTATCCGACATTTCGACCAGCTGCTTTAAATAATTCTTTCCCCTTTCTGTGCGAAAATATACCCATCCATACAGATTAATCAGCCAGGTTTTAAACAGTTCAAAGAACTTAATCTCTCCAATTCTATGTCTCATTTCCCGACCCAGGTTATTGAAGCTTGTTTTAAAAATAAGTTTAGGAATGGAGATGGGCTGGCGCTTTTCTACACTACCATATATGCGGTCAATCTGTTTAATTACCTGACTAAAAGCTTCTGCTTGTTTAGTTCCATCCTGTGCAACAACAATTAGTGTTACTACTTCTTCTGTATTTTCGGGTGGCTCAATTTTATCCCATCTACACTGCATGCCACTCAAATCAAGTTCTGAATTCTTATCTTCCGCATGGTTAAAAATATAATCATCACCTTTAATCACTTTCTCTGCATAGCTTAATCCTTCACCCAATACAATAGGAATAGAGAAATTTTCGCCTCGGCTAAATCTTGTAACCATCAATTGATGGTGCTGAGCATAAACCGCTTCAACCTCAACAATGCCAATGCGCAGGGTAATGTTAAAATTCTCTAATGTATTCCTTCTATAAACATTTAGCGCCCTCATGGTTTGTTCTGCAATTTCTGGCGGAATGATAAATGTAGCTCCATCTCCCCCGAAAAAAAAAGGCACTGCTATACCCGCTTTAAAGGCAATATTTAAAACAGTCACAATGCTTCCCGTTGCAATAAGGTTAATGTTTTCATGCAGGCCAGAGCGTACAGCTTCGGTAGAGCTTTTAACATCTGTAACGATGATTTTCCAGTCGTTCGGAACAGCCTTGAAGCATTCTTTTTTTAGTAAAAGATCACTTAATTGAATTTTATAAATGGGCAGATTAGCGTAGAAATGATTTGGATTAACCAGCATAAGCAAAGATAATTTATGCTAATATACGTAATAAGCCAAATGAAATATTTTGTTAAATAAGGAAGGATAAATCCCCTTATTTAGAATAAATAAAAATAATTTGCAAATCTCAACAGAATGCAGTTCCTTTGCGCCTACTAAGAATTAATCTAAATAAATACAATGAATCTAAAATTTACTTCAATCTGTACGGTATTGATGTTGCTTTTCTTTTTTGCAGGAAATGTAATGGCTCAATCTAAAAACGGAAGCATTTCAGGTATAGTTAAAACCAGCGATGGCAATCCGGCAGCTTATGTTAGCGTTGGCTTAAAGGGTGCTTCTAAAACAACCCAAACAGACGAAAAGGGAAACTTTAAGTTTAAAAATGTTGCTGAAGGAACCTATACCATCAAAGTATCGGCAATTGGTGTTTCTGCGCAGGAGAAATCGGTTACCGTAGTAGCTAACCAGAATAACCAGGTAGATTTCGCTATAGCACAATCTTCTTCTCAGCTAGATGAGGTTGCGATTACCGGCTATAAAACGCCAAATAGAAAGCCCGCAAACTTAAGCAAAATTGCTATTGCGCCAATGGATTTACCTCAGGCAGTCCAGGTAATTGGAACGCAGGTAATTGCTGATCAACAGGTAAATACCTTAGGTGATGCGCTTAAAAATGCCAATGGTGTTGCTTTAGGAGCCAATAGAGGTTCTGTTGGAGAAAATTTCTTCGCAAGAGGTTATAGTTTAGGTTCAAATAATGTGCTCAAAAATGGTGCAAGGACATCAATTGGTGGTGTGCCAGATGCAAGTACATTAGAATCGGTAGAAGTATTAAAAGGTAGCTCTGCATTACTTTATGGCGGGGTATCTGGTGGTGCTGTTGTAAATATGGTAACCAAAAAGCCTAAGTTTGAAACCGGTGGTGAAGTTTCATTGAGAGGTGGAAGTAATAGCTTTTACAAACCAATTGCAGATATTTATGGGCCAATTTCAAAAAAATTAGCTGCAAGGGTAATCGGAACTTATGAAAATGCAGGTAGTTTTAGAGATAATGTAGAATCAAAGAAAATCTATATCAACCCATCATTGCTTTATAAAGTTTCAGATAAAACAGAAGTATTGCTTCAGGGAGATTATCTGAAAAATGATTATACTCCAGATTTTGGCGTAGGAACAGTTGGCAACGCCATTGTTGATTTTGGCCGTAATGCCTTTATTAATGCGCCATGGGCTTACAACAAAACCAACACAGCATCTACTCAAATCAATGTAACGCATCAATTCAATTCAGCGTGGAAGTTGAATGTTATTGGCGCATTACAAGCTTATAACAGAAACTATTTTGGAGCTGAGCGTCCGGCGGCAAATGCAGCAGGTATAGTAGCAAGATCATTAACCAGAAGCCAACAACAAGAATACACCTTTAATCAACAGGTTAATGTTAATGGAAACTTTAAAACAGGATTTTTAAGTCACACACTTTTATTAGGTGCAGATGCTGATCAGAGTCGTATTAAAGCTGATGGTGGTTACTACTACAATGGTAACAAATCGACTACTAGCTTTAATTATGGAAATGTTAATCTATTAGATCAAAGCACGTATTTTGGCTCAGGTATTCAACCAACCACTACAGCAACGACAAATACCTTGTCTAAGGTTTTCAGAATGGGAACATTCGTTCAGGATTTGATTTCAGTAACTGAAAAATTTAAAGTGCTTGCAGGAATCAGATGGACTTTCCAGAAAACGCCAACTACAGCAATTACCAATTTGGAAAGTGGAAACGTTACGCCTGGAACAACAGTAGATAAAATTGATAAAGCATTTTCTCCTAAATTTGGCTTAATCTATCAGCCTCTCAAAACAACATCGATTTACGCCAGTTATGCCAATAATTTCACCTCTAATACAGGCATTAATGTTGCTACAGATGCTCCAATGGATCCATCCATCATTGACCAATACGAAGGGGGAATTAAAAATGATTTTCTTGGTGGTAAATTATCAGCGAATGTTACCTATTACAAAATCAAAAATAACAAATATGCCCAGGCAGCTTTGTCGGATCCAAATAAAAGAGAGTTTTCTGGGAGTACAGAAAGTGATGGATTAGAATTAGATGTATCAGGAGTAATTGTAGATGGACTGAATTTTTTAGCAGGCTACGCTTATAACTATATGCGATTCACTTCAACGCTAGCAGGAACAGGCGTAATTGAAGGTGAGCGTTTGGTTGGAACGACTAAAAATACTGCCAATGGAACCTTATTCTATACCTTCCAAAACGGAAGTTTGAAAAACCTAAAACTAGGTGCGTCAGCCTTCTACACCGGGGATCGTTTGGGTGGCAGAAATACTACTAAAAGCGGTACCTCTACTGGTATTATTCCATTAAGCGGCTTCACCACATTTGATTTTTCTGCCGGTTATGCGTGGAGAAAAATTTCTTTATTGGCCAAAGTATCTAACATAACCAATGAGTTAAACTACTTTGTTCACGAAAACTACAGTGTAAATCCAATTGCACCACGTCAATTCCTGACCACTTTGTCTTACAGATTTTAAAATAGGTCTAGCTTTTTTTAGATCACCATATAAAACATCAAAGCCCTTTATCATCTATGGAGGGCACTGAAAAAGTCCCCTAATAGAAAAGGGCAAAAGGAGTAGAAAACTAGTTTTTCTACT
>NZ_FOGG01000082.1 GCF_900111155.1 Pedobacter rhizosphaerae | reverse complement strand
CCTGTCCATAATTGCATCTGCAAGTGTTGGTTCATCTATAAAGTTGTACCAGTTATCCACCGGGAGCTGTGAGGTTATTATTGTCGCGCCGTTGCCGTATCTATCCTCTAGAATATCGAGTATTGCTATCCTGGCATCATTGCTTAGGGGCTTAAGCCCAAAGTCGTCTAATATCAGTAGCCTGTTTGAGGATATCCCCTTAATCCATCGGAGGTAAGTTCCATCGAGCCTTGCCTGGGCAAGAGCATCCAGAAACTTATTCATACTGAAATATAGCGTACGGAATCCAAGTAGGCAGGAACTGCGTCCCAGTGCACAGGCAAGGAAACTTTTGCCGCAACCGGTAGCGCCGGTGATGAGCACATTTTCACCACGTTCAATGAAAGTGCCGTCCGAGAGTCTTAGTACCTGTTCGCGGGTAATGCCACGCTCGGAGGTACAGAGTATATCTTCGGGAAGGGCATGATATCTAAGTTTACTGTACCTGAGATATTTTTCTGTTCTTGCATGCTCACGGTACTCGATTTCTGCCTGTACAAGCATAGCGAGCATGGAATGTGGGTCCTGGATCTCGTGTATTGGCAATTGTAGTGTTGCCTCATAGCGCCTTGCCATTCCGCTGAGCCTTAGGCTTTTCATCTGGTCTGCTGTGTTCTGTGTATTCATATTGATCTTTTTTAGTTGGTTTTGTATGCTTCAGCTCCTCGCACGTTCTGGTGTAGTGGCGTCCTGTATTCTTTCTGTTCTGTTTCCTCGACCATGTCCATATTATTGTCAAGGATGTTTTTTATTACAGTGTATTTAAACCTGTGCCCGGTGAGTGCCCTTTTGCAGGCAGCTTCCATTCTTGCCGCTCCATAGGCTTTCAAGAGCCGCATCAGTCCGGCGCAGCCAGCATATGATTGATGTATTACGGGATTGCTATGCATCAGCTTTTGAATAAAGTCATAAGTGTTCTGACCTGCTTTTTCAGCCTGTTTTAGATAATATTCAGGATCCCATCCCTTTTCATCTGAAAAAGATTGGTGAGCTTCAGGCATATGTTCCCTTACGGTTGTGAAATGGTGTTTTCTGAAACTCCGGACGTGTA
>NZ_FOGG01000058.1 GCF_900111155.1 Pedobacter rhizosphaerae | reverse complement strand
AGAAAACATCGAGATCCCAACTCCCCTACTTTTTTCAAGGAGGGGGTGTATAGGAAATGTGAAGTGGCGGGGGTGGTTATTATAATGAACTTACATGCCTTAAATGGTAAAAAAGTATTGAACCATATAAGCTATATAAGAAAAAATAAGTTTCAATTTTAACCGCAAAGCGTGCAAAGTTTTACGCAAAGCATTAACCACAGAGATAAAGAGGATTTCACAGAGCACACAGAGATAGCTTCGCTATTGGTAAGAGTACACAAAGAAAACCCATTGTGCCTTTAATGGTTAAACAAAAAAATCCGTGCCTTCCGTGTTTCCGTGGCTAATAACTTAACTTCCCTTAACTCCTTAATGTTTTTGTTTGCATCATATAAGCCATATAAGAAAAAATATGCTTTGATCCTACTAACCCGCAAAGTTTAACGCAAAGCATTAACCACAGAGAAAATGAGGTAGCGAGCTTAACTCATTTTTTAAATTTAATCATCAGCCTTAGAATGCCTAAGGTGGTAAAAACAAAAAAGCTCCTGATCTCTCAGAAGCTTTCTCTTACATTCTCTCCGGAGAAGTTATCCCCAAAATCTTCATGCCAGAATAAATAATGTCTGCTGTTTTCTTGCAGAGGTTTAAGCGAAACTGCTTGGCCTCACCTGCTTCAGTTTTAACAATAGGCGGCACTTCATGGTAAAACTTGTTAAACAACTTAGCCAACTCATAAAGGTAGTTAGCCAAACTCGCCGGACTATAAGCCTTCGCTGCAATAGCCAACTCTTCAGGATATTTAGCCAGCTGCTGAATCATTTCCAGCTCCACCTCCATAATCCCCGAAAACTCGGCACTGCCTGCAGCAAAATGATATTCTGCCTTGCTCAACAGAGATTTAATCCGCGCGTGCGTATATTGAATAAATGGGCCCGTATGACCCTGAAAATCTATACTTTCTGCCGGATTGAACAACAAACGTTTCTTCGGTTCAACCTTAAGCAAGAAATACTTTAGTGCACCTAAGCCAATATTTTGATAAAGCGCTTCCCGCTCAGCCTCAGAAAAATCATTTATTTTACCTAGCTCAACTGTCTTTTCACGCGCAGTAGCCACCATGCTGGCAATTAAATCATCCGCATCCACTACAGTTCCTTCGCGACTCTTCATCTTTCCGTTAGGTAAATCAACCATGCCATAAGAAAGGTGGTATAAACCATTAGCCCAGCTTTTTCCAAGCTTCTCTAAAATTAAGAACAACACTTTAAAGTGATAATCCTGCTCATTTCCAACCACATAAATAGACTCATCCATACCGAAATCGTCATATTTCATTTCAGCAGTTCCTAAATCCTGTGTAATGTAAACTGAAGTTCCATCTGCGCGAAGTACCAACTTCTGATCTAAACCATCGGCAGTTAAATCGATCCATACAGAGCCATCCTCCTTCTTAAAGAAAACGCCTTTCGCTAAACCTTCTTCAACGGTATCTTTACCTAATAAATAAGTATTGCTTTCGTAATAGAATTTATCAAAATCTACACCTAAGGTTTTATAAGTTACATTGAATCCGTCGTAAACCCAACCGTTCATTTTCTCCCAAAGGGCTATAACTTCGGCATCTCCAGCTTCCCATTGCTGTAGCATGTGTTGCGCAGCTTTTATTAAAGGTGCATTCTTTTTCGCTTCCTCTTCCGTTTGTCCAGCTTCCTTTAAACCTTCTATTTCTTTTTTATATTCTTTATCGAAGATAACATAGTACTTCCCTACCAAATGGTCGCCTTTTAGCCCTGAACTTTCCGGAGTTTCACCATTACCCCATTTCTGCCAGGCCAACATCGATTTGCATATATGAATTCCCCTGTCGTTTACCAGGTTTACCTTTACCACATCATAACCATTGGCTTTCAACAGCTCGGAAACCGAATATCCCAATAAGTTGTTACGAACGTGGCCCAGGTGAAGCGGTTTATTGGTATTTGGCGAAGAATACTCAACCATTACCTTTTTGCCATTCGGCGGAATAATCCCGAAATCGGCCGACAAAACCTGCTTATTAAACAGATTTAAGAAATAACTTTCGGCGAGGCTTAAGTTTAAAAATCCTTTAACCACGTTGAAACCTGTTACCTCAGCAACATTGTCCTGCAGGTAAGCACCAATTTCATTAGCGGTTTGTTCCGGAGATTTTTTAGAGAATTTAGTAACGGGAAAAACAACGATAGTTACCTGGCCTTCAAATTCTTTACGGGTTTCTTGTATGTTGATTACGCTTTCTTCCACTTCTGTACTATAAAGTTCCAGAACGGCTTTCTGAGCGGCAGTAATAATAAAATTCATGGCCAAAAATAGCGAATAAAGCTGAAAGCGAAAAGACCCGCTGTTGATACTTGATACGAATTAACCTGAAAGCGGAAAAGATAAATTGTTTAATCGTTGAACTGTTTAATTGCTTAACTGCTCTACAATTTAAAATACCAAGGATCCTTTCTTGATACTTGATACTAAAAAAGCCCGGGGTCGGGTGTCCGGGGTCGGAAGCCAGGCGGCATACCAGTTAGCCAACATGCTTAGGTGCCTTAGATGGTTAAAATAAAAAAGTTCTATCCAATGAACGCCCAGTCTTGATACTCGATACTAAATACTTGGTCCTACCTTGATTCTCCATTAAATTCTAATAGCTTTGCAATAACTAACTTATTTATGAGCGAGCAGAACAACAGTTTCATGGTTAAAGTGAATACCGAAATCGGCAGATTAAGAAAATTATTGATCCACAGTCCAGATAGTGGTTTAGGAAAAGTAGTTCCTTCCAAAGCCCAAGACTGGCTTTTCGAAGATATTGTTCACCTGGATACCATCCGGAAAGGCGAATACGATTATTACGTTAAATTATTAATGTATTTCCTTGATCCACAGAAAATTAAGGGAAAACTGACAGAAATAGATTCAGCAGAAAGTAACCGCAGTTTTTATAAACCCAACCATCCCGATTTTCATAATTCAGCAGCTGTTATTGAAATCCAGAACTTGTTGAGTGAAATATTAGCGCAGGAATCTATCCGCAAAAAGCTGGTAGCAGCCGTATGCGCCATTGAAGGTTGTACCTACAAGGTGCAGTTACAATTGGCCGATACTGATCCGAAACAATTGGCAGAAATTTTTATTTCCGGCACCCTGGCCAATGATGAAATGATCTTTGCCCCTATCCCCAATCTCATCTTCACACGAGATGTGGGAACCACGATTAACAACTTTATATTATTAAATAAACCAGCGAAGAAAGCCAGGGTAAGGGAAACCCTGTTAATGCGCTATATCTTCTTCAACCATCCGATATTTGAAGGCTATCGCCAGAATATGCTGGAGATCCCAGATGTAACAATGCATTTCTTACGACCGGGAGATGAGCCTGCATTCAGCACTACTTTAGAAGGTGGCGATGTGATGATGGTAAGCCCAAACCACGTATTAATTGGTTGCAGCGAGCGAACATCCGAACACGGTGCCAATGAAGCTATTAAACTGCTGTTTGAGAACGATGTGGTAGAAAAAGTTACCGTAGTTAAAATTCCAAGTAAAAGAGATTACATGCACCTGGATACCGTATTTACCCAAGTGAAACGCAATACCTGGGTAATTTTAAACTCTATTGCCCATTCACCAAAATACAATCCTTACGAACCCATTAACTTTTTAAAAGAGCCAGAAAAGTTAGAGGCCACAACTGCCATTCAATTTACCAAAGCTAATCCGCAAGCACCTAAACATTTTGAACACGTAGAAGCCCTGCTCAATGAAATTAGCCAGGTAGATTTAGGAAGTACCGAACCTACACAAATTATTTACAGCGGAAATAATCTTTTCCCTTACGATTCAAGAGAGCAGTGGACAGATTCCTGTAATCTTTTGGCCTTAAAAGAAGGCGTGGTATTGGGTTACGACCGCAACGATAAAACGGTAGAAGCTTTTAAAACTGCCGGATTTAATGTTGTCGACGTTAAAGACCTTATTCAGGATTTAGAATGCGGTAAAGTAGATGCAGAAACCATTACTGATACTTTAATTTTAATGCCTTCGGCAGAATTATCACGCGCACGAGGCGGTTTCCACTGTATGAGTTTACCAATTTGGAGAGATGATTTGCTTCAGTAGTCATTGGTTCATTAATCATTGGGCAGGGCGTAAAAACCCACCCATTCACTCATTCAATCACTCGCTCATTCAATCATTCAACAATTAAACACCTATAAGTCAAACACTTGCGTAGATTTATTTCATCAACCTCAATAATTTATCACTAACTTCGATGCAAACAATAATTATTCGCCCTTCATCAGAAGAAAATAATACAAAGCGTCCCAATACAATAGACCGTTCGTGTACATCATGAACGGTCATTTTTTTTATATTTGCTGGCTGATGCAGGTTTCAATTGACAATTTTCAGTTGGCAGTTGGCAACATGCACACAACAATTAAACCATTCAGTTGGCAGTTAAACCTTAAAAAATGCAAACCACTAACCACATCCTCATGATTCGCCCGGTAGATTTTAAATTTAACGCGCAGACTGCCGAAAACAATAAATTTCAGGTGGCTTCCGAGCAAGATGATGTGCAGGATAAGGCTTTAAAGGAGTTTGATGGTTTTGCTGCTTTATTGCGCCACAACGGTGTAGATGTAACAGTAATTGATGATACTTTAGTGCCAGAAAAGCCAGATTCAATCTTCCCCAACAACTGGGTTTCTTTCCATGAAGATGGCTCGACCTTTTTATATCCTATGTTTTCAGAGAACAGAAGACTGGAGCGCAGAAAAGATATTTTAGATACATTGAATGAGAAATTTGATGTAAGCCATGTGAGCGACTTAAGTTTTTACGAGTTTCAGGATCGCTTTTTAGAGGGTACTGGTAGTATGGTGTTAGACCGCGAAAATAAAATTGCCTATGCCTGTATCAGTGTAAGAACGGATATTGATGTATTGAGTAATTTCTGTATGCTAAGTGGCTATAAACCTGTTTATTTTGAAGCTTTAGATGACCAGGGTTTTCCAATTTACCATACCAATGTGATGATGTGTATAGGTGATCGCTTTGCTGTAATCTGCTTAGATGCTATTCCTGATACCATAGATAAAGAAATGGTGAAAAGAAGTTTATCCAGTTCCGGAAAGGAAGTTATAGAAATCACCATTGAGCAGATGAATAAATTTGCTGGAAATATGTTACAAGTAAATGGTAAAGCAGGAGAATCGTTCTTGGTAATGTCAGAACAGGCATACCTTTCCTTAAACACAGCACAAATTAACCAATTAGAAAAATATGCCCGTATTATTTATGCCCCACTCTACACCATAGAGCAAAACGGTGGCGGCAGTGCCAGATGTATGCTGGCAGAAGTACACCTTCCTGTGAGATAAACTGGGTCATTAGTTCATTGGTTGATTAGTTCATTGGTTCAATAGTCATTGGTTAATTAACTATAAGGCTCCTCCATTTCACAAATACCACCATTAAGTTTTTCAATCACCCGCTCATCTCTCTTGTCACCTTAAACGTATCGAAGTGCAATCATTCACTCATTCACTAATTCTATAATTCTCTCCCCCCTAGAACAACTTCTTCATCCCTTCCCACTTAACTTTCCATTTACCATTTTTCGGAAAACCTGGATTTTCAACCTCATTACCATCCCATCCTGCACACATCATAGCAATAGCGGTAAGCAAACCACCATTTCCAGGGAGGTAAATCCGCAATCGATCATCCTGGTAATTGTGTCCGTTAACGAGATAGGTATTGGTTTTAATATCCATCATTAAAGCGTCAATAGCCCTTTCAGGCATCCCCAGTCTGGTGGCCGTCATGGCAGTCATCGGAAAGTCCCAACCCCAGGTATCGCTCCAGGTCCAGGTATTCCAAACCAGATCAAAAGTTTTACGCATAGTAGCTTTATCCAGCAAATCTGTTGCAGGAAGCATTCCAAACGTACCCAAAACTGATGGATGATCCGTTTTAAATACTGGATTCGTATAAGAATCCTGCGCACTTTCAGTAGCCAGATACACGCCATCCTTTACAGGAAGTGGCGCTAGGTTTTGAGCAACCTCATCCCATTTGGCATTTCTGGGCATTCCCAGGCGAATACGCCACTTTTGAGCGGTTTTTAATCCCCATTGCCAATAGGCCAACTCATAGGTTGGATTGAAAGTACTATCTGCTTTAAAGCGCTCCTGCGCAGGAATCAATCCAGGACCAAGCATATATTTTCTCCTCGCAGGATCATAATGCGCAAAAGAAGCCATAAAATCAGCTGTTGCAAACACTAAATCTTTGTATTTCTCCAACACCTTCGGGTCTTTACGTTCGCGATATAACAGTTCGGTAAAGCTGATGATATGTGGCTGTTGCCAAATCAGCATGGCCCCGATAGATGAAGGACTTTCATTCCCATTATTATCGGTCATTTTTTGCCAGCGTACGCCATCAAAACCCTGTACTTTGGCAATCTGTGCGGCCTTACTTTTTACTTTGAAATACCAATCGGCACTTTTAGTGAGGATTTCTGGCCTTCCCCAAAGGGCAAAATGCAATCCGTGCCACCAGTGCATTTCCAAATGTGGCTTACCATACCAACTGTTGTAGGTTAAACCGGTTTCTTGCGGAGGAGCGCTTCCAGCACATTGAATTTTTGTAAGGTATTCCGATAAAATAATTCGCCGTTCTAATTCCTTTGCCCTCGGATCCGTGCTTCCTGCAAAATCTACCGCAGCGCCACTCATCCAAAACTGTTTCCAACCCTTGTAGCTGTTTTCTTGTGTTTGCTTAAAACCGGGGATTTTATTAGAATCTTTCTTTTCCGAAAACAAGAAACTAAAGCTAAATGTGGCTAAACCTTTATCAGGCGATAGTAGATAAGTATGCGTACCTTTAGCTATAAGAGAAGCTTTGCCGGTCCAGGAGAAACTGGTAAAATATACCGCAGAATCTAACTGATGTTTAATAATCCCAGTCTGAGCATTTTGCCCTACGAGAGTGGTTTGATGCCGATTAGCGCTTGCAAAGTTATTACCAACATCCGTCCAGTCGCCGGTTGGATAGGGATAACGGATACGCACCTTTAATCTGCCAAGTTTAATCAGTTCCGACTGAATATTTGCCGCAATGAGGTCGCTTTCCTGGTGTGCAACAGTGGTTACCGTTACAGTTAAACCTTCAAAGGTAAAAGTGCTTTTAATCTCACCCGTCCAAAGGTTAAGCTGCTGGTTAATATGCTTTATATCTGTAGTTTTTGCAGCCTCACCATTTTTTTTAATCAGTTCCAGGCCTACGTTACCCAATTGCAAACGATGCACATTCTGTCGAAAAAAATTGCTGGTTGCTTTAGCTCTTTCAGGTTCATTCAGTTGAACGGTATACGGAACTTTACGACCATATTGATCGTAGTATTTATAGGCTTCTTCTATTTTATAATGACCCGTATTTTCAAAAGTATCCCATCCCCACTCACTCTGTGTACCCAAAGGAACGCCTTTTGCATAAAAATCTGGAAAAGTTTGAAGGCCTGTGGCATCAACGGTAAAAGCAAATTTACCATTCCCTAACGATAAAGATGCAAGTTTATCCATGGCCTTTACCACCACGCGGTGCCTGGCCACAACTGCCTCTCTGTTAATTTGAGCGCGAACCCAATTAAAAGGGCTCAAACAACCCAAACACATCAATGTAACAAGTATTTTTAAATATGGAATTCGGATCATCATACTAAATCTAAAAATCTATAATTAACTGAAGTTCAACAATTAATTTAACTTACAAAACGCTTTCGGTGATTGATAAATCATTAAAGTAAGGGCTACACTCGCAAGCCAAAAGTTACCTTAATAAATCATTTTGTTTTGCTAAATTGTTGCATCTCTATTTAGGGTCTTACGTTTTCTGAATTCTTCACTTCTAACTTCGTCCCATCTGCAGCACTTATGTTCACATCTTCAAATATCCAGTCTCTTCCAAAGTCTATCGTTCCGGCAGTGGCCGATGAGATATTTAAATTCTTTAGCTTAAAGTGGCTTAAAACAGTATTTTGAACGCCAATAGCATTTATTGCCTTCTTTACTCCTATAGCTTTAATATTATAGATATAAATATTACGAAAAATGGGGATTCCCTTTGATAAGGGAGTTACAGGCTGGAGTAATTTTGTCCAGTGAGGAGGAATAGAATCTGGATTATACCCGGCTGGTAATGTAGAATAACTATATGTTGGATTCCAGTTTGGATTTACCTGAATCACGTTACCGCCTCCGTTCATGGTAATATTTCCGAAATAGCAATCTTCTACTACTCCACCCCTGGTTTTAGCAGATTTAATGTTCAATGCATTTCCAGTGCCATAACCAGTTAGTCCTGTAGCCCAAACATGACGAATGCTTCCAGAAGTTTCGCTACCCAAAGTAAGCATCCCTGCTCCTTTTCGGGCTATGCTGTTGCGAATCACCACATATTCGGTCGGGCGATTAACACGTAATCCGTCCCAATCCCTTCCTGCCTTTAAACAGAAGTTATCATCATTGCAATCTATATCACAGTTTTGGACTAAAATCCAGGAAGAAGAATCGATATCTATCCCATCCGTACTTGGGCCATGTCCACCCATATTATTTTGAATGGTAATACCATCTACCGTTACATATTGCGAATAAAGTATCTGAACAGTCCAGAAACCAGCTTGTTGCAAGGTAATACCTGTAATGGATACGTCCTTTGACGCTTCTACAAGCACTGTCCTGGGTCGTTTGGCATCGTAATCTACTATCCACCTTAAACCTTTGGCATCGTAATCTTTACGCATGGCCCAGTACATATCCCAGAAAGGCTTTCCCTGCGCATTGATTAGCCCGGCACCAGAAATCCCTGCTTTTTCTACATTTTGTAAATTAATCAGGGCCGCTGGCCAGCGCATCTCTATTCCGGCTACCCGCGTATCAATCTCAGGGTAATCGTTAATGTTCTGACTACCCAATAAGGTTACACCTTTATCAAGCTGTAAGTTTACGCCCGATTTGATAAATAATGATCCGCTGAGGTATTCACCAGGTGCAAATACAACCACCCCACCACCTTTTAAAGCACAAGCATCAATGGCCTTCTGAATGGCTTTGGTCGCCAAATTTTTACCATCACCAATGGCTCCGAAATCATTAACCTTATATTTATTGGTTTTAAAAGTCTTATTTCTATTCCCTACTTTGCCTGTCCATGATGGAGCAGTGGGTTGAGCAAAACAATAGGCATTCACTAAAAATGCACCTAGCATCAGTAAAAATAAGCGTTTCATAGTTTCTTCAGCATATATCTGGTTAGCACAACAGGTAAACATATGGTTTAACCTGCTTATAAAAGTTTAATATAACTACAATAGCATGGAGAACTATCCTGCAATGTCCTGCTTTGTTTATTAGTTCATTTGTCATTGGCTCGCCGGTTCATCAGTCATTAGTTCATTAGTCGTGCAAGACGAAAAGGCAATTGACTTACACTGATAGATAAAAAAGGTAGCTGGCAAACTCCTTCTCTTTGTGTGCGTTTACCAATCGCGAAGCTATCTCTGTGTACTCCGTGTAATTCCTCTTTCTCTCTGTGGTTAATCTCTTTGCGTTAAACTTTGCGGGCTTTGCGGTTAGTAGGATCAAAGCTTATTTTTTCTTATATGGCTTATATGGTAAAAAAAACATTAAGGAGTTAAGGGAAGTTAAGTTATTAGCCACGGAAACACGGAAGGCACGGAGAATGGAGTCCATGGGCAATGCTTTGTGTACGCTTACCAATAGCGAAGCTATCTCTGTGTACTCCGTGTAATTCCTCTTTCTCTCTGTGGTTAATCTCTTTGCGTAAAACTTTGCGCGCGTTGCGGTTAATGAGATTGCATCAACAGCCAAAGCCCGGTTTCACACTAACACCCAAATTCAATCACTCTCTCACCCACTCATTCAATCATTCCTTCCTCCACTCATTTTCTCCCCCAAAACAAAACCTCCAAAAAACCGTTAAACTAAAGCCCGAGAATTATATTCTTGAAGTAAAAAAATCAATGAAAATGCGCTATTAATGCCATCTTGATTTCTAAAGGTTAAAAATATTTTGAATACCCACTTTTTATCAATTTAAAATTACATTTTTGCAAAAATTTATCATTAATAAATGCAGAGTTATTCCGAATTTCTTGACCTCAGCGTTGGCTTCCCGCAGGAAGGTTTCGAGGTAATAGAAGATGAGTTATATTTTCAGGACTTAAACCTGATGGAAATGATTGAAACGTACGGCACGCCGCTTCGTTTTACGTATTTACCATTGGTAAGCAAGAAAATTCAACAGGCAAAAATTCTTTTCCAAACGGCTATTTTAAAGAACAATTACCGTGGCGATTATAAATATTGCTATTGTACTAAAAGTTCACACTTTAAACATATTGTAGAAGAGGCTTTAAAGAACAATATCCACTTAGAAACTTCTTCGGCTTTTGATATGCCAATGGTAGATGCCTTGGAGAAAAAAGGCGTTTTGAGTAAGGATACTACCATCATCTGTAATGGTTTTAAGACCTATCAGTACAAACAATATATCATTGATATGTTGCACGACGGCTATAAAAATATCATCCCCGTTTTAGATAACAAGGAAGAATTTAACCTTTATGATGATGAAGTAGAAATGGATGAGCCTTGTAATTTAGGTATCCGTATTGCTGCAGAAGAGCAACCCGATTCGCAATTCTACACTTCCCGCTTAGGTGTACGTATGGAAGACGTAATCGATTTCTATAACAACAAAATTGTACATAACCCTAACTTCAGGGTAAAATTGTTACACTTTTTCATTAACTCTGGTATTTCTGATACACCATATTACTGGAATGAGTTAGAGAAATATGTAACCCTTTATTGCAAGTTCAAAAAAATCAATCCTGATTTAGATACCCTGGATATTGGTGGTGGTATGCCATTTAAAGATTCATTGGTTTTCGATTTCGACTATGAGTACATGGTAAATGAGATCGTAAAACGGATTAAAGAAATTTGCGCTATTCACGAAGTGATGGAACCAGATATTATTACCGAGTTCGGTAAATATACGGTTGCTGAAGCTTCTGGAATTTTATACAAGGTATTAGGTCGTAAGCAACAAAACGACAGAGAGAGATGGTTAATGCTAGATGGTTCTTTCATTACCAACTTACCTGACGTATGGGCTTTGAATCAAAAATACATCCTATTACCGGTAAACAACTGGGATGCAGAGTATGAGCGTGTAAACTTAGGAGGTATTACCTGCGATGGCCAGGATTATTACAACCAGGAGGCGCACATGAACAGTGTGTTTATGCCTAAAACCCGTAAAGTACAGTATTTAGGTTTCTTCCACACTGGTGCTTATCAGGAGGTTTTAAGTGGTTATGGCGGTATTCACCATTGTTTGTTGCCTAGCCCGAAACATGTGCTCATCCGCAGAAACCGCGATGAGAGTTTCAACTTTGAAGTTTTCGGCGAAGAGCAGAACAGTAAACAGGTATTAAAAATCCTGGGTTACTAGAAAATATATTTCGTAAAAAAACCGGATCAAAATTGATCCGGTTTTTTTATGCTTCAATGAATGAATAATTGAATGTTAGTTAACATCAAACCACAGCCTGGTGGTCAACACATCGGCACCTTGTTTGGCTACCGCAGCACTATAGCTATTTTTATTCAGTGATTGTTCACTTCCCGGATAAATAAAGCGTAACGGAATTTTTCCATCTAACACTCCTGCAACCGCGGGTTGTAATTGTGGGTAATCTAATCTTCTCCACTCTGCGTAAGCCTCTAATCCCTGACCAAATAAAGCTATCCATTTTTGTTCTCCAATAGATTTCTTAAAGTTGGTTGCATCATATGCTACAGCCGGCTGAGCCAGATAAGTTTGAATCGCCGTTGCATCTACTCCGTAATACTGTAAGGAAACGGTTATACCTCGTTGATACAAGCTCGCTGCATTCTCTGTCGTAAATCCTCTTGCCGCAGCTTCTGCACGATCAAATAAACTTTCCGAATAACTTAAAATAATAGCAGGTGCTGTTGCTTTGGTAAAGAAATCACCCGGTTTGGAAGTTTTAGCAAATCCTAAGTTTGCTGCATCACCTGTGGTTAAACCGTTGGGTATACCCACATATACTTCAGGGGTAGCTGTTGCCGTTTTATTGGCAAACACTGGCAATCGTGGATCGCTAAGCGACTTTAACTTATCTACCGTAGTTTTCGAAATCCTGTAATCATCACGGGTTTCAAAAATCTTTGCGATCGGATTTTGATTTGGAGAAGTGAAGTAAGTCAACTTTGCAGTTTCTGCCTCTTCTGCTAAAAGACCCGCTGGATCTGCCAGTACTTCGGTGATTACTTGTTGAGCCAATACAGGCTCACGATCGGCAATGCGTAAAGCCAAACGAAACCGTAAAGCATTCGCAAACTTTCTCCATCGGTTAATATTTCCGGTAAAGATAGGATCACCAGCAATGGCGTTTCCTGTAGTGGTATAAGTAGAAAGTGCCGTTTTCAAATCGGCAATAAGCCCAAGATAAACAGCACGTTGATCATCGTACGTCGGATTTAACTTATTAATATCCAAAGCATCCGAATACGGAATATTACCGTAGGCATCAGTTAGCAATGAAAAAACCCAGCTGCGTAAGGTTAAAGCCACCGCTTTATAATTTGGATTACCTGATTTATCGGCAATAGCGATCAAGGCATTTAAATCGCCTAAACTTTGAGTGTAATAACT
Source organism: Pedobacter rhizosphaerae (assembly GCF_900111155.1). Taxonomy (GTDB): domain Bacteria; phylum Bacteroidota; class Bacteroidia; order Sphingobacteriales; family Sphingobacteriaceae; genus Pedobacter; species Pedobacter rhizosphaerae. Next base: position 7,312 of record NZ_FOGG01000058.1, on the reverse strand, counting down.
TTTCCAGCCACCTTCAAAACTACTGTTGGTAAAAATGTAACGATCTGCATCGGTATATTGTATTTTAGACCAATGTTGTACAAACAACAAACTGGCATCCATGGTATTTGAAGTACTGTAATAATTATCTGATGCACTTTTAATGGCATTTGCCAATAAATAATCTGGCTGTGCAGTCTCTGCTTCATTTGGGTTTTTATTGGTATCCTGTAAGTCTTTTTTGCAGGCGGACAAACTTAAAACCGAAAGTGTTAAAGCAATGATATATTTTTTATTAGTCATGATTTCAGAATTAAAAAGTTAGATTAAGGTTAAAACCATAGCTTCTTGTAGTTGGCAACTGTAATGATTCCAATCCCTGGGCATTATCTGTTGCAAAAGCGGTTTCAGGATCGATATTTGGCACATTTTTATGAATGATCCACAGGTTACGACCTATTAACGTGAATCTGGCATTGGCCAATCCAATTTTAGAAATCCAGTTTTTAGGTAAATTGTATCCTAAGCTTACCTCCCTTAAACGGATAGCTGTAGCGCTGAAAACATGGGCTTCATTTACGTTGGCAATAGATTTATAGTACTGTTGTGCCGAAAGAATGCTCGTATTCCTGGTTCCATCTGCGCGAACGCCATCGAAGATAACCCCATCATGATATACTGTTGCAGAACCTGGCGCTGTACTGTTATGCGAAGGAAGTTGAACGGGTAAGGCCGCTTTATTGTTGCCTGGGTAGTAATAGGCCAAACCGCCATGCTCTTCATCTCTGCCTGGCAAAGTTTCATCTAAAACACCGGTAGTGAAACCTGTAGCATGTGTTCCAGAGTAAATTTGGCCACCCACTTTAGCATCTACAAGGAAGCCTAAGGTAAAGCCCTTGTAACTGAAATCATTGTTGATACTTCCCAACCATTTTGGTGTGTAAGCACCTAACACCTGCCTGTTTGGATTAACCTGCGGGTATCCGCTGGCATTTACAATTACTTGTCCGTTGGCATCACGCTGGTACGCTGTACCAAATAAAGTACCATAACGCTGACCAATAGTGGCCAATACCTGTACCCCACTGGTTCCTAAAACCACACTGTTCAATGAACCTGCCTCATCCAGCTCCATTACTTTACCTCTATTAGTAGAGTAATTAACATTTACATCCCATTGCAAACCATCAGTTTGTTTAACTGGTGTAAGTCCCAACTGAACCTCTAAACCTCGGTTGTTAATTCTTCCTGCATTAATTACCTGTTGTGCAAACCCCGTAGCAGTACTAATATCGGCACTGTAGATCTGGTTAAAACTATTGGTATTGTACGCACTCACGTCTAAGCGAACACGATTTTTAAGAAATGCAAGCTCGAAACCCACTTCGCTCGAGTTGGTATATTCTGGCTTCAAATTTGGATTTAAATACTTATCGGTTAAGGTAACCAAAGGGTAACTGTCAAAAATCGGATTAAAAGGATACGTATTGTTCAACTGATAAGGATCGGTATCCTTACCTACCCTCGACCAACCACCGCGAATTTTGGCATAAGAGAGAAAATCGCTTTTCCAGCCAAAAGCCTCACTCAAAATAAAACTTCCGTTTGCCGATGGGTAGAAATAAGAGTTATTTTGAACCGGCAAAGTAGAAGACCAGTCGTTACGGGCTGTTAAATTCAAATAAGCATAATCTTTAAACCCTAACTGAGCAGAAGAAAATAAACTGTAAACCTTCAGCTTGCTATAAAAACTGGTAGAAGTTAAAGGATCTCTTGAGTTGGCCAGGGTGTAGATACCCGCAACCGCCAAACGGGGTGCAACCTGATTATTCTCTTCATAAAACTTGCTGCGAAGGTTTCCACCTGCCAATATATCCAGGCTTAAATCAGAATTCAACCGTTTATTGAAGCTTAAGCTCGCTTCTGTATTGTTCTCGTTTACGGTATAACCTGTTTCCTGGTAAGAGCCGAAAGGTGTTCCATTGGTGCCATAAGCTACCCTTAATTTACGACGGTCGTTGTAATAGTCGTTACCCGTATGGAAATTGGCTTTTAAATCGCCCGTAATCTGATAAGTTAAACCTACAGTACCCAAAAGACGATCACGACGTTGAGAAACGGTATTTTCATAGGCAATAAAATATGGATTGCTGTAGTAGCTGTTGTTCCAGTTGAATGTATTTCCGTTGGCATCTTTGTAATCCTTTAAAGCTGCAACATCTACCTGCCTACCGAACCACAAAAACTGAAGCATAGTACTGGTTGCTCTCCTTCCTGCCGATCCGGGAAGGTTATCAGAAGAAGTACGCACATAATTTGCTGTTAAATCAAGCTTTAATTTAGGTAAAAGGTCGAAGCTACTATTAAACCCTAAACTGTTTTTATTCAATTCAGAATTGGGTACCACACCTTTTTGTGCACTGTTATTATAAGAAAAACGATAGTTGTAAGCCTCGCCACCTCCACTAAATGAAACACCATTATTTAAGGTATGACCAGTTTCGAAAAAGCTTCTTACATTATCCGGATGAGGTATAAATGGTACAGCCACACCGTTTGAATTAAATTGTGGTATTAAGCGTCCGTCCATTTTAGGACCCCAGCTTTCATCTACACCATCATTTACACCACCACCTTTTCCATCTACATAGCTAAACTGTCCGTTAGACCCCTGACCATAAACATCCTGATAAGAAGGAAGCACCAACAAATCTTCGAAGGTAGTGCTCGAGTTTAATGAAATGCTACGCGATTTACCTCTTTTACCCGATTTAGTTTTAATGAGGATTACGCCATTTGCCGCTCTGGAGCCATACAAGGCAGCAGCATTCGGACCTTTCAGTACACTGATGGTTTCAATATCTTCAGAGTTGATATCTGAGATCGCATTGGCAAAATCTCTCGAACCACCTGCGCCTAGCTGCGAATTATCTACAGGAATACCATCAACAATAAATAGTGGCTGGTTATTACCAGAGATAGAGGTTTCTCCCCTGATCACAATACGAGAAGAACCCATATTCCCCTGACTATTGGTAATATTTACACCCGCAATCTTACCCGCCAGAGCATTTACCAGGTTACTTTCTTTGGCTTCAGCTAAATCTGAGCCTTTTACTTCCTGAATGGCATAACCTAATGATTTCTTTTCTTTATTAATCCCTAAGGCCGTTACTACAACCTCCTGAAGATTATTCTTTGATTCTTCCAGGCTAACCTGAATTTTATTTGTTCCGGTTACCTTTAAAGTTTGAGTTGAAAAACCTATAAAGCTAAAGGTAAGTACATCCCCCGTAACGGCATCGATGCTAAACTGTCCGTTACCATCGGTAATAGCCCCCGCAATTTTTCCCTGAACACGAATACTCACGCCTGGAATAGGCAATCCATCGGTTTTACCCACTACGGTTCCATTTAATTTACCCTGCCCTTGTGCAGAGAGGTTAAAAAGGATAAACAGCCAGAAAAGACTGAAAATTAAAAGTTTGTTTTTAAACATTGCTCGTTAGTTAATGAATTAGTTAATGCAATAGAATTCCTGCCCGTTGTTAAAACAGGTACTCTTTAAATTTGAAATTGATGTTGAGGGTCTGCTATTTTCAGCAGCAACGCATGACTAGCGCAAGAAAAAGGGTTGTATTAACAGCATATGCTGATAGAGGAGCATTTAGATTACCAGGGATAGATAAATTTTTCATCATAAAATAAATAATTACAAAATCTGGCTCACTAGTTACTTAATATTAAATCGAAATCCTTTGCTGATAAGCTGCAATTAAGCAACCGTTTTATCTATCTTCTTTGCAGAAGCAGGAATTAGCACCTACCATTTCTGGGGTTGCTAAGACTTCACAGGGCCTTTCCCTCCGTCTTTCTGGATAAGTAATCTAAAGAACTACCGATTTTGGTTCGGCAAATGTATACAATATCTACCTTTTTAATAGTAATTATTTCAAAATAAATAAATACTGACATTTCTCTGTTATTTCTACAATTGCAATAGCTTTAAGTCAAACGTATAAGATTATCAGTCTGAACTTTCCCTTGCAAAACCCAATAAACCCATCAAAAACATTTGACAAACAACAACTTAAAGTATTTTTATAATATAAAATATCTTTTAGATTCTTCTATCTTAATGGCATTACTTACCACGGGAAAGGATTTAATTTTTCCAGTTTTCGAAGAATTTGCCAGAAAGCCTTTTATCTTTGATCATCATTCAATTCCTTAAAACCATTATTTATGAAATTCGGCCAAGTAGAAGACCCCTCAATTATAGATTTTACACTCCCACAGGACGCTCCTGAAACCACCGCTATTTTGAAAGCCAACAAAGCAAAACAAACTTTTGAAGCCTACGTGGGTTGTGCTAAGTGGAATAAAACCGATTTAAAGGGCTTTTATCCTAAAGGAACTAAAGATGAGTTGACTTACTACTCTACCCAATTCAATTCTATTGAGCTCAACGCAACTTTCTATGGTATGCCCACTTCCGAGCAAGTAATTACCTGGACAGAAAAAACCCCGGCTGACTTTAAATTTTTCCCCAAGCTCACCAATAGCATCAGTCATTTTAAAAGATTGATCAATGTTAAAGAGCCTGTTCAACAATATTGCGATGCCATCAGTAACTTCGAAAATAAACTGGGAATGGCCTTCCTGCAGTTGCATGATAATTTTAAGCCTAAAGATTTTGAACGCTTACAAAAAGTAGTGGAAGAATTTCCAAAGGTGATCCCCTTAGCTGTAGAAGTACGTAATGAAGAATGGTTTTCTAATCCTGCTGTAGCGAGCCAGTTTTCAGACCTTTTTGAAAAACATGGAGTAGCCAACATTATCGTAGATACCGCAGGACGGAGAGATATGCTACATATGCGTTTAACCTCTCCTGTGGCATTTGTACGCTTTGTAGGCGCCAACGTACACGATATTGATAAAAAACGCTTAGACGACTGGATTGAAAGAATTGTAGCCTGGAAAAAAGAAGGCTTAGAAAAATTATACTTTTTTGTTCACCAAAATGTAGAGCTATCTTCTCCATTATTCTCAGCTTACTTCACCCAAAAACTAAATGAAGCCATTGGCACCAATCTACATATCCCGGTAATGGCCAATCAAACCACACCGAGTTTATTTTAGTGTAAATATTATCAAATGTCTAGTATCAAGTAGTTAGTATCGAGTATCAAGACCAGAAGCCCAAGAGAGATTCGCTTTAAGCTTTGGTCTTTATGCTTTTGAGCAATTAAGCAATTTAACAGTTCCACAATTAAACAATTAACTGCTATGCACCCTGGCTTCCGACCCCGGACCTCCGACCTCGGACTTTTTTAGTATCAAGTAGTTAGTAATGCGAATTAAGGGTTAAAAATTGGTTTTAGGAAGCAGGCTGTCAACTTTCCGAATATATGTACGAGTAGTCCCCTTGTTGATCTTACCTTACTTGCATTTTGGATCTGAGTTTTTTCATTTACCCAATTGAAGAAGGATTCTATTGGCTGTCTTATGGTAGACACTGCTCTGGAAAAGAGGTCTTTGTGAGCACGATCCATATTTTTCAGGCAATCGGCTTTCCCCTGTGTCTCTCTGATTGGAGTGAACATTACTGATGCTTTTTCTTTGTACAGCCAACTAAAAAGGGTTCGTCTCGATAAATCTTATCCCCAAAAAAGGACTTTGACTCAATTGATGACCAGTTTTCCTTGAAGATGTTCAGATCGCTTTCAGAAGCCTTGCTGATGACTATACTTTCTGGATAAGGCATGGTATTGGAATTGCAACATTAAAGTTGACATTTAGTTAAGCGGCATTATTTTGTTTATTTAAGTTTTTTCCAAATTCTTCTGGAGACATATATCCCAATGCAGAATGTGTTCTTTTTCTATTGTACCACGTCTCAATATATTCAAATACTATAAGTGCTGCTTGCTCTTTGTCGCTAAACTTGTACTGATACACACATTCAGCTTTAAGCGTCTTGAAAAAGCTCTCAGCAACAGCATTATCCCAGCAATTTCCTTTCCTACTCATGCTCCTGGTGATGAGCGGATTTTTTTCCAGTAAACACCTGAACTCATTGCAAGCGTACTGAACTCCGCGGTCAGAATGAAAAATAAGCTTCTCGGTGATGGGGCGTTTGGTTTGTGCCATTTTAAATGCGGGAATCACTGTATCCATAGCTATCATTGTCATGCTTAATGCCCAGCTTATTATTTTTCGATCACCAAGATCAATCACTGTGGTCAGGTACAGCCATCCTTTTTTTGTTCTGATATAAGTAATGTCAGATACCCAAACCGCTCCTAATACCCCAGGCCTAAAATCCCGGTCGAGTACATTTTCCGGAACAGGAAATTTATGTCTGGAATCAGTGGTGATCTTGAATTTCTTCTTCACAATACTCCTAAGTTTAGCTTTTTGCATTATTCTGGCCACTCGTGGCCTGGAGATTTCAATGCCTTTTTTATGGAGCTCTATGGTGATCCTCGGACTCCCGTATAGTTTTTTACTGTTTTCAAAGGCTTGAAGTACTTCTACTTCGAGTTTTTGATTTTCAATACTTCTTTTTGAAGGTGTACTCACTGTCCATTTATAAAATCCCCCTCTGCTAACTTTTAATACTGAACACATTTTCTCAACTAAAAATATTCTGCTGTGCTCCTTTATGAACCTGAATATTTGTTGTCGTCCTTGGAGAAAATGCTGATAGCCTTTTTTAAGATATCACGCTCCATCTGTGTTTCACGCAGTTCTTTTTTCAAATTAGCCACTTCCTGTTCAGCTGCGCTCAGGATGACCTTCCCATTTCCAGGAAAACTGCTGCCCTGCTTGCTTGAAAACTCCTTACGCCATCTGTACAATAACCTGACGTTGATATCCAGTTCTTTTGCAAGGGTCCTTAGATCTGCGCGGGTGTAACTCAGTTCAACACTCATCAGCTTGAACTCCTTCGGGTATGCTTTTCTCTCTTGTGACATAATTTCTGTTAAGGTATGCAAATTCCCTTAACTCTGTGTCTACACAAATATAGCAAGTCCATATCCTTATTATGACTGTTCAGCGCATGTAGTTTCAAGCCGAAGTACCATAGCTTTTTAGTGGAGCAAAAGCTCTTGTCAGTCACCTCCAGGGCTACCTTCGCCGTTCTTCTACCGCTACAGGTTATTATTGGCATTGAGTCTAGTAAAGAAAATTTCTTTGAACACTCCTGGGGCTTGAAGTCTTGGATAACCGACTGGCAAAGCGACCTCAAGGCTCCGCTAAGACGGTTAAGGCGGGTATTAAAGGCAACGTATGAGTTCAGCTTGGGAAACCATCCGAGCAGATAATC
>NZ_FOGG01000078.1 GCF_900111155.1 Pedobacter rhizosphaerae | reverse complement strand
TTCCATAAAGAAAAATAGGCACTAATCATCCTTGGCCTAAATGAAAATTATCAACTTATGGGGAGAAATAAAATTCTTCCGAACACTTATGGTGGGACACAAACCGATAGATAAATTTATTTATAATCTATCCCGCAGATCAAGAAGATCAACACAGATTAATTATCTGCGAAAATCATTTTAAATCTGCGGGAGGCTCCTATTGTACAATCACAAACCAGCCCTTTTAGCTCTATATTGTTTAACTCCAAAGAAGATCGCTATTCCCAATACCACCAGCATCCACAAATTAGCCAGGGCTAAAATCATTTCCTTAAAGATGGTCCAGCCGTTGAGGATATTTAACCACAACCTGCTTGCGAAGCCAGGCCGGTAATCGTAAAGGTTATCATTAGCCACAATCATGGTTCTAACGGTATTATCCTGATAAAAATTGAGGGTGATGGTGCTGAATTTGACCTTATTATCAATTTGTAAATTCTCTACCTTCTTATCAATAAAATCATCTTTAATAATCAATGCAGATTCTACATTAGCACTTTTTTTCGTTGCCACCTTATTAATTCTTTCAACAGCTTCCACCCTATTTTGAGCTTTTAACTTGTTGGCGAGATACAGTATACTTTGGTCGTCCATTTTCATAGATTGATTATCGACGAACACAGCCATTCTGGCGATTGTGTTTGTAAACTCATCCAATTTTTCTGATGGAATTTTAGCCACAACATAACCTTCAGTACGGTAGGATGTAATTTCTTTAAGCGAATCTGTTGATTGTTTAACTTTATCCGTTTCCTGAATGGTGCTGTTGATAGAGAATTCAGCTATTGCGCCTCCCTGCTTTTTAAGTGTAGCACTCAATGTTTCCTTAGTTTGCTGTACATCCTTCACTCGGAAACGCATGTCGGCCGTTTTGATGATTTTTTCGTTCGCTATGCTGTCTGCAGATATGGTATCTGCGCCTATGCTACTTTCTGCATAATCTTTGTTTGAGCTATTGCAGCCAAAAAAAGTGATCAATATGGCTATAGCAATAATATTCCTTTTCATGATTCAGTGTTTTTAGGTAAATAATCATTTTAAAATATTTGCTTCAAATGGCCATTAGAAGTTCAACGTATTTTTGGTTTTGAACGTTGTATTTACCCTTAATACTATATTTTAGTTTAGGTAACCCATTGGGCAATTAGAGCGTGGAGAAGAAAAGAAAAAAGAGCAAAGAATAAAGATCAGGTGCAAAGATTGGAATATCATATAAAACAACTGGGATGAAAAACCTACATAGCAGCACAAAAAGTAGCCACCTAAACCTGATTGCAGCGAACACGAAGTGCAACGAAGTAAAGCGGAAAGCAGGGATAACATTAATGTATATACTGGCACTGCTTTCCTTCTATCACTCGCCAATCTCTCATTCCATCATTCTCTCATTCCATCATTCAATCATTCAGTCATTTCAACCATCAGAAAAACAAAAAAGCCTGTCGTGAGTGAACGAGGGCACTGAAAAAGTCCCCTAATAGAAAAGGGCAAAAGGAGTAGAAAACTAGTTTTTCTACT
>NZ_FOGG01000059.1 GCF_900111155.1 Pedobacter rhizosphaerae | reverse complement strand
TGGATATTGATTCGGTTAATGACATCGTTCACAATGCGAACAGGATGGCCTTTTGCCACAAGTTCATCCAGAGTGGGCGGAATAGCCATGATCTGGTTCTGATAATAGGGCTTGAAAACTGGTTTCTGGACTGGCATAAATTTCAATTATTTATACTTAAATATCTGAAATACAGACAAATAAACCAAATTTAAAAAGATGAAAAATTAATTTTTTTTCCACAAAAAAAGAGACTGCCTTTTTGAGACAGCCTCTTTCAGGGAGTTGTTAATCTTTAATGTCTTTGAATAACAACAAATATTATGGCCAAACGCCTAAATTCATGTAAGAAACTGCGATTTTATCAATCGAATTAACAAAAGCAGCAGTTCTCAGGGTTTGAGTAGCTGGTTTCTGTTTCAATGTTTCACGAATTTCGTGATAAGAGTGAATCATGGTATCTTCTAAACCAGAATTTACCAATTCAATCTCCGAAGCACCTTTAACAATCATTAAGCGGTGTTCAGGAAGAATAGTTTTACCAGTTAAGTTCTCTAATGTATTGATCAGATTAGCATTTGAATTGGCTGCATAACGATTCTCCATACGACCAAAAGCCACGTGAGAAAGGTTTTTTAACCATTCAAAATAAGAAACCGTTACACCACCAGCATTACAATACATATCTGGGATAATGATACCGCCCATTTCTGTAAAAATAGCTTCTGCTTCTGGAGTAGTAGGACCATTTGCACCTTCAGCAATAATTTTTGCTTTGATGTTACGGATATTGTGTTCTGTAAATTGGTTTTCTAAAGCTGCCGGAACTAAAATATCACATTCCTGCTCCAGACCTTCCATTGAGTTTTTAAATTCTTTAGCACCTGGGAAACCTAAAATTGAACCCGTATTTTTACGGTGTGCAAAAACTTCATCAACGTTTAAGCCATTAGCATTGTAGATGGCACCTTCATATTCGCATAAACCTACAATCGTTGCACCAAATTCTGCTAAGAATTTAGCTGAGTGATAACCTACATTACCTAAACCCTGAACAATAACTCTTTTGCCATTTAAACCAGCGGTTAAGCCGATTTTTTGCATATCTTCAGCAACATCAACACACTCACGAACAGCGTAAGCTACACCACGGCCAGTTGCTTCTTTACGACCACGGATACCGTGTAGTGCAATTGGCTTGCCTGTAACACAACCCAGCGCATCAAGCTGACCAGGATTCATTGTCATATAGGTATCGGCAATCCAGCTCATTTCACGTTCACCTGAACCGTAATCTGGCGCAGGAACGTCAACTGCAGGACCGATAAAATTTTTCTTGATTAGTTCTGTAGTGTAACGACGAGTGATGGTTTCTAACTCGGCAACGCTGTAGTTTTTGGTATTGATTTTAATACCGCCCTTTGCACCACCAAAAGGGACGTTAACAATTGCGCATTTATAAGTCATTAAGGCTGCAAGTGCCATCACTTCGTCCTCATTTACCATATCGCTGTAGCGAATACCACCCTTGGTTGGGCTCATGTGATGAGAGTGCTCTACACGCCAAGCATCAATTACTTCAAAGCCGTTTCCGCGGCGGATAGGGAATTGGAAACGGTACACACTGTTACATGCTTTAATCTGGTTCAATAAACCTTCTGGATGATTGGTAAATTGAGCCGCACTGTCAAAATTCTTACAAACATCTGCAAAGAATTTGGTCTCGTCTGCTAGATTAGCCATTATTTATTTTTTTTATGAATAAGTTTTCATTGCAAAATTGCCTAAAAAAACCGCACATATCCAAATGCAAAAAGACTTAGTGTAAAGCAAACACCACCCTATTTTTTGATGAAAAATAGGTTTAAACAGTTTAAACTAAGTTTTTCGTCTTAGTTATCTTTTTCTAATTTTTTTAATCTTTTATCCAAAGAGAAAAGATAAACCAATAAGCCCACTAAAATTACCACAATACAGCCCACCACCACGTAAATTTTACCGTTGCTACGCATCTGATCAGCCATTTCTACACCATTATCCTGTGCGAAAATTTGCAGGGTAGTGAACATTAACATTAAAGAGAAAATAAGTTTTTTCATGATTATTTGTTGATCCCTAAAAAGGGAGAAAAATTGGATAGAATAATTTAGTTGTGTTGTTTTTTATTTTCTAATGAACGGATTCTGAAACGAATGCTATACACCCAGTAACCAATGAGTATCCATCCTAAGCATGCAGGATAAAAAACCATTCTCATCCGGCTATCTAAATCGTAGCTGTTAAATCCGGGATTACCACCATTGCCGGGGTGTAATGAATCTTTGAGTCGAGGCAATACAAATAACAGTACTACCATCATCGGAAAAGCAAAAATATTGTAAATGGCAGATAACTTAGCTCTTTTCTGTTCCTCATCTATTGCATTGCGAAGAATTAAATAAGCAAAATAAAGGAGTATAGAAATGGCCGCGAAGTTTTGTTTTGGATCAAAGCTCCAAAACTGCCCCCAGGTATATTTAGCCCATATAGCACCGGTAATTAATCCTAAAACACCGAAAATTATTCCGGCATTTACACTTTCAACAGCTCTCAAATCGTCTATCTCGCTTTTGCTGCTTAGCGATTTTACACTATAAAAAACAGAAATTGAAAACAACACAATCATGGCAAACCACATGGGTACATGAAAGTAAAGATTTCTGATTGTTTCATTTAAAATGGCCAGATGTGGTACGCCCAAAAGCATTCCGGCAATTGCTGTGTAAACTACTAATACCGATCCTAAGATCTTCCACCAGGTTTTCTTCATATTTGTATATAATTTTGAATGAGTGAGTTTTGAATGAGTGAATGTTTTGCAAATTGCCCATTCTATCATTCCATAATTCAATAATTCACTAATTTCGAATGAGAGAGTTTTGAATGAGTGAATGTTTTGCAAATTGCCCATTCTATCATTCCATAATTCAATAATTCACTAATTTCGAATGAGAGAGTTTTGAATGAGTGAATGTTTTGCAAATTGCCCATTCTATCATTCAATCAATCTATCCTTCAATCATTCAATAATTCAATAATTTCGAATGACTGAGTTTTGAATGAGTGAATGCTTTGCAAATTGCCCATTCTATCATTCCATAATTCAATAATTCAATAATTTCGAATGAGAGAGTTTTGAATGAGTGAATGCCTTGCAAATTGCCCATTCTATCATTCTATCATTCAATAATTCTATCATTCCATCCTTCCTAAATTCCGTAATCCCTTTACTCCCTCCAAAGGTAAGGAAATAACAATAAAGAGGTCGCTACGGTCATGATATTAACCAGTAGTAACATCCCAATATCATCATAGCTGTTTTCCCAAGGCAAGCCATCTACTGCGTTTTTAGCCAGTTTTATTAATAGAATTAATACCGGAATAATAATTGGAAAGCTCAAAATCGCCATTAACATGCCTCCATTCCCAGCCTTACTTGCAATGGCCGAAACCATGGTAAAAACTGTGGAAAAGCTAATACTACCCAAAATCACTGCCACGTAATACATCAGCATATCCGGCGGTGTAAATGTATCGAACACAACGGAGTAAAAACCTAAAGCAATAGTAGTTAATACCAGCATTAACAAGGTATTGTAAATGGTTTTGGAGATCAGTACTGCTGCAGGACTAGCCAATACGTAACTGTATAACTGTTGTCCTTTATTTTCCTGAAGAAAACTTTTGGAAACCCCATTGATAGAGGCAAAAAGCATAATTACCCAAAAAAGGGCATTCCAGGCTAATTTATCGCTAAGACTTACAAAAGAGAGGTAACAGGTAAAAATTGTAGATACAACATACAGCAATACACCATTAATCGTGTACTTGGAGCGCCACTCTAACAATACTTCCTTGTGAATTAAATACTTAACCTCTTTGGCCAATTGCATAACCGCAAAGATACTTTTCTTGACAAATATCTTAAGATAAAATTGTTGTATTGTTGTAATATTGTCTTGCTTTTGTGGATGAGATTAAGGGGAAATAAAACTTATACAATCGAATTAATCAAAGATTAGCATCAGTTTTATAGATCAATGGGCATTTCTTCCGAGGTTAAAGGCAAATAAATTCAATGAAATATGCATCTGCTATAGAATCGCCAATTGGCAAATTAACCATCATTGTTGATGATGGATCGGTAGCGGAAATTACTTTTGCAGAAAAAGACATTGAAGGGTTGATGCCAGATGAACTAACGCTGGCTGTATCGCAACAATTACAGGCTTATTTTGATGGAAAGCTTCAAATTTTTGATTTTCCAATCCAACAAAAGGGCACTCCATTTCAGCATGAAGTTTGGCAGAATTTACTGCTTATCCCCTACGCTTCCACTATTTCTTATGCAAAATTCTCCGCGCACAATCCCTTAGCGATAAGGGCCATAGCGGTCGCCAACGGGAAAAACAATCTGGCTATTGTAGTGCCCTGCCATAGGGTAATTGGTAGCAACGGTAAATTAGTGGGCTATGCAGGTGGATTGTGGCGAAAGCAATGGCTACTGCAACACGAAAGAGAAGTAGCCCAAAGAGGTCAAACCACGCTTAAATTCTAATCAAGAAGTTACGCAATACTTAAAAATCAAGATAATAATATATATAGCCGATATGTCTGAAAACAAAAACTTTTTACGCGCCATCCGATTAATCAATGTAGCAGATGATAAATGTGATTTTGAAACAGGTAGAATCCCCATTCGTCAACACATAAATGCCAACTATTTCTTTGCTCAAAACGATGTGAGTACCTTAGAAAAGGTACCTCACCCCGCCCCCAGAAGACAATATGTAATTACCTTAAAGGGGAAATTAAAATTTGAGGTAAGTAATGGTAATACTTTTATTATTGAGCCGGGAATTATTCTTATTGCCAATGATACGCTCGGTGAAGGTCATACCTGGGAGGTGATTGATGGGAATGAATGGGAAAGAATCTATATTCCTTTAGAAGCAGATGCAAATGATTTTTTTATCGCTGATGCGGTCTAAAACTTATTTTTCAGCGACACCAATAACGATATAATGGAAACTCTTAGGCATGATCTTCTCGATGAGGGTATCGATCTTCCCTAAGAAATTCCGTTGTTTTTCGTTTCTTCCTAAGCAGCCAAAAAAGCCCACTGTTGTATAGCTTACCTGCTTAAAATCGGCAAAAACGGATTTTATTTCGTCCAGGCGAAGATAATTCCAATCTTTTGTACCAAAATACTTCCGGAGTAAAATATGAAAACCTGTTCCCTTTAAGTTTTCTGCAAAAAGTAATTTCCCTCCAGGTTTCAGTGCTTCATACATTTCGTGCAAAGTTTTATACTTATAAGAGTTATCGCGATAAAAACCTGCAATACCTCCAACAATAGATTTAAATGCGACTATATCAAATTGCTCTTTATATGGAATGTTAGTGGCATCAACCGCTTCATAGCGAATGTTTTTACTACAATCGTATTTAGCATGAATATTTAAAGCTTCTCTTCCGGGTTTGGTTAAATCTGAACATATCACCTCGTTGTTGTACCTGGCCATCCAAAGAGATAAGCCTCCATTACTTGCACCCAACTCCAGACATTTTTTATCGCCTTCCTCCAAAGAAACACGTTTCTCCCAATAAGGTATCGCTTTAAACCAGTTCTCGATATCCCAACCAATAAAATCTCTTTTTCTATCAATATCCATAATGACAAGATTTTAATTCAAGGAGAACCTAAATTTAATTTTTTTATCCCTATAAGTTTTAGGGTTGCAAAAAGTTGATCAATAATTGTAAAAGCTGAGCAGGAAACTTCACAATTAAAGAACCATTGAGGTTCTGAATCCGTAAATAATTCAAAATCCCTTTGATGTTATGAAATCGATCTGCGCCCTGTTTCTATTTATATTTAATCTCCTCCCCCTAGAGAAAAATGCTCCAATAAGCCGGTTAGATTTAAAAAAGTACTCAGGAACCTGGTATTCGCTATATTCCATCCCAACCATTTTTGATAAAGGCAGCAGAGAAACTACAACGAAATATAGCTTAAATAAAGAGGGTTATTTTGATGTATTAACCACTTATAAAAAACCTCATGATGAGCAAACCTATTCCAGGAACTCAAAAATGTTTCCTAGCGATACAGGAAGTAATGGAGAACTAAAAGCGCAGTTTATCTGGCCAATAAAAGTTGATTATTGGATTATTGAACTGGCTGACGATTACAATTATGTGGTTGTTGGGCATCCGGATAGAAAGTTTCTGTTTATTATGAGTAGAAACAAAAATATGCCGAAGAAGCAATATGAAGAAATTATTGCAAGGTGTAAGGCTAAAGGTTACGATGTAAGTAAACTCACATCGCAACACCATGACAAATTGGGTTAAGCGCTTAGTTTTTCTCCGCGCTTTACACTGAAAAGCATAAATAAAACGCCTACCAGAAACACAATCCAACCCCACTGAAAATGCACTACCTTGCCTATAAGTTTATTGGCAAAGCCATATTTTGTATAGTTATGTGCGGTAAAGTAAACCGCAATCACCGCTAAAACATACCAAATAGCCATTACAAAACTTATAAATCTAAAAGCGCCTACTTTTCTGATAAAAAGACAAAGTACAGCCAAAGCAATGATGGCATAGGTGATCAAGAACAATCGGGCATCTGACTGATATAAATTCCAGTTTCCTTTAATAGGAACTTTTAGCATTGGGCAGAAACTTGCGATGATGCAAAGTAAAATGCCCACCCAGGCTCTAAATTTACTAACGATTAACATATATTGTTTAATTGGTGAGTTGGTTAAGTGCTTAGTTGGTGAGGTGTATAACTGTTAATTGCTTAATTGTGAAATTGTTTAAATGGTGAAATGGTTAACTGCTTATTTTCCCATTTCAATGCCCATTTTATCGGCAAAATGAGCGCAATAATCGCGTAAATCTTCTACAATTAATTTTTCACCTGTAGCTCTTAAGAAACTATCGCCCATGGTTTGTAAAGTTTCGTAGAAAAAGCGTTTCATCTCATCAACAGGCATGTCTTTAGTCCAAAGATCAATACGCATAGAATTCTTATAGTTATGATCCCATAGTGCAAGAATCATCGATTTTACAGGTACCTGATCTGTTGTTTTGGCATCTGTACTTTCCCAAAGAATATTCTCTGGCATGTTATTATCATCTAACTCAACGGTTATCTTAATTTCTGCTTTCCTCATTGTAATATTTAATTTGTATCGAATAATTTAAGTTTCGATAGTATTTTAAGCCCGCAAAGATGCTGATTTAAAAAAAGAATTTTATCGGCGATTAAGCTATTTTTTGTAAAATTAACATCAATATCGCAGAGATCACTATAAATGATAATTCTACAATCCAGATTCTTCTCAAATTTTTTAAGGTGAAACGAAAAATCAAATCTGTTACGAAAGTGACTAAAACTAAACAGCCTAAAATAAGTTTATAAAAGCCAGTTACATCTACAGGTTGTCCGGGTGATTTAGTCCCAAGAAAGCTAACGACCAATAATGCAAATGCAATCGCAGTAACAATATTTAAAGGAGTAATTCTTGCTTTCATTTACTTTTTCTTGTCGAAACGTTTACCCTTTTTGAAGCTTTTCACTTCTTTTCCTGCCTTAGCTTTCGCCTTATCTCTAGCCGTTTTCTCTATTACTTTAGCATTTTTCTTTTCGTGGAAGGCACCTTTAAAATCTGGATCTTCCTTACGTTTTTGATTGTCGATCTCTCTGGCAATATATTGACGTTCTTCGTAAGGCGTTTCATCGATAAAAACACCTTCTGGAATTTCATGTACAGGAATATATTGTCTGATCAGTTTTTCAATCTTACGGATATAGTATTTTTCTGCATCTGTAGCGAAAGTGATGGCATCGCCTTTGGCAAAAGCCCTACCCGTTCTACCAATTCTATGCACATAATCTTCAATAATAATAGGAACGTCAAAATTAATAACGTGGCTTACATCACTTACATCAATACCCCTACTAGCCACATCTGTAGCCACCAAAACACGAATATTACCCTCTTTGAAACTATTGATAGAATTGATACGCGTATTTTGTCCCTTATTCGCATGAATTACCCGAACATTTTCGGCCCCATATCTTCGCTCTATAAAGCTGAAAATATTATCTGCAACAGTTTTAGTCTTACAAAAAATGATCAATCTAGAAAAAGCTTCATCATCTTTAAGCAAATTTTGAAGCAAGTTGATCTTAGTTTTAAAGTTAGGCACGTAGTATAGTGCCTGGGTTACATTTTGCGCAGGTGTAGCCTGTTGTGAAGCTTCAATTACAGTTGGATTTTTTAAGAAATCGCCCGCAATTTTTTGTACCAGATCGCTCATTGTAGCCGAAAAAAGCAAGTTTTGGCGCTTGCGCGGAACTACCTCTAAAATTCTATGAATAGAGCCGATAAAGCCCATATCCATCATTTTGTCGGCCTCATCCAACACCAAAAACTTCAAACTTTGTGTATTGATATCACCAGCAAGATATAAATCCAAAAATCTCCCTGGCGTGGCAATTAATATATCTAGTCCCTTGGCGATTTCTTCCTTTTGGGTTTTAGGTCCGATACCTCCAAAAATAACCAACGAACGCAAATCGGTATAGGTAGAAAATAATTTCACCTGTTCTGCAATTTGCATAGCAAGCTCCCTGGTTGGCGACAGAATTAAAGCTCTTGGACTTTCTCCCTGCGCATATTTCAGCTGCATTAAAATCGGTAAAACAAAAGCGGCAGTCTTTCCGGTACCTGTTTCTGCAATCCCGAAAATATCTTGTCCTGATAAAATTGGTGCAATTGCTTTTTCCTGTATGGGAGTAGCTGCAGTGTAACCTGCATCGGCAACTGCATTTAAAATCTGCCTGTTTAACTTAAATTCTTCAAAAGGTTTTGCCATAGCGTACAAAGATAGTGTATTTAGTTTTAGCAGGAAGATGAAATGTAATGTGGGGATGGAAGGGGGAAGTGGAAAGTTAAAAGTTGTAAGTTATAAGTTGTAAGTTATAAGTTGTAAGTTATAAGTGGAAAGTTATAAGTGGAAAGTTATAAGTGGAAAGTTATAAGTTTAAAAGCCACCGTGCTAAACTGCTAAGATGCCTGAGGTGGTAAAAAAGTCGGAGGTTAGAGGTCGGAAAGTCGGAAGAGGAAAGTTAAAAGTTGAAAGTTGAAAGTTGAAAAGCTACCGCCCAAAACTGCTAAGGTGCCTTAGGTGGTAAAGAAGTCGGACGTCGGAGGTCAGAGGTCGGAAGAGGAAGTGTAACGTGACAAGTTAAAAGTTGTAAGTTGTAAGTTATAAGTGGAAAGTTTAAAAGCTACCGCCCTAAACTGCTAAGGTGCCTTAGGTGGTAAAGAAGTCGGAAGAGTAAGTTAAAAGTTAAAAAGCTACCGCCAAATAAAAATTAGCTACCTATACGGTTTTCAGTTAAGCAATTAAACAGTTTAACAATTTAGCCTTCAATCCCGATACTTGATTCTCAATACTTGATACTAATTTACTACCTTTGAAACCATGAATACTTATCTGATAAAAGGGGCTACAATTGTAAACGAAGGCCAAAAGCAGGTTGCTGATGTACTTATTAAAGATGGATTAATTGCTAAAATTGGTCAAAATTTATCGGCACCGGAGGCCAAGGAAATTAATGCTGAAGGCCAATACCTTTTACCTGGAATGATTGATGATCAGGTACATTTCCGTGAACCAGGCTTAACCCATAAGGCAGATATTTTTACAGAAAGTATGGCTGCTGTTGCTGGTGGTATTACTTCTTTTATGGAAATGCCCAACACAGTTCCTAACACGCTTACTCAGGCACTTTTAAAAGATAAATATGATATCGCTTCGCAAACCTCATTAGCTAATTACTCTTTTTATATGGGGGCAAGCAATGATAATATTGACGAAGTTTTAAAAACCGATCCTAAAAATGTTTGCGGCATCAAGGTTTTCATGGGTTCATCAACCGGAAATATGTTGGTTGATAATGAAAAAACTTTAGAGAACATTTTTAGTCAGGCTCCTATTTTAGTGGCTACCCATTGTGAAGATGAGCAAACGATTCGCGAAAACCTGGCTAAATTCAAAGCAGAGTATGGCGAAAACTTAACTATCGACATGCATCCGCTGATTCGCAGTGCCGAAGCTTGCTATAAATCTTCCTCATTGGCAGTTGAACTGGCTAAAAAATATCAAACACGTCTGCACATCCTTCATATATCTACTGCGAAAGAAATTGCGCTTTTCGACAATACCATTCCGCTTAAAGACAAAAAGATTACGGCCGAAGCTTGCGTCCATCACCTTTGGTTTAATGACCAGGATTACGCTGCAAAAGGCAATTTCATTAAATGGAACCCAGCAGTAAAAACCAAGGCAGATCAGGATGGTATTTTACAAGGTGTACTAAATGATAATATCGATGTGATAGCTACAGATCACGCACCACATACTTTAGAAGAAAAACAGCAACCTTATGCACAAGCGCCTTCTGGTGGTCCTTTAGTGCAACATGCATTGCCAGCCTTATTAGAAATGCACCTTCAGGGAAAAATTTCTCTAGAGAAGATTGTCGAAAAAACTGCTCATAACCTCGCTATTTGCTTTGATATTGAAAAACGAGGATTTATTCGTGAAGGTTACTGGGCAGACTTGGTTCTTGTGGACTTAAATGATCCATGGACAGTAATCAAACTCAACAACTTCTACAAGTGTGGATGGAGTCCATTTGACGGTAATACATTTCAGGCTAGTATTACACATACATTTGTTTCTGGTAATTTGGCATATCAAAAAGGGAAATTCACCACCGATGAGATCGGCAAAAGGCTAACATTTACGAGATAAGTTTATTATATTTGGTATAATATTCAATTACTTAATATGGAAACACTAATCGTTCATCCCAAAAACAAAGAACAATTGAGTGCAATAAAAGCGGTTATGAAAGCTTTGAAAATAGACTTTAAAGCGGAGAAAAAATATAACCAAGAAATTGTTAATAAAGTTTTAGATGGAGAAAATTCAAGGAAATCTGGTAAGCCAGGCTTGAAAATAGATGTTCCCAATATGTGGAAATAAACGCAGTTCTGATCCCTATTTCCCTTTACTCATCCCGAATAGTTATCAGGATGAGCTATGCGAATAGAATTAATTGAGGATGCTATAACAGATTTTGATTTTTGGAAAAGATCTGGTAATAAAGCTATTCAGAGAAGAATACAGCTCCTTTTAGCAGATATGTTAAAAAATCCTTTTAATGGCATAGGCAAACCTGAAATTCTTAAATATAAATTATCCGGAAAATGGTTTAGACGTATAAATGAGGAGCATAGAATTATTTACGAGGTTATTGATGAAGTTATTTTCATTTATTCTTTAAAAGGCCATTATAACAAATGAACTTATATAATTTCAAATCGGTAATTTTAAGATCTGCCATTTTTATAAGCCTAACACTCCTTATCTTCTTTTTCAGCTTATCTCCTACCCTCGTCCAATCTTATTACTCAACGGGGATATACACTTATATTTCTGCTACCTTAAGATTTATTTCTTCCATTTTTCCTTTTGCCATTGGCGATATTGTTTATGCTTTGCTGATTGGCTTTGTGTTTTATAAAATCTATCGGTTTTATCAGCTGATTAGAAAAAAACAACTCCAAAAAAGCCACCGAATAACCGTACCGCTTCAAGTATTAAATTTCGGACTCCTGCTCTACATCATATTCAAACTGGCCTGGGGCTTAAATTACAGCAGGCCCAGCATTAGTGAAGAACTTAATATTGGCAACCAGAAGTACAACGTAAAAGAACTCCTGGCTCTGGGAAACTACTTTGTTGATAAAACAAATGCTTTAAAAAATCAGTGTTTAGCCGATGGCAATGAGATCCATTTCTCATTAAGACAACTTCGCGAGCAGGCAGTAGCAGCTTATGCGAAAATGGCGAAGAAAAATAACGTCTTCTCTTATCCTCAACCTAGTGTAAAATCGGTTTTAGTACCTTGGGTAATTAGCAAAGTGGGTATTGAAGGTTATTATGCTCCGCTTTCCGGCGAAGCGAATATTAATACAGACTTACCCAATTTTGTAAAACCTTATGTTACTTGTCATGAAATCGGGCACCAACTGGGTATTGCCTATGAAGATGAAGCTAACCTAATGGGGTATTTAACGGCCAGCAATAGCGACAATATTTACTTTCAATATTCTGCTAATTACGAAATGTTAAGGTACATATTGTTTGAAATCAGGATGAAATCGCCTGACGATTATAAAGCCATAAGGAGCAAAATTTCTGAGCATGTTTTAGCAGATTTTAAAGCCGAAAAAGAATTCTGGCGAAAATATAACGGCCAAATGTTTGGTTACATGGACGCTGCATTCGACCGTTTTCTAAAACTCAACAACCAGAAAAAAGGGATTGACAGTTACCAGGATATTGTGATCTGGCTTTGGAATATTCACAAAGAAGAGATTAGGAAGTAAGTCGGAAAGTCAGGTGACGGAGGTCGGAAGATATAGGGCGAATCCCCCTCAAATCTAAATAAGTCGGAAAGTCATGGGACGGAGATCGGAAGATATAGGGCGAAGCTCCCCTCAAATCTAAATAAGTCGGAAAGTCATGGGACGGAGATCGGAAGATATA
This sequence comes from Pedobacter rhizosphaerae, assembly GCF_900111155.1. Lineage (GTDB taxonomy): Bacteria > Bacteroidota > Bacteroidia > Sphingobacteriales > Sphingobacteriaceae > Pedobacter > Pedobacter rhizosphaerae. The sequence continues at coordinate 7,202 of NZ_FOGG01000059.1, read as the reverse complement.
GGGCGAAGCTCCCCTCAAATCTCAATAAGTCGGAAAGTCAGGGGTCTGAGGTCGGAAGATAGCGTGCAAATCTCCCCTCAAATCTAAATTAGACGGTAAGTCAGGGGTCCGAGGGCGGAGGATGTTCCGCACATCAATCTTATGTCTCACATCTCAAATCTCACATCTCAAATCTAATAAAACCTATCCATGAATAGCCTCTTTCGTTCCGAAGCTTTGAATTAACTCGCCTTCAAAATCCAGCCATTCTTTCCAACGTTTTTCTACATCCACATCAATAGAATATTTACGGGCAAAGTTTAAAAAAGTAGTATAATGACCGGCTTCAGAAACCATTAAATCGTAATAGAACTTGGCCAGTTCTTCATCCTTTATGTTTTGTGATAATACTCGGAAACGTTCACAGCTTCTGGCTTCAATCATTGCAGCAAATAAAAGCCTGTCGATGAAAGCAGTATTTCTGCTACCATCTTTTTTACTGAATTTAACCAGCTTACCCACATAATCGTCTTTACGCTCTCTACTCAAAGTATAACCTCTTTCTTTGATGATATTGATTACCATTTGAAAATGTTGCATTTCTTCAATGGCAATTGCAGTGAGCTCGTCAACCAAATCCTGGTGCTCTGAATTTTGAGTGATTAAGGTAATGGCATTACTAGCAGCCTTCTGTTCGCACCAGGCATGATCGGATAAGATTTCTTCTAAATTCGATTCTGCAATGTTTGCCCAACGTGGGTCTGTTAATAATTTTAATCCTAGCATGGTGTTTTCTCTGTCGGCTGCAAAATTAAAAATATTTCTTGAAGTAGGAGTTGAAAGCATAAAGGTTGAAAGTGAAAGTTGAAAGTTGAAAGTTGAAAGTGAAAAGTTTAAAGACTACCGCCAAAACCCGGCTTAGGTGTCTAAGATGCCTTAGGTGGTGGAATTAGTCCGCAAGTCCGGGGTCGGAAAGTCAGAAGTATGGATGCAGAATAAAAGTGGGAAGACCAAAGTTGAAAGTTGAAAGTTGAAAAACTACCGCCAAAACCCGCTTAGGTGTCTAAGATGCCTTAGGTGGTGGAGTAGTCGCAAGTCCGGGTCGGAAAGACCAAAGTTGAAAGTGAAAAGTTAAAGTTGAAGAACTACCGCCAAAAGCCAGCTTAGGTGCCTAAGACGCCTTAGGTGGTTAAAAAAATAAAAAACCAAATCTTTTTAATCTGCGGGAACCAAAAAAACCATTTATTTTGCACAAATTTTAATCATGAGCAGCAAGAAATTATTGATCATTGGACTGGTATGGCCCGAGCCTACTTCTTCGGCAGCAGGTACACGAATGATTCAACTGGTCGATTTATTTCTTAAAGAAGGCTATGACATTACCTTTGCTTCTGCTGCTTCCAAGAGTGATTTCAGTTATGATTTCTCAGATATTGGTGTTAAAGAACAAGAAATCACCCTCAACGATGAGCGCTTTAATTCATTCTTAAAGCAAATTCAACCCGAAATAGTACTGTTCGATAGATTTATGATCGAAGAGCAATATGGCTGGCGAGTTCAGCAAGAATGTCCTAACGCATTAAGAATTTTAGATACCGAAGATCTTCACTTTCTGCGCCAGGCACGACAGCAGGGCGATAAAAAGCAAGAAGCTATTAATTTATTCTCAGATGTTGCCAAAAGAGAAATCGCGGCAATTTTGCGCTGCGATTTAAGTTTAATCATATCGGAAACCGAAATGCAGTTATTGCAAGATCAGTTTAAAATAGATGCTTCACTGCTCTACTATCTTCCTTTTTTAGAAGAGGCAATTACCCCACAACTTGTCAAAAAATGGACTCCCTTTAATGAGAGAGAGGGCTTTATTTTTATCGGCAACTTTTTACACGAACCCAACTGGAATACCGTACAAGTACTTAAAACCAAAATTTGGCCTGCACTCAGAAAAAAACTTCCCAATGTTACCATGAATATCTATGGTGCATACCCATCTCAAAAGGTACTGCAACTGGAGAATAAGGCAGAGAAATTTTTCATCAGAGGACGGGCATTAGCTGCCAGAGAAACCATTGCAAAACATCGTATTCTCCTTGCCCCGATCCAGTTTGGTGCAGGTGTAAAAGGCAAATTTATCGATGCCATGCAAGTGGGTACACCTGCCATTACCACAACAATTGGAGCAGAGGCCATGAAGGGTAACCTGGAATGGAACGGGATTATTGAAAATGACTTGGAGCATTTTATTACCGCAGCAGTAGAACTATATCAAAATCAACAGAAATGGTACACTGCTCAACAAAATGGAATCCAAATTATTAATCAACGGTATAGTAAAAGTACTTTTGCCGATTCATTTATCAAGACCATAGAAAATTTAGCCTCCAACCTAAATCACCACAGAGAAAATAACTTTTTCGGACAGATACTCAGCCACCATACGCTTCAAAGCACCAAATACATGTCGCTCTGGATTGAAGAGAAAAATAAAAAGGTTTAACAGCTTGGGTTTTTAGAGACCGATTTGCACACATTTGGTAAAATAAACCTGATTGAAGGGGAAAGCCCAAACTTCTTCAGTTTGGCTTGTACCAAAAAGCAGGACTGTAGTTACCGAACCCCCACTCCAGCACATTTTCTAAACAACCGACACTTAAATTTTAAAATACCATTGCCAACTTTACAACATTACAACAATTTTGAGCAACAAAGTGTGTAAATTCGCAGCATGGCAAAAATATCAATTAACCTGGCAACAGGTTCATTACAGCAAGAAGAAATTATTGTAGGTATTGATTTAGGTACTACGAACAGTTTGGTAGCCTTTATTAATCCAGATAAAAACCCTCAGGTAATTAACGATTCGGGCAAGGGCTTACTGGTACCTTCTGTTGTTTATTTTAACAGCCATAATGAAGCCATTGTGGGTAACGAAGCCAAAGAATTCTTAACTACCGACCCTGCAAATACTATTTTTTCGGTAAAAAGATTACTTGGCCGTTCTTATAAAGATGTGGCAGAACACTCAGATATTTTCTCTTACAAAATTATTGACGATGATAGCGATGCATTGGTAAAAATCCATGCAGGAGATCGCTTTTATACCCCTATTGAACTTTCTGCAGAAATTTTGAAGGAGCTTAAAGCCCGTGCAGAACATGCACTTAAAACACCTGTAAACCGGGCTGTAATTACCGTTCCGGCTTACTTTAACGATAGCCAACGCCAGGCCACACGCGATGCAGGTAAACTTGCGGGTTTAGATGTAATGCGCATTGTAAACGAGCCTACCGCAGCGAGCTTAGCTTACGGTATTGGCTTGGACCCAACGCAACAAAAAACCATAGCCGTTTATGATTTGGGCGGCGGAACTTTCGATGTGTCCATTCTACAAATTCAAAACGGAATTTTCGAAGTTTTGGCTACAAACGGAAATACTTACTTAGGAGGCGACGACTTTGACCGTGCCATTTTAAACTATTGGATTGAACAAAACAAACTCGATAAAGCCGAACTGGCCAACAACAATGTGTTGATGCAAACCTTGCGTTTACAAGCAGAAGCGGCAAAAAAAGCCCTATCGAGCCAAAACCTATACAACGAGCAGGTTGGCGAAATCTGGTGTACACTAGACAAGCAAACTTTCGAAAAACTGATTGCGGCAAAGGTAGATGAAACCATTACCGCCTGTAAAAATGCATTACAAGATTCTGGCTTGGCAGTAACAGCTATAGATGAAGTGATTTTAGTAGGTGGTTCTACGCGCACGCCTTACGTTAAAAAGCAGGTAGAAGCATTTTTCGGTAAAAAACCTCAGGATAATATTAATCCAGATGAAGTAGTTGCCTTGGGGGCAGCCATTCAGGCCGATGTTTTAGCCGGAAACCGTTCGGATATTTTATTGCTCGATGTAACGCCACTTTCTCTGGGTATCGAAACCATGGGTGGCTTAATGGATGTAATTATTGCCCGTAACAGTAAAGTTCCAACCAAAGCTGGCCGCCAATACACCACCTCTATTGATGGGCAGGTAAACATGAAAATAGCTGTTTATCAAGGCGAAAGAGATTTGGTTAAAGAAAACCGCAAACTTGCCGAATTCGATTTAAAGGGTATACCGGCAATGCCTGCAGGATTGCCTAAAGTAGATATTAACTTCTTATTAAATGCCGATGGCATTTTAACTGTACAAGCTATTGAACTTCGTTCTGGCGTGAAACAGGAAATTGAAGTAAAACCAAGCTACGGACTTACTGATGATACGGTTGAAAAAATGTTAATAGATAGTATCACCCACGCACAAAGTGATGTTGCACAACGCATGTTAATTGAAGCCAGAAGCGAGGGTGAACAATTGTTGTACACGGCAGAGCGTTTTGTAGAAAAACATGCAGAGCATTTAACTCAGGCCGAAATAAGAGATACCCAACTGTACATTAGCGCATTGAAAAATGCACTAACATTAAACGATAAGGATTTAATTCTTAAAAAAGCCGATGAGCTGAATGAGTTTACCCGCCCTTTTGCCGAGCGTGTAATGGATGCTGCCATTTCTACCGCCATGAAGGGCAAGAAAATTTAATAAGACCTCTTCACCTGCGAGACAATACCGCGGTTTTTAAAAACATATAGTAAAGGATTATGAGCACCAGTTCATGATCCTTTTTCTTTTTAGAAAAGCAGGGCTACTACTCATCGGTTAGCACAGCCCCGCTTTCTGCTTTATTTCGCTGCGCTCCATGTTCGCGCCAATCGGGTTTAAAAAACTTAAAGTAGATCAGGAAACTTACTTTTCACCTGGGTTTCTGCACCTCTCCCAATGAAACAATGACTAATGACTAGTGAACTACAATTAACCACCCCCAACCCCTCCTAAATTAGGCGGGGAGCAGGACTCTGCTTCGGGCAAATAGGAACGCTGTAGGTTCCTGCATCCAGCCCGATGATGACGGATTATTTATAGGGACGTAGATTAGCTACCATTCTTGGCTATGCTCCATAAACTCCTCGCCTTTTTTCAAGGAGGGGGTGCCAGAGCCTGTGTTTTGTAAAAGGCTTTTTTATGTCCTGGCCGGACGGGCTTCTTTCTTTTGGCATCAAAAGAAACAAAAATGTCGGCTTAAAACTTTTCTATTTAAATAAGTGAGTAGGCTTAGACAGAGCATCCCGAAAACTTTATTAGGCCGATCCGAGTGGAACGAAGAAACAGTGGTTAGGCCTAGCTGAGTGGCAAAGCAAAATGGCCAAACATATCGCATTATGATTCCCTCCTACGAGGGAATGACGACTGTCGAAGGATTATGAGCCTTGCTAACTGCCATTAATAAAGTAATACCTTTCCCAAGCACGCATCCGGCATAGCAGCATTTCGCAGGATAGGAGTATTTGAATGCATGCAGTTTCAATAGGGTACTTACTGTACAAGGGAATAAGCAGCGAGGGGTGGCATAGCGGGAAATGGCCTAAGCCTCTTATTACCGCCATTAGCATTCGGATGATCATAGCCAAGAAAGGATGCAAGCCTTGGACTTTTGTTTCTTTTGGGCCAAGCCAAAAGAAAGAGCCCTTCCGGCGGTGAGGAAAAGAGAAAAATATCAGGTTGTAGCGAGGCGCTACAACAAGAAAGGTGCTTCCTGCATCCTGCCTAATGAACCAATGGCTAATGAACTACTGAACTACAATTAACCACCCCCAACCCCTCCTAAATTAGGCGGGGAGCAGGACTGTGCTTCGGCCAAAGAGGAACGCTGTAGGTTCCTGCATCCAGCCAGATGACGACGAATTATTTATAGGGACGTAGATTAGCTACCATTCCTGGCTATGCTCCATACAACTCCCCGCCTTTTTTCAAGGAGGGGTGCGAGAGCCTGTGTTGTGGCGGGGGTGGTTTCTGCACCTCGCCTAATGAACCAATGGCTAATGAACTAGTGAACTACAATTAACCACCCCCAGCCCCTCCTAAATTAGGCGGGGAGCAGGACTGTGCTTCGGCCAAAACAGGAACGTTGTAGGTTCCTGCATCCTGCCCGATGACGACGAATTATTTATAGGGACGTAGATTAGCTACCATTCCTGGCTATGCTCCATACAACTCCCCGCCTTTTTTCAAGGAGGGGTGCGAGAGCCTGTGTTGTGGCGGGGGTGGTTTCTGCACCTCGCCTAATGAACCAATGGCTAATGAACTAGTGAACTACAACTAACCACCCACAACCCATCCTAAATTAGGCGGGGAGCAGGACTGTGCTTCGGCCAAAGAGGAACGCTGTGGGTTCTTGCGCCTCGCCTAATGAACCAATGGCTAATGAACTAGTGAACTACAATTAACCACCCCCAGCCCCTCCTAAATTAGGCGGGGAGCAGGACTGTGCTTCGGCCAAAACAGGAACGTTGTAGGTTCCTGCATCCTGCCCGATGACGACGAATTATTTATAGGGACGTAGATTAGCTACCATTCTTGGCTATGCTCCAATTAACCACCCCCAACCCCTCCTAAATTAGGCGGGGAGCAGGACTGTGCTTCGGGCAAATAGGAATGATGTAGGTTTCTGCGCCTCGCCCAATGAACCAATGACTAATGAACTAGTGATAATATCGCATTATGATTCCCTCCTATGAGGGAATGACCACTGCCGAAGGATTGTGAGCCTTGCTAACTGCCATTAATAAAGTAATATCTTTCCCAAGCACGCATCCGGCATAGCAGCATTTCGCAGGATAGGAGTATTTGAATGCATGCAGTTACAATAGGGTACTTATTGTACAAGGGAATAAGCAGCGAGGGGTGGCATAGCGGGAAATGGCCTAAGCCTCTTATTACCGCCATCAGCATTCGGATGCTCATAGCCAAGAATGGATGCAAGCCTTGGACTTTTGTTTCTTTTGGGCCGAGTGGCCGTTGCACAACTAACAAGGGTTGATAACTTAACTTTATTTTTTTGTTATTTCTTAATATTTTGAAACATGCAAGGGAAGAAACACTTTCAGGAAAAACTATTTGTAAGTTTCCAGCTGTCAAATGCCGTTCCTGCCGACAATTTTTACCGACGACTTAAAGATCTTATTGATTTTAGCTTTATGTATAAAGCCACCTCTAATTATTATGGTGATGAGGGACAAAAAAGTATTGACCCTGTTGTTTTTATAAAACTGATGCTGGTAGGTTATCTTGAAAATCTGAACAGTGATCGCCGCATTATCACTATTTCAAAAATGCGGATGGATGTACT
>NZ_FOGG01000064.1 GCF_900111155.1 Pedobacter rhizosphaerae | reverse complement strand
AAGAAAGGCGAAGGTAGCCCTGGAGGTGACTGACAAGAGCTTTTGCTCCACTAAAAAGCTATGGTACTTCGGCTTGAAACTACATGCGCTGAACAGTCATAATAAGGATACCATCCCTTATCCAGAAAGTATAGTCATCAGCAAGGCTTCTGAAAGCGATCTGGCCATCTTCAAGGAAAACTGGTCATCAATTGAGTCAAAGTCCTTTTTTGGGGATAAGATTTATCGAGATGAACCCTTTTTTAGTTGGCTGTACAAAGAAAAGGCATCAGTAATGTTCACTCCAATCAGAGAGACACAGGGGAAAGCCGATTGTCTGAAGAATATGGATCGTGCTCACAAAGACCTCTTTTCCAGAGCAGTGTCTACCATAAGACAGCCAATAGAATCCTTCTTCAATTGGGTAAATGAAAAAACTCAGATCCAAAATGCAAGTAAGGTAAGATCAACAAGGGGACTACTCGTACATATATTCGGAAGGTTGACAGCCTGCTTCCTAAAACCAATTTTTAACCCTTAATTCGCATTACTAACAACTACAATAGTATCAAGTATTTAGTATCGAGTATCAAGACCGGCCGTTTTAACCACCTAAGGTGCCTAAGTACGTTTGGCGATCTGCTTTAAGCACCATAGGCTTCGGACCCCCGACCCCTGACCTCGGACTTTTTAGTATCAAGTATTTAGTATCAAGGACCAAGACTGGGTGTCGGAGGAGCAAGGAATAAGGAGCAAAGAAAAAAGACCAAATGCAAAAAAAGCTTATACCAATATCGTATGCAGGATAGGCACCTTGTCTAAGTACTAACGACTGGAATAAAGTATCAAGCTTCTAGTATCAAGTATCAAGACTGGTATAACGAGCAAGGAATAAGGAGCAAAGAATAAAGACCAAATGCAAAAAAAAGCTCATACCAAGGCCGGAAGCAGGTTAGGCACATGTCTAATTACTAACGACTAAATACTAACTACTGCAACAAAAAGCTCAATGCTAAACTACTGCAATAGTTTTTACAAACTTCCTGTTAAGGCAACCAAAAACTCAGTTGGTATTTCAATATGTGGAATATGCCCGCAAGCATCAAATTCAATGATTTTGGCATTCGGAATTTTTGCTGCGGTTTCTTTACCTAGAAAACGGTATTGGCCATGTATGGCTTGTTGATCTGGCGTAAGTAAGCCTTTTCCTACAATGGTTTTGTCTTCTTTGCCAATGAATAAAACTGTTGGCACCTTGATGTTATTGAATTCGTAGCAAACTGGCTGCTCGTAAATCATGGTAAATGTCATTGCGGCTACCTTTGCCCAGGTTGGATAATCAGCACTGAAAGTAACCCCAGCCGCTACATTCACCAGGCTTTCATATTCGGGTTTCCACAAGGTGAAATAAGAGCTCTGGTAATATTTGCGAACACTTTCGGCAGTCGTTTTTAATTCTGTTTGGTATTGTTGCTCAGTGCTTACATAAGGCACAAAAGTTTTATAATCTTCTAGTCCTATTGGATTTTCGAGTAACAATTTTTCTGTCTTATCAGGATACAGTAGGGCAAATCGTGTAGCCAGCATCCCGCCCATACTGTGGCCCAGGATAACGGTTTTTTGTATGCCTAAGGTATCTAACAGTTTTTTATTCCAGCTGGCAAGCTGATGAAAACTGTAGTGGATAAAGGGTTTTGACGATTTGCCAAACCCAATTTGATCGGGAACAATTACCCGGAAGCCATTGTTGGTAAGGGTTTTGATCACCTCTGTCCAGTAATAACCACCAAAGTTTTTACCGTGGAAAAGCATTACTGTACGGCCATTTGCTGTACGAGTAGGGGCTACATCCATATAAGCCATTTTAATATCCTGCCCTTCTGTATGTAGAGGCAAATATTTAATTGGATATGGATATTTTACATTCTCTAGCGTGATAGAAAGGGTATCTATTTTTTCAGCTTGAGCCTGCGTTAAGATAATTAGGGAAAGGGTAACTATAAATAAGAATTTCTTCATCATTAATGGGTTAATAACTGATATCAAAAGGTAATCGGCCTAATTTAATATTTAATTTATATTTTTCGCCCAACATGATAGATTAAAAACCATGCCTTTTTTGATATCCAGCTCATAATAAGAACAGTATGCTGGTTATTTTGTGAGATTAAGCATGTAAAATGATGAACAGCAATAGTTAAGCTAAAATTTTGTGCCAGTAACATATCTATATTTAATTGATTGGAATAAATAAAAATGATGTGTAACAGTTTGGATTAAAGAATGGAGCAGTTTCGTAAAACCTATGATCAACTCTGGGCTTCCCGATGTAAAATTGGGCAAGGTTGTAGAGGGAGAATATATTTTACCCTCCTAATTATCAAAAACTCTTCAATAAGCTACACTAACGTTATTTTTCGACTGGCTGAACCTTTCATTGAAAGTATGTACTGAAGATCATTCGGATTGCTTAATACAGGCTTGGTGTTTTTGTACCCTAGTTGCAAAATTCTCTCTTTCCCAATCACTCCTTTGTAAAATATCCAATTATTCTGAGCTACATTGAAACATCCTTAATGTGCAGATTGTATGTTTGTAATAAAACACGAAAAATGGATACTAAATGGGCATATTTATTAGGTAGAATGGCAATTGGGCTCAGTTTTTTTGGACATGGATTGGTTCGCTTGCCGAAGTTGAATAGCTTTAGTGAATGGATGGTCGAACAGTTTTCAAAGTCATTATTACCCGAAACACTGGTTTTACCATTTAGTTATATTTTACCCATTGCAGAGTTTATTGCCGGTTTGATGATTATTCTTGGCTTATTCACCAGGCTGGGGCTTATGTTGGCTGGCTTTATATGTTTAACCTTAATTTTTGGCACAACCCTGATAGAAAATTGGGAAGCCCTGCCTTCTCAGCTCATCCATGTTGCATTTTTATCCGTATTATTAACTTATTTGCCTCATAACCGTTATGCGGTTGATGCGATTATCAAAAAATAACAACATTTACCTTTATCTCTAATAATATAATGTCGAAATTATTTTCTCCTTTAAAGTTAAAGGATGTGACTTTTAAGAATAGGATAGTCATTTCTCCAATGTGCCAATATTCGGCTATTGATGGTTTTGCCAACGATTGGCACCTGGTACATTTGGGTAGCAGGGCTGTTGGTGGTGCGGGATTGATTATCCAGGAAGCTTCGGCGGTTACGCCTGAGGGGAGGATCACCTCCTCAGATTTGGGGATCTGGAAAGATGAGCACGTAGAAAAACTGAAGCAGATTGTTTCCTTTATACATGCACAGGGTTCTGTTGCCGGTATTCAGTTGGCTCACGCCGGAAGAAAAGCCAGTTGTGCAGTACCCTGGGAAGGTGGAGAGCAGATTGCCGAAGGAGAAAATAGCTGGCTCCCTGTTGGGCCTTCCCCTGTTCCATTTAAGGAGGGGCAGGTAATTCCTCATGAGCTGAGCGTTAAAGAGATTCAAGAAATTGTAATGGCTTTTAGGGCTGCAGCCCAGCGGGCTAAAGATGCAGGTTATCAGGTTGTAGAAATCCATGCAGCCCATGGTTATTTATTGCACGAATTTTTTAGTCCTATCAGCAATAAACGCACTGATATATATGGTGGAAGTTTTGAGAATCGGATTCGTCTGGTTATTGATGTGGTAGAAGCCGTACAATCGGTATGGCCAGAGAACCTCCCTTTATTTGTACGTATTTCGGCTACCGATTGGGTAGAAGATGGCTGGAATGAAAACGATTCAGTTCAATTGGCTGCGGTATTAAAAGATAAAGGCGTTGATTTAATAGATGCTTCTTCTGGTGGCAATGTGCCGGATGCCATTATCCCGGCAGGGCCAAATTACCAGGTTCCTTTTGCCGATAAGATTAGAAATGAAATTGGTATCAGAACGGGTGCCGTTGGGATCATTGTTGATGCACAACAGGCTGAAGATATACTGGAACAGGAAAAGGCAGATCTGATTTTTATCGCCAGGGCTTCTTTAAGAGATGCTTACTTCCCTATGCATGCTGCACAAGCCTTAGGTGATGACCACGAATGGCCTAACCAATATGTAAGGGCAAAAAGAGGTTAGTTATTGGGTTGTGCGCTAAAATATAACGCACAACCCATAACTTTTAATTATTTCAGTAATGTAAACGGCACATACAATCCGAAAGTGATATTTCTACCTGGGTTGTAGATGCCAAGTGTTGGATCTTCCTGGCTTAAGCGGCCTGGTTTGTATCTGCTTAAAGCATCATAATATTTCTGATCGAGCAAATTGTTTGCTGATACCGACAACCTAACAGGCTGCTTACCTAAATTAAAGGTAGCGCCAATACCTGCGTTTAATAAGGTATAACCACTGGTTGGCGTTTCAAAAACCTCATCTACACGACTTTGCTTAAAGGCAGAATTGATTCCTACAGATAAATATGCATCATTCGTTCCTTTAATTTTAGGTTCAAAACGTAACTCATTTCTCAATGTACCGGCAGGGATAAATGCCAACGGACGATTTAAGGTGTTGTTTTGCGCATGTACATACCCAAAGGTATTTTCGAAGTGAATAAATGGAACCGGGTGGATGGTTAAAGTGGCTTCTGCACCATATAAGTTTGCATTCACTTGTCCGTAGCGGTAAACCGGATAGTCACTTCCTTCTGCATTTATCGTTTCTCCATTATTGGAAGCGTAAATGAAGTTGTGTACATAGTTATTATAGATACTTGCACTTGCACTAACAATTTTACCTTCGTACTCTAAAGCAGCATCTACCTGATAGCTGCGTTCAGGGCTCAAATTCGGGTTCCCGATTTCATAACGGAAAGTGCCTTCGTGAACACCATTAGAGCCTAACTCAGCAGGATTTGGTGCTCTAAATGCAGAACCCGCATTGGCTTTGAAATTCCATTCATCATTAAACTGATGCGTAAAGCCCAAAGCACCACTAACATTTGAAAACTTATTCTCGAAAGGAGCAAATTGCTCTTCATCTTCTACAAATAGTTGCTTGCCGTTGTTTTTACGGAAATCATAACGGGCTCCAATGCTCAGGGTATTGTTCTCCCAGTTTTTCTTTATGTAGGCAAAAACTCCTAATCCATAAGTGTCGTAATCGGGAATCAGGAATTCATCAGTCGCTTTGTTTTCACTGTGCCCGGCATCGGCACTTAAGCCAAAAACCGGTTGCCATCCGTTGCTTTCGTATAAATAATATTTTAAATCGGCATTGTAACTCTTTAAATCAAAGAATAATGCTGGTTCAGGCCCGTCTTCTAATTCCCGGCGTTGGTTCTGCTGATACCCAAAATCGGCTTTTAAATTACCATTGCCGAGGATGAAGTTGTTGTTTAAAGCAATTTTAAAATGTCTGATATCCTGACGGGGATAATCTAAACTTCTGCTTTTAAAATCGGAAGATAAGAACGGATCGCCATCCTCTTTAAGAAAGTTCCCATTTGCATCTAGCGCAGGATCGTAAAAACCAATGTTATTTCTGAAGTTGGAAACATTTAAGTGTGTGTAGCCCCAGCTTTTATTTAAACCAACCATACCACTTAAATCGGTTTCATTAAATCCGGAATTAGGGAAATATCCTGTTGGTGTTTTAAATGAATAAGCATTTTTGTAGGTTCCTCTGGCCCTCCAAACAAAGCCATTTTCATTTCCTGTTAGCATTAAAGAATTCGCTGTTAAGCCATTGTTGGTAGAATAATTGGTTACCAACTCGCCTTTAATTTGTCCTTCAGGCGCTGTGCTCGGCTCAAGCAGGTTAATTACGCCTCCCAATGCATCAGAACCATACATTAAAGAAGCAGCTCCACGAAGTACTTCTACCCGATCTGATTTAAACTGATCGATTTCGATTCCATGTTCATCCCCCCATTGTTGGCCCTGTTGCTTAATTCCATCATCCAGGGTTACAATTCGGTTATAGCCCAATCCCCTGATTACAGGCTTAGAAATAGATGGGCCTGTGGTTATTTGAGAAACACCGGGAATTTTGGCAATAGCATCAATTAGGTTGCTTGCAGGCTGCAAAAGCTGATCTTTACCCAATACAGCAGAAGAGGCACTGTTTCTTTTACTCGTACTACTAATGAGTGCTCCGGTAATCACCACCTCACGGGTTTCTATCGCCGTTGGCTGCAACTCAAACTCAACCGTATTAATGGCACTGAGGTTAACAATTTTTGTAGCCGTTTTATAGCCGATATAGTGCACCTCAATTAAATAAGATCCCTTAGAAGAAAGGTTCTTAATGGTGAATTCTCCATCATTATTGGTGATGGCCGTAACTTTCAAATCCGGAATAAAAATAGTGGCACCAGGCAGTGTTTGTTGGGTACTGGCATCGGTAACTTTTCCTTTAATATCTTTCAAAACTCCTGCAAAAGCAGTATTGAATAATAAGGTATATAGAATTACAAAGCTAAATAGCTGTAATTTTTTCATAATATGATCGTATAAAATAGTATAGCATACGGCCATCAATTCAAGAAGAATGATTAGCCCTATTAAATTGGATGATTGTAAAAAGCGGAGCAAGAATATACTCCTAAAGAAAGTTATGCTAATGCTGGTGGACCCCGTAATGAGGTACGTTTAAGGGCTACATAAGCACTTTTTAAGGTAGGCTCTGTGCGGTTGAAAATTTTTGCCGAAAGAAAAATTCTGTAAATGTGGTAAACCTGAACATAGTTTTTTTCAAAACTGGCATTACAGATCAAACAATTATCGCCATGCGCTTCAACGTGGGTTAAATGTTTACAGTTTACTTCCTTTTTTATGGGAATTTCCTCGTGGTGGTGTAAAACACTCCAGGGCGTTAGGGCAATAGCAAAAACAACCAGCATAATAACTGATAAATATTTCTTAATATTTTGTCTTTGCATTTTCAATTGGACAAAAGTAACAAATCCTTGTCAAATCTATATCTTTGAAAAGTAACATTGCTTTTATTTAGCGGGTGATGTGGAGTTTAGCGCTTAATTTTAATGCCAATGTATGCAATGAATTTCCTGAAGAAAAATATTTTCAATGTATTGTTTGTAGCCTTCCTCCTGGTGATTGTTTTGGTGCCAGATGCCAAAGCTTTGTTGTTAAAGGGACTGATGCAGATTGGTTTTTATCAGCCCAATGTGTCAACGCAGGAGAAGATGTTAAGCACGAACCTGGAAGGAATTAAGTTTAAAAATGTTAAAGGCGAACTGGTAGATCTTGGCGATTTAAGGGGAAAAGTGATCTTTCTGAATTTCTGGACCACCTGGTGCCCGCCCTGCCGGGCCGAAATGCCTTCTTTGAATAAACTTTACCAAACTTTTAAAACGGATAAAAGTATCGTTTTTATATTCGCTGATGCCGATGGTGAACTGGCCAAAGCTTCAGCATTTATGCGGGAAAGAAAATATGAACTTCCTGTTTATCGTGTGGAAAGTGAAATTCCAGAGCAAATTTTCAAAGGAACCTTACCTACCACTGTTATTTTTGATAAAGAAGGTCGCCTGTCATTCCATCATGAGGGGATGGCGAATTACGCAGATCAAAAAATCATCGATTTTCTACGTAAATTAAAAGGAAACTGAACACGCGATTAATTAAATCTCAATCTTCATAACGCCTTTTGCGCTGATCAAACAGCTAAATTCTCAAAACTATTTTTTTTGTTACAATTTGTCTCGCTTTTTTTGTTGTAATCGCAAAATGTTGTAAGTTTAAAGTTTTTTAAGCGGAGTAGCTTTTAAAAATTTTATTCTGATTAATGTTACGTGTAGATAGCTCAAAAAACTGTAAAGTGGTGTACTCCTTGTGCAAACATGAGTATTTGGGCTATTTAATTGAACCCCATGTAGTTCAGCTAAATCCCCACGGCGATTTTTCCTTTACCTATCAAAGAATTTTTACGCATACCGCGGAAGAATTCAATGCCTGCTTAAGCGAAATCGACTACAAGCTGATTAAGATATTAGATGATATTGAGCAGGATTCCCTGATTAAAAAATATTACAAGAAGTTAATCCGGCCTACAGAGTTCTTCGCGAAGATTTTCGATGATAAATTCTATGAGAATGTTCGTCCGAAAATAGAAAAAAAATTAGCTGAGGCTTTAGAGCTGCTAAAGGTTAAAGACGAACTTTATTTGATGGATAAAGACGGTTGGCCCGTGGAGCGCAAGATCGAACTGGCAGCAGAACCGGCATCTATCCTTTTTCATTTTAGGAGAAATGAGACTGAAACCCGCTATTTCCCAACCATCAAATACCAAAATCTGCGTATTGAGTTCATGTTTAAGGATGCGCAGATCATTAGCAATAAACCCGCCTGGTTGTTGTTAAATGATGTGCTCTATTTCTTTGACCAGGATATTGAAGGGAAGAAGTTGCAACCGTTTTTGAACAAACGCTACATTGCCATTCCGAAAACGACTGAAGCTACTTATTTTGAGAAATTTGTAGCTCCACTTATTGAGAAGCACCACGTATATGCAGAAGGGTTTGAGATCAGGACTGAACAGTTCGAGGCCATTCCTATTATTAAGGTATTGTATGTGGATGGAGGTTTATCTCAAATACAACTCTATTTTAAATACGGTGAATATATTTTTCCGGTAGAAAATGCACATAAAGTAACGGTAAGATTAGAAAAAATTGCCGACAACTATATTTTTCACCGAATAAAAAGATCTGCTGAATGGGAGAAAAAACAATTTAACCTGCTGCTTTCTTTAGGGCTTAAAAAAACAAGTTCGTTGTTCAGTAATCTGGAGGTTGCAGCTGATGAGGATAATCCAAGCTATGCCGCCATTAACTGGGTAAACGAGCACATTGAAATTTTAGAGGCCGCGGGTTTTGAAATTGAACAGGCAACGGGTCAAAAACGTTTTGTTTTTGGTGCATCTAAAATAGATTTAGAAGTAAAAGAAGGTAATGATTGGTTTGATATCCATGCTGTAGTTTGGTTTGGAAAATATCAGATTCCATTCTTATCGTTAAAACAACATATTCTTCATAAAAAGCGAGAATTCATTTTGCCAGATGGCGAAGTGGCGATTATACCTGAAAAATGGTTTACGCAGTACGGCAGTTTGTTCAGTTTGGCAGAAGCTGGAAAAACATTGAAGCTGAAAAAGCATCATATTGGCTTAATCAATGATTTAGCTGAGGATAGTTTAGCCAATGTTACTTTAGAGCGAAAACTGCAACGCTTATCAGGTTTTGAAGATATTGCTGATACGCAAATGCCCGTAAATTTTAAGGGCAGTTTAAGAGATTACCAAAAAGCAGGCTATAACTGGTTTAGCTTTTTACGTGAATATAATTTCGGAGGTTGTTTAGCCGATGATATGGGATTGGGTAAAACCATTCAAACCCTGGCTATGCTTCAAAAGGCTAAGGAAGACGATCAACTGGCAGAAACCCATACAACCTCCTTGATTATTATGCCTACTTCGTTAATTTATAACTGGCTTACCGAGGCTAAGAAATTTACACCAAAACTTAAAATTCTTGCCCACACGGGTACCAACAGGAATAAAGACGTAGCTAATTTTGCCAACTATGATATTGTAATTACCACCTATGGGGTAACGCGTGTTGATGTGGACGAACTGAAGAGCTTTTATTTCAATTACGTAATTTTGGATGAAAGCCAGAACATTAAAAATCCTTCTTCAAAATCATTTAAAGCTGTAAGAAGTTTAAAATCTCGCCATAGGTTAATATTGAGTGGTACCCCTGTAGAAAACTCGGTTGGCGATTTATGGTCGCAGCTTACTTTCTTAAACCCTGGATTATTGGGTACGCAGGCTTTTTTCTATGAAGAATACGTGCAGGCGATAGAGAAAAAGAAAGACGAAGAAAAAGCCCGTAAGCTACAAACGATTATTAAACCCTTTGTACTTCGCAGAACCAAGGAACAGGTAGCAGCAGAGCTTCCGGCTAAAACTGAACAGGTTATTTATTGTGATATGAGTGAAGATCAGGCTGCATATTACGAAAAAACCAAATCGGCATACCGCAATGATTTATTGCAAAGTATGGATGATGGAACTTTTGCCCAGAAGCAAGTTCAATTGCTGCAAGGCTTAACCGCATTAAGACAATTGGCGAATCACCCGGTAATGATTGATGGCACCTACGTGTCTGACTCCGGAAAATTTGAGAATGTGATTCATACCTTAGACAACGTATTAAAAGGCGGACACAAAGTTTTGGTATTTTCTCAGTTTGTAAAGCATCTGGATATTTTCAAAAAACACTTTGAAAATGAACACATTCCTTTTGCTTATTTAGATGGTGCAACCAAAAATCGTGGAGAAATTGTATCAGAGTTTCAAGAAAATAAAGACCTAAAAGTATTCCTCATTTCGATTAAAGCGGGTGGTGTAGGCTTGAACTTAACACAAGCTGACTATGTTTTTATTCTTGATCCATGGTGGAACCCTGCGGTAGAGCAACAAGCGATCGATAGAACACACCGTATCGGGCAGGATAAAAAGGTATTTATCTATAAATTCATTGCAAAAGATACCGTAGAAGAGAAAATTTTAGCCTTGCAGAAACGCAAAAGATCTTTGGCAAACTCACTAATTACCACCGAAGAGAGCTTCTTTAAATCCTTAAGTAAGGACGATATCAGAGATATATTGAATTAAGGAGTGAAGTTTTGAAGATTGAATGAGTGATTTTTGAATGATAGAATGATTGAATGTGACTAGCATAGTCTTCTAATTCCATCATCTATAATTATTGAATTTTCAATGATTAGTTAGTACACCTGCACATTCACTCATTCTAAATTCTCTCATTCACTAATTTTATATAATTATTGAGTTTTGAATGATTGATTGATTGAATGTGACTAGCATAGTCTTCTAATTCCATGCTCTATAATTATTGAATTTTGAATGATTAGTTAGTAC
>NZ_FOGG01000067.1 GCF_900111155.1 Pedobacter rhizosphaerae | reverse complement strand
TACAAGATCAGCACGCTATTACAGGCTAGTTCTGGACTGCCTAGAAAACAAAATTAAGAAAATATTATTTGGAAATCAACACAGAATCTTAGGTGGTTAAATGTGTTGCGTGTTGTGGGGCATGATGCTTAACTGTCCAGGTACAAAACTTAGATGCCTTAGAAGCCTTAGGTGGTTAAATGTGTGCTATTGGATACCAGGATACAATGTCTTTACTTATTAACAAGCTTAAATGTGCTGTAGGGTACGTGCCACGACGTATTGGTTCAACTGCCGCAAAGTCTCTTAACACATAACCTACAACACATAACCCATTTAAAAAAGTTTTTCTTGCGGTGGTTTTACACCAGCTAAACGAAGGTATACTGTTGCCTGACCGCGATGGTGAGTTTGATGCTCAAAATCTTTTACAAATACCATTTCCTTAGTCATTTCAAAACGGTTAAAAAGTTTTACCTTTTCATTCAGCTGTGCAGGTGTTAGTTTTTTTAAACCAGCAATAGCGTAGTCATATCCATCCATTACCAGCTTGGTTACATTTGCTTTAGATTTATCGGTAATCTTTTCAACTTCGCCTAAAGCATAAGGACTTTTATCGCCCGTAGCAAGTGCCGTAAAACCATAATTGGCATCAGTTAGGTGTAACATTTGTTCTGCAAAGGAACGCATCTCAGGAGTAGGTTTTAGCGCGTAGCCAGAATCAGGCATGGCATCTAAATATTCTTTGGTATAAGCTTTGGCTCTTTCCCACTCTGCAACATTAGCAGCAGCTGGGGCTTGCGCATTTGCAATACCTGTTAAGCCCACCAGGCAAAGCAGGGTTAAAAATAGTCTTGTTTTTTTCATTGTTTGTTTTGTTAGTCAATCAAAGATACACAGAAGTACGGCAGTTATTGTTAACAAAATATGACCTATTTTCCTGGCATCTTAAAGGAAGGTGGAACAGCATTTGCATCTGCCGCCCATTCTTTATTAGGTCTTTTGCTCATTACTAATTCCAGTTTGCCACCTTTCATCAGGTCATCGTGAGAGAACCAGGATTTATTCCACACCTGGCCATTTAACTTAGCCGATTGGACATACTTATTGTCTGGTGAATAATTTAGACAAGAGATTTCGAACTTTTTACCATTTCCAAGATCCAGCTTCACATTGGCAAAAGCAGGGCTTCCTATAACATACATGGGTAAACCTGGGGTCATAGGGTAGAAGCCCATTTGTGAAAATACGACAAAGGAGGTGAGTCCGCCGCCGTCTTCATCGCCCGGAATCCCCATCACATCATTACGAAACCATTGGGCCAGTAAACTGCGGACACGCTTTTGGGTGCGCCAGGGCTGACCAGCGTAATTATATAAATAGGGGATATGCATGGCCGGTTCATTGCCCATAGAAAATTGTCCTACATTCCCGGTGTGATCGGGCAATTGCGAATAAAAATCAAATCTGCTTTTTCCCAATGGAGTATTGTACATTTTCTCCAGTTCATCTACAAAAGCCTGTTTGCCGCCAATCATTTCTACCAAATCGCCCACGTTATGCAATACATCCCAGCGATATAGCCAACCGTTATTTTCGTCGTAGGTTTCCCTTGCCCCTAAGCCACCAGAAAAACGATAATCTAAAGGCTCAATGAATTTTCCGTTGGCATCTTTGGGGTGGAAGAATTTAGTTTCCGGATTGAAAACCGTGTGGTAGCTTAAACTTTTATCCAGAAAATGTTTGGCTTCATCTGTTTTGCCCAGTTGCAAGGCAATGTTACCTAAGCACCATTCATCATAAACGGTACCCAGCGTTACCGCTATGGGTTGGCGTTTTTCAAAGCCATGAACCTCTGGAGCAGTTTCCTTTTCGCCTGCCGGCAAAGCAGGAAAATAGCCCTTATCCTTAAAAAACTGGTCTAAAACACCCGCTTTTTTGGCCGACCATGGGGCCAATGTTTTCTCGGTAATTCCAGCTTTACAATATTGGTAAGCTTCTTCCAGATTAAAAGACTTTAAACCTTTGTTGTAGGCATCAATAATAGTCGCAACACCATGGTTACTGTTCATCCGGCGGCTATCGCCCGTAACTTCAGGGAAAGTAGGCATCCAATGATCGTCCATCTGTTGTGCCATACGCAGGTAAGAATTAATCATGTTACTTTCCATTTTAGGTTCTATAATCACGCGAAGCGGATGGGTAGCACGATAAGTATCCCATATCCAGTCATCGGTAAAAAAGGGCGTACCATTATCGTTGTGAATCTTTCCGTCAAAGGCGCTGAAATATTTTCCATCTTCCGATAAATTGATCATCCTTTCATATGTGCGGTAAAGTGAGGTATAAAATATCGTTTTGGCAGTTTCATCGCTCCCTTCGATCTGGATTTTTCCCAGCGTAGCGTTCCAGATTGCTTTGCCTTTTTGAGCAACGCTGTTCAGGTTATAATCTTTTATCTCTCGCTGTAGGTTGTTTTTGGCTTGCTCAACACTGATAAAGGAAATTCCGTAATGTACTTTGATCTGTTTGGTTTTGGCTGGATACTTAAGCACCAGATAAGCATTACGTCCGGAAGTCGATTTATTTTTCGAATCAATTAAATTATTTTGATGCGTTCCCGATTCAACAGGTTGTAGGTCTGTTTCAAAGTAAATAAACACTTTTGTATTGTTGCTTAATTTTTGAAAACCACTTACGGTATTTTGATTAACGGTTAACTCGCCATCTCTGGTATTTAAAATTAAATAGGCGGGAAGATTGCTTTGATTAAATTGAAGATCGTAAATCGCCGATTGATGTGAGGGAGCGAATTTGACGTTTACACCGTAATCATCTAAATCTACTTCGTAGTAGTAGGGCTTAATAATTTCATTGTCGTAACCGTAACGGATAGTGCTTTTTACATTTTCTAAATTTCCCTGGTAAGGACTAAGGTTAAAAGCAGAACTTCCTCTGTGGCTGGTTACAACAAGCGGTAAGCCATTAATGGTATTGCTGGTGAAATTTTCACGCTCTGGATAAGCACGTAAAATGCTATTGGGTAAATGTACGGTAGGGTAGGTTGGGACCAGTAAATGGCTGGTATTACCAATATAGGGATTAACGTAATCTACCGGTTGTTTTGGGGTTTGTGCAACAGCATTGCCAGCACCAATAACTAATAAAAGAAATGATGTGAGGAGGTATTGAATAGGTTTTTTCATGATTAGAATTTCCGTAGGATAAAACAAAACTAGTATTTTTTGAAAGAGATTTGAAGTGAATTAAAATTCTATATGTATCAATTATGATGCAAATAAAACGTTTTAGTTTGTTTAGTTCGCTGGATTTTGAAAAACAATGTTCATAGGCGATAAGCCTGGGGGTGGCGTTGAGATGGTGAAAGTTCCTGATCGTCAATTCGACTAATATTACCTGCAAAACGACTCATTTTTAGCATTTCAATACGTTCATCTTTGCATAGTAAATTTTAAAACAAAGAATTATGCAAACCATATTTATTACAGGAGCATCATCAGGTTTAGGAAAGGCCACTGCTCAATTATTTCAAAAACAAGGTTGGAGGGTAATTGCTACCATGCGAAATGTGGACAATGAATTTGAGGTGTCAAAGTTGGAAAATGTAATCCTTCTTCCTTTGGATGTAACCGATGTAGCGCAAATTCAGGCCACAGTAAAAAACGTTGTGGAAAACTATGAGGTAGATGTAGTGTTTAATAATGCGGGATACGGCTTAATCGGTGCACTGGAAAGTTTTGAAGATGCACAAATAGAACGTCAGATCGCTACAAATTTAATGGGAGTAATTCGAATTACCCAGGCATTTGTACCTTATTTTAGAGCAAAAAGAAGAGGCATGTTTATTAATGTAACCTCCAGTTTCGGGATTATTGGTTTCCCAACCTGTTCTATTTACAGTGCTACCAAATTTGCCGTCGACGGGTTTTCTGAAAGTATGTCGTATGAACTGGCTCAATTCGGCGTGGTGGTTAAAGTACTTGCACCTGGCGGGATTCAAACGGATTTTGCTACCCGCTCTGTAGATGTAGGCCAGCATGAGGCATATAGTCAGTTAACTGTTGAAGTAAGCAAAGGGTATAGCTCCGAAAAAATTGCCCAATATGCCCGGGTAGAAGATATTGCAGAAGAGGTATTTACAGCCGTAAATGATGGTACAGTAAAACTGCGGTATGTTGTTGGAAAAGATGCTACTGCATTGTATGAGGAGCGTATAAGGCTAGGTGCAGAAGAACAGGTTCAAAGGATTAAAAATCAATTTATTTTTTAACAGGAAAATGATGGCTGTAGAACTCACTACTTTTAAACTGAATAACTGTACATTGGCACAATTTATTGAGGCTAACCAGGAAATAGATGTTTTTTTAAGACACCAAAAGGGCTTTCTTTCCAGAAATATGTTCGAATTAGGCGGGATTATTTATGATCTTCTTTTCTGGAATAGTGAAGCAGAGGGAAGAGCCGCGATGCACAAACTGATGATTGATTTAAGTGATTCGATGGTGCATGATATGATTGATCAGCCTACCGTTAGCTGGAATATCACTACGGTAAAACATTTCGTAAATTCGTAAAGCGATTAAACTACCTTATGAAAAATCAGCCCAAAATATTCCAGTCACTTTCAGAGCTGCATCAAGCAATGGGACAACCTAAGCCCCTCCATCCATTAATTAGCATAATTAACTATGGCGAGGCCATTTTTGATCCCAAAGATTTTGAGCAAGGAATTATTCTCGATTTTTATAAAATTTCCTTTAAAACAAATTTTAAAGGAAGGCTACGTTATGGACAGGGGTTTTATGATTTCGAAGAAGGAGGAATGTCTTTTGTTGCTCCGGGGCAAATTTTAAAAATGCAGGATGAGGAAGCCAATTACGAGGGGATGTCGTTGCACATTCATCCCGATTTTATTCGCCCATATTCAATAAGTCAAACCATTGCAACCTATGGTTTCTTTGGTTATGGCGCGGCAGAAGCCTTGTATTTGTCGGAAAAGGAAAAGCAAACTATTCTTAGTGTTTTCAATCATATTGCATCCGAATTGAATGAACGCATTGATCATTTCAGTCAAGATGTGATGATCTCTCAGATTGAACTGCTGCTTAATTATAGCAACCGTTTTTACAACAGACAATTTATCACGCGGAAGGTGGTTAATCATGAGGTGTTGAGTAAATTGGAAATCCTGCTGGAAGATTATTTTAAGGATGAAAATGCCATTCGAAATGGTTTACTTGCTGTGAATGCCCTGGCAGAAAAACTGAACCTATCACCTCGATATTTAAGCGATTTGCTGCGTAACCTAACTGGACAAAATACGCAGCATTTTATCCACGATAAGATTATTGAAAAAGCAAAAACATATTTGGTAAAAGATACCCTCAGCATTGCAGAAGTTGCCTACCAACTTGGCTTTGAGCATCCGCAATCTTTTAATAAGCTGTTTAAGGCCAAAACAAAGCTAACACCCAAAGCTTTTAAGGCATCCGTACAGAAACCTTAAATTAATAACCCTAATTAAAATTACCATGAAAAACTCAGATTTTGATCAAATTATAGCACGTGCCTTAAAAATAAGGACCAAATACCATGAATTAGAACATTTAAATCATGGTTCGGAATGGAGCATCGAAGAAGATGCTTTAGCTTACTTAAGTGATGCAGGATTAGTCGGTCGGAATGTTATGGCCCAGCAAGAGCGCTGGCCGAAAGCCTATGCTCATGAGGAGTTAGAGCATAAACTGGCTGAAAATATCTGGTGGCTAATTGTACTGGCCAATAGAATGGATATGGATATTAAGATGGCTATGGAAAAGTTTTTATCAAAAACAGAGGATTTGGTTGGGGCTTAGTGTATCAGAGCCGCATCCGAATTAATCATGTGGGGCTTCATTGCCATTTCACGTGGCTTCCGTGGCAAAATTAACTACAAAGAACGCTAAGTTTTGCACAGAGAAACGCAAAGGCTAATTGGAGCTTAGTTATAACCCATAGCGGAATTAACAGCCTAAGGAGTCTGAGGTGCCTAAGGTGGTTACCCCTTTCCCATTTCTTCTGGCTAATCACAGCATCCAATCCTTTGTAGCATTTATAAATTCCGTTTACTATTTTTAATTAATCTAAATAACTTATATTTGCCGGATCAAATAAAGGTTTTGGAAGAACAGGCAATTTCAGCATTTTCAGATAATTTTATCAAGATTGATCGAAAGTCGTTCGAGCAAATCTATGATTTATATTGGGAGAAGGTTTTTGCGGTTTGTTACAACAACATTAAAGAACTGGAACCTGCCAGGGGAATGGTTCAGGAGATTTTCAAATCCCTTTGGGAGCGTAGAGAAGAACTTCAGCTCCAAAAAGTAGAGCATTACCTCATCCGGGCGGCTAAGTTTAAAACTTTCGAATACATCAGAAATAAGGTGAACAGGCAAAAACATATGGAATTCCAGATGATGGATTGTTTGCATGCCAGTAACTGCACTGAAGAACAGATTTTGTTTAACGATTTGAAAGAGAAATTAGATGATTTGGTAGACACCCTACCTTGTCAATGTAAAAGGGTATACAAGATGAGCAGGGAGCAAGGAATGAGCAACGGCGAAATAGCCAGTTTATTGGTCATATCTGAAAGAGCTGTAGAATACCACATCACCAAAGCCATGAGTAGAATTAAATCGGGACTGGCTCATTATTAATAAATTTTTGTGAAGGGTTACGGAAATAGGCGGGTTGCGCTACTTATATTTAAAGGCAATATTTTATTAAGTTTGCAAATAGCGCAGATCAAATTATTCAACAGATTTATTAATGGCCATTAATCAGGAACTTTTAGAGCGATATCATTCTAACCTTTGCACACCAGAGGAACGTAAGTTGGTGGAGGAATGGTTATTTAGCGCTGAAGTAGACGATCTAGCTCCATTGCCTCCAGCTATCAACAAATCTGATCTCAAAAGGAGCATCTGGGAAGGTATTGATGCCGATTTTATCAAAGAACCTGCATCAACCACACTAAAAACAAGGAGCAACACTTATTTTATGTTTAAAGGTGCCATCGCTGCATCGTTATTTATTGCTTTAATCGCTACTGTTGGCTATTGGCTAACGCGAGGAACATCATTCTATGAAAAGGATTTTATCTCGCTTAATAATGCTTCCACACAGGAGGTTAAACATATTAATTCAAATGGATATAGCGTAGCTATCGGACCTAACACGGTAGCTAAAATAAACAATGTTGCAGGGGTAATCGACTTATCGGGAAGCCTTTTAATTTCGCCTAAAAAAGATGTAGACCTTTTGTTTGAGGGAACGAAGAAGAAAGTAACCTTGAAAAAGGGACAAACCTATATCATTCTTAAAAATAAAGCGGGAGCTGAAGGCATTATTGTGGTGAGCGAACGCAATTTAATGGATCTTCCCCCTGTAATGCAAAAGCAGATTACCACACAATTTGATATCTAAATTCCCTTTCCGTATACATGATTAATTTCCTTACTCGTCGCTTCTTTATTTTGTCTTTACTGGTTTTGATGCTATTTGGAGCGATTGGTTGCCTAAACAAATCAGATGCTGAAGCAAAATATAGCTTTTACATTTTGGCGAAGGATGGAAATGAATACCTGCTTACCAGCAATTCATTAACGGATGGAAGTTTAAAGCCTGAAACTGATGGCGTGCTTCTGGATAGGAAAGATATGGATCGTGATGTGATGATAAAGGAAGGCTATTATTATCACCTGAATAGGAAAAAAGGACTTTTTACAAAGTTTAAGCTGGAAGAGGGAACGTTAAAAATGATTGATACTTTAAACCTTAAAGATTATTCGATAGAAAATTTTAACTGGCTTGGAAAGGATACACTTTTGCTTACAGCTTTAAACATTTCCGGTTACAATGAAACCAAATTTGCCCTCATTGATACTAAAAGAATGAAAACGATCAGGGCGGGAACAATGGAGATTCCAAAACCTTCAGGAATCTTTACCACACTTTCGATAGGCCTGGTAGAAAAAAGAAAAAACAGTTTGTTGGTGGGTTATACCTATCATCATTCAACCGGAATATCCAATTATGCAACGAGTGATACGCTTTATGTTTCACAGCTAAGTTATCCGGATATGGAACTGATTAAAACTGAAAAGGATACCCGCTCTACCTATCCTGGAGGAGTAAATACCATTCAGTCATATAATTTTAGCGATGCGCATCAGGATTATTATTTTATGTCGTGCCCAGGCATTGCTTTAGGTAATCGCCCTGAAATTCCAACGGGGATATTTAGGATTAAGGCCAATACAGATACTTTGGATCGCGACTATTTCTTCGATATTTCGGGCTCAGTCATTCAGAACCATGCTTATGGCATGTGGAATTTGGGGAACGATAAGGTAATTATCCGCTCAGAAAGAAAGGATCTTTTTAAGGGTTTAGGCGATCACTACAGTACTGCTCATTTCGAATTTTACGAACTAAACCTTAAAAGCAAAGCCATTAAAAAACTGGCACTTCCTTTAGATAAGGGAACGAGAAGAGAATGTGTTTTGGTAGAGGGAAATACCGCTTACATTGCTGTAAATTCAACTAATGAGGGTAATTATATTTGGGTTTATGATGTTCAAACGGGTGCGCTTAAAAAAGGATTGCAGTTGGCGGGAGATACTGATTTTATCTTGCGAATGGATAGGTTGTAAAGAATCCCGATTGATTTAACCACCTAAGGCGACGAAGTTTTGTACCAGTAGGGGGTAAGCATCATGTCCCATAACACGCAACACATAACCCACAACACATTAACCACCTAAGGCATCTAAGGCAACTAAGTTTTGTGCCTGGAAAGTATTAAGCATCATGTCCCATAACACGCAACACATAACCCACAACACATTAATCACCTAAGATTCTGTGTTGATTTCCAAATAATATTTTCTTAATTTTGTTTTCTAGGCAGTCCAGAACTAGCCTGTAATAGCGTGCTGATCTTGTA
>NZ_FOGG01000068.1 GCF_900111155.1 Pedobacter rhizosphaerae | reverse complement strand
GACCCCAAGGTTTCCTGGTCGAAATTTTTGTTTTGTCTTTGTTTTTTGTTGCCATTTTTCAATTTTTAATGACAAGCTATTTCAGGACGAGACAGGAAGTCGCATCTGGTTTTGGCATACCCCACCTGTATTTATCAACTTGGCTTGTTTATCTAACCAATATTCGTAATATATGCGCTCATCACGGTCGGCTTTGGAACCGTCGTACAACAGCAGATCGTTTTAAAGTTCCCGAACGTAAAGAATTCAAATTTAGCGGGACAATAGCAGATAACTTTAACATTAGTTACTATGGTACGCTAAGCATTATGATCAGGCTATTGGATGTAATTAATCCAGAACACAGCTTGCCTAAAAAATTCCAGGGGTTACTCGCAGAATACCCAAAAATCAATGTTTCCTTCATGGGTTTTCCAGATGATTGGGAAAAGACGCCCGCCTGGTCATAATATATCTGGAGCAATGAGAATTTCGAGAAAAATGATGATCACTGCTGCGCTTTCCAAAGTGCGTATTTGGGGAATAGTAGCGTAGCAATTCCGCACCAAACTGGTCGCTAAAATGATTACCGGGATTTTTCAATTTTGTTCCTTTCCCTCATCTATTTTCATTCAATTGATCTTCTCCTAGTTAATTAACTTAGCTTAAAAAATCTTCACAGCAACTTAAACGCTTATCCCTAAATTCTGTCTCAAAACACCACGAAAAGTGCCTTACATAGCGTGATATGCGGGTTGTTTTCCAGATCTTACTTAAAGATCAACTCCGAATTTTAGACAAAGCAATTAATGGTCTTCAGTAATTAGCCAAATTCCGACTAAAAAAGCAGTAAAAAAGAGTGTTGATCGATAGATCAAAACGACCAGCTTGGTGCGGAATAGTTTGCCACGTTAGAGCGAAAAGGCTTATCAGCATAAACGCGGATTAGGCGACCACTTTCGCCGAAATAAGCAACACAGAAGAATTATACCTAAATGACTGATATATAGGTGCTTCCACCGAACTCAAACCAGCAACCCTCTGATTAACAGTCAAATTCAAAAAATGGGTTTGGCCTTGATGGGGAGCTGCAGGCTCTTTCTTGAATAAACTAAGTATAAGTCAGTGATACAGAAGCGATTCCTAAATATTACCCCCAATTCAAATTTGCTTTATTGCTACAAGTGTATTTCTCTACTATGGAAATCCGCTTTTTCTACTTATTTTACCCGCATCTAAAATAAATAACCGCTAAATCAACCGACAGCAATGCCAAACTTTGAAGGGATAGGACTGCAAAATTTCAGGACCTTTACTAAGATTGAAGAACTTAAGTTCGCCCCCATTACGATAATCACGGGAACAAATAATGCAGGAAAAAGCTCAGTATTCAAAGCCATAGAATTTCTGGTTCATAACTTTAAAGACGGGATCAATGCAAAGACCCTGGATTTTAAGACGATGCAACATCAGCTTGGAGACCTGGAGCGCGTGTATAACCGTGGCATGATGGCAGCTGCTAAAAAATCGAACAAGCCTTCTAGTCAGCATATGTATACGAGGCTAAGGGATTTTGAAAAACAGAATAAAACATACCAGGGTACACTCCCCGTGTTTAATGAAGATGAAGATCTGGTATTTTCATTTCCCATAAAACTGGGTAATAGCCGTGAAATAGATGCAACGCTAGAGATTAGATATAACCTCGACAGATCTATTCCGAAAAATGCTGCTCCTGGGGAGGTATCGGTTTCCCATAGCATCAAGCATGTTGCGATTTTAAAAGATGGCGAGTATTTGCATTGGACAAATATCATCGAATACCGGGTGGATTATGAAGGATGGAGCGAATGGGAAATGAAAACCAGTCTCGACTTAAAGAAAATAATCAAAATGGTTATGGATACGGCTTTGGAAAAAAAAGACAGATTCGAACCCAATGAAAAAACGGAAGAATATTTTACCCTTGATCTGTTTAATAGAATTGAAAAATACAAACATGCATTTTTTGACTTACCTTTTTTCAGGCGTGAAAACGATGGTTATGATGATTTTAAAGCCAAGTTCATTCCTGGAAAAAGTTTATTCTCCAATTATTCGGCGCTCACAGCGACAGTAAAGTCAGCTCTAGAGATAACAGAAAAAAGTGTCTTTGAGGACCTTTTTCTCGGGAAGGACAATAATCAAAGTAAAGTTCTCGAATGCTTCCAACACAGCTTTTCAAATATTTTGAGCGGGATGGAAATTAATATCGCGCTTGCTGATCAGGAAATTGAAAAAACTGGTATAGCGGAAGAGAGTGATGTAGAAAAAGAGTTCAGCAAAGTTTCAGGTATTTTTACTACTTCACCGAATAGCCAGCTATTTACCACCTTAATGGGCGCAATAGAAAATGATTTCTTTGTTGCGGTCAAAAAGAAAATTGACAGTTTAAACAAGGTCTATTTTTTACCCACCGCAAGGGGCAGAGGCAGGGCCTGGTTTATTGACGAGCAGAACAGTGAAGACATTCAGCTTGCAAGGGAATTCTCATCTATATACCCAGACCGTGATACGTCGATCCAAAATTTTATAAACTTCTGGATTGGTAAAGGAGAAATTGACGAAAAAGGCACAAAGAAACTTAAAGGCTTTAATATAGGCAAAGAACTTTCAGTCTTCAGGGATGAGGAGATAGGTTTGACCAGGATCTTTCTGGTGAATTTCGACGGAACAAAAACACCACTAGTCGACCTGGGATACGGTGTATCACAGCTACTACCAATAATTATGAAAATAGCGATAGTGGCTTATAATCATCAAATGAGGCACGAGTATGATTTCAATAATCATGAAGGTTACCCAGAAAAAAGAACCATTTATTTTAACGCCTCTACACTGCTTATAGAAGAACCTGAAGCTAATTTGCACCCATCACTACAATCAAAAATGGCAGAATTGCTCATCGATGCGGCTTCCAGGTTTAACATTCAATTTCTTCTGGAAACCCATAGTGAATACCTGATTTATAAGTTCCAGGAATATATCGGACGTAAGATAGTATCACCTGAAGATGTAAAAATGTATTATTTCAACCATCCAGACGATGTTGCAGCAGGCCTGAAAGATCGGTATATCAGTCATGTTCAGATTGATAAAGATGGGAGCATTGATTATCAAACCTATTTTGGAAAGGGATTTTTCGATGAACAGACCGAACTGAAAATGAGCTTGCTCAATATCCAGCGGAATAGTTTCATTGCAGACTACGACGCAAACAAAGAAGAACTAAAAAAATCGGTTGAAACGATCAAGGATTATGATGCCAAGATTGGTCAGCTCAACCTCGATCTGTCTACAGCAAACTCCGGGAAACGTGAGCTGGAAGAAGAACTCGCTGCAACGCAAAGCGCAAAGGCAGAAAGTGAATCCTTACTGCAAGATCAGATTACAGCACAGGAGGCGATCATTGATCAATACACGGCAAAAACAGATTTGTCAGCTTACCAAGCCGAGGTTGAGCAGGTAATAGATATCAGCAAGATTAACCATTCGAAAACACTCCGATATCTATCAACCGGAAAATTCCTATTGAATAATCTTGTACCTGGAGCTGATTTCGCACCCGTAGTCCTGCAATATGGCCGCGCAGTGGAATTCGAGATGATTAAATGGATTTATGATTTCAAGAATCCACTCACTGCAACGCAAGTCTCTGATTGGTGTAACGTTTCCCAATATACGAATGCTATCAGACAGTTATTTACAGATCTTGGCATAACCCTTATTGATAACGACAGCAATTACCAGCTAGCGGCGGGTGAGAAAATAAACATCTTTCCTCTCAGGAATTACATCAGCAACACAGACGATAAATCGAGCTTTGGAGGACTGACCCAGATTTTCGAATTGCTTCATTACCTTTCCCCAACAAAAGATACGACCTTTAATTACCATAGTGTCGTGCTATTGCTTCAATTTTCAAATTACCTGAGAAGCATCTTTTCAGATTATGACTCAGCCGAAGCATTGTTTAATACTTGCCGGCAGATCGTGAATCTGAGAAACTGCGCCGGACACACCTACACAGACAGCATTTGCATCAATGATATCATAGATAAAAATGAAGCTGAACAGTATATCGCTAGGGTCGAGGCTTTTTTTGGCTGTTTATAAACTAAATCATGCAAAAACCCAATTCATTTCTTCCTTTTTACTGGATCCAGTTTTATGGCAGAGTTGATAACAACTCTGCCATTCGAACTAGTCTTGTTTTCCCCAGCCAGATTAAAAAGCAACACTATTACATGTCTACCAAACAATTTTATGGTTAAATTTTAAAAAGTATTAAATTAAAACCTTCAATCAGTAAAATGTTGATGATTGTGTGTTAAAAAATAAATACTTTGAGCTTTATTGCTATCTATATATAACGAAGCTATATAATCAATAAGTGTTAATCTGAATTAGTCAAAACTTAATCTGACAGTTACGATAAATTAAACAACGTAACAGAGATTAGTATTATGACTGGATAAACCGCAACCCATTGAGCCCATACCACCGGAATTGCATTGAAATTAAATCATTGATTATCTTGCGATTATAGATTTGGCGAAACGGAGTCAGTTAGATCGGTTTTTCCAGAATGACAACCAATACCGGAATATATTAGCGTGAAGTCCTACTATTTGTCATTTGACCAATCCATAAAACACTTACAATTTCTTCTTCCTATACTGTCCTTCAACTTTATTCTTCAACACTTTTTCAAAATTTACTATTGCTTCGCAGTGCTCATATAGGGTCGATTTTCCGCCGATTAACCCTAACTCATAAGGACTAAACCAAAGGGTCTTTTAATAACAGAAATCAAAATTAACTAAAGGTGAGTTTTTGTCATATAACTTAAACGACTAGAATTCAAAATCCTAAATCACAATCCATTACCACACCAAGTTCGACACCCTTTCGTTCCATTGCTTTCAATCAATTCATACACTGACATTGACAATAAACATGAGCAGGACTACAGTCCCCGATCAGCACCACTTCACCTTTCCAAAAAAAATCGTCCAACCCAAAAGACCCAAAACTACAACACCGTCCCCAAAATCCAAAAAAAACAAAACTTCTACCCCTGCTAAAAACTATGCCCACAAGATATTAAAACACACCCCCAACCCCTAAAAACATCTCTCTAAACCCACCCTTACAACCTCCCACCTCCCCACATCCTTTACATTTCGTATAAAACCTTTCCCATTTTCCGTCCAAACCCATCCACCTATACCATCCATCAACCTTTTAGCTTAAATTAGTATACCCATATCAAAACCATCAGCCGAAACTTACCATAAACTTACCTGTACACAATCGGGCCGGATAAAGCCCCAGATCAACAACATTCAGATACAACCTATCAGATAACCAGTTTACACCTGATGATTAATAAGAACCTGATCAGACTTAGATGGACACGCAGGAAAGACCTAACATATAATTCAAGCCAGGCCATTATTAAAACTTCAGGTGACGGTAGGACCGCTATAAGAAGACAAAGCAGGCTAAAGACCTATTCCCTAATTCATAACCCTACCGTTACTGGCCATCTGATACCGTCTTGACTACACTAACAATCCCCCAAACTCCTTATCACATCACCATCCATCCCCATTTCACTGATAAAAAAATACCGATACAATGGAATAGCCATAGTAAACCGACAAAATCCAATGAAAAATACAGCAAAATTCTATATCGGCATAGACATCTCCAAAGATCAGCTGGACTATGCCATACTTAAAGGCAAAACCAGGATGGTCCAGGGAAAAATGAGCAACACCACCGAAAGCATTACTGCCTCTACCCAGGAACTCCCCCTAGGCCATGGGATCAAAATAAAAGACTGCATCTTTGGACTGGAACATACCGGCATGTACGGCAACCTTTTACTCAAAGCGTTAAACCAGGCCAAAGCCACCATCGTTTATGAAAACGCCACCACCATCAGGTCCTCCCTGGGCAACCTCAGGGGAAAGACCGACCCTATAGATGCGGACAGAATCGCCAGGTACCTATACAAATGCAGGGAAGAGTTCAAAACCTGGCAACCCAAACGGGATATCATCAGCCAAATGGCAGCCCTGTCCTCATTGAGGGAAAAACTCTGCAGCATCAAAAACAGGTTATCTGTGCCACTGAAAGAATTCAAAAAATTCAGCGACAGCAAAACCTATAGCGAGCTAAAACTTCACTGCGACAGCAGCGTAGCCTCCCTTAAAGCAAACCTGCTTGAGCTCGACCGCTCGATCAGGGAGATCTGGCAATCCGACCCACAGCTCAAATCCAAAATGGAGCTCATGATGTCCGTCCCCGCCATTGGTCCTCAAACCGCCCTTCAGATCCTGATCAAAACCAATGAATTCCTGGACATAAATGATCCCAGGAAATTTGCCTGCTTCTGCGGGGTCGCGCCCTTCCCCTACCAATCGGGAAACAGCGTGATCAGAAAGAGCAGGATATCGAAAATGGGCGACCGGAAAATGAAATCACTGCTGCACATCTGTGCCATGGGCGCACTTAAATCCCCCACCGAATTCAGGGAGTATTTCGAGCGAAAAACCTCGGAAGGCAAACACGGCATGCTCATCATTAACGCCATCCGGTTCAAACTCATCCTGAGGGTTTTCGCCTGCATCAGGGATAACCGGGCTTATCAAAAGCAGTATCCTGCTAACAAAACAGCAGAAATGCCGGCTGTCTAAAATCTAAATTTTATCCTCCCGGTCCATGAAGACAGCCGTATTCTGGAAAACAAAAACAGAAACGAACAACTGTCTGTACAGCACATGCCCAATAAAGAACTGCATAGCTAAAAATGTTTGTATATAAGCTCATCGTCCAAGCATTCCGTTTAGATAAATCCTGCATGCGAACCAAAAGCTGCTTGCTAAATAACGACCATTGTATACTAGTCCCTCATGTAAAGCCCGGCAGAAAAAAAAAAATGGTAATTATAGCGAATCATTTACAGAACTGGAAAAACTAGCTGCAGCTGGCCAGGCCGATGAATTGGTCAAAGAGGAATTGAAAAAGAGCTATGCCTCATTAAACCCAGGGAAGGATGTGAGCGTCTATATGGCGGGATTTGATGCCCAGTTAGACAAGAAGGCTGAAGAGGAAGCGAAGAAAATAATGATTAGTGAAAAAGCTCCAAACTTCATGGTAACAGATGCCAGTGGTAAGCAAGTGTCCCTTGCGGACTTTAAAGGAAAAACTTGGATATTCCGACCCATACTACACCACCCATTCCGAGGCATAGTACACCAGTCATTCCGAGCCAAAGTACACCAGTTTTTGTTTGAGCTAATTAAATATTCCGAGGCAAAGTGCACCATTTTTGGTTCATTTCAGGATTATTTTTCTCTGCCATTCCGACACATAGTGCACCACTATATTTAACCATATCACTCATTTGGGCATAGTTTAACCGGCCAATTATATAGGTTTGGCAAGCATCAAGCTTACCCCTATAGATATGGCGAACAAACTGCTCAGCATGAATAAGATTAGACAGATACTCATTTTCCTGGATCAGGGCGTCTCCCAACG
>NZ_FOGG01000072.1 GCF_900111155.1 Pedobacter rhizosphaerae | reverse complement strand
TATGACCATATGGGCAGGAAGATTGCCACATTTGAAAACATCAACAGCCAGGGCGAGGTTGCCTTGAGTCATTTGGAATATAACGAGATTGGGCAGTTAAGAAGTAAGCACTTGCATAACGATACGCAGCATACCGCTTTGGCCTATAATGAACAGGGATGGTTAAAAAGTAGTGTAAGCAATGAGTTTAGCATCAACCTGAAATATAATGAAGGTACCTATCCACAGTACAATGGAAACATTGCCGGACAGGATTATGTTAACGGTATTGCCAATAGCTTCAGTTACCAATATGATGGATTGGAACGATTGTTCAAAGCCATTGCCGGCAACAGCCTTGGCGAAGAACTTAGCTATGACGTGATGGGCAATATTAAAACCTTAACCAGGGAGGGTTTTGGGACGATAAACTACCCAAACTACACAGGCAACAAGCTAGATAATGTTAGTGGTTATATTAACAGTGCTTACACCTACGATGCGAATGGCAATCAAAAAAGCGATACTGGAAAGGGGATAAGTAATATTGAATATAACCAGCTCAATCTCCCAATCCAAATTACCGGGCCTAACGTAACTTTTACCTATGATGCCTCAGGAGCAAAATTAAGGAAACAAAGTATTTCAGGTATTGTGGATTATATTGATGGCGTTCACTACAAAACAGATGGAACCATTGATTTTATTCAGACTGAAGCAGGGGTAGCAAGAAGAACGGGTAGTGATTATAGTTATGAATATAATTTGAGTGACCACCTAGGTAACGTAAGAGCTACTTTCTACATCAATCCAACAACCCAGCAATTGGAAGTAATCCAGCGAGATGACTACTATGCTTTTGGATTAAGAAAAATGAATTCGCCGAATGCGAATACAAATAAATATCTTTACAATGGCAAGGAGTTGCAGGAGGAGTTAGGGCAGTATGATTACGGGGCAAGGTTCTACGACCCGGTTGTGGGCAGGTGGAATGTGGTGGATCCGTTTTCAGAACAGATGAGAAGGCATTCTCCATATAACTATGCATTCAATAATCCTTTGAGATTTATCGATCCGGATGGAATGGGCCCTGAGTCAGTCCATTTAGATAAATACGGCACTGTATTGAAAAATGTTGATGATGGAGATAAAGGAGTTTATGTTCATGAAAAAGCTAAAACGGAGGCTGATATAGATAAGACTTATAGTGCTAAAAATACTGGTGCCGGTGGCGAAAAAATCGGCGAGTTAGGAGGGAATATCAGCATGGACAAGGTGTACTCAAACTTGTTAGATAAAAATATTAAAACTGCTGAAGGTATTTGGAGCCCTTGGACATTCAAAAATCTAGTAAAAAATCATGGAGATTGGGATTATAAAAATAATAAGGATCATATAATTGGTTTAGGTAATGATGGTAAAACAACTTTTTCTTTTGAAGGAAAAACTATGGAATCTCAAGATTTTGGTAATCACCACTATGGTGCAGTTGGTAAGGCCTACGGTTTACCATCGGAAACATTGCTAATTCAAGCAGGCAAAGCACAAATAGCTGCAGGAACATCTTTACCACAGTGGCAAAAATATAGGACTACTACCACTAGTACCCCTTATGGTGGGTCTAACACTTCAACATATATGTTGCCACCTTATGGAGATGATCCAAGAGATCAAAAATGGATTAAATCAGGCTTTAATTATTATGATAAAAAATACTAGTAAGATTATAAAAATCACTATTCTGGCTATCGTAATAGCATTTGTAGGATACATTGGATATATGTTTTTAACTTTTGATTTATTTGAAGTCAGCAATGATAAATTGAAAGTGATTAATGTTGAAGGAAAACCATATAAAATTATTTTGTATCGAATCAATGGAAATGCAACAGTTCAAAGCGGGATACAGGTTAGGAAATTAGATAATGGCCAGGAATTGACTTTAAAACAATATGACAGGTATGATTCTTTAATGTCTTTTTCAGTTAAAAAGGATAGTTTAAAGCTTGTGCTTAAAAACACCAATTTTATGAAACAAAAGCCAGATACTTTATATCTTAAGATTCCATAGTGGCTCTAGGCCTTTTGGTCTTAGCATCTCGTTAAGACCAAAAGGTAACTTACATAACAAAGCCCAGCGATGTAAAAATTGCTGGGCTTTGTTATTTCTGCAGGAGTTCAAGTTTAAGGAGCCTTGCTTTAATTGCTCCATAAGTCCTGGAGTGTAATTTGGCGAGTTGGGTAATCTTGATACCTTCGTTAAAACGCTCTACCAGCAATGCATCTTCTTGTTCATTCCAGGCTAAACCCTGGTTGCCTTTTTCAGCTATTGCCCTAAGTTCATCAAGTGCAAAAAATAGCGCCCTTATGATTTCGGGCGCCATTTTTATTTCTTCTTTTTAAAATTTTCTTAG
This sequence comes from Pedobacter rhizosphaerae, assembly GCF_900111155.1. Taxonomy (GTDB): domain Bacteria; phylum Bacteroidota; class Bacteroidia; order Sphingobacteriales; family Sphingobacteriaceae; genus Pedobacter; species Pedobacter rhizosphaerae. The sequence continues at coordinate 127 of NZ_FOGG01000072.1, read as the reverse complement.
TTGAACACTTTCTCCAACAGCCAATATATTTGATTATGGTTATGATAAGCTGAACCGTTTAAGCAATTCTGGTAAAACGACTGGAGCGATGACAGAGAATCTAAATTATGATGTGATGGGGAATATC
>NZ_FOGG01000074.1 GCF_900111155.1 Pedobacter rhizosphaerae | reverse complement strand
TCCGGTAAAAAATGTATTTTTGCGCATGGTTTATTTTTAAAGCTTGAGAACTTCAAATCTAAACTATGTAGGGGCTTTGGCCCCTATTTTTTTCCCTTTTTTTCCAGTTTACCGGACAACCCTGACCCACAGCTCGCAACTCGTAACCCATTGATGCCCTATCCGGCGAAATGCTGCTAGGCCGGAGAACGTACTTGGGAAAGAACTGTTGGGTTTGAACGGAAATTAGCATTGTGCAGACCACCTCAACGCCCGTCATTCCTTCGCTGGGGGGAATCTTAATGCGGATTTAGGAAAGGGATTGTATTTCCGCTAGCTTATGATAGGCTGAAGCACTTAAATTTTCTTCTATGGCTTATATGATTGGAATTATTACATTTAAATCCTCACCAGTCTGTTAACCAACAGGAACACTATCTGAGAAAGTCTGTTTAATTGCTGAGATGGTTGGTTTATACTTCCATCTGCGATGACTCCATAACCAGTATGCAGGTTCTTCCCTGATCAAGTCTTCTAACAAACGGGTATGCATTTCTGTGATTTCGAATTCCTTAGTCTCGGCTGGAGCTAGACAAACCGGGATACAATCTACCTCATAATAACCTCTTTTGACATAGCTGGTTTTGAGGTAAAACACAGGCCTATTGGTTTTTCGGGCTATTTTTTCAACGCCCAACTGAATAGCGGCATCTTGATGCAAAAGTGTTGTCCAGTATTGAGAATCGTCTTTTGAAGGTGCCTGATCGCTACCAAAAGTAAATATGGTTAGTTGCTCTTTACTGGCTTGAATTGTTCTGAGGGTTTGGCGCATGGATACCATCCTATTTCCAAATTTACTTCTCATTTTTAAAAACCAGTTATCAAAAGACTTATTACTTACCGGTTTATAAATGGGATAATGCTGCGCTGAAAAAGCCATACCAATAGCCATACATACCCATTCATAATTTCCATAGTGTGAAGAGCAAAAAATTACGCTTTCATTATTATTGAGGTATGCTTCAACGAGATCCCTATTTTTAAACTTTACCCTTTTTTGAAGCTGTTTTTTAGAAATACTTTTTGCCTTTACAACCTCCAGTATTAAAGCAGCCAGGTACCTGAAAAAAGTCTTTTCTATGGCAATAATTTCGGCTAATTTTCTTTCAGGAAGTGCATTGCGCAAATTCTCTCTCACCACTTTTTTACGATACCCAAAAACATGATAGATGAGCAGATACAAGATATCAGCCAGAATGTATAAAAACCCTAAAGGCATGATTGACAATGCTGTTAACAACAAAATGCCTAATTGGTAAAGACGCTTGGGGATCATTTGAGGTATTTTGGTGCAAAAATAAGAAGCTATGTTTAAGTAATTATCATGTAATCATTGTTTTAATTTTACAACCACAGATTGTGAGAAAATGATGACATTACGTTGACTTGGATAGGTCAATTACAACCAAAGAGTTGGGCCTGTAGCCAAAAGAAGATAATAATAGCCTATGATAAAGCCCCGCTACGATTACTCCTAGCGAGGCTTTTCAAAATAGTCTAATCGAAGTGAGTCGATTGATGGGGCAATATAGGGGAAAACGAGTGGTTACACTCTATTTCTATTCATTATGTAAACTATTATGTAAAGCTGTGTAGTAGTTATTACTAAATGAAAGGCAGATGGAAATGATTGCTTTTTCTTCACTCCCAGAGGGCTCTTACCCTTTTCTTGATAGAAACATAACCAAACCGAGCTTTTCTAGTTGTAGCGTTTTACTTACAGCCTTTCATTCCTTCTCTTTCAGGAGAGGGATTGCATTTGCTTTGCCAAAGTACTGGCTCTGATGGGCTGAGGTACTTATATTTTCTTCTATGGTTTAATCTTTTTTAGGATTAAGGGAGGTAGATTCATTGTAATAACCACCCCTCCCTATTCACGTTCCATCCGCACCCCCTCCTTGAAAAAAGGAGGGGAGTTGCGATCGCCCAAACCTTCTGGAAAATTTTCCGTGTGTTCTGTGTTTCCGTGGCTGAATGCAAGTGATTTTAAACTACCGGTTGGTGTGCCACAGACCAGATAATTCTTTTCTAGTTGTAGTGTCCCTCTCTAGTTGTAGCGTCTCGCTATGACTTAATAATTTCTTATTCTTCGCCGCCAGAAGGGCTCTTACCTTTTTCTTGAGTGGCCGTTGCACAACATTAACTAATCATCCCAACCTTTTATGTCTCTGGTTCATTTGTTTTCAGTTT
>NZ_FOGG01000076.1 GCF_900111155.1 Pedobacter rhizosphaerae | reverse complement strand
TTAGTTTTCTCCTTATTAGGAAGGTCTTCGACAGGCTCAGACAGGATAGGGTTTAGCTTAACTTAATAGCATTGGTAGCGTCTCGCTACGACCTAGTAGTTTCAGTGCTTGGGCGAGGGTTGGGGGAGGTGAACGTTTTGGGTATAGCGCTGAACAAACCTACAAAGGTACTATCTATCCTAAGCACAGGCCGGCTCCCCTCCTAATTTAGGAGGGGCAAGGGGTGGTTAATAGACTAGTATGCTATTCCGACTATGGAAGGATGTAGCTAGTGCTGATATTCCTTCTGTGGCTTATATGGTTAAATGATTGTTTTTGAGTTTCTTTATTCCTCACTGCCAGTACGTTTAGTGTCTTTTTCTCGACAAAAAGGTGCCTAAAGCAAAAAGCCGTAAATCAATAATCTTAGTTATCAATTTACGGCCTTATTATATTTTATGCAGTATTAAGCCTCTATGGTGAAGGCGCTCAGGTTTACGAATTCCTGAATTCTTGCTGCTACTTCTTCTTCTGTTAAGTTTAATAATTTTTCGGTACCGAATTTCTCCACACAGAAAGAAGCCAATGCTGATCCATAGATGATTGCATTTTTCATGTTATTGAAGTTAATGGTTCCAACTTTAGCTAAATAACCGATAAAGCCTCCTGCAAAGGTATCTCCGGCACCGGTTGGATCAAAAACCTCTGCCAATGGCAATGCCGGAGCGGAAAAAATTTTATCTTCATGGAACAATAAAGCACCATGCTCACCTTTTTTAATGATCAGGTATTTTGGTCCCATGGTTAAGATTTTCTTGGCTGCTTTAACCAAAGAGTATTCTCCAGACAATTGACGGGCTTCTGCATCATTGATGGTTAATACGTCTACCAATTTGATGGTTTCCAGTAAATCATCCATCATAATGTCCATCCAGAAGTTCATTGTATCCATAACGATCAATTTTGGACGGTTTTTAAGGCGTTTAATCACCGTTTGCTGTACTTGTGGTGTCAGATTGCCTAGCATCAGGTATTCGCAGTCCTGGTAGCTTTCAGGGATAATCGGATCGAAGTTTTCCAATACGTTTAATTCGGTAATTAAAGTATCTCGACTGTTCATGTCGTTGTGGTATTTGCCCGACCAGAAAAATGATTTTTCTCCTGCTTTAACTTGAAGTCCTTCGGTATCGATACCATGATCTTTAAATGAATCGATATCTGCTTTTGGGAAATCATCACCTACTACAGCCACAATTTTTGCTTTATTGTAGAAGTAAGAAGCAGCTAAACTGGCATAAGTTGCAGCACCACCAACAATTTTATCCGTTTTTCCGAAAGGAGTTTCTATAGCATCGAAAGCCACAGTACCTATGATTATCAGGCTCATATATCTTTTTTTAATTTTTTTTAAAAATTTTTCACTGCAAATATTGCATAAATAATTTAAAAGCCCTAATATTGCATTCCCAAAACGAACGAGTGTATATGTGTTGTAAAGCACAGGAAACAAGTTTTTTTGGAACCGGATTCCTTCTTAGCTCAGCCGGTTAGAGCATCTGACTGTTAATCAGAGGGTCGCTGGTTCGAGCCCAGCAGAAGGAGC
>NZ_FOGG01000079.1 GCF_900111155.1 Pedobacter rhizosphaerae | reverse complement strand
CCCTGGCAGCCAGCTCAGACCAAGCCACCGGAATATCCCGCCTATACCGTTCATAAGGATAACAAGATCTCTTATAAAAGCAATGTTTACAGCGTTCCACTGGGCACTTATAAAAAAGCAAAAACTGTTTTACTCAAGGTTACCTATGAGCAGATCATCATTATGGATCACAGCCACACTGAAATATGCAGGCACGAGCTTTGCCTTCTCAAAGGTCAGAAAATCCTTTCCAGGGACCATGGCCGGGACAAAGAAACCGCTATTGTGGAAATGATGGAGGACTTCTGTAATCTGATGGAAAACAAACTCAAAGCCATAAACTGGCTCAGTCAGATCAGAAACGACAAACCCAGATATATTCGCGATCAGATTCAGTTATTGAGGTCCACGGTAATTGGTCTGGATCCCCAGATTGCCTCACGTGCATTGGATTATGCTTGCAGCCACAACATTGTAAGTGCAACAGACTTCAAGGCAATTGTAAAGAGTATGCTCAGGGAGAATAAAGCTGAAGATACATCTGAAGTAAAAATAATCCAGTTGAACCCATTGAGTGGTGAAAGCCGCAGAAATGCAGACACCGTTCCACAACAAAGTGATCTGGATAACTACGATGAAATATTCAATCAAAAATAGCAGAACGGGGCCATTCAATATGGCCCCATAATAAAAACAGAAATCATGGAAGTACAAAAACAGGAGATCAGGCAGCTTTGCAGTAAGTTCATGCTGACAGGCATGGGTGTAAAGTTGGATGGCATAGTGAACGATGCCGAAAAAAACGGGATCGGCTTTATGGAGTTTGCCCTGAAGCTATTAAAGAGCGAGGCAGAACACCGCCAGCAAAAAGATGAGGCTAAGCGGATGAAGGCAGCAGGATTGCCCAGAAGCAATGATCTTGAACATTACGATCCGGAAAAGAATGGGCTTAGGACCGAAAGGCTGGCGCAGCTCAGAGAGCTAAACTGGATGGATCAATTGTTTAACATGGTATTAATGGGCCCCTCGGGAACAGGAAAAACACATTTAGCGGCAGGATTGTGCCGTGATGCGGTCAAAGCTGGTTATAAAGCCTATTTCAGGTCGATGGATGAGATTATAAATACGCTCCGAACAAAAGACTTTGTAAAATCGCAAATGCTTGAATATAACAGGTTAACTAAAGCCAATATGCTCGTGCTTGATGATATTATGCTTTTTCCATTGGAAAAGAACATGGCAGTGGCCTTTTTCAACTTTATAAACCACGTTTATGAGTCAACTTCAATTGTAGTTACTACGAACAAAAAACCAACAGAATGGGCAAAAATGCTGGAGGATGAAGTCATTGCTACGGCACTGCTAGACAGGTTGCTTTTTAAGTGTGAAGTGGTTAACCTTACCGGAGAAAGTTTCAGGTTACAGAACCGGAAAACTTTCTTTGAAACATAAAAATATTAACCTACTTTTGAATCGGACTCTGTATTTGTTAGTGCCATTTTCTCTGCACCATTCTTGCCAAAAATACTGTATTCCTAATTACCAAAAACTCTGCATTCTATATTACCGACTACA
>NZ_FOGG01000083.1 GCF_900111155.1 Pedobacter rhizosphaerae | reverse complement strand
AGAGCTTGCTTTTCTAGAGACCGGCGCACGGGTGCGTAACGCGTATGCAACCTACCTTTATCAGGGGGATAGCCCGAAGAAATTCGGATTAACACCGCATAAAATCACAGTACAGCATTGTACAATGATCAAATATTTATAGGATAAAGATGGGCATGCGTGTCATTAGCTAGTTGGCGGGGTAACGGCCCACCAAGGCGACGATGACTAGGGGATCTGAGAGGATGACCCCCCACACTGGTACTGAGACACGGACCAGACTCCTACGGGAGGCAGCAGTAAGGAATATTGGTCAATGGAGGCAACTCTGAACCAGCCATGCCGCGTGCAGGAAGACTGCCCTATGGGTTGTAAACTGCTTTTATCCGGGAATAAACCTACTTACGTGTAAGTAGCTGAATGTACCGGAAGAATAAGGATCGGCTAACTCCGTGCCAGCAGCCGCGGTAATACGGAGGATCCAAGCGTTATCCGGATTTATTGGGTTTAAAGGGTGCGTAGGCGGCCTGTTAAGTCAGGGGTGAAAGACGGTGGCTCAACCATCGCAGTGCCCTTGATACTGACGGGCTTGAATGGACTAGAGGTAGGCGGAATGAGACAAGTAGCGGTGAAATGCATAGATATGTCTCAGAACACCGATTGCGAAGGCAGCTTACTATGGTCTTATTGACGCTGAGGCACGAAAGCGTGGGGATCAAACAGGATTAGATACCCTGGTAGTCCACGCCCTAAACGATGAACACTCGCTGTTGGCGATACACAGTCAGCGGCTAAGCGAAAGCGTTAAGTGTTCCACCTGGGGAGTACGCCCGCAAGGGTGAAACTCAAAGGAATTGACGGGGGCCCGCACAAGCGGAGGAGCATGTGGTTTAATTCGATGATACGCGAGGAACCTTACCCGGGCTTGAAAGTTAGTGAATTATCCAGAGATGGATAAGTGAGCAATCACACGAAACTAGGTGCTGCATGGCTGTCGTCAGCTCGTGCCGTGAGGTGTTGGGTTAAGTCCCGCAACGAGCGCAACCCCTATGTTTAGTTGCCAGCATGT